>CAVXIT010000008.1:0-34413 GCA_963761985.1 uncultured Acidimicrobiia bacterium
GATCTCGTTTCCCGTCATCGATCACTCATCGCGCCCGTCATCGCCTTCGATACCGACGTGGTCGCGAACGGCGGAGGGATCTGGATTCACACCGCCGACGGGAAGAAATACGCCGACTTTGCTTGCGGGACCGCAGTCGTCAACCTGGGCCACAACCACCCGGCGGTGGTCGCCGCGGCCCATCGCCAGATCGATCGTTTCCTCCACTCGGGCTGCATATTCCGCTATGACACCGTGGTCGAAGCCGCCTCGCGATTGGCCCAAATCACCCCGCCCACGATTGAGAAGTTCGGCTTCGCCAACTCCGGGGCCGAGGCGGTGGAGGCAGCGGTCAAGCTGACGAAGAAGGTGGTTGGCCGCCAGGGGGTCGTCACCTTTCGCGGCGGTTTCCACGGCCGCACGATGGGATCGGTCACCTACACCACCTCCAACGCCAAATATCGCGACGGGTATCACCCGGTACTCGGATCGGTGTTCGTAGCTCCCTTCCCGCATCCCTATCGCTGGGGAATGAGCGAAGAGCAAGCCGTCGAGTACTGCCTGTGGGAGCTCAAGCTGATGTTCAAGCACGAGGTCAGCCCGAAGAACATCGCCGCCTTCTTGATCGAGCCCGTCCAGGGTGAAGGCGGCTACTACCCGGCGCCGGCCGCGTTTCTAGACGAACTACGCAGCCTGGCCGACGAGCACGGCATCAAGATCATCTACGACGAGGTGCAGACCGGATTCGGGCGGACTGCCGAGTGGTTCGCCACCGACCATTACGCCGCCAAGCCGGACGTGATCGCCCTCGGAAAAGGCATCGCCAACGGGTTCCCGCTGTCGGCCTACGGAGCCTCGGCCGAGATGATCGATGCTTGGCCCCGCGGCTCGCACGGCACCACTTTTGGCGGTAACCCGGTGGCCTGTGCCGCGGCAGTGGCGGTGATGGACACGATGGGCGGATTGCTCCCCCATGCTCGCGAGCTTTCGACACGGGCGTTCGAGCGGTGGAACAAGCTCGCCACCGAGCATCCAACCATCGGTGAGGTGAGAGGTTTGGGGCTGATGATCGGAGTCGAGCTGGTTAGCGACCATGAGGACCGAACCCCCGATCCCGAGGCTTTCAATCACATCCACCGTTTCTGCCTCGAACGCGACCTGATCATCATCGACTGTGGGCCTGATGGGAACGTCATCCGGTATATCCCCTCACTCGTCACTTCCACAGAGGAGCTCGACTGGTCGATCGATCTGATCGACGCGGCGCTCAGTGAGTACGAGAGCCGTTAACCAGGAACCGGAACCAGGAACCGGCCGCTACTCGCGTAACGTCCAAGGGACATGACAACTAATCGTCGGCGAGTGCTCGTCGCGCTCGCCCTACTGATGCTGATAACGGCTTGTGGGGGTGCCAGCGGAAGCGACGACCTCGCTCAAACCCTGAAGTTGAACGATGATCCAGAGTCGACCCTGTTGGTGATCGAGAGCAGTGGCGGGTTCGTCCCGGTGGAGTTTCTCGTGGGCTCGGGGCCGAGCCTGGTGTTACAGCGTGACGGAACCGTCATCGGCCAGGGCCCGCAGATCGAGATCTACCCGGGACCCCTCCTGGCCAACTGGCAAAGCTCCCAACTCGATGAGGAAACGCTGCTCTTCGTGCTCGAGGAGCTCGACTCGATCGGATTCGCCCGCTTCGACCGGGTCGAGAACAACGACATCGTTAACGTCGCCGACGCTCCGACCACCACGGTCACCTTCTACAACCAAGACGGTAAGCACGAGTTCTCCGTGTATGCGCTGGGCATGGAAACCGAGGTGAGCGATGACCGTGTGCCGATCCTTGCCCGACTGGTCCAGGAGCTATACGACGCCACGGCCACCGGGAGCGGCCAGAGCTACGAACCGGAGGCGATTCAAGTCGTGGCTACCGAAGCGAATGATCTTCCTGGCGCCGACGACCCCACCGTCAACTTCGTCGACTGGCCCCTGCCGCAGTCGTTCGCCGACATGCAGGAGCTTGACCTCGAAGGCTGGCGTTGTGCCACGTTTGAAGGCGCGGAAGCCGAGGAGCTACTCGCGGGTTTCGAGCGCGCGAACCAGTCGACCTACTTCACCGAGGGCGAGGTCAATTACCGGCTGTTGGTGCGTCCGTTGTTTTCCGGCGAGGAGCCCTGCTCGGTGTCAATCTCCTAGGGGCTCCGTTGGGTTTGCGCTAAACGCGGCCCTTGACTTGGCGGTAGATCAGGAGAGCGACAATCGCCCCGATGATCGACCCGATGATGCCGGCGGCCGAAAACTCGTTGAAGGTCCGGTTGGTGAAAAGAACCGCCAACAGACCTCCGACAAAGCTTCCGACGATTCCGAGCAGGATGGTGGGCAGAACCCCCATCGCGTCTCGGCCGGGCACGAGCGCACGGGCGACAAACCCGGCGATCAAACCGATGACGAGGAACCAAATGATTGCCATAACCCTCCTAGACGGACCGTGACCAAAGAAAGATAGGCATGACTCCGACGCGATGCCGGGAATCGGGCTATTCCCCTGTCGGCCGCTCGATAACGAATGACTCGTCGTTCCAGTAGATCTCGTCGTACTTCTCCATGATCTCCCGGGTGGCGTCGAGGTATGTTCCGGCCGCCATGGCTTGGGCCAACCGCGTTTCATCGATCTGCGCGACGTAAGTCGCGGCATTCCACGCTGCAAGCACCGACGAAGTACCGATGCTTTCGGCCTCGGCCGACGGCATGGTGTGAAGCGAAAAACGGAAGACCGATTCTTCCTCGGAAAGCTCCGGAAACCGGAGGTCTTCATCGGCCAATTGCCGTTCGGCCTCGGCGAGCACGTCCCAGCGGCGATGGGGAAACGGGTTCTCGTTCGGCCACACCGCCCGGACGATCTCGAGGCCCGGATCGCCGCCCGCGGCCTGGACCCCGATCAAACGTCCCCCCGGGGCGAGGGCACGAGCGATCGGAGCGATCACCAGGTCTACTTTGCGCTCGAGGGCGGTGGCGGCTCGGTATGCCTGCGAGGCAATCGCCAGATCGAATTCGATCGCTTCCCCCGGCTTGGGGAGCAAGGGTTCGAGCAAGAATTCGTGGTCCGCTCGAAAGAGGATCACCGCCGCAGGATGGACATAGACGGGGTTCCCGGTCTGTGTGTTTGTGCGGACCTGCCAGTCGTCGGCCAGGTCTGCATACAGACCTTCGATCTGCTCGGCGAACTCCGCGCTGGTGTCCCCGGAGAGCGCGACCTGGCGCCACCTTCCACCCTCTCCGACCTGGAGATGGGTGGCATCGGGAAACCGCAGGTTGGTGACCACCACAACCAACTCGGGATGCTCGAGGAAACGATCAGGCAGCCGCGCCAGACCCTGGCGGACGTCTTCGATCGAGATTTCCTTCGCCACCACCAGCCAGGGGATATAGATGAACCGGCGGTGCAAACGCCTCATCACGTTGGCCAGCAGCGCCCCGTCTCCCATGCCGGCGTCGAAGATGCGCAGACCCGGCTGGCCGATGTCAAGCGTCTCTCCCGCCGAAGCCACCCGGTCGGCGACCACGGTCTTCTCGTCCGTGGCATTGACGAACATGTTGTAGGCCGCCCGAGTATCAAAGAAGCGGGCCATCAGGCCAGCGGCACGATTGTGTAGCCCTCCGTATTGATAGTCACCAGCACCGCCCGGCCCTCGGCGGCGTTGATTGCGGCCAAGATCCCGGGCGCGTCCTCGGCACTCACGATTCCGACGCCGTCGCCACGGCGCAAGAACCTCATGCCTTCGATCAGCGAGGGCAACGGTCCAGGATCGCTCGCGGCCACCGTCACAACTTTGTCGGATCGTTGGCCCGGTCGCGGCGCGGTGGCTGACTCTCTCACTACCGGCGTGCTGGCAAGTTGACGTCTGAGGCCGACGATGTGCCAGCAAACCGCTCCAGCCACCAGGGTGATCGGGACGGCCCACGACAGCGGTTCGGCCAGTTCCTCGCCTCCGCCGGCCAATACTGATCGCAAAAGCGTGTACAGCACAAAGATCAGGGCGATCGCCCCCGTGAACGCCGAGCTGAAGAAAAGGATCAACAAAGCCGCCCGGCGTGACGGGGATTGCGGCTCTCCTAATCGGAGTGCCCGACCCCAATAGCGAACGGTCGCCGCCCCTGAAATCCCGAGTGCAACCAACATCCCGAGCAAGGCGTTGCTGTAGTCCGACAGGACCTGGCCGGTCTCGAAGGTTCTTTGCAGGAGCAACGTGAGGAGAAAGGAGAAGCTGCCGGCGAAGAACGCGAGTGAGTAGGCGCCGAACACGTACTCGATGGCCCGGACCGTTTCCGTCCGTTCGGTGCCGAGAAACGCCCGGTGATGCCAATAGGCGATTGACCCCACGATGACCGTAGACACGGCGGCTGGAAGCGAGCGGAACTGACTCGCGGCATCCCCCTCCCCAATGCCAAAGACCCACTCCAGCACCTGATAGATGACCACACCGAGCGCGTGGAGCGCGGTGAACCAGGCGATAACGGCCACTGCGCCGGCGTAACCGTTGCGAAATGGAGTGCTCGTGCGGGAGAACCCGCGCAGCCAGAAGAGAGTGAAGTAAACCGCCCCGACCAGGAGCAATGTGAACCCCCAACGAAGGCCCTCGGAGAAGTCACTCTCGCCGATCAGGATCGGTTGTTCTCCAACTGCCGTCTGCAAGCTGATCGTGAGCACGATTCCGAGCCCAGCGGCAGCGAGGCCTAGGCCGATTACCGAAGCCCAGAACTGTCGAATCTCATCGAGCTCGAAGTCCGATCCCCGCCAGCGGAACATGAGTAGCCACAACGCGCCGAAGCAGATCAGATCGGCGAGTGTCGCCGGCTCGTACTCGTCGACTCCGAGCAGCGAAGCGATGAGTCGCACCGCCCCATAGGCAACAACCGTCATCGCCACCGAAGCGGTGAGGGCGATATAGAGGTTGCGCCCGGTGCTCGAACCAGAACGTCGCTTCTCGAGGGCGATCCACACCGAACCCCAGACGAGACCCGAGACGATCAGCGTCGAAAGGGTGAGCGCGATGTCGTTGACATCGTCGAATATGACGTTCCGGCCCGGCAGGATCGACTCGACAATCGACGAGAAGGACGACGTCGCCACGATCGAAGCCACAACCAGGATCAAGTAGGTGATGACCAGGGCCGGGGAGTTGGTGCCTGGCTCCTGACGCCGGCGCGCGATTGCGACCATAGGCAGTGCAATCACTGCGGCCAGAACTGCGAGGAGAATCAGTACTAACGACATCAGTTGGACCCGCAGAAGAACGGATAGGGAAGCCGATCG
Organism: uncultured Acidimicrobiia bacterium; assembly: GCA_963761985.1. Classification (GTDB taxonomy): domain Bacteria; phylum Actinomycetota; class Acidimicrobiia; order Spongiisociales; family ZC4RG35; genus JACCTH01. The sequence continues at coordinate 5,288 of CAVXIT010000008.1, forward strand.
ATCTTCATGGCGCCGCTTTCGTCGATCAGAGTGAACTCAAGAGTCGTCTCGTAGGTGTACGGATCGATGGGGTCGACCTCCATAACTGTTGCATCGAGGACAACCAACGTTTCGTCGCCGAACTCGGTCACGTCGTCGACGACCACCCGGCCCATGTCCGGCTGTTCGATTGCGAGGTCAGCCGAGGTGCAGTCTGCCTGTGCACCAACCGACAGCAGCTGGTAGGCGCTGTCAAATCTCTGTTCGTCGATGGCGACGAGAAAAGCCTGGACGACGCCCTCAGGACTGTCGGGATCGAGTGGCTGCACCGGCCTGAGGGTGTTCACGATCGCGGCGCCGACTACAGCCACGATCAAGATGACACCGACGATCAGCGCCAAACGCTGACCGCCATTCTTGGCAACCGCGCTTTTGGCAATATCTGGTTGACTCATTTCGCTCAGAGTTTGGGCCGACTCGACCTATCCGGCAATCCGGGAACCCCCTGATCCGATTCCCCTGGTCGCGAACTCGAGCACGGCGTTCGCCAATGCTCTTCGATCGAGTGATCCGCCGGGCCGGTACCAGCGCTCGAGGGCGTTGAGCACCGACAAGATGAGGATCGAGGAGAGCTTGGGGTTGATGTCCGTGCGGAACGACCCATCCTTTCGTCCCTTCTCAAGCGCGGCTCTAAAAACTGCTTCGTATTCATCCCGGGCAGCAACGACTCGTTGCCGATGCTTTGTATCGAGCGCGTTGGCCTCGTAGAGAAAGGTACGCGCCTCATCGAGGTGATCCACCACAACATCGATATGTCCTCGCACGAGCGCGGTGAGCAATTGCGTCCCACCACCGCCTTGCGCTACAGCCTCTGCCGCGGCTGCTTGGAAAAGGGCGGCACCAATCTCAACTACCTCGACCAGAAGATCCTCCTTCGAGTCGATGTGGCTGTAGAGCGAGGATCCGAGCACCCCGACCTCACGGGCAAGATCGCGCATCGATGTGCCGTGATAACCCTGCGCGGCAAACAACCGGCTGGCCGCTTTGACCACGTCCTCGCGCGTTCGCGAGCGGGATGCAGTCATACGTCGAAGTCGACTTCGACCGAATCGGTCAGTGGATGAGCCTGACAAGTGAGCACGTAGCCAGCTTGAACTTCGGAGTCGATCAGCGCCCAGTTCTTTTCCATGTGCACCTGTCCCGTAACCAATCGGGCCTTGCAGGAGGCGCACATCCCCCCCTTGCACGAATACGGCAGCTCCGGTCGGACTCGCAAGGCGGCATCGAGGATCGAGGTTTCCGGCCGCATGCGAGCCGAAGTCGCTCGTCCATCGAGCGTAAAAGAGAGCCGAACGGCTCCTTCGTCGTCCATCGGCTCAGGAGGAAGCGTGCTGAGATCTAGGGGACCGGCGAAGAAAAGCTCGTCGTGAATCAGCTCTGATGCAATGCCACGTTCTTCGAGGACCCGGCGCGCGGCCGTAACGACTTCGAAGGGACCGCAGAGGAACCACTCCTCCGGCCGTGCGGGTGCGACCAACTTCTCAAGCAGTTCGATCAACCGTTCCTCGTCGAGTCGGCCCGAGAGCAATGGGGATAGAGCTTGCTCGCGGGTGAGGACATGGATGATCTGGAGCCGGTCGGGATAGCGATCCTTCAGACCCTCGAGCTCGTCGAGGAACATCACGCTGTCCGCCCCCCGATTCCCGAAGATGACTGAGAACCGGCAGCCAGGCTCGGACTCGAGAAAAGTGGAAACCAGCGACAGCACCGGCGTGATACCGCTGCCGGCCGTCACCGCTCCGTAATGGATCGGCCGCGGGATCGCTGTGAACTCGCCCACCGGGGCCATGACATCTAGCTCATCGCCGGGAGCGAGGCGGGTCGTGGCAAAGGTGGAGAACGCCCCGCCAGGAAGCTGCTTGATCCCGATCCGAAGCCGGCCTCCATTGGCGTTCGAGCAGATCGAATAACTCCGCCTGACGTCGACCCCGTCCAGATCGGCTTTGACGGTTACATGCTGGCCCGGCAGATAGGAAAACTCCCTTGCCAGATGCGCTGGCACATCGAAGGTCACCGCGACGGCGTCGTCCGTCAGGCGCTCGACTGCGGCCACCCGCAGCCGGCGGAAGTCCCGTGGTCGAGTACCCGTCAACGCAGCTCCTTGAACAGGTCGAAGGGTTCGCCACAGGAACGGCAAACCATCAAGGCCTTGCAAGCGGTTGACCCGAACCGGCTCACCATCTTCGCCGATCCTTCGGAACAGCGCGGGCAGGTGACCCGGCTGTCAGGCTGCGGAGGGGCGAAGCCGTGCTCGCTGAGCAGCGCGCGGGCCTTCGGGCTCAAATCGTCGGTGGTCCAAGCCGGAGCGAAAGTTGTGATCACCTCGGGCTCGAAGCCGTGGCTGGCGAGCATCGATTCAATGTCGGCCCTGATCACGTCCATCGCCGGGCAGCCGGAATAGGTCGGGGTGATTGTCACCCGCACCCGCCGGCCATCGCTTTCGACCCCGCGGAGGATCCCCAAATCGTCGATCGAAAGAAAAGGGAGTTCCGGGTCCATCACCCTCTCCAGAAGCTGGCGTGGAGCAGAAGTTGTGATGGTCACCAGCTCACCCCGGGGTAGGCCCGCGCCAACGACTGCATCTCGGCCAGCAGATGGCCCAGGTGCTCGGAATGGACTCCGCGTCTTCCTCCCCGGCGAGGAAACGGATCACCAGGGAGGAAAAGGCCTGCCTCTTCGAGTACGGGGGCGAGCCGCTCGTCAAATCCCACTCGGAGGTCTGGATCCTCGTCGAACAACTCATCGATGTAGCGCGCCATCGCGTCCAGGCCCGACTGGAGGCGACGATTGCTCTCTTCGGTGCCTTGACCCAGACGCACGGTCCATGTTGCCGAGTGTTGGAAGTGATAGCGGGCTTCGAGCAAGGCCTTGGCGGCGATGCCGGCGACTGTCTCGTCCTCGGAGCCGGAAAGCTTCTCCCAGAGCCCAACTTGATAAGAGTCAAAGAGAAGCTGGCGGGCGATCGTCTGGCCAAAGTCTCCATTCGGCTGCTCGCACAACAAGAGGTTCGTGAACTCGCGCTCGGTGCGAAACATGGCGAGATCGTCCTCGGTCCGACCCTCCCCTTCGCGATCGCCGTAATGGGTCAGTAGGGCACGGGCCACACCGAGATGGTCCAGGGCGATGTTGGCCAAGGCAATGTCCAGCTCTAGATCCGGTGCCGCGGCAACCCACTCCGACAATCTCTGCGCCATGATCAAGTTGTCATCCCCCAAATTGAGGATCTGATCCGCTGGTTTCGGTCTGACGTCTGACCTCTGACTTCTAACCGCTTCCCCACTCACATTTGGCCGACTTCGTCGGGGATGTCGTAGTGGGTGGCGTGCCGGTAGGGCTTCTCGATCGCCTCGAAGAATGCTGGAACCTCATCCGGATCGGAAGCGACGATCTCGGTGGACGCCACGACCCAGATGCTGACCCCTTCGACCCGCCGGGTATAAACATCGCGCGCCGCGAGCAAGGCCGTATCGGCGTCGGGCGCATGGAGGCTGCCGGCGTGGACATGCGCCAACCCACGCTTCTGACGGATAAAAACCTCCCAGAGCGGCCACACGCTCTTGGTCTCGCTGTGACTGACCTTCGTATCCGCCTCGCCGGCGACTTTGGGGACCGAATAAGTCATACCGGCACGGCTTCCTTCGTGGGTCGAGCCGCGGCTGCCTCGCGCACCCAGGCACCGTCTTCCCAGGCCTGGCGCTTATGGGCGATCCGATCGCGGTTCATTGGGCCATGGCCCTTGACGACGGCCCAGAACTCGTCCCAGTCGATCGGTCCGAAGTCAAAGTGACCGCGCTCCTCGTTCCATGCGAGATCGGGATCAGGGATCTGCAGGCCGAGAAACGCAGCTTGCGGAACCGTCATGTCGACGAACTGTTGACGCAAATCATCGTTCGAGACTCGCTTGATTTTCCATTCCATAGATTGCTCGGTGTGGGTCGACTCGGAGTCGTGAGGACCGAACATCATGAGGGACGGCCACCACCAGCGATCAAGTGCGTCCTGCGCCATCGCCTTCTGCTCGGGCGAGCCATTGCAGAGCGCGATCATGATCTCGTATCCCTGACGCTGATGAAACGACTCTTCGAGGCAAATCTTCACCATCGCCCGCGCGTAAGGACCGTACGAACAACGCTTCAGCATCACCTGATTGGTGATGGCGGCACCGTCGACCAGCCAACCGATCGCTCCCATGTCGGCCCACGACAAGGTCGGGTAGTTGAAGATCGACGAATACTTCTGCTTGCCCGAATGGAGTAGTTCCATGAGGTGGTCACGGGAGACCCCGAGAGTTTCGGTGGCCGAGTAGAGATAGAGCCCATGGCCCGCCTCGTCCTGGACCTTGGCGATCAGGATCGCCTTTCTCCGCAGGGACGGGGCCCGGCTGATCCAGTTGCCTTCGGGCTGCATACCGATGACTTCGGAGTGGGCGTGCTGGGCGATCTGGCGGATCAGAGTTTGCCGGTACTCCTCGGGCATCCAGTCGGTCGGCTCAACCTTCTCTTCGGCGTCGAGCAGGGCTCGGAACTTGGCTTCGTTCATGCACACACCTTAGCTAACGAACGATCGTTCGCCAATGGAAACTGAATGCAATTTGCCGTGGTTTTCACGGCCCCAAGCCTTAGGTTTGGTTAGGGGCGGTGGTCGAGGAGTTGGGCCTGGTTAATCCGACCTAACGGTCCCTCTTGGTCGAAGACCAGGGTGTCGGCCATCCCGATCCCGGTTTGATGCTGCCGGGCCAGTGACCGCATCCCCACCCACTCATTGATGGGAAGCCGGTGGGCGTACAACGTGATGTCAGGGTTGACAAAGATCCACTTCCGGGGGTCGAGGCTTTGCGAGTTGCCGTTCGACAAGTCGGCGAGCGTGGCCAACCGCACAAACGGGCTCGGCTCCTCGCCGACAATTACCGGAACCAGGAGCTTCATCCAGGAGAGCCCGGGACCCGGCACCGCGAAGCTGTTGTCGACGCTGCGAATCTCGACCGCGTCATGATGAAACCGGGCTACCCGACCACGATCGCCAAAGTTCTCGTTCCACTCGAGAACCGGAACTTCCTCGGGAGGCGGTGGCGGATTCCACTCGAGCGGCAGAGGCTCGAAGGGCAATTCCGCGGTTCTGATCTTCAAGGCTGACACGCGTCCAACCTCGAGATCGTCTGCTTTCAAGAAGGCATCAACCACCTGGATGCGTTTGCCATCGCGCCGGATGACCGTCTCCACCGTCAGCGGCGTCAGCGGCACCGCCCGGAACAAATCGACTGTGAACCTGACGACCTGCATCGGCACGGCAGTCGGGATGAGATCGACCGCGCGCGCTGAAGAGTGCCGAGGGAGGGCTGCCATGCTGGTGCTCGTCGTCCCAACCGCCTCGCGTCAGGTCGGTTGGGACGAAATGGTCGCCATCGACGACAAACAGTCCGCGCTCCCCCATCTAGCGGACGCTGCGGCTCTTCTCGTAGCGGTCGATGAGTTGGTCCGGCGTTGTGCCAGCAATCTTCTTGGCAAGGAAGTCCAGAGCGAGATCGTCGACCTTCTTGAAATGGAGACAGCTCTTGCCCATATCGAGCGGCTTGCCGGTCTGGCGATATTCCTTCTTGAACTGCTCCTCGTCAAGGTACGCGCCGAATAGATAGAGCGTCATGTTGTTCTTCTGCGAGGCGAGCGCCAGATAGCCCAGCGGCTTCTTGTTGTAGGTAGCGGGATAACGCGAAAGCGGAATCTCGTAGCTGATCATTCCCCAAGTCATCGTTTCCTTGTAGCCCTTAGGCAGATTTGCCCGGATCATCTTGCGCACCTCGGAAATGGCCTGCCGGCGATCAGGCGGAAGCTCCTTGAGATACTCGGCGACGGTGGAGGCCTTGCTGGAAACCATGGCCCGACGGTAGCCCAAGCCCGTTCTCCTAACCTGCTCCGGTGCTGCAGATCGAGGGGTTGCGCAAGGCCTATGGCGACGTTCTCGCTCTAGACGATTGCTCTTTCACCGCCGAGTCCGGACGGATGCTCGGCTTCCTGGGACCGAATGGAGCCGGGAAAACCACTGCGATGCGAGCGGTCTTCGGTCTCGTCGAGACTGACGGCGGAACGATCACCTGGCGCGGTGCTCCGATCGGGCTAGCCGAGCGTCAGCGTTTCGGCTACATGCCCGAAACCCGCGGGCTCTACCCGAAGATGCGAATTCACGACCAGCTCTCCTACCTGGGCCGGCTTCATGGAATGACTGCCGACGCTGCGAAGGCGGAAGCCGATCAGCTGCTCCAGACGTTGGGACTCTCGGACCGCGCCCGGGATGCGCTCGACAAGCTCTCGCACGGCAACCAGCAAAGAGTCCAGTTAGCCGCCGCCCTCATCAACCACCCCGAGTTGCTCGTGCTCGACGAGCCCTTCAGCGGACTCGACCCGATCGGTGTCGAAACCATGGCCGAGATTCTGCGACAGCGGGCGCGGGAGGGAGCAGCCGTTGTGTTCTCCTCCCATCAGCTCGACCTGGTCGAAGACCTGTGCGACGACGTCGCCATCATTCGCCAGGGACGCATCGTCCGCCAGGGTCAGGTCGACCAGATCAAGGATGCATCTCCCGTCCGCCATCTCGAGATCGAGCTGGCCGACGGTGCTATTCACCAGCTTGGTGAACTCCAGGAGCGCGTCGTGGAACAGGTCGGCAACCGCTATCGCTTGATGGTGCCGGCCGACCTCGACATTCGGCCTTTGATGAGCGGAGCGCTCGCCAGTGGACAAGTGCGTCGATTCATTTACACAACTCCCTCGTTGTCTGAGATCTTTCTCGAAGCGGTGGCGTGAAGAACCAGACCGTGTCCGGCCTGGGAGGAATGTGGCTCGTCACCCGACGGGAGATCCGCGAACGAGCTCGGACCAAGGGTTTTTTGATCTCCTCGATCCTGACCGTGGTGCTGATTACGGCGGCGATCGTGATCCCGAGCGTCATCGGTGGTGGGGGGGACACGCACAGCATCGGGAGCCTCGGCGAAGGCAACGAAGCCATCGTCACCGCGGCCAACGAAGTCGCCACAGCGGAAGTTGCGGGAGACCCCGATGCTTTCGCTGACGAGTATGAAGTGACAACGTATGCCAGTCGCGAGGAAGCGATCGATGCTCTCCAGGCAGGCGAGATCGAAGTCGTCCTGATCGATGGCAACACCGTCCTGGTCGCCTCCGAAGGTTTCGGAGGAACGCCACTCGTCGGCACTCTGCAGCAGGCGGCGGGCGCGGTCCGTCTGCAGGATCTGGTGACCTCGAACGAAAGTGCGTCGTCGGTGATCGAGGTCCTTTCGAGCGATCCTCTTGAGGTGACCACGGTGGCCGGTGAAGATTCGGCGGCCGAGGAAAGAGGGACGGTTGCCTACGGCGGGCTCATTCTCATGTATATCGCCGTCCTCTCCTATGGCAACGCGGCACTGACCGGGGTAACCGAGGAGAAAAACAATCGGGTGGTCGAAGTTCTTCTCGCCACCTTGCGTCCCTGGCAGCTACTCGGCGGCAAGGTGCTTGGCATCGGGCTGCTCGGCTTGGCCCAGTTCGCCGCCACTGTCATCGTCGCCTTCGTCGCTTTGAAGCTCACCAATGCGCTCGAACTTCCGAGCCTCGACCCATCGATCGTCGGGGTGTTGATCCTCTGGTTCGTGCTCGGTTTCTCCGTCTTCTCGGTTCTCTACGCCGCCGCGGGAGCGTTGGCGAGCCGGCCTGAGGAGGCGCAATCGGCCAGCCTGCCGATGACGATGATCGCCGTGTTCGCCTTTTTCCTGAGCTTTGGCGTGCTGGGCAATCCAGACTCGACGCTTTCCCAGATCGCCACGTTTGTTCCTTTCACCGCCCCCTTTGTCGTTCCGATCCGAAACGCTCTCGGAGCTCTGCCGGTGGTCGAGCACGTGCTTGCGGTGCTGGTGACCGTCGCCGCGATCGTCCTCCTGGTTCGGGTAGCAGCCCGGATCTATGCGGGAGGCCTTTTGAGCATCGGGCGCCGGGTGAAGCTCCGCGATGCCTGGCGAGGCACCCACTGATGCCGATTGCAGTTGAGAAACAGGACGGCATCGCCACGCTCTGGCTCGATCGTCCCGAAAAGTTGAATGCCCTATCCGCAGAGATGTGGAGTGAGTTGCCGCAAGCTGCGGCAAAGCTGGCCGACGATCCCGAGGTCCGCGTGATTGTCGTTGCGGGGCGCGGACCCTGTCTGACGGTCGGGATCGACCTCGAGATGCTGGCGGCGCTTGCCCCTCCCGGCGAATCGGAAGCTGCGCGGCGCCGGGCGTTACTGGCAAAGATCAAGGAACTGCAGCGAACCTTTACCTCCCTCGCCGAATGCCCGCAGCCGGTGATTGCCGCCATCCATGGCTATTGCCTGGGCGCGGGGATCGACCTCATCACGGCTTGTGACATCCGCTGGGCGAGCGCGGATGCGGTGTTCTCGGTGCGCGAGACCCGCATGGGCTTGGTGGCGGATGTCGGCACCATGCAACGGCTGCCACGCATCATCAATCCCGGAGACGTCGCCGAGCTGGTTTACACCGGTGCCGACATCGACGCTGCCCAGGCGTTATCGATCAGGCTCGTGACCAAAGTGGTGCCGGACCAGCCGACTCTATGGAGCGAAGTTATGAACCTCGCCGGCACCATTGCTGCCAATTCACCGCTGGTTGTCCAGGGGGCGAAGCGGGTTCTTCAGGCCGGGGAGGGGCGCTCGACGGCCGAGGCACTCGATTACATGGCCGTTTGGAACGCGGCGTTCCTACTTTCCGACGACCTAACCGAAGCTCTGACGGCTCACACTGAAAAGCGCAAACCTGACTTCAAGGGGCGTTAGAGATCTACTCCTCCGGTTGCGGCTCTGCTTCAAGGATGTAGAAGAAGGCGCCCGTCGGATCCTGCAGGTAATGCATCTTCCCGGCCATGGGAACCTCGATCGGGCCGCTCATGTCGGTGGCACCCAAATCGACGGCCTTCTTCGCTGCGGCCTCGTGGTCATCGACTCCGAAATAGACGTCCCAGTGTGCGGGCACTTCCGCGGGCCACATGTCGCCCATGTCGATTCCCCCCGCCCGTTGCTCTTTCCCGACTCCCCCGAGGTAGTAGTTGCCCCGCTCGCCCATATCTACTGGCGTCCAATCCCAGCCGAAGACCTTCTCATAGAACGGACGAGCGGCGTCGAGATCGCGAGTCGCGAGTTCGCTCCAGGTCAGCGCCCCCGATTCGCCCCACACCTCCGCACCCTTGTGCTCCGCCGGCTGCCAAAGCCCGATCGCGGCACCAGAGGGATCGGAGACCATCGCCATTCGGCCGTACTGCATCACTTCCATGGGCTCCATAAAGACCTGTCCACCCGCCTCCTTAACCGCTTGAGCCGTCTTGTCGGCGTCGTCGACAAGGATGTACGAGGTCCACATACTCGGCATTCCTTCGAAGGCCGAGCCAAGGCCCGCTACGGCCTTCCCGTCCTTGGCAAAGTTGGTGTAGTAGCCCCCGTCGGGCAGCGGCTCGTCCCGCGCCTCCCAATCGAAGAGCTTCGAGTAAAACTCTTTGGCTGCGTCCTGGTCCGTCGAAGCCAGATCGATCCAGCCAACGTGGTCGCGAGGAATGGTCATTCTTTCCTTCTTTTCTTCGCTGAAAGCTGAGCGTAACTAGCGTTCGCTACTAGGCGCCTAGAGCGCGCTTGGTCGCGGCGACGGCCTCACGGGCGTGCTCGATCGAGGCCGGCGACCCCTCCTCTTCGCGCAGGATCAGTGCCTTTTCGAAACATGCGAGCGCTTCGGCGAGACGCCCCTCGTCGTAGTGGGCCCAGCCGAGGTTGTTGAGGATCGATCCGCGCCAGCGGCGAACGTCTGGGTCGGAGCTCGACTCGGCTCGCGCGAGTGCTTCCTCGCCGAGTCGTTTCGCCTCGAGATAGCTCGATGCGACGATCGCCAGCATGTGCAGGGCATCGACCGCCAGGCTCTCAGTTCCTGCCAACTCCGCGTCCTCGAGTGCCAATTCGAAGAAGGGACGCGCCGCAGCCTGATCGCCGCTCGAGTTGAGCACCCGACCCTTTTCGATTGCGATGCGCGCCAGCACGTGATGATCTGAGGCCGGGCGAATTTCGTCGAGCATCGCGTTTGCCTCGTCGAAGCGACCTTGCAGCCCGAGCGCGCGGGCTATCTGCGTTTGCCAGATCAGCTGCTCGCCGCCGGAAGTGGCAGCAGCCATCCCAGTCATCGCTTTGAGTGAGGCTTGCGGGATCAGTGAAGTTCCAGCGCGCCCGAATGAGGGCTTCCAGCTCGGTCGGGTTCAACCCTTGAGCGCCTCAGCTACCACTCCGGACAGGGCCTGCCACCGGGGACGTGCGATAAAGCGGGTGAAGCGACGGGCGACTTCGGTGCCGTGTTTAGAGGTGAGCCCCCAGGGTGGCGGGGGCGAAAGGTGCATCTCGCCTTGCGTCCACGCCCTGGGCATCGGGGCGAAGGGACCGCGGGCGACTGTCTTTTCCGGACGGTCGAAGAAAAGGGCGTTGTGGACGAAACCAACTCCACTCCCGACCCATTCGACGGTGTGCCCGGGGAAGCCTCCCCACGGTGCCCGCGGCAGAAGGAAGTTGACCGCACTCCAGCAGTTCACCGCGACCGCGCCGTAACGCAGATTGGCGATGGCGGCTTCGAGGTGCGGGGCGAACTCGTCAGCTGTCTTGGGATGGATGATCAAATTTGCTCCGAGCGATCCCTCGAGGACGTTGTTCACGAAAGCCACCGCCGATTGCAAGAAATAGGCGGGATCTGTGAACGGCAGCCGGGTGACCGCTAGAGCCGGAGAGAAGTATTCGGACTTGAAAGCCGGATCGTTGCTGTCAGTGACGTCAGGCACAATCGTTGTGGGAAAGCCGCCAACGGTGACGGCTCCAGGACTACTGGCAATGCGGATACGCCGTTCCTCTCCTCCCGGGTAGTAGGGGTGTCGGGGCTCGAGCTCGTCGATGACCTCTCCGATCGCCTCGACCAGCTTGCTCGAGCCATCCCATCCCTCCGCGAGGATCAGAACCTGGGGGGCGATGCAGTTGTAACCGACGTTGATCAACTTGGCGGTGACGATCTGCTCGGCCTGATAACGGAAATCAGCCTCCGACCAAGGACCCGGGACGACGATGATCGGGCTGGCGCCGCCCAGCTCACTGGTGACCGGCTTTTCGAGCCGTGGTTGGCCTTCCGCGCGGCGTCTTTCGGCCTCAGCGCCCTTACCCCAAACGATGGCGTTGTGCGTCTCCCTGCTGCCTGTGATGTGGACGGTGTCCACCAACTCATGCTCCACCAGGGACTGGCCGGTTTCGGCATCTCCATAGACGATGCGGAGATAGCCCTTGTCGATGAAATCGATGAGGACTTCCTCGAGCAGCGGTCCGAGGTAGTCGTTGACCGGACTCATCTTGAGAACGACCACCTGGCTCTCGGCGATGAGCTTGTAGAGCGCGTCCAGAGCCGGTATCGATCCGACGTTGCCCGCCCCCATGACCGCACACACGCCAGGCTTTGGGCGGATGCGATAGGCGGCCGCGGTGTTCTCGGCCAGAGTGGCCGGGGTTACGTGGGGCTGCATCCACACATCGATTGAGTAACCGGAAAGGAGGATCGGGTCGTACCAATCGAAGGGAAGGACTCGCACGATCGCCCGCCCGTCCGCTCCCTTTCGCACGGAGCCACGTGAGTAGGTCGTCTTGCCTGCGGCTAATCGACGCAGAGACTCAGCAAAAGCTTGCACGCCGGCAATGATCGCGAAAGGGCCGGAGAACCACTCTTCAGCCGCGGCCGGGGTGTCGTCGTCGAACTGTTTGACGGCGGCCGCCGCTTCGACCCAGCGCTCGGCGGCGAAGTCCATCCTCCTGACCACGGACTCGAGCAGCTCGATGCGTTCGGCCAGAGAGCCCTGAGCCCAGAGGTGCTTGCGGGCGGTCAGTTCCGAAAGCGCATCGTCGATGGTTTGCAGATTGGCCACCGCCGTCATGAGCCCAGAGTAGAAGGCGAGGCATGCAAGGCTCGGATAGAAGGCACCGTCGTAGGGTGTTCTGGTGCCCGCCCGCTTCCTCCGCCTTGGATCGGTTGCCAATGCGGCGATCTTTTCTGCCCTCGACGACCTTCGGCGGGCCCTCGAGATCGAGACGGAATTCCCCGCCGATGTGATCGAAGAAGCCGCGGCGGCCGCGGCCAACCCCCGCCTGCCCGAGGTCGACCGGACCGACATCCCGTTCTGCACGATCGACCCGCCTGGGTCGATGGATCTCGACCAGGCGCTCTACCTGGAACGCCGAGACGGGGGCTTTCGAGTGATCTATGCGATTGCCGATGTGGCCGCATTTGTTGCTGCCGACGGACCTGTCGATCGAGAAGCGCGCAAGCGGGGACAGACGCTTTACAGCCCCGACCAGAACGCCCGGCTGCATCCGCCTGCACTCTCAGAGGATGCGGCCAGCCTGCTCCCCGATCAGACTCGACCGGCCCTGCTTTGGGAAATGATCCTGCAGGCTGACGGTGAAGGAACCGAGGTCTCCGTCACCCGCGGACTGGTTCGCAGCCGGGAAAAGCTGAGCTACCAAAACGCCCAAGAACGGATCGACAACGGCACCGCGTCCGAGTCCCTCATATTGCTGCAGGAGGTGGGCATCCTTCGCCAGGAGCGCGAAGCCCGGCTCGGAGGTATCAGCCTTCCTCTCCCCGAGCAGGTTGTGGAGAAGGACGAAGACGGATATCACTTGTTCCTCCGGGCACCGCTTCCGGTCGAGGGATGGAACGCCCAGATCTCGCTCATGGCCGGGCAGGCCGCAGCTGAGGTAATGCTGGAGGCGGAGATCGGGGTGCTGCGAACACTGCCTCGCGCGGGTCCGAGAAAGATTGAGCGAGTTCGCCTTACGGCCAAGGCGCTCGGGGTCCGCTGGGATGAGGGGACCTCGTTTGCCGAACTGGTTCGAAACCTCGATCCCAACGTTCCCGCCGAGGCTGCCCTGCTTAACGCCGCCGCGTCCCTCTTGCGCGGTTCGGGCTATGCAGTGTTCGATGACGAGGTGCCGACCAACGCCGGACACGCCGGCGTTGGCGCAGAGTACGCACACACCACTGCGCCGCTGCGACGTCTGGTCGACCGTTATGTCGGCGAGGTGTGTCTTGCTTCATCGATGGGTGTTGCTGTCCCCGACTGGGCTTATCGGGGACTTCCGGAGTTGCCCGAAATCATGGAGAGAACGACTCGCAAGGCCCAGCAATACGAGGCTGGGATCGTCAGCACGCTCGAGGCCGCCGTCCTCGAACGCCATCTCGGCGAGGTCTTCGAGGCGGCTGTGGTGGAGCTGACGGAAACCGGCGGCATGATCCAGCTCAAGGATCCTCCGGTCACGGCTCACTGCCGCGGGTCCGACCTTCCCCTGGGCGAGCTGATCGGAGCCAAACTCGTGTCGGCCGATATCGCCGGTCGGCAGGTGGGCTTTGTCGTCGCCCTCTAACCACGGGAACCAAGGGAGGAAATGGCGTCGTCCAACCAGCATCATGAAATACATATCGATACTTCTGGTCGCCCTTTTTGTCTTGGCCGCATGCGGCTCAGGTGGGAGCGATGTGAACGAACCCACCCCGACAACTTCTGCTGGGGATCCGGAGATCACGGTGCCGACCGGCAACGCCATCAACCCGCAACCGGTCACCGAGGCACGGGTCATCAGCACCGAAGGCAACGAAGTCCGCTTTGGGGTGGAGATGGGTGTGGAGCCATGTGATGTCATCGACCGTGTCGAAGTCACCGAGACTGACACGAGTGTCGACGTCAGGATCTTTCGCGGGGTCGGTGACATTGCTGCCACCTGCATTGCAATCGCCGTTGAACGGATCGTCGTTGCCGAGCTAGATGCCCCTCTCGGTGACCGCGCCCTCACCCTCTCGGGAGTCGAGATCGCCAGCTAGACCTTATTCTGAAGGCGATTCTCGTGGCCATGCGACCACGGAAACCTCAGGTTTGATCAGGGCCCGCTGGAGCGAGAAAGGCAGCAGGATGGCAACGCACGCAATCGAGGTCGAGCTTCCACCGAAGGTCGTGCTCCATAAGGACGTTCGGTTCACCATCAAGGCTGACGGTGCCAAGTTGGGCGAGCTCCGGGTTAGCAAAGGCAGCGTCGATTGGCTGCCAGCAAACAAGCAGATCCCGATCAGTTTGACCTGGGAGCAGTTCGCCCGGCTCGTCCAGTCGGCGGGCTAAACCGCCCTCAAAAAATTACGACTGTCTCGGCCCGTCCCCGGCGACCGAGATAGCCGTGCCAGAGGAGTCGCGCTGCCACCGCCCGATTTGGCTTCCAGCGATCACCGATGCCGTCCAGTTCGATTGCGTTGGGAATCTCAGACATTTCCAACGCTTCCGCGGTCGCGACCTGAAGAGCGCGGTCTCCAACCGGCCAAATGTCCGGCCGGGCCAAACAGGCCAGGAGATAGACGTCGGCGGTCCAGCGCCCAATTCCCGGAAGCACCATCAAACTGAGGCGCACCTCGTCGTCGCCTTCGTCCGAAAGTCGGTCCAGGTCGAGCCGACCTTCGACGATCGCCGAGGCGAGTTCACGCAGGTAACGGTCTTTCTGTCGCGAGACACCATCAGCGCGCAAGTCATCAACCGTGGCCGCCAGCAGCGACTCGGGTTCCATTTGTCCCAGGCGATCCTTGATCCGGCGATAGGCCGCGGCGGCTGACGCCAGGGACACCTGCTGTTCGAGGATGAAAAGGACGAGACTTTGGAAACCGGCGGGTCGCTGCCAGAACTGGGGCAAACCAAACTCCCTGACGATGCTGTCCAGCGCCTTGTCCTCCTTGGCAAGGACACGTACGGTGCGAGCGAACTTGGTTGCATCGAGCCGGGTGATCACCGGATCGCCAAACGAACGATGGGACGGCCGCCCCGGCGGATTACCTCGCGGAAGCCCGCCTCTTCGAACATGGCGAGAGTGCCGGTAAAGATTCCCGCGCTGGTGACTGCTCTTTGGCTAGAGACATCTATCGGATATCCCTCCACGATCTCCGCGCCCTGCGCCTTGGCATAGTCGACGGCCGCCTGCAGCAGCTCCGTTGCCACTCCCTGTCGCCGATGATGGCGATCGATGTAGAAACAGGTGACCGACCAGACGAGCGCGTCATCGACGGGCTTGAGCTTTGATGATCGATCAAGGCGCGGATACTCAGCTCGAGGGGCGACGGCCACCCACCCGACGGGATCCTCACCGTCGTAGGCAAGCAGGCCCGGCTCATCTCCCTCTTCGACCAGCGAGGACAGCTCGGATCGCAGGCCATCGCCGTGGCGTTCGTTCCACTCCTGAGCGCTAATTCGCCACCACATGCACCAGCAACCGCTGTAGAAGCCGCGTTCACCCGCCAGCCGCTCCAGGTCCTTCCAACGGCCCGGGCTCGCCGGCTCAATTCGAAAGTGCGGCAGAATCGCTCAATCTGGATATGAGGAGGCGAGGCTAGGTGAGCGATCGCAGAGAGTTGTTTCGAAGGGCCGCAGACATCGCGGCCGCGTTCCGCGAAGGGGCAGCTGACCGTCCGGTAGGGCGCAGCCCCGACCTCGAGAAACTACGGGCTGGCTTGCTGGGGGAGCTTCCCGAGCGTGCTTCAGATCCGATCGAGGTGCTCGAGGCGCTCGCCAAAGCCGCCGACCCTGGGCTCGTGGCGACGGTCGGTCCGCGCTATTTCGGGTTCGTCATCGGCGGGGCGCTCGATGCAGCGACGGCGGCCGACATGGTCACCGCCGGCTGGGACCAGAACAGTTTCTCGCCGGCCCTATCCCCGGCGGCGATGGTGGCCGAGGAAGCCGCCGGGACCTGGCTCAAGGAGCTGCTCGGGCTTCCTGCCACCGCGTCGGTTGGATTCGCCACCGGCACTCAGCAGGCCAACACAATCCTTCTCGCCGCCGCCCGCCAGAAGCTTCTCGCTGATCGCGGGTGGGACGTCGGCGCGCAGGGACTTGGTGGTGCGCCGGCTTTGCGTGTCCTTGCTGGGGAAGAAAGGCACGCCACGGTCGATCGCGCGCTGCGCCTGCTCGGCATCGGAACCGGCGCCATCGAAGAGGTGCCGACGGATAGCAACGGTGCAGTGATCGAAGAGGCGATGCTCGAACGACTTAGTTCGGACGTTGCGACGGTCGTTTGCCTTCAAGCCGGCAATGTCAACACCGGAGCGAGCGACCCGATCCGTCGCGTTTGCGAGGCAGCGCGGGAGATCGGGGCCTGGGTGCACGTCGACGGTGCTTTTGGGCTTTGGGCTGCCGCGAGCCCGAAACTCAAGCATCTCGTCGACGGCGTCGAGCTGGCCGACTCATGGTCCACCGACGGGCACAAGTGGCTGAATGTGCCTTACGACTCGGGCTACGCCATTTGCGCGCACCCGCTAATCCACAGTGCGGCGGTGGGGTATAACGCTGCCTATCTGGTCGGAGCCGGAGGCGCCGTCATGGGCGACCTGGTACTCGACTCGTCTCGCCGAGCGCGGGGGTTCGCAACCTGGGCGGCGATACAAGAACTAGGCAGGAGCGGCATCGTCGAGATGGTGGAGCGATGCTGTCAGTTGGCAACCAGGTTTGCCGACGCCCTCCGAGCTGGCGGCGTCGAAATCGCCAACGTAGTCGTGCTCAACCAGGTGTTGGCCGGCTTTGGCGGCGACGAGAAAACCGACGCTGTGATCAAGGACGTGCAGGAGGAGGGCACATGCTGGCTCGGCGGCACCACTTGGAAAGGCCGGCGACTGATGAGGATTTCGGTGTCGAACTGGTCAACTACCGGCGAGGACATCGATCGATCGGCGGAGTCGATCATTCGCGTCGCCCGCCAACATGCCTGAAGGAGACACAGTTCTCGTCGCTGCCCGCCGGCTTCATAAAGCGCTGGCTGGCGAAGTCATCGTCAAGAGCGACCTGCGGATGCCACGTATCTCGACTGTCGACCTTTCCGGGCAGACAGTCACCGAAGTTGTGGCGCGAGGAAAGCACATCCTCCTGCGAACCGACGCCGGAGCAACTCTTCACACGCATTTCAAAATGGAAGGGGCCTGGCACCTCTATCGACCTGGCGAGCGGTGGCGCGGCCCAGGGTTTCAGGTGCGAGCAGCAATCGAAACCGCCAATGCAGTTGCGGTCGGATTTCGGCTAGCGATCTGCGAGCTGATCCGAACCAGCGCGGAAGCACAGCGACTCCGCCACCTGGGGCCAGATGTGTTGGGTCACGACTGGGACCGAACCGAGGCACTTCGACGACTAGGCACCCATCCCGAGCGCGAGGTCGGGACCATGCTTATCGATCAACGGGTGATGGCCGGCCCCGGCAACATCTTCAAGTCCGAGGTCTGCTTCCTCGAAAGGCTTAATCCCTGGACTGCCATGGGTCACGTGGCCGATCCCGCCCGTCTGGTCGATCGCATGAAAGAGCTGATGGAGGCGAACCGGGAGATCGGCCGGCAAGTAACTACCGGTGACCCCCGGCCGGGTCACGAACGCTGGGTAGCTGACCGGTGGCGGCTGGCCTGCCGTCGGTGTGGCGCTCAGATTCGCAAGGCCGACCAGGCGAGCTACGACTTCGAGCGCGTCACTTACTGGTGCCCGCAGTGTCAGCCAGCGTCCCCGGCTTGAGCCCGAGTTCCGACTCGGCGTAACTCATGATCCATTCGGTCACGGTTGCCCTGGCGATCGTCGAACGATGAGCGACGACCTGCAGCGACAGGCCGTCGAGGAGGGAGAGGATTCGCCAGGCGGCGGCGTCGGCATCGTTGCAGTCGAACTCGCCGTTCTTAATCGTCGTCGCCAAGAGCTGTTGCCAGGAGACGTTCAGGCGCTCCGACGTGGCGCGGAGGGCGGGACGGCGGCTCGCTTCGGCCCAGGCGTCGAGCCACAGTTGAAACGCCCATTCGTTGTCCGAGATCGAATAGTTGGCGAAAAAAGCCTGGACCTTCGCGATCGGAGTTTCCTGATCTTGCATCGCGAGTTCTACGGCTTCGAGATCCTGACTAGCCGCGCGGTCGAAGGCGGCGGCGAGAACCTCGTCCATCGAGTCGAAGTAATGATGGATGAGGCCGCTCGAGGTCCCCATCTCGGTGGCGACGTCGCGGACGGTGGTGGCACCCAGACCCTTGCGCAGCGCCACCGCCAGGGCAGCCGAGACGATGGCGTCTCGCCGTTCGGCGGGGGTCATCCGGGCCACTGCTACTTGGCCATCGCTACTTGGCGATCCCGGTGCCGCGCTTCCGCAGCTGGTCGGCAATGATCGCCCGCTGCACCTCCGACGCCCCTTCCCAGATCCGGTCAACGCGCAATTCGCGCCAGAAACGCTCGGCCACGTTCTCGCGCATGTAGCCACGACCTCCAAAAATCTGCACGGCCCGGTCGGCAACCCGATTAGCCATCTCCGAGGCGGTGAGCTTCGCCATCGAAGCGTGGGCGTGTAGCAACTTGATATCGACCTCGTTGTCCACCTCGTCTGCGGTTTGATAGGTCATGAGTCGAGAGCCCCAGAGCTCGGTGAGCGAATCCGCGAGCATGAATTCGATCGCCTGATGATCGGCGAGCTTCTTTCCCCCCATCGTTCTCTGCTCCGCGAACGCAGTCATCTCGTCGATGAGCCGTTCGGCGGCCCCACAACAACGAGCCGCGATCATCAGGCGTTCAAAGCGAAACCACTCCCGGGCGAACGACATCCCGTCACCTTCGGCGCCGATCAGGTTCGCGGCGGGCACCCGCACGCCTTCGAAAGAGATCTCCCAATGGTGATGGGCGTAGGTGTGGGTGTAGGCCGGAGTGCGGACATGCCGAATTCCGGGCGTGTCCAGGTCGACGAAGAAGAAGGCGTGCTCGCCGGCGCGGGGGCCCTCAGTCAACACTCCCTGGAAGAACAGATAATCGGCAAGGTTGGCGGAGGTGACGTGCCACTTGACGCCATCCAGGACGTACTCGTCGCCGTCGCGACGTGCAGTCGAAACCAGCGCCGAGACATCCGATCCCGCGTTCTCTTCGGTGATGGCATACGCCTCGGTCAACTCCCCGGCGATTGTCGGCATGACCCACCGCTCCATCTGGTGTGGAGACGCCACCTCAGGCAACCATGAGGGGGGAGTCGACACGATCCACCCCAGGGCGTTGGTGACCCGGCCCGCCTGCTCCATGATCAAAACCTGCTGACTCATCGTGTAGCCGGGGCCGCCGAGTTCGACTGGCTGGTTGATCGCCGTCAGCCCGAGCTCGCGAGCCAACTTCTCCTGACCCGCTTTCACGTCGTCGGGGATCTCGCCCTCGTGCATCTCGGCGTGGACTTCCCACGGGATCAACTCCTCGTCGACGAAATGACGAGCACGCTGTTGGATCTCACGATCCTCGGCCGAGAACCGGTAGCTCAAATGACGCTGTTTCCGTTTTCGCGATCTTTGAGGATCTGCTGGCTGGCCAGCTTGCCCGGCGCTCCCATCACGCAACCCCCCGGATGCGTGCCCGAGCCACACTGGTAGTACCCATCGATCGGCGTTCGATACTGATTCCAGCCTGGGGCCGGGCGGAAGAAGAACATCTGCGGGGCAAGGAACTCTCCGGCGAAGATGTTTCCTTCGGTCAAGCCCACCACCCGTTCGATGTCGAGGGGGGTGACCACTTCGCGGTGGAGAACGAGGTCGGAGAACCCGGGCAAGAAGCCCTCCAGCGTTCGTTGCACCGTATCGCCCAGGTTCTGGCGCTCTGAGTCCCAATCGGACTCGCGGAGGTGATAGGGGGCGTACTGGACGAAACAGCTCATCACGTGCTTGCCGGGTGGCGCCATGTCGGGATCGATCGTCGATTGAATCGCGCAATCGATGTAAGGCCGGGATGAGTACCAGCCGTACTTGGCTTCGTCGTAAGCCCGCTCGAGATAGTCCATCGATGGGCCGATGTTCATGAAGCCCCGGTATTGGTCACCGCGGTCGCCGAGAGCCGGGAACTTCGGCAGCCCATCGAGCGCAAAGTTCACCTTGGCCGATGTCCCCTGGAAGCGGAAGCGGCCGATGTTCTCCACCAGGTCGGAGGGAAGCTCGCGCGGATCGACCAGTTGGAGGAAGGTGCGCCGGGGGTCGAGCGCACTGACGACGATGTCGGCCGCGATTTCCGTTCCATCCTCGAGGGCGACGCCGGTGACCTTTCCGTTCGAGGTGGTGACGGTGCTGACCGGGCTCTCGAGGATGATCTCGGCTCCGAAGGACTGCGCCGCTCGGGCCAGCACCTGGGTGAAGCCACCGTTGCCACCTTTGTGGAAGGCCCAAGATCCAAAGACACCGTCGTGCTCGCCGATGTTGTGATAGAGCAACACAAGACCGGAGCCCTGCGATCGAGGTCCGACCTTGGTCCCGATGATCGACGAGGAGGCGAGGTAGCCCTTGAGCAGGTCCGACTCGAAGTAATCATCGAGAAAGTCCGCCGCGCTCCCGGTGAGAAGCCGGACCGCGTTGTGCAGCACCCGGGGCTCGAGATCGCGCATGTGCTGGGCGAGGGCGGACATCGCTACCAGCTCTTCTGGGTCTTTCGAGAACAGGTTTGGTGGAACGTTGTCGAGCAGGGGCTTCAGGGCCTGGCAGACACGCGAGATGTCGTGCTCGTACTGGTCGTAGGCATCGGCATCCTTTTTCGAATGCCGCGACACCTCTTTCAGGTTGAGCTGATGGTCCTGACCGAAGAGGAGGTAGTCACCATCCTCACCCGGGGCGAAGGACGTCGACATCAGAAGCGGCATGAACCCGTGCTTGGGCAGCTCCAGCTCGTGGATGATGTCGGGCCGGAGCAGGCTCAACGCGTAGGAGAAGGTGGTGAACCAGAAGCCGGGCTTCAACTCTTCGGTGATGGCGGCGCCACCGACGAGATGACGTCGTTCGATGATGAGTGTGTCGAGCCCGGCCTTGGCGAGATAAGCGCCGTTGACCAGGCCGTTGTGTCCCCCACCTACCACGATGGCGTCGTATTTTCTTTGGCTGGGCTGGCTCATCTGTGCTGACTCATTAGGCAGTCTTTCTGGGGGGGTTGTAGAGCGGGAGCCGGGCTACTTCGGCGCCGACCCGCTCGTAGCGGTGATTGACGGTGACCTCGAGGTCCACCCTTGTTCCGGGTTTGGCAAGCTCGGGCTTCACCCGGGCAATCGCGATGTGCTTTTGCAGGACGGGTGAGTACATGAAGCTCGTTGCGTATCCGACCCTTTGGTAGTCGGCGTCATAGAGCATGAATTCCTCGGTGATCGGGACATGGTCCTTCGGCGGGACCAAGCCCGCGTTGTTGTACATGTTGTCGTAGTCGTGCCAATCGACCACGAGGCCGACGAGTTTCCAACGTGAGGTTTGTTCGTTGAGTTCGCGCCGGATTGCGTTGCGGCCGATAAAGGAGCGGTCGTCCTCGAGATCCCGCAGCATCCAGCCCAGGCCAAGTTCGATCGGCGTGGACCGGTGCTCGTCGTTCCAGGCGTAGCGACTCGACTCGAAATCAGCTTTGAGCAGGAGCAGGCCGGCTTCGATCCGGGCCATCAAAAGGGCGATCTGGCCAAAGGGGAGAATCCCATGGCCGTCACCGGCCTCCATGATGTCATCCCATACCGAGAGGGCGTCGGACGCATCGGCCCAGACCTCGTAACCCAGATCGCCGGTGAAACCGGTGCGAGAAATCGTCACCGGGGCGTTGCCGATCTTGGCGTCGACCAGGTGGAAATATCGAATTCCTTCCATGTCGGGGGCAAGTGACGACGAAGACCTGACGCGACCGGGGTCCCTGGACGGCGAGAGCGCAAATGTTGTCGGTGACTTCCTCGATCTCGACCCGGCCGTAACCAACGAGGTTCCGGAAATAGGCGAGGTTGGGATCGGCGGAGGTGAGAAGGAACTCGTCGCCGGCCAGACGGAGGATGACGCCATCCTCGACGACGTAGCCGTTGTCGTCGCACCAGATCGTGTAATGGGCCTGGCCGGGCAAGCACTTCTGAATGTTGCGGGCGAGGACGCCGCTCAGGAACTTCTCGGCGTCTGCTCCGGTGATCCGGTACTTGTAGAGGGGGGAGGTATCGAAAACGCCAACGGCGTTGCGGATGGCGAAGTACTCGAACTTCTCGGCCATCTGATACTTCTCGGCGACGAGATAGCCGGCCCAATGACTCCACAGCCCGGTCTCGTTGGCCGCCTGCACCCGCGGATGAAACGGAGTGGTATGGATCACCAACCCACTCTAGATGTTGTTGGACAAGCGCGCAACAGCCTACACCCGGGCGGCGGTTGAGGGTTCGGGCATGAGCGGGGGACGGACCGCTTCGCCCTGGTACGCCTGCGCGACCATGTTGAGGAACTGGTAGTTGGTGCTCTCCCACGGGCTCAGCGGGCCCGGACGAAATCCGCGGTTGGCTGATCCTCGCTGAACGTTCTCGCACGCGTTCCAGTCTTCGCGATTGGTGATGTCCCAGAAGTCGACCGCATAGGCCGGATCGAAACCGTCTTTGCCAATCGACTCCGGGGCGAACAGCCAATCACATTCGATGAAGGTGCGTCCCGGGGCGAGCGGGACGATGCGGTGCGTCATCACATAGTCCGGATGCGGGCTGATCAGGAGGTTCGGGTAGGCGCCGAGATAGAGCACCTCTCGGTCCTGGCCGGGCCGCAATCCGCGAAAGTTGACGCCTTGGGAAGCGCCGGTCAGCGACATCGTGACGGCGTGGTCTTTCAGGATCATCGTTCCGCCACACCAAAGTCCGGTGGGAGCAATGTCCTCACCGGAATCGGGCGGGGTCACCTGGCAAAGCTCGGGATGGATCGAGGTGCAGTGGTAGCACTCGTGATAGTTCTCGACGACCAGTTTCCAGTTCGCCGCGATCTCGTAGGAGTGGCGCGTCACCATCTGCAGCCGCTCCGGCTCGTAAGGCGTAAGGACCTCGGCGAGGTTTCCGAATGTGTCTTCCAACGACGGAGCGGTTCCGCTCAAATCAAGAAAGATCCAGCCGAGCCATTCCTCGACCCGCAGATTCATCAGCGGCCAGGCAGACATGTCGAAGTTGGGGCTCTGGGTGAGGGTCGGAGCTGCCCGGAGACTGCCGTCGAGGCGGTAGGACCAAGAGTGATAGGGGCAGCGAATCAACCGCACGTCGATTGCGTCGCCGACCTCGACCAACGGATGGCCGCGGTGCCGGCAAACGTTGGAGAAACCGCGCACGATGCCCAGGTCGTCACGGGCGAGAAGGATGGTTTCGCCGCCGTGGTCTAGGGATCGCACCTGCATCTTGTCGAGCAAATCGTCCTTTCGACCAAGGCAGACCCACTGCTGGTTGAAGATGTGCTCGCGCTCCCAGTCGAAGAGATCCTGGGACTGGTAGGCGGCCGCCGGCAGGGTCCGGCTTTCACCGAACGGAGCCAGGACATCGGCAATTGCCGCTTGATCGATGGGGGCGTGCATGAAAATATCCTAGTTTCTTGAACGGGCGTTCAGTTTACCTGATAGAGTCATCGTGGATAACCAAAGGAGTCCCTCATGGTGGCGTCACCTGCCACCACCCGTTCCCTCTTAGATCTCACCGAGACCAGGAATCTCGATCGGATCATCGCCAGCGAATCGGAACGCTTCCGCCGGCAGATGCCGCGGTCGGCCGAGATGACCGAGATCGCGAAACAGAACCTTGCCGGCGGCGTCACCTCGAGCTGGCAAATCTCCGAGCCGCACCCCATCTGGATCGATTCCGGTCGCGGGTCACGAGTTATCGACGTGGACGGCAACGAATACGTCGACTTTCACGGTGGCTATGGAGCGATGCTGGCCGGGCATGCCCACCCGGCGATCGTTAAGGCCATTAACGAACGCCTGGCCAAAGGCACCCACTTCGCCCAGCCGGTTGAAGACGCGATGATCGTCGCGCAAGAGTTGGCGGCTCGCTATGGCCTCCCTCTGTGGCGTTTCGGCAATAGCGGCACCGAGGCAACGATGGATGCCGTCCATTTGATGCGAGCCTTTACCGGTCGGGACGTGATCGTCAAGTTCGAAGGTGGCTATCACGGCCACCACGACTCGGTCCAGGTATCAACCTGGGTCGAAGAGGGCCTCGGCTCATACCACCGGCCCCGCTCGGTAGCCGGCTCTCCCGGGATTCCCGAGGCGATCGTGCAGCTGACCAAGGTTGCGCCCTTCAATGATCTGGCCGCCGTTGAGGAGATCTTCGCCGAGGGTCCGGTCGCGGGGGTGATTGTCGAGCCGGTGTTGATGAATTGCGGGATTGTCCCGCCCGAGCCTGGCTTTCTCGAAGGCTTGCGTGAGCTGACGAGAGCACATGGTGCCCTGTTGACCTTCGACGAGGTCAAGACCGGGTTGACCATCGGCCGAGGTGGTGCGACCGTGCGATTCGGCGTAACCCCCGACCTCATCTGTCTCGCCAAATCCCTCGGCGGCGGTCTTCCGGTGGCCGCGATCGGCGGTTCTGAGGAGGTAATGAGTCTGATCTCCGACGAGATCTACGAACAGGTCGGTACGTTCAACGGCAATCCGCTGGGCATGGCCGCAGCCAAGGCGATGCTGACCGAGGTTCTCGTGCCCGCCACCTATACCCATCTCACCCACACCACCGAGAAGATGGGCGAGCAAGTTCGACGGTTGGTCAAGGACTATGAGTTGATGGCATACGTCACCGACCTCGGAGCCAAAGGCGCAATCACCTATTCGCCGCGTCGGATCACCAACTACCGGCAGTTCCTCAAGGTGGACGGTCGTTACTCGCTCGCCGCCTGGTTGACCCAGTTCAACCGTGGTGTCTTCCTCCCCCCTTGGACCAAAGGCGAGCAGTGGCTGCTCTCTGTCCAGCATTCGGATGCCGACATCGATCTCTATCTCGAAACGCTCGAGGAGTTCGCCCGCATGCTTCGTTCCTAAGTGCTTTAGGCTCGCCCGATGTCAGGCGGAGCTGTTGCCCTAGTCGACCTGCACAAAACCTTTGGGGAATTGACTGCGGTTGACCACCTGAATCTCACAATTTCCCCCGGCGAGTTCTTCTCGCTTTTGGGGCCTTCGGGATGCGGCAAGAGCACCACGCTGCGTCTGATTGCCGGATTCGAGCGGCCCACTTCGGGTCAGGTTCTCATCGACGGCGTCGACATGTCGAACACTCCCCCTCATTTACGGCCCGTCAACACGGTGTTTCAGAGCTACGCCCTTTTCCCGCATTTGAGTGTCGGTGACAACGTTGCCTTCGGGCTCAAATATCAAACGGCCTCCAAAGAGGAGAACGCTCGCCGGGTAGCCGAAGCGCTCGAAATGGTTCGTCTCGGTGGCTTTGAGAAGCGCAAGCCCCACCAACTGTCCGGTGGCCAGCAGCAGCGGGTCGCGTTGGCGCGATCCCTGGTGCTCAATCCCTCGGTCCTATTGCTCGACGAGCCCCTCGGTGCGCTCGACGCCAAACTCAGAAAGGCCCTGCAAGTGGAGCTGAAAGGGCTGCAGGAGGAGGTCGGGATCACTTTCATCTATGTGACTCACGACCAGGAGGAAGCGTTGACGATGTCCGATCGTCTCGCGGTGATGTCGGCGGGTATGATCGAGCAAGTGGGCACCCCCGCCGAACTCTATGAGCGGCCGCAAAGCAGCTATGTCGCCGACTTTCTCGGCCTATCCAATCTGCTCGACGCCACAGTGATTGGCCCCCACCCCGACGGCGGTTGCCTGCTCGACGTTGGGGGCCACCAGCTGGTAGCGCGAGCGGGTGCGATCGACGCGCACGGCAAGGTCCAGGTCTCGATCAGACCCGAACGGGTCGAATTGAACCCGCAGATCGGTTGGGACGCAACGGCCCGCTTGCCGAACGCTTTGAACGGGACACTCAACCGGATGATCTACATGGGTCCCACCCTGGCCGCGCTCGTCGAAGTCGAAGGGATTGGGGAGGTCCAGATGGCGCTTCCCAATCGCGGCTCGATCGAACTGGAACGCGGCGCAGCCGTGTCGCTGGTCTTTCCTCCTGATGCACTGCGGGTGCTAGAGCTCGAACCGGCCTAGCGTGGTCAGAGCGCCTTCGCTCCTTCCTTCGCGAGCTCCATAGCGCCGCATCACCAATCCGGCGATCGTGACGGCGGTCAGGGTTCCAACCAGCATCAACGTGGCCAGGGCGTTGAGCGAGGGCGGCGGGGCCTGGCGGGCGCCGGAATAGAGCCGCACCGGGATGGTCTGCGTATCGACGCCGGCCGCGAGGAACTGGCTGATCACAAAGTCGTCGATCGAGATCGCAAAGACGATTGCCAGCGACGAGAAGATGGCCGGTGCCAGCAGCGGAAGCAGCACCCGCCGCAATGCTTGGCGGGGCGAGGCGCCAAGATCCATCGCCGCTTCTTCGTAGTCGCGACCTATGGCAAACAAACGGCCGCGCACGATGATGACCACAAAAGAGATGGCGAACGTGACATGCCCGAGGAGCTGTGCCCAGGTACCCGGGGCGACAAAGTCGTAGAGGTTCGCGAAAACCAGGAATAGGGCGACGCCCATGACTATCTCGGGAGTCACCAGCGGCACCAGCATCAGGAAGTTGGACGCTCGCGCTCCTCTGCCCTTCCAGCGGGCGAGGCCGATGGCCAGGGCGACCCCAAGGGGGGTTGCGACCAGCATGGTCAGCAACGCGAGGCGCAGGCTCTGGATCGCCGCCAGCCGCAACGAGTCGTCGCGGAGAACCGACGCGGGGTCATCGACATACCAGCGCAGGGAGAAACCCTGCCAGGTCGAGCGGGAGCGACCCGCGTTGAACGAAAACTGCACAGCGATGAGCACCGGAAGGATCGACCAGGCGACATAAGCGAGCGTGAACAGCCTGAGTCCCCATGCCTTCTCAGAGTTCGACGTCATGACGCCTCGCGGGTTGCCTGCGCGACAGAGCGCAGGTAGTAGAGCATGAGGATGCCGACTGCCGCCATGAGGATCAGTGTGAGCGCCGCCCCCTCACCGCCCTGGCTCGAGGTTTGGTTGACGAATTGGTCGATCTGGTTGCCGATCATGCGAGTGCGAGGTGATCCCGACAAGAGGTTGGGGGTGTAGTAATCGCCAAACATCGGCAACATCACCAGCACCAAACCGGCCAGGATTCCCTGTCGCGAGAGAGGCAGCGTGACGCGAAAAAATGCCGCCCGGGCACTGGCGCCGAGGTCGCGCGCCGCTTCCAGCACCTGGCGGTCGATCCGGTCAAGCGCCGCGTACAGAGGGAGGATGAAGAAAGGGATGTATCCGTAGACGAGGCCAAGGATGACTGTCGAGTGGCGGCCTTCGAGCCAGGCTTGTGGCGGGATCCCGACCGCCTGCAACCCACGGTTGACAAGTCCATCGGGGCTGAGCAGGTTGACCCAGGCCATCATGCGCATCAAGTAGTTGATCCAGAACGGAGCGAGCAGCGCCACCAGCCATAGGCCTTTGTGTTTGTCGACCTTGCGGCTCACGAAGTAAGCGACGGGGTAGCCGATCAGGACACAGATCACGGAGGCGGCCGCGACGTAGCCAACCGTTCGCAGCGCGATGGTGCCAAGTTGGCCCCCAAAGATTTCGCCAAACACTTCGACGAAGGCGCTGGCATCCCAGCGCAGCGGGTTCCACTGGGGAACGGGTCGCAAAAAGATGGGATCGAGCCGCCCCATCGCCACCGCCACCACGCCGTAGAGCGGGACGATGAAGAGAAGGACCAGCCAGGTGACCCCGGGTAAAGCGAAAGCCTTCCAGGTCCAAGGTGAGAGCCCGATGGCGCGGCTCTCACCCGCCTGAACGTTGCTTGGCATCTTCGGGTCTTCGGGTTAGCCGCCAGCCTGGACGCGGGCCCAAGCATCGAGCAGGATGGCTTCCTGGTCGGGAGCTAGCTGGGTTGGCACCACCGCCCGATCGGTCTCGAAATCCTCCGGACGGACGACGGCGGCCGATACGTTCTCCGGCACCCATTCATCAGCCACCAGCGTCTCAACGTCGACCCCGTTCTGCGGTGGCTGGTATCCGTTCCAACTGAAATTCTCCATCGCGTTGCCCTCGTCGAGCATGAAGTTGAGGAATTGGTGGGCGAGCACCGGATTGGTCGCTCCCTTGAGCACGGCCAGACAATCGTTGGCGATCGACGCTCTCACGCCTTCGCCGACTGCCGCCGGCCAGACATAGCGCAACACCGAAGGATCCCCGCCCTCGGGGAAGTAACCCTGCGAAGCCACCACGTCGCCGGACCACGCCTCGTGCAACCCGAATCGCCCTTCGGGAATGCCGGCATATGCCCCATCGATCGTGTACCTGATCGCCATGGCTTCCACCAGCTCGATCAAATCTTCCGCAGCCGCATCCACTTCCTCGGCTGATGCAACCGCCGGATTTGCCACGCCGTTGCGCATCATCGCCATGTAGAGCGTCTCGCGGTAGTCGTCGTAAAGGCCGGTGATCCCTTTGTACTTCGTGTTCCAAAACACGTCCCACGGGTTTTCGAGTTCGAGCACGTCGGCGTCGTCGACGAGGTCCGTTCTCCAGCCGATTCCAGTGGTGTACACAACGTAAGGGACCGTGTACCGCGACCCCTGGTCGTAGAAAGGATCGGACAATTGTGGCCAAACGTTGGACAGGTTCGGCAGATACTCCTGATTCAGGGGCTGAATCAGTTTGCCAGCGACAACTTTGGGAACCGATTGGCCGGTTGGAAACCAAACGTCGAAATTGAGCTCGCCGGCCAGGAGCTTCGGGATAGCCTCTTCTTCGTTGAAGTAGGTGGTCAATTCGATCTCCACCCCCAAGGCCTCTTCGGCGGCGGGGATCGTGTCAGGATTGATGTAGTCGGCCCAGTTGTAGAGCCGCAACGGTCCGTCTTCGGGCGGCATTCCCGACGCAATGACTGGATTATCGCCAAATAGAGGTTGAGTCACGGGCCTGGCCGGGGTCCCGATCGCGAGTTCGGTCACCGCATCTTCCCTCCACCGCAAGCGGCCAGAATTGCCGCGATCGAGGGAAGAGAGATTCCCAGCGCCATCGCCCGGCCGATGAACTGGCGGCGGGTGAACCCATACGGAAGTCGGGGAGAAGTCATCAGGCTCCTTATTGAACGAGTGCTCAGTTGGGAAGATAACCATGAGAGAGCGTCCCTGGCTGCGTCGATAC
>CAVXIT010000009.1:0-160991 GCA_963761985.1 uncultured Acidimicrobiia bacterium
ACCGACCACGACTTTGACTTTGGGAACTGAAGTCCGATCCATCGTCGCCATGAATGCCTTCCCAAGACATAGGCCGATGCCCAAACCCCGACCGCGGGCATCCACCACCATTGACAAGAGCTCGGCTGACACGCCCCCTTTTTGTCCATACCGCATCGTCTCCCATACCTGGCTGATGACGGAGGGTCGAAGAAGCCGTGGCAAAGCGGCGATCAGCGCCAGAAACCCCCACCTCGTTGCAAAGTACCGATAGAAGGTGCGGGTGTTTTGAACGCCAGCAATGAATCCGACCGGCCTATGGGAGCCAGCCGCGAGGACCGTTGCGCCGTGCCATCGAATGAGAGCGTGGTAGAGAAACCGTGCAAAAAGACGGTCCCTAAACGGGGCAGGAATCCAGTGTCAATTCCGTCTGCGATGGAGTCCAGCGATGCCGACGGCGTCGCTTGGTTGCGCCGATCGCAGCGGTGCCTCCTTGAGCTGCGAAGTGAACCCACGCGATGCCTTCGCCTTCCAGAGCCGTCGTGTAGGTGTCCAAAACGATGTCGACCACCTTGCTCTCATCGAAGTGGCTGCGAGCTCGTCGCACCGCCGGCCTCCCCCATTCGAACTCTGAGAAAATCACGATCCGAGCCGAGACGCTCGATGGCCTTGGCTAACGCAGCACTATCGCCGAGCCGGAATCAACAGCCCGTTCTCGCCATCTACAACTACTTCCCGGCAACCTCGGATATCTGTGGCTGACTACAGGCAGTCCCATCGCTGCCGCCTCCATCGCTGCCCGGGGAAATCCTTCACGATGGGAGGGAAGAACGAACAGGTCCATGGCGGTGTAAAGCCGGTCGATATCGGTCCGCAATACCCAAAAAGCGAACACCAAACCGCTTAGCCGACTCGATCACATCGTGTGGAAGGCCGTCGGTCTTGTCGGGATCCTCAGGTCCGATGCAGACCACCAGAAAGCCATCACCAAGATGCCGAGCTGCCTCGAACATCTCGGGATATCCCTTCTCTGCTACCAATCGTCCCACCATCCCCACCACCACGGTGTCCTCCATAGCACCGATCTCGACTCACGTCCGTTCCCTATCCCGATCTGTAAATCGCCGCGAGTCGAATCGAGTCCTATCAACGCCGTTGCCAAAGGAGGCAGGCGTCCGGGACACGGCGGTGCGATCCGCCACCGTCTGATCGAGTTCGAAGTCCTCTCGGCTTTGAACTAGTTCGGCGTTGGAGAAGGCGCGAAGCCCAGAGCCTCGAGCGAATAGACCAAAGCTCGCTTGGGCCATTTGTCGTCGGTGGTGGCGTACAAACCATGAACCGTGTTGACGACGACCGGAACTCCCGCGAGGCGCCCAAGAATCCGGCCGTAAAGTCCCGGCTTGGGGTTATGGGTGTGCAGGATATCGAAGCATTCGCGACGAAGTATCCGCCAGAGTTCCTTCGCCGCCCTCACATCAGCCAGATTCATTTGCCCCTCGTCGAGGAGGGCGGCGGGATGTCGCCAGTTGCCGGCCGCTTCGAGGTCGGCAACCCACGGCCCTGGGGCACTGATTCCGATCGCCTCGCCCCCCGCATCTCGTACTGCGAGGAGCTGTGGGAAGACCAGATATCTGAGGCTGAGATCGACCGTCGTCAAATGAGCGACCCTTACCTTGTCGCCGCTGGCTGCGTTCTCGGACTTCGAACTGAGACTCAGCGTCCGGCCTCCACGAGCAGACCGGCCAAACGCCCCTGCCACAAATTCACACTCGACTTGGAGCGTGAATAGTGTCAGACATCGTCGCCTCGCGGCCGCACCCATCGCTCTTCGCAGGTCAGGATTCCTCGCTAACCGCTCTGCGGCGTCGATGAGGCTCGCCAGATCGTTGACAGGAACGATGATGCCGGTAACGCCGTCCTCGATCACAGCACCAGGCGCCGGGCACATCTAGGATGAAGGAATAGGCGGGAAGGCCAGCCAGACCGGCTTCGATCAGAACGCCAGGCATGCCTTCACCTTTCTTCGTCATGGAGGTGAACGAGAGCACGTCAGCCTCCCCAGAGTTCGAGGCGCATCGGTGCGAGATCCCAGAAACTCGACTCCGTCTGGCGACACCCGCTGCAGCGGTTCAAGAAAGGGGCCGTCGCCCACCATTACGCCTTGGACATCCACTCCTCGCTCCCGCAACTTGGCCATGGCCTCAACGAAGTGCTCAGGGCGTTTTGTCAGAGTGAAGTGACCGACGAAGAGAAACCGAACAGGTGATTCCTGAGTCGGTGTGGTCTGGTGCGAGAAAGGGCCGGATCTCGACCATTCGGTATGTACGCCGTACGGTGACTTGGAGCACCGAACACAGTTTCAGCTTCTCGGACCATCTCCTGGGACACGCCGGCGACGAGATCCACCTGGCTCACCAACCACCGGTGAAAGAGACGTCGGGGAAGAGGACTACTGGTCGTTCCTCGGCAGTACCAATTTTGTAATACGCAAGCTTTGCCGGTGGCGTCGTGACGAACGCTGCGTATTTGAGTGCCTCACCGCCATGAGCCACCAGAAGTCGGGGTTGCCATCGCTTCACCTTTCGACGGAGACGGGACAAAGCCGTCGGCGAGAATCCCAAGCGTCTACCAAGGCCGTGGCTCACTGCAAGATCGACGTCGGTACGGAGCGATGCTGATCTGGAACGAAAAATCGTGACGATTCGATGCTGGACATCGGCGCTGTCCAGCGAGTCCCGCATTGCTTTGGCGTACATTTGTGCGCCCCGAGCAACATCTGTGGGTCACCACATGCAAAATCCGGGAAGGTCGCCCGATAATCGGACGCTGAGCAGCGGACAAGTTCTGTCCCGACGTAACTCGGCTTAGCCATGAAGGGACAGCAAGCGGTGCGCGTAACGCCAGTCGGATTCGCGCCAAACGTGAGTCGTGAAGTAGAACGATCGCCAGGTTTAGAGGATGCGGGCTATGTCCAACAAAGTGGACCAGATCTGCGCGCCGGAGAAATGCCTCGGCTGCAGTCATGATGAGAGCGTGAGGGCGGAGTTCGACCAGGCGTTTCTCCGAGATTGGTGCGTTTGCAACGTCCTTCGCAATCCGCAAAGCGAGGTGGGTAACGCTACGGAGCCCCCAACGCGAGGCGAAGTCGTGTGTTGCGTCCCAGTCTGCTTCGTTTCTGGTCACTTCGGCCAGGTCACGAAAGAGAATCAACCGGAAACGGTGGTCAAGAACTGAGTGAGCACTGAGGAAGGCCAGCCGAACTTCGGGCGGGAGGTGCCAAAGAGGTCCTATCTCGTGCTCAGGGTCGGGAACGGCGTTGTCCCAAGCCCACGACGTCGCACCATCGGCGCAACCCAGCAGCTGCGTGTAGCTGAACAGATCCCAATGGAGGTCGAGATTGAACACGAATCCGGAAGGATCGTGTATGGGAATGTCGCGCTTGTCGGCTCGAGGCTTTTTTGGGGGAACACTTCTCACCCCGGGGTCATAGCGTAGTGCAGAAAGAGCATCACCAAGGCGTGACTGAGGAATCAATAGGTCGATGTCGCTGAAGGTACGAAGGGCCGGCTTCGCATACGACGCCGCGAGATAAGGACCTTTGAGAACTGCGGCCGGTATACCCGACTCATGAAAGCACGTAAGAATGCGGTGAAGATTCGCCTTCATCAACCTCTGTCGTCCGATGATCTCTAGATAGCGAAACACGATCGGGTCGCTCAAAACAGGGTCGGACGAATGAGCAAGGACTCCAATCAGTCCGTGATAGGTCGCCAATTGGACTTGTGCAGGACTCAGGGGTGCCATCGCTTCGACCTGGCGGCCGGCTGTCAAATCCTGGAAAAGGCGTCTCGTGTAGGCACGATCTTCAATCATTCTCCACGACCTTTTTTCATCGTGCTCGGCAGAATATGAAACTCAGACGGCACGCCTGCCCGGAGAGGCGGTGTGTGGTCGAACTCACTCCGAGTAGTGGTAGGGTTTGGTTGGAAGTCACTGTTAGGAGTGAACATGGCAACCTACGAATCTCCAAGGATCGTCGAATTGGGCTCGTTGGCGGAGTTGACACAAGGAAGTGCCGCGGGTGGTTTTATTGACGCGACATTTCCAGTGATGACTCCCGAAGATGAACTGGAATTCACGAACTAGACGGTCCGCTCGCCAACCAAGCATGGACCAGTAGCGGCAGCGACGCAGCCGATACGTTGGGTGTGCTCCAGCGCGCTTAAGTTCGTTGGGCTCGACGAGGGAGACGTCGACGCCGGTGCCATCCCAGGATAAGGCGAAATCCCGCGTGTAGCGGCGGACGTGAGCCTGGTTGAACAAAGCTTTCGTTTTCCTCGCGATTATCTCCCTCGGCAGAAACTGACCGAAGAGAGCCCGCATTGCGTCGGTACGGCTCATGTAGCCAAGGATCCGTGGTCCACGACTAACAGCTGTCACAAACGTCTCGTCCATGAGAGGATGCAGGTATCGGACGTCATGTAGCGCAGCTAGGACTGACAGGTTGTGCTTGCCGGTCAACCACGCTCTTCGCAACGGGAGCAGCCGTAAACTCGCGGACCATTGCAGCGGCTCCATGAGTGCGTCAGCCACGAGCGTCTCTAAGAACGCCTCCTGGGCTTTTGGCCGCAACCAGGGCCTATCGGCCATATGGCGCATTGCCTTTTCCACGGCGATTCGCCGGATGGGCCTCGGCGATAACGCCGCCACGACACGTTTGATTCCGCGGCTTCGAGGTCGAGCACCCCCAGCAATTTCGGGAGCGGCGTAATCCTCCGAGGGCCAAACACCTCGTCACCACCTTCTCCACTTATTAGCGTTCCTTCTTTGGCGTGTTCGAAGGTAAACGGCTTCGTGTGGATCGTCGCTGGCCACATGACACCATGGCGCCGAAGCCCCGCGGCTGCCAGTGGAGCTAAGAGATCGAGCTCATCGCGAATCTCAAGCCGTATCCAGTCCGTGAGACCGAGATGAGTGACGACGAGTTCTTGCCATTCCGCCTCATATGTGTCAGCGGCATCCGGAAAATGACGAGTTATCGGAACGGGAAGGGGTAACCCTTCGCGCCGGGCCACGTTCGCCGCGACCGCTAGTACTGCCGATGAATCGCGTCCTCCCGAAAACTCGACAAGGCATCGCCCCTGTTGAAGTGCATCGAGAAGGATGTCCTCGAGAACCGCGGTAGGTTCTCGAGGTGGACCGTTGACCTGGGACTCGATTTTTCTGGGAGCGAATCCCGGCACCCAGCCAGCAGCGAGCTCAAGCGAGCTCATTCGCATAAAAGGGTCCACCGTCACCCAGCTATGGTACGAAACGTCCAGGGTGTGTTCAGGGGATGTTAAGAATCGCGAGGGCCCATGAAGATTCGGTCCGAGGATCTGGTCTGGCAAAAGGTCGATTCCGAAATCGTGGTGCTCGACCTCAGGACCTCGATCTATTTTCGTATCAACGGATCTGGGGCCACGCTTTGGGAACGCTTGGTCGCAGATGCCACCCGCCTGCAACTCGAGGCCGCTCTCGTTGATGCCCATGGCATCACCGTCGAGCAGGCAGAATCCGATGTGGGAGTGTTTCTAGACGACGCCAAGAAGCGTGGCTTCCTGGAGGAATGACAGCCCTGGGCCGGCGTTTCCACGCGATCAGGCGCGGCGGCCAGATACTGGCGCGGGCCTGGAACCTTCCGTTGGTAGATCTGTTTGCTGTTGTTCGATTGACTGCACTCGCCACAATCATCGAGATAGGTCTCCGCACAGTTCGACTGCCATCTCTGGCCCGGGTTCTTGGGGTCCGGCTCCAATGGTCAAACGATTCAACCTTGCAGCCCGGCATCCCAAGTTCGCTGGACGCCGCCGATCGCCGCGAGCTGAAGAACGTGATTCGGGTGATGCGACATTGGCCTTTTGCGCAGGGAACCTGTCTTCGTCAGTCCTTGTTGCTGGGACGAGTGTTGAGGAAGCGACATCCGTTGGTCCGTCGGGGTAAAAGGTCGGGATCAAGAGATCGTCGCCCATGCCTGGGTGGAAATGGACGGAGTTGCGCTCGGCGGACGCGATGGATATCTGCCGCTCGCCGAGTTTTAGTTGTCCAAGCCCAGTGACCAACGCTGATCGGACTGTCTACCGGATCCACGGTCTTCAGGTCTTATCTGACGTGGACCTTGACGGAGAACGGATTCGGGACGACTCGTTCGACGTGCGGGTGCAGGTTGGGCCTGATCGTGCTGTCGAGACCGAATCTGCCGGCGGGCCGGTCTTGGCTGAATTCACTACGGACAAACGGCGGTACTACACGGCCACAGCAAAACGGGTCCGGCTATCTCTTACGAGATTTCACGGAACCTGCGACGTGCTTGTCGATTCCGCAAAGACCAACCTCGCCTGCCTGCCCGTACCCAACGTCGGACTGAAGTATTACCGCTGCTGGTGGGTGGGACGGGCCTCTCGTTTCTTCTCGGCCTTCGAGGCTCCTTAGTGCTCCACGCCAGCGGCGTTCAGATCGGTGGCGGATCCGTTGCTTTTGCGGGCTTGCCCGGTATGGGTAAGTCGACATTGGCCGCCCTTCTCTGTTCAGGCGACGGCCACCTGATTACAGACGATGCCTTGCGGATCGAGATGGATGGCGTGGTCCGCTGCTTTCGGGGTACATCCAGTCTTCGTTTGCGACGATGCATCGAAGTCGGTTGTGGCCCTTTTCCTCGAACAACAACAGGCACCAGCCCTGATAGCCGAATGACGCTTAAGCCAACCCCCAGCGAAGCCGAATGCCTGCTCTCCGCTTTGATCATTCCCCGCCCAATCTGAACGAGACGCGCACTCGCGTGACGCGCATCGGGTCGATCCCGCGGAGGCCGTGTTTCGGTTGTCCCCGTTTCTACGTGTGGCCCATTGGCGTGCCCCCAACCTGGTCAGCCAGCATTTCCGACAGCTCGGCGCACTCGCGAGTCGGGTGCCCACCTTTGTCCTGTCGGTCCCTTGGGCGCCTCCATTTACGTCAGAGTTGGTCTCTGAGCTCACTGCTTCTATTGAGGGTCGCTGAGCATAAGTGGCCAATCGTCGGGTGGGCGGGCTACTGGAGAAGCCCCGTCTGACGGCTGCTCAACAACCAGCCACAGAAACATCGCTGCAATTAGGGCTGGGACTGCAATCGCGATTGCGTCGCCTCCAGTGGTCTTCACGCCAGCCAGCGCGTGACCGTGGCCACAACGACGGCGTGAAGAACAACCAAGGATAGCCCTACCCAGCCAGCGGTACTGACAGCTCTTCTCCCCGCAATCCAAGCGCCGATAGGAGCAGCAAACAGCATCCCAAGCGCGGCGACCGCCCCAATGATTGATCCTTCGCGTCCTCGGCTACCCCAAGAGATGACCCAGTAGAGAAGACCAATAAGCGCATAAGCCTCCGGTCGACCCCAGCCGAACCAAGCGAAACGGCCAAGCGAGCAGCGTGGGAGCGGCCACGGCGCCCAGCAGCACCAACGCTTCCTCGGTGTCGGGAACGGTCACCCAGACTCCGGTGGCGGTGAGGGCGAAAAGCAGTGTCGGGAGGGGAGAATCTCTTGAATTCTCATCGAACCAGGAGACGACCGGGGCGCTAATGGCAATCACGGCCGTGGCAAGCGGAATCGCCCAGCCCGACTCTGGAAGATCAGAGCGACTGACCAACCAGGAACCCAGGCAGGGCGGCGAGAACCGGTGCAATGGGACTCGGTGGGTCCAGTAGAAAGCGGCACCGGCCAGGGCAGAAGACCTAACCCCGCCAACAGGTTCGCGTTAGAGGGCGTACGATCGGCATCGCGGCGAGTGCGCCCACGACCACAGCCAGACCACCCACAGGCGATGGTTCCTTCCGCCATCTGCGCCAGGCGCTACCGGCCAGCAACGCCACGCCAGAGGTAGTCCCGCCCCACCGCAGACCCGCCAGGAACTCCGCCGAACCGATTGCTTCAACGATGGCGTCCACACCTTGCCTCTTGCTTGGTAAGTGAAGTTGTGGCCGAGCGTTCGAACAGAACCTGCTTATCCGCCTCTGTTGGGAGTCAGCTTCGACCACAATGACCGGCGATCGATCTTCCCAGTCGATGCCTTGGGCATGTCGGTCAGCAGGGTGAAGCATTCCGGGACCTGCATCGAGACAGTCGGTCACCGCAGAAACGTGCCAGCTCGAGATCGGTGGTTTGATCACGGACCGACACGTAGGCAACCAGGCGATTGGTAACCAGTTCATCCGCCACGGCTAACGGCGCACTCGACCACCCCAGGATGAAGGTTGAGGGTGCCTCAACGTCGCCCAGCTCGATCCGGTATTCGCGACTCTTGTCTATCCGATAGCAGGCACGTACTTAAACCTTCGACCAGATCACCACTGCGATAGACGGGGTCCGCAAACGCTGATCCGAAAGGATCCGGCACGAGCCCCGTGCAGTGCGCTCCGGATCTCCGGACTAGCCGTGCATCACAGTTGCCTGACGTAGAGCTCACCCACGTGGCCTGGCTGGGCGCGACTGCCGTCATCTTTCCCCGCGAATACCTCGTCGTTGACGACTGCGATCCCAATGGGAACCGGCTCGCTTACGTGATCATCAAGCGGAGGTACCTCGTACCAAGTGCAGACGTTGGTCTCAGTCGGCCCGTAGAGGTTCGCGAAGCGAGCGTGGGGAACCCCATAACCCGACACCGGCACTCGTTGGCTGCAAACCGAAGGCTGTGAGCCGTGAAATTCACGGCGTAGAGCCTTAGGTTTCGGATCCATGGCGCGATGGCAACGCTCGGTGAACTGGCCGTTGGTCATTATCGCCCTCGCCACGAGTGCTTTCTACGTGACGCTGGCCCGGCTGGTGCTCGCCCGGCACAACAACTTTTTCACCTTCGACTACGACCTCGGCATCTTCGACCAGGCGATCTGGCTCTTGTCGCGAGGAGCCTCTTTCATCACGGTCCGAGGACTCGAAGTCTTTGGTCACCACGCCAACTTTGGTTTTTTGCTCCTGGTCCCCTTCTACTGGATAGGAGCGGGACCGAACTTCCTCGACCTCCTCATGGTGGCCGCGGTCTCCCTGGGTGTCGTGCCGATCTATCGCTACGGCGTGCAGTTGCTCGGCAATCAGTGGCATGCGCTGGTGCCCGCGCTCGCCTATCTCGCCCATTTCACGACGAGCTGGGTCATCAACGAGACCTTCCACCCGGAGGTGCTGGCGATCCCCCTATTGCTCTTCGCCTACGTCGCCGCGACCCGTGAGAAGTGGCGGAGTTATGCCATCTGGCTAGTCCTGGCCGGGATCTGGAAGGAGGACGTTGCCCTCGCCATTTTCATGGTCGGGGTCATCGTCTGGATCAGAGGAAACCGCCGGGTCGGGCTCATTACCTCGGGCGCCGCACTCCTCTACTTCCTTTTGGTGACCCAGGTGATGATCCCGCTCCTCTCCAACGGGGCGGCGTTCTATGACGGATTCTTCGGTGAGCTCGGCAGTGGGGCCTTCGAGGTCATCTTCAACGCGGTTCGCCACCCCTCGCTCGTGGTCGACGCCCTGAGGGCGCACGACGCCCTCGGCTACCTGCGCGACCTGCTGCTGCCGTTTGCCTTCGTACCGCTGGCGGCCCCCACTGCCCTCCTGATCGGTCTCCCCCAGTTCCTCATCAACATGCTCTCGATCCACGGCCTTTCCGCCAACGTTCAGGTCCACTACGTGACCATTCCTCTGGCGGGAGCATCACTCGCACTGGTCGAGGGACTCGCCAAGCTAAAGCGGATCGCTTGGCGACGCTTCGCCCTCGGCGCAGTTGCCGTGGCGGCTGTGGCCACCTCGGCTCTTTGGGGCTTGCTGCCCTATTCGGCGCCATACGACTTCGGCCACTGGCCGTTACAGCCAAATCCCCGTGCCCCGACCATGCTGGCGGCGATCTCCTACCCACAAGCCGAGGACGGGGTGGCAGCAACGTGGAACCTCGTTCCGCATCTCACGCACCGCCATGAGATCTTCACGTTTCCCAACCCGTGGACAGTCGTCAATTGGGGCACCGGAGTAGAAACGCCGCCCGACCCGGCCATCATCGACTGGCTGGTGATCGATCGGCTGGTCCTCGGCGAGTCGACCGATGACTTCGAACGGGTCCTGGCGGACGAGGATTGGGAGATCGTGCTCGAGGCTGACGACATAGTCGTCGCCAGGAGAGCCCCCTAGCCTGGCGCAACTCTGAGAAGCCCCTACTGAGATGAGCCCAAACGAGATGAGCTTTGGCAAGTGCGAATCCTGGTTTGCGTAAAGCGCGTTCCGGCGCCCGGAGCTCGCATCAATCTCACCGAAGATCGACGGGCGATCGACGCTCGCCATCTTTCGTTCACGGTCAGTCCCCACGAGGAGTGCGCGGTCGAGGAAGCCATCCGTCTCCGCGAAGCGAACGGGGGAACCGTCACTGTTTTGACGTTGGGACCGGTGGAGGCAGAAGAGCAGCTGCGGTACGCGGTTTCGGTCGGAGCGGACCGGGCGGAGCTCATCGCCACCGATGGCGAGGAATGGGATCCGCAATCGACGGCTAATGCCCTGGGGAGCCGCATCAAGGACCTGGAATCGCACGAGCAGGGCTTCGATCTCATACTGTTCGGTAACGAGTCCGCAGACTCCGGCGGCTATCAGGTCGGCATCCGGGTGGCCCATCTGCTTCAACGGCCGATCATCACCGGTGTCAAAGGCTTGGAGATCGAAGACGGTTCGGCCGTCGCCCGTCGCGAAGTCGATTCCGGCTTCGAGGTCTATCGGCTGCCGCTTCCGGCGATCCTGGCGGTCAAGGAAGGGATCAATCTTCCGCGTTATCCCACACTGCCCGGGAGGCTCAAGGCGAAGAAAGCCGAAGTCGGCAACGCCGGCCCGGCGGTTGCAATCGGAGCCGGCTTGCAGATGCGCGCGCTGCGGACACCACCCGAACAACAGACGGCGACCAAGCTTCTGGGTCGGGGCGCTGACGCCGCTCCAGCCGTGGTCGATCTGTTTGATGAGCTGGGTCTCTTGCGATGAGCCGGATCCTGGTCTATCTGGGTGACCGCCCAGGCGAGATCGACCACCAGGCGATAACGCTCGGCCTTTCCCTCGGCTCAGTCGAAATCGTGGTGGTTGGCGAGACCACCGTTAATGGTGTGCAACCGGTGTGGTCGATCCAGCACCCCATGCTCTCGGACTACGCCCCCGAAGCCATCGCCGAGTCACTTGCCCAGCTAGTCGGGGCGGAGATGCCAACTGCAGTGGTCGCGGCAGGAACCGAGCGTGGGAATGAGGTCATGGCGCATCTGGCCGCCCTGCTCGATCTTCCATTGGCGACCAATGTTCTCACGGTCGACGCCGGCAGCGATGGAGAGACTGATGACTGGGAGGTGACCAGGGTTCGCTGGGGAGGAAGCTTGATCGAGGAGGCCACCCTGACGGCATTCGTCAAACTGTTGACCGTGGCGCCGCATGCCCATCCTGCCCACGATGGGTCTGGCCATTCGACCGTGACTGTCTTCAATCCAGAGCTCGATGAGTCTTTGGCGCGGACCAGGGTTGAGAAGCGGGTAACGGTTGATGCCGGAATCACCTTGACAACGGCGCCCGTAGTCGTGAGCGGAGGGCGCGGTGTCGGCTCGGCGGAGGGATTTGCCATCCTGGAAGAGCTGGCAAGCCTTCTGGGAGGGGCGGTGGGATGCTCTCGGGTTGTCACCAACAACGGCTGGCGCTCGCATCGTGACCAGGTCGGCCAGACCGGCACGCGGATCGCTCCGAGCTTGTATGTCGCTTGTGGGATCTCCGGAGCGATCCAGCATTGGGTGGGAATGATGGCCGCGAAGAAGGTTCTCGCCATCAACACCGATCCGGACGCACCCATGGTGACCAAGTCCGATTACGCGGTGATCGGCGACCTCCACGAAATACTTCCGGCCGTGGTCGCCGAGGTGAAACGCAGGAAGGGAATCGCATGAAGATGCCGAAACCGGGAGCACCCGACAAGGAGCTGTTCGACCGCCTCATGCCCGAGGCGCCTGGTGTCACCCGGCGTCCGATGTTCGGTCAACTGGCCGGGTTCGTCAACGGCAACATGTTCCTCTGCCTGTTTGGTGATCGGATCGCGGTGAAGCTGCCAGAAGAGCAAGCAGCGGAACTGCTCGCCGTCGACGGCGCCGGGCCTTTCGAGCCGATGGAAGGCCGCCCGATGAAGGGGTACGTGATTTTGCCGAAGGCCTGGCATCAAGGCGACGAACGAGCCTCCGCTTGGGTCGAAAAGTCTCTGGCGTACGTCGGCGGCCTTCCCCCCAAGGCAAAAAAGAAAAAGTGACTGCGGCCCTGACCGGCTATTTACCAAAGGCTCCCGGCGGAGACTCGCAAGTCTTCCATCGTGATTCCGCGGGCTCCGTCGCTACAGAGGAATAAGGCAAGAGCTCCGATTTCAGACGGGGAAATCAACCGGCCCTGGGGGTTCGACTTCTCGACATCGGCCACATACTCAGAACCGCTCCGATGCTCCTGCTTTTCCGCGATGTCGGACATCCACTCCCTCGCAAAGCTGGTGTCGACCCAGGTGGGGCTGATCGCATTGCACGTCACGCCATGCGGTGCACCCTCGAGGGCTACTGCGCGGGTCAGGCCGACCACTCCTGCTTTGGAGGCGCAATAGGCACCGGAGGTGACGGCACCAACCGAGGCTGCGGTCGAAGCGATATTGATTATGCGTCCCCATTTGCGTTCGATCATCCCGGGAAGGACCCGCTTGATCGCCCGATACGTTCCGGTGAGGTTCACCTCGATCACCTTGTTCCACAACGCGTCGGAGTGGCCCACGATGGTTTGCTCGGCCGTGATGCCAGCGGCATTGGCGAGAATGTCGACAGGTCCCAATAGATCGACGGTTCTCTGATGAAACTCGTCGACCGAATCGTCGGAGGTCACGTCGAGATGCAGTCCGAGGACCTCGACTCCGTACTCGGCCACTTGCGAAATGGCGCGATCCATCTCTCCCTGGCCCGGGAGGTGGGCGACCTCACCTTCGGCCTTTTGTCCTCCGGCCAGAAGAGAGCCGAGTGAAACGTTGGCTCCGGCAGAGGCGAGAGCTACTGCCATCGCCAGGCCCATTCCGGATGCGCCACCAGTGACCATGGCGGTCCTTCCCGCCAGGAACCCGTCCGCCATTGACTCTCGCTTTCTTAGTAAGGCGCCTCGACGTCGCCCATTTCTACGTACACGCTCTTCAACTGGGTGTAGTGATTGATGGTGGTGAGGCTGTTCTCGCGTCCGATCCCCGACTGTTTGTAGCCGCCGAAGGGCATCTCGATCGGGGTGACGTTGTAGTTGTTGATCCAGGTCGTCCCGGCTTCGAGCCTGGCCACCACCCGATGAGCCCGCTGGATGTCATTGGTGAATACGCCTGCAGCCAGCCCATAGTCCGTGTCATTGGCTCGATCGATCACTTCCTCCTCGTCGCGGAAGGTGAGCACCGACATCACCGGGCCAAAGATCTCCTCGCGTACGATCTGCATGTCGTCGGTGCACCCATCGAAAACTGTTGGCTCGACGAAGTAGCCCGACTGCAGGGCCGGATCGCTCGGACGCCCGCCACCAATCAGGATCTTGGCTCCGGCCTCACGGCCAGCCTCGATATAACCGAGGACCTTCTCCATGTGGTCGGCCGAAATCAATGCGCCGACGTGTGTGTCGGGATCCATCGGATCGCCGATCTTCATCTTCGCCGTACGAGTCACAAGCCGTTCGACGAACTCGTCGTGCACGTCCTCATGGACGAACACCCGGGTGCCGTTGGAACAGATTTCGCCCTGGGTGTAGAAGTTGGCCATGAGGGCAGCCGACACCGCGTTGTCGAGCTGCGCATCCTCGAAGATGATCAGCGGGCTCTTCCCGCCTAGCTCGAGAGTCACGTTCTTTAGCGTTGCCGCCGCCGACGCCATGATTACTTTGCCGGTCTCGACGGATCCGGTGAGGGAAACCTTGGCGACCCCCGGATGGGCGACCAGGGCTTCGCCAGTCCGGCGATCACCCGTCACGACATTGAAGACGCCGTCGGGAAGGCCCGCCTCGGAGTAGATCTCGGCCAAGCGAAGCGCGGTCAACGGGGTAAGAGAGGCTGGCTTGAAAACCATCGAGTTGCCGCAGGCCAGAGCAGGGCCGGACTTCCAGCACGCGATCTGGATCGGATAGTTCCAGGCGCCGATGCCGACGCACACGCCCAACGGTTCCCGGCGGGTATAAATCCACGAATTGGCCAGTTGAAAGGTCTCGCCGTGGACGGATGCAGCAAGGCCGGCGTAGTACTCGATCGCGTCGGCGCCAGACAGGACATCCACGGCCACCGCTTCCTGCCACGGCTTGCCGGTGTCGAGAACCTCGAGGCGGGCGAGATCCTCGTTGTACTTGCGCAGCAGGGCAACGGCCCGGTTGAGGATGCGGCCTCGTTCGCGCGCCGCCCATCTCCTTCCAAATGAGGAACCCTTCCTGGGCCGAGCTCACCGCTCGGTCGACATCCTCTGGTCCGGCGTGCTGGACCGCGCAGATGACTTCGCCCGTCGCCGGGTTGATCGTTTCAAAGGTTTCCCCGCTCAGCGAGTCCAGCCGCCGACCCGCGATGAAAAGACTCTGCTCCGGCAAGTGCATAGGCCGAAACGCTACTAGAGCGTCGAAACCTGTTTCATTGCACCCGGATGGAACGAGCACTCCTAACGGGCTCCGCCTGGGGGCCACTGGTCTTTATCACCTGCTGGCTCCTAGGCGGGTTTCTGCTCCCCGGCTACTCACCGATCGTCGACCCGATCAGCCGGCTGGCCGCGATCGGAGCCGACACCCGACCTTTGATGAATGTGGGCCTGGCTGCTTTCGCCCTCGGCGTGGGCTTGGCCTCGTGGCCGATGCGGACAATTTTGGGACCCTGGGCCGCGGCCGCTCTCGGTTTGAACGCATTCATGACGGTCGGGGTGCTGGCGATACCGCTGGGACTCTCGCCTGCGGCCGACCTCGCGCACGGGATCCTTGCCGGCCTCGCCTATGCGTCTCTCGCCGCTTTCGGGATTCTGGGCTCGGCCTGGCGACGGCGCCAGGGCCGGCCAGCGAGAACCTGGCTTCTCATCGGACTTGTGACGGGAACAGCCCTCGCGCTCTCCGCAACTGATCTCGCCCCCGGGCTGCTGCAACGGATCGGCCTCACCACCACCGACCTGGCGCTGATCGGGATTAGTTGGCGGCGGGGGGTTGGAGCCGGTCGGCCCAGGCCTGAGTGAGCCGATCCAGGATCATGGCCATCGCCACGATGGCGAGACCGACCTCAAAGCCGAGCCCGGTCTCGTTGCGGGTAACTGCATTGACAGTCTCGAAACCGAGACCGCCACCGCCGACCAGTCCCGCAATGATCACCATGGCCAGCACCATCATGATCACCTGGTTCACCCCGAGCATGATTGTTGGCGCGGCCAGAGGGATGCGGACGCCGAGCATCGTCTGACGCCGGGTGGCGCCGAAGGTTTGTGACGCCTCGATCGATTCGCTTGGTACCTGACGAATTCCGAGGGCGGTGATACGGACGCCGGGCACGATCGCGTAGAGCACGGAGGCGATGATCCCCGGTACCTGACCGACTGTGAACAGCATCACCACCGGGATGATGTAGACGAAGGACGGCACCGTCTGGAGGAAGTCGAGGATTGGGCCGAGCACTCTCTCCACCTTGGGGCGGCGTCCCGCCCAGATGCCGAGAGGGACCGCGACCGCTACTGAGACCAGCACCGCGGCGACGACCTGGATCAACGTGATGATCGAGAGTTCCCACATGCCGATGAAGCCCACGATGAGAAGCGCCACGGCGCTAAAGATGGCAAGCCCCC
Source organism: uncultured Acidimicrobiia bacterium (assembly GCA_963761985.1). GTDB lineage: Bacteria > Actinomycetota > Acidimicrobiia > Spongiisociales > ZC4RG35 > JACCTH01. The sequence goes on from CAVXIT010000009.1 coordinate 15,825, forward strand.
AGCCCTTCCATTTCCAAGCCAACCAGGCGGTGACAAAGATCAGGACCGGCCACGCCACCGTGGTGAGCATGAAGTCGCGGATGGGAATCAGGAGATCGGCGACGATGAAGTCGTTGAGAGGGCGGGTGATGAACGAAAGGTTGTCACGGGCCCAGACGACGATTGCATCGAGCGGATCGAGAATTCTGACCCCCCACACCGTGGGAAACTCGATGGAGCCGGTCGCTCGTCCCAGCAATACCAGCCCCGCGAGCACAGCCAGGCCTCCGAAAACCCATCGCTTGTCGATCTGCTTGGTCCGGTCACGCTCGGCCAGAGAACGGCTCACACGATCAAGGACGATGGCCACCGCCACGATTGCCAAGCCTGCGGCGACCCCCCGGCCGGGGCGGCGTAGTCGAAGGGTGTCCATGACCTCCTGGCCCAGACCGCCGGCGGCGAGCAGCGTGGCGAGGACCACGATCCCGAGCGCCATCATGATCGTCTGGTTGACCCCCGTCATGATCGTCGGTAGGGCCATCGGAGCCTGAACCTTGATCAGCGTTTGGCGATTCGTCGAGCCAAAAACCCGCGACGCCTCGACTGCGGCCACCGGCACCTTGTTGATGCCTAGGGCGGTGAGCCGGACGACGGGAGGGAGGGAGTAGATGACGGTGGCGATCGCCGCCGGAACCTTGCCGATGCCGAAAAAGAGCAGCATCGGAATGAAATACACCGGGGCCGGGATGGTCTGCATCGCATCGAGGACCGGACGCAGGGCCCGCTCGAATCGGAAGCGGAATGCCGCCAGCACACCCAAGGGAACCCCGATGGCGACCGCGATGAGAACCGACACTCCCATGAGCGCCAGGGTCTCGATCGTTGGCTCCCAGAGGCCGACCAGGCCCGGGTAGACCATCGCCAAGCCGGCCACGAGACCTGAGCGCCAATTGCCGTTGCGGGCGACAATCGCAAACACTGCGATCGGCAACACAAACCACGGCGTCCACAGCAACACGTTCTCAATCGCAGTCAGACCCCAATTGACCGCGTCGGTGATCGGCTGAAAGAACCCGGTGAACAATGGATGGTCGAGACGGTTGGATCGCGCCCAGCCTTCGAACGCATCGATCGGAGAGGAGATCAAGGTGTCCCAAATGGCGGGGAAGGTTCGGCCGGCAAACAACAATTGCAAGCCGATCGCGCCCACGCCGAGAACGAGCCAGGAAGCTGCAGTCTTGTCGAGGCGACGAACGCCAAGGCCAACCGGAGCCTTAACGGCCTCGGTCATTCATCATCCTCGAGAACGTGAGCAACCGCACCGCGGTCGACCACTCCGACCGACTTTCCCTCGGCGTCGTCGACCCCGACCGGAGAAAGATCGTTCAACAGATGGGGAAGAACACTCTCGATCGTGTCCTCGAGGTGGACACGATGGCTGGCACCGGCACCGTCTCCTTCAGCAAGCACCGACGCCGCCGTTAGCACCTTTGTCTTGGGGATGTCCTTCGTGAACTCGCGCACGTAGTCTGTTTGCGGGTTCGTGATGAGCTCGGCGGCGGTGCCCACCTGATCGAACACTCCATCCTTCATGATGGCGATGCGATCCCCAAGCTTGATCGCTTCGGCGAAGTCGTGCGTGATGAAGACGATCGTTCGCTGGAGCGACTCCTGCAGACGTATCAACTCGTCTTGCATGTCCCGCCGAATCAAGGGGTCGAGCGCCGAAAAAGGCTCGTCGAAGAAGAGGATCTCGGGATCAACAGTCAATGCTCTGGCCAGGCCAACCCTTTGCTGCATGCCGCCCGAGAGCTGCTGGGGGTAGTGGTTCTCCCAACCCTTGAGTCCGACCACTTCCAGAACTTTCATGGCCCTTTCGATGCGTTCGTTCTTGTCCACGCCTCGAACCTCGAGGCCGTAGGCCGCGTTGTCGATCACCCGGCGATGAGGAAAGAGGCCAAAGTGCTGAAAGACCATCGACATCTTGTGCCGGCGTACCTCGCGCAACTCGTCTTCGGGCATCGCGGTGAGGTCTTCCCCGTCGAGGAGCACGCGGCCCTTGGTCACCTCGTTCAGCCGGGAGGCGCATCGAATCAGCGTCGATTTGCCCGAGCCAGAAAGGCCCATGACTACAAAGGTCTCACCCCTCCGAACGTCAAAGGTGACGTCGCGCACACCCACGGTGCAGCCGGTAGCGCTGAGAATTTCCGATCGCGAAGCTCCTTTGTCGGCAAGGTCGATCGCTCGCTCGGGTCGGCTCCCAAACACCTTCCAGACATGGTCCACCTCGAGACACAGCGAGGTATCCGGGACCATTGGGGATGTCACGTCGGTAATGTACCAAGGGTCGCCCACACCAGTGTGGGCGACCCAAACGAGGAGAATCAATGAAGTACCGATTATTCGCCGTCCTTGCGGCCTTGGCCCTTTTGGCCGCGGCATGCGGAGGCGGCACTTCGGCAACAACTGCCGGAGGAACCGATGCCACCACCGGCACAGATGCCGGGACTGGCTCCGTGACAACGATGGGAGTCGACTCGAGCAAGCCGACGATCACCTTGGCGGTCAATCCGTGGACCGCGGCTGCGCTCAACGCCGAGATCGCCAAGCAGTTGATCGAGGCCCACCTGGGCTATCCGGTCGAGGCGGTGGCGATCGACGAGAACGCCGCCATGTATACCGGCATGGCCGACGGCACCGTTGACGCCGCTCTCGAGAACTGGCCCTCCGGCATCACCGCCGATGAACAAGCCTTCATCGACGAAGGCACGGTCGTGAACATTGGCGAGCTTGGTGTGGTCGGGAAGATCGGCTGGTTCGTGCCCCGCTATGTGATCGATGAGCATCCCGAGCTCGCGACCTGGGAAGGGTTCCAGGACCCGGCGAATGCGGAGCTGTTCGCGACGGCCGAGACCGGCGATCAGGGACGATTCCTGGGGACCGACCCGTCCTACTCGCAGTACGACGAGGCAATCATCAACAATCTCGAGCTGCCCTTCCAGGTGGTGTTCTCGGGTTCTGAGCCCGCCACCGTGGCCGAGCTCGACGCCCGCGTCGCAGCCAATGAGCCAATCGTTATGTACTGGTGGACCCCGACCGCGGCCGTCGCCAAGTACGACCTGGTCAACGTGACGCTTCCCGAGTACTCGGCAGAGTGCTACGCCGACCCGGCGGCAATCGACTGCGACTATCCCGAGGATGTGCTGATCAAGCTGGCCTCGGCTCAGTTGGAGGAAAAGGCTCCCGATGTTTGGGCCTTCCTCAACAACTTCACGATCACGACCGAGGACCAGCTTTCGATGCTCCCGGCCGCCGAAATCGACGGTGAGGACATCGAAGTGGTCGCCAAGGAATGGATCGACACGCACCAGGACGTCTGGCAGGCCTGGCTCCCATAAGACATCAGACGTCAGACATCAGACGTCAGACAAACGAGGAAGGGATGGTTGGAAACCGTCCCTTCCTCGTTTACTATGTAGGGGCAGCGCCGATTTGATTCGATCAGCTTGCGGGCGCGTAACAAATACAGCTAAAGCGGTCTTCTCACCGAGAGGCCCGCCCGAGACGGAAGGTTGCGATGGCCTCAGCGAATGTTTTCCGCCAGCTTCTTGAACAAGAGCGTCCTTTGGTGGCCGATGGCGCCATGGGAACCACTCTGTTCTCGCTCGGCCTCGAGGGAGGCGGTTGTCCGGAGTTGCTCAACGTCGAGCAGCAGGATCTGGTCGAAAAGGTGCACCGCGGTTTCGTCGATGCGGGCGCCGACATCATCCTCACCAATACGTTTGGCGGCAATCGACGGCGCCTGGCTCTTCACAAACTGGAAAGTCGGGTTGAGGAGCTGAACGTTGCCGCAGTGAAGGTCGCCCGCCGGGCGGCCGAACTCGCCGATCGCCCGGTCGCGGTGGCCGGGAGCATCGGCCCGACCGGTGATCTGTTCGCCCCGCTTGGACCGCTCTCGCACGAAGAGGGCGTGCAAGTTTTCAGCGAGCAAGCCGCGGCGCTGGCAAAAGGCGGAGCAGACGTCCTCTGGATCGAAACGATTTCGTCGTTCGAGGAACTCGACGCTGCATGCGAAGCCGCTCGCTCGACGGGTTTGCCCATCGCCGCCACCCTCAGTTTTGACACTGCCGGTCACACCATGATGGGTATCAGCCCAACTGCTCTGGGTGAGTGGTGGACTCGCAACTCCGACATATCGGCTGTCGGTGCCAACTGCGGGATCGGACCCGGCGACGCCGTTGCCGCCTCGCTTGGCATCGCCGCGGTGGCCCGCGAAGCCGTGACCATCACCAAGGCCAACTGCGGAATTCCCCTTTACAAGAGCGAAGGCGGCCTGACCTACCCGATCGGTCCCGAGCAAATGGTGGACTATGTCGATCTGTCGCTCCGCTCGGGCACTCGCATCATCGGTGCCTGTTGTGGCTCGACTCCCGATCACATCGAGGCGATTCGCGAAGCAGTGGACGCCTTTGCCGGCGGACCAATTCCCGACTTCGAAGAGGTCCAGCTCCGTCTCGATGCGACCTCCGCCCGCTCCGGAGCTCGCCGGGAGCGCCGCCGCCGCTAACCACGCCAGAATGGGCCACGGCAGAATGGGCTCGTGATCAAAACCTGGCTGACCGATCGGTTCAATCTTTCCGTTCCCTTGATTGCCGCCCCCATGGGCGGGACTGCGCATGCTCGCTTCGTCGGCGAAGTTGCCCGATCGGGTGCTTTGGGCATGATCGCGATCGGGAGCAAAGCCACACCGGAATGGGTCGAGGAGCAGGTTCTTAGCCTTCCGTCAGGAACCGAGCGCTGGGGGCTTGGCACCCTCGCCTGGATAGTCGAGAAGAAGCCGGAAATCCTCGAGGCGGCCCTTGCCGCCAAGCCGCCCCTCCTTTCGATTAGCTACGGCACGTACACCCATCTCGTTGAAACGATTCGGGGCGCGGGCTGCGTCGTCACCACTCAGGTCGGCACCCTCGCCGAGGCGCTCGAAGCCGAGCAAGCTGGAATCGACTTCATCGTTGTTCGCGGTGGAGAGGGAGGCGGGCACGGCCGTGATGTGATGGCGACGCTTCCCCTCCTCCAAGAAGTCCTTGATCGTGTCGAATTGCCGGTCGTCGCAGCAGGTGGCATCGCCAACCGCCGAGGGTTGGCGGCGGTCCTCGCCGCGGGAGCGGCGGGCGGATGGGTGGGCACCGCCTTTCTTGGCTGCATCGAAACCGCCTGGACTGACGAGGCGCGGCTGCGAGTGGTCGCGGCCGCCGACGGCGACACGATCTACACCCGCTCCTTCGACTCGGGGCTGCAGCTCGCCTGGCCCACAGAGTTCGGCGGTCGAGCACTGCAGAACGCCTTCAGCCAAGAGTGGCACGAGCGCGAGCCGGTCTCCCAAGAAGCCATCGTCCAGATGGCAGAGGCAGCGGCGAGTCAGAACTACGACATTGTGCCCCTCTGGGCGGGACAGGCAATTTCGCTCGTCGACTCGACGCGAACTGTGGCCGACGTCGTCAATGAATTTGCTCTGGCAGAGGAACTGCTGCGGCGTTGGTGATGGAACGATCGACGCACCGCACTGCGGACGGCGTCGAGCTTGCGGTCTGGACTCTTCCGGGAAACGCCAAGCCGGATTTCCTCCTCGTCCACGGTCTGGCCTCCAACGCCCGGGTTTGGGACGGAGTTGCCTCTCGGTTGAACGATCGAGGCCATGCCGTAGTCAGCCTCGACCAGCGGGGTCATGGCCGGTCGGCAAAGCCCAGCGGTGGCTTCGACTTTGCCACCCTTTCCTCCGACCTGGCCGGACTCATCGAGGCGACCATGCGACCGCCGGTCATCGCCTGCGGTCAATCCTTTGGCGGCAACCTGGTCCTCGAATTGGCTGTCCACTTTCCGAACCTGGTGAGCGGAGTGGTATGTGTGGACGGAGGATTCGTCGATCTGCGAAACAGCTGGCCCAGGTGGGAGGACGCGCTCGAGTCGCTTACCCCTCCTTCGCTCGATCACCTCCGAGCCGAGTCGCTGGCGAGCGGCGCGGCCGAAATGTACCCGGGCTGGCCTGAGGCTGGCATCGCGGCCCAGCTCGAGAACCTGGAGGTGGGTCCCGATGGCCGGGTTGCGCGGCGCCTGGCTCTCGCCAGCCACTTCCAAATCCTTCACTCGATGTGGGAGCAATCTCCAAAGGAAGTGGCTGCCAAAGTCGGAGTTCCCGTGTTGGTGCTGGTGGCCGGGGACGGACCGCCCCATCATCAGTCTCAAGTGGAAGGGTTTGCCCGGGCGCTTGCTCGCAGCCGGGTCGAGCATCTCCCGGGTCATCACGATCTTCATGCGGAGCAGCCTGAAAAAGTGTTCGAGGTGATTGAGAAGGCAATCAGCGACGGCTTTTTGCAATGAGCGGAGGTCTTGTCGTCATCATCGGTTCCGGGGAGTTGGGCCCTTCGATGAAGACCACGTATCGCCACTTGTTCGACCATGTCAACGCAGCCTCCATCACGATCCTCGACACCCCCTTCGGCTTTCAAGAGAATGCCGACGATCTGACCGCCCGAATCGAACGACACTTTCAGGACGGTTTTGGGATCAAGCCCAGAATTGCCAGCCTGCGCCGGACGGGATTCAGCGGTGCGGACCAAGAGCGCTTTCTCGCAGACGTCGCAGGATCAGAAGTCGTCTTCGCGGGTCCCGGCTCGCCCAGCTACGCCCTCCGGGTCTGGAGTGATCTTGATCTATCGAGTGCCCTGACGAACGTCGTCGACCGCGGTGGCGCGGTTGTCATGGCCAGTGCCGCCGCAGTGACTCTCGGAACAAAAGCGATGCCCGTTTACGAGATCTACAAAGTCGGCGAAGATCCGGCGTGGATCGATGGGCTCGACTTCCTCTCCGCCTACGGGCTTTCGGTCGCTGTCGTGCCCCACTGGAACAACCGCGAAGGCGGGTTCCATGACACGAGTCACTGTTTCATCGGCAACCATCGGTTTCGTACTCTCGTCGAGCAACTGTCAACGACAGTCTCTGTTCTCGGCATCGACGAGCACACCTCGCTTTCCATCCACGCGGCCACCGGAACCATGCGGATCCTTGGTTCCGGCGAAGTCCACTTCAACGAAACGGATTTCGGTGACACGATGTCGGCTCCGGGCTTCGTCAAACGTCCCGAGCTTCCAAAAGCTGCACCTCAGCCGGAGCCCGCCAATGCGTGGGAGCCTGTGATTGAACTTCTCATTGATATGCGGACCGAATCCCGGGAACGTGGCGATTTTTTCCTCGCAGACAGGATCCGGGAAACGCTTGCCGCTTCCGGCATTGAGCTACGAGACGAACCCGACGGCACACACTGGTCCTTTAGATGATTCGACCAGCGTTCTCGTAAAGGGGCTCGCCGGTGAGAATCCGCGCAGGTGAAAGACGAGCAAGATCGATGCTCGGCGTGCGACCAACGATCAACTCCGCCAAATGCCGGCCGACGGCGTGGCACTGTTGGTAGCCGTGGCCGGAAAACCCGTTGGCGAGATAAAGCCCAGCGAGTTCCGGCCACTCGCCGATGATGCCATTCTCGTCGAGGGTGTTGACCTCGTAGGGCCCGGCCCAGCCGCCTGCGAGGTGAACGGCTTCGAAGGCTGGGAAGTGGGTGGCGAGCTCCGGCCAAACTACCTCAAGGAATTTCTCCCGCCGGAAGGTGAAGTCAAAGCCCACGGGATCGTCGGGTTGTGACCATCCGCACAAGAACCGTCGACCGTGCTCGGGGATCACGTACAGACCGGAAGGCAAAAAGACGCTCGGAAGATTGGCTGTCTCGACGTGCGTGTCGAGGGAGTAGACGTACCGCATCACCGGTTGGACCGGTAGCTCGACTCCGATCGGGGCCACCAAGGCGGCACACCAAGCTCCGGCCGCATTGACGACAGATGGCGCAGAGAGAAATACCCCGTCGTTGAGAGCGACCCCGGTCACGGCGGATCCATCCCGTCGGATCGCCGCTGCCTCGGCGTGGATGAAATCAGCACCGTCGGCCGCTGACCGTCGCACATAACCCTGGAGCACCGCGGATGGGTCCACGGACCCGTCGAGCGGCCCGAAAGTCCCGCCGACGTAGCCCGAACCTGCATACCCGGGGAAGCGCGAGGAGATTTCAGTGGCCTCCAACCACTCGACATTGCAACCCAGGCTGGTTTGACGTTGCATTCCGTCTTTGGCCGCGTCCTCCCCCGCCTCGTCGGTCAGAAAAAGGTTGCCCTGATGGCGCGGGGAGGGATCGGGGCTCCACTCCCCGACGGTCATTCGTTCTGAGAAGTCCTTAATTGCCTCGAGCGCGTACTGCGACATCCGGATGTTCTCTTCGAGGTTGAACTGAATGCGGACGTTGCCATCCGAGAGCAAGGTCGAGGACTGTCGATAGGTCGGGTCCCGCTCCACGACTGCAACCTCAAGCCCAGGCTCGAGTTGCAGCAGGTAATAGGCGGTAGCCGCCCCCATCGCCGCTCCCCCCACAACGACAACGTCGTACGAATTAGGCGCCAAGCGCTGCCTGAGAAGCCCGCCGTTGCTTGCGAGACATTTGCGCTGCCGTCACCCGCCGTCGCATGAATACCAGGGCCAGGGCCCCCAAAATCAGTGAGTAGAGCACCGCCCCGCCGATGATTTCGATGCTCGGCAGCCGTCCCCAGAAAGAGATGTCTTGGAGAGCCTTGATGCCATATGTCGCCGGGATCAGGTACGAGACCACCTGCACCGACGGCAACAGCCGGGCTGTGGAGATGAAGAAGCCGCTGAAGAAAATCGACACGAGAAGAGTGATCATCGCGTATTGCACCGCCTGGCTCTCGGTCTGGGCGAGCGCCGAGAGGATGAAGCCAAGTCCCTGGGACGCGAGCACCACCAATAGCACTGCCACGCCATAAGCCCACCAGGGTCCTAGAGGTTGGAAGCCGAATGCAAAGACCGCGGAGGCGGTCAGGGCTGCGCCAACCAACATGCCGATGACCACGTTTGCCAGATACTTGCCCACCAGGGATTCTGCTCCCGACAGGGGTGACACCCGGAAAAGCTCTACCGAACCCAGGGTGCGTTCGCGCACGAGCGAGAGAGCGGCAAAGGTGAGGGCGAGATGCTGCACGAGCAGCGAGACCACTCCGGGGATGTAGTAGTGGGTGAAGTCGACTTCTGTCCCCTGGTAGCTCGCCGACTCGCCCCGGAATGGGCTCACCAGAACTGCGGGCTCGATCGCTTGAAACGTCTCGATGTCCGCCTCAAGGCGGTCGAGGTCGGCTTCGAGTGCGCGTAGCACCTCAGCGCGCTCGGCGTTGTCGCCCGCCTCGCCCAGGCGATCCCTATTGGCGAGTGTCGCCTCGAGCGAAGACTCTGAGGTGGAGACGCCGCCCTGCTCTCCTACTGCATCGACGACCGCTTGCGATGTGCTGACCTGACGAGCAAGTTGGTCGAGACTGGCCGTCAGGTTCGCCCGGCTCTCCTCGAACGCGGCCTCGTCGTTTGCGGTAAGCGCATCAGCCATGGCATCGACTGCCTGCCGGGCAGATGGCAAGGGTTCTTCGATCTCCCCCGCCCGGCTCTGTCCCTCCGTAACCAGCTCCTGCAGCACTTCCCGATTGACCTGGTCCACTGCCCCCTGGGCGAAGAGCTCGACAACGGATGACTCAAAGGGGTCGATTTGATCGTGCAGGATGGTGATCACTGCCTGCTCGCCACCTCGAACGGTCTCTACGACATCCGGCGGGATGACGACCGCCATATTCGCTTCGCCGCGAGCCATCATCTCACGCGCTTCTTCGACGTCGGTCAAAGTCCCGACCAATTCGGCCTGCGGGCCGAGGGCAGCCGCCAGCTGCTCGCTGCGTTCGGCGATCCCCGAGTCGGCGGGTGCCACGACCACGGTCCGCAAAACCGGTGGATCCGGGTTGAACCCGACTCCAAACAGAAACAGGATGAGGAAAGGTCCGAGCACAAGCGTTACGAGAAGTCGCGGCTGGCGGAAGACCTCAAGGGTGTCCTTCTTGAAGAAGGCCATTGCCCGCATGAACCGGCCCTTGACCCGTTGCACCCGCTCAGGCATCGATGGCCTCCTCTTCGCGATCCAGCCTGGTCACAAGTTCGACGAAGACGTCGTCGAAGGGCGGCAAGAAGGGCTCTACCGACTCGACTCCGATCTCGTTTTCGCTTGCCCAGTCTGTGATGTCGGCAACAACGTCACCGGCATCCTCCACGATCAACCGATACTCCCGCGGGCCACGGGTTTCCCAACGCGTCGCCTTCGCTACCTCGACCAGACGGTTGACCTGTTCTCCGGTCAGCGATTTATCAAAACGCACATCGAGTGCTTCCCCGCCCATCGCCTGACGTCGCAGACCTTCGGGGGTCTCGATCATCAGCAATCGTCCCTTGGAAAGGACACCAACCTTGTCGCAGTAAGCGGCCTCACCCACATATTGCGTCGTCACAAAAATCGTGCGACCTTGCTCTTTCAACTCGGCGAACCGATCCCAGAACTTCCGTCGCAGCACCGGATCCACACCGGCTGTCGGTTCATCGAGGAAGAGAAGCTCGGGGTCGTGGATCAGAGTCGCGGCCAGGGCCAGCCGCCGTTGCATTCCGCCCGAGCAATTGCGGAGCAACCGATTGCGGGCGTCGAGCAGACCGACGAAATCCAACATCTCCCGTATTCGCTTGTGGCGTCCTCGCCAGCGAACGCTGAAAAGGGATGCCGCGAAGTTGAGGTTCTGGGTGAGGCTTAGTTCTGGATAGAGCACCGACAGCTGGGGCATATAGCCCAAATAGGAGCGGGCGATTCGATCGAACTCGAGCGGTGACTTTCCCAGGACCTGAAGTTCGCCCGAGTCGGGGGCGATGATTCCGGTTAGCAAACGGATGGTCGTCGTCTTGCCGGAGCCGCTAGGGCCGATGAATCCGAAGATCGAGCCCTTTGGAATATCGAGATCAAGATCAAAGACACCAACTCCCGGTTCGAACTCTCGACTCAACCCCTCGGCCCAAACCGCCGAATCACTGGAGACTTGTGCAAATCCTGGTGGCTTTTCGGTGACTACAACGTCGCCATCGACGGCCGACTCGGCTTCGTCGGCCGGAAGGGCCCGGCCTTCGTCCATCGGCTCTATCCCCAACGGCGCGATCGCCTCAGCGTCGGGATTCGGTTCGCGAGGTTGGGCATGATCGATGGCGACCGGAGGTTCTGTTTCGGAATCCTCCTCGTCGGGAACCAGCCTCTCGTGCGTTTCACTCATGTCCCAAACCTACCTCTGACCTCTCTCGCCCAATGAGCCAGGATCGGATACCCGAAGAGGAACAGTCCGAAACTGATTCCGCCAATCAAGATTCCACTTGGCAACGCCCCGGGTGGCAACAGCTCTGGCCGCCAATCTCCTATTGGTCAAAGACGGCGCTCGCAATTCTTGGCGTCGTTATCGCGGTACGGATTCTCGCGGCGCTGCAGAACATCCTGCTAATCGTGGTCGCTGCGTTTGTGATTTCTGTCGGCCTCCAGCCCGCGATCAAATGGATGGAAGAAAAGGGGCTCAGACGAGGAGCGGCGATGGCCGTCCTCCTGCTAGTGGCTCTTGTTGTGATGACCGGCGCCGCCCTCGCCGTGGTACCGGTAATCATCGAACAGGCGGCCGAGGCGCTCGAGAGCATTCCTCCATTTATCGAGTCGCTCCAAGAGCGTCCGGACGTCATAGGTGATCTCGCCAATCGCTTCGACCTCGGCGGAGGTGGCGCCGGCGTCAACATCGACCCAGTCGCATTCATCGGCTCGGTAGTGGTGACGCTTTTCAACGTCATCACGCTCGTCCTCCTCACCCCGTACTTTGCAGTCGGCTTTCCCGGATTGAAGTCAGCCCTCTTCCGACTCACCAAACGGGCCAACCGGGAGGACTTCGTTTTCTTCGTCAACCGGGCCGTCGACCTGACGTCGAGCTATATCGTGGGAAGTCTTGTCATCAGCCTGGTGGCGGCGGTGACTTCGTTCGTGGCATTTCTCCTAATTGGGCTTCCCTATCCGCTCGCTCTCGCTGCCTGGGTGGGGATCATGGGATTGATCCCGGCAATCGGAGCCCTGATCGGGATGATCCCGGCGATCGCGGTAGCGTCCCAGCTCGGCGGCCGGCCGCTGGTCTTTTCCATCATCTTCTGGCTGCTCTATCAACAGTTCGAGAACTACGTGATTGCCCCGCGGGTGATGAGAAAGGCGGTCAACCTGAACCCTGCCCTGGTGATCATCTCCCTCCTCATCGGTGGGAGCCTGGCCGGATTGGTGGGGGCACTGCTCGCCCTGCCGGTAGCGGCACTGGTCAAGGTCTTGCTCACGGAGTTTTTCGTCCGCGACCGCATGGAAATGGTCCGCAACGAACCGGAAGAACCCGTCTCGAAACGGAGAATCCGCGGCCGTATAGGCAGCCGCCCCCTTCCTTAGACGACTTCGTCCGTTGACGTATCGCGGGTCACCGTAAACCACCGCCGGCAGCCATAGTCATGAAACCAGCGCTCGACGGTGGGACCGAAAGCGTTGGTACGCATGAAACCTCGGTCGACGTCACGTACATCAAGGTCTTCGATCGATTCGGGAACCGTGGGTATCTCGCCATAACGGAACTCCTCTACGGTTCGACGACCGCAATTTGGGCAGGTCAGGTAGAGCATTACTGAGTACCCGCCGAGCTTCGATCGGAGAGGGGAAGATCCTGGGCGAATCGGTCGAGCCCGAACGGTGCGATGAGCGGTGGCACCTCACCCGTGGCGATGAGCTGTGCCATCGCTTCGCCTCCCGCCGGTATGGCTTTGAACCCCCAGGTGCCCCAGCCGGTCGTGACCAGGAGACCATCGCGGCCGGTGGCACCCATGACCGGTGAATAGTCCGGGGTCATGTCACAGATCCCGGCCCATTGCCGGAGTATCCGGAGGTCGGCCAGGAACGGTAAAAGCATCAACGCTCGTCCGGCGCATGAGGAAAGGAAGGCGTAGCTCGATCGCTGTGAGTACGAGGGCTGGCGGTCGATCTCTGCTCCGATGAGGATCTCGCCGCGCGCGGTCTGGCTGGCGTAGAAAAGCAGTTCGGTCGAAGCCGCAATCGTCTCCAAACCTGGCTGATAGTGATTGGTGACGAAAGCCTGCAGCGGATGCGTGCGAATCGGGAGCCTAACCCCAGCCATCGACGCAACGGTCGTGACCTGGCCACCCAGGGCCATCAACACGACCCCCGCCGAGATGTCCCCGTGATCGGTCTTGACCCCAACAACGCGATCGTCGCTTTGGATCAAGCCGGTGACCGTGGTGTTCTGATGAACGTCCACCCCCCGTCGCATCGCACCTTCGGCCAGCGCCCAGACGACGCGGTCGTGACGGGCAGTGGCTCCACCAGGGTGATATGAAGCTCCCATCACCGGATAGCGCCCACCGCCTTCCAGGTCGATCTGCGGGCAGATCTGTTTGATCTCCTCCGGTCCGACAAACACTGTTTCGGCGCCGTACGCCTGGTTGAGGGCAGCCCGGGCACGCTCGGCCCGCAATCCCATCTCCGTGTGAGCGATCCACAGGAGCCCCTTGGTTTTGTGCATGATCCAACGGTCGGTCTCGTCCTCGAGTCCCTGGTAGAGCTCCAACGATCGCTGATAGAAGCGTATGGCTTCCGGAACGCCATAGTTGGCCCGGATCACCGTGGTGTTGCGCCCCGAGTTGCCCGAGCCGATATAACCCCGCTCTAACACCGCCACGTTGGTGATGTCGTGGCGAGAGGCAAGGTAATAGGCGGTCGCTAATCCGTGGCCGCCGCCTCCGAGAATGACGACGTCGTAGCCGGATTTCAGTCGATCCGGCCAGCTGAGGCTGACTCGCTGCTCGATGAACTCATTCACGAGAAGCGTTCCTCCAATTCGGCCGAGAGTGCGGCCGCCACGATCACCATCGAGTCCGCCCCGTCGATCCAGACCTTTGCGGGAAGCCCCGCCACCATTCCCTGGTTTAGCCCCGGCTGCGGATCGAATGCGCTGAATCGTCGAAGCGCCTCGCGCAAAGGCTCTTCCTCGATGGGCATGGCCGCCCATCCCGTGTCACGAACCACAATCGCATGGGGGTCGTCTACTTCCACGTCCCCACCAACCACCAGGGCATCGTCGGGGGCCAGCCGCATGAGCAGCGCATGTTCGGTCAAGCGAGCGGCGTCGATGGCGTCGGGCGCAGCGACGACTCGGAAAGCGTCCAGACGGTCAAGCACGAGCGCGGATTCCCTCGGGGTCATAGAAGGGATGCGAGGCGTGCCGAATCGGTCGGCCCTCGCACAAGAGGTCCTCGGGTTCGCCCGATCCGGTCCGAAGCCAACCGAGCATGACGCTCTTCTCGAGGATGCGGCTGAACCGCGACGATGTGATCTGGCCAACCGGAGTTCCGTCTTGCCAGAGGATCGCCCCCTCGACCGGTGCCGGTCCGTCCATTTCCCAGCCGAGCAGGCGCTTGTTGAGAGGGAGACGATTTGTTCGCACCAACGCCTGCTTGCCGACAAAATCGGGCTTGCTCAGGCGCGCTGCCCATTCCAGTCCGAGCCGGCGCGGAGTCGAGTCGTATTCGGAGTCCATGCCGACAATGAAGTGACCTTTCTCTAGACGCAAGGTGAACAGGGCGTCGAGGCCGTGCGGATACAAGCCGAGGTCGGCTCCGGCTTTCTCGAGACTGCGCCACAACCGCACCGAATCAGCAAAGGAGTGGTGCAATTCGAAGGAGACTTCTCCTGTGAACGACAGCCGGACGATCTTGCAATCAATTCCGAAGACCTCGTGGTCCTGGTGCGCGAGATAAGGAGGAGGGTTGTCGACGCCACCACGAAGTAGCAACTCACGAGCGAGCGGACCGGTGACGTTGATAGCCCCGAGCGACATCGTCCGGTCGAGAATGCGGACGTCGAGGCCGAAGGTCTCGGCCCAATCCCTCACCCACATCTCGGCGAAAGAAGCCCCTCCGGACGTGAAGGTAAGGAAGAATCGAGTCTCGCTCAGCCGACAGATCAATCCGTCATCGAGCACGTACCCTCGCTCGTCGAGCAACAGCGCGTAGCGGACCTGACCCGCCTGGAGATCGCCCACCCGACACGGATAGATCCGTTCCAGGAACTCGACCGCATCTGGACCGGACACCTCCATTTTGCCGAGAGTGGATACGTCGCCGAGAGAGACTCTTTGGCGCACCGCCCAGTACTCGGCCTCCGGATCCGGATAACGCCACGGCCGCCACCACGCGCCGAATCGGTCCATAGTGGCCCCGAGGCGGAGATGCTCCCGATGAAGCGCGGTCTGCCGGAAGGCCGGCAAGTCGAAGCCGGCGGCGACCTCGCGCATAGTGGCCTGGCGGCTCAAAGGCCGGGCGGTGAAGGCGCCAGCGCGGGCCGCTCCTTTGGCCGCTAAGAACGAACGGAGATGCGGGAGACACACGCTTCCCTGGCAGGTGCCGGTTCCGGCCAGGGTGGCTCGCTTGAGCAACTCCATTTCTTGAAACCCCCGTTCCCACACGGCCTCGAGGTCGGCCACGGTGACAGCCGAGCAGGGACAAACGGTTCCTTCGGTCGGGGGCGGGGGCAGCGTGTCGTCCCCGGCCGCATCACCCACCACCTCGATGTCCAACCCATGACCCATACGGAGGAGACCGGTTCTGGGGTGAAGCCCGAGGTCCACGACCACGTTCCTGGCGGGGATCCTCTTTCCCTCGGCAGTGACGACTGCCTCGACCCGTGCGGTTCCTTCGAATCGTTGCGGGTGTTCGGTGATGATCGTGACGTCGTCGAGTGCTATCCCGGCGTCGCGCATCAGGGTGGCAGCGCGCGCCGTAAAGATCCCGGCCAGCTCAGA
Source organism: uncultured Acidimicrobiia bacterium (assembly GCA_963761985.1). Lineage (GTDB taxonomy): Bacteria > Actinomycetota > Acidimicrobiia > Spongiisociales > ZC4RG35 > JACCTH01. Next base: position 31,643 of record CAVXIT010000009.1, read on the forward strand.
ACCCGGGCAAACCGGCTGCTCCTCGGCGGCGCCGGTGGCGATCACGACGCGGTCGCATTTGACGCTCACCATGCCGTCGGGCGTCCGAGCGACAACGGTGGGACCGGCATATAGACCCAGGACCTCCTCACCGTTGCCAGCATCGATCGTCACCACCGTTCCTTGCGCACGGGCGGCTGCCGCTCTCCCGCTCTCGCCCTGGCCGATCACCACTATGTCGGCGAATGCGGTGTGGTGGGAAATGTGGATCGGTTCCTTCTCCTCGCCAAGCGACGGGGTTTCGATCTGGCTCTTTATCTCGAGACCAGGCTCGGCTTTGAGTTGACAACTCCGCACATAGGAAACTCCATCTGCCTCGACCAGGCAGTTCGGACAGTCGCCTCCGAGACAGATACAGCCGCCGCGACGTGGATGAATGCCTCTCCGCAAGAGTGCGAGCGCGACGGAGTCGCCATCTTCGAAAGGAATCGATTCGCCATCGAAGAGGAAGGTCAGAATTCCACCACCGTGCGGGCGCCTTCGCCTCGTTGCATTCGTTCGAAGGCATCGTTGATTCCGCCCAGATCAGTTCGGTGCGAAACCGTTCGGCTTAGATCCAGTTCGCCACGTGCGACGAGATCGGCCAGCGAGGCGATCTCTGCGGCCGGATTGCCTGAGCCGTAGAACGAACCAATCAGGCTCTTCTCGGATGAGAAATCGATGGCAGAGATTTTGGCCGATGTCCCCGCCGGGGCAATTCCGACCACAATCACGACGCCCCCGGGCGCAGTCATCTTCCATGCAGCTTCGATGGTCTCCGGTCGGCCTACTACCTCGAAGACCTGGTCAAATCCAGACTCGACGTTCTCCGGGCTCGCGAACTTTGTCGCTCCTTGAGCCAGGGCCAGGGCTTCTTTCTCCGGCATTGGATCTACCGCGACGATCTCTTCGGCCCCCGCCAGCGCCGCTGCGGCGATCACCTGCAGACCCACGCCTCCGCAGCCAATGACGGCCACCCGATCACCGGGCTTCACTCGCCCCGCGTTGCGGACCGCACCGAACCCGGTGACCACCGCGCAGCCAACCAGGGCGGCTTCATCGAATGACAAGCTGTCGGGAATCTTGACCACGGATCGGGCAGGAACAACGGTTCGCTCCGCAAAAGCGCCAATCGCCAGAAACTGCTGGAGCGGAGTTCCATCGCTGCGTTCCATGCGATGGGTGCGATCAAGCATCGTTCCGGAGAAGGCGGCCGCCGAGCCAGGCTGACATAGGTTCGGATGTCCGCGACGACATTGCCGGCACTCGCCGCAGGAAGGGAGGAAACAGAATGAGACCTTGTCACCCGGCGCGATCGCTTCGACGCCTTGTCCGACGGCAGTGACCGTGCCGGCGCCTTCGTGTCCGAGAACGGTCGGGAAGCGTTGCAGTCCGAAGTGACCAAGGGCGAGATGCAGGTCGGAGTGGCACACCCCGGCTGCGGCCAACTCGACTTCGACTTCCTCAGCCTGCGGAGGCTTGAGCTCCACTTCTTCTTCACGAGCTCGCTCGCCGGCGCTCAGCCATACGGCCGCTCTCATCCGATCCGCCATCGCTCGAGGTCCTTGAAATCAGGTTCCATCCCGAGTCCGGAACCGGGAGGAGCTTTGAGGAATCCCTCTTCTACCTGTAACTGCTGCGGAAGCATGAAATCTCGCCGTTCGTAGGTCCAGCCCGGCGGATCGTACGGAAACTCCAGATAAGGCCCAGTCGACCAGGCCAGGGCAACGTGGAGGTTGGCGAGTAGACCGTATCCGGTTGACCAGGTGTGAGGCGACCAAATGCGACCCTGGTCTTTCGCCCAGCTCGCGACGAGTTGACAGCCGTGAACGCCTCCAGCCAACACGACGTCATTTTGAATCACGTCCACCACCTCAAGCAACCGCCTGCTGGCCGTCAGGTCCCGAACCATTTCCCCCGCCGCGATCGGGAGCAATCCGAGCTCTTGCAAGCGGCGATAACCGCCGACATCGTTCGTATCGAGGGGCTCCTCCAGCCAGAAGACATCGAGCTCGGACAAGGCTCGAGCACACTCAATGGCGGTGTCGATTCCCCAGGGTGGTCTGGTGTCGCCGGGCATCCGCCACCCCTGGTTGGCGTCGACCATTAAATCGAAGTCCGCTCCCACCGCTTCTCGGGCTTTGGTCACGACCATCAAGTCGGAGCGCCAATCCGTGGAGCCGAGCCTGATCTTGGCGGCAGTGATCCCCTCCGCCTGGCTGGCTAGCAAACGCTCGACGCGCGCTTCGGGACTCACGCGCTCCCCTGTGGATTGGTAAATCCGGAAGGTGTCTTGGGTGCCGCCAAGGAACTCCCAAAGGGGCTCGCGACGAATCCTCGCGAGTAGGTCCCATAGCGCGACCTCGACAGTCCAGTTTCGGCCGGAGTGGAAATCGATCGAGGCACAAACTTTCCACACATGCTCTGAGTCGGCTGGATCGACTCCGACCAGATAGCGGCTAATGAGATCCAGATCCGGCACTTCTGCCCCGCCGCAAAAACCCCTGATTCCTTCATCGGTTTCAATGGAGACGATCGTTTCGGAGAAGGATTTGCGGGGTATCGGGTCCCACGAAGCGCCAAACGGGGGTTCAAGGGGGACCCGGTATGAGCGCGCCTCCAATGAAGTGATCTTCATTGGAGGCGTCTCATTCGGCTTTTGTAATGCTGTCGACCCAAATTTTGTTGTGCCAAATACTGTCGAGCCTGGGTCAGTGCGCGAGAGCCGTTTCCGCCGTGGACAACTCGCGGACAGCGTGCCATACCCGCGACTTTCGCCGATAGTCCCAGTACTTGGTCCGTTCGACTTCCAGGTCTGATCCACCTACAAGACCACCAGGGAGAACTCCGTTATGGATACGGACAGTCCGATAGAAGATCGGCGAAAGTTCTCTCGCCGCCCGGGCGTGTGATTCGCTCGAGCGCCAGTTCTCGCGAACCTCCGGAACATCGTGGAGAACGAGGTTTGCCCAGTTGCCGTCCGGCAGTTCCATCGACGAGTAGCTCAGAATTCCGAGGTGCTGGCGGAACTCCAGGATTATTTCGGTGTTGGCCTCCTCGAGCGGTGCCCCATCGAGATGGAGGTGCCGCTGCCCGAAGAAACCCACCACGCAGGTATGAGTTGAGGCCTTGAGTACTTCGGGTCGCGCCACGATGATTCGATGTCGGAGCCCATCGACTTCCCACTCCTGGGGAACGAACCTGATCAGGTCGGCCTCTTCCAACTTTGCCATGCCATACCGCAGCTCCTCGAGCATCGTTCCGAGCACTTTGAGGTCGTGCGCGTACAGCGCAATCGAGGTGAAAGGGCGTCTCGGGACCGATTCTCCTGGTGCTAAAGGAATCGGTTCCATCAAGTGCGAATCTACTAGGCGATAGCCTGCGGACTAGATAATGGAACTAGCCATTTCCGCCCGCCTCTCGCCTCCCCAAAACGAGCTGTTTCGTAAGAAGCTGGCGGCGATTGAGGTCGATGCAATCTGGGGAAGTGACCCAAACTGGGAAGACGGCTTTGGGCCTGACGTCGTCTATCTCTGCGGCCTGCCGGCTTCCCATCTGCTGGATCGTTACCGCCCGCTGGCGGCGCCACTCTTAGTAGAGGAGCGTTACCGCGGACAGCCCTGGTATTTCGTTGATGTCATCGGCCGGCTGGGAGAGACCGCCGACGAGACCTGGGCCTTCAACCAGAAGTCATCGTTCTCAGGTTGGGTTGCCGTTCACCACGGCTTTCAACTCGAACGGAGATCCCCCGAAGACGTTGTTTGGTTGGAAACCGGTTCGCATCTGGCGTCTCTGGAAGCGGTGAGGAGCGGCCAAGCCGATCGCGCCGGCATCGATTCGATGATCCTCGACCTCGAGCCTGATCTCCTCGAAGGCCTCGAAGTCGTCACGACCTGGGGGCCGTGGCCCTCACCTCCGGTGATGGCCGCCCGCCATCTCCCGGTCGAAGTTATCGACGAGCTGGTCGACGGGTTTGCGAGCGACCGCGGCGGCAAGTGGCTTCCCCTCGACGAGGATCACCTTGCCGCCATCGCCGCGGTGGCCCAAGAACGGCTTTGCCTATGAGCAGACCTGGCTCTACACGAGCGGATCGACGTGCTCGTGGCGGCATGCGCCAGCTGCCCTGGCGGATCCTCACCAACCCCTACGAACCCGTCAGAGTCATCACCGAGGATCAGATCGAGTCAATCCACCAGGCCTCTCTGCGTCTCCTCGCCGAGATCGGCATGGACTTTCTCCATCCGGAAGCGCTGTCCATCCTCGGTGAGGCCGGGTGCGCGATCGAGGAGCAGCGGGTTCGCTTCGATCCTGACTGGGTGCTCGACATGGTCGGCAAGGCTCCTTCCCGATTCACGTTGCATTCGCGTAACCCCGAGCACAACCTCCCGATGGGCGACAGGTCCATTTCCTTCGCCACTGTGGCCTCGGCGCCGAACAGCTCGGATTTCGACAGCGGCCGGCGCACCGGGAACTTTGCGGACTTCACCAACTTTGTCCGGCTTGGTCAGCACTTCAACATCATTCACCTCTTTGGCGGATATCCGGTCGAGCCGATCGATCTGAGCCCAGCTACCCGGCACCTCGACTGTCTGGCGGGTTATGTGACCCTTTCCGACAAGGTCTTCCATGCCTACTCGCTCGGTCGGGGGCGAATCCTCGATGCCCTTGAGATCGTTCGAATCGGCCGCGGCATCAGCGAAGGGCAATTGGCCGAAGAGCCTTCGCTCTATACCGTCATCAATACCTCATCACCCCTTCGCCTCGACGGCCCGATGATCGAGGGTCTGGTTGAAATGGCTCGAATGGGTCAGGTGGTCGTGGCCACGCCATTCACCTTGGCCGGGGCAATGGCGCCGGCGACCATTGCCGGAGCCCTGGTCGAGCAGAACGCCGAAGCTTTGGCGACGATCGCGCTGGTCCAAACGGTCAGAGCAGGAGCTCCAGTGATGTACGGCGGATTCACCTCGAACGTGGATATGAAGTCAGGAGCCCCGGCTTTTGGCACCCCGGAGTACACCAAGGCCGCGATGGCCGGCGGGCAGCTCGCTCGTCGTTACCAAATCCCCTATAGGTCGTCCAACGCCTGCGCGGCCAACGCGGTCGACTCCCAAGCAGCGTACGAAGCGGAGATGTCGACCTGGGGTGCGGTGATGGGCCATGCCAACCTGGTCATGCATGCCGCCGGATGGATGGAGGGCGGCCTCGTGGCGTCGTTTGAGAAATTCATGATCGACATCGAGATCTGCCAGATGATGTCAGAGTTCCTGCAACCGCTCGAAATCGATGACGGTGCCATCGAGGCGATTGCCGGGGTCGGACCAGGGGGACACTTCTTTGGTTCTCCCCATACCCTGGAGCGATACGAAACCGCTTTCTACGCGCCCTTGATCTCGGACTGGCGCAACTTCGAAACCTGGCAGCAAGCCGGTGCGCCTACGGCCGCTGACCACGCTCATCGACGCTGGAAAGAAGCTCTGGCCGAATATGTTGAGCCCGAGTTCGACGAATCCAGACGTGCCGAGCTTGCCGACTTCGTCGGACGGCGAACCTCCGAGGGCGGTGTCGGCTGACAGTGAGTTCTAGCTCGCTTCTCGACGAGATTGCCGAGATCGGGCGCGACCCGGGAACCGGGGGCTACTACCGCTATTCCTTTTCCGAAACAGACGAGCGTTTGCGGCACTGGTTCACCACCCTGGCGCACGAGCTTGGCTTTCAGACCGAGACCGATCGCAACGGAAATTTGTGGGCGATGCGCGGGACCGGGCCTTTTCTTGTCACCGGAAGTCACCTCGATTCCGTTCCTAACGGCGGCGCCTTCGATGGCCCGCTCGGAATTGCCACCGCATTCGCCGCCCTCGATCGAGCCGACTCTCAGCGCGACGTGGCGGTGGTGGCGTTTGCAGAGGAAGAGGGAGCCAGGTTTGGAATCGCGTGTCTCGGCTCCCGATTGATGACCGGAGCCATCGACGCCGATCGGGCGAGACAACTAAGCGACCGCGCCGGGATTTCGCTGGAAGACGCGATGAGAAGGTCTGGCATCGACCCGTCAGGCCTGGGAGCTGATTCCCGGCGGCTCGAACAAATCGAGACGTTTCTCGAACTGCACATCGAGCAGGGCCGAGCTCTGGTCGACCTCGAATCGGCGCTCGGACTCGGGGAGGCAATCTGGCCGCATGGCCGCTGGCGGCTTGACTTCTCCGGCCGGGCGGACCACGCGGGAACGACGCGAATGGAAGACAGGGACGATCCCATGCTCTCCTACGCCCGAACAGCCCTTGCGGTTAGCGAGCACGCCGCAGCCCACGACGCTCGCGCGACTTTCGGCCGCCTGCAAGTGGAACCGAACGCCACCAATGCCATTCCATCGCGAGTAACTGCCTGGCTCGACGCCCGAGCCGCCTCCGACCAAGAGTTGTCCTCGCTCGTCGATTCGATTCCGACCATGCCTTCCCTGGTCGTTACGGCTGAATCCGTTTCGTCAGCTGTCACGTTCGATCCGGACCTGCGCGCTCGCGTAAGCAAGGTGCTGGGCGGGCCACCGGCAGTCCCAACGGCGGCCGGCCACGACGCCGGCATCCTGGCCTCTTGCGGCATACCGACCGCGATGATCTTCGTCCGCAACCCCTCCGGCGTCTCGCACTCTCCCGCCGAGTACGTAAGTCCCGAAGACTGTGAGGCGGGGGTCGAGGCACTCGCCAGGGTCTTCACCGACCTGTGAATCAGTTCTGGTGCGAGGTGGCGTGGATCGGCGGCGAGTTTGCTGAGGGCGTGCTCATCGACTGCGACGAAGCCGGAACGATCACCAAAGTCGTCCGGGGTACAACATGCCCGCCCACCGCCACAAGTCTCGGGGGCCTGACGTTTCCGGGGTTGGCCAATGCTCATTCGCACGCCTTCCATCGCGCCCTGCGCGGACGCACGCACGGCGATTCCTTCTGGACATGGCGAGATTCGATGTACGAGCTCGCAAATCGCCTCGACCCGGATTCGTACCTTCGCCTCGCCACCGCCGTGTTCGCCGAGATGGCTTTGTCCGGTTTCACGGTCGCCGGCGAGTTTCACTACCTGCATCACCAGCCGGGCGGACATCCCTACGCCGAGCCCAACGCAATGAGTGATGCGGTCGTCGAAGCGGCTCGCGCCGCGGGATTGAGACTCACCCTGCTTGACAGCTGCTATTTCCAAGGGGGGATTGGCCGAGAGCTCGAGCCGCCCCAGCGCCGGTTCGCCGACGACAGCTCTGAGGCGTGGGCCGAGCGGCACTCTCTCCTCAAAGAAACGTCCGGAGTGCGGGTCGGCGCGGCGATCCACTCCATACGGGCTGTTCCCCGCGATGCGTTGTCGTTCATCGCCCGTGCCGCCCAGGGACAACCTCTCCATGTCCACCTGTCAGAGCAGGTCGCCGAGAATGAGCAGTCCTTCGCGGCATACGGCATGAGCCCCACCACAGTCTTCGCTGAGGAAGGTGTGTTGAACCGCGACGTCACCGCGGTGCATGCAATCCATCTCGATCAGGTCGACATCGAAACCCTGGCAAACCACGGTGTGAGAGCTTGTGCCTGCCCCTCGACAGAAGCCGACCTCGGCGATGGCATCGGCCCGTTCTCGAATCTTGCGCAACACGGTGTGGCGTTAGCCCTCGGCACCGATCAGCACGTCCACATCGACCCTTTCCTGGAAGTGCAGCGGTTGGAACTGGATCAACGTCTGTCAAACGGACAACGCTCGGTCTTTTCCACCGAGAATCTGGTCAACGCGCTGACTAGCAACGGCTATCGATCGCTCGGGTGGGACACCGGCGGTGCGATCGCCGTGAACGGGCTCTGTGACCTCACCTCCATCAAGACCAACTCGCCCCGAACAGCTGGCGTTCCGTTGGCAGCCGCCGTCATGGCGGCCTCAGCCGCCGATGTCGAGAATGTCATCGTTGGTGGCCGCCCCATCGTCACCAACGGAGAGCACTACCTGGGTGACATCTCCCAGCTGCTCACCGAGGCGATCGATCCACTTCTGCAGTCGTAGTTTTGCCAGCGGCTCGAGCAATTGCGGAAGACCTCGCCAGCAACCCCTCGAGAGGTCCCCGGCCCACCATCACGCTCCAGATCCAACCAAAGCCGATGGCCAGGATCGCATGAATCACGAACAGAGTCGGTCGATCCTCGAGCCCGGCCTTAGTCGCCAACGCCAACACATGGATCGTGTAGAGGCTCAAAGTCATCGCCCCCGCTGCGGCCAACCAACCGAGGGCACGAGCGGCGAGCAATGTGAGCCCGACGACCAGTAGGGCAGTGCCGATCGTATGAGCGAGGTCGAAGGGAGTGGCTGAATGAGGTGTCGCCACCACCAGGTACAGGGGAGAATCGGTCGGAGTCACTCCGGGGTATTGAAATGGCAGGTCGAGGCGGTCATCGAGAAGCAAAGACGATGAAACTGAGCTAGTGACCGCGAGAACGAAGCCGACCACCGCCAATGACACGGCAACGGTTTTGGATCGCAGATCGAGACGGCCCACCGCCATCCCCGCCCAGACATAGCCCAGCCAAGGCAGCACGGGGTAGTAGCCGGTCAGCAAGAGTTCCCTCGACAGCGTGATCGGTTGGGCGAGGGCGCTGAAGTTCGGCTGGAGAAAGCTGCTCGCCGGCAGGCGCATGCGCAGAAAGTGGCTCAAAATCGGCACTGCGACGACCCATATCGCCGCTACCCAGAACAGTCGCCGGCTGGTCCACCCGAGGCCAATAGTGGCGAACAGGAACAACAGGGAATAGTTGACGAGGATCACAGCCACACCGGAATCGAGCTCTCCAAGAATCAACCCGAAGAGCAAAAGATAGGGAACCCGGGCGAGCACTCCCCAGCGCGCGGCACGTAGATCAGGGCCGTGGGGAGGGTTCTGTCGCCCATTTGCTAGCGCGAGACCGATACCGGCCACGACCGCAAACAATGCCGACGCTCGCCCGGAAGCTAGGAGGTAGGCGAGCGAAGTTGAGTTATCTGCATCGCGGGCGGGCAAGATATGAGTCGACATCATCCCGATCAGCGCCAGCCCGCGGGCGGCATCGATTCCGGTCAAGCGGGCGCCCGCCTCGGGAGAGGTCACCGCGCCGAGGCTACCCAAGCCAAACCTAAGGCTTCATGCCGTGGAATTCACGGCATTTTGCACGCGGTTTCGGTGACAGGAGTTAACCGGCGTAGATCTGGAGGTCGGTCCCGACCCGGTCGGCCATCTCGGTGCACACCCGCAGGTCGGGATGGCGGACGACCACCATCCCGTCCCCGATGAGCTGTTGTTTCCAGTTGCGTCGAGGCGATCCAATCGGATTCAACTCGGTAGCGACGATCCAGGGTTCGAGCTCCGCCAGCAACCGATCGAGGCCCTCGTAGCGCTGGATCCGGCCCGTGCCGATCGCTCGTTTGAAGACTGTGGCTGCGTTGTACTTCCGCTCCAACGGTCGGCTGAGCTGCCCGTGCACAGTGGCCTCGGCCCAGGAGCGAAAGAGATCGACGTCGGAGGCGAAGTTCATCGCGTCGACCGTCCTCCCACCAGGAGGCCTTGCTCCGATCTCGCCAAATACGGCCTCGCCGTCCCCCTTGAGATACCACTCCATATGCGTGAAGCCGTCGGTGAAGTTCATCGCCTTGAGCACCTGAAAGCCCATCTGCTTGCCGCTCGCCAACTCCGTAACGTCGGGGTTGCGCAAGGCCAAGGTCTGCTGGCTTATCCACTCATAGGTCTTGCCTAGAAGCGGTCGGGGGCGATACCAGCACATGTTGTAAAAGAGGACGTTGCCATTCGCGCAGATTGTGTCGAAGGTGAATTCCTCACCATCAACGAACTCTTCGACGCTCACCTCTTCGACATGGCGCAGCGCAGGAAGGATGGCGTCAACCTCGGAGGCAGAGTTGACTCGGTAGGTGTCGGCCGAGCCCACGCCGGAGATCGGCTTGATGATCGACGGGTATCCGACTTTCTCGAGCGCTTCCCAAACTCCCGCCACATCTTTCGACGAATAGTGGTGGGGGGTACGGATGCCGGCTCCATCGAGAACCTGCTTCATCGCTTCCTTGTCCCGAAACGGAATCGTTTCCAGCTGGGTCATGCCTCTGATTCCGAGCATCTCTCGCACCTGGGCAGCCAGAATCATCAACGGCTCCCAGAGCGATTCCACTTTGTCGATCCGCACCCGGCGACTGATCGCGCCTGCCGCCTCGATCACCGACTCTGGCCGCGAGAAACTCACCTGGTGATAGGCAGACAACGCCATGCGGGCCTTCTCCGGCACAGCGCCCTCCGCCTGATCCCCTAATCCGATCACGTTGGCCCCCACCTCGGCCAGCCCCCGCACGAAATCGGTCATCTCGGTCGGAAAGCCGGGCGACAGGAAAAGAATGTTCACGGCGATCCCAACTCGACTTTGACGTTGCCGACGATGGCTCTAATCGCTTCCTCCACCCGGGCCGTCTCCGGGTGGCGAACGATGACGTACCCCTCCCCTTCGTAGTGTCCGGTCGGCGACTGGCCCTCTTGCGGCAGTTTGACCTCCATCACCATTCCCGCCGCGGATTCCTGGGCTTTCTCCAAACCGCTGACCCCGACCACGCGGCCTTTCCCCTGCCCTCGCAAGTAGGCGGCGCCCACTGCGAACTGGCGGACGGGCGGATTGAAGGAGTGATAGATCATCAGCTCGGCCCAGGCTCGATATAGATCAAAGGCATAGGCATACGAGATCAACGTAGAGAACTGGGCACCGGGCGGTCTCACCGCCGCTTCGGAGATCGCGATCGATCCGTCCGGCCGGCGGAACCATTCCATATGCACCAACCCGGTCTGCAAACCCAAAGCGGCGATCGCCGCCGGGCCAGCTTTTCTGATGGCGTCGTACTCCGCTCCTTCAATCTCGCGGGGCAGGACGACCGACCACTGGATCCACGCGTTCTCCATCACCTGGAGCGGAGTCGGGTAGTAGTTCGAGATGTTCCACCACACCGCTTTGCCGTTGATGAACACGCAATCGAAGGCATGCTCATCCCCAGTCACGAATTCCTCGAGCAGGGTCGGGTCGTTCAGAGAGGGCGGCGACCAACGCAACCACGATTCGACCTGAGCCGTTTCATTCAGGCGAAACGTGTTGCGTGTTCCTGAACCGGACGGCGGCTTGGCGACCACGGGGAGCCCGGTCGAGTTGATGAATTCCCAGGCGGCTTCGGCGGTGCCGACCAGCTGATAGCGGGCGCAGGGCAAGCCATGAGCAGACATCACGCTTTTCATCCGATTCTTGTCCCGGAAATTTCGCGCGGTTTCGACATTGACGCCATCGACACCCAGCTCGGCGCGCACTTGAGCCATCGGTACCTGCAACTCCTCGAGCGGTCCCAAGATTCGATCGACGCCGCCCAGTCGACCTCCGAGCGATCTCACGGCTTCCAGCAGCTGGTCCGGATCGAGCGCGTTTTCTACCTGGTAATGCGCACTCAGGTGAGGCGCGATCTCGCTGGGAATCTTGTCCGCCGGGTCGTTGCTAACCAGACCAAGTCGGACCCCCGGGGTGGTCGCGGCAGCGGCAATGAATCGGGAAGTAGTCGGCAAGAAGTAGGGAGCAACGAACACGACTGCCGGCACAGCGGCACGGTAGTCAGAGCCCCCAATACTTGTTCAGGTTGGGCATGTTCAGGACCGACTGCGCACGCTTGCCGTGACAGAATCACCGGATGAAGGTGCTGTTCGTCTCGGCTGAGGTTGCCCCTTACTCGAAGACGGGCGGACTCGGTGATGTGGCCTCGGCCCTCCCCGCCGCACTCGAAACGGTCGGTCACGAGCTGACAGTCGTGAGCCCGCTCTATAGCCGGGTTCGAGACGGAGCCCATCGCCTGCACGACGTGTACCCGGAGGTTTCGCTCCCGGCATTCGGTGGGGTCCCCGTCGACGCGGTATTGGCCGAAGACGGGCGGAATTGGTTTGTCGACTTTCCTGCGTATTTCGCCCGCGAGGGGATCTATCGAAACGATGGAGATGAGCACCGGCGTTTCCTGCTCTTGACCCACGCCGCCGTGGAACTCTGCCGACGCCGTGGTTGGGCACCCGACATCGTGCACGTCAACGATTGGCACACCGGCTTTATGCCCCTCTACCTGCGCAGCATCTATTCCACTGATCCCCTCTTTTCCCGAGCACGCTCAGTTTTCACGATCCACAACCTCGGCTATCAGGGTGTCTTCGGAGCACAAATCGCCGATGATCTCGCACTTGGGGCCGGCCGCTACTTGTTGCATCAGGACCACTTGCGGGCGGGCAGGGTCAGCTTTATGGAGCACGCTCTCATGTACGCCGACGCGATCACAACGGTGTCACCGACCTATGCCTACGAGATCCAAACCCCTGAGCACGGATTCGGCCTTGATCCCATCCTGCGCCACCGTGCCCGAGATCTCTTCGGCGTGCTAAACGGCATCGACACCGAGGTCTGGAATCCCAGCACCGACCCCCACCTCAGGGTCCACTACTCGGCGACGGATCTCGCCGGTAAAGAGGCCAACAGGGCCGCCCTGCTCACCAGAGCCCGAATCCAACCCGACCAGAACGTCCTCACTGTGGGAATCGTGAGCCGCCTCACGGCCCAGAAAGGCATCGAAATTGCGCTTCGACCTTTGGCTCGGCGCCTCCAATCCGGCCAGCTGCAGCTTGTGGTCCTCGGTTCAGGTGAGAGCCGTTACGAAGAAGCATTCAGCTGGCTCGCCTCCGCTTTTCCCGGCCGGGCCTACTTCCACAACGGCTATGACGAGGGCTTGGCTCATCTAATCGAAGCAGGAGCCGATGTCTTCTTGATGCCGTCGCTATATGAGCCGAGTGGTCTCAACCAGATGTACAGCCTCGCCTATGGGACGCCGCCAATCGTTCGCAAGACCGGAGGACTGGCCGATTCGGTCACTCACTACGATCGAACCCGCGGCGAGGGCAACGGGTTCGTTTTCGAGCACTACTCAGAAGAAGGGGTCGATTGGGCATTGAATCAGGCCCTGAGCGTGTTTCAAGACAAAGCCCAGTGGCAACTCCTGCAACGGAACGGTATGGCCGAGGACAACTCCTGGGAGCGGCGGGCCGTGGAGTACGACCGGATCTATCGCCAAGTAAGAGGTGAAGAACAGCAGTGAACGTCATCTTCGTCGAACCGAGTTTTCCGAGCTACCAGCGAGAGTTTGCTCGGGCTTTGAGCGCCGTCGGTGCCAACGTGATCGGTATCGGTGAGCGTCCCAAAGACTGGCTCGATTCCGAAGTCTCAGGCTGGCTGACCCACTACGAACAGGTGCAGTCGGTCGTCGACGTCGATGGTCTCGAGTCGGCAGTCCGGCGTATTCAGGCAGCCGTCGAAGTCGAACGAATGGAAGCCACAGTAGAGGCTCATGTCGAAGCCGCGGCCCAGGTCCGGGAACGCTGCGGAATCCCTGGCACCTCGGTACGAACTGCATTCCTGTGCCGGGACAAGCCCGCCATGAAGGAAGCCCTCCGCCAGGTCGGCGTGCCCACCGCCCGCTCCGCCGGCGCCAACAGCGCTGAGGACCTCTTGGAGTTTTCTCGTGCGGTTGGATATCCCCTCATCATCAAGCCACGCGATGCCGCCGGGGCTTCTGGCACGATCATGGTCTCGAACGACGAAGAGCTTGCCGCGGCGATACCGGGCCTTGGGTTTCAGTGGGGAAAGTCGGTTGCGGTCGAGGAGTACATCGAAGGTCACGAGGGGTTCTACGACACGATCTCGATCGATGGCCAGGCCGCGCACGAATTCATCTCGCACTACTACCCGAACGTCCTCGAGGCGATGCGAACTCGCTGGATCTCTCCTGTGTTCATTACCACGAACCGGATCGATGCACCTGGATACGACGAAGTAAAAGCGCTCGGCCGCGAAGTGATCCCGGCGTTGGGAATCGGTACCTCGGCGACTCACATGGAGTGGTTCTACGGTCCCAAAGGCCTGAAGTTTTCTGAGATTGGTTGCCGGCCGCCTGGCGTGGGGGCCTGGGATCTCTACTGCGCAGCAAATGAGCTCGATGTGTATCTGGAGTGGGCGATGGCGATCTGTCGAGGCACGACCTCGCGCCAGGCATCGCGCCGGTTCGCGGCCGGGATCATCGCCCTTCGTCCGGACCGGGATGGGACCATCACCGCTTACGACGGCATCGGTGAAGTCCAACAACGTTACGGGCGTTTCATCATCGACTATCACCTTCCATCGCCCGGCACCCCTACCCAGCCGGTGGAGGCGGGCTACATGGCAAATGCCTGGATCAGAATGAAGCATGAGGACTACGACGAGTTGCGCGACATCCTCAACCATGTCGGCGGCATCGCCCAGGTGCGAGCAAGCTGAACGATGGAATCACCGGCGGTACTCGCCCCACTGCATAGCGCGGACCCGTCGGCGATCGACCGGTTCGTCGAAGACCATAAGTTTCCGTTGGTCGAGCCGGGCCGGGCGATCTTCCTTTTCCTCGGTGATGCGGACGCCGTTCAGCTGAAGCCGATGATCGCCGGGTTTCCGGGCCGCCACAGCTTCGATCGTCTAAACGGCAACGACCTCTGGTTTCTCGACCTCCCGCTGCCGGACGGCGCCCGACTCGAGTACAAGCTCGAGGTTCAGCGGGCTCACCACGCCGATTGGGTCAATGATCCCCTCAATCCGATCACCAGCACGAATCCATTCGGGACGAATTCGGTATGTCACGGTTACGGATACAAGGTGCCCGACTTCGCCCAGGTACACCCCGGTACGCCCACGGGTTCATTTGCCGATTTATGGGTGGGGTCCCGGCTTGGCGGCGAGCGCAAGGTCACTATGTATGTCCCGGCGAACCACGAATCCTCTACGAAGTATCCGCTGCTATTCGTACATGACGGAGGCGACTACCTCACCTACGGATCGATGGCCCTGGTGCTCGATAACCTCATCCACCGCCAGGTGATCCCTCCACTGCTCGCCGCTTTCTCCTGGCCGGGCGATCGACTCCACGAGTATTCCGCCAACGACGGTCAGGCACGTTTCGTCGTCGAGGAAGCCTTGCCCCACATCGAGAAGGATTATCAGACGAGCTCCAAGGTGGTCATGGGAGCGAGTCTGGGTGCAGTCGCCGCGCTCCACACCGCTTGGCGAAACCCAGACGTGTTCGACGGACTTCTCCTCCAATCGGGCACCTTTGCCCAGACTCGAGGATGGGGATCGGCGCAGCACTTGCTCGGTCCGATTGCCGACCTTCTCCACCGCCTGCAGCCGTCGTTGCTCCCCCGTCGGGTCTTTATCTCGTGTGGAACCTACGAGAGGATGATTGGCGAGAACCGCTTTATGTCTCATCGCCTGGAGCGGGCCGGGCTTGCGGTCAAATACTCGGAGAGCCGCGACGGGCACACCTGGGAAGCATGGCGCGATCGGCTCGCCGAAGGATTGGCCTGGGTGGTGCCCCAGAAATGAAGGAATTCAGCGTCGTTGCCGATCAGAATCCAGGTCCCGCGACGCTGATGCCGATCACCCTCGCCGGGAGCGGCGTGACGCTACGCCCGACGCAGCCCGAGGATGCCGCAGCGCTCTATGCAGATTCCCATTCCGAACCCGAACGTGTTTGGAAGTATCTGGCGTATGGGCCTTGGCCCGATCTCGACTCCTTCGCGGATTGGGTGGCTGAACGAGGCGAGTCTCGAGACCCACTGTGGTTCACGGTGGTCGACAATCAGAGCGGTCTCCCGGTGGGTATGGCGACGATGCTCAACTACGACGCAGTCCACCGTCGAGTCGAACTTGGTCATATTTGGTATGTGGTCCCGGCCCAAGGGACTTCGGCGAACACCGAGGCGACCTATCTCTTGTTGCGTCACGCGTTTCTGGATTACCGAGCGCGGCGCGTGGAGTGGAAATGCGACTCGCTCAACGAACGTTCCCGCGCCGCGGCATTGCGGCTTGGCTTCCACTTCGAGGGCATCTTCGCCCAACACATGATCGTCAAAGGGCGGAATCGGGACACCGCCTGGTTTGCAATGACCGATGAAGATTGGGCCGATGCTGCGGCCAAACTCGAACAGCGCCTCTATCAAGACGAGCGCGACGACGCGCTAACTGGATCGGCCTAACTGAGATCGGCCTAGCTGAGATCGGTATGCGCGATCAGCCGCTCGACGAGTAGCTGATTGCCTTCGATTTCTCCTGAGGGCTCGACTCGCCGAAAGAGCGCTAGCAACAACTCTGAGGCGGGCGCCTTCCAGGTCGCCGCATGACCGGTGATGTCATCGGGGTTCCGGACTGCCCATAAAGCCAGGTGGTCGTCCTCTCCAACTAGCCAGCTCTCGTCGGTGTCGCTGGCGACCAGACCCAAAGGAGACTCGATCGCCGGAGCATCTTCGATTCGGTGAGCGGCCGAGAATTGGAGGAACTCGTCGATAGCGTCGCTCGCGATCGGGGCCGGGATTTCAAACGAGCGCCCGGCCGCATGCTCGGCGTCCCAACGATGGATGGCGGCCTCGCCGGCCTGGTGCCGGGTGATGAACGCGACATCCTTCTGGCTGGCCCAAGTCCACACCGGCTCACTCTGATCCGCCGAGCCCAACGCTTCGACCAGTTCCTTGGCACCCTGGCGAAAGTCCGCCAGTAGCTGGTCATTGTCGGTCGGGCGTTCCAATTCCTTCACTGTCTCGGGCGATTTGAGTCGTTCCGCGACGATCGTCGCCCAGAAGTACTGCACTCCCCTGAGGTGCCACAGCAAGTCGGAGACGTCCCATCCGGGGCATTTCTCGACCGCCGTCCCCCAGTTGCCGTCAACGGCGTCAGCGAAGGCTACGGAATCACGCGTGATCGATTCGAGATAGTCCTCGGTGGTAAGCACGCCTGCCAGACTATTGGCATGGCTCATGTTTCGAAGTTTCTTGTCAAACAGCGCATCACAATGATGGTGAATCGCTACGAGGTGAGGGAGGCGAATCCGGACGGCAGCGAGGGTGCGCTCATGGCCTTTGCCGAGCAGAAGCGGATGAAGTTCAAAGAAGAGGTGAGTTTCTTCGCCGACGAATCACGGACGCACAAGCTTTTCTCGTTCAAGGCTCGCCAGGGGCTTGATGTGAGAGCCGAGCACGACGTCTTCGACGAGAACGGGAATGCGATCGGCTATTTCAAGAAGGAGTTCGCCACGAGCTTGCTCAGGTCCACCTGGCAAATGTCGTACGGCGGCGTGATGACGCGGGGCCAGGAGCGCAACCAGTTCATCGCCATCCTTCGCCGGGTTTGGGACTGGATCCCATACATAGGCGATGTCTGGATCCCGTTCCTGTTCCACTTCGATTTCGTCGATCAGGCGACCGGTGAACAGGTGATGAGCAGCGAACGCAAGGCCGCAGTCCGAGACCGCTACGTCGTCCACGTCCCCGACCCCCGCCTCGACTTCGCGGTCGCCGCTTCGATGGCCGTCGCCCTCGACGCGTTGCAAAGTCGCTGAACAAAACGTAAGGCTCTGGGCCGTGAAAATCACGGCCCAGAGCCTTAGGTTTGATTAAGTGGGGAGTGGCTTAGAAGTCCATGTCCCCGCCGCCGCCCGGATGACCATGGCCACCAGCCGGCTTGTCTTCCTTGCGCTCAACGACCAAGGCCTCGGTCGTGAGCAGCAGCGCTGCGATCGATGCCGCATTCTGCAACGTTGATCGGGTGACCTTGGCCGGGTCGATGACCCCCGCCGCCACCAAGTCCTCGTAGTTACCGGTCTGGGCGTTGAAGCCGATCGCACCCGTCTCGGAGCGAACCCGTTCGACTACGACCCCGCCTTCGGCGCCGGCGTTGATGGCAATTTGACGCAATGGCTCCTCGAGTGCCCGGCGGACAATTGCCCGGCCGGTCTTCTCGTCATCAGAACCACCGCGCAGCTTGTCGATCGAGGTCTGCGCACGGAGCAAGGCGACGCCGCCTCCGGGCACGATGCCTTCTTCGACCGCGGCTCGGGTGGCAGAAACTGCATCTTCGATGCGATGCTTTTTCTCCTTGAGCTCCACCTCGGTGGCTGCTCCGACCTTCACTACAACCACGCCTCCGGAGAGCTTGGCGAGTCGCTCCTGCAGCTTCTCGCGATCCCAGTCAGAGTCGGTGTTGTCGATCTCGCGCTCAATTTGCTTGATGCGGCCCTTCACGTCGGAATCCTTGCCGGCTCCATCGACGATCGTGGTGTTGTCCTTCGAGATGACGACCTTGCGGGCGTTGCCCAGCATGTCGAGGTTGACGTTCTCGAGCTTCAGTCCGACTTCTTCTGAGATGACGGTTCCACCCGTGAGGATGGCAATGTCCTGGAGCATCGCCTTGCGACGCTCGCCGAAGCCGGGTGCCTTGACCGCAGCCGAGCTGAACGTGCCGCGAATCTTGTTGACCACCAGGGTGGCAAGGGCTTCACCTTCGACATCCTCGGCCAAAACCAAGACACTGCGACCGGCCTGCATAACCCGTTCGAGAACCGGAAGCAGATCGTTGACCGAGGTGATCTTCTGGTTGGCAATCAGGATGTAGGGATTGTCGAGAACGGCTTCTTGCCGATCGGGATCGGTGATGAAGTAGGCCGACGTCAGTCCCTTGTCGAACTGCATTCCCTCGGTGAACTCGAGCTCCATCCCGAAGGTCTGTCCCTCTTCGACGGTGATAACGCCGTCTTTGCCGACCTTCTCGAACGCCTCGGCGATGGTCTTGCCGATCGTGGAGTCGTTGTTGGCCGAAATGGAAGCGACAGCTGCGACCTTCTTGGTCTCGATCGGGATCGAAAGTTCACCGATCGCCTTGACCACGGCTTCGACCGCCTGCTCAATGCCCCGCTTTAAATCCATCGGGTTGGCCCCGGCGGCGACGTTGCGCAGACCTTCGCGCACCATCGCTTGAGCGAGCACGGTGGCGGTGGTGGTGCCGTCACCAGCCACGTCGTTGGTCTTGGTGGCAACTTCTTTGGCGAGCTGGGCGCCTAGGTTTTCCCATGCGTCGTCGAGCTCGATTTCCTTGGCGATGGTGACGCCGTCATTGGTGATGGTGGGGGCTCCCCACTTCTTCTCCAGGACAACGTTGCGGCCCTTGGGGCCCAGCGTCACCTTGACTACATCGGCGAGCTTGTTGACGCCCGCCTCGAGGCCGCGACGTGCGTCCTCGTCAAAACGTAAATCCTTAGCTGGCATTTGTTTGGGTCCTCCTGATCAACCGACTACGGCCAAAACGTCACGAGCAGAGAGCACTAGGTACTCCTTGCCCTCCAACTTGACTTCGGTGCCGGCATACTTCGAATAGAGCACTCGATCGCCTTCTTTGACGTCCATCGGCAGACGCTTGCCTTCGTCATTCAGCGCGCCGGGACCGACTGCGAGGACCCCACCGATCATTGGCTTTTCTTTGGCGGTATCGGGAATTACAAGCCCCGAAGCAGTCTTCTGCTCGAGGTCGTCCTCGGCTTCCACGACGACGCGATCGCCGAGCGGGCGAAGCTTCATCTATCCCTCCTGTGGTAATTGATTAGCACTCGCCTCTTGGGAGTGCTAAGTCAAATTTAGCACTCGTTTGCAGAGAGTGCTAATTACGCCAAGAAGAGTCAGGCCAGGCGGCGGCCTGGTTCGACGCTGGCCGTCCAGTCACTCAGATCCCCGCGCTCAAGGTGAAATAAGGCGGCGACTCCGATCATGGCGGCGTTGTCAGTGCAGAGTTCGGGGGAGGGAAGGCAGATCGTCACCCCCCGGGCGGAGGCTTCCTCGGTCAGCCGAGCCCGCAACCTGCGGTTGGCGATCACGCCGCCTCCCGCCCCAAGCACCTTCGCCCCGGTGTCGTCCAGCGCTCGCATGGTCTTTTGCACCAGCACGTCGACGATCGCCTCCTGGATCGAAGCGGCCACGTCCGGCCGGGAGGGCAATTCCCCGGCCGCCTTGGCTTTGCGGACAAAGGTCGCCACCGACGTCTTCAGCCCGGAAAACGAGACTTGATAGGGTCGGTCGGCCAGAGCGCGGGGAAACTTCACTGCGGCTGGATCTCCGTTCTCCGCGGCGAGATCGATCGCCGGCCCTCCCGGAAAGCCAAATCCAAGGAGACGGGCGAGCTTGTCGAAAGCCTCCCCGGCGGCATCGTCGATGGTCTCCCCCATCACCCGATACTCGCCCCATTGACTCACGTGGACGATTTGGGAATGCCCTCCGGAGGCAAGCAACACCACGGCTGGCGGCTGGAACTCCTCGAACTCCAGGCGCGGAGCCATGAGGTGACCCTCCATATGGTCAATGCTGACGAAAGGCAGCTGACGTGCCCAGGCCGTGGCCTTGGCAAACGAGTGGCCGATCAACAGGGCGCCGACCAGGCCAGGACCGTTGGTTGCCGCCACAGCATCGAGGTCGGCGGGATGGACTCCAGACTCGACCAGTGCCTTGTGAGTGAGCGGGCGAATAGCTTCAACGTGGGCGCGCGCCGCCACCTCGGGCACGACTCCCCCGAAACGAGAATGCAGATCGGTTTGCGAGGAGAGAACGGACGAAAGGACTTCACTTCCGCGCACCACCGCGACCGCGGTTTCATCGCAACTCGTCTCGAAAGCGAGAATCAGCGGATTCACGTTTTTTGACCGATCTGGCGAACCTCGATGCCTGTCCGAATCTCATCCAGCCGCTGCCGGTACTCGGCGGTCTCGATGTCGTGTACCCACATGATGAGGGCGTCCTCGTCCCGGTAATAGCGCTTGCGGATGCCCACTGGCGCCATGCCGAATTTGGTGTAGAGCGACTGGGCACTCTTATTCGAGGCTCGCACCTCGAGGGTGAGGCTGCGCGCTCCAGCGGCGCGGGCGGCATCGGCGAGAGCGAGCATGAGCCGGGTTCCCATTTCCCGACCGCGCCGGGAGGGATCGACGGTCACCGAGGTGATGTGCGCCTCGGGCAGTACGAGCATCACTCCCCCATAACCGACCACGGCACCCTCGTCTTCAATCACGAGATAAACGCGTCCGGGGGCTGCGAGTTCATCGAGGAAGATGCCTTCCGTCCAGGGCAGCGGATAGGTCTCTCTCTCGATTCGAAGGCAATCGTCAACGTCCGTAAGGGTCATCGAACGAACTAGCTGGCCCATGGGCTCTCCGGACTGAGCTTTTCCCAGTTAAGGCTCACATCCGGGTCACGGAGATACAGCGGAACTGGATTGTCTGAGAGAAAGTTGTCCCGCTCGAGCTTGGACATACCGATCTCGAGCAGCGCCCGTACCGACGGGAATCGCGGCCGGCCGGTCTTGACCCGATGCTGGCCCCGCAAAACCCAATCGGGAATGCCGGCTACATCTCCGACGACCAGAGGATCGCTCGGGTCAGACATGAGCTGTTGCTGCAGACGATCGGGGGTCAGAAGTTCGGGTTCGCTGCTCTTGACCACTCCGCCCGGGACCGGGCGATAGGTCGCGACGGCTAGCTCACCCCGACGGACGTCCACTACCGAGTAGATGTGCCGATGGCCGGTCGAAGCAGCAAGCGCCTGGGCATCCAGCGAGACAGCGGTGATGATCGGGATGCCGAGAGCAGAGGCCATACCTTGCGCCACGGCAATCCCGACCCTGATCCCGGTGTAAAGACCTGGCCCGACATCCACCACTACCGCATCGAGGTTGTCGGGGAACCAGCCGACCTGATCCAGCACAAAGTCAGTGGCCGAAACGACAAAGCTGGCATGGCCGGTCCGGTCGACCCGGGTCGCCGTCGCCACCACCTGGCGATCCTCGGCGAGCGCCACTGCAGATTGTGCCGTCGCAGTCTCGATCGCCAGCAGCCTCAAATTGCTTCCTCCCCTAAACGATCCACCCAGCTGCCGAAAGGGATGAAACTGACCAGGCGGCTGCTTTCGTCAGTGATCTCAAATTCAACCCGAAGGTGGTCCGCCGGGAGGAAATCCTCCACGACATCGCCCCACTCCACCACCAACACCCCGGGCTCTCCCCAGAGTTCGAGATCCTCGAACTCGTTCTTGGAGGTGAGGCGGTAGACGTCTGCGTGCGTGAATGGCATGAAGCCCGAGAAGTAGCGACGGACGAGTACAAACGTCGGGCTGGCGACCGGCTCCTCAACTCCCAACCCCATGGCCACGCCACCGGCAAACAGCGTCTTGCCGGAGCCGAGCTCCCCGCTCAGGACCAGCACGTCACCCGGCTTGAGACGCGATGCGAGCCGTCCGCCCAGACGGGCGGTATCGGCTGGCTCCGCGCAAACCACTGTCACGAAAACAGATCCATTTGCGCCGGTTCAACCACTTGACGCTCTGCCGGAGCAGGTGCTGGTCTAAAGCGGGGCAAGGCCAACGCCTCGCGGATCACCTGAAAATCCTTCTGCATCTCTGGGATCAGCTTTTGCTGCGACCGCAAGGCTGCTGCCGGGTGGAACGTCGGAACCAGTTTTCTGCCCTGCCACCAGTCGTATGTGCGGCCACGCAGGCGGGTGATTCCAGTCTCGGTGCGAAGCAGGAGCTTCGTGGCGAAGTTTCCGAGCGTGACCAGGACATTCGGGTCGATCAGAGAGATCTGGCTCCGCAAGTAACCCTTGCAACTGTCGATCTCATCGGCGAGCGGGTCGCGATTGCCGGGTGGCCGGCACTTGATGACATTGGCGATGTAAACGTCCTCACGGCTCAGTCCGATCTCAACCAGGAGACGATTGAGGAGCTGGCCGGCGGCGCCGACGAAGGGCTCCCCTTGCAGGTCTTCGTTCATCCCGGGAGCCTCTCCCACAAACATGAGGTCAGCGTGGGGATCGCCCACGCCAAATACCACCTGGGTGCGGGTTTCCGCCAGGCGACAAATGGTGCAAACGACCGCGACCGCCTCAAGTTCTCGCAGCTCCTCCATTGCCGCGGAAGGTTACCGATACGATCAGGAGCGAACCCAACGGCGAGAGGAGCGATCAGGTGGATGAAGCGATTGATCCCGTGTGCAAGATGACTGTCGAGGTTTCCACGGCCAAATGGTCATCGGAGTTCGAGGGCCAGACCTTCTACTTCTGTGCCCCTGGCTGCCAAAAAGCCTTCGACGCCAACCCGCAGTCGTTTCTCGCCGTGTGATTTTCTGTTTCGCGGCATCAAACGCGCCCTGCGTTTGATACGCGAAAAGGTGGGCTAAATGGAGGCGCGCACCGCTGATTCGATCGCCCGGCCGGTCGCGACAAAGGCCGCCTCTGCGGCGAGGTCGACATCTCCTTTTTCATCGCCCACCGCTGAGACGAAGACGACGTCGCCGTCGAAGCGAGTATGGGCGGGGCGAACACAAGCGCCGACCGCATCATGAGCTCTCACTGCGAGGCGGGTCAACTCCGCCCGAGTCATCGCAGCATCGGTGACGAGGGCGGCGAGGACCGTGTTGACAATCGGGTGCGGCCTGATCCCGGGTGGCCCCGGAACCAGATCCCCACCGGTCAGGGGCTCGCCCTCCAACGTGAACACGTCGCCCACGGGGTTCAACACGACAAGCGCGCCGACGGAATGCCCGTCAGGGGTCTCGGTTACAGCCGATCCGATCCCGGTGAACACCAGGTACTCGAACCCGCGCCATTTCGCAGCCGAGGTTCCGGCGCCGGCTCCAATCCTCCCCATCTCGACCGGATCGGCCGTCGCCGCCATGTAGGCGGCCGCTCCGGAAAACGCATCGGGTTTCGGTCGCTCGCCCTCCATCGACAGGTCGAAGACCACTGCGCCAGGGACGATCGGTACCGGGCCGGCAGGGGTCGGATGCCCCCTTCCCTGCCGGGCGAGCTCGGTGACGACTCCATCGGCGGCGGCGAGTCCGAAGGCGCTTCCGCCAGTGAGAAGAATTGCTTGCACCTGCTCGACTCGCATCCCGACCGCGAGAAGGGCTGTCTCTCGGGTGCCGGGCGCACCCCCGCGCACCTCGACGGTCGTGACATTGGGCTCGGGCAAAACGACGACCGTGCATCCGGTGGGCACCTCGGGATGGGTCCAGTGACCGACCTTCACTCCCGCAATCGAGGTGAGCGTCCCGGTCAATGGGTGTAACGCCGGGGCAGGCGAGGTCCGACGCGGGCGACAATCTCGTATGCGATGGTGCCGGTAATCGAAGCCCATTCGTCGGCGGTGACCTGCTCAGCCCCCTGGCTGCCCAACAAGACGACCTCGTCACCGATTGCCACAGGTTCAGACCCGACGTCGACCACGATCTGATCCATTGTCACCGTTCCGGCCAGCGAGTTGCTCTTTCCACCGATCAGTACCCGGCCCTCGTCCGAAAGCAAACGCGGAACACCATCGGCGTAGCCGATAGGCACGGTGGCCACGAAATGGTCATCCTCCAGTGGACGCCGTCTCCCGTAGGAAGGGCGCTCGCCCCTTGCTAAGCGCTGGACGAACGCAACGTGGGAGACGATACGCATTGCCGGCTCGAGCTCGATCAGTCCTTGGGTCGACTTACCGGGGTGGATGCCATACATGCCGATCCCAATGCGAACCAGGTCTCGCCTGGCCTCCGGATAGAGCACTGCTCCGGCCGTGTTGGCCAGGTGCACGAGCGGAGGGCGAAAAGGTGCCGCAGTCCGATCAAATAGCTCGATCTGTTCATCCGTGAAGCTGCTCTCCTCCTCGGAAACCGCAAAATGTGTCCACATTCCAGCCAAACGAAGCTGCGAGTGGGCTTCGATCTGATCGACCAGGTCAGGCACCGAGGTCGGGGCAGCGCCAACCCGATGCATCCCGGTGTCAATCTTCAAGTGAACCCCGACCGGGTTCTGGGCTTGATCGCCAAGAGCAGCAATGGTCTCGGCCCGGTAGACGGTCGGAGTCAAGCGCCACTCGAGCAATAGGCCGGTGTCACCCACGGCCGGTTCCGAGAGCACGAGGATCGGCGCATCAATGCCGGCCTCGCGGAGACGGATCCCTTCTTCGAGCAACGCCACCGCCAGCCAGCTGGCTCCCGCTTCCAGGGCGGCTTCGGCCACAGGCACGTCGCCGTGGCTATACCCGTCGGCCTTCACGACCGCGCACAGTTCGGCCGGAGCGACGAGACGGCCGATGGCGCCGACATTGCGACGGATCGCCGCCAGGTCGATCTCCACCCACGATGGTCTCACCGCAGGCGTCCGATTTCATCAACGAGCCCCATAGAGGTGACGGTGGTCCTCGCCGAGAGGCTGGACCCGGCGACTCCATGCCAGTAGCTGGCCGACCGGGCGGCCGCCAACAAGTCGAGACCGTTCGCAATCAGGGCCCCGATCATGCCGGCCAGGACGTCGCCGGTGCCAATGGTGGCCAGCTCGGGACCGCCTCGGTTCACAACCCACGGAATCCCACCGTCGGTGACGATCGTCGGGCTTCCTTTCATCAACACCACGCCATTGATCTTTTTGGCCAACTCAACGGCCTCGGCTGGGGACGGCTCGGCGCCGGCCATCCGCGCAAACTCGCCGGCATGCGGGGTCACCACCAGGGCGCCCTGATGACTCTCGGAAACGAGTCGCAACCCATCGGCGTCGACCACCAAAGACCCTTCCCAACTCTCGATGAGCTTGCGGGCGAATTCGTCGTGATCGGTTCCCAAACCAGGCCCGATGACCAGAGTCCCGAATCGATCGGGAATCGAATCGAGCGGATAATGGAGGAGTTCGGGCGCCTGGGCGGCGGCCGTGGTCGACGCATCTTCCGGTACGGCCACCCCGACCGCTCCCGCTCCGAAGCCCAATGCCGCCTTCCCCGCCATGGTCGCCGCGCCGGTCATGCCCACCGCGCCTCCGACGATCAGCACGGCGCCGACGTTCCATTTGTGAGCGGTGCGATTCCGCGTTGGAAGCGGCACATCCTTTTCTTCGGTTAGAAGAAGCTCGGGACGGGCGGTACCCAGCCCGATTGGCACGACACTGACTTCTCCGCAATGGTCCGGTCCTGCGCCGAGAACATGTCCGGTTTTGAGATAGTCGAAGGTAACAGTTCGCTCGGCGTGGAATGCGTCGCCTTCCACGCTTCCATTGCTCGGGTCGACCCCGCTCGGGATGTCGATCGATAGGCGCCGGGATGGCATCCGGATCCACTTCGTGACTTCCGCGGGCAAACCTGACCGGAACCCGCCGCCAAAGAGGCCGTCGATGATCAAATCCGCCGGGGTAGGTTCCGAGAGAGGTTCGATCCGAATCCCTGCTCCCTTCGCGCTGGCCATGGCCGCCTTCGCCTCGTCGGTACGCGGCGGGCCCAGCGTTTGCACCACCACAAAGATGCCTCGTCGCCGGAGGTAACGCGCAGCTACGTAGGCGTCGCCCCCGTTGTTGCCGACCCCGGCCAGCACCACTACCCGCGATCCGTAGCCCATCCCCATCCGAACCGCTTCGGATGCAACCGCGGCTCCGGCGCGTTCCATGAGGTCTGCCGTCGGGATCAAACTCTCTCGATCGAGCCTCGATGCTTCGGCCGGGCTGATGATTTCCTGCATCAGTGCTCGCCCACTGCGATGGCCATCACTAGCGCCGAGGTTCCGGTGTGGGTGATGGTCACCATCACCTCACTGACGCCGAGTCGCTTGGCTCGTTGTAAAGCCGTGCCAAACAAGTTGACAGTTGGCTTCCCGCCGCCAGTGATCTCGATGTCGGTCCAACGAAGCTGGCGGAATCCGGTTCCGAGCGACTTCATAACGGCTTCTTTGCCGGCGAAGCGAGCGGCGAACCTTCGCGCCGGCTGGGCGAACCGCCCGGCATACCTTTGCTCATGTTCGGTGAAGCAACGCTGAGCGAAACGAGGGTATCGCTCGAGGACCGATGCCACTCGATCGATGTCGGCGAGATCGACCCCCAGGCCGACGATGCGCATGAGGTCAACTTACCGGCGCGGCCTACTCCACTGTCACCGTCTTGGCGAGGTTCCGAGGCTTATCGACGTCAAGCCCCCTGGCCGTGGCGATGTGATAGGCAAGCAGCTGCAGGGGCACCACCGCGGTCACCGTCCCGATCAGGTCAGGGCTGGCGGGGACACTGAGGATGTGGTCAGCCACCTCTGACATCTCGGCTTCGGTGCCTTCCTCCGCCACGATCACGATCTTGCCGCCCCGAGCTCTCATCTCCTGCATGTTGGAAAGCGTCTTCGCTCGCACCCTCGAGTCGGTTGCCACGCCCACCACCAGCACCTCGGCGTCGATCAGGGCGATCGGCCCGTGCTTCATCTCACCCGCGGCGTAACCCTCGGCCCGGACATAAGCGATCTCCTTGAGCTTGAGCGCTCCTTCCATCGCCACCGGAAAATCACCACTGCGTCCCAGAAAGAACACATCGCGGGTGTCGGCAAATTCGGCGGCGACCTTTTGCACCTCAGGAGCCTTCTGCAGGGTCTGCTCGACGAGGGTCGGGAGCTGTTTCACTCCTTTGACCAGATTGACCACGGTGCCTTCATCGATCGAGCCGCGCACCCTGGCCAGATGCAACCCGACGAGTTGCAGAGCCACTAACTGAGTGGTGAAGGTCTTGGTGGCGGCTACCCCGATCTCGGGACCAGCCCTGGTGTAAAGGACTGCATCGGCTTCGCGGGCAAGCGCCGAGTCGACCACGTTGGTGATCGCCAGCAGCAGGGAGCTTTGAGCCCGGGCATACCGAACTGCAGCCAACGTGTCGAGCGTTTCACCGGATTGGGAGATGCCGATCACCAGCGACTTCCGGTCAAGAACCGGGTCGCGGTAGCGAAACTCGGAGGCAATGTCGATCTCGACCGGCAGGCGCGTCCAGCGTTCTATGGCGTACTTCGCCATCATCGCGGCGTGGAACGAGGTGCCACACGCGACCACGAACACCTTGTCGATCTCCCGCAGTAGATGATCCAGGTGGCCGATCTCCCCGAGACTCACCAGACCGTTTTGATTGATGCGTCCGCGCAGGGTGTCGCTGATGGCCTTGGGCTGTTCGTAAATCTCCTTCTCCATGAACGTGGCGAATCCGCCCTTTTCGGCGGCTTCGAGATCCCACTCGATCAATCGCTCCGAGGTCTCGACGACGTTGCCCGCCAGGTCCGTGATCACCACTGAATCCGGCCGAATCGCCACGACCCGGTCCTCGTCGATCACAGCCATCTTCCGGGTATGTTCCAGAAACGCAGGAATGTCGGAGCCGAGAAAGTTCTCACCGTCCCCGAGGCCGACAACGAGCGGACTTCCCCGCCGTGCCCCGACCAGGAGCTGGGGGTCCGAAGCGCGCATGATGCCGAGTGCCAGGGCGCCTTCTGCTCGATTCATCACCTGGCGAACGGCTTCATCGAGCGGCAGATCGGCCATCTCCTCGATCAGATGGGCGACCACTTCGGTGTCGGTCTCCGAAACGAACTCGTGACCGCGCCCTTCGAGCTCGGATTTGAGCTCGGTCCAGTTCTCGATGATTCCGTTGTGGACCACGATCACCGTCCCGGTGCAGTCGCGATGCGGATGGGCGTTGATCGTGTTGGGGACGCCGTGGGTTGCCCAGCGCGTATGGCCGATGCCAGTGTTCGATTCCGGCACCTCGCTTTTCCCCAAACTCCGCTCCAGGTCGGCGATGCGACCGGCTTGTTTGACCACAGCAATGCCGTTGTCGTCGAGAAGGGCCACGCCAGCCGAGTCGTATCCCCGATATTCGAGTCGGGCTAATCCCGGGATCAAAAGGTCGACCGCCGAACGCGGTCCTACGTATCCAACAATGCCACACATGACTAAGGGTTCCTTTCGTCTGCGAGGGCAGGGATGCGATCGCCACAAGAATAGCGTGGACGGTCGACATCATTGGCTTTTCACTTGAGACCGCTTCTGTTCCGGGATCACTCCCGGGTTTTTTGCAAAGTCTCTAACGGCTGTGAGCCGGGAAGGTATCCGCCGAATTTTTCGATGACCTTCCTCCTCGTCACCTCCCCAAGCTATTGGTGGCTTGTGGGAGGCCAGGCGCTGGATTTGTTTCTTGCCCTCAAATTGCTGTGGTTTACATCTCCTTTCGTTAGGCGTCGGCCAGTTCTTTGTCGACCAACGCCGCCAGACGATCAGCGTACCCGTTGGCGACCGATTCGCTAGCGGCTTCCACCATCACTCGTACCAAAGGCTCAGTCCCGGAAGACCGGATCAGGACGCGACCTTCGTCGCCCAGCTCGGCCTCGGCTTGCCGGACCGCCTGCCAGAGCTCGGTGGCGTTGTCGAGTTTGGCGCCCCTCCCCACCCGAACATTTTTCAGAACTTGCGGGAACTCGACCATGGCCTCCGCCCGCAGGACGCGCAATTCCTTGCCCGTGCCCGCGACGACGTCGAGAAGTCTGATCGCGGTAAGAATTCCATCTCCAGTCCGCGCCTTGTCGAGGAAGATCACGTGCCCTGACTGCTCTCCGCCGAGGATTGCCTTGTGTTCCTGCATTGCCTCAAGGACATAACGATCCCCGACCTTCGTCGTCACCAGCGCGATCCCCGCTCGCTCCATCGCCTGGCGAAATCCGAGGTTGGACATGACGGTCGCTACAACTGTGTTGTTCTTGAGCTTGCCCTGCTCTTTCCAGGCGAGGGCAACGATGGCCATGATTGCGTCGCCGTTAACGACCTGACCGTCCTCGTCGATCGCCACCAATCGGTCGGCGTCCCCATCGAAGGCCAGCCCGATACGCCCTCCGGCCCTGGACGCCAAGAACTCGGGGTGCGTTGACCCGCAGTCGAGATTGATGTTGTTGCCGTCCGGTTCAACCGACCATGCCTGGACGTTGGCGCGCAACTTGCCGAACACCGCGGGTGCGGCCTTGAAGGCCGCTCCATTGGCAGCATCGATCGCCAGGTTGAGGTCGCGGTGGCTGTAGCGCGCAACAGAAGCGAGGAAGTCGACGTATCGCTGGAAGGCTTTTGAGTCCTGGAAACGGGTCCCAACTCCCGATCCGGTGGGTATCCGAGCACTTTGGCTCCGCAACGCCTTTTCGACCTCGTCCTCTTCATCGTCGCTCAACTTGGCGCCTGTGGCCCCGAGAAATTTGATGCCGTTGTCGGCCGCCGGATTGTGCGAGGCAGAGACGACTGCACCCATCGTGGCACCGGTAGTCGCCGTGAGATAGGAAATGCCGCCGGCGGGCAGGACCCCGACATCGACCGTATCAATGCCTGAAGATTGAAAGCCAGCCTGCACCGCCAGCGACAGCATCGCGCCTGAGCGCCGCGGATCACAGCCAACCAATGCGGGTCCCACCGTTAGCCGGGAACCGGCTGCGCGCCCGAGGGCGAGTGCAAGCTCCGGCGTCAACTCGAGATTGGCGATCCCACGCACACCGTCGGTACCAAAGAGGCGTTCCCCTTCAGTGAGAAGCGAACGTTGTTGAGAGGCGCTGGCCAAATCAGCGCTTGGTGTACTGAACCGCCCGCCGTGCCTTTCGCAGCCCGTACTTCTTGCTCTCGACAGCCCTCGCGTCGCGTGTCAAGAGCCCCGCCTTTTTGAGCGACGTGCGCATCTCGCCGTCGTATTCGACGAGAGCGCGAGCGATGCCCAGACGCAAAGCGTCGGCCTGACCGTTGACCCCGCCGCCTTCGAGTCTGGCATCGATGTCGAAGCGGCCTTGAGTAGAGGTCAACTGCAGCGGTTCCATGATTCGCATGCGAGTCGCCATCGTGGGGAAATAGTCCTCGAGCTGACGATTGTTGAGAACAACCCGCCCTGTTCCCTCCCGCAGGCGGACGCGAGCAACGGATTCCTTGCGCCGGCCAACCGTTTGTGCGAGCGGCTTGGTCATGTGGCCTCCACCTTCCTGACTTTGAGCGGGTAGTTCTCCGGCACCTGCGCAGCGTGATCGTGGTTCGAGCCCGCGTACACCTTGAGTTTGCGAATCATCTGCCGGCCCAGCCGATTCTTGGGAAGCATGCCCCGGACAGCTCTCTCGACTACGGCCTCGGGCCGCCTCTCCTTGAGACTCTCAAACGACTCTTCCCGGAGCCCGCCGGGATACCCCGAATGCCGGTAGTAAATCTTCTGCTGGCTCTTCTTCGAAGTGACTTCGACCGAGCCAGCGTTGATCACAATCACGAAGTCGCCTGTGTCGACATGGGGCGCATATATCGGCTTGTGCTTGCCCCGCAGCAACTGAGCCACTTCCGTAGCCACCCGACCCAGCGGCGCCGAGCCAGCATCAACTACCCACCATTTGCGGGTCACATCCGAGGCTTTGGGCGAGTATGTCTTGTTATTCATAGGAGCTTGTCCACAGGACCGTGTTATTCAGACCAGGGCGAATCGGCCTGCGGCCATGGATTCTGCTTCGAGTCGAAGCCCGACAATGTTACCTGCCGGGGGCCGAAAGGGAAACCTGACTGCTACCAATTGGCCAGGAGACCGGGCAATTCCGCCACTGATCGCAACCTCGGCTCGTGCTCGGGCGCAAGGTCAAAAGGATCGATCAGAACTGCCTGGGCGTACCCGGCGCCTAGGGCACCGGCGATGTCGTGGAACAGCGAATCTCCGACATACCAGACCTGGTCCGCGGTGAGTCCAAGGCGGTCCAATCCGGCCTGGAAGATCGCTGGATCGGGCTTCGAGGCACCTACATCAAAGCTGTCGATGATGAACTCGAACGTTCCGTCGAACCCCGCCTGCCGGAGCGATTCAGTGACCGACCCGTCTGAGTTCGAGATGACCCCCACCCTGATCCCGAGATTCTTGATCGCCTCGATAGTGCCGGGAATGGCGAAGCTCCAAAGGCCGTAGCCGCTGTTGGTCAGGATCGCTCCTTGCGAGGGATCGGGCAATCGCAGTCGCCCGAAGAAGTCGTCCTGCCAGATCTTCCAGTCGACTGTCTCGCCGGCCATACGACGGCGTGCAAAGGCATCCATAGCGCGATAGTGAGCCTCGAAGGAGTCATCGTAAGTCAGCTCGTGGCTCAGCACCTCCGCCAATCGCACGTGGTCTTGCAGCACCAGCGTCCCGCCGGCATCGAAAAGAATCGCCTCAGGTCTCATTGCGGCCACACGAAACCTTAGGTTTGCGTGGTCGCATAGCCACCACGACTGCCTTCAGTTTGAGCAGTGGGGTACTCGACTTCCCACAGGATCAAGCCGTGGGCCGGTGCCATCTGGCCCGCCCGGCTGCGATCGCCACCGGCCAGGACCTCCGCCATGGACTCCGGAGGACGGAGACTTTGGCCGACCTCCACGGAGAGACCGACTATCGAGCGAATCATCTGGTGGCAGAACGCGTTCGCCTTGATCAGCAGAGACACCAAATCGTCTTTTGACCATCCCGCTTCGAGGACCCTGCGAATCGTCCCGCCGGCTGAGCTCGCCCGGCAGAATGCGGCAAAGTCGTGTTGGCCGATCAGCGTCTTGGTTGCCAGATTCATGGCCTCGATATCCAGGGGTTCGGGAACGTGCCACGCGGTGTGCCGCCTGAGCGGATCTGCGAACGGCTCGTTGAGGATTTGATAGCGATACGAGCGCGAGATTGCCGAATGCCTGGCATCGAAGGACTCGTCGACCTGCTCGAGCGCGTAGGGGACTATCTCGGGGTGGAGCTGGCCCGCAAGCGACTTCAGGAGTCGAACTCGATCAGCCTCTTCGTCGAGCCGGAAACTCAGCACCTGTTGACGGGCATGGACCCCAGCGTCGGTGCGCCCGGCCGCAACCGTCGTCACCGGAACTTTCAAGCTGCGCGCAAGAGCAGCTTCCAGCTCGCCTTGCACTGTGCGTAAGCCCGGTTGGCGCGCCAGGCCGCGAAACCCGGTGCCGTCGTAGGCAAGGTCCAGCCGGTAAATGGGCATCAGATGCGGAAGAACGGAGCCCGGAAGATGAGTTGGATCAACAACACCGCGGCGGCGCCAAGGACAACCGCTCCCAACGCCTCTTTCCAGTGGAGATTGAGCGCGATGCCGGTCACGACTACGACCAGCGCGAGATACCAGAGCAAGCCGATCTGCCCCACAAGGTTGTTGCCGACGAAACCATCGGCGGCTCCAAGCAGCAGGGGTAAGCGCGCAAATCCGGTGACACGGAACACCGATTCGATCGGCCCAGTCCCTTTCAGGAGTTTGGTGCCCATCAACCAGATCGCGGCGGAGAGAAACAGCCAGCCCGCCACCCCGAGGATCACCGATTCGACAAAGAACCCGAGGCTGAATGTCCCCAAGGCGATCATCCCCGCGATGGCAACGACAGCTTCGATTGCGGCCGCCAGGAGGACAGCATCGCCAGTCGCAGAGCTGTCGAAGAGAATTTGCCGGGCGGCCGGTTTGTCGAAGGTGGCAATTCGCATGGCGCGCTGGAGCGTTTGGTTCATGTCACCTTCTTCGCAGCCAAACTTCGCGCACGGAGTGATCCTGGCCCTTGTGCAGAATCAGTGTCGCTCTCTCTCGGGTGGGAAGGATGTTCTCGGACAGATTGAGCAGGTTGATCTCCTTCCAGATTCGCCGCCCTTCCTCCTCGGCTTCGGCTTCGGACAGCTGAGCGAACCGGTGAAAGTAGGCACGCGGATCCTGGAACGAAGTGGCGCGCAGCCTCAAGAAACGATCGACGTACCAGCCCTCGATGTCCTCGGGAGTCGCATCGACATATATCGAAAAATCGAAGTAATCGGAAACGAAGGTGCCTGTGCCGCCTCCCTGGAGAACGTTGAGCCCTTCGACAATGAGAATGTCGGGTCTGGTGACGACTCGCTCTTCGCCGGGGACGATGTCATAGGCCTGGTGGCTATACACCGGGGCACTCACCTCATCGGCGCCCGATTTCAGGTCGGCCACAAATTGGAGCAAGCGGCGGCGATCGAAACTCTCCGGAAAGCCCTTGCGGTGCATCAACTGGCGCGCTTCCAGGACGGCGTTGGGCAGAAGAAAGCCGTCGGTGGTGACGAGGTCGACCCGCGGATGATCAGGCCAGCGGCTTAACAACCGTTGAAGGACCCGGGCCGTGGTCGACTTCCCTACTGCGACCGAGCCCGCGACCCCGATCACATATGGGACCGGAGTGTTTGGTTTGCCGAGGAACGTGTCGGTGACGCTGAAAAGGGTTTGGCTTGCGCGAACGTAGAGATTGAGCAGACGAGAAAGTGGCAGAAACACTTCTTCGACTTCTTGCAACGAAAGCGCGGTATTGATGCCCCGCAACTGCGTGACGTCTTCCGCGGTGAGAGTCAGCGGTGTCGAGGCGCGCAACAGCGCCCATTCGGCGCGTGAGAAGACCAGGTAGGGGCTTTGGTCAACTTCCACGTCCGGCGACACTACCGGCGCGCTACTTAAACGAGTTCGATGACTGCGACTTCGGCGCCGTCGCCACGACGCGGACCGAGCTTGGTGATGCGGGTGTAGCCACCCGGACGCTCGACGTAGCGAGGAGCGACCTCGTCAAAGAGCTTGGTCACCACCGCGTTGTCGCGGATCGTTCGCAGCACAATTCGGCGCGAGTGCAGATCGCCTTTGCGCGCCTTGGTGATCATCTTTTCGGCCAACGGGCGCACAGCCTTGGCCTTGCCCAAAGTTGTGATGACCGAACCCTCGTTGAAGAGCGATCGTGCCAGATTGGCCAGGATCACTTTCTCATGAGCTCCGGAGTTGCCGAAGCGAGCACCTTTCCGTGGCCGGGGCATTAGTTCCCTTGGTCCGCCAGGGACAGGCCGAGCTCATCGAGCTTGGCAATGACCTCCTCAAGGCTCTTCTGCCCGAAGTTGGTGATGTTGAGCAAATCATCCGCGGTTCGCTGAACGAGCTCGCCTACGGTCTTGATCTGGGCCCGGCGGAGGCAGTTGCGGGGGCGCTCGGTCAAATCGAGGGCTTCGATGGGAAGGTCGAGATCGGGTGACCCCGAGCTTTCGCTCTGACGTTCGCCGAGTTCGAGCCCAACTCCTTCGCCCATGTCGGCAAAGAGATTCATCAGCTCACGCAGAGTCTTGCCAGCCGACGACACCGCCTCGGCGGGAGTGATCGCACCGTTGGTCTCGACATCGAGGACCAGGCGATCGAAGTTGGTCATCTGCCCCACCTGAGTGTTTTCCACTCGGTACGCAACCTTGCGCACCGGCGAGAACATCGAGTCGATGGGAATGACGCCGATCGTGCCTGCCCCCATCTTGTTGCTCTCGGCCGAGCGATAACCCACTCCCGGGCCGACGGTGAGTTCCATCTCCAGCTTGCCATCGGCGGAGAGCGTGGCGATGACCTGGTCCGGATTGACGATCTCCACGCCGGTAGGCACCTTCAGCTGACTGGCCGTCACTTCACCGGCCCCGCGAGCCGACAGATAGATCGTGTGCTCGTCGGTTTCCTCGAGACGTACCACCACCTGCTTGATGTTGAGGATGATGTCGACCACATCCTCGACCACGCCACTGATCGTCGAGAACTCATGCTGAATCCCCTCGACACGGATATTGGTGACAGCCGCGCCGGGAATGCGCGACAGCAGCGTGCGCCGCATGGTATTGCCAAGGGTGTAACCGAAGCCCGGCTCAAGCGGCTCGGCGACAAAATTGGAACGATTCTCTCCGACTTCTCTTTCCTCGATGTGAGGACGCTGAACGATCAACACGGCTCTGTCTCCTTAAATACGATCCTGTGTCAAATTATTTTGGCAACTACTTGGAGTAGAGCTCGACGATCATCTGCTCCTTGATGCCGGTGTCGATCTGCGCCCGCATGGGCAACGACAACACCGTCACCGAGCGACCTTCACTGTTCACCGACAACCACTCGGGGACCGGGTGATTGATGGTGTCCAATGAGTGCTGGATGATCAATAGCTCACGACTGCGCTCTTTGGCGGAGACAACGTCGCCCGCCTTGAGCTGAAAAGAAGGAATGTCGACCCGTTTCCCATTGACCCGGAAGTGGCCATGGTTGACAAGCTGGCGGGCCTGGGGGCGAGTGGCAGCCATGCCCGCTCTCCACACCACGTTGTCGATGCGAGACTCGAGCAGCCGCAGCAGGCTCTCACCGGTGATCCCCGGTTGTCGGGTGGCCATCTCGTAGTAACGGCGGAATTGACGCTCGAGGACTCCGTACATCGCCTTCAGCTTTTGCTTCTCGCGCAGCTGGAGCTGATAGTCGCTCTCCTTGATCCGGCCTCGTCCGTGCTGGCCGGGGGGATACGGTCGCTTCTCGACCGGACAGCGCTTGGACTGGCAAAGCTGGGTGCGAGCGCGCCGGCAGGCGCGGTGACGGGGACCGGTGTTCCTCGCCATCAAGCCCTCCGCTTCTTCGGGCGGCAGCCGTTGTGCGGCATCGGGGTGACGTCACGAATGCCGGTGACTTCCATCCCCATGTTCTGCAAAGTGCGAACGGCTGTGTCCCGGCCCGAACCTGTGCCAGACACGACGACGTCGAGCTTGCGTATGCCATGCTCGCCGGCCCGGCGGGCAGCTTCCTCGGCCGCGACCTGAGCGGCATATGGAGTCGACTTACGCGATCCCTTGAAACCAACCGAGCCGCCGGAGGTCCATACAACCGTGTTGCCGCCCTGGTCGGTGATATTGATGATCGTGTTGTTGAAAGTGGCCTTGATATGGGCCTGGCCGTGAGCGATGTTCTTGCGCTCGCGCCGACGGACCCGCTTTTGTCCTGGGGCCGCTCCGGCCGCTGCTTGTTTTTGTGCCATGTGCTATTTCTTCAGTTTCTTCTTGCCGGCGATCGCGGTCTTGGGACCTTTGCGGGTACGAGCGTTGGTATGGGTGCGCTGACCGCGAACCGGTAAGCCGCGACGGTGGCGCACGCCCTGGTAGGAACCAATCTCGATTTTGCGCTTGATGTTTTGCTGAATCTCGCGCCGGAGATCGCCTTCGACCTGATAGGTCGCCTCGATGAATCGCCGAATCTTGGCGGCTTCATCTTCGGTCAGGTCTTTCACTTTGGTGTCTGCGTCTAGCGACAACTCTGCACAGATCTGATGCGAACGGGTGAGACCAACTCCGAATATGTAAGTGAGGGCGATCTCGAGCCGCTTGTCACGAGGCAAATCAACGCCGGCGATGCGAGCCACTAACCCTGCCTCTGCTTGTGACGAGGGTTAGAGCAGATGACCCACACGCGGCCGTGCCGCCGGATGATCCGGCACTTTTCGCACATCTTCTTGGTTGAGGGCCTGACCTTCATCGGTATCTCCAAACGATGCGACCTCTGGTGGGGTCGTACGCCGACAGTTCTACGTCCACCCGGTCGCCGGGCAGAATGCGGATGTATCTCATCCTCATCTTTCCGGACACATGCGCGAGAACTTCCAGGCCGCCGTCGATTTCCACACGGAAGGTGGCGTTTGGGAGGTTTTGCAAAACAGTGCCAGAAACCCTGATGACATCGTCTTCTTCTTCAGTCGTCACGTCAGCAGGGTCCCAGAGACCGGTCGAGAATTGTAGCGGGTGCTGGCATTTTGGGACAAATTTGGCTGGTTCGCGAGCATTTGATCTACGGCTATCGGCCCGTTCGGGACCGTCGTCACTTTGGGCCCCTCTTTGGTCAGGATCACCGTGTGCTCGAAGTGAGCCGCCAACGAACCGTCGACGGTGCGAACCGTCCAAAGGTCATCGTCGATCACCGCCTCCCAGCTTCCGCTGGTGAACATAGGTTCGATACAGATCCCCATCCCGGTCTTTAGCTTGAGACCCCGGCCGGCCTGGCCCAGATTGGAGATATGAGGCTCTTCGTGCATCCGCCGGCCGATGCCGTGACCGCCGTACTCCCTGATGATCCCCAAACCATGTTCGTCTCCCACGGCTTGGATAGCGGCACCGACGTCGCCCACCCGGTTGCCGGCTCGCACCTCTCTGATCCCCGCCCACATGCTCTTTTCCGTGACGTCGATCAACATCGCCGCCTGAGGAGAAATGTTGCCGATCCCGACTGTGAAGGCGGCGTCGCCATGGAAGCCTTCAAAGATCGCCCCCGCGTCGACGGAGAGGATGTCACCCTCGCGCAGCGAGTATTCGTCGGGGATGCCGTGAACGATGGCGTCGTTGACTGAGAGGCAAAGATGGCCCGGATAGGGGGGCTGGTGAGGAGAAGGTTGGTACTTGAGGAACGAAGGCACACAGCCCCGGTTGACCGTCACCTCGGCGGCGATGCGATCTAACTCGAGCAGCGTGGTCCCTGGTCGCGCGGCTGCTTTGACGGCTTCATGGATCGCTCCGACGCACCGACCTGCTTCGGCCATCTTGGCGAACTCGCGTTCCGACTTGAGGTTGATCACTGGTTGACCCTTCGCTGGGCGATGGCTTCCAGCACCCGCTCCGTGACTTCGTCGACCTCGCCGAGTCCATCCACATCGACCACCAGGCCACGTGCTTTGTAAAGGTCGAGCAAAGGCGCTGTTTCCTCTTCGTAGATTCGGAACCTTCGGCGGATCGTTTCCTCGGTGTCATCGACCCGGCCTCGAGCCAGCATGCGATCCACGAGGGCGTCTTCCTTGACCTCGAATAGGACCACCCGATCGAGACCCCGGTCGCCAAGCAACTGGTCGAGTGCGGCGACTTGTTCCGTCGTGCGGGGGAAACCGTCGAGGATGAACCCGGTCGTGGTGTCTGCATCACGCATCCGTTCGGCGAGCATCGCCACCGTTAGTTCGTCGGGAACATAGGCGCCGGTTTCCAAAATGGCTTCAACCTGGCGTCCGAGGTCGGTTCCGTTGCTGACGTGGAAACGGAACATTTCCCCCGTCGAGATGTGCGGAATCCCAAGCCGAGCGGCCACCAACGCTGCCTGTGTGCCCTTGCCTGCCCCGGGGGGCCCGATGAAGAGGAGCCTCATCGATCGGGGGCCATCAAGTCAAGAATCCTTCGTAGTTGCGCATGGTCAACTGACTTTCGATCTGCTTCATCGTCTCGATCGCCACTCCCACCACAATCAGAATCGAAACCCCCGAGAACCCGATGGGGATTCCCCAAATCAGCGACGCCAGGGTCGGCACAACTGCGATCAATCCCAGAAAGATCGAGCCGGGAAGGGTGATGCGGTTGAGTGTGTGACTCAGGTATTTCTGCGTGGCCGATCCTGGCCGCACGCCGGGGATGAACCCTCCTTGGCGCTGCAGCATCTCGCCTTGCCGGGTCGGGTCGAACTGGATCGCCGTATAGAAGTAGGTGAAACCAATGATGAGGAAAAAAAGGATCAGCACATACCAGATGCTCACTTGACCGGTCCCGCCTCCACCCAAATTGGAGTTGATCCAGCGATAGATCCCCTGCATAAAGGCGTTGTTGAGGGGGATGGCGGTGACCAATAGTGATGGGAAAAGCATCACGGAGGACGCGAAGATCACCGGGATCACCCCCGCGGTGTTGACCTTGAGCGGGATGTAGGTCGACTGCCCACCCATGACCCGCCGTCCCCTGACTCGCTTGGCAAAGGAGATCGGGATTCGCCGCTGCGCCTGATCGATGTAGATGATCGCCACGATCATCAGAAGGAACGCCACGATGATGAGACCGAAGAGCCCGAATCGCCCGACGGCTCCGGTAGTACCCCAGATCTGGCCAAAGATGAAGGGGAACTGGCTGAGGATCGAGGCAAAGATCAGGAGCGACATCCCGTTGCCGATTCCCCGTTGGGTGATCAATTCACCGAGCCACATCACAAAGGCCGTGCCGGCGGTCATCGAGAGGATGATCAAAGAGACACGACCCGGCGTGTAGTTCGGGACAAGGTCAATTCCACCGGTAAACCGCCCCGTATGGAAGAGATAGGTGTAACCGGCCGACTGCACGGCTGCGAGAAAAACGGTCAGATACCGGGTCCACTGAGTGATCGTCTTGCGGCCGCTCTCGCCCTCTTCTTGCAGCGCTTGCAATCGGGGGATCACCACGGTGAGAAGTTGCATGATGATGGTCGCGGTGATGTAGGGAAGAATCCCGAGACTCAAGACCGAGAACTGTTCGAGGGCGCCGCCCGAGAACAGGTTCAGGAGTCCGTAGATACCGCCCGCCTCCTGCTGCGCCTGCCAAATCCGGAGCGCGTTCAGATCGACTCCCGGAACGGGGATCGCCGTGCCAAATCGATAAACCGCAAACATCGCGATCGTAAAAAGGATCTTCCCGCGCAGATCGGGGATCGTGAACATGTGCCGGAACATCGCAAACATGGCTAAGCAATGACCTCGACGCTGCCGCCAGCTGCCTCGATCTTTTCCTTGGCGCTTTCCGAGAACGCGTCAGCCTTCACGGTCAGGGCCCGATCGATTTCTCCCATGCCCAAAACTTTGACCGGCCCGCGATGCTTGACCAGGCCGCGCTTGCGCAACTCCTCAGGCTCGACGACTGAACCCGCCGCAAACTGGTTGAGCGTGCTGAGATTGATAATGGCGAAGGGCACCTTGTTTGGATTGCGAAAGCCCTTGAGCTTGGGGATTCGCATCGACATCGGCGTCTGTCCGCCCTCGAAGCCAGGGCGCAACGTGTTGCGCGCCTTGAGCCCTTTGGTCCCGCGCCCGGCGGTCTTGTTGCCTTTGCCACCCGGCCCGCGTCCGTAACGCCGGCGCGCCCGGCGCGACCCGGGGTCGGGCTTCAAATCGTGTAGTTGCAATCGATCGGTCATTTCGCTGTTGTCTTCTTGGCTGGAGCCTTCTTGGCGGTCTTTTTGGCGGGAGCTTTCTTGGCGGTCTTCTTGACAGCTTGCGGTTTCTTGGGCGCTTCGTCCTCGGTGACTTCGACCAGATGCCGCACCTTATGAATCGCACCTCGCGTTGACGGGTTGTCGGGCAGCACTCGCGACGAGTTCATCTTGCCGAGGCCCAACCCGGCAATTACCAGGCGCGTTTTCGGCTTCTCGCCGATCGGGGACCGGCGCAACGTGACGGTGAGGTTGCCGGCCATGCCTAGTTCCTCGCTCGCAGTGCCTCAGTACTCCGGTACGCCGCGAGCAGGGCTGGCGGGACAATGTCCTCGGGCTTCTTCCCCCTCAGGGCTGCAACCTGATCGGGGCGACGCTGTCCGGTTAGTGCGTTCATCGCTGCCTGCGCGACATTGATGTGGGTCGGCGAGCCCAGCGACTTCGCCAGCGCATCTTTGATCCCGGCGGCTTCGAGGATCTGGCGAACCGCTCCACCCGCGATGACCCCGGTTCCCGGTGCAGCGGGCTTAATCATCACCCGGGAGGCACCGTGGATGCCGACCGCCTCATGGACGATCGTCTGTCCTGCCATCGGGATGAGCACCATGGCCTTCCGGGCAGCCTCCATTCCCTTTTGGATGGCGGTCGGGACTTCG
This sequence comes from uncultured Acidimicrobiia bacterium, assembly GCA_963761985.1. GTDB lineage: Bacteria > Actinomycetota > Acidimicrobiia > Spongiisociales > ZC4RG35 > JACCTH01. The sequence continues at coordinate 72,776 of CAVXIT010000009.1, forward strand.
CGAGCCTTCCCGTAGCCGACGCCTACCTTGCCTTCGCCGTCACCGACCACCACGAGCGCGGTGAAGCTGAACCGCTTCGCACCCTTCGTGACTTTGGCGACGCGGTTGATGTTGATGACTCGTTCTTCGAATTGCGACTCTGCCATGCTGCTCCTAGAAATCCAGGCCAGCCTCACGGGCAGCGTCGGCCAATGCCTTGAGCCGCCCGTGGTAGGCGAAGCCACCACGATCGAATATCACTGCGGCCACGCCGGCCGATTGGGCCCGGGAAGCCAGAAGCTTGCCGACTTCGGTTGCGGTTTCCACCGTGAGGGTTCGTCCGCGCAGGTCGGCTTCTTGCGAAGAAGCGGAGGCCAAAGTACGACCAGTCTCATCATCGATGACCTGGGCATAGATGTAGCGGTTGCTTCGAAAGACTGCGAGGCGGGGGCGTTCGCTTCTTCCCACTACGCCCTTCCGGACGCGAACGTGCCGGCGCCGGCGGGCCTCGAGACGGGTCCCGCGGCTCATCGCTTGCCCGCCTTTCCGGCCTTGCGACGAACCTGCTCGTCGCTGTAGCGGATGCCTTTGCCCTTGTATGGCTCCGGCGGACGCAGCTTGCGGATGTCGGCGGCCACCTGTCCGACAGTTTCCTTGTCAATGCCGGAAACGATCACCTTCGTCGGCTCAGGGACTTCAAAAGTGATTCCCGGAGGAGCGGCGAACTTGACGGGATGGCTGAAGCCGAGCTGCAGCTCGAGATCTTCACCCTTGAGCACGGCCCGGTATCCAACCCCGACGATGTTGAGCTCTCGCCGGAATCCCTCGGACACCCCAACGACCATGTTGTTGAGCAGCGCGCGGGAGAGGCCGTGAAGGGCACGGCTTTGGCGTTCATCGTCTGTGCGCGCAACGCTCAGCTGGCCCTCCTCGTGGGCGATCGAGACACGCTCGTGGAACGTGCGCTCAAGGGTTCCGCGTGAGCCTTTCACGGCCACCCGCGCCCCTTCGATTTTCACGTCAACCCCGGATGGAACCGGAATCGGCTTCTGGCCAACCCGACTCATCTCACCAAACCTCGCACAAGATCTCGCCCCCGAGGCTGCGTCGACGCGCGTCGCGGTCGGCCATCAGGCCCTGGGAGGTGGAGATGACTGCGACCCCCAGGCCACCTTGCACGCGCTTGATTTCCGACGATTGCCGGTAGACGCGGTGCCCTGGTCGCGAGATCCGACGCAGTCCGGCAATAGCCGGGGTTCGCTTGGGGCCATAGCGAAGAACGAGGGTCAGGTTCAGCTGGACGCCTTCTCCCCCGGTCTCGTAGCGGTCGATGAAACCTTCACTCTGGAGTATGCGCGCAATCCCCTCTCGCTGTTTCGAGAGCGGCATCTCCACTTTCTCGTGCCCCACCGCAACCGAGTTGCGAATCCGGGTGAGCATGTCGGCGATGGGGTCGGTCATCATGACTACAACGAAGCCTTTCTGATCCCGGGAAGCTCGCCTCGGGAAGCAAGCTGGCGCATGCAGATACGACACATACCGAAGTCGCGCATATATGCCCGCGCCCTTCCGCACCTCTGACAGCGCGTGTATCCCCGAACCACGAATTTGGGTTTGCGGTTGGCCTTGAGGACCATTGATTTCTTAGCCATCGATACTCCTAGGCCCCGACTTTCGCTGATTCTTGGGCCGTTTGTCCCAAGCTTTTTGCTATTTGGGCTTCTTGCTGTTTACGGAATGGGAATCCGAAGGCCTCGAGCAATGCCTTGGCCGCTGCATCATCACTGGCAGACGTGCAGATGGTGATGTCCATTCCTCGCACCGAAGAGACGCGATCGAAATCGATTTCAGGAAAGATCAGCTGCTCGGTCACTCCGAATGTGTAGTTGCCCCTTCCGTCGAAGGAGCGCGGGTTCAGTCCCCGAAAGTCACGAATCCGGGGGATCGAGACCGCCAGCAAACGATCGAAGAACTCCCACATGCGGCTTCCACGCAAAGTCACCGAAGCACCAACTGGCATGCCTTCGCGAACCTTGAAGCCAGCGACCGAGCGCCGCGACTTGTTGAGCCGGGGTTTCTGACCGGTGATCAGCGAAAGCTCTTCCATGGCTGACTCGATCTGGCGACGATCGGCCACCGCTTCACCGACTCCCATGTTGACGACGATCTTCTCGAGCCGGGGGATCTGCATCACGTTGGCGACGCCGAGCTGCTCCTTGAGGGCGGGCGCGACCTTTTCGTTATAAGTCTCTTTTAGGCGGGGGACGCTCACAGGTCACCTCCGCAACGCTTGCAGACCCGCTGCTTGCCGTGGTCGTCGATGCGATAGCCGATCCGGGTCGGCTCCCCGCAGTCTTCGCAAACAATCATCACATTGGATGCGTCGATCGGCATGTCTTTGTCGATGACGCCCCCCTGCATCGTCTGTCCGCGCTGCTTTTGATGCTTGCGGGCAGTATTGACCCCTTCGACAATCACCTGATTCTTCCGAGGAATGACGCGGTCGATGCGCGACTCCTTGCCGGTGTCCTTCCCGGAGATGACGACAACTTTGTCTCCTGCCTTCAACCTCATCACAACACCTCGGGAGCCAGGGAAACGATCCGCATGAACCGGTGGTCACGCAACTCGCGAGCGACCGGGCCAAAGATACGGGTACCGCGCGGCTGGCGATTGTTGTCGATGATCACACAGGCGTTGTCATCGAAACGGACGTAGGTGCCATCTTGGCGGCGCGACGCCTTACGGGTTCGTACCACAACGGCCTTGACCACTTCGCCCTTTTTCACCGTGCCCCCGGGAATCGCATCTTTCACTGCGGCGACGATCACGTCGCCGATGCCGGCGTAACGGCGGGTAGATCCGCCAAGCACCCTGATACAAAGCACCTCGCGGGCGCCGGTGTTGTCGGCCACTTTGAGACGCGACTCCTGCTGGATCACTGGTTACCTTTCATCGAGCGCGCTCGACAATCTCCACCACGCGCCAGCGCTTCTGGCTCGAGATGGGTCGTGTTTCCATGATCCGAACCGTGTCGCCAAGCTTGGCGTCGTTGGTCTCGTCGTGGACATGAAACTTGGTGGTGCGGCGGACGACCTTGTGGTAACGGGGATGAGTGAACGAACTCGGGATCTCGACGGTCACGGTCTTGTCCCGCGCATCAGACACCACGACCCCCACTCGGGTCTTCCTTCTCCCACGATCTGCGGTATCCGTCATGTCTGCTCCCCATCTGATGTCTGTCGTCTGGTGTCTGACGTCTGGCTGCGCCACTCCTCGATTTCCTGCTCACGCAAAATCGTGTTGATCCGCGCAATTTCTCTCCGGGTCGCCCGCAGCTGAGCGGTGTTCTCGAGCTGGTTGGTCGCCAACTGAAAGCGCAGGTTGAAGAACTCCGCTTTGGCTTCAGCAAGCTTTTCTGTCAGCTCGTCGAAGGTGAGATCACGAAGCTCGGTGGCGTTCATATCTGATCCCGGGCGATGATGCGGGTTTTGATCGGAAGTTTGTGTCCGGCCTTGCCGAGCGCTTCGCGGGCGAGTTCCTCGGTTACGCCGGCGAGTTCGAACATCACGCGTCCCGGCTTGACCACAGCTACCCAAAACTCGGGGTTGCCCTTGCCCGAACCCATCCGGGTCTCCGCCGGCTTCTGCGTCACGGGCTTATCGGGAAATATGGTGATCCAGACCTTTCCGCCGCGCTTGATGGTGCGGTTGATCGTGATGCGGGCGGCTTCGATCTGACGAGCGGTGATCCAGGCCGACTCGGTCGCCTGGAGCCCGAACTCGCCGAAATTGACCTCTGTACCACCTTTGGCCATGCCGGAGCGCCGACCACGATGCACCTTGCGGTGCTTGGTGCGCTTGGGCATCAACACGACTTATTCCTCTTCCTGCGTCTCTTCTATGTTCTGATCAGCTACACCGCTCTCGATCGCATCTTCGAAATCGATGTCAGCGGTCTCCTCGGTCGTGCCCGCCGTTTCTTCGGTTGGATCGACTGTTTGCTCATCGAGGGCGTCGGCGGGCGAGGGAACGACCGGTTCGATCTCGGTTTCCTCGCGTGCAGTCGCATACTCGACTTCAGCTTGTTCCGCGGTAATCCGGCGACCGCCACCCGCTTCAATCAGGCGACGTCCCGGTTCGCGCTTGCCCCCTCCGGCCTCAATGAGACGCTTGCCGCCTCCGGCTTCGATGAGACGGGGCATTTTATCACGACCCACTGCCTGCTCGGCTCGGGCTTTGACCGGCGCCGTGCGTCGCGCCGGACCTCCTGTGGCCAGCGCAGCTTCGGCCGCGATCTTCTCGCGGCTGGCCGAAACTCCCCCGATCACATCTCCTCGGTAAACCCAAACCTTGACTCCGATGGTGCCACCGGTGGTGTGCGCGGTGGCTTGGCCGAAGTCGATGTCCGCCCGGAGCGTGTGCAATGGCACCCGTCCTTCCCGATACCACTCCCGCCGTCCCATGTCGGATCCGCCAAGGCGGCCATTGCATTCGACACGAACGCCCTGGGCGCCCGCCTTCAGCGCCGACGCAACCGCCCGCTTCATGGCCCGCCGGAAGGCAACGCGGTTCTCGAGTTGATCGGCCACCCCCTGAGCGAGCAGTTGGGAGTCGAGGTCGGGATCCTTGATCTCGTTGATATTGAGCTTGACCGGCTTGCTCGCAATCTTCTCCAGGCCACCTCGCAACCGCTCTGCCTCGGACCCTTTGCGTCCAATCACCACGCCCGGCCGGGCGGTCTGGATCTCGACGACGACGCGGTCACGTGTCCGCTCGATGTCGATGCGCGAGACCGCGCCGCGCTTCAATTCACCGCGCAGGTAGTCGCGAATCTTCCAATCTTCGTTGACGAGCGCGACGTAGTCCTTGTCGGAGTACCACTTGGACTTCCAGTCGTTGGTGGTTCCGATCCGGAACAAATAGGGATGCGTCTTCTGACCCATCAGCTCTCTTCCCGATCGTCAGAAGCAAAACAATCAGTGTTATGTGGCTGGTTCGTTTGCGAAAAGAACATCAAACTTCTTCTTCCTGGCCGTCAGAGACGACAATCGTTATATGGCTGGTTCGTTTGCGAATTCGGCTGGCGCGACCACGAGCGCGAGGTTGGAAGCGGCGCAGAGTCGGACCCTCGTCGGCAAACGCTTCGGCCACTTTCAGGTCCTCGGCGTCGAGAGAGAAGTTGTGCTCGGCATTGGAGATGGCAGAGTTCAAGACCTTGGTGATGTGGGCGGCGGCGCCGCGGGGAGACAACGCCAGGATCGCTTTGGCGTCTTCAACCGGCATCCCCCTGACCAAATCGAGCATTCGCCGGACCTTGAGTGGAGGGTGCCGCACATACTTGGCCTGGGCCTTAACGTTCATGATCGCCGTTCATAGCTTGCGAACCGCCTTCTCCTTCTTGCCCGAGTGGCCGCGGAAGGTTCGAGTCGGAGCGAATTCGCCGAGCTTGTGGCCAACCATCGACTCAGTGATGAAAACCGGGACGTGCTTGCGCCCGTCGTGGACCGCGATGGTGTGCCCGAGCATTTCCGGAACGACGGTGGAACGGCGGCTCCAGGTGCGTATCACCCTTTTGTCGCCCCGACGGTTGAGGTCGTCGACCTTGTCCATCAGATGGTCGTCGACGAAGGGTCCTTTGGAAAGACTTCGTGCCATGGGTTACCTCCGACCACCGATTGACCGGCGGCGAACGATCATTGAGTTGCTGGACTTCTTCTTCTTCCGGGTGCGGCCCTCGGGCTTCCCCCAAGGGCTAACCGGATGGCGGCCACCCGAGGTTCTGCCCTCTCCTCCACCAAGGGGGTGGTCGACGGGGTTCATGACGACACCACGACTCTGAGGGCGGACGCCTTTCCAGCGCTTGCGGCCTGCCTTGCCGAGCTTGACCAGCTCGGCTTCTTGATTGCCAACCTGACCAACGGTGGCGCGGCAGTCGAGAGAAACCATCCGCATCTCCCCAGAGGGCAAGCGGAGCAGGGCCATCTCGTTCTCTTTTGACATCAGCTGGACACCGGCCCCCGCCGAGCGTGCAATCTTGGCCCCACCGCCCGGACGCATTTCGATCGCGTGGACGGTCGTTCCCGACGGGATGTTGCGAAGTGGGAGTGCGTTGCCCGGCTTGATGTCCGCGCCCGGCCCTGAGGCCAGCTTGTCGCCTACTTTGACTCCGAGCGGCGCCAGGATGTACGCCTTTTCGCCGTCGGCATAGTGCAGCAAGACAATGCGGGCGTTGCGATTGGGGTCATATTCAACTCCGGCCACGGTCGCCGGGATTCCGTCCTTGCGACGGCGAAAGTCGATGACGCGATACCGATTCTTATTGCCCCCGCCGCGATGTCTCGAAGTAACCCGGCCGTGCACGTTGCGGCCACCGCTCGACTTCTTCGATTCGACGAGTGACTTTTCCGGCTCACTCTTGGTTATCTCGGCGAAGTCGGAAACGGTTTGAAACCGGCGACCGGGGGAGGTTGGTTTTCTGCTTCTAATTGCCATTTCTCAAACTCCGAACAAATCGATCGACTCGCCGTCGGCCAGCGTGACCAACGCTTTCTTGGCTTGGTTGCGGCGGCCCAGGGTGCGGCCGGTCCGCTTCAACTTTCCGGCGCGGTTCTGGGTATTGACCGAGCGAACGGTCACCGAGAAGATTTCCTGCACTGCGTCCTTGATCTCGCTCTTGTTTGAGCGGCGGTCGACCACGAAGGTGTAAGTGTTGGCCTTGTCGATCAAGTCGTAGGACTTCTCCGACACGACCGGCGAAAGGATGATGTCGCGTGGATCTTTCACGAGGCTTCCCCTTCCTTCACGAAGTCCGACTTGGAAACGTCGTAGGCGCCAGCACCGTTGACACTCTTCAAGCTCTCGGTGGTGAACACCAGCTGGCTTGCCCACAAGACGTCGTAGGTCGTGAGTTGGCCGGGTTCCGTGATCCAAACGTGAGGGAGGTTGCGAAAGGCGATTCCGGCGATTTCGTCGAGCCGACGAAGCACCAGGAGGGTCTTTCCTTCCGCTCCAACCGTGTTCAAGAGCTCAACGGCATCCTTGGTGCGCGGCTGCTCCCAATCAAAGGAGTCGATGACCTTGATCGCCGACTCGGCGGCCCGGGTCGAGAGGGCTGAGTAAAGAGCGAGTCGCTTCATTTTGCGGGGAGTGCGCTGGCTGTAATCCCGCGGCTCGGGCCCATGGGCCACACCGCCGCCCCGGAAGATGGGAGAACGGAGCGAACCGGCCCGGGCTCGACCGGTGCCTTTTTGGCGCCACGGCTTGGCCCCACCGCCACGCACTTCGCCCCGGTTCTTGGTCTTGTGGGTTCCGGCGCGAGCTCCGGCAAGTTGGGCGGTGACGACCTGGTGCATCACCCCGAGGTTGGGTTCGATTCCGAAGACGTCGCTATTGAGCTCGACTTCGCCGGTCGACTTACCCGCGACGTCGAACACTGGAACCTTCAGAGCCGCGCTCGTCTCACCAGAAGTTTTCTTAGCGCCAATGTTCTTAGAGATTGGGGCCATCAGGACTTCACCGCCTCGCGGATCAGCACCATGCTGCCGTTGGCACCCGGGACGGCGCCTCGAAGCAGCAAGAGATTGTGATCGGTGTCGACCTCGACGATCTGCAGGTTGAGGATGGTGACCTGATCGCCACCCATCCGACCACCCATCCTCATGCCCTTGAAAACCCGGGCGGGCGTCGAACAGGCTCCAATCGAACCCGGAGCTCGGTGCTTCTTGTGGTTCCCGTGAGCGGCGCCCTGACCCTGAAAATTGTGGCGCCGCATCACGCCCTGGGTGCCTTTGCCTTTTGACAAACCGCTGACGTCGGCCATTCCGCCCTTAGCGAGAACATCACCGAGGAGGATCTTCTGGCCGACCTTGTAAGCCGATGGGTCGTCGACGCGAATTTCGACCAGATAGCGGGCGGGCTCGACACCGGCTTTGGCGTAGTGACCGTTCATCGGCTTGTTGACCTGCTTGGCCTTGATGTCGCCGAAGGCGAGCTGAATCGCCGAGTAACCGTCGCTATCGGGCTGTTTGACCTGCACGACCTGGCACGGCCCGGCCTTGATGACGGTCACGGGAATCGCGCGCGACTGAGCATCGAAGATCTGGGTCATGCCCAGCTTCTCGCCCAGGATCGCGTTCATAGCTTTATCTCCACCTCAACCCCTGCGGGAAGGTCGAGACGCATCAGCGAGTCGACGGTTTTTGGAGTGGGGTCGAGGATGTCGATCAGGCGCTTGTGGATGCGCATCTCGAAGTGCTCGCGCGAGTCCTTGTCAACGTGCGGTCCGCGGATGACGCAGTAACGGTGGATCTCGGTCGGGAGCGGAATCGGACCCCTGATCTTGGCCTGCGTGCGAACCACCGTTTCGGCGATTTTGCGCGACGACTCGTCGACCACCTGGTGGTCGTAAGCCTTCAAACGGATACGAATCTTTTGCTCAGCCATTACTTCACGATGTTGGTGACGCGGCCGGCGCCGACGGTGCGGCCGCCTTCGCGGATGGCGAAGCGGAGGCCTTCTTCCATGGCGATAGGGTTGATCAGCTCGACAGTCATAGTGGTGTTATCGCCCGGCATCACCATCTGGGTCCCCTCGGCCAAAGTGACCACCCCGGTCACATCGGTAGTCCGGAAATAGAACTGGGGCCGGTAACCCTCAAAGAAGGGGGAATGGCGACCCCCCTCCTCTTTGGTCAACACGTACACCGTCGCCTCAAAATTGGTATGCGGGGTGATCGACCCGGGCTTGGCCAACACCTGGCCCCGCTCCACATCGTCCTTCCCGATCCCCCGCAACAACACCCCGACGTTGTCACCCGCCCGACCTTCGTCCAACAGTTTGCGGAACGTCTCGATCCCCGTCGCCACCGACTTCTGGGTGGGACGGATCCCCACAATCTCCACCTCCTCGTTGACCTTCAAAATCCCCTGCTCCACCCGGCCGGTGACCACCGTGCCCCGCCCGGTAATCGAAAAGACGTCTTCGATCGGCATCTGAAACGGCTTCTCCGTCGCCCGCTCCGGCTCCTTCACATAGTCATCCACCGCCGCCATCAACGCCACGATCTGATCAGCCGACTCGGCATCCCCATTCAACGCCTTCAACGCCGAGCCCATCACCACCGGCACCTCATCACCCGGAAACTCATACTCGGTCAACAGATCCCGCACCTCCAACTCGACCAGCTCCAACAGCTCCGGGTCGTCGACCATGTCCACCTTGTTCAAAAAGACCACAATCGCCGGCACCCCCACCTGGCGGGCCAACAGGACATGCTCCCGGGTCTGCGGAGCCGGGCCGTCGGCGGCCGACACCACCAGAATCGCCCCATCCACCTGCGCCGCCCCAGTAATCATATTTTTGATGTAATCGGCATGACCCGGCATGTCGACATGGGCGTAATGCCGATTCTCCGTCTCATACTCCACATGGGCAATCTGAATCGTGATCCCCCGCTCCCGCTCCTCCGGCGCCTTATCAATCTGATCAAACGACGTAAACGTATTCCCCGACACCCGCTCCGCCAACACCTTCGTAATCGCCGCCGTCAACGTCGTCTTCCCATGATCAATATGACCCATCGTCCCCACATTCACATGCGGCTTCGAACGCTCAAACTTCGCCTTACCCATTGATGTATTCCTCCGTTATTCCGACTTACTTCGGTGTGCCACGACGGGCCGCGACGACTTCCTCGGCGAGGCTTTGGGGCATGTCTTGGTATGAATGAAATTGCATGCTGTAGCTCGCCCGGCCCTGGGTCAGCGACCGCAGATCGGTGGCGTAGCCGAACATCTCCGACAGTGGGACCTGAGATCGAACCGTCCGCGCATTCCCCCTCGTTCCCATCTCGCCCACTCGACCTCGGCGGGCAGAGAGATCGCCAACGACCGCGCCCATGTAGTCCTCGGGAGTGGTGACCTCCACCTCCATGATCGGTTCGAGCAGCTTGATGCCGGCCTTCTTCGCAGCCTCTTGCACCGCAATCGAACCGGCGATCTTGAAGGCCATCTCCGAGGAGTCGACGTCGTGATAGGAACCGTCGATCAGAATCGCCCGAACATCGACCAGCGGGTAGCTGGCAAGGATGCCGTTTTCGAGCGCCTGCTCGATGCCTTCATCGACTGCCGGGATGTACTCGCGGGGGATCCGGCCGCCCTTGATCTCATCGACAAACTCGTAGCCTCCGCCAGGACCGGTGGGTTCGAGATTGATGATGACGTGGCCGTATTGACCCTTGCCTCCCGACTGGCGAACGTACTTGCCCTCGATCTTCGAAACCGGGCCTTTGATGGTCTCGCGATAGGCAACCTGCGGTCGGCCGACGTTGGCCGAGACCCGGAACTCACGCAGCAGGCGATCGACGAGGATCTCGAGGTGGAGCTCGCCCATACCGGCAATGATCGTTTGACCGGTTTCCTCGTCGCTCCGCACCAGGAAGGTCGGGTCCTCTTCCATTAGTCGGTGAAGCGACTCCGAGAGCCTCTCGTCATCGGTTTTGGTCTTGGGCTCGATGGCGACCTGAATCACGGGCGCCGGGAATTGCATCGACTCGAGCTGAATCGGATTGTTCTCGGCGGAAAGTGTGTCGCCGGTGGTCGTGTTCTTTAGACCGACGACCGCGACGATGTCGCCCGTGAAGACCTGATCGATGTCTTCTCGATGGTTGGCGTGCATGCGCAGGATGCGGCCCAGCCGCTCGCGCTTCCCGGTGGTCGCATTTAGGACTGCGTCCCCCTTCGAGGCATTCCCGGAGTACACGCGGAAGTAGGTGAGCTTGCCCACGTGGGTGTCGGACATGATCTTGAAGGCAAGCGCCGCGAAAGGCTCGGTATCAGCGACCTCGCGCTTCAGCTCAAAGTCTTCATCGCCCGGCTTGAAACCCGTGGTCGGGGGAAGATCGGCCGGGCTGGGGAGGTAGGCGATGATCGCATCGAGTAGCGGTTGCACGCCCTTGTTCTTGAAAGCGCTTCCACAAAGGACCGGTACGAAGAGCTGTTCGATAGTCCCGGCGCGCACAGCGATGCGGATCTCGTCGGGAGTGATCTCGAGTTCCTCGAGGTACTTCTCGAGCAGTTTTTCGTCGGCTTCGGCCGCGACTTCGAGCATCTTGCCCCGCCACTCCTCGGCCTGGGCTGCCATGTTGTCGGGGATTTCGGTGGTATCCCAGACCTTTCCGTCATCTCCCTTCCAGATATGTGCCTTCATCTCAATCAAATCGATGACGCCGGTGAAATCGCCTTCACGCCCGATCGGAATCTGGAGAACGAGGGGGTGGGCGCCGAGCCGATCGATGATCGACTGGACGTCGGCGTAGAAGTCGGCGCCAGTGCGGTCGAGCTTGTTGATGAAACAGATTCGAGGCACCTTGTACCGGTCGGCCTGTCGCCACACAGTCTCGGACTGGGGCTCGACCCCGGCCACCCCATCGAAGACGGCAACGGCCCCATCGAGGACGCGCAGGCTGCGCTCGACTTCGACGGTGAAGTCGACATGGCCGGGCGTATCGATGATGTTGATGTGGTGGTCGTGCCAGATGCAGGTGGTGGCAGCCGAGGTGATCGTGATCCCCCGCTCTTGTTCCTGCTCCATCCAGTCCATCGTGGCTGCGCCTTCGTGGACCTCACCGATCTTGTAGTTGCGACCCGTGTAGTAGAGGATGCGTTCAGTCAACGTCGTTTTGCCGGCGTCGATATGAGCCATGATCCCGATGTTGCGGGTGCGCGCCAAAGGCACCTGCCGCAGGTGCGATAGCGCGTTCTTGTCATTGCTCATTGCTTGGTTCCGTCTACTTGTGTTCGGGGTCGCTATTTGGTTGTGAACAGCCGCTCTTAGAAGCGGTAATGGGCGAAGGCCTTGTTGGACTCCGCCATCTTGTGAATGTCTTCTTTACGCTTGACCGCGGCCCCGGTGTTGTTGGCGGCGTCGAGAATCTCAAAGGCGAGGCGCTCGGACATGGTGTGCTCCCGACGCCGGCGAGCGAAATGCACCAACCAGCGGATGGCGAGCGCGAGAGCCCGTCTGGGTGGCACTTCAACAGGTACCTGATAGGCCGCGCCACCGACGCGACGGGATCGCACCTCGAGATGCGGGCGAATGTTGTCGACTGCTTTCTTTAAGACCGTCACCGGGTCTTGCTTGGCGCGTGACTCGACGACTTCGAGAGCGTCGTAAACGATCCCGCGGGCGATGTCCTTCTTCCCCTTCCAAAGCACCTTGTTGATGATTTGGCTGACCAGGACCGAGCGGAATACCGGATCGGGATCGATCTTGCGTTTCTGGGCGGGAGCGCGTCTCACTACTTGGCCTTCTTGGCGCCGTAACGGGAGCGGGCCTGCTTGCGGTTCTTGACCCCGGAAGCGTCGAGCGTGCCTCTGATCACTTTGTAACGCACGCCGGGGAGGTCGCGCACCCGGCCGCCGCGAACGAGCACGATCGAGTGTTCCTGAAGGTTGTGACCCTCGCCGGGGATGTAGGCCGTCACTTCGATTCCGTTGTTGAGGCGGACACGGCAAACCTTGCGCAACGCCGAGTTCGGCTTCTTCGGAGTAACGGTGTAGACGCGGGTACAGACACCGCGACGCTGCGGCGCCCCGGCCAGAGCGGCGGTCTTCACCTTCTTGATTTTTGGCTGCCGGCCCTCGCGGACAAGCTGCTCAATAGTGGGCATTCTGCTCCTACGCGCATGATCGGCGTCCGGACATACGCGTCCCGAACACCGACCCGTTTGAGTTGGGTGACCCGCTCCTCCGGTTAGCCGGCGGCGGTCATCACGCCGAAAGCCCCTCAGGAGAGGGAATTGAGGTCAAAGACCACAGGCGAAAGTATACGGGAAAGCGGCCAGCAAGGTCAAAAACCCTCTGGATCGGTAGCGGACTGATCTGCGTCGCTCGTGATCCGTCGGTACGATCTCGGCCCGATGGAAGGCCAGTTCTTCTTCACCACTATCGCCGGGCTGTCCTTGAGCCTGGCGGGATTTGCCGCCCTGATCGCCTGGCTTCGGGACGATGACAGCACCTGGGATCCCATCAACCTCTGGCGGGTGAAGACCATCGTCCGCCAGGCTTTCACCCTCGTCTTTCTTGCGTTGATCTTGATCCCGATCTTCTCGCTAACCGACGACATCCGGATGACGACCCGGTTTGGCTCCGCCGGCCTCCTGCTTGGTGTAGGAATCGATGTCTTCTACAACCGGCGTCCGGATCCGGAGATCTGGGTACCAAGGAGCAGTTGGACTTTCAACATGGCGTTCAGCGCGCTTTACGCCGCTTTTCATCTGGTGAACATCTTTCTGGCCAACTTCGGGCTCCTCCAGCTCGGCTTCGTCTTGGAGTGGCTTTCCCCCGCAGGAATCTTCTCCAATTTTGTGAGGGAGCTCGGTCGCCAAAAAGGCGAACCCGAATCACTGGGCGAGGCGGTAACCGAGGGGTAACCGCTCACGGGCATCGATGGGCAGCTCGGAGCAACCGGTTATTCGGGTCAATGCGTACTGTTCGCCAGGTACTTTTCGAACGGGCGACCTTGGAGGTGGAATGGCCGAATTCATCCGCGTCGATCGCAGGGTCTTTCTTGCCCGGCTGGGCAAAGGAGTGCTGTCTATGGCGGTCTTGGGCGCCTGCTCCGACGACGTTCTTGCCTCGACAACCGCGAGTGCCACGACAAGACCCGGGAGCAATGCGGGCACGACCGCCACTACCACTCCTGCTGCTTCGACCAGCGCTCGGGCAACCTCGACTTCGGGGGCGAGTGCAGCGGGCCAATTCGTGCGGGTCGAGCTTGGCTTCGTTTCGGCCTATGTGGTTGTCAGAGGAACGGAAGCCGCCGTGATCGATACCGGGGTGGCGGGAAGCGAAGAGTCAATCGAAGCCGCGCTCGGAGCCGCCGACCTCGGTTGGGATGCGGTCGGCCACGTCATTCTCACTCATCACCATCCCGACCACGTCGGGAGCTTGTCGGCGATCATGGAAGCCGCTGCCCAGGCGACCGGTTACGTGGGTGCGGGCGACTTTGACAACGTCAGCGGACCCCGCGAACTCACTGCCGTCGTGGAGGGCGACGAAGTCTTCGGCCTGCAAGTGATCGAGACTCCGGGCCATACCGCGGGCCACATCAGCCTTCTCGACCCCGGCGCTTCGGTGCTGGTCGCCGGCGACGCTCTCAACGGCGGTGCGGGCGAAGTGGAAGGACCCAATTCGCAGTTCAGCGAGGATCACGAGCAAGCGTTAGCCACCGTCGGCAAGATGGCGGGGTTCGACTACGAGATTCTCTACTTCGGTCATGGCGACCCGGTGATGAGCGGCGCGTCGAGTCAGGTGGAGGAACTCGCCGGCAGCCTCTAGCCAAGTCGCCTCAAATTGGGGCGAAGGTATCGATCATCAGGCGAACGTCAGGACCGAGTGGATAGAGGATCGGGCTGGTGCATCCGTTCGCCCGATACTCCCCTACCTTCTCGACACACTCCTCCGGCGTCCCGGCGGCGCAAATCATTTGGACGATGTCGTCGGGCACAAGCTTTGCCGCTACCTCGAGCTGCTCGTGGGTGGCGGGCCAGGTGAGGACACGACCGATTTCGTCAAGGAGAGTTTGCGGTACCCCCGAGGCCTTCATGATGTGCGGCTGCTGACCGAGGTATTGAGTCACCAGCATTCGAGCGGCGTCGATTGCCGTGGAGCGATCGGCATCCATCGAACAAACGATGAGTTGTGGTCGATCGAGATCCTCGACGGACTTTCCAGAGCGCTTGGCCCCGACCTCCAACGCTTCCATCGCCCGGAGGTTGTAACTCGGGGAGACCAGGTAGTTGAGGACCACCCCATCTGCGATCTCTCCGGTGAGCTCCATCATCTTCATCCCGGTCGCCCCGATGTAGATCGGAATCTCCTTGGGACGGCGTTCCTGATAGACGTAGTCGAGCTCTACGCCGTTTAGATGGACGTAGTCGCCGTCGAAGGTGACGTTCTCGTCGTTGAATAGAGCCCGCAAAACAGTGACGACCTCTCTCATCACAGCCAATGGATGGCGCCGGTCGATCCCGACCTTGGCCGCCAACGGATCCCACCATGCCCCTAGTCCCGCGATGATCCGTCCCGGGGCAAGATCATCCAACGTCGAGAAGGTCGATGCGAGCCGGGCCGGGTTGCGGGACCACACATCGACCACTCCCGCTCCGACTCGCAGCGTCTCGGTTGAGGTCGCGAATGCGGCCATGGCGATCATGGCATCG
The DNA here is from genome assembly GCA_963761985.1 of uncultured Acidimicrobiia bacterium. GTDB lineage: Bacteria > Actinomycetota > Acidimicrobiia > Spongiisociales > ZC4RG35 > JACCTH01. Next base: position 87,977 of record CAVXIT010000009.1, read on the forward strand.
CGGACCAGGCGGGAGTCGGCTTGCCATACGGCTTCGAAGCCGCGATCTTCGGCATAACGGGCAATGTCGATCCCCTCGCGGATCGTGTGCGCATCCTGCAGGTACAGCGCGAGGCGTTCGCTCATAACTTGCGGTGCAGTCTGGCGGCCTGCTCGGCCGCCTTGGCCCGGATCTCGGCCCCCTCAACCCGGGTCGATCTCCCGTCGCGCATCAACACTTCACCCCCCACTTCGACTTCCAGCGGTCGGATCGAAGTTGTGTAAGCGAGGTGCCAGGGGTCCATTGGCTCGTACGACCAGCTGACGCGGTCCTGGCGCGCTTCAGGTACGAGGTCCCAACCCGTTTCGAGCCACGACCAAGCTGTAACCGGCTCCGCAGACAGATCGTTCGCTCGGTGCTGATAAAACGCCAAGCGAAGACTCTCGAGCATGTCGGCGCCGATGCCATCGGTACCCAAAGCCACGGGGTTCTCGAACCGAGATGGCGCCGCGTACCCAACCCCGTTGTTGAGGTTGGAAGCCGGGTTATGAACGACGGTTCCTGCCAGATGATGGTCGGTGGCGAGATGCACGCAGTGGGCGAGGAGCCAGTCGGGTCGCGTCAGGTGCCCTAGGCGGCTCGGTGCCTCGATGTCCTCGGGGCCTTCGCAAACATGGATGTGTACACCAACCGAGAACTCTTCCGCCAAGCTTGCCGCAGCCTCCAAGGTCTCGTCGCTGCACGTGAAGGCGGCATGGATCCCGACCAGGCCCCGCCCGCCTTCCCGCAAGAAGCGTCGATTCTCCTCCAGACCGCGTTTGGCGCCGTCGACTCCGTGTCGATCACTAACCCCATAGGCCGGGATTACGCGCACACCCACTTCCGCGCAGGCATCGGCTATCACCGAAAGCGATCCTTCGATCGCATTGGGCGTTTCGTTGTGATCGATGATCGTGGTCGTACCGGCCTCGAGCGCTTCAAGTGCCCCGAGCTTCGCGGACCACTCCAACATCTCCAGATCGAGGGCTGCGTCAAGGCGCCACCAGACTTGCTCAAGGATTTCGCCAAAGCTCTTAGGCACGTGTGGCGGCGCAGGCATACCGCGGGCCAAGGTCGAGTAGAGGTGGTGATGAGCGCAGACGAGACCCGGGGTGACGGCCACTTGACACGAAGATACTGTTTGGCATATAGTGAACCAAATGGTTCAGTATTCACCAATCCTCGACTCAACCTTCGGAGCCTTGGCCGACGCCAGCCGTCGGGCCATCGTCGAACGACTGGGAAGGGGAGCAGCGACTATCAGCGAGCTGGCAGAGCTGTTGGACATCACCCTCACCGGGACCAAAAAGCACGTGCAGGTCCTCGAGGCGGCCGGTCTGGTGACAACTGACAAGGTGGGACGGACTCGCTACTGCCGGCTTGGCCCCCGGCGGCTCGAGGACGAAATCGCCTGGCTCGAGAACTACCGACAACATCTCGATCAGCGCCTGGATCGACTGGGCGAGCTGATCGAACGCAGAAAAGGAGAAAGCAAATGACTTCGACGACCGTCACCCCGGTTGGCGACAAGGAAATTGTCACCGAGCGTGTATTCAACGCTCCACGGCAGCTGGTTTGGGATACGTTCCTCGACCCGACGCTCATCCCCGAATGGTGGGGCCTGCGCTCGAACACGACCCGGGTCGACGCCATGGACGTGCGCCCGGGCGGGGCCTGGCGCTATGTCCAGATCGATGGCGACGGCAACGAGAACGGCTTCTCGGGCGAGTTTCGCGAGATCAACCCGCCCGACTCGGTCGTCCAGACCTTCGAATGGGACGGGATGCCGGGCCACGTCATCGTGGAAACGGCTTACTTCGAAGTGATCGACGAGAACACCACTCGCATGCGCGGGATCTCCCGATTCGACACCGTCGAAGACCGGGACGGGATGTTGATGTCGGGTATGGAAGGCGGTCTCAACGAGAGCCACGACCGCTTTGACGAACTCCTGGCCCGAATCAGCGCCTGATAGCGCCAACCCCGGGTTGTAACCCACATCCAACGTGGGTTACAACCCAGGGTTCGTTGTTTCTAAGGCGTTTGCGCTTGGGAGTCTCGAATCTGGTTCTTCATTGCATTGGCACGAGACTCCACCCGCTCCTCTGAGCCCTGGAGTTCGGCTTGCGCTTTGGGAATTTCCTCATCGAGCCGATCGAGCGCCCGCGCCCAGCGCTCGCGCATCGCCTGGATGCCACCACCGCCCACCGCTACGACCAGGATCCCCACCACCAGGACGAGGATTGCGTAGAAGAGGGCATTGACGATGTCCGGGGCGATCTCAAGCTGAGAGATGGCGGCAAAGATGCCGACCGTCAGAATTGCGCCTCCCGCGATGTTCGCCAGGAGCCGCCCATAACTGAGGTTGCCGAGCGCGGCATCGGTGAGCTCCCTCACCGCGGCCGCAATCGCCGAGGCGATCACGATGATCAGGATGGCGACGACGACGTTGGGCAGATAAGAGATCACGCCTTCGATGAGATCGCTGATCGGGTTGGGCCCGAAGATCCCGAATGCAAGCTGCAAGACGAACAAGAACAGCACGTAGAAGACGAGCTTCCCGACCAGGTCACTGGCGTCGTACTTCGTGCGAGCCAAAGCTCTCTTGACTCCGCCCCGTTCAACCGCGCGGTCGAATCCGACACGCTCCAACACTTTGTCGAATGCCGTGCCGATCCACTTGGCCACGAAGTAGCCGATAACCAGGATCAGCAGGAAGCCGACGAACTTCGGTACAAACACCGCAATCCGAGCCCACGCGTCTTCCAGGCCTTGACGAAAACTATCCACTAACCCTCCTTGGGACTATTCGCCGCGCATACCCGCAGAGAGCTGAGTCGAAACTCGCTTAGAGAGCCAGAGGCCCGTACTTGTTGATCGGGAGCCGGTTGCGCCAGACGCCATCGAGAGCGTGATAGGCCGAAGCCACCGCCCCGGCGGTGGGGACGAGGCCGATCTCCCCCACCCCTTTGATCCCGTAGGGGGCGTTGGGTTGAGGCGACTCGATCAAGATCACTTCGACTGGGGGCATGTCCTTGGGCCGGATGATTTCTAGCGACCGCAGGGTGAGGTTGGTCGGTTGGCCGTTCTCGTCGCAAGGGAAATCCTCGGAAAGCGCATAGCCGAGACCCATATGGACCGAGCCCTCGATCTGTCCTTCACAGAGCACGGGATTGACGGCGCGGCCGACGTCGTGAGCAGCCACCACCTTCTCGATGGCTCCGGTCTCGCGATCGGCGACGACCAGTTGGGCCGCGTACGAGAAAGTGGAGTGGATCACCGGATTCTCAAGTCCCTCCGACAGGCTGTTGGTCCAGTCGACTCGATACTCGCCCAGGTAGTCGACATCAACCTGGCAGCCATCTTCCTTCGCTGCCCGGCAGGCGTCGGCGACCGCGCCGGCACCCATCAGCGTTCCGCGCGAGCCGGTGGTCTGTCCGGTGCCCAGTTCCCGGGTGGTGTCGACCACAACTCGCACTTTGTTTGGATCGACTCCCAGCTCTTCAACCGCGACCTGGAGGGCGACGGTATGGATGCCCTGGCCCATCTCGGTCCAGCAGTGGCGCACCTCAACGGTGCCATCACCTTCGAAACGGACCACCGCCTTCGCCCACTCTTTGAAGCCGTTGCCAAGCCCGGCGTTCTTGAGACCGAGACCCAAGCCCACGGCTTTGCCTTCGGCCAGCGCCTGGTCGTAATGAGGTTTGATCGCTTCGAGACACAAGCCCGCTCCCAAACAGCCGTCGTCCATGATCTGACCCGGGCCCCAGATCGCTCCGGGGACGATGACGTTGCGCATTCGCATTGACCAGGGATCGACCCCTGCCATCTCGGCCAGGCGATCGATGACCCCCTCCATCGCAAATTGCGCCTGGTTGGCGCCAAACCCGCGGAAGGCACCGCCGACCGAATTGTTGGTACGCACGGCGATCGACTCGACATCGACTGCGGGCACGTGATAGGGACCGGTGGCGTGACCGGCCGCCCTTTCGAGAACCTTCATCCCGACCGAGGCATATGGCCCCGAGTCGCCGATCATCCTTGCTTTGAAGGCGGTGAGCTTTCCCTCGCCATCGCAGCCGGCCCAGATTTCCATCCGGATCGGATGACGCTTGGCATGAAGGTGCAGCGATTGCTCCCGAGTGAGAGTGCACTTCACCGGCCGGTCGAGCAGAAGAGCGGCGAGGGCGGTCTGCGCCTGGTTCGAAAGATCCTCTTTCCCGCCAAAGGCGCCGCCATTCGACACCAGTTCGACGGTCACGCGGGACTTGTCGATCCCCAGGGCGGCCGCGATCTGGTCGCGATCGTCCCAGACCCCTTGCCCACCTGAATACACGTAAAGCTCGGACTCGCCATAGGGAATGGCCAGCGTCGACTCCGGTTCGAGAAATGCATGCTCGACTCGCTGGGTCTCAAAGACCTCGTGGAGGGTGAAAGCCGAGCTGGACAAACCAGCCTCGACCTCACCTCTCTTATACGCGGACGTCGAAAGGCGGTTGCCCTCGAGCCCCCACACGGCATCCTCGCTCGACTCCAGCGCTGCTACCGGGTCGGTGAATGCCGGCAGAACCCTGTACTCCACTTCGATCAGCGCGGCCCCCTTTTGGGCAGTGCGCACATCTTCGGCGACCACCATGGCCAAGACGTCACCCGTGTAAGAAGTGCGGCCACCTTCGGGGATGAAGATCGGCCAGTCCTTGTGGATCAGGCCAACCTTGAGCTCGCCCGGAACATCGGCGGCGGTGAGCACTGCGACGACTCCCGGGAGCGCCCGCGCCTTGGTCGTATCGATCTTGAGGACATCTGCCCGAGCGTGGTCGGAAAGGCGAATAGCTCCGTGCAGCAATCCCTCGATGCGAAAGTCGTCGATGAAGCCCCGATCCCCCAGCGCCAGTTTGACGCCCTCATATTTGGCTCCGGTCTTCCCAATCCCACCGGGCAGGGCGGGTTCGGGGATGGGATCGCCGCTGGCCAGCAGTTCGATCGCTTCGACGATCTTCGTGTAGCCGGTGCAGCGACAGAGATGGGCGCCGAGCCGGCTTTGGATCGTCGCCCGATCCAAACTGCTTCCTTTTTGATCGAGCAGCGATTTGGCTCTCACCACGATCCCCGGCGTGCAAAAGCCGCATTGCAGGGCGCCGGTGGAAGCAAATGCCCGGGCCAGCCGGTCCCTTTCGGACGCATCGAAGCCTTCGAGGGTTGTGACTTCCCGACCAGCCACCTTCTCCATCGACAGTTGGCAAGAGATGGTGGCTTTGCCGTCGAGCAACACCGCGCAACAGCCGCATTGCCCGGAGGGGGCGCAGCCATCCTTGGCCGAGGTCACTCCCAGCTCTTCGCGCAAGGCCGCGAGCAGGTGCGGGTGCTCGCCGGAAACCGACACCTCCGATCCATTGAGACGAAACGCCACGCCTTGAACGACGGTCGTCATGTCAGCCGGTACGCCTCTGGCACTCGATAGCGCTCGAAGTCGAACAGGGTCTTCTTGTAGAAGTCGCAATAGTCGAGGTCGATCTTGGCCACGACCACTTCATCCCCTGTCGTGATGCACTGGGCCATGATCTGGCCGGATGGAGCGATGATGACCGACTGTGCCAAGGAGTCGACCCCCTCCTCCACTCCGCCTTTCGCCACGCCGACGACAAAGGCACCGTTTTGATAGGCACCTGACTGCATCACCAAGTGGTTGTGGAATCCCTGCAAAGAGTTCTGCTGGGGATCAGGGGCGTAGTAGAGCGGGGTGTTGTATCCGATCAAGATCAGCTCGGCTCCTTGGAGGCCCATCGTGCGGTAGGTCTCGGGCCAGCGGCGGTCGTTGCAAATCGCCATTCCGACGATGCCGCCAAATGCCTCCCACACCGGAAATTCGCGGCCGGGCTCGAAGAAATGCCGCTCGGCGTGCTGGAAGGGACGCCACTCCTCGTTGTGCTCGTGCCCGGGGATGTGCACCTTCCGATATTTGCCGACGACGATGCCGTCTTTTCCGACGAGGATCTGTGTGTTGAACCGGTGGGCGGTTCCGGCATCGTCGACCGACTTCTCAGCGAAGCCCAAGCAGAAGCCGACCCCGAGCCGGGCGGCCTCTTCGAAAAGCGGTTTCGTTGCAGGACCTGGCATCTCGCTTTCGAACCATGCGTCGATCTCGTTCTCGTCTTCGATGAACCAGCGCGGAAAGAATGAGGTCAGCGCCAGCTCGGGAAAGACCACCAGGTCGGCGCCACGTTCGCTGGCGTCCCGCAACATCGCCAAGAGCCGATCGACGACGGCTTCACGGCTCTCATCTCGCGCGACAGGACCCATCTGTGCCGCCGCGATGGTGAGAAACCGGCTCATCGGCGCTTCATTCTGTCACCTTCGAACCAGGAAAACTCCCGATCGCGGCTTGGGGGAGAAGAACGTCGCCTTCGGCGGCATGAACTCGTTCCGGTCGGATGCCTCGAGCACGGTTTCGGTCGAGCAAGGAGCGAGCAGAAAACCCACTCCGCCATGCTCCTTCACCTTTGCGCGGAGCGCTCCCTCGTCGGGGTAGCCGGGGATGAATTGAAGGCGAGAATCAGTCCGTTCGTCTACAACGCCAAGATCGGCCAGCATCCCCCGGGCCAGAGCGGAAACATCCGTCTCGCCCGACGCCGGTTGCAGGTCGACCAGCCACTCTCCTGCCTGGGTGACGGCTACTGCTCGACCCGGCTCCGGAAGCAGCGGGCCGGGCTGCGCACCGATCTCATCGATGGGGGCATCCACCCACCGGTGGAACGGGTAGACACAGAGACTGTCGGCCGGAAAGGCAACGGCCAGGAAACGCCCGCCGGGAGTTTGCGGATCCATACCCCGCTGGACCGTGGCTGCCACCCGATGATGGCCATCGATAACGTACGCCTGCGGAATCTCGGCCAGGGCCGCAATGAGTTCGGGATCTTCGTCTGCCAGCCACACCCGGTGCCGGTCGCCATCGTCGAGAGTGACCTCGAACAGAGGCTCGCCAGCAGTGATTCGCTCCACCGCCTCGTCCACTGGCCGGTGGCGGCGGTAGGCCAGTCCCACCGGCGAGGAGCCATACCCAACGGTTTCGAGATAGTCGGTCAAGTCGTCGACCCGATCCGGTCGGGTCGCTTCGTGCGGGCGGATGACCTCCGGAAAGAGATCCCAGGGAACGTCCCCTACCACCCCCACCTGCACGTGATCGCCGCTTTTCAGTTCTAGGACGTAGAGCGCAGGTGGCCGAAACGTCCACGTGTTGCGCGCGAGCTCATTCTCCAAATAGGTCGTCGCCTGCGCTCGCCGGGTCTCATAGTCGAGGTCGACGTCGTCTCCCTCAGAGGGGGTGCCGTTGAGAAAACTGCGCGGATGCCGGCGAGCATGGGCGCCTCGTTCGGCCGGCGTGAAAAGGTCGTAGGCCGGGCTGACAATTTCGGCTCCATCTTCCGACCTCACCACCCCGGCCGGAACCGGCAAAAGCCAACCGCTCACGAAGCACGGACCGAGGCGAAAATCACATCCGGATTGGCCGCAACCTGCTCGTAGACCGAGGGTGGAATCTCGCCTTGCACATGAATGCTCGCCACCGATGCTCCAGCCCCGGCAAATACCTGGTTCTGCATCTCCTGGACGTTTAGCCCGGCTTCGCGCAATGCGCCGAGCACCGCAGAGAGAACTCCGACTCGATCGAAGTGGCGAACCACGAGAATGGAGCCGATCTGAGCTGGAGGGGTGAGATTGACCACATTGCGAGCAACCCCGCGCTCGTAGTCACAGATCATGGCCACGACTTCAGCTGCGATTGCTTCTTGCGCCTGGGCCGTTGAGGCGCCGATGTGATGGGTGGTGTAAACGCGCGGATGTCGCGCCAACGCCGAGTCGAATTCTCCGGTTCCAGAGGCTGGCTCATCGGCAAAGACGTCAATGCCGACTCGAAGACCTTTCTCGTCGATCGCAGCGAGCAGTGCCCTCTCATCGATCACATCGCCCCGACTCGTGTTGATCAGAATGGTCCCCGGGGACAATTGGTCGAGGAAGTCGGAGTTGACCAGATTCTTGGTCTCAGGTGATCCGGGCACATGGATGCTGAGGATGTCAGAGACGCTGAGGAGAGTGGCCTGGTCCGGCACCGTGGCAATTCCTGCCGCTTTCATCCTCTCCTCAGTCAAAGGGTCGCGCTCCTTGTCCACCACGACCACCGAAAGTCCAAAAGCGGCAGCCCGTTCAGCGACAGCGAGGCCGATCTGGCCAAGGCCAATCAGGCCCAGGGTTTTGCCCATCAGGCCATCCGACTGCGAATAGGCCTTCTTGTTCCATCGCCCCGACCGGGCTTCGGAGACGTTGTCGGCGATTTGCCGATCCAGGGCAAGGATCAACCCCATCGTCAGTTCCGCGACCGCGACCGAATTCTTGCCAGGCACGTTGGCGACGAAAACCGCCCGGGCCGCAGCTGCGTCGATGTCGATGGTGTTAGTGCCGGCGCCCGCCCGGATGACGAGACTCAGCGGCCCTGGTTCAGCAAAGACGCCGGCTTCGACGCGGGTCGAACGAACCACCAGAACGTCGCTCTCGGCAACGGCCGCAGCCAGGTCGCCTGACTGCAGTTGCGGGCGGTAGTCGATCTCAAATCCGCTTTTGGCGAGAGCGTCCAGACCCGACTGTTCGAAGGCATCGGCAAGCAGGATCCGCATCGGCGGCGAGTATATGGATTGGCCCCGGGCGGCCTCCGTAGAGTGAGCAGATGAATGCGTCGGCCTCCCTTGGCCTCTACGACGACGTGGTCGACGGGGAAGTGCTCGCACGCAGCGTCGAGCGTTTCCGGGAGAGGCGCATTCTCCTTCCCACCTTTGGCCAGCTGGCGGATCCCGGACTGATCGATCCTGGCCTCGTCGCCGATGTCTCCCCGGACGCGTCCGACCCGGCCAACCTCTTTCGGGTTCATTGGCACAACGACTCCACCAAGAAGGACCGGGTGGAGGTGCCCGGATACCTCGAGCTACCGACCGAACTAACTGGAGTCGAGGCGCGCATCCTGATTGCGCTCGGCAATCGCTTCCCCATGATCGGCGCTCACAAGGTGCTTGCGGCCTACGCCTGCTTGGCACCGCGAGTCGTGACGGGAACCTTCGATCCCACTCGCCATCGGGCCATCTGGCCCTCGACGGGCAACTACGCCCGCGGCGGAGTTGCCATCAGCCGGATCATGGACAGCCGCGGCGTCGCCGTGCTTCCTGAGGGAATGTCAAACGAACGCTTCCAGTGGTTGGATCGATGGATCACCTCGCCCGACGACGTGATCCGCACCTCCGGATCGGAATCCAACGTCAAGGAGATCTATGACGCCTGTCGCGAGCTGGCCCGCGACCCTGACAATGTCGTTCTCAATCAGTTCTCGGAATTCGGCAACCACCTCGCACATTTCCGCGTCACCGGCACGGCCCTCGAGCGAGTCTTTGAGAATTCGGCTGGAGAGAATCTGGCCGCGTTCGTAGCGGCGTCCGGTTCCGCCGGCACTCTCGGCGCCGGCGACTATCTCAAAGAACGGCACGGCTCGCGGATCGTGGCAGTCGAAGCGCTCGAGTGTCCAACCATGCTCTACAACGGGTTCGGCGAACACAACATCCAGGGAATTGGCGACAAGCACATCCCGCTGATCCACAACGCGATGAACACAGATGATGCAGTCGCGATCACCGACCGCGCCACCGATCAGCTCTTCCTCCTTTTCAACCTGGAGGCTGGCCGGGAGTATTTGCAGTCGAAGGGAGTCGATCCCACCGGCTTCGAGCATCTGGGCTTGTCGTCGATCGCCAACATCCTCGCTTCGATCCAGACCGCCAAGTCTCACGGCTTGGGCCACGAAGATGTGATCGTCACGGTCGCCACCGACGGTTCGGAGATGTACCTCTCCGAAATCGAGAAGATTGAATCGAGGGATGGCTTCGATCCGGCGTCGATCTTCGGCCGATACCTCATCGACGGTGAGACAGGGGACTTTCTCGAACTCGGCGAACCCGGTCGCCGACGCATCTTCAACCTTGGCTATTACACCTGGGTCGAGCAGCAAGGAGTTCCGTTCGCGGAGTTCGAAGCGCGGCGAGATCTGAAGTGGTGGCAGTCGCTCCGCCCCTTCCTCGATAGATGGGACGACCTGATCGATGAGTTCAATACGCGAACCGGAGTGAGCGCTGGCTCCAACCGATAGCCCCAACCCCTTCATCCGCTACCGCTGGCTGCTTGATTCCTATCGGCTGGCGCTCAACGCGGGTTGGAAGGACGATGACTTCGTTGCCCTCGTGAATCGGCTCGATGAATCGGTAGCCGCCGTTGATGGTCACGGCTTTGCGATCACCCCCCTCACCCTGCAGCCATCACTGGCGGCGCGCCTCGGTCTCCGCAGTCGCCTCTGGGTGAAAGACGAAACCGGGAACGTTGCAGGCTCGCATAAAGCCCGCCACCTCTTCGGGTCCATGCTCCATTTGGCCATTGCCGAGGACGACCAGGGTGAGCTGGTCATCGCCTCCTGTGGGAACGCCGCACTTGCGGCTGCCGTCGTCGCGCGGGCGGCCGAGAAGCCTCTGCGCGTTTTCGTCCCGACATGGGCCGATCCGGCGATCGTCAAGAGATTGGAAAAGCTCGAAGCCACGATCGAGGTCAACGAGCGAACTGGTCAAAGCGTGGGAGATCCGACAGTGGCAGCGATGATTGCGGCAATTGACAAGGGAGCGACTCCGTTTTCGGTTCAGGGATCGGTGACCGAATCGGCACTCGACGGAGGTCGGACCCTCGGGTGGGAGCTGGCCGAGCAACTGGCTCTGGCCCGCGCGGCCGGTCGGATCGAGGTCTTCGTCCAGGTTGGTGGTGGAGCATTGGCAGCCTCCACGTGGCAGGGTTTGACCGACGGCATCCGTGAGCAATGGCTAGGCGCCGAGCCCGTCATCCACACCGTCCAGACCGAGGCTGTCGCCCCGCTCAATCGAGCCTGGCGTCTCCTGCTGGCCGAAAGCGACGGTGACCCTGAGCTCGCAATCGAATCTGCCCGCCGACATCCGCAGATCTACATGTGGGCATGGGAGAACGTTGGCACCTCGGTCGCATCAGGAATTCTCGACGACGTCACTTACGACTGGCTGCCGGTGATCGACGCCATGCTTCGAACCGGTGGCGAAGCGCACGTCGTTAGCGAGCAAATGGTCAAGGATGCGAATTCGCTGGCCAGGGAGCTGACCGGGATCGAGGTTGATGCCACGGGCAGTTCCGGAGCTTCGGCTCTGCTCGATCCGGCCGTGGCCGAGCGGGTCGCGGGAGACGTAGTGGTGCTCTTCACTGCCAAAATGGGCATCCAATGAGTGTCGTGCGAGCCGCCCTGGTCCAAGCCGAGTGGACCGGCGACAAGGAATCGATGATCGAGAAGAACCTCGGCTACGCCCGCGAGGCAGCCGAGCAGGGCGCTCAGGTGCTCTGTTTTCAGGAGATCTTCACCACCCCTTACTTCTGCACTGTGCAGGACCCGCAGTTCTACGACACCGCCGAAGAAATCCCCGATGGGCCCACGACCAGGCGAATGGTCGAGCTGGCTCGTGAGACCGGAATGGTCGTCATCGCCCCCATATACGAGAAGGTCGACGAAGGGACGTTCTACAACACCGCATCGGTCATCGATGCTGATGGTTCGTTCCTCGGCATCTACCGCAAGACCCACATCCCCCAAGTCGAGGGTTTTTGGGAAAAGTTCTACTTTCGTCCCGGCAACCTCGGCTATCCCGTGTTCGACACCGCCGTTGGCAGGATCGGCGTGTATATCTGTTACGACCGCCATTTCCCCGAAGGCTGGCGGGTGTTGGGGCTCAAGGGAGCCAAGCTGGTGTTCAACCCCTCGGCGACCACGCGCGGTCATTCGAGGTATCTGTGGGAGCTAGAGCAGCCAGCGGCGGCGGTAGCAAACGAGTACTTCGTCGGCGCGATCAATCGCGTGGGCAAAGAAGAGTTGAAGGACACCGACTATTACGGCTCGTCCTACTTCGCCAGCCCTCGAGGTCAGATCATCGACGGCACCGCCTCCGATACCAAGGACGAAGTGGTCGTCCGCGACCTCGACATGTCGCAAATCGAGGAAGTGCGCCGGCAATGGGCCTTTTACCGTGACCGACGCCCGGAGGCCTACAGCGAAGTGTCGGCTTTGTGAGCTTTCCGACCGTCGAGATTGCTTTGCCCACCTGGGTCGACGATCTGTGCCAACCCGGTCAGACCTTTCCGACTCTCGAAGCCCGGGTCGACTTGACCCTGACGCTGGCTCGTTCCAACTTCGAGCACGAAACCGGAGGGCCTTTTGGGTCAGCGATCTTCGACGAAAAGGGAGGGCTGATCTCAGTCGGCGTCAACATGGTGGTACCGAACAGTTTTGCGGGAGCACACGCCGAAATCGTGGCCATTGCCATCGCCGGACGGGTTCTGCGAAACTTCACCTTCGCCGACCACCACACGGAGATCGTCGCCTCGACCGAGCCGTGCGCGATGTGCCTTGGCGCAATCCCGTGGTCAGGGGTCAAACGACTGGTGTGCGCAGCCCGTGACGAGGACGCGTCTGCGGTCGGTTTCGAAGAGGGCGACAAGCCCACCGATTGGGGTGACAAGCTCAACGCCCGGGGAATCGAAGTGGTGCGCGATGTCAAGCGGGACGAGGGGGCGCAAGTCCTAATCGACTATGTCAAGGCCGGTGGCGTGATTTATAACGGTGACACCGCATGAAACGGACTGGATGAGAAAGCCAAGATGAAACGGCTGGCCTGGGTACCGGTGGTCGTCACCGGAATTCTCATCATCGTTTCGATCGTCGTATCGGGAATCGGAGCGTTTGAGGAACTGGCGGGACCCTGGAGTCTCGGCACCATCGCCGCGACCGTGGCAGGAACCTTGATCATCACAAGGCGCCCGAGCCATCCAATTGGTTGGATGTACACCGCCTTCGGACTACTGACGAGCAGCGGCTATCTCCTGTACGCCTTAGCCTCCCGGGCCGAGTCACAAACCGTGAGCGGTTGGTACGACGCAACCGGCAGTGCCCTCGCCACTGTCGCGGTCATCCTGCTCCCCGCTTCCCTGTTGCGCTTCCCCGACGGTCTTCTGCCATCCAACCGTTGGCGATGGCTATCGCCGGTAATCGTCCTTGCGGCGATCGCCGGTGGCGTGGGGTCGCTTCTGAATGGTGGTTGGGGAGGAGACATCAAGCAAGCGCTGGCACCGAGCCCTCTCCGGGAATTCACGCAGCCATTCGGTGATATCGCCTCCAATGCCTTCTACATACTCATGTCTTTCACGATGCTTGCCTCCGGGCTGTCGCTGATCCTCCGCTTTCGACGCACATCAGGACCCGCGCGAGCAGATGAAGTGGTTGGCAATCTCAGCACTGCTCTTGATAGTGGCCTTCGCGCTGGCCAATCTGGTCAACGAGGGGGGCCTCATGCTCGTCGACGAAGGCATGACCTGGTTGGTGGCCATCGCCTTCGCCTCGGTGCCGGCAGCGGTTGCCATCGCCATCATCCGCTACCGGCTCTACGACATCGACCGGATCATCAACCGGACGATCGTTTATGGCCTTGCCACGACGGCAGTCCTGGCGGTCTATGCGCTAACGGTGTTTGCGGCGTCAACCGTTGCGGCCGAAACCGACAACAATCTGGTCGTCGCTTTGGCGACGTTGCTGGCCGCGGCCGCCTTCAGGCCGGCGTTGCGCCGTGTGCAACGGTTCGTCGATCGACGGTTTTATCGCAGGCGTTTCAATGTGCAGAGCACGATCGATCGCTTCGGATCTCGCTTGAGCCATGGCACCAACCTCGACGATCTCACCCAGGATCTCGTTGGAGTAGTCCGGAACACGATGCAGCCAGAGCAAGTAGGGGTCTGGTTGAAGCGCGCTGAAGCGGGTCGCTAGGCAGGCATGAAGCTTCATGCGGTGCAGCAGCACCGGCTTGAGTACGCGCGCTATCTGCGGCCGATGTCGATCGACGAGGCACTGGAAATGCTCGCTGAGCACCGCGGGAGCGCACGGATAGTCGCGGGTGGAACCGACCTCCTGCTCGAGATGGACCGCGGTATTCGCTCGGTCAACGTCCTCATTGACATCAGCCGGACACCAGGTCTGGACGGGATTGAACTTGCGGGTGACTATCTCTCCATTGGTGCCGGTGTCACGCATAACGAGATCGTGACTTCGGCACTAGCGGTCGCACGGGCGCTCCCCCTGGCGCAGGCTTGCTGGGAGATCGCCTCACCACAGTTGCGCAATCGGGCCACGATCGTCGGCAACTTGGTGACGGCGTCCCCAGCGAATGACACCATCTCTCCGCTGCGGGCTCTCGGGACGACGGTCGCAATCGCCTCAGCTGCCTCGGAGCGTGAGGTCGATCTGGCCGATTTCCATCGTGGTGTGCGCAAAGTGGATCTGGCCGAGGACGAAATGGTGACCGCCCTCCGGGTACGGGCGATGGGTCCTCAGGAGCGGGGGATCTTCGTCAAGCTGGGGTTGCGCAAGGCCCAGGCGATTTCGATCGTCCACCTTGCTTTTGTCCTGGCCTTTGAAGAGAACGTTGTCACCAGAGCTTCGATCGCCTTGGGCAGCGTTGCGCCCACGATCATCAATGCCAGCGGCGCCGAGGAATTCTTGCGCGGCCGTCAGCTCGACGCTGAGACCATCACCGAAACCGCCCAATTGGTCGCCGCGGCCGCCAGCCCGATCGGCGATCTGCGAGCGACGGCGGAATATCGGAGTGCCGAGCTTGCCTTCGCCACCGAGAGAGCGCTCGCCGCATTGAGTCGCGGCGACGAACGGAAATACTGGCCCACAAAACCGGTAACTCTCGGCAAACGCAAGATCGACAACGGCACCGCGACACGGGTCAACGGGCACACCGTTGCGGACGCACCCCCGTTTGAAACGACGCTCCTCGATTGGTTGCGAGCCCTTGATCTCACCGGCAGCAAAGAAGGATGCGCCGAGGGCGAGTGCGGAGCCTGCACCGTCTTCCTCGACGGGGTAGCCGTGATGTCGTGTCTCGTGCCTGCCGGCCGGGCGCAGGGCGCCGAAATCACCACCATCGAAGGGCTCGGCTCCGACGATGAGCTTCATCGGTTGCAGCAGGCTTTCCTCGACCAGGGCGCCGTGCAATGCGGATTCTGCATCCCCGGCTTCTTGATGTCAGGGGCGATGCTGCTCGACGAGAGGGCAAGGCCCAGTCCCGAAGACATCCGGACTGCTTTCTCGGGCAACCTCTGTCGTTGTACGGGCTACTACAAGATCATCGCCGCGGTCGAGCAGGCGAGCCACCAATGAATGACTTGGCAATGAATCAGTCTGGGACTTCGATTCACCGCATCGATGGCCACGGCAAGGTGACCGGCGAAGCGCTCTTTCCGGCTGACCTCAAGCGCGACGACTTTCTCCATGCGCTGATCGTCTTTACCGATCAGCCTCACGCCCGCCTCACCAAGCTCGATGTGTCCGCGGCAATGGCTGTCCCCGGCGTAGTCGAGGTTGTTACCGCAGTTGATGTCCCGGTGAACGAGTACGGCCTTGTGTTCCGGGACCAACCGGTGCTGATCGGCCCGGTCCAGAATTCCCGTTCGGCTGTTCCGAGCGACGTCTCTCGTTGGGAGGCGGACCAACTGTGTGTGGTGATTGCCGAGTCAGTCGAAGCTGCCACTCGCGGGGCCGAGGCAGTGGAGGCCGTTTGGGAGGAGCTGCCGTTGCTCCCCGACATCGACTCTGCTCTTACATCTCCCGTGCTCTTGCACCCCGAGAATGGAAAGGCCACCAACGCCTATCACCACCTCCGGATCCGGAAAGGTGACATCGACGCCGGATGGGCCGCGGCCGAGGTCGTCGTCGAAGGCACGTATGAGCTTCCCCTCCAGGAGCACGCCTATCTGCAACCGGAAGCGGCGATTGCCTATGTCGACGAGCAAAGGCGCCTCACGGTCGAGATTGCCGGCCAATGGACCGTTGAGGATCAAGACCAGATCGCTCACGCACTCGACCTGCCGCTGGAGCGAATCAGGGTCATCTACCCGAGCATTGGAGGTGCCTTCGGCGGGCGCGAGGACATGTCGATGCAGATTGTCCTTGCCCTCGCAGCACAGAAACTGGCTTCACGCGGAATCCATCGACCGATCCGGTGCCAGTGGTCGCGGGAAGAAAGCATCGTTGGTCATCACAAACGTCATCGCGGGAAGATCACCGCTCGTCTCGGCGCGACGAGACAAGGAAAGATCGTCGCCGTTGAGGCTGACTGCTTTCTCGACGCCGGCGGATACAACTACACCTCGAACAAGGTCCTGGGCAACCTCCATCTCTGCGTCGGCGGGCCGTACGAGATCCCCAACGCCCGGATCGACAGTTTTGCCGTCTACACCAACGCTGTTCCTAGTGGAGCATTCCGCGGTTTCGGCGCTCCCCAGGGCGCTTTCGTGGCGGAGACTCAAATGAACAAGCTGGCCGTCGAACTGGGCATGGACCCGGTTGAACTGCGGCTGCGAAATTCGCTCCGAGATGGTTCGATAGGAATTACCCAGGTCGAGCTGCCGCTCGGTGTCAGCCTTCCCGAAGTGATCGAGGCGGCTGCAACCGCGTCGATCGGCGCCTTCGAGCCGCGCGAACTGCGACCGATGTCGACCATCTCTTCGCAGCCGTCGGCAATCCGGCGCGGACGCGGCTTCGCCTGCGCCTATAAGAACGTCGGTTTCTCATTTGGCTTCCCGGAACGATGCGAGGCATACGTCGAGCTGCATGGCGAGGACGAGATCGAAAAGGCGATCCTCTTCCACGGCGCGGCCGAAGTCGGGCAGGGGGCGCATACCGCGTTGAAGCAGATGACGGCGATGGCGGTGGGCATCGAAATCGAGCACGTGGAAACGGTCTATTCCGACACCGCCACCACCGGCGACTCTGGTTCGGCCTCGGCTTCACGCCTCACCTGGATGTCGGGCAACTCGATTCTGGGAGCAGTCGAGGAGGCCAACAAGAAATGGCAGGACGGCGATCGACCAGCTCGCGGCGAGTTCCGCTTCGTCCCTCCCCCGACCGAGGCACTCGACGGTGAAACCGGTGTCGGACAACCGAACTTCGCCTACGGCTACGTCGCCGAAGTGGTCGACCTATCGGTGGACATCGAGACCGGCCACATCCAGGTTGATCGAGTGATCTGTGCGAACGATCTCGGCAAGATCATCAATCGCCAGCTAGCCGAAGGTCAGCTCGAGGGTGCCGTGGTACAGGCCCACGGATACGCGATCTCCGAAGATCTCCAGATCAAAGACGCACGGCTTACCCACCCACGATTTTCGGCCTACCTCATCCCCGGCATCGACGATATCCCCACCCGCGTCGAATCGGTGCTGCTCGAACACCCCGACCCTCGGGGCCCCTGGGGTGTACGCGGGATGGCCGAGATGCCGTTGATTCCTTATGCGGCCGCAGTGGTCGCCGCCCTCCACGACGCGACCGGCGTGTGGTTCCACCAGATCCCGCTGACCCCCTCACGCGTCCTCGCCGGCCTTCGCATGCTGTGAAGGTTTGCGCGGCCAGGCGCCGCGTGAAACCTCACAGAAACTGCTAGTCGCCTACCCGCGGCAAACGTTCACAGAAGCGTTTACTGTCCCGGCATGGCAGAGGAACTAGCCGACTTTGTACGCGGGCTACCGAAGGCGGAGCTCCACGTTCACATCGAGGGGACCCTTGAGCCCGAGCTCATGTTCGAGCTTGCTGCCCGCAATGGCGTCGAGCTCCCCTTTGCCACCGCCGATCACGTCCGGCAGGCCTATCAGTTCACCGATTTGCAGTCCTTCCTCGACCTCCTTTACCAGGGGGCTTCCGTCCTGCGGACGTCGGAAGATTTCTATGAATTGATGGCCGCGTATCTCGACCGGGCGATTGCCGACGGGGTCACCAGAGCCGAGATCTTCTTTGATCCCCAGACCCACACCGTGCGAGGAGTCGACTTCCAGCACTTCATGGCCGGGTTCGCCCGCGCCCAGGGCGAGAGAAAGGGCCGAATCGACAGCCAGCTGATCATGTGCTTCGTCCGGCATCTGCCCGAGGACCACGCCCTTGCCACCCTCGCCGAAGCCGAGCCTTACCTCGGTCAGATCATCGCCGTTGGACTTGACTCGACAGAAGTCGGTATCCCGCCCGAAACCTTTCAGCGAGTCTTCCGCCGTGCCCGCGAAATGGGTTTGCGAACAGTGGCTCACGCCGGCGAGGAGGGACCGCCCGAGTACGTTTGGTCGGCCCTCGACGTCCTCGGCGCCGAACGGATCGACCACGGCGTCCGCGCCCTCGAGGATCAGACGTTGGTGGATCGACTCGTCAAAGAGCAGGTACCGCTTACTGTCTGCCCGCTATCCAACCTCAGACTGCAAGGGGTCAAAGACATGAAGGACCACCCGGTCATGCGCATGCTCGATCTCGGTCTAAAGGTTTCGATTAACTCCGACGACCCGGCGTACTTTGGTGGTTACATCGCCGACAATTACCTCGCAATAGCCGGCGCCCTCAGTGCTTCTCGCGAGGCTCTGAGGGCGCTGGCAACCAATTCGCTCGAATCGGCCTTCTAAGCGGGGTTACTTCACCTCTTCGACTTCGTCCTCGAGGACCAATTCGTCATCGCCAAAGTCGAGGTCGCCTCCGGCACCCTGCAGCCAGCTCTTGGCTTCTTCGGCTGTCCATTCCCGCTCCCGGCTCGGGAACTCCCAGCCGAGCGATTCGACGGTTGCGGCTCCGGGCAGGTTGGGCTGCAATGACTGATAGTCCTTCGCCCCGGTGCCCGCCGGGATCAGTCGTCCGATGATCACGTTCTCCTTCAAGCCCCGCATGTAGTCGGACTTGGCGAAGATCGCGGCATCAGTCAGCACCCTGGTCGTCTCCTGGAAGGAGGCGGCGGAGAGCCAGGAATCCGTGGCCAGCGAGGCCTTGGTGATCCCCATCAGCTCGGTCCGCCCCTCGGCCGGCTGGAGATTCTCCTCCACCAAACGTCGATTGGCTTCCCGGAAGTCGCGCTCGTCAACGAGTTCTGCCGGCATGAAGGTCGACTCGCCCGCGTTGACCACGCGCACTCGCCGCAGCATCTGGCGAACGATCAATTCGATGTGCTTGTCGTGGATCTCCACTCCCTGCGAGCGGTACACCTCCTGCACCTGATCGACCAGATACTGCTGGGTCGCGCGAACCCCCCGCACTTCGAGCACCTCTTTCGGATCGAGGGGTCCCTGGGTGAGCTGGGTTCCGGGCTCGATGACGTCGCCATCCGCAATCCGCAACACGGCCCGTCGGGAAACGCCGTAGACCGCCTCGCCCTCTTTGGCGTCGACGATTACCCGCTTCCCTTCCTCGTCATCGACGATCTTGACCGGGCCGCCGAGCTCGGCCAGGACCGCTTTCCCCTTGGGGGCCCGGGCCTCGAACAGTTCCACCACCCGCGGCAATCCATGGGTGATGTCCTCGCCGGCGACGCCTCCCGTATGGAAAGTACGCATGGTGAGCTGCGTCCCGGGCTCGCCGATCGATTGTGCGGCCATGATCCCCACTGCCTCGCCAAGCTCGACGGGCTTGCCCGTCGCCAGGGAAAGGCCGTAGCACTGCTGACAGATCCCGAGCGGTGCATCGCATGTCAGCGGTGACCTTGCTCGCAGCTCGGTGATGCCAGTAGTCGTGCTGATCAGCTGGAGTTCTTTGGTACCGACCAAGGTGCCCGCCTTGAGCTTGACGTCCTCGAACTCGACAATCTTCTTGTCGACCTTGACGTCGTCGGCCAGCACCCGGCCGAAGATCCGCGAGCGCAGGTTCCTGATCGGCCGGCCCCGTTCGTCCATTGTCGAGATGCGGATCGCTTTGTCGGTCTCGCAATCGGGCTGCTTGATGATCACTTCCTGGCTCACGTCAACGAGACGACGGGTGAGATAACCCGAGTCCGCGGTGCGGAGCGCTGTGTCGGCCAGACCCTTGCGGACACCGTGCGTTGAGATGAAATACTCCAGCACGGACAATCCTTCACGGAAGTTCGAAACGATCGGCCGGGCGATGATGTCGCCCTTCGGGTTGGCCACCAATCCACGCATACCAGCGATCTGACGCACCTGAAGCATGTTCCCGCGGGCGCCCGAGCCGACCATCATGTCGATTGGATTGAACCGCTCGGACTTCAGGTTCGCTTCCATCGCGTCCTTGACTTTGTCCGTGGCTTCGGTCCAGATCTCGATCAGCTCCTGGCGCTTCTCATCCTCGGTCATGATCCCTTTGAGGAACTGCTGGCTGACCTTGTCGGCCCGAGCCTCGTACTCGGCGAGGATCTCGGCCTTGTTGGAAGGAGTCTTGACGTCCTCGAGGCCGATCGTGAGGCCGGCCTTGGTCGCGAAGCGGAAACCGAGATCCTTGATCGCGTCGAGCGTCGTAGCGACGTCGCTTCGGGGGTAGTGCTCGATTACGACTTCGATCAGTCGGCCGATGTCCGACTTCGA
Source organism: uncultured Acidimicrobiia bacterium (assembly GCA_963761985.1). Classification (GTDB taxonomy): domain Bacteria; phylum Actinomycetota; class Acidimicrobiia; order Spongiisociales; family ZC4RG35; genus JACCTH01. Next base: position 108,476 of record CAVXIT010000009.1, read on the forward strand.
CAACACGGAGTTGACGAAGGGAAAGTCGGCCGGAAAGGTCTGGTTGATCAATGCCCGACCGAGCGTCGTCTCGAACAACTTGGCTCCCTCGATCGGCTCCGGAGTGATCAATCCCGCCAGCGCTCGCTTGAACTGTTCGTGCCTCTCGGCCGTTCCCGCTAGCTCCCCCACTCGCAACCTGATCGGCGCGTGCACCGAGAGCTCACGGAGGTCGTAGGCCATAAGCGCCTCTTCGATATCTCCAAACCTCCGGGGCTCGGCGTCGGAAGGAACCAGTTCGGAGAGGTAATACATCCCGATCACCATGTCCTGGGAGGGGGTGATCACCGGCCGCCCATTGGAAGGGCGAAGCACGTTATTGGTCGAGAGCATCAACACCCGGGCCTCCGCTTGAGCTTCAGCCGAGAGCGGAAGGTGCACGGCCATCTGGTCTCCGTCGAAGTCGGCATTGAAAGCCTCACACACGAGAGGATGGATCTGGATCGCTTTGCCCTCCACCAGCACTGGCTCGAAAGCCTGGATGCCCAGACGGTGCAGAGTCGGCGCCCGGTTCAACAGAACCGGATGCTCCTGAATGACTTCAGACAGGACGTCCCACACCTGCGGGCGCTGGCGCTCCACCATGCGCTTGGCCGACTTGATGTTCTGGGCATGGCCCTTTTCCGCCAGTCGCTTCATGACAAACGGCTTGAACAACTCGAGAGCCATCACCTTGGGCAGACCGCACTGATGGAGCTGGAGCTGGGGACCGACGACGATCACCGAGCGACCGGAATAGTCGACTCGCTTACCGAGCAGGTTCTGTCGGAACCGCCCTTGCTTGCCCTTGAGCATGTCGGACAGAGACTTCAAGGCCCGGTTGCCCGGACCGGTTACTGCGCGCCCGCGACGACCGTTGTCAAACAACGCGTCGACGGCTTCCTGCAGCATCCGCTTTTCGTTATTGACGATGATCTCGGGCGCACCGAGATCCAGCAGCCGCTTGAGCCGGTTGTTCCGGTTTATGACACGGCGATAAAGGTCGTTCAAGTCCGAGGTGGCAAAACGGCCACCGTCGAGCTGAACCATCGGACGCAGGTCCGGGGGAATGACCGGGACGGTCTCGAGGATGAGATCGCGGGGGCGGTTCTTGCCCTCCCAGAAGGGACGGACGACCTTCATCCGCTGTGTCGCCCGTTGCCGCTTCTGCGCAGACTTGGCGTTGAGGTCGGTTTCGAGCCGGGCCAATTCGGCATCGAGGTCCAGGTGGTCGAGCAGGTTCTTGACCGACTCGGCGCCCATGCCGCCCTTGAAATAGCCCTCATACCGATCGAGGATCGCCCGCCACAGACCCTCGGACTCAACCAGGGTCTTTGGAGCCATGTTGCGGAACACGTCGTAGGCGTCCTGGATTTGTTCGACTTCTCGCTTGGAGCGCTCCTCGCGTTCGCGGATCTCCTTCTCGACTTCGCGCCGGCGAGCTGAGATCTCCTGACCCTTGGCCCCACCCTCTTCCATTTGGGCGAGCTCGGTCTCGAGCCGGGTGAGCCGCTGCTCTTTCCACTCGTTGAACTCATCGAGGACGACCGTCTTCTCGGTTTGGAGGTTCTCTTCGAGCTCGGCCAGATCCTTGTGGCGCTTGTCGACGTCGACATCGGTGATCAGGTAGGCGGCGAAATAGATGACCTTCTCGAGTTCCTTGGGGGACATGTCGAGGAGATAACCGAGCCGGCTCGGGACACCCTTGAAGAACCAGATGTGGGTGACCGGTGCGGCCAACTCGATATGGCCCATTCGCTCTCGGCGAACCTTGGACCGGGTGACTTCGACACCACAGCGTTCGCAGATGATTCCCTTGTAGCGAATCCTCTTGTACTTGCCGCAGTAGCACTCCCAGTCCCGCTGGGGCCCAAAGATCCGCTCGTCGAAAAGGCCCTCCTTCTCGGGACGAAGCGTTCGGTAATTGATTGTCTCGGGCTTCTTGACCTCGCCAAAGGACCACTCGCGAATCTGATCGCTCGAGGCGAGGCTGATCTTTAGTTCGTCAAAGACCTGATTGGCCAATTCCTACTCCTACTTTCAGGTTGCTGTCTGATGTCTGAAATCTGATATCCGATATCTGGTGATCAGTCGGCTTCGGGGCGTTCGGGCCGCGACAGGTCGATATTGAGCGACTCTGAAGGCCGGTAATCGTCCTCGAAGTCCCGCAGCTCGACCTCTTCACCGGCCGCCAGCATCTCGACATTGAGACACAGGCTCTGCATCTCCTTGACCAACACCCGGAACGACTCCGGAATGCCTGGTTCGGGGATGTTGTCGCCTTTGACGATGGCCTCGTAGACCTTCACCCGGCCTTGAACGTCGTCTGACTTGATAGTCAGCAGTTCCTGCAGGGCATAGGCCGCGCCATAGGCCTCGAGCGCCCAGACTTCCATCTCACCAAAGCGTTGCCCGCCGAACTGCGCCTTACCACCCAGAGGTTGCTGGGTGATCATCGAGTACGGACCGGTCGAGCGAGCATGGATCTTGTCGTCGACGAGGTGGACCAGCTTCAGCATGTAGATGTAGCCGACGGTGATCGGGGTATCGAATTGCTCGCCCGTGCGGCCGTCGAACATCGGAGCCTTGCCCGACTCACCCACCATCTGAATCCCGTCCCGATTGGAGAGCGAGTTCGAGAGCACGGCCGACAATTCGTCCTCTTTGGCGCCGTCAAACACAGGCGTGGACACCTTGGTCCACGGCTCGGTCCCGCCACTGGCGGGACTGTCAGACTTGAACGGTTTCCAACCGGTGGCGGCGGCCCAACCCAAGTGGGTCTCGAGCACCTGGCCGAGGTTCATTCGTCCCGGCACACCTAGCGGCGAGAGAATGATGTCGACGGGTGTCCCATCGGCGAGAAATGGCATGTCCTCTTCCGGCAGGATTTTCGAGATGACTCCCTTGTTCCCATGCCGTCCGGCGAGCTTGTCACCCTCTGAGATCTTGCGGCTTTGCGCGACGTGAACGCGGACCAGCTCGTTCACGCCGGGCGGAAGCTCGAAACCTTCTGACCGCTTGAACACCTTGACCGCGATGACTTTGCCCGACTCCCCGTGGGGAACCTTGAGCGACGTGTCACGCACTTCGCGGGCTTTCTCACCGAAGATGGCCCGGAGAAGACGTTCCTCAGGAGTCAGCTCGGTCTCCCCCTTCGGGGTCACCTTGCCGACGAGGTAGTCGCCAGGACCGACCTCGGCCCCGATGCGGATTATCCCGTCCTCATCGAGGTTGGCGAGGATCTCCTCGGCGACATTCGGAATGTCACGGGTGATCTCTTCGGCTCCGAGCTTGGTGTCGCGAGCGTCGATTTCGTGCTCTTCGATATGGATCGAAGTGAGCATGTCTTCTTTGACCAGCCGTTCGGAGATGATGATCGCGTCTTCGAAGTTGTGGCCCTGCCAGGGCATGAAAGCGACGAGGAGGTTGCGCCCGAGGGCGAGCTCCCCCTGGTCGGTCGAGGGACCGTCAGCCAGGACATCGCCGACCTTGACCTTGTCGCCCTCGCGGACCAGCGGCTTCTGATTGATGCAAGTGCCCTGGTTGGAGCGCTCAAATTTGGCCAGCTTGAGGGTGTGCTTTTTGTTCTCCCGGTCCTTGATGACGATTTGCTCGCCGGTCACTTCCATGACATCCCCAGCAACCTTGCTGACGATCATGTCACCCGAGTCGCGCGCGGCTCGAGCCTCCACACCGGTGCCCACGAGCGGGGCATCCGACTTCAACAGTGGAACCGCCTGGCGCTGCATATTCGAGCCCATCAGGGCCCGGTTGGCATCGTCGTGTTCCAAGAAGGGGATCAGCGCGGTCGAAACCGAGATGATCTGCTTGGGCGAGACGTCCATGTAGTCGACTTCCTTGGGCGGCACGGTGTCGACTTCGCCACCGTCGCGCCGGACCATCACCCGATCGTTGCGAAAACGGCCATCGTCACGCAGCGGCGCGTTGGCCTGGGCGATGATGTGACGCTCTTCTTCGATGGCAGTCAAATAATCGACTTTGTCCGTGACCCGGCCCGCTTCAACTCGCCGATACGGAGTCTCGATGAACCCATACCGGTTGACCCGGGCATAGGTGGCGAGTGAGCCGATCAATCCAATGTTCGGACCTTCTGGAGTCTCGATCGGGCACATGCGGCCGTAGTGGGAAGGATGAACGTCACGAACCTCGAACCCGGCCCGCTCGCGCGAGAGGCCACCCGGACCGAGCGCCGAGAGCCGGCGCCGATGGGTGAGCCCCGCTAGCGGGTTGGGCTGGTCCATGAACTGGCTGAGCTGGCTCGTGCCGAAGAACTCTTTGATCGAAGCGGTGACCGGGCGGATGTTGATGAGGCTCTGGGGAGTGATCGCATCCGGATCCTGGGTGGTCATCCTCTCCTTCACGACCCGCTCGAGTCGCGTGAGCCCGACCCGCACCTGGTTCTGGATGAGTTCGCCCACCGTCCGAATGCGGCGGTTCCCGAAGTGATCGATGTCGTCGATCGCCACCGGGACTTCGACCCCGCGATGGGTGGTCATCGTCGCCTGCTTGTCGTGGAGCGCCACCAGATACTTGATGGTGTCGAGGATGTCCTCGTCGCGCAGCATCTTGGTGTCGACCGCAAGGTCGTCATTGAACTTCTGGGTGACCTTGTAGCGGCCGACCCGCGTGAGGTCGTACCGCTTGGGGTTGCGGAAGAGCGTCTGGATGAGGTTCTTGGCGGACTCGACCGTGGTCGGCTCACCGGGGCGCAGCTTGCGGTAGAGATCGACCAGGGCTTCGTCGCGGTCGTGGGCGGTGTCGCGCTCGATCGTGTTGCGGATTGACTCCGCCCCGTCGAAGAGGTCGAGGATCTCTTGATCGGTTTCGGCGATGCCCAGCGCCCGCAAGAAGGCGGAGACGTACTGGCGTCGCTTGCGATCGACCCGGACACCGATCGTGTCGCGCTTGTCGGTGTCGAACTCGAGCCAGGCCCCGCGGCCCGGGATGATGCGGCCCGAGTAGATCAAACGATCCGAACCTTTGTCCGGGGTGGCGTCGAAGTACACGCCGGGTGAACGAACTAGTTGCGAGACGACGACGCGTTCGGTGCCGTTGATGATGAAGACACCGTGCTCGGTCATCATCGGAAAGTCACCGAGGAAGACCTGCTGCTCCTTGATCTCGCCGGTGCCGCGGTTCATGAACCGGGCGGTGACGAACAGCGGCTTGGCCCAGTTCTGATCTCGCTCCTTGCACTCCTCGAGCGAGTGGGGTGGTTCGCCGAACCGGTGGTCGGTCAGCTCGAGCGCGAGCGAACCGGCGAAGTCTTCAATTGGTGAGATCTCTTCGAAGATCTCCCGCAAGCCTTCGTCGATGAACCATTGAAAGGATTCGTGCTGGACAGCCAGAAGATCGGGAAGCGGGAGAACCTCCGGGATCTTGGCGAAAGAGAGGCGTTCGGCGACACGCGAAGCCAAAGGGATCCTCCTTAGGGGTGTTTCCGGGACAACAGTTGGGCATGCTAGCAGACGCGCTAGTCAAGCCCAAATGAGGATCTGATCATTCCGGCCGTGATGGTTACACGGGGCGGTGGCTCCGAAGAACGAGGGTCACTCTATCGCAAGACTGGGAAATTCGTCAAGGGGCGAAGACTTCAGATCTCAGACATCAGATGTCAGATCCGATCTGGAGTCTGATTCGTCTGATGTCTAGGTTTTCGGCCATGGACCCAGTCACCCTTCCCACTCCCCTGAGGCGGACTGTCTCGAACCTGGCCGCAGCGCGCGCCGAACAGGTGCTCACCCGGTGGGCGCGCGAGTTTCATCACATCGAGAATGACACCGGGCTCTCGGTGGAGCGGATCGAGCTGCTCTCCTATCTCGAACGCAACCCCTACACGAAGCTGAGCGCCGGGGAGGTCGCCGAGGCGCTTGGGGTGAGCCGTCCCGCCATCACCCGGACGGTGAACAACCTCGAAGCCGCGGGAATGGTGAGACGGCTGCCAAGTATCGACGATGGGCGCAGTGTGGTCCTGCGATTGACCCCGGCGGGACGAAGGGCGGTCAACAAAGCACGTTCCAATCGCGTGCGGGCCATGGCGACCCGCCTGCGGGGCCGATCAGAAAGAGAGCTCGGTCAGCTCGCTCAGGGCCTCCGCATCCTCGCCGAAATGCTCGAGGAGTACTAGGCCAGTCTCGCCAAGGGCCGCAGGCGCTCCAGAGCCTCGGCCAGCGTCGCTTCGTCCTTGCAGAAAGCGAACCTGACCAGGTGGCGCGCTTCGGTCGCGTCGTGATAGAAGGCGGAGGGGGGAATGGCCGCGACTCCGAATTCGTCGATAAGCCGCTCGACAAAGGCAACGTCGTCCTTGGCTCCGAAACGGGAATGGTCGGCGAGCAAGAAGTAGGTGCCTGCCGGTTTGAACACCTCGAAGCCGACTTCCGTGAGCCCGGCGCTGAGTAGGTCCCGCTTTCGGCGATAAGACTCGACCAGTTCCTTGAAGTAGCTCGCGGGAGCGTTCAGAGCTGCCACGGCCGCGTGCTGGAGCGGAGTGGCAGTGGCAAACGTGAGGAATTGGTGCGCGGCCCGGACCGCGTTCGTCAGCTGCGGAGGAGCAACTGCCCAGCCGATCTTCCACCCCGTGAGAGAGAAAGTCTTGCCGAACGAAGAAAGCGTGATTGTCCGCTCCGACATCTCCGGCCAGGTGGCCAGCGAGAGATGCTCGCCCTCATAGACCATGTGCTCGTAGACCTCGTCACAGATGGCAACGAGATCGTGCCGCCGACAAACATCGGCAATGACATCGAGATCATTGCGATCGAAGACCTTGCCCGAAGGATTGTGAGGAGTGTTGACCACGATCGCCTTGGTCGCCGGAGTCACGAGGCGGTTCAGTTCGTCTGCGTCGAGCTCGAAATCCGGCGGCCGCAGGGTGAGAAAGCGCGGCCTGGCGCCCGCCAGGCCCAACCCGGCCGGGTAAGCGTCATAGGTCGGCTCGATCAGGATCACCTCGTCGCCGGGTTCGAGCAGGCCCAGAAATGTGGCCGCGAGCGCTTCGGTGCATCCAGACGTCACAGTCACCCAGGTCGAGGCTTCAATGGCCGGAAGGGCGGCGTAGCGACTCGCGATCAACCCGGTCAGCTGTGCAATCCCGTTGGTCGGGGCGTATTGACCATGACCGGCCCGGATCGCGTCGATCGCGGCCTCTTTTACGAAGTCGGGGCCATCGAAATTGGGAAAGCCCTGCCCAAGGTTGATGGCTCCCACCTCCTGGGCGCGCTTGGTGATGCCCGCAAAGACGGTTGCGCCGTATGGTCGCAGCCGCTTGGCGACTCTCGACGTGGTCATCGCTGGAAGGCTAAGTCACGAGCGGCATACTGAAGTGGTGCGACCGCCTATCGCCGAGAGGCGCCCCTATGCGTTGTCGATTCACGGGATTGATTGGTCCGATGACTACTTCTGGCTGCGGCATCGTGACGATCCCGCAGTCATCGACTACCTCCAGGCCGAGAACGATTACACCGAGGCGAGCTCAGCGCACCTAGAAGCGTTGCGGGGGAAGATCTTCGAGGAAATCAAGTCCAAGGTGCAAGAGGACGACCTCTCTGCCCCCGCCCGCCAAGGGGACTGGTGGTACGGGTACCGGACCGAGGAGGGCAAGCAGTATCCGATCTTCTTGCGCTGGAAAGGTTCGCCCGACGGCGCGCCTTTCGTGCTTCTTGACCAGAACCAAATCGCCCAGGACGCCGGCTATTGCGCGCTTGGATCCGTCTTGCTGAGTCCCGACCAGGACTGTCTCGCCTACTCGGTCGACTTCTCCGGGAATGAAACCTTCGAGGTCCGTTTCCTCGAGCTCGAACCTCGTCGCGAGCTGGAGGATCATTTGCATGGGGTGTATTACGGGGGAGCCTTCGACGCCAGCGGTGAGTACTTCTTCTACAACACCCTCGATCCAGCCCACCGGCCTTATCGGGTCTGGCGTCACCGGATGGGGACCCAGCAGTCGGCCGACGCGCTCGTGTACGAGGAAACCGATAAACGCTTTGATCTCGATGTAGGCATCAGCCGGGACCGATCGATGATCTTGATCGATCTCCTCTCGAATACCACCAGCGAAACCAGGTATGTGCCGGCTACCGAACCGGAGACCGCTTCCGTGCCGGTCATTCCCCGCAGCGACGGTGTCCGTTACGAAGCCGAGCCGTATCACGGGCGGTGGATGGTTGCAACCGACCAGGACGCGCCTAACGGGCGCCTGCTCGAGGTGGGACCCGACGCTAAGACCGAGGTCATCCCGCACGATCCTCTGGCGAAAGTGGCCACAGTCTTTCCCTTTGTCGATCACCTCGTGGTCAAGGGTCGCAAAGCAGCCAACCCGGTGCTGACCGTGCTCCCCAGGTCAGGTCCGTCGTTCGAAATCTCGTTCGAGGACGACGCCTACGGGCTCGCGCTAGGCGAAAACCGCGAGTACGAAACCTCGACGCTGCGCGTCGTCTACGAGTCAATCCTCACACCGAGCCGGGTGATCGACCTCGACCTTCGCAATGGAGACCAGACCGTGGTCAAGAAAACCGAAGTGCCGGGTGGCTACGACCCCGACCACTACGTCACCTATCGATTATGGGCGGAGCAAGACGGCATTCGGGTCCCGATCACCGTCGCCCATCGGAAAGGCCTCGAGCTGCCTGCTCCCACCCTGGTCTACGGATATGGCGCGTATGAATCGGTGCTCGACCCATGGTTCGACCCGGCTCTCTTCCCGTTGCTGGATCGCGGAGTCGTGTATGCCATTGCCCATGTGCGCGGCGGCGGCGAGATGGGACGGCTGTGGCATCTCGATGGCCGGATGGCGAAGAAGATCAACACCTTTACCGACTTCATTACCGCCACCGAGCACCTAGTCGCCACCGGCGTTGCCACGCCGGGCCGGATCGCCGCCCGCGGCCTTTCTGCCGGTGGCCTATTAATGGGTGCAGTAACGGTGATGCGACCCGATCTCTGGGTGGCCATCGTTGCCGAGGTTCCCTTCGTCGATGTGATCGGCACGATGCTCGATCCAGCCATCCCCCTCACTGTTCCTGAGTGGGAGGAGTGGGGCAATCCGGAATTGGTCGATGAGTACCGCTACATGAACACCTACAGCCCCTACGACAACACGGTCGAGACGGCTTATCCCGCCATCCTCGCCACCGGCAGCCTCAACGACCCCCGGGTCGCCTACTGGGAGCCGGCCAAATGGGTCGCCAAATTGAGGACCGTGAATACCGGAACAGCGCCAATCTTGTTGAAGACCGATCTCGGCGCGGGCCACAGCGGACGCTCCGGCCGCTACGACGCCTGGCGCGACGAGGCGTTCATCCTGGCTTTCATCCTCGACCAGCTGGGCCTGGCAGAGATTGGAATTGAACCCACCCAGGGTTAGGGTGCCCGGGATGGCACCCCAGAGTGGGGGAAGCGCAGGTCGACTTTTGGGAGCCATAGTTGCCTTGCTTCTCCTGTTTCCGGCGACGGCGCAGGCCGATGGTGGCGGCGATGTGGAGCCGACCTATTCCGAGTCGAACGGCTGCGGGGTTCCTCGCCTTTTTTCAGCTCTTGCCCGCGGTCAGGGATCTCTCGCCAGCTCAGAGCCGCTGCGCGGACCTTTCGGAGCCATGTTCGGAAGAACCATCGGCCAGGCCCGCGCCGCCACCGTCGCCTGGACTGTTCCTTTCTCGGGCGGCGCCACAATCTCGGTTCACAGCCGGGCGCTGCCGGCCTTCAATCTGGCTGCCTCGAACCTCTTGGCCAATGGCGGCTTTTACTCCACCCGACCCAGCGAGTTGTTTGGTTATGCCGCACGCACCGTTTCGGGGACGCGGTCGATCAGCTATCACGCCTTTGGCGCGGCCGTCGACATCAACTCTCGCACCAACCCCCTGGCTTCGACCCTGATCACCGACTTCCCCGAGTGGTATGTCGACGCTTGGCGAGCCGCCGGTTTCTGTTGGGGTGGTGATTGGGTCGCGGAGAAGAAGGACGCGATGCACTTCTCCTGGATGGGACCGTCGGCCACCCCGGGCTACGGCGCCGTCCCTTCTCCCTATCCCTCACTTGCTCCACGAGCCGGATTCACGGAAACGGTCGCGTTGCCATCAACTGCACTCGGCTCGCGCGTGGGCGGCGCCACCGACGCCCTCGCCGATCTGACCGGCGACGGAGCTCTCGACGCGGTGCGGGTTCGCACCCACCCGGTCGCTGGACCGACCCTGGAGATCACCGGTTCGTGGGCTGACTTCGGCATGTGCGGCTTCTCCCGTTTCCAGCTCACTGGAGCTCCGACGAACCACCGTGTCCTTTTCGGCAACATCAACTTCGGTGGTCGCCCGGATCTGGTTTTTCTCGACCTGAGCGGATCGCAGGCGGGTTTGCTCATCTATGAAGCCAATGGCTTCTACCAAAACACCCGCTCCTTCAATAGCGGTGCGAGCGCCGACAGCAACGCCACCTATCTCCTCGCCGACTTCAACTCCGATGGTCGGGGGGATCTCTACAAAGTCGCAGGGCAGAACCTCGAGATCTGGGACGCAGCCTCGAACTACGCCACCCGGATCAACCAGTCGACGCTTCCTGCCGGAAGCGGTCGGGTGCTGACTGCGGACCGTGATCTCGACGGACTCCCCGACATTTATCGGGTCGCCTCCGACGGAACCGTTCAAGTGATCACTGCCTCCTCCGGCTACGCCACCGTGACCGAGACGCTCAACGGTTCCCTCGACGTCGCCGAAGGCGAGGTGGTGCGTATGTCGGACTATGACGGGGACGGGCATGCCGACCTCTACCGGCTCAACGGGTCGGGCAACATCTCGGTTGCTCTGGGAAACCAGGCGATCTACGGCGATGTCGACGGATGGTTCCGCGCACCAGACTTCAAATGCGAGAGCACACTCTCGTACAACTTCACTGGCCGTTTCGCCGACGATGACCAGAACCCATTGGTCGCCGACATCGAATGGGCGGCCGGCCAGGGAATCACCGTCGGCTGCAACACCCCGTACAACGACTGGTTCTGTCCGCAGAGTCCGGTCACCCGCGGGCAGATGGCGACGTTCCTCGTCCGCACCTTGGACCTCGGACCAGCGAGTCAGGACTTCTTCGTCGACGACTCTGGCAACTCGCACGAGGACTCGATCAACCGCATCGCCGCCGCGGGGATCACTACTGGTTGCACCGCTGGCACGTTTTGCCCCGAGCAGTCGGTCACCCGCGAGCAGATGGCCTCCTTCCTGGTCCGCGCTTTCGACATTGCCCCTTCGGCCAACAACCCCTTCAACGACGTCGGCGGGACCCACGCGGCCGACATCGCCGCCCTCTTCGCCAGCGGTGTCACGACCGGTTGTTCGGCGGTTCCGCTCTCGTATTGCCCGGGAAGTCCGGTCCTCCGCGACCAGATGGCGGCTTTCCTGCACCGCGCGAGCGAGTAGCCCTTAACCAGGGCCAACAATCAGGGTCAAAGTAAAACAGGGTTCCCCCTGATATACCTCCGCGGCCAACTGGCCGATGATGGTGTCGTGAACATGTTGACCCGAACCCGCGAGATGGCTCGGCAAACGCCGGTTACTCGCAACCGCTACGTGGATTTTCTCCGGGCCGGTTCGATCGCCGTCGTCGTATTGGGGCACTGGTTGATGACCGGGGCGGAATTCTTCGAGGGAGAACTGGTCGTGTTCAACACATTGAGCGAGAACCGTGCCCTCCATTTCCTCACCTGGGTCCTCCAGGTGATGCCGATCTTCTTCCTCGTCGGCGGTTACGCCAACGCCGCCGGATGGCGAGCCGCGCAAACCCGACGGGAGCCCTACGGCTCGTGGTTGCGAGCCCGCCTCCGCCGGCTCCTACTCCCGGTAGTCCCCTTGCTCATCGTCTGGTCGTTCGGCGCGACGGTCTTACTCAAGCGGGGCGTCGATCCGGACCTGGTGCGGCTTGGTTCGCAGGCTGCGCTCGTGCCTGTCTGGTTCCTGGCCACCTACGTCGCCATCGTCGCACTGACCCCATTGACCTTGCGGGCCTGGGATCGATACGGCTGGGTGGCCATCGGAGCCACCGCGGCCATGGCGGTGGCGGTCGATCTCATCAGTCTTGGATTTGGTCTCGGGATGCTCGGCTACCTCAACTACCTCTTCGTGTGGGGAACTGTGCACAGCCTCGGCTATGCCTGGGCCGACGACCGCATCGGTCGACCTTCCGCTCGCCTGACCGCCGGACTCGCCGGTCTCGCGGCGACGGCCGCGCTGGTGGCATTCGGTCCCTACCCGGCGGCGATGGTTGGGCTGGACACAAGGGCCGTGACGAACAGCCAGCCGCCAAAAGTCACGTTGATTGCTCTAGGGCTGTTTCAGGCGGGACTCTTGCTGGCAATCGAAGGCCCGATGCGCCGCTGGCTCGAGAACGAAAAGCGCTGGGCCGGCACCATTCTTATCAACGGGCGAATCATGACGCTCTACCTCTGGCATCTCACTGCCATGGTTGGCGTCGTCGGTGTTCTCGCGGCGTTGGGAGGACCGGGCCTCCGGATAGAGGTGAACTCTCCCGGCTGGTGGTGGTCACGGCCGCTGTGGCTCGCATTCCTCCTCGTCGCCACACTTCCCTTCCTGGCCGTCTTCGGCCGGTATGAGCGGCCGAATCCCGACAGCCGGCCACAACCCGCCACCTGGCGTCCGATCCTCGCCGTCATTTGTGCGTGTGTCGGATTGGGATTGCTCGCCCGTTACGGGATCGCCGATGAGGACGGGCTCAACGGGGTTGCGCTCACACTCCCTTTGGCCGGGCTGATTGCCGGCGGTGTCGGCGGCGCCCGTTGGTGGGATCGGCGGCAACGCCGCTCAGGCTCGTCTTAGGAAGGTCGCCACCTCGTTGCCGACCGTCTGCGGATCATCCCACCACGGCATGTGACCGATGCCGTTCATAGTCTTCAGCTCTCCCTGAGGAAGTTGGTCGACGAACCTTTGCCAGATGCCGGCATCCCCGGTGGGGTCGGCGCTTCCAAAGATCATGAGGGTTGGAGCTTTAATCGCATGAAGATCGGCATCGTCGAGGGTAAGGCCGGGTCGAAAACCGTCATTTCCGAGAAGAGCTCGAATCATGTCCCTTTCGCTCACCAACGAATGGGTCTCGTTGGAGAGTGCCACCCGCCAGGGAAGGAAGTGGTCCATCTTGCCGGCGTCGACGCTGGGGCCGTGCCCAATCGCCCGCAGCTGTGAGAGCAGCATCTTGGGCCTCATCGGGAGCCTCACCATGAGCTTGCCAATCGGGGAGGCAAGCAGCCTGACGAACTTCGGGACGGGGATCTCGCGGTTGGGGGATCCACCCAAAAGGACAATTCGATCGACTCGGTCGGGGGCGAGCTGCGCCAGTCGCAGGGCCCACAGATTGCCGATCGAGGCGCCGACCACGCTGACCTTGTCGAGGCCGAGCGAGTCGAGCACCCCTAGAACTACTTCCGTCACCATTGCTTTGAACTCGTACCTGCTGTAGTCGACTGCCGAGCTCAATCCCCAGCCAGGACGGTCCATGAGCAAGCACCTGAATTCTGATAACTCGCGAACCAACGGCGCCCAATAGGGTCCGGTGCCGCCGGTCCCTCCGATAAAGATCACCGGGTCTCCCGCCCCCACCTCTGCCACTCGTATGCGCAGAGGAGGCGACGCCAGATCGATGAATCGGTCGCTCGGGTGCTTCCCATATTGCTGCCATAACTGCTGCTCGGCGCTCTGGTATGTCATAGCGGAATAGTCGCGAACGCGAGCAAGCCCTGTCTAGGACAAAAAATGGACTCGCCTTGCCCACCGGCAAGCGCGACACTCGGTGCGTGCGCACCTATGGCCAGTATTGCCCGATCGCCCGCGCTTCGGAGGTGCTGGCTGAGCGTTGGACTCCCATCATCGTTCGTGACCTGCTCAACGGGTCAACCACTTTCACCGAACTGGCCGAGGGAGCACCCGGTCTCTCTCGAACCCTCCTGGCCTCGCGCCTCCGGGACCTCGAACGCGTGGGCGTCGTGACCAAATCGCCCTTCGGAAAGAAGTTCAGGTACGGCCTGAGCGAGGCCGGCCGCGGCCTGGCCGAAGTGTTGCTGGCGATGGGTAAATGGGGCGAACAATGGATGGAGCTCGCTCCCCAACACCTCGATGCCGGGGTGGTCCTGAATTCCTGGGTGAAGATGTACCTTGCGCTCGATCATCTACCAAAGCGCCGGGTCGTCGTTCGTTTCGACATCCCCGAGATGACCAAGAAGGGCAATCAGCTCTGGGTGATCTTTCATGGTGCCGATAGCGAAGTGTGCCGATCGGATCCCGGATACGAGGAGGACTTGGTTGCCACGGTGCAAGCCCGGGCTTTGGCCGAATGGCACCTGGGTCGGATCGAATGGGCCGAGGCACTTCGAACCCAGCGCATCCAGGTAGAGGGGCCGAAGACTCTCGCGAAAGCGCTCCCCACCTGGAATCTCCGCTCAGGTTGGTCCCGGGTCGAACTCGCCCGGCGCAGTGGCGCTTAGCAAGCCAGCCCAAACGTAAGGCAACGCCGGGTTCCACGGGGCCAAGCCTTAGATTTGGCTAAGGGTCTCAGAGCGCGGTGAGCGACTCCAGCACCGCGTCGACTTCGTCTTCGGTGTTGATGTGGAGAAAGCCAATCCGGGTCAGCCCGTCGGCGTAGCCCAACCGGCGCATCGGCTCAACTGCGTAGAAGTGACCTGCCCAGGTGGCGATGCCCCGCTCGCCGAGGCGGCGGGACACATCGGTAGCGCCCATTCCCTCAACCTCGACGGCAAAGGTCGGCACCCTCTGCTCCATCGAGTCCGGGCCGACGACTTTCACGCGGGTGGGCAGCCCCGCAAGAAACCGGTTTCCCAGCGCCTCCTCCTGCTCACGGATCTCGCCGAAGGCGCTCTCCAGGGCGCCGCGCCGGTCGCCTCCCCAGCCGATCGAAGCGAGGTAATCGACCGCGGCCTCGAAGCCAGCGAGCAGCTCGAAGGTAGGGGTCCCGGTCTCCCAGCGGCTGGGGCCTTGGTCAGGGGCGGGACGGACCTTGAACGCGGGAAGATCGGCGAGCAAAGCTTTTCGAGCCCAGAGCATGCCGAGATGCGGACCAAAGAACTTGTAGGTGGAGCAAACCAGGAAGTCGCAACCCATCCGTTCGACATCGATCGCCCGGTGCGGGGCGAAATGAACCGCATCGATGAATAGCAACGCTCCCGCCGCGTGCGCGGCTCGGCCGATGCGAGGCGACGTCGACCAGGGTGCCGAAAGCGTTGGAGCAAGCCGTCATCGCAACCAACCGGGTGCGAGAGTCGATGAGCGATTCGAGATGGTCGAGATCGAGGGTGGCGTCGGCGCGAACCTCGCCATAAACCACCTCGACTCCCTTCGAGGCTGCGGCACGGACCCAGGGAGTGACGTTGGCATCGTGATCGAGCCCGGTGAGCACGATTCGGTCACCTTCGTTCCAACCTTCGGCGAGTGCGCGGCTGAGAGCGAAGGTGATCGAGGTCATGTTGGGCCCAAAGACGATCTCTTCGGGAGCGCCGCCAACGAGATCGGCTCCGGCACGTCGAGCGGCCGCAATCGTCTCGCTCGTTCGACGCGAGGTCGTGAAATCTCCGCCCACGTTCGACATCGAGCCCGACAAGGCCGCGGTGATCGCGTTTATGACGCGGTTGGGAACCTGGGTGCCGGCCGCACCGTCGAGGAAGATCTGGTCGCCAGCTAAGGCAGGGAACTCAGAACGAAGCGCCTCAACATCAAGCACGCCCTCTGTTTAGCGACGAGAACGGCTCCCGTCGATCAACTCGCCCGGCGAACCTGCTCGGCCCACTTGCGCCGGATCTTCTGGCGCTCCTTAGGAGTATGACCACCCCAGATGCCTTCGGCCTGCCGGGTTTCGAGGGCGAAAGTCAGGCACTCGTCGGCAACGGGACAGTTGGCGCAGACTGCCTTGGCCTCGCTGATGCCCTTCACGTCCTCGGGGGTCGGAAAGAAGTCGATCTCCGACTCTGCGCAAGCCGCAGCCTCCCTCCAGGAGGTGAGGTCTTCGATTTCGATTTCGGGGCTGGCAGTCATGGTCATATAAGGATTTCCTGGAGAAGCTAAAACGCCTGTCAAGGCGATTTCGTTCCGATTTACCCCGAAAATCCAGCTTCAAACCGGCCCAATTCGGCCCTTGCCACGGATCGCCGGTGGACCTCGTCAGGACCGTCGGCAATCTGGAGCCAACGCCCCATCGACCACAGCTCCGCGATCGGGAAATCGTCGGTAAAACCCGCGGCGCCAAAGGTCTGCATGGCGCGGTCGGCGACGAAAGTGAGGACGTCGGGAGCGACCACCTTGATTGACGCAATCTCGGTCCGGGCTCCTTTGACCCCGAACTGGTCGATCAGCCAGGCCGTCTTGAGGACGAGCAACCGGGCCTGATCGATCTTGATCCGGGAATCGGCGATCCACTCCTGAACGACTCCCTGTTCGGCGAGCGTCTTCCCAAATGCGACCCGCCCTTTGGCCCGCCGGCACATCATCTCGAAGCACCGCTCGGCCGCTCCGATGGCCCGCATGCAGTGATGAATCCGGCCGGGGCCCAGCCGCGCCTGCGCAATGCCGAAACCACCCCCCTCCTCACCGAGGAGATTCGCCGCAGGGACTCTTACATTCTGGTAATTGACCACCGGATGGGCGCCGCGGTCGTGGTAGCCGAACACGGTCGGTTGACGCTCGACGACGACTCCGGGTGCGTCGAACGGTACGAGGACCATGCTCTGGCGATGGTGGGGATCCGCCTCGGGGTTGGAGACGCCCATGACGATCGCCACTTTGCAGCGAGGTGAGGCCGCGCCGGAGGAGAACCACTTTCTCCCGGTGATCACGTACTCGTCACCATCCCGCTCGACCCGCGTACGGATGTTGGTCGCATCGGAAGAGGCAACATCGGGCTCGGTCATCGAGAAGCAGGAACGGATCTCACCTTCGAGCAGCGGCGCCAACCAGCGCTCCTTTTGCTCGGGCGTACCGAAAAGATGGAGGATCTCCATGTTGCCCGTGTCGGGAGCCGAGCAGTTGATCGCCTCCGGCGCCAGCCACGGGCTCCAACCGGTGATCTCGGCCAAAGGCGCGTACTCGGAAACGTTGAGCCCGCTTTCGTCAGGAAGGAAGAGGTTCCACAAACCCCTTCCCCGGGCCGCTTTCTTGAGGTCATCGATGATCGGCGGAAAGAAGTTGGGATCACCGCTTTCCTCCATCTGCTGGCGGTAGACCCCCTCGGCCGGAAAGACTTCCTCGTCCATGAACGACTGGAGACGCGAGCGCAGCCCCTCGACCTTGTCGGAGTAAGCAAAATCCACCAACTCATTCTTACGTATTTGCGCCTAACGCCGCACCTTCACCCTCAATCGCCGGGAGTTACCCTCCGGAAGATGCATGACGATCTTCGCCAAGCGGTCTCGGCCGCCTTCCCCGAGCTCAAGAACACACTGGCCGAGCTGGTTTCGATTCCCTCAGTCAGTGCCAAGGCTTTCCCGGCCGCGGAAGTGCGTCGATCAGCCGAGCGGATCGCCGAAAAGCTAAAAGCTGCCGGCGCGGTCAGCGTCCAGCTTTTCGACTATCCCGACGCCCATCCGGCAGTGTTCGGAGAGGTGCCGGGTCCGGCTGGAGCCCCCACTGTCTTGCTCTACGCCCATCACGATGTGCAGCCTCCGGGTCCAGCCGACGAGTGGGAAAGCCCACCTTTCGAGCCCGTCGAACGCAACGGACGCCTTTACGGCCGCGGCACCTCCGACGACAAATCGGGTGTCGTCATGCATCTCGGCACCATTGCCGCGTTCGCCGGAAAGCCGCCGGTGACCCTCAAGATCTTCATCGAGGGAGAGGAGGAAGCCGGCTCAGAAAAGCTCCCGCAAATGCTCGAGGATCATGCCGACCTGCTGCGCTCCGACGTGATCGTGATCGCCGACGCCGGCATGTGGAGAGTGGGGAGACCGGCCCTGACGACCTCCCTTCGGGGTATCACCGCATGTGTGGTCGAGGTTCGGACTCTCGGATCTGCTGTCCACTCTGGCGGGTTCGGCGGCGTTTTCCCCGACGCCATCAGCGCGCTTTGTCGGCTCATCGCCTCGCTCCACGATGAAGGCGGCAATGTCGCGGTCCCTGGCCTCACGGCGTACGAAGTCGATCCACTGGACTTGACCGAGGAAGAGGTGCGCCAGCAGATGGCCACCGTTCCCGGACTCAAGCAATTAGGTGACGGCGCCTGGACCAGCCGGCTGTGGAGCAAGCCGGCGATCTCAGTACTTGCCATAGATTGTCCTCGAATCGACGAGGCGATCAACCAGCTCGTGCCGGTGGCCAGCGCCAAGATTTCGCTGCGATTGGCACCGGGGCAGGATGGCCCCGCGGCCGAGGAAGCACTGCGCCGACACCTGGAGTCGAACGTTCCTTGGGGTGCTGAGGTGACGATCCGCTCCGAGGGCTACGGCGAGGCCTTCTCCCTCGAAGCCGACGGTCCCGTCTACAGCGCTTTTCGCCAGGCGATGTCAGAGGTTTGGGGATTAGAGCCGGTGGCCATGGGATCAGGAGGGTCGATTCCGTTCGTGGCGGCGTTTGCCGAGAAGATGCCGGACGCGCCTGTTGTTCTCATTGGCTCGGCGGATCCGACCTCCGCCTTTCACGCGCCCAACGAAAGTCAGGACCTGGCCGACCTCGAGAAGTGCGTTCTCGCTCAGTCGATTGCGATGCGACTTCTCGCCGTCTAGGCCCGGATCGGGATCAGCTGTTCCACCTCGTTCTATATCGACCTGAGATCGCGCCCAATACGGGGGCGTGCATGCGGCTGGCAGCCAACACCGGTTGCACTTTGCACCTGATCGAACCGCTGGGCTTTGGCCTCGACGACGCCAAGCTCCGGCGGGCAGGGATGGACTATCGAGAAAGGGCTGTCATGCGAGTCCATGCGGATCTCGAAACCTGGTTGGGACAACACGACGGCGCGGTCTACGCATTTTCCAACCAGGGCACGACCACCTACGCGGACGTGGACTATCGGCCCTCCGACGCTTTGCTCTTCGGGCCTGAGTCAGTCGGGCTGCCGGAAGAAATCATGCGAGCTGCGTTTGTCACCGCATTGGTGCGCATACCCATGCAACCCGAAGTTCGCTCGCTCAATCTCGCCAACGCCGCGGCCGTTGCTACTTACGAAGCCTGGAGACAGAACGGCTTCGCGACGGCAACTCCCTAAAAGAGCCGCATCTCGCGCGATTCGGCTTCGCGCAAACCGTCGTAATCGACTTCGATTGCCTCAAAGCCTCGGGAGTGCGCGAGTATCCGCGCCTGCGGAGTGATTGCCTGGGCCACCAGCACTCCGCGGACCTTGCCCATCCGACCGTCGAGAGCAAGGCGCTCGACGTAGCGGCCGAGTTGTTCGACGCCATCGAGCTCGCCGCGTCGTTTGACCTCGATAGCCACCATCCCTCCATGTCGATCAATACACACCAGGTCGATCGGTCCGAGGTCGGTGGGATACTCGCGCCGGAGCAGTCTGAGACCCTCCTCCAGCACCCACGGTTTCTCGGCCAGCATCGCCTGCAGGTGAGCCTCGACCCCGTCTTTGGTCAGACCGGGATCGACACCGAGGTGGTGGTCGGAATCGGAAATCACCTCGAACAATGTGACCACCAGTCGCTCGCCTCTGGCATTGGTCACTTCCCAGCGATCGTCGAACTCGACCAGCTGATTGGGGGCGTTCATCCAGTTGAGAGGCTTGTACGCGCCGCCGTCCGAGTGGATCGCCACACAGCCATCGGCCTTGACCATGAGCAGACGCACGGCCTCGGGGAGATGGGCGCTAAGACGACCCTGATAGTCGACAGAGCATCGGGCAATCACGATCCGCACGGCCCTCCGAGGGTATCTCGCCGCGTCTGTTGATTGCCCCAATTGATTGCGGTTGGCGCGATCTAGCCTCGATCGCTGATGACAGAAAGCCGTGCCGCCCCATTTGCTGCTCAAGCAGTTAGGCCAATCGCTGCCCAAGCAATTGAGGCGACGAAGATCTATGGCGAGGGGACCGCGGCAGTTCGAGCCCTCGATGGCATTTCTCTCAGCATTGAACGCGGTCGCTTCACGGCCATCATGGGACCTTCCGGTTCGGGGAAATCGACGCTGCTCCATTGTCTCGCCGGGCTCGACGAGCTCACCTCCGGCACGATCCGGATCGGTGAGGTCGACATCGGCACACTTGACGACGACGAGCTCACCCGGCTGCGTCGAGATCGAATCGGCTTCATCTTCCAGGCGTTCAACCTCGTGCCGACTCTCAACGCCGAGGAGAACATCACTCTCCCCATCGCCATCGCAGGTCGCAAGCCAGATGCCGCGTGGATGGAGGCGGTGGTCTCAACCCTGCAACTAGGCGACCGCCTCACCCATCGACCAAGCCAGCTTTCGGGGGGCCAGCAGCAAAGAGTGGCGGCGGCGCGTGCCCTGATCACTCGCCCCGACCTGATCTTTGCTGACGAGCCTTCCGGAAACCTCGATTCCCGCTCGGGCGGTCAACTGCTCGAATTTCTCCGCCAAGCCGTTGATCAGTTCGAGCAGACCATCGTCCTCGTCACCCATGACGCCAATGCCGCCGCGGCCGCAGATCGAATCGTGTTCCTGGGCGACGGCAAAGTCACGGACGAGATGACCTCGCCAACTGCCGCCTCCATCCTCGACCGCCTCAAGCATCTCGAGTCCTGATGTGGCGGGCTGCCTGGAAGGGCCTCATTGGGCACCGGCTGCGGTTCGCCCTCACTGCGCTTTCGGTTGCGCTCGGTGTGGGATTGGTGGCAGCCAGCTACATGTTCACCGATTCGCTTGGCCGGGCCTTTGAGGATCTGTTCTCAGCGAGCCTCTCCGGATTCGACGTGCAGGTGCGGGCGGAGGTCGATGAGGAGCTGTCCTTCGTGCAAGGGCGACCGCTCCCCCAAACTCTGATCGACAAAATCGCCGACGTGCCTGGTGTCACCGCTGCCACCGGAACGGTCTTCGGCTTCGTCCAGGCGTCGTCTGCCGGAGAACCACTCGGCAACGGATCAGCTCCGGTATTTGTCGTCAGCTGGCCCGAGCTCGTTGACCTGTTCGGAGTGCAAAGTGGCGAACGCCCAGATGAATCTGGTGAAGCTGCGCTCGATCCGGCCAGCAGCAATCGCCAGGGCATTCCGATCGGAAATGAGATCGAAGTGATCGGGGTGCGCACTCGTCAGACCTTCGAAGTCGTCGGCACTGCGGCGATCGAAGGGTTTGAGTCCTTCGGTGGCGCGGTGTCGATATACGTTCCGCTCGAGACGGCCCAGTCGCTGCTGGACCTTCCGGAGCAGGTCCTCACGGTCGAGATTGAGTCCGACGAGGAGGTCGAACCGATGATCGCACGGATCCAAGAGGTTCTCCCCGAGGGAGTCGAGGCCGTATCGGCGCAAAGCGCAGCCGAGGAACAGCTGACGAGCTTCAAGGACGCGCTCGGTTTTCTCAACACCTTCTTGTTGGTGTTCGCCGGAGTGACGGTCTTCGTCGCCGCCTTCCTCATTCAGAACACTTTTCGGATCATCGTCGCCCAAAGAACTCAGGAGCTCGCCACTTTGCGCTTGGTAGGAGCGAGTCGACGACAGGTGCTGCGCCAGGTGCTGATCGAGGCGGCCGTTGTGGGAGGCGTCGCATCGGTGCTCGGGCTCGGCTTTGGAGTGATCCTTGCCCGGCTGATCCGACAGCTGCTTTCGCTGGGCGGCAGTCTCCCGGCGACACCACTCGAACTCCAACCGCGCACGGTGCTCGTCGCCGTGGCGACCGGGCTCGGGATCACGATGGTCTCGGCGCTGCTTCCCGCCCGAGCCGCTTCAAGAATCCCACCCATCGCCGCGCTGCGGCGCGTACAAGCCCCCGAGAGCGGCCAGGCCCAACGAATGCGGGCTGCTCTCGGCATCGTTCTCACCGTTCTGGGAATCGGGGCGCTGGCGGCGGGGCTCATCGGCCCAGGGCAAATCGGCATTGGCCTTCCCATCCCTGACGTTGCCGTGGTCGGGGTTGGCGCCGGGCTGACGTTCATCGGCGTGGCGGTGATCCTCAGCGCCATCGCGCGACCGATCACCGCTTTCCTCGGTCGCCCCATCCGCCGTCTCGGTGTGCCGGGACGCCTGGCCGTGGACAACGCCGGTCGCATCCCGCGCCGCACCGCCGCAACTGCTTCCGCCCTCATGGTCGGCCTCGCCCTGGTCGGCTTGACACTGGTCCTCGCCGATTCGCTGAAAACGACTGCCGATCGATTGATCGGGGATCGCTTCGAGGCCGATCTCGTGGTGGCCCCGGCGGGTTTCGGGGCAAGCCGGCTCTCGCCTCAGCTAGCGGTCGACCTGCAGGCGTTGGACGAGATCGAAATCCTCGCTCCGGTACGCGATGGTCAGGTCCAATTCGAAGGCGAAACCCGCACCGTGATCGGAGGCCCGACCGACGTGCTTGCGGATCTCATCAACATCAACCTCCTCGAGGGCCGGGTCGAAGACATCAGTGGCAACCGCGTCGGCCTCCGCGAGGGATTGGTCGATGGCCGCCAGATCGGCGACGAAGTCACCATCGAATTTGCCCGCAGCGGAGAACAGACCTTCGAGCTCGCAGCGGTCTTCGAAGCCAGAGGGCTTGGCGGGGGGATCCTCGTCGACGCGGACACTTTCTCCGCCAACTTCACCGAGCAACTCGACAGCCAGATCTTTGTCGGCCTCGCCGATGGGGTGGATCTCGCCACAGGCAAGACCGCCGTCGAATCGATCGCGGCCACATATACCGGGGCGCAGGTGCTCGACCAATCGGAACTCGCGACCCAAGCCTCCAGCCAGATTGACGGCCTGGTTCGCCTGGTCTTCGGTCTGCTTGGAGTGGCGGTGGTCATCGCCGTCATTGGCATCACCAACACGCTCAGCCTTTCGGTCCTCGAACGGACTCGGGAGATTGGTCTGCTGCGCGCCGTCGGGATGAATCGCCGGCAGCTGCGACGGGCGATCAGCCTCGAGTCGATTCTGATTGCCTCACTCGGTGGCCTGCTCGGGATGGGCCTGGGACTGACTTTCGCCTGGGCGGTGGTCGAATCGATCGAAGACGAATTCCTCCGGCTCTCGATCCCCTGGGGGCAAGTCGGTCTTGCTCTCCTAGGAGCGGCGCTTGCGGGGCTGCTGGCAGCGGTCGTCCCGGCCTGGCGGGCTTCTCGTCGCAACATCCTCAACGCCATCGCCTACGAATAGCTCTCCGAGAGCAATCTGGCACCGCCGATAGAAACTGACCCGTGATTCCTGCCACCCTTTTCGTCTATGGCTCCCTGGCGCTGTTCATGACGGCGAACGCGCTGCGCCCACCGTCTCCTCCCATGTCGCGGTTCCCCGCCCTCTGGTTGCCTGCGGTTCTGGTGGCCGAATCGCCGGTGATGTTCCTGCTGATTCGCAGCGCCGTCGCCGCGGTCGCGGTGCTCGCCGGCGTCGACCGGAATCCGGTGGGTCGGGCCGGGCTATGGCTGGTAGGACTCTCGCTGCTCTTGCAGCCAGTGTTGATCTGGCGGGCGCGCAAGTCGGCCTCGCTCCTCGGGACCCGGCGGGCGCAGATGAGCTGGTGGGAAACACTCACCTCCTGGCCCTATCGGGTCCCGGCCGACGTCGAGCGGCTGAGCGACATCGAGTTCGCCCAAACTGATACGGGATTGAAATTGGCGTTCGACCTCTATCGACCAAAGCTGCGCAACAATCGTCTGCCTTGTTTGGTCTACCTCCATGGAGGCAGTTGGGGTGGGGGCGACCCTCGCCGCCAGTTCCGCCCGATCATCCATCATCTCGCCCAGCAGGGATGGATCGTCGCCAGCATCCGCTATCCGCTTTCCCCGCAAGCAACTTTCCCCGACCACCTTCAGGGTCCCGTCGGCTTCCTCGATTGGCTCGATGAGAACGCGATCGACTTTGAGATCGACCCCGATCGGGTGGCGATCGCCGGTGGCTCGGCCGGCGCCCACCTCGCCAGCCTCGCCGCCTTGAGCGGCGACAAACGGATCAAAGCGGCGATCGGCCTCTATGGGGTTTACGACTTCTTCAATCGACATGGCCATCGCGTCGACTGGCCGGTGATCCCCTTGCGGGTGATGAAAGCCACCGCGTCCGCCGACCCCGATCGCTATCAACTGGCATCGCCGGTCGATCAGGTCTACGCCGACGCGCCACCCTTCCTCCTGATTCATGGCGACTACGACTCGCTGGTGCCCATCGCCGAAACCAACTTCTTCGCCGCCAGGCTGACAGCTGTCGATGCCCCGGTCGAAGTAGTGGCCGTGCGCTGGGGCCAACATGCTTTCGACGTGCTCGCCGGCTCGCGGAGCCGCGCCCTCGCTCCGGTAATCGAGGACTTCCTCACCCGGCAGGTGCTCGCCCGCTGAATCATTTGCCCATGCCATGATGGGCGGATGGCACAAGTCAATCATTTGCCAATCGATCAACCAGTCGATCACCTCGGTATAGGAACCGAGAAAGGTGCCTATCGCCTTGACCGTGAGGGTGAGAAATGGTCGGTGTCCGGACCGCTCTTCCCGGGCTGGAAAGTCTCGGCCCTAGGCACTGCCCCCGACGGCACCTACCTGGCGGCGATCGGCTCGAACTGGTTTGGAGTCTCGGTCCATCGCAGCCCTGACTTCGAGAACTGGACTCAGGTCGAGAACGGACCGAAGTACGACGAAGACAATCCGATGGGCTTGAAGCTCAACCAGATATGGACCTTTCACAACGACGGCGACCGCATCTATGCCGGTGTCGATGAAGCCGGGCTCTTCTACTCCGATGACCAGGGTCTCAACTGGGAGGGAGTGCCGGCCATCAACGAGTGGCCAGGACGGGATAGCTGGAGCCCCGGCTTCGGCGGGCTGGCGGCCCACCGGGTGCTGAGCCAGGGCGATCGTTTGTGGGTCGGTATATCCGCAGTCGGCGTTTTCCGTTCCGAGGACGGTGGGGAGAGCTTCGTTCGGGTTGACAACGGTGTGATTCCAGCTGCCGAAGAGGGCGAGCCCGCCTGGTGTGTGCACAGTCTCGTCGCCGACCAGCACGATCCCAACCGAATCTGGCGCCAGGACCATCGCGGGGTCTATCGCACCACCGATGGAGGCGACAACTGGGAGCAGATCGAAAACGGCCTCCCGGCGTCGTTCGGATTCGCGATCGGTCGAAATCAATCGACCGGAACCTTGTTTGTCGCCCCGATCACGGCAGATGAGAACCGGGTGCCAGTTGACGGTCGCTTCTCGGTGTATCGGTCAAAGGACGATGGCGACTCATGGCAGGAAGCGGGGATCGGCTGGCCCGACGATGGCCAATTCAATGGCGCCCTGCGGAACGCGATGGTTGTGGACAACGAAGGCGGCGTCGCCATCGGGACCACAGGAGGATCAGTTTTCGTGACCGCCGACGACGGTGATCATTGGGAACAGCTCCCGGTTTCGCTGCCGCGGATTCTCGCCGTCGCCACGGTGTGATGACCGAGTCTCGATGACGCAGGCGGTCGTGCGGCTGCCGCGGTTGCTGGAACCAGCGGTGGGAGACGTGAGGAAGGTCGATGTGGCGGGTGACACCTTTCGCCAGGCACTCGACGATCTTTTTCGGCAGCATCCGACACTGCGCGTCCATCTCTTGAGCGAGCAAGGTGTACTGCGCCCCCATGTGCTGTGCTTTCACAACGGCGAGCCGAATCGTGAACTGGTTGATTCCGCACTCAGCGACGGCGATGAGATCGTTTTCCTCCAGGCGGTGTCCGGCGGGTGAGGGCCGAAGCCGTGGTCTGCGGCGCCGGCATCGCCGGAGTGGCGACTGCCTTCCAGCTGGTGGTCGAACAGGGGATGCGCAACGTCAAGATCGTCGATCCTTTGCCGCCGTTGACCCTCACTTCTGATAAGTCGACCGAGTGCTATCGCAATTGGTGGCCCAACGCCCCGATGGTCGGCTTGATGAACCGCTCCATCGACTTGCTCGAGGACTACGACCTCCGCAGCGGCCACGCGTTCCACCTCACGCGGGCAGGGTTATCTCTACGTCACTGCCGACCCCGACCGCTTGTCGGCGATGGAAGCGGAAGCCCGCCTCATCACTGATCTCGGAGGTGGTCCGCACGATTTCTATGCCGATGGCGACAAGCTGCGAAAGGAGTTTCCCTTTCTCACAGACAGCGCGGTTGGAGGGCTCCACGCTCGCCGAGCGGGTTGGTTTTCGGCGCAACAACTCGGAGCTTGGATGCTCGCCGAGGCCAAGGTGGCCGGGCTCGAGCTGATCAAAGCTGAGGTGACCTCGATCGATTCAGATGGCGATCGGGTTCGCTCCGTCTCCGTCGACGGAAAAGCCATCGAAACACCGATAGTCATCAACGCGGCCGGACCAATGGTCAAGAAGGTCGCGGCGTTGGTCGGCGTCGATCTCCCCGTCTACTCCGAGGTTCACATCAAGGTCGCCTTCCGCGATCACCTGGGCGTGATTCCTCGCACTTCACCGATGGTGATCTGGACGGATCCACAAAAGCTGAGGTGGTCGGATGAGGAACGAGCCGGTCTCGCCGAGATGGGACGCGACGATTTGCTCGAAGAGATGCCGCCAATGTGCCATTACCGACCCGAAGGCGGTGTCGGTAGCGACTGGCTTGTCGGTCTCTGGGAATACCACCGATTGATCCAGGATCCGGTTTGGCCTCTGCCGGACGACCCTCTCTATCCCGAAGCGGTCATGCGGGGACTCACGACATTGGTGCCTGGCCTCGGCCCCTATCTCGACCATCTTCCCCAACCGGTGGTCGACGGCGGCTACTACACCAAGACCCGGGAGAACCGCCCGCTGGTTACCCGGCTCGGTCCAGAAGGTTCTTTTCTGATCGGAGCCTTCTCCGGATTCGGCGTGATGGCGGGCGCGGCGGCAGGAGAGCTCATGGCACGACTTGTCACCGGGCGAGAACTTCCCGGGTACGCGCCGGCCTTCTCCCTCGACCGCTACCAGGACGACGCCTACCTGACTGAAATCGACGCAGTGACCAATACCGGTCAGATCTAGATTTCGCCAGATAGATTCAGCTCGTGGACACCGGCCTCAGCGTCGACCTTCACCAACGAACCGAAGAGCTTCGACAGCAGGGTCTTTTCAAGGCGGAGCGAACGATCGCTTCTCCGCAAGGCGCGCACATCGAGCTTGCGGATGGACGACGGGTGATCAACTTCTGTGCCAACAACTATCTCGGGCTTGCCGCCGATCCGCGCTTGCAACGAGCGGCCGCGGCCGGGCTCGAAGATCATGGCTATGGAACCGCTTCGGTGCGGTTCATCTGCGGGACTCAAACCGTGCACAAGGACCTCGAGCAACGCCTGGCGAGCTTTCTTCGCATGGATGACTCCATCCTCTACTCCTCGTGCTTCGACGCCAACGGCGGCCTATTCGAGACCCTGCTCGACGAGAACGATGCGGTCATCTCCGACGCCCTGAACCATGCATCGATCATCGATGGCGTGCGGCTCTGCAAGGCGAAGCGATTGCGCTACGCCAACAACAACATGACCGAGCTCGAAGACGCGCTCAAGCAATCTGTTGACTCCCGCTATCGCATGATCGCGACCGATGGCGTGTTTTCGATGGATGGCGTCATCGCCAACCTTCCGGCGATCTGCGAGTTGGCCGACCGCTATCAGGCCCTGGTCATGGTCGACGACAGCCACGCGGTCGGGTTCGTCGGTGCGGGTGGTCGAGGCACTCCTGAGGCGACCGGGGTCAGCGTCGACATCCTTACTGGAACTTTGGGCAAGGCTCTGGGTGGGGCGAGTGGGGGCTACACCGCCGCCTCGAAAGAAGTCGTCGCCTGGTTGCGCCAGCGATCGCGTCCTTACCTGTTTTCGAACAGCCTGGTCCCGGCCATCGCCGCGACGTCTCTGGTGGCACTGGATCTGATCGAGTCCAGCAACGAGCTCCGTGAACAACTCACGACCAACTCCGAACACTTCCGCCAGGCGATGACCGGCGCCGGTTTCACACTCGCCGGCGCTGGCCATCCGATCATCCCGGTGATGCTGGGCGACGCTCGAATTGCCTCGGAGATGTCCGACCGCCTGCTGGACGAGGGGGTCTATGTGATCGGCTTTTCGTTCCCGGTTGTGCCCCAGGGTCAGGCCCGCATCCGCACGCAGATGTCGGCCGCGCACACGGCAGAGGACATCGACACGGCCGTTGCCGCCTTCGTCAAGGTGGGGGCGGCCATGGCCATATTGTGAAGGCGCTTGTGTGAAGGCCCTCGTCAAACGCGAGTCGGCCCCCGGACTCTGGATGGACGAGGTACCCGAGCCGCCCCTCGGCGCGGGCGAGGTGAAGATTGCGGTGGCGATGACCTCGATCTGCGGCACCGATCTCCACATCTTTCGCTGGGACGAATGGGCGCAGGAGACGATTCCAGTTCCCCTGACGATCGGCCACGAATTCATGGGGACCATTGTCGAGTTGGCAACCGGTGTGGCCGGTTTCGAGGTCGGTCAACGCGTCTCCGGCGAGGGTCACATCACCTGCGGCCACTGCCGCAACTGCCGGGCCGGCAACCGGCACTTTTGTCACAACCACGTCGGCCTTGGCGTCACGCGGTCCGGGGCCTTCGCCGAGTTTCTCGTCCTCCCGGCGGCGAACGTGTTCCCGCTCCCTGACCACATCAGCGACGAGGTCGGGGCGATCCTCGATCCGTTGGGTAACGCCACCCACACCGCCCTCTCCTTTGACCTCGTCGGCGAAGACGTCCTCATCACCGGTGCGGGCCCAATCGGCGTGATGGCAACCGCGATCAGTCAGCACATCGGGGCCAGGTTCGTGGTCGTGACGGATCGCAATCCATATCGGATTGCCATGGCCGAGAAGCTCGGGGCAGATCGTGCGGTACTGGCCGACGAGATCGACCTCAACGACGTGATGGAGGAGCTCGGCATGACCGAAGGCTTCGACATCGGCATGGAAATGTCGGGCAGCGGAGCGGCGCTGAATCAGATGCTGGAAGTGATGAACCATGGCGGACGGATCGGCGTGCTCGGGATTCCCCCTGAGGCGGTGACGCTTGACCTCAACTCGGTGATCTTCAAGGGACTGGTGGTGAAGGGCATCTATGGCCGGCTGATCTTCGAGACCTGGTACAAGATGGCGGCCATGCTGCAGGGTGGCCTCGATGTCTCCGCTGTGATCACCCACCGTTTCCCAGCCGACTCATTTGCCGAAGCGTTTGAGGTCGTCGGCAGTGGCGCAAGCGGCAAAGTCCTCCTCGACTGGAACACCTGAGCCATGACGCTTCGAGGTTGCTAGATTTCTCGGTAGCAAATCACCGCGATTTGGCTTCGAATCCTTCTGTCCGTTGGGTTCGGTG
Source organism: uncultured Acidimicrobiia bacterium (assembly GCA_963761985.1). Taxonomy (GTDB): domain Bacteria; phylum Actinomycetota; class Acidimicrobiia; order Spongiisociales; family ZC4RG35; genus JACCTH01. The sequence goes on from CAVXIT010000009.1 coordinate 137,875, forward strand.
TTAGTTGAGAACCGACATCTGCCAAAAGCTGATGCGGTCAGGAGGAATGTTGAGGCTGTACGTAGGAAATCTTCCCTTTAGGACCACATCCGAAGATCTGAGGGTCGCCTTCAGTCGCTTCGGAGAAGTGACCTCGGCCGAAGTGCTGAGCGATCGCGAGACCGGCCGCTCCCGCGGCTTCGGTTTCGTCGAGATGCCAGACGACGTCGCCAAGGAAGCAATCTCATCCCTGGATGGGAGCGACCTGGCAGGCCGGCGGATAGTGGTCAACGAGTCACGACCGATGGCGCCCCGTCCCCCCCGTCAGGGAGGGGGAGGCGACCGCGGTGGCAACCGCAACTATCGCGATCGGGACCGTAATTAATTAACGGCTCAGAGTTAATCAAACAACGGCCCAGGGTTATGACCCACGCTCAACGTGGGTCGTAACCCTGGGTTCACTGTTTCCGGAGGGCCGCGTCGGGCGGCTCCAAATAAACCAAAGGGCGAAGGCCCCAACCGCGACAAGAATCGCGCGCATCACCGTCGAGTCGGTTAACGCAACGATCGATAGTCCGAGCGAAGCCACCAACGCCACCGAGATCCAGGCTTTGGCCCTGATGGTGAATCCACCTTCTCGATAGCCGGCGATGATCCGTCCAAAGACCGGATGCGAGATCAGCCAATCGTGGAAGCGATCCGATGACCGGGCGAAGAAAAACGCGGCCAGCATGACGAAGTCGAACGTGGGAATCCCGGGCAGCCACGACATGTAGGCGAGGCCCAGGCAAATCAGCCCGAGTACCAGGTAGGTCCCGCGCAGAATCCGGCTGCGGGGTTTCCGGGTGCCGGCCATCTCCAAACGGTATCGGCCCCGTTGCCAACAGCGAGTCGACACCTTGTCGCTAATTTGGCTTTACCCAACAATCAGATCACTTTGGAGGCCCGATGCCAGTTGCTACCCCCGAGAAGTACCAGGAGATGCTCGCTGCCGCCCGAGCCGGCGGCTACGCCTACCCGGCGATCAACGTCACCGGCAGCGAGACGCTCAACGGTGCCTTCGCCGGATTCGCCGAGGCGGAATCGGACGGGATCGTGCAGATCAGCACCGGCGGAGCCGAGTTCCTGTCGGGCACCAAGGTCAAAGACATGCCAACGGGGGCTGCGGCCTTGGCCGAATTCGCCCACGTCGCCGCTGAGCGCTACCCGGTCAACCTCGCCCTCCACACCGACCACTGCCAGCCCGAGAAAGTCGACTCTTACATTCGGCCATTGCTCGCCTTGAGCAAGGCGCGTCGAGCGGAAAGATCAGGGCCCTTGTTTTCGAGCCACATGCTGGATGCCTCGATGCTCCCGCTCGAGGAGAACTTGGCCCTCGCCCGGGAACTCCTTGACGAATGCCTGGCGGTGGGTTCCATCCTCGAGCTCGAGATCGGGATCGTCGGCGGCAAAGAGGACGCCATGGACCACGAGGGCGTCGCCAAGGACAAGCTCTATACCACCCCCGAGGACATGGTGCGGACGGCCGAAGTGCTCGGCCTGGCGGGCGACAATCTCTATTTGCTCGCTGCGGTATTCGGCAATGTGCATGGGGTTTACAAGCCCGGCGCGGTCCAATTGCGACCGAGCATCCTGCGCGACGGGCAGGAGGCGATGGAGCAGAAGTTTGGAGCCGAAGGGCGTCACTATCTCGTGTTCCACGGCGGATCCGGATCGAGTTTGGAAGAGATCCGGGAGACGCTCGGATACGGAGTTGTGAAGATGAACATCGACACCGACACGCAGTACGCCTTCACCCGCCCGATCGCCGACCACATGTTCTCCAATTACGCAGGGGTCCTCAAAGTCGACGGCGACGTCGGTGACAAGAACAACTACGACCCTCGCTCCTACATGAAAAAGGCCGAGGTGGGAATGTCCGGGCGAGTGGTGAAAGCCTGCGAGGACCTGATGTCGACAGGCCACACCCTCCGATAAAATTTGGCCGTTGAAGCGATGATCCCGACCGAGATGCCGTGCGTGGATTGCGACGGCACCCTCCATCTGCTCACCACCATCGAGGACGAAGTCCCCATAGAGCCCGGCGAGATCCTCGTCTACCGCTGCGACAGCTGTCTTGAACGCTTCGACATCGTCTGGGAGTAAGACGCCTAGTCGATCATCCGCACTCCGGGGAAGAAACGAAACGCAGCTCCACCGCTAGCGTCGGCGGAGTGGCAGACACAGGCTATTTCGGGCCCGATTCGATCACCTGGACGGTCAACCAGGAGATCACGGTTCTCTTCGGGGGTGCCCGTGCGCTGCTGATGCACGCGGCTCATCCCCTGATCGCGGCTGGAGCTCGGCAGACCTCGATGTATCAGCGCGACCCGTGGGCACGCTTGCTGCGCACCCTGCAACTGCAGTCGACCATGACGTTCGGCACCAAAGAAGAAGCCGACGAGGCGGCCGAGCGAATCAATCGGCTCCATACCCGCATCAATGGCACGGATCCGGTCACCGGAGAGCAGTACGACGCCCTCGACCACGGCCTCTTGCTCTGGGTGCACGCAGCTCTCGAGGTTTCATCGATCTATTTCTTCGAACGCACCGTGCGGCCGCTCACTGTCGCGGAGCGCGACCGCTATCACCAGGAGAACCTGATTGCCGCCGAGCTGATGTTGATTCCGCGCGAGCAGGTTCCTCCCACCTACGCCGACCTCGAAAACTATGTCGAAGAATTGACCACCTCTGGTCGCCTGCGGCGAACCGACGTGGCCGACAATGTCGCCGATCTCATCCGCAGAGGACCGGTTCCGGCGGCGTTGCGGCCGATTTGGGCATTCATCCGCTTTGCAGCATTCGGAACGCTCCATCCGTCGCTGCAACACCTCTACGGCGTCAAGTGGTCGACCTTCAAGCGTCGGTGGTTGGAGGCCAATCTTTGGATCCTCGGTCGGGTCCGGCCATTCCTACCGCGCAGGTTCCGATTCATCGGCCCCGCGCGATGGGCCTACGAGCGGCTCGAGGGCAAGCACAACCTCACGATTGCGGAGGCGGCGGCGCGGCGCTGAGATAACGAGCAAAGAACGCCTCGATCCGGGTCCACGCGTCTTCGGCTGCTTCCCTCTGATACCCGAGGGCCAGCAACGGGCGCCCAACCCCTTCGACGATCCCATGACCTTCGGATTGATTCATGAATCCGTGACCGGCATCCGCATAGAGCTTCACATCGTGATCGATCCCGGCGGCTGAGAGCAGACGAGCAGCCTTCTCGGCGCTGCGTCCGAAGACCCGGTCCCTGGCGCCATATGAAGCGACTACCGGACAGCTAGCGACAAGCTCGTCGGCAACCAGTCCGTAGTTGGGAGCAGTGACATCGACTTGTCCGCGGGCGCCGAGGAGGAATGCGAAGCCCCCACCGAGGCAGAACCCAATGCAGCCGACCATTCCCGAGCAATCGGTGCGCGTCCGCAACCAGGCGACGACTGCCTCAACCTTGTCAACCGAATCGCCTTGACCACGGCGCAGATCGCGGAACAGCCCGGCGATGCAGCGCCAGCCGCCACCCGCGACAAGATCTGGTGCGACCGCCAGATATCCCATCTTCGCCACACGATCGGTGATCCGCCGGATGTCGTCGTCAAGCCCGAATCCTTGATGTAGCACCACCACCCCGGCCCACGGACCTCCGCTATCGGGAGCTGCCAGATATCCGGGGATGGGATCACCGGCGATATACAAAGTCAGATCGCCGCCCACGTTGCGCGACCGTAACGGGCTCGATCTCAGAATGTCGTGGTGGCCAGGCCAACGTCGTCAAGAATGGAACCGTGACGAGTTACGACGCCGTGGTGGTGGGAGCAGGACCCAATGGTTTGGCGGCCGCCGTCGCCCTGGCCCGAGCCGGAAAGTCGGTGAAGGTGATCGAAGGCGCGTCAACGATCGGCGGTGGGGCGCGCACGATGGAGCTCACCGCTCCCGGTTTTCGCCATGACGTCTGTTCGGCCGTCCATCCGTTGGGCCTCGGCTCACCGTTCTTTCGCGACCTGCCCCTCGAGGATTTCGGGCTGCGCTGGGTGCATCCCCCGATTCCTTTCGCCCATCCAATCAACGCGCGTGATGCCGTGTACGTCCATCGATCGGTCGAAGCGACGGCGGAGGATCTAGGTGGTGTCGATGGCGAGGAGTACCGGCATCGCATTGAGCCATTGGTGAAGGATTGGGATCTCATCGAACCGCAGATCCTGGGGCCGGTTGTTCGGGTCCCGCGCCACCCGTTGGCAATGGCTCGTTTTGGCTGGGTCGGTGTTCTGCCCGCGACGAGCCTGATCGGCGCGTTTCGGCACGAAGGCGCCAAGGCAATCTTCGCCGGGACCGCCGCTCATGCCTATCTCCCGTTGTCACGACCGTTGACCGCTTCGTTCGGTTTGCTCTATCCCATGACAGCCCATCGCTGGGGCTGGCCCTTTGCGGCTGGGGGATCTCAGGCCATCGTCGACGCGCTCGCCGGCTATTTGGAGTCGCTCGGGGGAGAAATCGAGACCGGTCACTGGATCTCCCGGCTCTCCGATTTGCCGCCCGCGAAGGTGACTTTGCTCGATGTAACTCCCGACGTGTTCCTGCAAATGGCCGGCGAAAAGCTGCCGACTATTTACCGGCTGCGGATGAAACGCTTTCGGCGGGCTCCGGGTGCTTTCAAGGTGGACTATGCCTTGTCAGGGCCGATGCCCTGGGTCAACCAGCGCCTGCTCGAAGCCGGGACCGTTCATATCGGTTCGGCCGAGTCGATCGTTGCCGCCGAGGCCGCGATTTGGAAGGGTCGGCGTCCGCAACGTCCGTTCCTCCTTGTCGCCCAACCGAGCCTTTTCGATCCGAGCCGCGCCCCGATAGGTCAACACACGCTGTGGGTCTATGCCCACGTGCCCCGCGGCACAACCGACGATTACTTGCCGGCGATCGAAGCGGAACTCGAAAAGCTCGCGCCGGGCTTTAGCACCAAGGTGATTGACCGGTGTGTTTCAACTCCGGCGGATCTCGAGGCCTACAACCCGAACTACGTCGGCGGAGATATCACCGGCGGTGCCCACACCTTCAAACAGGTTGTGTTCCGGCCGCTTCCCTCGATGAATCCTTACACAACCCCTATCCCCGGCGTCTTCCTTTGCTCCTCGTCGACCCCACCCGGAGCAGGAGTGCACGGCATGTGCGGCTACTGGGCCGCGCAGACGGCGTTAAAGCACCTTTCCTAGGTCTGCCATAGGTGGGGGCGAGTCCGGACATCGTCGAAGCCAAGCTCGTCGCACAGCGCGAGAAAAGCGTCGCCGTCGACACCTTTCCACTCCAGGTCCTCGAGCGACTCCTTGAGCGGGACGTTCTGGCGTAACGTCGTCAGGTCGCGATAGAGGAGAGCATCGTCGAAGCGCTCCCTAAGGACAAGAGCGAGCTTGTCACCGCCGCGTACAGTCACGCCCCAATCGCGCGGACTCGGCGGAATCGCCTCAAGCTTGTGCCAGCGCGACAGCACCGCTCCCGCCGACTTCGAGCCCCAGCCGGGGAGGCCGGGTACACCATCGGCGGCATCGCCAACCAGGGCCAGGTAGTCGGGGATCGACTCCGGGCCAACGCCGAACTTCAGCCTGATGCCGTCTTCGTTGTAAACGACCTGCTCGCGGCGATTGAGGGTGACGACTCGATCACCGATGACGCATTGGGAAAGATCCTTGTCGGGCGTGCAGATCACAACCTGCTCAACGTCCTCGCACCAGCGAAACGATGCGGTGGCGATGGCGTCGTCAGCTTCGTATTCGATCATGCCCCAGCAAACGACGCCGATCGCCTCGAAGGCCCTCTCCGCCAGGGGAAACTGATCGAGCAAGACCTGCTCCATGCCGGCGCTGGTCTTGTAGCCGGGGAACATGTCGTTGCGAAACGACTCGATGACGGTGTCGGTGGCTGCGGCCAGGTGGGTCACGCCGGGCTCACGCAGCAGTGACAAGGTCGTCTCGATGATGCCGAGCGTGGCCCCCACCTCCTGCCCGCTGGGAGCAAGCCGCCCGGGCCGTCCATAGAACGAACGAAACAACTCGTAGGTACCATCGAGCAGGTGGAGACGCACGACACCGATCCTATCGACCGCCCCGAATCCGATCCCTGGGAGCGCCTGGGTGACCAGTTCGCATCGATCAAAGACAAACTGAAGGACACCTACCGCCAGCAGACTGGCGACGAAGGCCCGTCCGAAGACGAGGTGAAGGATGCCTTTCGCACGCTCGGCAAGGCGTGGGATCGACTCGCCGATGCGGTTGGCGCCGCGGTAAAGGACGAAGGCGTACGCCAGCAGGCCAAGGATGCAGCCACCGGATTCTTTGATGCGGTCGGCTCTGCCTTCTCCCAACTCGGCTCGGAGCTTCGCAAGAACAGGCGCGACGGCGACCCAGACGAGGTCCCGCCTGCCTCGTAGGGATGAATGAAAAGCGGGTCCGAGACGCCATCGAGTTCTCGGACACCGATGAGCTGCTGCGGATCGTGGATGGCGCGATCGCCGCCCAGGAGTGGGATGCCCTCGTCAACCTCCGTGTGCGCATGGCAGAAGCCGTGGGCCGCGGGCGGCAACTGTGGGGGGTCGATCAACACGTACGCTATCGGCTAGCCCTGGAAGGACCGGCAGCGCTTGCGGCCCAGGCGGTCGATGAAGGGCCCGCTCGCTTTGCGCTCGGCCCGCTGACGGAAGTAGCCGCCAACCGTCATACCTTTGCCGAACTAGCGCCATACCTTGGTGCCGGACCGAGCCGCAGTCTCGTTGCCCATGAGCGAGTGATTGCCGGCGAAGAAATCGACGCCGACCTGATTCCGGACAACCAACTCGAGCTCCCTCTCCACCTACTCGACTGGGAGCCGGTATACGCCGTCCCGACCTATCACTCCGATCGGGTCGAGGCACTTTCGCCCCCGCTCCGGGCAATGTCGCAAGAAGCCCTGCCCGATTCCGCCGAAATCGTCGACGACCACCCCTCGACCGAAGCTCTGCTCGGCCTGGTACTGCCCTGGCTGGAGGAATCGAACGGTCGCGCACAAGCGATTTGCGCTGAGGGTCCACCTGCAGCTGCTCTCAAGGCTCTAGGGGCGCCGGCAGCCGAGATAGCACCGGTGCCGATCGCCGAGGCCATGGCACACATGGCCTGGGCGGCAGCTTCAGGCGGAGCCGAGGGTCGCAGACGGGGTGGGGCCAGCGGCCGCTTTCAGGCCTGGCACACGGTCGCCACGCTCGCCGGCTACGAGTGGCCCGCCTCCCCTGAAACGGTGACGAGCGCTGCCAATGATTTGGATTGGTTTCTCTGGTCCGACTTCGCCCCGGCAATCGGCTGGGTGCTCAACATCGCCGCCCATGACCGCGCGGAGAATCTTTCCTGGGCTCTCGGGGCGCGGGACGAGGCCTGATCCCCAAAATGGATCGGGCCGGGCCTAGGACTTGGGAACCGCGGCCGTGTCGGCGATCAACTGGTCGACGACGGTCTTGAGAGCCTCCTCGTTGGAAGCCCCCGACGCGAGCGCCGTTCGATAAGTCTCGATTTGCCGATCCGCTGAGGTGCCTTCCGCGACGATCGTTCGGACCCGCTGCAATTCGGCCACGCAACCCAACTCTTCGGCGTCAGGCCGGCACATTTCGATCAGCTCCTCGACCAGGTCGCTGTAAGGAACGAGTGCCCCCTTTCCATAATCCATCAGTGTGCCTTCGACGCCATACCGTTGCGCTCGCCAGATGTTCTCCGAGATGAGCATCGGGCGAGTACTGCCGCCACCTTTGATTGTTCAATCGCAATCGGTAGAGCATGTGGAGAAGGCACACATAGGTAGCAGCCACTGAACAAGCATCCTCGACTCTCGTGCAGACATCGGTGATTCGCATCTCGAGGGTCGGAAAGCGCGACGAAGGGCGGATGTCCCACCAGATTTTCGATGAGTCCTCGATGATCCTTGCCCGCACCAAAACGTCGACATGCCGCTGGTACTCGCTCCAGCTCGCAAACTCATCCGGCAGACCGGTACGGGGCATCGTGCGGAAGGTTGAGATCCGGTAGCTCTTCAGCCCGGTCAGTCGCGAGCCCCAGAACGGCGAGGACGTCGAAAGGCTGAGGAGATGCGGGAGCATGTACCGCATTTGGTTCATCAGGTCGATGCGCAGATCTGGCATCTTCGATGCCGGCGTGGACATGCATCCCGCAAATCACCATGCGTCGGGCGACCATCCCCAGGTCCTCGGCCATGATCTTGTATCGGTCCTTGTCGGTGGGCTGCTGTTCCCACCAAAGCGCAAACGGATGAGTTGAAGCAGCCATTAGCGCGGCGCCATGCTTCTCGAGCGCTTCGTTGAGCGAAGCCCGCATCTCGACGAGTTCCTCTCCTGCCTCGGCCACGCTGCTGTGGACCCCGGTCGCCACCTCCAGCTGGGCGCGGAGGAACTCGGGCATGGCCTTCGCCCCGAGTGCTTCTTGCGCGCTCTCCCATAGGCCTTCGTCGGGATCGCTGACCAGGTTGCGGGTCTCGCGATCGACGAGGAGATACTCCTCTTCGATGCCAAGGCTGAGAGCTGGACGGGTGATCACGTGCATCGAGGCGGATTATTAGCCGCCACCACCTGAGGTGCCAGCTGGAATTGTTCGGCCGGTTCATCACCGACCTCCGCTCCGCTTCACATTCCTCTCGTACGTGACAGCCTTCGAGGTGGTCGTTGACCAGCCCCATCGCCTGCATGAACGCATAAACGGTGGTTGGCCCAACGAAGCTGAACCCGGCCTTCTTGAGCCGCGTCGACAGCTCCTTCGAGGCAGGGGTGATCGACGGCACCTCGGTCGGGGCATCTGATTCTGCGCTCGGCATGTTCCCGCCACAGCCAGTCGGGCAAGGCGCCGACTGACTCCTCCAACTCGGGAAGGCGCCTGGCATTGTTGATGACCGAACGGATCTTTCCTTCGTGCCGGACGATGCCCGTGTCGGCGAGGAGTCGTTTGACGTCTGCTTCTTGAAAGTTCGCGACAGCTTCGGGAACGAAATTGGCGAATGCGGCGCGAAAAGCCGGCCGTTTGCGGAGGATCGTCAGCCAGGAAAGCCCGGCCTGGAAACCCTCCAAACAGAGCTTCTCAAACAGTCGGGACCGATCGGTCACCGCCCTTCCCCATTCGTGGTCGTGATAGGCGATGTACTCCTCCGTGCCGGTCCCCCACCAGCACCGAGGGAGACCGTCCTCAAGAGTTTCTAGGTTGTTCATGCCAATCGGGACCAAAATGCCATCATGGGGAAGTTGTACCAACTATGAGCGACTTGGCAGCGAATCCCATCCAAATGAATGAAATCGGTACTAACCCGCCGGTGCGGGGAGTCCGGGGAACTCTCGCCGGAGTGGCTGCGGTCGCCATGTCGTTTGGTTTGAGCGAATTGGTGGCAGCAATCCTTGGGGTTCCCTCGTTGATTCAGGGCATTGCGGACCGGGTGGTCGATTCGGTCTCGCCCGGCATCAAGGAATTCGCCATCGAGACTTTTGGCACCAACGACAAGCTCGTCCTCCTCATCGGGATCTTCGTTGTGGCCCTGGGTCTCGGCGCGCTGCTCGGCGTCACTTTCCCGAAGGCGGGATCAGCCGATCGTCATCGCGATCATCGTTTTTGCGATTGTCGCCGCTCTGGCGACATCCCGATCCGCCGCTTCCGGCCAACTCGCCCCCTGGCTGCTGGCCCTGGTGGCGATGGTGGCGGGAGTGACGACGTTCCGCTGGTTGATGAAGGCGCGGGGCCGCCACGCTTCCGCCGAGCCGGCTTCGTTCGAACGGCGAGAAATGCTGAAAGCGACCTCGGCCACTGGTTTGGGCCTCGTGCTGGCCGGCGGGGGCCGTCTCCTGGGCGCCTTCAACACCGAGTCGGCAACCGGCCGCGACACAGTTGCCATCGGCGAGCCCTCCACCACCACCGCCGCTCTTGCCGCCGAGACCTCGTTCGACATTCCCGAGCTCACCCCGATCGTGGTTCCTAACGAGGACTTCTATCGAATTGACACTGCCATCGCTGTTCCGCGTGTGGCCGTGGACACCTGGAAGTTGAGCTTTCTCGGCATGGTCGACAACCCCTATGAGATCACTTTCGACGAACTCATGGAAGAAGAGATGGTCGAGCGGTATGTGACCCTTTCCTGCGTCTCCAACGAGGTCGGTGGCGGGCTCGTCGGCAACGCCCGCTGGCTCGGAGTCCCTCTTTCGACGCTGGTGGAACGGGCCCAACCACAAGTGGGGGCCGATCAACTCGTTGGGCGAGCCGTCGACGGTTTCACGGTCGGCTTTCCGACAGAAGCAGTGTTTGACGGACGCGAGGCGCTGGTGGCGGTGGCGATGAACGGCGAGGCGCTGCCGCTCGAGCACGGTTTTCCGGTGCGGCTGGTTGTTGCTGGTTTGTACGGCTACGTCTCGGCGACCAAGTGGCTCTCTGAAATCGAGCTCACGACCTGGGATGGGTTCGACGCCTACTGGGTACCCCGCGGCTGGTCGAAGGAGGCGCCGATCAAGGTGCAGTCAAGGATCGACACCCCTCGCAACTCGTTTGCGGCCGGACCTCGCGCTATCGCCGGCGTGGCCTGGGCTCCCAATCGTGGTGTCGCCCGGGTCGAGGTCTCGGTCGACGGCACCTGGATGGATGCCGAGCTGAGCGAGCCGCTCTCCCAGGACGCCTGGGTGCAATGGCGCCTCGACCACAACTTCACCGCGGGTAATCACGAGATCCAGGTCCGGGCAACGGATGCCGACGGCGTGACCCAGGGCGAGAACCGGGTTCCCCCCGCCCCCAACGGGGCCGAGGGCTGGCACACCGTCAACATCGAAGTCGATTAGGCGAACCCAGGGTTCGTAGGGGCGTGCAACGCCGTCTCCAGCCCAGAGAACGGCGGACTAGTCACTGACCGGCGATTCACTTGTCTGGAGGGCCGGCCGATATACCGCCATGGCGCGACTCGACCGGGGTGGGAACATCTTCTGCCTGGAGTCGTTTTGGCATTCCCGCCTCGATGGCGACCGCCTCAGTGTCCGTCCGCTGCTCGAACTGCTCCACACCTCCCGGGGGACGAAGTTCATCCACCTCACCTGCAACACGGCCGAAGAGCTGACCTTCAACCTCCGCCAGCACCGACGCTATCGAACCTATGGAGTGCTGTACCTAGCGTTTCATGGGCGACGCGGACGACTACTTCTGGCCGACGGCAGCGAGATGCCGTTAGAGAAGTTGACCGAACTAGCCAGGGGAAGGCTCAACGGTTGCCTGGTTCACTTCGGAAGCTGCTGGACCGCACTCGACGACAATCAGCTCTACGACTTCCTCGAAACAACGGGCGCCGCGGTAGTCACCGGCTACACCAAATCGGTCGATTGGATCGACAGTGCCTCGATGGATCTACTGATCCTCGATTGGGCCAAGGAATACTCCAACGCCAAATCGCTGATCGACAAGATCGCCGACACCTATTCGGGCCTGCAGCAAGAAACTGGCTTCGTCGCGTACCAGCTCTGATTTAGATATCAGACATCAGATGAATGGGATCGCAGGAGTTGCTGCAAGCGGCGCGACTCGGCCAGCACCAGCTGGAACAAAGCGCGGACATGGCCGGTGTCGAGACCTGCTCTAGTCGCCTCTTCTTCGATGATCGCCAGGAGCTCCGATTCGCGTTCGGGGATGTAGATGGGTATGCCCTGGGAGGCCTTCACCCGGCCGATCTCGAGCGCTAGGTCCTGGCGACTCGAAAGCAACCGCACAATTTGACGGTCGATCTGATCGATCGTGGTTCGCAATCGATGGATCCCAAGCGCGGTCATGAGGGCGACGAAGGCGTCCAGATCGAGCTGCGGCCCGACGGTCTTGGCCGCCAAAGGATTGGGATGGACTTCGACAATCACTCCATCGGCGCCAACGCCCTGGGCAGCCAGAGCCAGCGGCTGTACGCGCTGGACGACCCCGGCCGCGTGTGAGGGGTCCACGACGACCGGTAGGTGCGTTAGTTCCTTGAGCTGCGGCACCGCAGTGATGTCGAGCATGTCCGCCTCGAGACCGCCAAATGTGCGAACGCCGCGCTCGACCAGGATGACGTCGTCGTTGCCTTCGGCAAGGATGTACTCCGCCGACCACAGCCACTCATCGAGAGTCGCCGAAGCTCCTCGCCGCAACATCACCGGCTTGCCGAGTTTGCCCAGCACGCGCAGCAGTTCGAAGTCCTGCATGCTGCCCGAGCCAATCTCTATCGCATCTACCCGCTCGGCGGCATCCTCGGCGTCCTTCGCTTGAAGTACCTGCGTAGCGACTGGCAACCCGACCCCCGCTCCCGCCTCGGCCAGCAACTTGACACCCTCCCGACCCAAGCCCCGAAAGCCATAGGGCGTGGTGTTGCTCTTATAGGAGCCGCCGCGCAACATCGAGCCTCCTGCTGCCTTGACGGCTTTGGCCACTTCGTTGATCTGCTCAGCTGACTCGACCGCGCAAGGCCCAGCGATTACCGGGAACGGGTCGGCGCCAAAACGGGTGCGGCCGATCTCGACGACGGTGCGCTCTCGAGTGCGAGTGGCTTTTCTCTCCATGGGGGGCTTCCTTATATAAGGGAGCCGGTTCACCGAGTTTCAGAAACAAGAAACCCGGAGCTCCGGCTCCGGGTTGGTGGTTGAGCGTTCTAGCGCGTCACTCGATCCCGGGCCGAAGGCCGGTAAAGAAGTAGTACGCGAAGAAACGCGAAACTGTCACGTATTGGAGGATAGCGCCCCGGCCCGGGCGCCGAGTCTTTGATCCTCTTCCGGCGTCACCAGTCGCTGTCGCCGATCGAAGAGGAACAGCATGACGATGGCGCCGGAGGCGATGAGAAAGCCGCTCACCTGGTTCCAGGTCATCGTGCCAACCATGGCATCGCCGCTGCCGACTCGCAGGGAGTCGAGCAGGAAGCGCTGCGCTCCATACCACGCCGCCCATATCCAAAACAGCTGGCCGTAACGCAATCTCATCCGGCCATAAATGAAGAAGAGCGCCCCCAGCAAGATCGCTGCTCCGATCAGGTCGTAAGCGGCGACATGGTGGTAGACGCCACAGATTCCGTCCGGGGCAGTGGTGCACTCGAGCGCATCGTGCTGGGGAGCGACGTCGTATCCGGGCTTGATCGCATAGCCCCAAGCTGCGGTCGTGGCGCGTCCGAGGTGCTCGACGATGGCGAGGTCTCCGATGCGCCCGACAACGGTGCCGAGTGCCAATCCGAAAGCCGACATGTCGAGTGTCGGCCAGACCGGCACTCGCAGTGTCCGCATTTTCCAAACCCCACCGATGATGCCTCCGGCGAAACCGCCCAGGATCGAGAAGTTGCCGTTGAGGGGATTGAGGGCATCGAGAAGAGGCGTCCCTGCCAGCAGGGCGGCCGGAGTCGTGACATACCGAGCACCGACCAACGACCCGATCAGACCCCAGGTCAACACAGATTGATATTTCGCCGCGTCGAAACCGCGCTTGCGAATTTCACGAGTGGCGATCCAGGCCCCGGCCATGAACCCGAGCGCGGCGAAGAGTCCATGCAATGAGAAACGGAACGAACCGACTTCCCAAATCGGAATTGGCGGATAAGAGATGTAGGCGAGCGCCATCGGCAGAGAAACTAACGAATCCAGGTTCTAACCCGACAACGAGCGGATCAGGACGTCAGCCATCGCCGCCAGGAACAACAAACCCAGGTAATAGGTCGAGTTGATGAAGAGCACCATCGCCCCCTGCGGTTCTCGCCTCACCCGCAGCGAACCCCAAACGAACCATGCGCCCAGTCCAACCGCGGCCAGCAGATAGATCCAGCCCATCGCTGCCACCGGTACGAGCAGCAGCGAGGTGATGGCGGTGAGACCCGCGTAGATCACCATTTGCCTCGTCGTCGCTTCGACCCCGCGTTTGACCGGCAGCATCGGAATCCCGGCCGTGGCGTAATCGTCGCGATAGCGCAGGGCCAGGGCCCAAAAGTGGGGCGGTGTCCAGTAAAAAACGACGGCAAACAGGATCCAGGCAGCAAGGTTGACCTCGCCGGTAACCGCGGCCCAACCAACGAGAGCCGGAGCCGCACCGGCCGCGCCCCCGATGACGATGTTCTGATCCGAAGATCGCTTCAGCCACCTGGTATAGACGAAGACGTAAAAGAGCAGGGCTGCGGTCGCTATTGCCGCCGCCAGCCAATGGGCGAACGCGCCCAGCCAGAGGAAACCAAATATTCCAAGCGACGTCCCAAACACCAGTGCGCTGTGCGGGGTGACCACATGACTCGGCAGCGGGCGACGCGAGGTTCTTTGCATCACCTCATCGATGTCCCGATCGAAATAGCAATTGAGCGCATTGGCGCCGGCGGCGGAAAGGGTCCCGCCAATCAGGGTTGCAACGATCAGCCAGGTCCCGGGCCAACCGTTCGCGGCAACAACCATCGACGGCACCGTGGTGATCAAGAGGAGTTCAATGATGCGTGGCTTGGTCAGAGCCAGATACGCCCCAAAACGAGCTTTGCCCAGCAGCTTTCGTTCAACAATGACGCCCGAGGTCATAGCTGCGGGAGCCTACCGGCCGTTTAGGAGCCTCCACTCGGTACCCTCGGACGGTGCGACGCCGGACCATCCTCCTTCTTTTGGCAATCGGCGCTTTCGCCTGCAGCCAAGGACCGGCTCCTCTTGCGTACGTCGCAAATGCTCCCGGGACGTTCGACGCCGGCGAACCACAGCGTCTCATGGTTGCGTTGGTTGAAGCCGAAACGTCCGAGTTTCTTGCCGCGCCCGACCTTCCCGCCGAAGCCATCCTGGTCGCACCCGATGGCCAAGAGCTCTCCACCGAGGCCGACTTCGTCTGGACCGTTCCCGACGAAGTCGGCATCTATCTCATCCGCGCCACGTTCGATCAAGCAGGGACCTGGTGGGTAAAGATCAAAGCCAGGGGCATGACTGAAAGCATGCAGTCATCGTTCATCGTCGGCCAAGACGAAGACCCGATGCCCGGCGTCGGCGACCCTGCCATCTCGGCGGAGACGCGGACCACTGCCGACTACGAGCTAGAAGAACTCTCCACTGATCCGGATCCCGACCCAGACTTCTACACGACTTCGTTGGATCAGGCCATCGCAAGTGGTCAGCCCTCTGTCATCGTCTTCGCCACCCCGGCGTTTTGCGTGAGCCAAACCTGTGGACCGATGCTCGATCAGGTCAAAGGGGTCGCGCAGGAGCACCCCGATACCAACTTCCTCCACGTCGAGATCTACGAGAATGCCCACACCGCGACCGCCGACGATCTCCAGATCGACCCGGCGGTAACGGCTTGGGGTCTGCCGAGCGAGCCGTGGGTTTTTGTCGTGGATGAAAACGGTGTCGTCTCGGCCCGCTTCGAGGGAACCTTGCAGGAAGGCGAGCTCGAGGCCGCTCTTTCCGAGGTCGCTCGCTAGAAATCGCCCAGAACTTTACGCCACAGTTCGCTCCGAACCTCCTCCCCTATGATGCCCGGGCATGGCCCCGAACCGGCATAAAACAATCAAGTCGCGCCTCTTCCCGCTGGCCACTCTCGCGTTGGTCCTGGCGGGATGCTCGGTTATCGGTATCCCGGATTCACCCCTCAACTCGCTCGATCCTCAAGGTCCCTTCTCGCGACGGATCGACGGGCTGTTTTGGCCGGTGTTCTGGGTCGCCACCGCGATTTTCGTCCTGGTCGAAGGAGCAGTGGTTGTCGCCGCATTGATCTTTCGCGATAGGCCGGGTAGGTCCGAGCCTCGGCAGATCCATGGCAACAACAAGCTCGAGATTCTGTGGACGATTATCCCCGCCATCATCCTGGCCGGAGTCGCGGTGCCAACAGTCAGAGGAGTGGTCGATCTCACGAGCTGTGGAGCCGACGCCTATCCGGTCGAAATCATCGGGCACCAATGGTGGTTCGAATATCGGTATCCAGAGGAAGGGATCGAAACCGCGACCGTGCTCGTGATCCCGGCGGGGCGCGAGGTTTGCGCGACGATGACTTCCGAGGATGTTCTCCATAACTACTGGATCCCCCAGCTCAACGGCAAGCGCTATCTCGTTCCCGGCCAGGAAACTGTGCTGCGTCTGCAAGCCGACGAGCCCGGCGAGTACCGGGGTCAATGCGCAGAGTTCTGCGGTCTTTCCCACTCGCTGATGCGAGCCGAAGTGCGAGCGGTGACCGAAGCCGAGTTCACGGCCTGGATCGCCGCCCAGAAGGAGCCGGCCATCGAGCCGGCCGAGGGATCCCCGGAAGCGGCGGGCTTGGAAGTGTTCCTGAACCGGTGCACCCAGTGCCACACCATCGACCCGGTCAATGTCGTCGCCGACGACGCCTTCAACGGGCCCAACCTCACCCACTTCATGGACCGGGGCTGGATCGCGGGTGGCTATCTGCCCTATTCGCGTGAGAACCTGACCAGGTGGCTGTCGAACCCACCCAAGACCAAACCCGGCAGCTTCATGCCCAACCTCGCCTTGACCCAACAGGAGATTGATGCCTTGACTGCGTTCCTGGAGACATTGCGATGACCACCACGACTGCCCGCGGAGCCACGATCTTCCGTCGCCCAAGATCGGAGCATGGTTTCTGGTCGTGGATCACGACGGTCGACCACAAGAAGATCGGGATCATGTACGGCTACACGGCCTTCATCTTCTTTTTGATCGGAGGTGTGGAAGCGCTGTTGTTGCGCATTCATCTCGCGTCGGCCGAAAGCACCTTCCTCACCGCCGCCGATTACAACGGCCTCTTCACGACCCATGCGGTGACCATGATCTTCCTCGTCGTGATGCCGATGTCAGCGGCGTTTTTCAACTACCTGCTTCCGCTGATGATCGGGGCGCGCGATGTCGCCTTCCCCCGTCTCAATGGCCTGTCCTACTGGATCTTCCTCTTCGGCGGTCTCTTTCTCTACTCGGGCCTTTTGTTCTCCTCGGTAACGGCGCCGCTCGGTGTTGCTCCCGGCGTGCCCGGCAACCTCGACCCCGCTGACGCCCGCACTTTCGGCGCGCTCCCCGACGGGGGCTGGTTCATGTACCAGCCCAACGCCGGGGCCGACTTCTCACCCGGCCGGGCCATGGACTTCGCGGTGCTTGGCCTCCAGCTCCTGGGCATCGCCTCGCTTCTATCCGCGGTGAACTTCATCGTCACGTTCTTCAACCTCCGGGCGAAAGGAATGCGGCTGTTGCGCGTCCCGGTCTTCATTTGGATGACGCTGGTCGTCGCTTTCCTCCTGCTCTTCTCGCTGCCGATCATCGCCATCGCCCTTTTCATGGTTACCTTCGACCGCCAGTTCGGAACTTTGTTCTTCGACGCGACTGCCGGCGGCGATCCGATTCTCTGGCAGCACCTCTTCTGGCTGTTCGGCCATCCTGAGGTCTACATTTTGATCCTGCCGGCGATGGGGATCGTCTCGGAGATCATCCCGGTCTTCAGCCGGAAACCCCTCTTCGGCTACGCCGCGGTTGTGTTCGCCGGGGCCGGCATCGCGTTTCTCGGCTTTGGGGTGTGGGCTCACCACATGTTCGCCTCGGGCATCTCCACGGTGGCGCAGGTGGGCTTCGGAATCACCACGATCACGATCGCCATTCCAACTGGCGTGAAGATCTTCAACTGGTTAGGGACGCTTTGGCTCGGGAGGATTCGATTAGCCACGCCGATGCTTTTCGCCCTTGGCTTCCTCACCATGTTCACCATCGGCGGACTTTCCGGAGTCACTCATGCCGTGGTGCCTTCCGACTGGCAGCAGCACGACACCTATTACATCGTCGCCCACTTCCACTACGTCTTGTTTGGTGGCGCCATCTTCGGTCTCTTTGGCGGCCTCTACTACTGGTTCCCCAAATTCAGCGGGCGCATGCTCAACGAGAGGCTCGGCAAGGTCCATTTCTGGCTGTGGATGCTCGGTTTCAACCTGACCTTCGCCCCGATGCACTGGCTCGGCCTGCAGGGGATGATCCGCCGCACGTGGCGCTACGACCCGAGTCTCGAGTTCTGGAACCGAATCGTCTCCGTCGGCGCCTTCATCATCGCCCTGGGACTGCTGGTCTTCATGGTGAACTTCTACAACTCCAAGCGCCGGGGCCAGGTGGCCGGCATGGACCCGTGGGACGCACGCACGCTCGAGTGGGCCATCCCCAATCCAACGCCCGTATTCAACTTCGCCGAGGTTCCAGTGGTGCACGGTCTGGATGAGTTCTGGCACCAGAAGTACGGCGAAGACAAGACGGGACGGCCGGTTCGACGGGAAGATGCCGAGGCCACGATCGAACGGCTGCACGAGATCGGCACCAATCCCCCCGAGCCGATCCATCTGCCGAGTCCGAGCTACTTCCCGATCATCATGGCCGCCGGTCTTCCCCTCATCGCCTACGGGATCATCTTTCACCTCTCCATGTTCGGCAAGGCGCTGATCGCCGTCGGGACGCTGATCTCGCTGGCCGCTTTGATCGGATGGGGATCGGAGCCGCTCGAAGAGGCGCACATGGAAGCCGTCCACACGTGACGGCCGCCGCCCACGAGGTGACCGAGGGAGATCATCACGACGAGCACGAGTCGACCGGGATCGAGAACCGCAAGCTGGGAATGTGGGCGTTTCTCAGCTCCGAGTTCTTGTTCTTCGGTGCTCTCATCACCAACTACTTGCTCTATTCGAGTCGTGACTTCGAAGTAGGCCCGACGCCGGCCGAGATTTACGACATCCCCTTCACCTCGGTGAGCTCGTTCGTCCTCCTGATGAGCTCGCTGACGATGGTGCTGGCGCATAACGCCCTATCGCGAGGCGACCAGGGAGCGACGCGCACCTGGCTGCTCGCCACCGCAATGCTGGGATCGGTTTTCCTCGCGGGACAGGTCTTCGAGTTCACCGAGTTCATCACCATCGAGGGCATGACCATGCAGACCAACCCGGCGGCCTCAGCCTTCTTCGTGCTGACAGGCTTCCACGGAACCCACGTTGCGATCGGCGTCATCATGCTGCTCTCGCTCTTCGGACTCTCGAAGCGGATGGGCGGTCTCACCGATAAGAGGTTTCTCAACCTGGAACTCGTCGGCCTCTACTGGCACTTCGTAGACATCATCTGGATCGTGATCTTCACCGTGGTCTACCTTTTGACTGCAGTTCCACCCGAGGGCCTATGACAGATCAACATGTGACCGAAGAACACCATGTCGCTCATCCGACCCCGGCGCAATACGTCAAGATTGCTGTCGGTCTCGCGATTCTCACCGCGGTTGAGGTGGCCCTGTTTTACATCAACAATGCGCTGAGTCTCGGCTGGCTCAACACTGCCGCCCTCTTGATCCTCGCCTTCCTCAAGTTCTTCATCGTCGTCGGCTGGTACATGCACATCCGGTACGAAAAGGCGACTATCAGCCGGTTCTTCATTTTCGGTTTCGTGCTCGCTCTGTCGCTCTATGCCGTCGTCCTGATCGGGTTCGGGGTGCTGGCCGCCAGTCGCTGATGGCCAACTGTCCATGACTGGGCTCCCGCCTTTCCACGTTCACTGGGACGTGGTGGTGATCCTGGGAACAATCGGCTTGGCCTATTGGTGGCTGCAGTCGCGGCTTCGGCCTCAGCTGAACGCCTCGCTTCCCGCGCCGACGGGCCGACAGTGGGGGTTGTTCTACACCGGTCTCGGCTTGCTGGTGTTCACCTCGACCTGGCCGATGCATGACCTCGCCGAGCAGAGCCTTTACTGGATCCACATGGTCAACCACATGACTCTGACACTGCTGGCGCCTCCTCTTTTGCTGCTGGGTTTCAACCGGCCGATGGCCGACTTCCTTCTTGGTCGCCCCCGCATCCTGACCTGGCTCCGACCTCTGGCTCAACCGGTCGTCGCCTTTGCCATCTTCAACCTGGGGCTCATCGCGACCCACTGGCCCGAAGCGGTGGCCCTATCCCTGCGCAGTGAAGTAGCGCACTTCAGCATCCACTCCTTTCTATTCCTCTCCGGACTGCTGATGTGGATGCCAGTGGCATCGCCGGCTTCGGTGATTCCCCGCATCGCCCCTCCACTGCAGCTGCTCTACCTGTTCCTGAATTCGATCCTTCCCATCGTGCCGGCTGGCTTTCTCACCTTCAGCCAGATCCCGATCTATCCCGCATATGGCGATGCGTCCCTCGCCTTCGGTCTCACAGCCGTCGAGGACCAAACCACTGCCGGACTGATCATGAAGATTGGTGGGACGATGATCTTCTGGGTAGTGATGGCGTTCATCTGGTTCCGCTGGGCTTCGGAGGAAAAGCGCTGGGACCGGATCGAGGAGGAACTGCGCGCACCGCTGTGAGCGAGTGGTGAAAGCGACCCTGCTCGCACTATTGCTGCTGATCGCTTGCGGCCAAGACAGCGGAACCGTGATGGGAGTGGTGACTCAAGTCGACGGTGATTTGTCGAAGGTTCGGACGTTCACTCTTCTCGTCGAGGGCGACGCGATGACCTTCACCCCGGCCGAGGATGGCGACTTCGCCTACCCCTTAACTCATCTACGCGAGCATTTGCGTGACGGAACGCCGGTTCGCGTGAGTTGGGAACGGGACGGTGACCGGAATCTGGCAGTCGCGGTCAGTGATCCCTAACCGGCGGCAGTCGTAGTCGCGACGATTGTGGTGGTGGTAGCGCCGGCTTCGGCTACCTCTTCTTCTTCATGTACCGGACTTCGAGCGAGAAGCACGGCCATCACGATCATCAGCACTACTCCGATTCCGGATAGGGCGAGGAGAAATTCGCCGCGACTGATCTTCATTCCTGGCTTGGAAGCCGAGAGTGAAGCGACGGCCAGGATGCTGGCGGAAGCGATGATCGCCAGAATCGGAGCTCCTGCGGCCGACAGGTGGCTGCTCCGAACCAGGACGACAGCGAGCGGCAGGACCAGAACTGCGAGCGCGACTAGCCCGGCGAGCGGAACCCCGATCGCGCCGGCCAGACGGCGCTGCACCGTTTCAACTTCACCGGCCTCATGATCGTGCACCCCCGCCGGTACCCCGATCGCCTGAACCAGGGCAGCGGTGATCCAACCCATCAAGGCTCCGCCAAGCAGGACCACGAATATCGCGGAGACAACTGGTAGCTGGATCAAGTTGTCGACACCCTCGACGGGCTGGCCAAACGAGGCCAAAGTTGCTCCGGCGCCTAGACCGAGGACGAGGCCGACCAGCGCCCCAGCAGCCGACGTCAGGCCGACGCGACTCACCAATGCGTTGCCGGGCGAAATCCAGCCGGTCAAGGTCCGCGAGAGGGCCGCGACCACAGCGCCAAAGACGAGAGAGAAGAGAGCGGTGATCAATGTCAGTCGCCCTCGGTCAACGATCACCGCCGGACTGAAGTCGCCTTCGGTCCCAAGGATCGAAGCATTGGGAAGCAGCCAGGGGGAAGCTGCCAACAATCCCACGATCCCGAGAAGCGCACCGCTGACCATTCCCACCCGTCCGGCCACGCGGATTCGCTGACGGAGATCGTCGGCTTCTGGCTTCTCGTCGGGTTCCTCCGCCTCCAGCACGGCGACGGCGGCCGGGACCATGACCGGAGCCGGTCCGGGGGCCGCAACTACCTCGGTGGCGGGAGTGGCAGGGGCCGTTTCAGCCGGGTCGGGAATTTCCGCCGCCGGGACCGGTGGTGCCCCGACGGGGGCCGAGGTACCTCCGGCCCACGCGGCCAGGATGTCATCGACGCTGGCTCCGCTGGCCTTGGCTCTCGCCTCGGCTGACCGCCGAACTATCGCCTCCGGAGCTCCCAGGGCTGAGGCGGCAGCGGCAAGATCGCTCATCGGCGGCGGAGGATAGTTTCTCCCCCCGGAGGGGGGAGTACCCGAGCGAAGGAGGGGAGAAGGGGGCGTTTTCTGACCGCGACAAGGCTTTCCTTCTCGACGCGGTCGCGATGAACAACCTCGGCGCGTCGAGAGAACGCCCCCCTCCCGGCTCCGCCGGACTCCCCCCTCCGGGGGGAGAAATTACGATCGGGCGATGACAAAACCGTTCGACATGGGAATGGTCCAGCGAGGGGCGCGCAACCGGCGCACACCGTTCTTCGAGGCAACGCAGAAGTATGGGCCGCAGGGGTTCACGGTCTACAACCACATGTACTTCCCGATCCGTTTCGACACCTTCGAGGAGGAGTTCGAAACGCTTCTCAACGGGGTGACGCTTTGGGATGTCTCCGTTGAGCGATGCCTCGAGATCTCAGGTCCCGATGGTCTGCGGTTTGCCCAACTTCTGACTCCGCGGAATTTGGCCAAGTGTGCAGTCGGTCAGGCGAAGTACGTCCTCGTGTGCGATTCCGACGGCGGAATCGTCAACGACCCGGTGCTGACGCGGATGGACGAGAACACTTTCTGGTTTGCGCTCGCCTCGTCGGATGCATTGCTTTTCGCCCGCGGATTGAAGAATGCCTATCCCGATCTCGATGTCTCGATCAAGGAGGCCGACGTTTCCCCGTTGCAGGTGCAGGGACCAAAGTCGAAGGACCTGATGACTGACTTGATTGGCGACGAAATCGGGACACTCAAGTACTACCACTGGACCCACGCGGAAATTGCGGACGTGCCGGTAGTGATTACCCGCACTGGATGGACCTCGGAAGTGGGCTACGAGGTCTATCTGACTGACGGATCCAAAGGCACCGAGGTATACGAGGCGATCATGAACGCCGGCCAGCCCTATGGCATCCGTCCAACCGGTCCCTCTGATATCCGGCGCATCGAAGGAGCGATCTTCAATTGGGGCGCCGACATGACTTACGAGAACAACGCCTTCGAGCTGGGACTCGAAAGGTTGGTCGACTTCGAGCTAGCCGACGGGGACTGCATCTCGATTGCCGCCTATCGAAAAATCGACGAGAACGGAATCACTCAGAAGATCAACGGAGTAGTGATCGACGGCGAGCCATTCCCCGAGCTCAACAACACCAAGTGGCCTGCATTGGTCGACGGCCGCCAGGCGGGCAAAGTGACTTCGGCGATCTATTCGCCCCGGCTTCGACAGAACCTCGGCTACTGCTGGCTACCGATCGAAAACTCCCAACAGGGCCAGCAGGTAACGATCGATTCAGAGTGGGGCCAACGGACGGCCACGGTCACGCCGATGCCTTTCGTCGATCCCGAAAAGCGAATCCCGATCTCCTAAGACGTCAC
>CAVXIT010000010.1:0-261099 GCA_963761985.1 uncultured Acidimicrobiia bacterium
TGGCCGCCACCGAGAGGCCGAAGCCGCCGTTGTAGGTGAAGCCGTCCAGGACGCGCCCGCGCGCGTAGCCGCGGGCCATGACGTGGTTCTCCCGCTGGTCCAGGAACAGGCCGGTCTTCTGGCCTTTCCAAAGGTCGGCTTCGAACGGAGGTCGTTCTGGCGGACGACGACGTCGGGTACCTGGCCGTGCAGAAGACCGACCGGCGGTCGAGGCCTTCGAACTTGCGCACGTTCGGGTCGTTGCGCTCGAGGATCCCCTTCGGCCAGGTGCTCGACCATGCGCCGCCAGGCGCCTCCTTGAGCGCCTCCGTGGCCTGCGACAGGGTCTGGACCACGACGTAGTCGCCGTAGCGGTCGACCAGAGCGACGGCAGGCCGTCGCCTCGCCATGGACGATGGGAGGCCTCGGCCCCGGCGGCGATCTCCTCGCGCCAGGCGATCGCGGCGTCGAGGCGCTCTGAAGGAATTCTCGGTCAGCGCTCCCGCCGCGCTCGAACATGCGCAGGCGGATCTCCGAGCGGGAGGAGTAGAACGCAAAGCCGAGGGGCCGGCCGTGCACCAGCACACGGACCAGGCGCGCCTGGGTCGCGCTCGGGCGCTCGATGTCGGAACGGAAGACCAGGGGTGGCCCGCGCGATGCGGCCCTCACCGCGCCTGCTCACCGTCACGACCGGTAGGTCAATTGATGATCGATCCTCTGTCGCGCGGGAGGGTAGAGATCGGCGCGCCCCGCGGCCGCCGCATAAGGTATCGACTTGACCATGGAGAACCTGGCCCGCACCGATCCCGAGGTCGCCGACGCCATCCGCGACGAGACGCGGCGCCAGGGCTCGCAGCTCGAGCTGATCGCCTCCGAGAACTTCGTCTCCGAGGCGGTGCTGGAGGCGCTGGGCACCGTCCTCACGAACAAGTACGCCGAGGGGTATCCGGGCAAGCGCTACTACGGCGGCTGCGAGTTCGTGGACGTGGTGGAGAGCCTGGCCATCGCGCGCGCGAAGCAGCTGTTCGGCGCCGACCACGCCAACGTGCAGCCGCACTCCGGCGCCCAGGCGAACACTGCCGTCTACATGACCGTCTGCAAGCCGGGCGACACGATCCTGGGCATGAACCTCTCCCACGGCGGCCACCTCACCCACGGCCACCCGCTGAACTTCTCCGGCCGCTTCTTCAAGGTCGTGGCCTACGGCGTGCGCAAGGAGGACGAGCGCATCGACTACGAGGCGATGGCCGCGCTGGCCCGCGAGCACCGGCCGAAGGTGATCGTGGTGGGCGCGAGCGCCTACCCGCGCATCATCGACTTCGCCGGCCGTGCGCCGGGCCGCCGACGAGTGCGGCGCGGTGGTGATGGCCGACATCGCCCACATCGCCGGCCTGGTCGCGGCCGGGCTGCACCCGAGCCCGGTGCCGCACGCCGAGTTCGTGACCACCACCACGCACAAGACGCTGCGCGGGCCGCGCGGGGGCATGGTCCTCTGCCAGGAGAAGTGGGCCAAGGAGCTCGACAAGCTCGTCTTCCCGGGCGTGCAGGGCGGGCCGCTCATGCACGTGATCGCGGCCAAGGCGGTGGCCTTCAAGGAGGCGCTCGCCCCGGAGTTCAAGGTCTACCAGCGGCAGATCGTGACGAACGCGAAGGCGCTGGCGGCGACGCTCATGGGCGAGGGCTGGCGCCTCGTCTCCGGCGGCACCGACAACCACCTGATGCTGGTCGACGTCTTCGCCAAGGGCATCACCGGCAAGGTGGCCGAGGAGGCGCTCGACCGCGCCGGCATCACCGTCAACAAGAACACGATCCCGTTCGACACGAACTCGCCGATGGTCGCCTCCGGCATCCGCATCGGCACGCCCGCCCTCACCACCCGCGGCATGAA
Source organism: uncultured Acidimicrobiia bacterium (assembly GCA_963761985.1). GTDB lineage: Bacteria > Actinomycetota > Acidimicrobiia > Spongiisociales > ZC4RG35 > JACCTH01. Next base: position 1,868 of record CAVXIT010000010.1, read on the forward strand.
GGAAGCGGAGATGGAGACGGTGGGCCGGCTCATCGCGCGCGCGCTCGCCGGCGTCGACAACGAGCGCGCTGGCCGAGGTGAAGCGCGACGTGGGCAAGCTGTGCGGCGGTTCCCGCTGTACGCGGCGCGGCTGGAGGCGTACGACGCGCGCTGGCCGCGCACGCCTAGGGGCGCCCGCGCCGGACCCGGCGGGCGCGCGGCTGCGCGCTAAAATCATCGGTTCGTGCCCGGATCGCCCCCGCCGCCCGCGACTTCTTCGGCCCGCGCGGGCCGCTGGCGCGCGTCCTGCCCGCGTACGAGGAGCGCCCGGCGCAGGCGCGGCTCGCGGACGCCGTCGGCCGGGTGCTGAGCGACGGCGGCATGCTGCTGGCGGAGGCCGGGACGGGCACCGGCAAGACCCTCGCCTACCTGCTGCCCGCGGTGGAGCTGGGGCGGCGCGTGGTCGTCTCCACCGGCACCAAGAACCTGCAGGAGCAGCTCGTCGGCAAGGACATCCCGCTCCTGGCCCGGGCGCTCGGCCGCGACCTGAACGTCGCGGTGATGAAGGGCCGCGGGAACTACCTCTGCCTGCTGCGCTTCCGTTCCTTCGCGCAGGCGGGCAGCTTCCGCCGGCTGGACGAGATCCCGCTCTTCCGCGCCGTCGAGGCCTGGGCCCCGCGCACCGAGACCGGCGACCGCGGCGAGATCGAGGACCTGCCCGACGGCGTGGACTTCTGGCGCGAGATCTCCGCCGCCAGCGAGAACTGCATCGGCCAGTCCTGCCCCGACTTCGACGCCGTGCTGGGTCACGCGCATGCGCCAGCGCGCGCTGGAGGCCGACATCATCGTCGTCAACCATCACCTGCTGTGCGCCGACCTGGCGGTGAAGGAGTCGAGCTACGGCGAGGTGATCCCCGACTACGACACGCTGGTCCTCGACGAGGCGCACCTGCTGGAGGACGTGGCCACGCAGTACTTCGGCCTCGCAGGTCTCGTCGCACCGCCTCGACGACCTGTGCCGCGACGTCGAGCGCGAGCTGAAGGCGGCGCGCGCTCGACGCGCGCGACGTGCGCGCGGAGGGCGACGCGCGTGCGCGACCGCGCGCGAGGCGCTTCTTCGCGGCCGTCGGCCCAGCGGACGCGGGCGCCGGCTCGGGCGCGGGCTGGATGAGCGCGCGGGTCGGCGAGGAGGCGGACGCGCTGCTGCAGCGGCTCGAGGGGCTGCGCACGGCGCTCCTGGCCCTGCCCGAGCGGCCGGAGCCGCTCACCGCGCTGGCCGGGCGCGCGCAGGCGCTGCGCGAGGAGCTCGCACTTCGTGCTGGCCGCCGAGGACGACAGCCACGTCTACTTCGTCGAGACGCGCGGCCGCGGCGTCCTCCTGCGCGCGACGCCGATCGACGTGTCCGCGCTCCTGCGCGAGCTGCTGTTCGACCGGGTGCGGTCGGCCGTGCTGACCTCGGCCACGCTGGCCGTGGACGGCGGCTTCGAGTACCTGCAAGCGCGGCTCGGCATCGACGCCGGCGGACGAGCTGCTGCTGGCGTCGCCCTTCGACTTACGAGCGGCAGGCGATCCTCTACGTGCCGCGGCGGATGCCGGAGCCGCAGTCGCCGGCGTTCGTCGACCGCGCGGCGGAGGAGATCGTGCGCGCTGCTCGAGCATCAGCCGCGGGCGCGCCTTCGTGCTGTTCACCTCCTACGCGAACATGAACGCGGTGGCCGAGCGCATGGCGGGCGAGCATGCCGTACCCGCTGCTGATGCAGGGCGAGGCGCCGCAAGGCGGTCCTGCTGGAGACGTTCCGGCGCACGCCGGGCGCGGTGCTGCTCGCCACCGCGTCGTTCTGGCAGGGCGTCGACGTCGCCGGCGAGCAGCTCTCCTGCGTGATCATCGACAAGCTGCCGTTCGCCTCGCCGTCCGATCCCGTGGTGGCGGCGCGCATCGACCGCCTGCGCAACCGCGGCGGGAACCCGTTCGCCGACTACCAGGTGCCGGTCGCGATGCTCATGCTGAAGCAGGGGCTGGGCCGGCTGATCCGCTCCGCCGTCCGACCGCGGCATCCTGGCCGTGCTCGACAGCCGCCTGGTCGAGCGCGCCGTACGGGCGGCGCTTCCTGGAGAGCCTGCCGCCCGCGCGCCTCGTGCACGACCTGGCCGAGGTCGAAGGTCGCCTGATTAGGCGCATGTCCGTCGTGCCGCCCTCGCCGGGTACTGACCGCCGCCCGTCGCGGCCGCCGCCCTGGCCGCCCGTCGGCATGGCGCGCCGATGCCCAGCACGGCCCGACCGCGCGGTGTCGCTGGCGGGGACTGGCAGCACCGCTTCGGGGACGACCGCGTGGGCGCGGCCGACCTCGACGACCGGCGTGGGGCACCGTGCACGTACCCATGGGCTGGGGCCGCACGCGGGCACCCGCGAGCCCTTCGCCTGGTTCCGGCGGACGGTGGAGCTCGGACCCGACGGCCTGGGACCCACGCCCGCGGGCGGGCCCGCCGCGCTCGGCCTGACGATGGGCAAGGTGGACAGCGCCTACGAGGTGTTCGCGGGCGGCTGCGCCTCGGCGGCGTGGGCGGGCTGCCCCCGCACGCGCGCATCGAATACGACCGGCACCGCACCTAGTGGTCCCGCCGTCCGCCGTCGAGCCGAGCGGGCGGCTCGTGCTCGCGGTGCGGGCGTGGAAGCCCGACGCCACCAGCCCGAGCGTCCCCGCGCCCGTCGAGGGCCGTTCCTGCTGGGCCCGATCGCCGCGCTCACGCGGCGGGAGCTGCTTCCGAGCTGCCGGAGCTGATCCTGGCCGCGCTGTTCTTCGTGACCGGCCTCTACCACCTCCAGCTCCACCGCCGCCGGCCCGAGCTGCGCGAGTACCTGTGGTTCGGGCTGGTCGCGGTCGGCGCCGGCGCCTACACGTTCCTCCGCACGCAGTGGAAGTACGTGCTCTTCGACGACTTCGTGGCCCTGAAGGAGCTCGAGCACGCGCTGCTCTACGTGATGGCGCCGCTCTACATCGCGTTCCTGTTGCCGTTCCTGTCCTGGCCCATCCACCGCTCCTGCGCGCCTTCCAGGCCCTGAACGCGCCGCGGCGGGCTGGCCGTCCTCTTCTCGCCCGGCCTGGGCTCAACCTGCGCATGCTGACCTCGTGGGAGTGGGCGCGTTCGTCCTCGCCCCGTACGCGCTGTGGGTGGTCGCGCGGGCCTGGCGCGGGCACCCCGAGGGGCGCACCATCGGCTTCGGGCTCCTCGTCCTGACCGTCTGCTACCTGAACGACACCGCGCTCGACCTCGGCTGGATCTGGCCCCGGGCGCCTGATCCCCTTCGGCTTCGCGGCCTTCGTGTTCTCGATGGCGGTCTCGCTCGCCAACCGGTTCACCCGCGTCCACGGCGAGCGAGGACGTGCTGCGGCGCGACCTGGAGCCGCGTGGCGAGCGGACGAGGAGCTCTGCGCACGGACGAGCTCTCGCACGCCAACCTCGAGCTGCAGGCGCGCACGCGGGAGCTGGCCGAGGCCAGCCAGGCCAAGAGCCAGTTCCTGGCCAACATGAGCCACGAGATCCGCACGCCCATGAACGGCGTCATCGGCATGGCGCGCCTGCTGCAGGAGACGCCGCTCTCCGCCGAGCAGCGCGAGTACGCGGAGATCATCGTCAGCTCGGCGCGCGCGCTGCTGCGGATCATCGACGACATCCTGGACTTCTCGAAGATCGAGGCGGGCCGTCTGGAGCTGGAGAGCGTCGACTTCGACCTGCGCGCGCTGGTGGACGACGTGGTGCGCCTCTTCGCGCCCGGAGGCGCGGGGCAAGGGGATCGAGCTGTCCGCGACCGTCGACCCGGCGTCGCCGGACGTGCTGCGCGGCGATCCCGGGCGGCTGCGCCAGGCCCTGCTCAACCTGGTCGGCAACGCGGTGAAGTTCACGGAGAAGGGCGCGGTGACCGTGCCGTCCGCGGCGAGGCGGAGGACGGCGGCCGCCCAGTGGTGCGCTTCGAGGTGCGGGACACCGGCATCGGCATCACGCCGGAGGCGCCGGCGCGGCTCTTCCAGCCGTTCTCCCAGGCCGACGGCTCCACCACCCGCCGCTTCGGCGGCACCGGCCTCGGGCTCGCCATCTCGCGGCGCCTGGTGGAGATGATGGGCGGGCAGCTCGGAGTCCGAGCGAGCGGGCGTGGGCAGCACGTTCTCGTTCACGGCCGCTCGAGCGTCGCGCCGCCGCGCGCCGGAGCCCCCGCCCGAGCGCGGCCGGCGCGCGCTCCCGGCGACCGGCGCCGCTCGCCGCCGGCGCGCCCGCGGCCGCCGCGCACGCCCCGGGGCGCGGCCGGGTGCTGGTCGCGGAGGACAACGCCGTCAACCAGAAGGTGGCGGTGCGCATGCTGGAGCGGCTGGGTTACGCCGCGGATGGTCGGGACGGGCCAGGAGGCGGTGGCCGCGGTGGGCGCGGCAGTACGACGCGATCCTGATGGACGGCCAGATGCCGGGGATGGACGGCTACGAGGCCACGCGCGCATCCGCGCCTTCGAGGGGCCGGTGCGCCACACGCCGATCATCGCCCTCACCGCCGGCGCCATGCGCGGCGACCGCGAGCGCTGCCTGGCCGCGGGCATGGACGACTACGTCGCCAAGCCGATGTCCCCCGAGCAGCTGGAGGCGGTGCTGCAGCGCTGGATCCCCGGCGCGGGGCGACGCCGCGGGAGCCGCATCGCGCGCCGGACGCGGCCCCGGCGGCGGGCCCGTCGACTGGGACATCTTCGCCGACCTGCTCGCGTGACCCCTCCCGACTTCCTGCCCGAGCTGCTCGGCCTGTTCCTGCGCAGCGCGCCGCGCTGACCGGCCTGCGCATCGCTCGGCGCGACAACGCCGCGGCCTGGTCGCGATCGCGCACAAGCTGCGGGGCAGCTGCGCCACCCTCGGCGCGCGCCGATGATGGAGATCTGCGCGCAGATGGAGGAGCTGGGCCGAGGCCGCGAGCCCGCGGGGGGGCGGTGCTGACGAGCTGGAGGCGGAGTTCGCCCGTGCGCGGGGCGCTCCTCAGCGAGAAGCTGCGGGCGGGCGCTCGCGGCCGGAGTACGACGGGGCTTGGCCTGCGGACGGTCAGCCCGGGGCCGGTCCCGGCGTCACGGGTCGGCGGGCGCGGGACCCAGCCGCAGGGCCAGGATGCCGGCGCCGCTCACCAGCACGCCGCCCGCCACCGAGAGCGCGTCGGGGAGGCGCCCCCAGACGAGCCAGTCCAGGACCCCCGCGAACACGACCGAGGTGTAGATGAACGGGCCCACCTGCGCCGCGGGCGCCTGGGCGTAGGCGCGGGTCAGAAGAGCTGGCCCGCGGTGGCCAGGACGCCCATCGCCACCGCCGCCACCACGCGGGCCGGCGGCATCTGCCAGGCGACGCGGCCGGGACGCGCAGAGCACGGTGGACGGACCGCGAAGTAGAAGACGATGCGGGTGGCGGGCTCGGTCCGGGTCAGGCGGCGCACGCCGACCTGGGCCACGGCGGCGAAGAGCGCGGCGGCCAGGCCGACCGGCGCGGCCGGCTGGAAGAGGCCGAGGCCCGGCCTCAGGATGAGGATCAGCCCAGGAAGCCGACCAGATCGGCGCCCACAGCCCTCGCGGAACTCCTCCCCAGCCAGATGCGCTCGATGAGCGGCATGAAGAGGGGCGGCGAGTAGTTGAGCAGGATGGCGTCGGCCAGGCGCATGTGGGCGATCGCGTAGAAGAAGCAGTACATCGACGCCAGCCCGGCCAGGCCGCGCAGCAGGTGCTCGCGAGGTGGCGGGTGCGGAGGTCCGCGCCCACGTAGGAGCGGGCAGCAGGGCCAGGAGGCCGAGGCCGTTGCGCAAGAACACGACCTCCGCGTTGGACAGGTCCGCGGAGGCGATCTTGACCGCCACGCCCATGCCCGCGAAGAGCAGGGCGGCCGCACCATGAGAGGGCGCCGCGCCGGAGGTCGTTGCGTGGGCCATGGCGCGCGATGCTAGATTACTCCGCCGTGTTCGAAGTCGCCTACGAGACGACGTTCTGCTCGACCCACCGCCTGACGCGCGGGGGCCAGCCCATCGAGCCCCTGCACGGCCACGACTGGCGCGTGGAGGCGGTGGCGGCGGGGAAGGCTCGACGGGATCGGCGTCGTGATCGACTTCGAGCACCTGAAGAAGGCGGTGGGCGAGGTGGCGGCGCGCTTCCACTACAGCGACATGAACGAGCACCCGGGCCTTCGCGGCGAAGAGCCCGTCGGCCGAGGTGGTGGCGCGCTACTTCTTCGACGAGGTCCGCAAGGGCCTGGGCGACGAGGGCCGGCTGCTGCGGCGCGTGCGCGTGTGGGAAGCGCCCGGCTGCAGCGCGACCTACCGCGGAGGACCCGCTGCTCACCGTCAACGAGGTCTTCTTCTCCATCCAGGGCGAGGGGACGCGCGCCGGGCGGCCCTGCGTGTTCGTGCGCCTCACCGGCTGCCCGCTGCGCTGCGTCTGGTGCGACACCGCCTACGCGTTCCACGAGGGAGGGCGGCGCGAGGAGGACGACGTCGTCGCCGAGCTGGAGCGCTTCCCCTGCCGCCTGCGTCGCTGACCGGCGGCGAGCCGCTCGCCCAGCCCGAGGCGTTCCCGTTCGTGATCGCGCCTCCTCGACGCGGGTTCGAGGTGCTGGTCGAGACCTCGGGCCACGTGCCGATCGAGGGCCTCGACCCGCGCGCGGTCGCCATCCTGGACGTGAAGGCGCCGCGGCTCGGGCGAGGCGCGCGCATGGACTGGGCAACCTCGACCTGCTGCGGCCGCAGGACGAGGTGAAGTTCGTGCTCGCCGACCGCGCCGACTACGAGTGGGCGCGCGACCTGGTGCGCGAGCGCGCCTGGCCGCGGGCGCCGCCGTGCTCTTCTCGCCCGTGCACGGCGCGCTCGATCCCGGCGAGCTCGGCCGCTGGATCCTGGAGGACGGCCTGCCCGTGCGGCTGCAGGTCCAGCTGCACAAGTACCTCTGGCCCGGCGTGGAGCGCGGGGTGTGAGCGCGCGCGCCCGCTGGCCGTCGTCTGCGTGAGCGGCGGCATGGACTCCGCCGTGACCGCCGCCCTGGCCGCGCGCGGCCACCGCCTGGCGTTCCTGCACGCCGAACTACGGCCAGCGCACGGAGGGCAAGGAGCTGGCCTGCTTCACGCCCTGGCCGACCACTTCCGCGCGCGAGCACACGCTGGTGGTGGACTTCACCGCCCTCGCCGCGATCGGCGGCAGCAGCCTGACCGACGCCGCATCCCGGTGCGCGAAGGCGACCCGGAGCCGGGGCGCGTGCCCACCTCCTACGTGCCCTTCCGCAACGCGCACCTGCTGGCCGCGGCCACCTCGTGGGCCGAGGTCCTGGGCGCGCGCGCGATCTTCGTGGGCGCGGTCTGGGAGGACTCGTCGGGCTATCCCGACTGCCGGCCCGAGTTCTACCGCGCGTTCGAGGAGGCGATCCGGCTGGGCACGCGGCCGGAGACGCGGATCCGGATCGTGACGCCGGTGATCGGCTGACCAAGGCCGAGATCGTGCGGGCGGGCCGGAGCTGGGCGTGCCCTTCGAGAAGACCTGGTCGTGCTACCAGGCGGAGGACGAGGCCTGCGGCGTGTGCGAGTCGTGCCGGCTGCGGCTCCGGGGCTTCGCCGAGGCGGGGGTGCGGACCCGCTGCCGTACCGGACCGTGGCACGCGGGCGAGGGTGACGTGAGAGACTGGAACGGTTCGGGAGGGCGCTCCCTCGGAGGACTGAATCCATGATGAAGCGCGTGCTCGTGGCGGGCGGCCTCGTTGGGCCTCGCTGCTCCTCGGCGGAGCAGGGTAGGCCCAGACGGCACCGCCCGCGGCAAGGTCGTGGACGACAAGGGCCAGCCGCTGCGAGGGCGCCAACGTCACCCTGGAGTTCCAGGGCGGCGTCACGCGCAAGTACGAGACGAAGACGAACAAGAAGGGCGAGTTCACGCAGGTCGGCCTCGACCCCGGCGGACTACAAGATCACGGCCACCAAGGAGGGTTACGAGGGCGCCGTTCATCGACACCGGATCAACCTCGGCGAGCCGACGCTACCTGCCCGACATCAAGCTGTGCCGCAAGTCCGCGGCCGCAGGCGGCGGCGGCGGCGGCGAGGCCGAGAAGGCCAACGCGGAGCTGCGGGAGACCTTCACAAGGCGCACCGAGCTCACCGCGGCGGGCAAGTACGACGAGGCCGAGGCCGCGTACAAGGAGCTCCTCGCCAAGAACCCGACGATCCCCAGGTCCACTACAACCTCGGCTCGTCCAGCCCCAGAAGAAGGACTGGCGGCCGCCGAGGCCGCGTACCAGAAGGCGATCGAGCTGAGGCCCGACTACGCGCGAGGCCATCGTCGCGCCCTCGCCAGCGTCTACCTGGACAGCGGCCAGGCGGAGAAGGCCATCGAGCTGCTGACCAAGGCCGCCACCGCCAACCCGCAAGGACGCGAAGGTCCAGTTCAACCTGGGCGTCTTCTACCTCAACGCCGGCAAGGCGACGAGGCGGCGGCCGCCTTCAAGAAGGCGGCGGCAGTCGACCCCGCCAACGCCGAGGTCCACTACCACCTGGGCACGATCGCCGTCGGCCAGAACAAGATCGCCGAGGCGGTCGCGCACCTCGAGAAGTACCTGCTCGATGAACCCGACCAACGCCCAGAACGTGGCGACCGCCCAGGGGCTGCTCGCGGCGCTCAAGCCCAAGAAGGTGATCGCCGACCGCGTGGCCGCCGTCCGGGAGCGCATCGCCCGGGCGGCGGCGCGCGCCGGGCGCCGGCCCGAGACGTCACGCTGGTCGCGGTCAGCAAGACGCAGCCCGCCGACGCCGTGCGCGAGGCCTTCGCGGCGGGCCTGCGCGACTTCGGCGAGAACAAGGTCCAGGAGGCGGAGGCGAAGATCGCCGCCCTCGCCGACCTGCGCGCGGCCGGCCTGCGCTGGCACCTCGTCGGCCACCTGCAGAGCAACAAGGCGCCGCGGGCGGCGACGCTCTTCGACGGCATCCACTCGGTGGACGACATCGCGCCTGGCCAGCGGCTGGAGCGGGCGGCCGAGGCGGCGCGGAAGCCGCTGCCCGTGCTGGTGCAGGTGGACCTGGCGGGCGAGGCGACCAAGTACGGCCTCGACGAGGCGCACCTGTTCCCGCGCTGGAGCAGCTGCGCGGGCTCAAGGCCGTGCGCGTCGAGGGGCTCATGGTGCTGCCGCCCTACGCCGACGACCCCGAGGGGTCGCGGCCCTACTTCCGGCGGCTGCGCGAGCTGCGCGACGCGCGCCGCGGCCGGGCCTGCTGCCGGGCGCGAGCTGTCGATGGGCATGAGCCACGACCTCGAGGTGGCGGTCGAGGAGGGCGCGACGCATGGTGCGCGTGGGCACCGCGATCTTCGGGGAGCGGAGGACGCCAGGGACTGGCCCTGATGTTCGTCCTCGGCAACATCCTGATCGGGCTGGCGCGGGTCCTGTCGACATCTTCTAGCTCTACATGTTCGTGCTGATCGGGCGGGCGATCGTCTCGTGGGTGAACGCCGACCCCCGCAACCCGATCGTCCGCTTCCTCGTGCAGGCGACCGAGCCGCCGCTGCGGGTGATCCGCCGCATGCTGCCCGCGAACCTGCGCTACTTCCCGCTCGACATCGCCTTCCTCGTGCTGTTCGGCCTCGTGATCTTCGCCCAGTACGCGGTGGTGCAGCCCTCTTCGCATCGGTGCGGCTGCGCGGCCCGGGAGCGCTCGTCGAGCCGTCCCCCGCGCATCCTTCCGCTTGAGCCGGGCCCGCGATCGTGCGACCCTCACGCCAGGGTAGGCGATGAAGATCTCCCCGATGGACATCCAGCGGCAGACGTTCGGCCGCGCTGCGCGGCTACGACCGCGAGGAGGTGCGCACCTACCTGAACCTCGTGGCCGAGGAGGTCGCCGCGCTGCAGCGCGAGCGCGACGCGCTCGACCAGGAGGTCAGTCGACCTGCGCGGCTGATCGAGGAGCACCGCCAGCGCGAGACCATCCTCAAGAACACGCTGCTCACGGCCCAGCGCGTCTCCGAGGAGATCAAGGAGAACGCCCGCAAGCAGGCGGAGGCGTGGTCAAGGAAGCGGAGATGCAGGCCGACCGGCTGCTCGAGCTGGCCCAGGCCGCGCCCACGAGGTCGAGCGCGGATCCTGGACCTGCGCGCCCAGCGCTCCGCGCTGCGCACCGACATCCGCGCGCTGATCACGCGCCTGAGCCAGATCCTCGACCTCCAGGAGGAGGCCGAGCTGGAGGACAACCTGCGCTTCCTGAAGCGGCGCGAGGAGGCCCAGTAAAGCCTCTCCGCGCGCGCGCCGCCGTCGTGCGGGCGTCCCGGGCCGGATGACGACCGACCTCGTCGTCCGCGACATCGGCCTGCTGCCACGCTGGCGGGCCCCGCGCCGCGGCCGGTCCCGCGCTGGGCGCGGTGCGCGAGATCGCGCGCGCGGCCCTCGCCGCGCGGGGGGGCGTATCGTCTACGCGGGCCCGAGCTCGCTGCGGCCGGCCGACTTCCGCCCGGCGCCGCGTCCTCGACGCGGGCGGGGCGGCGTCTGCCCGGCTTCGTGGACGCCCACACCCACCTCGCGTTCGCGGGCGACCGCGACGACGAGATCCGGCGGCGCCTCGCCGGCGCGAGCTACGCGAGATCGCCGCCGCGGGCGGCGGCATCGTCAAAAGCGTCGCGGCCACGCGCGCCGCCGTCGCGCGAAGACGCTGCGCGACGCCTGCGCGTCGCGCCTCGACGAGATGCTGCTCTGCGGCACGACCACCGCCGAGGTCAAGAGCGGCTACGGCCTCGAGACCGCGGCCGAGCTGCGCTCGCTCGAGGCGATCCGCGCGGCGGCGGCGCGCCACCGGTCGACGGTGGTGCCGACGTTCCTGGGCGCGCACGAGGTCCCGCTCGAGCACCGCGACCGACCGCGAGCGCTACGTCGAGCTGCTGGTCGAGCGAGATGATCCCCGAGGTGGCGCGGCGCGGGCTCGCCGCGTTCTGCGACGTCTTCTGCGAGGAAGGCGTCTTCACCGTGGCGGAGAGCCGGCGCATCCTCAAGGCCGCGCGCGCGGCACGGCCTCGAAGCTGCGGATCCACGCCGACGAGCTGGACTGGACGGGCGGCGCCGAGCTGGCGGCCGAGCTCGGGGCGCGCTCGGCCGACCACCTCGTGTTCGTCTCCGAGGCCGGCATGGCGCGCGCTGGCGCGGGCGTGCTGCGTCGCGACGCTGCTGCCCTCGGCGGCCTTCTACCTGCGGCTTCCGCGCTACGCGCCGGCCCGCGCGCTGTGGAGGCCGGCGTGCCGGTCGCGCTCGCCAGCGACGTGAACCCCGGCGGCGGCCTGTCGCCCTCGCTGCCGTTCGCGATGACCGTCGCCTGCTTCGCGATGGGCCTCTCGCTCGAGGAGGCGCTGGTCGCGGCGACCCTGAACGCCGCGTACTCGCTCGACCTCCACGCCGAGGTCGGCAGCCTGGAGCCGGGCAAGCGCGCGGACTTCGTGGTGCTGCGCTCCGCGCGGCTGCTCGACCTCGTGCGCGTCGGGGTCGCCCGCGATCCGCGACCGTGGTCAAGGGCGGCCGCGTCGTCGTGCGGACGGCCCGCGTCCCGGGACGCTCGCGCGCGCCATGGCCCCCGTCCTGGTCGTCGAGGACCTCGTCAAGACGTATCCGGGCGCGCGCAAGGCGCCCGCGGTCGAGGCGGTGCGCGGGATCTCGTTCGCGTCGAGGCGGGCGAGATCTTCGGCCTGCTCGGCCCGAACGGCGCCGGCAAGAGCACCACGATCGGCTGCATCACGACGCTGGTGCGGCCGACTCCGGGCCGCATCCTGGTGGACGGCGTCGACGTCGCGCCGCGACCCGCGGCGGCCAAGCGGCGCATCGCCGTCGTGCCGCAGACGCGCAACCTCGACCGCGACCTCACGGTCCGCGAGGTGCTCACCTACCACGGGCGCTACTTCGGCCTGCCCGCCGCCGAGCGCGAGGCGCGCGCCGACCGGCTGCTGCGCGAGATGCAGGTCGAGGACAAGGCGGAGGCCAAGCCGCCCACGCTCTCGGGGGGCATGCAGCAGCGCGTGCTGATCGCGCGCGCGTTGATGCACGACCCCAGGGTGCTGCTGCTCGACGAGCCCACCACCGGCCTCGACCCCCAGGCGCGGCGCGATGCTCTGGGAGACGCTGCGCGAGCTGCAGCGCGCGCGGCCTCACCATGATCCTCACGACCCACTACATGGAGGAGGCGGACCGGCTCTGCGAGCGGCTCGCCATCATCGACCACGGCCGCATCCTCACCTTCGACACGCCGGCCGCGCTCAAGACGTCGCTGCCCGGCGGCCAGATCCTGGACCTGTGGGCGCGCCCGGCCAGCCGCTCGCGCCGCGGCTCGAGGCCTGCCGGGCGTGCTGCGCCTGGAGCGGTGGCGCGCCGAGGCGCGCGACGACGGGCTCGAGCGGCTGCGCCTGTTCGTGGACGCCAGGGACGGCCTGCTCGACCGCGTGCTGCGCGAGGTGCGCGAGGGCGGCGGCGACCTGCACCACATCAGCCTCACCTCGCCGAGCCTGGAGGACGTCTACATCCACCTCACCGGGAAGGAGCTGCGCGAATGACGGCGTTCCTCGCCCTGCTGCGGCGCGACCTGCACGTGGCCGTGCGCAACGCGCCCCTGCTGCTGCTGGGGACGCTCACCCAGCCGATCCTGGTCGTGCTGGTGTTCGGCAACATCCTGCCGCGGCTCGGCCTGGTCGCGGACGAGTTCCGCACCGTGATGGTGCCCGGCCTGATGTCGATCACCATGCTGATGGCCGGGCGTGCAGGGCATCCTGATCCCGCTCGTCGAGCGACCTCTCGGGCACCCGCGAGATCGAGGAGCGGATGCTCGCGCCGATCTCGGCCTTCGGGGTCGCGCTCGAGAAGATCGTCGCCGGCGCGATCCACGCCGGCCTGGCCGGGCTGGTCGCGCTGCCGGCGATGATGCTGCTGATGCACCAGGTCAGCGGGGTCGACGTCGCCCGCGCTGGCGCTCCTGCTGCCGCTGGTGGGCGTGCGGGGCTGCTGTCGGCCGCGTTCGGGCTGAACCTGGGCACGCGGGTGCAGCCGCGCTACTCCGGCCTGCTCTTCGCGGTCGTGCTGGGGCCGATGATGCTGTTCGGCTGCGCGTACTATCCGTGGACCGGCCTGCGCGCGCTCGGCCCCTTCCAGTACCTCTTCCTGCTGAACCCGCTGGTCTTCATGAGCGAGGCGATGCGGATGGCCGTCACGCCGGAGGTCCCGCACATGCCGGTGCCCTTGCTGGCGCGGCCTGGTCGCTTCGCCGCGCTGTTCCTGTCCTCGGGCGCGGCTTCGAGCGGAGGACGATCCTCTAGTCCCGTCCGCTCGTCGCCGAGTGAATCGGCTCCTCGCTGCTTTCGGTTCGAACCGGTTATGACGCGGCAGGCAGGATCTCTCTCGACGTGATCTCGTACTTGAAGCCGTCCGGATCAAGGCTGTCGAGCGCGGCCGCGGCGGTCTCCGCCTGCGGATACATCAGGAACCCGACGGGTCCGCCTTCGACCCAGGCAGAGCTCACATCGTGCGCGAAGTTGAACGCGATCCAGTTCATCTCCCACGAACCGAACAGCCGCGCGCGCGCCCTCTTCACCATCGCGTCGTCCAGCGGGCGGTTTCCGGGCGGCTCCTCGAGCGCGACCTTCCGCACGTCCGCGGGATCGACAGGCACCCAGCCGAAAGCCGGAGAGGAACACTTCGGCGCGGCAGTGCTGGGCCCTCGTCACGTTCTCGTCGCGGGCCGAGGCTCTTGTATCCCTGCTCCGACTTCGCAATGCGGATGCCATAGACGTCGCGCGCGGAAGGCCCGCCGCGCGCGCCAGGCCCACGTAGAGCGCATTCAGATCCGCGCATTTGCCGCCCAGGATCCTTGGTCTCCAGCATGAAGCGGATGTCGCCGAGGCCGCAGCCGCGCGTCTTCGGATCCCGAAACGTGTGTTCGACGACCCACTCGTAGATCGCGCGCGCCTTGGCCTGGTCGGTCCGCGCCGTGCCCGTGATCTCGCGCGCCTGTCGCGCACGATGCCGTCGGTCGGCAGGAGCTCGTCGGGCGCAGGAAATGCCCGCGGGCCGCGGGATCCGTGTTGCCACCGGTCGTCCCGGACCGTGAAGTCCACAGCGTGCTCCGCGTCACCACCGGCTCGTCACCGTCAGCACCGGCTTCACTCCGGCCGGGTAATCCGCCGCCACCATCGCGACGGAGTCGAGGGACTCGGCGGGGACGAGCTTCGCCGTGCCGCCCTCGGCCTTGAACGTGGTGGCGATGGTCCTCTGGTAGGGCGTCTCCGCGCCGAGCGGCGCCGGCACCCAGACCCGGGTCGGTCCCGAGGGGGCCCGCACCTCCGCGCGCGTGACGATCTCGAACGTGCGCCAGCCGTCCGACGGCGAGGTCTCGGCGAACGACGCGCGAGAGCCGGGCCAGGCGAGGCCCGCCGTCATCATCCCGGCCGAGCGGAGAAAATCGCGGCGATCCATGAGGCTCCCTCCGGTTCGACCCGCAAATTGTATCGGGAGCGGCCCGCGGGGCCTCTAGAAGCGCAACCCCACGCCGATCACGAACTCGGTGTCGCTCTTGAGGATCACCTTGGCCTGCGCGTAGGGAATCACGCGGCCACGCCTTGCCCCCACCCCGCCCAGCAGGTTGAGCCCGAAGTCGGTGTCGCCTTCGCCCGGGCCCTCCGGGTTGAAGTTGAGGACGGCGAGCCCGGGGCCGAACCACAGGAACGTGCGGCGCCTCGAGTAGAAGTCGTAGTGGAAGTCGCCGTTGACGGTGAAGTACCGGCCGCTGTCGACGAGCACCGCCTCCACGTTCGGGTTGAAGTAGATCTCGGGGACGACCCGGAAGAGCATCTCCGCGCCGATGAACGGGTCTTCGGCCTCCGTGTAGTAGCCGAAGCGCACGCCGAACCGGGGGTCGGCCTGGGCGGCGGCGGGCAGGGCGAGCAGGATCGCGCCGGCGAATGCGAGTCGAGAAGGGATGGTCATGATCCGAAGGTAGGAGCCGCCATCGCTCGCGTCAAAGACCGGTGTGAGCGGCGCCACTCGCGCGGCGTGCCTGGCACGCGGCCGATCAGGCGGTGAGGAGACGATCGACCATCACCGCCAGCGACGGCGCGCGGGCCACGTCGTGATCGGCGTAGAGGCCGCCGGCGTCGATGAGCCAGGCCTGCAGGCCGGCCGCGCGCGCGCCCACGACGTCCACGTGATAGAAGTCCCCGGCGTGCAGCGTCGTCTCCGGGCGCGCGCCGGAGCGCTCGAGCGCGAGCTGGAAGATGCGCGGGTCCGGCTTCTCCACGCCCTCGTCGTGGAAGTAGATGAGCACGTCGAAGTGCCGGGCGAGATCCAGGCGTGCGAAGTGCTTGTGCAGCGTGCCGTTCGCATTGGACACCACGACCAGGCGATGACCGGCCGCGCGCAGGCGGCCGAGGGCATCCGGCACCCGCTGGGGACCTCCCACAGGTTGAACCGGGCGTGGTACTCGGCGAGCTCGCGCAGGGCCGCCTCCGTGGCCGGCGACAGCGCGATGCCCGCGTGCTGGAGCACGAGGTTGAAGTAGAGCCAGCCGCGCGTGCTGTCGTTGGTGGCCTTGATGGCCTGGCCGGTGTCGAGCTGCTTCTTCGCGTGCGGCTCCGCCGCTTCCAGGGCGGCGGGGGCGACGGCGACTCCGTGGCCGCACCAGCGCCGCGGCCACGCGGTCCCAGTTGGGGTTGACGAGCACGCCGCCGGCGTCGAGGAAGACGGTTTCGATCATCGATCGATCCTAACCGCCGGTCCCGTGGTGGCGGTAGCGGCCAGCGCGCGCACCCAGCCCTCCGGGTCGTCGATCATCGGGTAGTGGCCCCAGGCCGCGAAGGTGCGCTCGGGCCAGCGCACGCCGATCGCGCGCTCCGTCCACCGCAGCTCCGACGGTCCCACGACGCGATCGCGCCCTCCCCACCAGACCTCGACCCCGGCCAGCGCGGCGGGGCCGCAGCGGCCACTCCCTCGAGGTCGCGCAGCCAGGACGGGCGGCACCAGCGGAACAGGTCGGCGGTGGCCGCGCATCGTGCGTACCCCTCGAAGAACGCCAACGTCAGCTCGCGGGTGGGGGGCGCGACGAAGTGACGGCGGACGAAGTGGCGCTGGAAGGGGGGCCAGCCGAACAGGCGTGGGATGACGGGTGCCAGCCCGGCCCGAGCGATTCGCGGCATCCAGCGCCGCTCGAGGCCCCACAGAACGGGACCCTGGAGGAGGCAGGGGATGGGCGGCGAGGCGACGCTGCGCGCGCAGCGCGACCGCGAAGAGAGCGCCGATGCCGGTCGCGTACACGAGCACGTCATCGCGCGCGGCCCACCGGGAGGCCGCGCCCGCACAAGCGTCGAGAAACGCCTCGCGATCGGACGCGGAGGGCCGGCCCTCGAATCCGGGATACGGGATGGCGACGATCTCGAACGGCGCGTCCTTCCCCATGCCGTCCAGCACGGCCCGCGCCGGCGCCAGTCGCGCTCCGGCGTGGCCGTTGCCGCCGAAGAAGAGGACGACGCGCATCAGCCGTCCACGATGCGCATCCCGGCCGCTTCCATCGCGGAGAGGAGGCGGACGGAGCGACGACGTCGGAAGGCGGTCGCGCGCCGACCCGGGTGGCGGGTCCGAGGCCAGCGCGTGCGCGACCAGGGCGCACGGAAGCGCGGCCATCACCTGCCCTCCCTTGTCGGCCACCAGCGCGCGCGTGGCGCGCCGGCCGTCGCTCCAGATGAGCTCCACGAGCGCCGCGCCCCGGAGGTGCCCAGTGGGAGCGAGCGCGGCCAGGCGCGACAGGACGGCGGCCGTGCGCCGTCCCCAGTGCGCGCCCGTCCGTGCCAGCAGCGCGAAGCCCGCGTTGGCCAGCGGCAGCTCGAAGCTTGACCCGCACGTCGACCGCGGACGCGGCGAGGAGCGGCGGGAAGAGGTCGTGCTCGGGTCCGTCGAACGTGTAGGCCGTGCGCGGCCCGAAGGGCGGGGGAAGGGGGATGGTCTGCGGGTCGCCGAAGCCCGGATGAAGGCCGTCCGCCGCGCGCACCGTTCGCCCCAGACGCTGACCATCGCGTGGTATCACTTGCGGTTCTGGGGGAGGAATCGGAACTGGCTGCGAAGAACCATATGGTCCGATCCCCATGGCCGCCGGGTCATTGCGAACGAACAAAGCCACAGGTATGGCGACCACAGCTACCGCCGCGGCGATCCAAACAGATGTGGTACGCCACCCTTGACTTACTGAGAGACTGGCGAGCACCGGCAAGAAGACCAATTGGCCGGCGGAGACCGCTGCTCCAAAAATTCCGATCACCAGGCCGCGGTGCTTGACGAACCAGCGATTGGCCAGGGTCGCTCCCAATACAGAACCGATCAAGCCGGTGCCAATCCCACTCAATACCCCGAAGAAGAGGTTGAGCTGGAGAGCATTCCTGCTTAGCGCTGACAAGAACATTCCGCCCGCAGTAATCAGCATTCCCGCCGTCGCAACGAGGCGGGGGCCGTAGCGGTCGATCAGTTTGCCCGAGAACGGAGCCGCCAACCCGTAGAGAATCAGTCCCAGCGAAACGGCCAGGGAAACCGCGGAACGAGATAGCCCTAGATCCTCTTCGATGGGAAGCAGAAAGACACCCGGCGCCGCCCTCACGCCCGCGGCGAGAAACACCGCTATGCCCGCGCAGGCAACCACAACCCACCCGTAGTGGAGCCGGCGCATTAGCTGACGTTAACGGTTACTACCCCGGCCACCAGTTGGACCGTTAGGAAGCGAGACGGCTGACTACCCACGCGATGCCCTGGCCGAGCCGGTAGAGCAGATAGATCGCGGTCAGCACAACAAAGATGCGAAATCCCCACGGGCTGGGGAGATCGGGCACCGAGTCTTCTTCGGGGAGGTAAGGATCGGTCATCTCATTTTCTTTCGAGTGAGGATGCGAAGTGGGGTGCCTGCAAAGTCGACCTCATCCCGGAGTCGGTTTTCGATGAAGCGGAGATAGTCCGCGCCCAGCTCGCCGCCAGCGACGAAGAGGATGAAGGTTGGCGGCGCGACTCCGGCCTGAACCGCATATTGGATGCGAGGCCTTCGTCCCTTGCGTACCGGTGGCGGATGAGCCGCGATCCATTTCGAGATCATGCGATTGAGCTCGCCAGTAGAGATTCTTCGCAGGCGTGCCTCGAGTCCCGCTTCGATCAAGGCCCCAAGGCGATGGAGACGGGCACCGGTTAGAGCTGAACCCCTCATGATCGGCGCCCACGAGGCGAATCCGAGGCGATCGTCGACGCTCCGGGTGGCATCTTCACGCTCGTCGGAGCTTTGCGCTCGGTCCCATTTGTTGAGCAGAATGGTCAACGACACTCCAGCTTCGACCGCCTCATCGACGATGCGTTGATCTTGTTGGGTGACCCCTTCGATGCCATCGATAAGCACGACCGCGGCGTCTGCTTCAGCCAGTGATTTCCGAGCTCGTTCGACTGCATAAAAGTCGGCCGACTCGGTTATCTGGGGTCGCCTTCGGATTCCGGCGGTGTCGACGATCACGTATCTGATTCCATCGATCTCTGCTTCGACATCGATCGGATCGCGAGTGGTACCAGGAGTTGGCGAAACAATGACCCGCTCCTCGCCCACCAGCCGGTTGAGAAGCGTGGACTTGCCAACGTTCGGGCGACCGATCAACGCGAGACGGGGCAGCTTGTCCTTCTCATCGATCAGGTCCTCGGGCGGAAGCATTGCGACCAAACGATCGAGCAGCTCCCCGATCCCCCGCCCGTGCAACGCCGAAACCCCCATCGGCTCTCCGAGACCGATTCCCCAAAGGTCAGCGATGGTTATCTCATGGGTTGTGTCGTCGATCTTGTTGGCGACGAGAACGACCGGAACATCGGCCTTGCGCAGAAGTGAGGTGACACCTTCGTCATCTTCGGTGATGCCGACCCGGGCGTCGATCACGAACAGCACGACATCCGCTCCGGCTAGCGCGGTCTCCGCCTGGCCCTTGATCGCTTCGCTGACCGCTTCGCTCGGGTCGCGTTCCCAGCCTCCCGTGTCGACTAAAGCGAAGCTGCGCCCGTTCCAATCGGCTTCGAAATTCCGGCGATCGCGGGTGACGCCGGGTCGTTCCTCGACGACTGCCTGGCGTCCGCCGACTATCCGATTGACCAGGCTCGACTTCCCGACATTGGGGCGGCCCACAACGGCCACGATCGGCAGCCGACCGTTCATCGCGAGCTGTTCACTTTTGGGCAATGAGCTCGAGCGCTTCGCTCGCAGTCCACTCCCGGTCGCGTTCCAGTGGTCCGGCGCCGGCTGCAGTGGCAGTGAAGCCGGCCTCGACCAATTGCTGCAACGTGGTCACGAAGGAACGGAGTTGAGGTGGGAGCGGGAAGTACTCCTCTTCATCGGTGACCCGAAGCAGCTCAAACCCCAGTCGAGGGTTGAGGCGATCGATCACAGCTGTGACGAGATGGTCAGGAGCCGAAGCCCCGGCCGTTAGACCCACAACAGTCACGCCTTCAAGCCAGGCTTCTTCGATGTCCTCGGCGCGGTCGATCCGATAGGACGCGATGCCGTGTTCGCGGGCCACCCTCACCAGGGCCTGGGTATTCGACGAGTTCTCCGAACCAACCACCAGAATCAACTGACACTCTTTGGCCAGGGCCTGCACCGCTTCCTGGCGGTTCGTGGTGGCATAACACAGGTCACTCTTGCGGGAGATGACCAGCTCGGGAAAACGAACACGAGCCTCATCGAGAACCTCCTGCCATTCGTACATGCCGAGAGTGGTTTGCGCAAGCAACGCCACTTTCGCCGGGTCGGCGGCCGCGAACCGTTCGAGGCCGTCCTCAGGCTCGACCAGTGTCATCTGTGCGGGCGCCTCGGCCAAAGTGCCGATCGCCTCGTCATGTCCGCGATGGCCGACATAGAGAATGTCGAAGCCGTTCTTCGCCATACGCTTGACCTCGTGGTGCACCTTGGTAACCAGAGGACAGACCGCGTCGATTACTACCGCGGCCCGATCCGCCGCCGCCGCCACCACTTCTGGGGCTGAGCCATGAGCGGAGAGCATGACCGGTGCCCCGATGGGAACATCTCGGATGTCGTCGACGAAGCGGACCCCCACCCTTTCGAACGCCGTCACCACCCATTCGTTGTGGACTATTTGGTGATAGCAATAGACCGGTGGTTCAAAGAGCCGAACCATCCAGGTCAAGGCCTTGATAGCCATCTCCACTCCGGCACAGAAACCTCGTGGCTCGGCCACGACCACCCGATCGATCATGAGAGAAACGCTAGACGGGCCTGCGAAAAACCTGATCCGTCGGGAGCAGCTCGACAATCCGCTCGACCACCACATCGACCGAAAGATTCGTCGTATCCAGCTGAATCGCATCCGCGGCTGGCCTTGATGGAGACGCCAGCCTGCCCGAATCGGCCTTATCGCGCCGGGCCAGTTCTGCCTCAACTTCCTTGATCGATTGACCGGTCTCCTCGGCTCGACGGCGCACCCGCTCGGGCGGGCTCGCCTCGAGCCACACCTTTAGCAAGGCATCCGGGAAAACCACCGTTCCGATATCTCGGCCTTCGACCACCGCCGGCTGATGATGTCCCGCCACCCAGAGCCGCTGTTCCCGGACTATGACGGCCCTGACCCGCGGGTGAGCCGCCAGAGTGGATACCGCCGCGGTGACCTCGGCGGATCGAATCTCCTCCGTGACATCCTCATTGTCAACGAAAGTGCGCCCTTGTTCCTGACGCAGTCGCAGCCGGGAGACGATTTCTGGTGACCGCGTCCTCGTCATCAAGATCGGTGCGGGTACGGATGCAGGCCAGTGTCCCCGCCCGATAGTACGCGCCAGTGTCGAGGTGCAGCCATCCGAGCCGTTCGGCCAGGTGGCGACTGACAGTCGACTTGCCTGACCCGCTGGGGCCGTCGACTGCGATCACCTTCACGTGGTCATCGTCACAGGCGGTCGAGGACCGAGAAGTAGCGAGGCCAAGTTTTCTCGACCACCTCGGGGTGCTCGATCGTTATCCCTCGTTGCCGCAGACCGACTAGGGCCATGCTCATCGCAATCCGATGGTCTCCATGCGAGTCGATGGCCGCCGGCTGCAGCGTCGCTCCGCCTTCGATAAGCAAATCGTCCCCTTCGACCCGGGATACACCACCAAGACGTCTGATCTCAGAAACCAGTGCTTCGAGGCGGTTGCTCTCCTTCAGACGCAGGCTTCCCAGGTTGCGCAGCCGGCTGCTCCCCTCGGCGAAGAGGCAGGCGACCGCCAGGGCCAGCGCTGCATCCGGGGCACGCTCCATATCCGCCTCAACTGCCTGGAGCTGCAGCGGTCCGCTCAGGTCGAGACGATTCGCAGAGCGTTTTACCTGGCAGCCCATCTCGGCCAGCACATCGACGAGGCGGAGATCGGGCTGCGTGGAGGTGGCGGGGATGCCCTCGATGCCGACGATGCCTCCGGTAATCGCCGCAGCCACCAGCGGATAGGCAGCCGCAGAAGCATCGGCCTCGATCTCAAAGTTGGTCGCGACATAGCCGATAGACGGCACCCGAAACCTCCGCTCGGAAGCCTCGACTTGCACACCGAAGGCTCGCATCACCTCGAGGGTTGATTGGAGATACGACGCCGAGACCGGACGGCTGCTCAACTCGATCTTGACCGGTCCCTCCGCCACCGGCGCCACCAGCAACAGCGCGGTAACGAACTGTGAGGAACGTGACGCGTCGACGTTGATGGATCCGGCAGGAAAGCGGCCCATTCCCTCCACCACGAAGGGCAGTCCCCCATCGTGCGATCGCGCCTCGATGCCCACCGACGACAGAGCTTCCGCCAGTTCGGCAAAGGGTCGCGTCGGAAGTCGCCCGCGGCCATTGATCTCGACTCTGCCGTTGGCAAGCGGCGCCAGGGCGGCAAGAAACCTCGCGGTCGTGCCCGATTCCCGCGCATCGATGTCACCAGCCTCGAGCTTTCCACCCGTGCCGACAATCAGCCAGGGGTCATCGTTGTCGTCGATCCTGACGCCCAGCGTGGCGAGCCCCTGTCGCATCGCCTCGGTGTCATCTGCCTCTAGCGGGCCCGACAAACGGCTGACCCCGCGCGCCAGCGCCGCAGCCACCAGGGCTCGATTGGTGAGGCTTTTGGACCCCGGAGGGCGCACGACGGCAGCGATCGGTCCAATTCGGGTTCGCACCGCGACGGGGGAGGTCACGGGTTGAGACTACGGGTGGCCGTTTCCTCCAAACCCGCGGCTCGATAGAGCGAGTGAACCTCAGCGTTGGTGAGAACTCGCCACTTCCCTTTACGTAAGGAGCGGTCGCGTATCGGCCCAATCGCAGTACGAACAAGGCGCACCACTGGATGACCGACAGCTTCCAGCATGCGACGAACCTCGCGATTGCGCCCTTCCCCGAGGACTACTTCGACCAAAGCCCCCGCGTTCGAGCGGCCCTTTATCTGAACACCCTCGACCCGGGCCGGGCCATCCTCCAATTCCACTCCCGTCCGGAGCTGTCGCAGCACCGCTGGACCTGGCTGCCCTTCGACCTCGGCCAAGTATGTCTTGCGAATCCCGTAGCGGGGATGGGTGACAGCATTGACCAGGGTTCCATCATTCGAGAGCAGGAGCAACCCCTCGGTGTCGTAGTCGAGCCTGCCCACCGGCACGACCCTTGGCTCGCGCGGCACCAGGTCAACGACAGTCGGTCGTCCTTCGGGATCTGCTGACGAGGAAATTACGCCGAGTGGCTTGTAGAGAAGGTAGGTGATCAAGTCGGGAGAAATCGGGAGCGGAACTCCATCGACGGCGACCGTCGTTGCGCGCGGATCGGCTCTGTCGCCCAACCGGGCGGGGCGTCCGTCGATGGTGACTCGTCCCTCCCGAATCAAATCCTCGGCCGCCCGGCGGGACATCAGTCCAGCCGCCGAGATCAGCTTCTGGATCCGCTCCGTCATCTAGTCGGGCCGAAAGTTTCCTCGAGTGCTTCCATCACAGAGGCGGGGGGAACGTGATCGGCCAGGGGCGGGAGCTCGCGCAGGTCCTTGATGCCGAGCTTCTCGAGGAAGAGCGCGGTGGTTCGGTAGACCGCCGGGTTGCCCGGCGACGCCAGCCGGGCAGCTTCTTCGATCAGACCCCAGCGTTCCAGTGAACGAATGGCCGATTCGGAGTCGACCCCGCGGATCTCGGCAATCTGGCCTCGCGAAACTGGCTGGCGGTAGGCAACCACTGACAACGTCTCGAGCGCCGCGCCCGACAACCTCCTGGCACTTGCGGTTTCGGTGAACCGCTCTAAGTAGGGAAAAGCCTCGGGATGGCTGTAAAGACGCCACCCGCCGCCCACTTCGCGGAGCACCAGCCCCGAATCGCGAGCGATGAGTTCCGCGGCGAGCCCGTCGAGCTCGACCTTGATCTCAGCCCGGCTCAGCTCGAGGACTTCGGACAATTCTTCGATTGGTACCGGTGCCTCGGCTACAAACAGGATTGCCTCGAGGGCGGCGCGGGAATTCATCCAGCCGACCGCAGGTCGATCGTTAGGTTTTGCTCCACCCGGATCGGGCCGTTCCAGTCGGCCTGAGAGACGGTCAACAGACCCCAGCGGGCGAGCTCGAGCAAAGCCAGAAAGTAGGCCGCGACCTCGGAGCGATGGCGAGTGCCATCGATCAGCTCATCAAAGGACGACTCGACAAGCTCGGCCATGCGCCTTTGGATATCAGCAATGGCATCCTCGACGGACGGCAGTTCGAGGTCGAGATGATCGAGATCGGGGGTGGCCGTGAACCGGTCGAGCAATCGGGTAGCGACGAGGGCGAGCCCGAAGCGATCGACGGGTATCACCACGGCCTCGGGGCGGGGAGTAATCGCCTCATCTAAGCCTCCTGCTCTCGCCACGAAGCGCCCGTGCTCAGCGAGGCGACGAGCAAGAACTGCGGCTACATCCTTGAAGGTGACGCACAGCAAGAGTCGCGAGAGGAGACGATCGCGCTCCTCGATCAGAGCAAGCTCTTCGTCGAGGTCGACCTCGCTCGGGCTGGGCAAGAGATGGCGCGCCTTGAGTTCGATCAGGGTCGCGGCAATCAAAATGAACTCGCTCGTGATTTCGAGATCGAGGTCACGCATTTCCTCTATGCAAACGAGGTACTCCTCGACGACGCCCGTCAGGTTGACCTCGGCAATGCTCACCTGGTGGCGGGTGATGAGCTGGAGGAGCAGGTCGAGCGGTCCCTCGAAGACGGCGGTGGAAACGTTGAACGACATATGGCGGCCCTCAGTGTGGCGACTTCGACGAGGCCGGGTCAAGCATTCAACGATCGGCCCTGATGAGCATTGCCCAGACGTCAGGAGAGATCGTCGTAGGGCGTTCGCCGTGGTGATCACGGGCGAACTCCACCACCAGCGGCTCGGCTCCGAGGGCGGTGAGCTCTGCTGCCGCGAGTCCGCCATGGTCGAGGTAAAGCGAGCCGCGACGCCCCACGGGTAGGGAAAGCTTGGCTCCGGCGCTGACGAGGACCCGACCGATCAGTCCCAAGCCAGCGTGGCGCTTGCCAATGTCGTGAACCAGAGCCGCCCGCACCACCTGCCTCTGCTCGCCGACGCGCCGAGCGGCCTCGTACCCATGGCGTTGATCGGCCCGACTTTGGGCAAAGAAAGCCTCCTCCTCGGCTCCTAGATAGGTCTGCACCCATGCTCTCTCGGCTGGTGAAAGTGGAACGGCGAAACCGACAGCGGAAGAACCGCGCAATCAGGTGTCGCCAGGAGCCGATGGGAACCCGCCTAGGAAGCGAGTTTCGATTTGCAGTCGATGCAGAGGGTGGCCTCGGGCCGGGCCTCGAGGCGCGCGGCGCCGATGTCGCGCCCGCAATTCTCACAGATGCCGTACTTGCCGTTTTCGATTCTGGCCAGGGCGCCGTTTACCTCGTCGAGCTGGTGTTTGAGGGTTTCCACCAAGCCGAGCACCTCGGTCCGCTCGGCCGTGGCCGCTGCGGCGTCGGCAAAACTTTCCCCGAAAACTACATCGCCCCGGAGCTCACCCGACTCTTCTGAGCCGAGCTCGGCCAGTTGATGGATGAGTCGTTCGCGTGCCTCCATGAGGCCCGTGCGGACGGATTCGAACTTCGTTGCAGTCATGTTGCCATTACCTACTTACTGGCTTCGGGGGTGGGAAAGGAAGAAGACTTCGACCAGATGTTGTGGTGAAACCCTGGTGTACACCTGGGTGGTGGTGATCCTAGCGTGGCCGAGCATTACTTGAACCGACCTGAGGTCGGCTCCTCCCTCAACCATGTGGGTCGCGGCCGAGTGACGCAGGGTGTGAGGCGAGATCGAGGAAGGGTCAATGCCCACGCCCAGAGCGTGCTGTCGGATGATTCGAAAGACCGACTGCCGGCTGATTCGCCCTCCGCGCAGATTCAGAAAAACGGCGTCAGTGAGTCCGTTTCGCTTGCTCTCTGATTGGGCGAGCGCCAGTCGATCCGGAAGCCAGGCGGTGACCGCTTCGACTGCTTTCGAGCCAATTGGAACGAGCCGTTGCTTGTTGCCCTTTCCGGTCAGAAGCGCCGTTTTCTCCTCGAGGTCGAGATCCGCGAGATTGAGGTCGGTTGCCTCGCTTACCCGGGCGCCGGTCGCATAGAGAAACTCGAGCAGAGCCCGGTCGCGACGGCCACCCCGGGTCGCGGGATTCGGTGCCTCGACCAGGGCAATGGCCCGGTCGACGGCCAACGCCTTGGGGAAGGGATCTGGCGGCCGCGGCTGATCGAGCAGACGGGTGGGATCCTGGCTCTCCCGCCCTTCGTTGACCAGAAAGCGATGCAGCCCCCGCACTGCCGCCAGCTTGCGGGCGACGCTGGTGGCAGCGAGTCCGAGCCGGTGGAGGTGCGCCACGAAGCCGTCGAGGTCGGCCGGCTCGGGAGATTTGCGGGCGAGGAACTCGAGATATTGATCGAGGTCGCGTCGGTACGCCGCGAGAGTGTTGTCGGCGAGGCCACGCTCAGCGGTGAGCGAGAAGAGATACTCCTCAACTCCCCCGGCAAGGTCGGCCATTAGCGCCCTGCCAGCACCGTCGCCGGCTCGACAAAGGGGGTGCCCAGGCTTTCGGCAACTGCCTCGTGGGTCACTTGATCATCGACGATGTTGACCCCGCCCCGAAGTTCGGGAAAGCGCAAGATCGCTTCCGACACGCCGCGGTTGGCGAGCGCCACCGTGTATGGGAGGGTGGCATTCGTGAGGGCATAGGTAGAGGTGTTGGGGACCGCGCCCGGAATGTTCCCGACCGCGTAGTGCACCACGTCGTGCACCGTGTAGACCGGATTGTCGTGTGTCGTCTCATGAGAGGTCGCAAAGCACCCACCCTGGTCGATTGCAACGTCAACAAGCACCGACCCCCGTCGCATCCCCTTCACCATCTCTTCTGTGACGAGCTTCGGTGCGGAGGCTCCGGGCACCAACACCGTTCCGATGACGAGATCGGCGTCCGAGATCTGTTGCTCGATTGTCAGCCGGTTGGAGGCCATCGTCACGAGGCGGCCTTGATAGATCGAGTCGAGCCAGCGCAGTCGACCGAGGTCACGATCCAGGACCACAACTTCGGCCTGCATTCCAACGGCGATGGCGGCGGCATTGGTGCCGGCGATCCCGCCTCCGATCACAACGACCTTCCCCGGGGCGACGCCGGTGACGCCCCCGAGTAGCACTCCCCTGCCGCCGTGTGCCTTCTCGAGAAAATAGGCTCCCACCTGCGTGGCCATGCGGCCGGCCACTTCCGACATGGGAGCGAGGAGCGGCAGGCTCCGATCGGCCATCTGCACCGTTTCGTAGGCGACTGCGACGATCCCCTTTTCCCGCAAACCGTCTGCGAGCTTCGGATAGGCAGCCAGGTGCAGGTAGGTAAAGAGAAGGGTTCCGGGTCGGAACATCGCAACCTCGGCGGGCTGCGGTTCTTTCACCTTGAGAATCATCTCCGCCTCGGCAAAGACATCGCTTGCGGTCGAAACGATCCGCGCCCCCTGGGCCGCGTACTCGTCGTCGCGAATCGTGGAGCCTTCGCCGGCGTTCGATTGCACTAGGACGGTGTGGCCGCGCTCGGACAATTCCCGTACGCCGACCGGTGTGAGAGCGACTCGATACTCAGCGGTCTTGACCTCAGTCGGGACCCCGATGATCACAACTCTCTCTTTCTCCGCGCCCAGAGCAACAACGCAATCTGGGTCTTGGCATCGACGATTTCGCCTGAGTCGATCCTATCGAGCGCCTCCTCCAGGCTGTAGGAAACAACCGTCAACTGCTCCTCTTCGGCACCATCGGGCTGGCGGTTTCCATGGGTGAGCCCGGTGGCGGCGTAAAGGTGGAGTACTTCATCGGTATATCCGGGCGACGGGTGCGTGGCGGCGAGATGAATCCAACTCGCCGCCGTGGCGCCGATCTCCTCGGCCAATTCCCGTTTTGCCTCCAGCAGCGGATCGCTCCCCGCCAGGTCGACCTTGCCGGCCGGAATCTCGAGCAATGCCGACCCGGCGGCGGTTCGAAATTGGCTAACCAGCCACACTCGCTCGCCGTCGATCGGCAGGACTCCGACCCCACCGGGATGGCGGATCACATCTCGTGCAACCGAACGGTCATTGTCGACGAGGTAGCGGCGATCAAAACGAAGGAACGCCCCTTTGACCAACCGGCGATGACCCAGCCGGTGAAATGTCACGGGTGGATCGGTTGTTCGATCTCCGTCAACTGGGCGGGCGAGGTTTGGCGATCGATGGCGGCTTTGACCAGACCGACGAAGAGCGGGTGGGGATCGTCGGGCCGCGATTGGAACTCGGGATGGGCCTGCGTTCCGACAAAGAACGGATGATCGATCAGCTCGATGAACTCGACCAGGCTCTCATCGGGCGACATTCCCGACAAGCGCAAACCGGCCGCTTCGAGATCTCGCCGGTATCGGTTGTTGACTTCCCAACGATGCCGGTGTCGCTCGTAGACAATCTCCTGGCCGTACAGTTTGCGGACAAGGCTCCCCACTTCGAGCTTGGCGGGGTAGCGACCCAGCCGCATCGTGCCCCCCATTTCCTCGACATCGTGCTGCGATTCCATGAGATCGATCACCGGATGGGCCGTCGTCGGGTCGAACTCGGTCGAGTTGGCGTCGGCGTGCTTCATCACTGAGCGAGCGATTTCAATCACTGCGCATTGCAGACCGAGGCACAAACCGAGAAACGGAATGTTGTTCTCCCGGGCATGGCGGATGGCGAGGATCTTTCCTTCGACGCCTCTTGACCCGAACCCGCCGGGAACGACGATCCCAGCGACTCCTTCGAGGTGGGCGTCGGCAAGCAAGCCGCTCATGTCTTCTGAGGGGATCCAACGGAGGTCGAGCTTTCGATCGAGCGCGGCGGCGGCATGGCGCAGCGACTCGACTACGGAAAGATAAGCGTCGGGAAGGTCGACATACTTGCCAACGATCCCGATGGTCACCGACTCCGTGGCCGACTTGGTCTTCTTGACCATTGCCTGCCACTTGGTCAAGTCCGCTGGGCCGGTGGTCAAACTCAAACGCTCGCACACGACTGCGTCAAGCCCACCCTGATGCAGGAGCAGCGGCACCTCATAGATGTCGGCTGAGTCTGGGGCAGCGATCACTGCTTTCGGAACAACGTCACAGAAAAGCGAGATCTTGCGACGCACTTGGTCGTCGATCTCGCGGTCGGAGCGAACGACGATCACGTCGGGATGAATTCCGTGGCTCCTCAACTCGGCCACCGAGTGCTGCGTGGGCTTGGTCTTGAGCTCATCGGAACTGGCGATGAAAGGCACCAGGGTCACGTGGATGTAAAGCACATCGGCGCGCCCGATGTCGTTACCGAACTGACGGATCGCTTCGAGAAAGGGAAGACTCTCGATGTCGCCCACTGTGCCACCCACTTCGGTGATCACCACGTCGACGTCGTCCGCGCCCAGCTTGCGGATCCGAGACTTGATCTCATTGGTGACGTGGGGAATCACCTGCACCGTGTCGCCGAGATAGTCACCGCGCCGTTCTTTTTGGATGACGGCGAGGTAGATCGAACCGGCGGTGACGTTCGAGCCCCGGCGCAGGGCTTCGCCCGTAAAGCGCTCGTAGTGGCCGAGATCGAGGTCGGTCTCGCCCCCGTCATCGGTGACATAAACCTCACCGTGCTGGAACGGGTTCATCGTGCCCGGATCAACGTTGATGTACGGATCGAGTTTCTGGTTGATCACCCGGAGGCCGCGGGAGCGAAGCAGGCGACCGAGAGAGGCGGCAGTGATTCCCTTGCCGAGCGAGGAGACGACCCCACCCGTGACGAAGACATATTTGGTCACGGGAGACCAGCGTACACAGAGGGCGAGTAAGAGTCTTTCGGTTTCTCCCCCCGGAGGGGGGAGAGCCGGCGAAGCCGGGAGGGGGGCGGTCGACTGAGCCTCGAGAGGCGGTTCAGTTGCCAAGGGGTAGATCGACTGGAACAGGCTCCATGCCCTCTGGAGAAAACGCCCCCTTCCCCGAGCTGCGCTGCGGGCTACTTCCCCCTCCGGGGGAAGAAACAAGCCCTAGTTGATCCGCGACGTGCGGTCGCCCCAGACCTGGTCGCGGAGGACAAACTTTTGGATCTTGCCGGTCGAGGTCTTCGGCAAGGCTTCGACGATGTCGACCTCGTCGGGGGCCTTGAACTTGGCCAAGCGGCCCCGGACGTGCTCGATGATTTCTTCAGGGGTCGCGCTTGCTTCCGGTTTCAAGACCACGAAAGCCTTGGGCCGCTCCCCCCAGTGTTCGTGGGGCATGGCGATGACAGCGCATTCCATCACCGCCGGGTGACTCACAATGGCTTGCTCGACTTCGATGGTCGAGATGTTCTCGCCGCCGGAGATGATGATGTCCTTGGCCCGGTCGCGCAGCTCGATGTATCCATCGGGGTGCCAGACAGCCAGGTCGCCGGAGTGGAACCAACCGCCACGGAACGCGTGGGCGGTCGCTTCGGGATCGTTGTAATAACTCGACATGACGTTGTTGCCCCGCATCACGACTTCCCCCATCGTTTCGCCGTCACGGGCCACGTCATTCATCTCCTCGTCGACCACGCGAATAGGGTCGGCCCCGATCATGGCCACGCCCTGGCGGGCCAGCATTCGCACCCAGCCGCTACCAGCTTCCCAATGAGATTGGACCTCACAAACGGTGATGGGTCCGTAGGTCTCGGTCAGCCCGTAGACATGGACGACATCCATGTCGAGGGCGACCAGCTGATCGATGATGGTTGGACTCGGGGGGGCGCCGGCAGTAGTCACGGTGAAGGTCCTTCCCAGCGCCGTGGCCGATGGATGATTGGCAAGGGAGATCAGGACCGTGGGCGCGGCATTCAAATGGGTGACCTGCTCGCTTTCGATCAGCTTCCAAACCGCTGCCGGCTCGACAGCCCGCAGGCAAACGTTGGTGCCACCGATTCCGGTGATCGCCCACGTGGTGCACCAGCCGTTGCAATGGAACATCGGCAAGGTCCAGAGATAGATCGAGTCGGGGCTGTGCCGGGAATGAAGCAGTTCGGCCAGCGCATTCAGATAGGCACCGCGGTGGGTGTACTGCACACCCTTCGGTCTCCCCGTAGTACCCGACGTGTAGTTGATCGAGATCGGCCGGTGCTCATCATCGACTCGCAGCGGCAACGGCTGCTCGGACCCTCGTTCGAGAAACGCCTCATAGGCAGTGGCACCGGCCGGCAAAGTCCCCGGACCGTCGAGGAGCACCACCATTTCTTCGATCTTGGGGTCGAAGTCGCCGAGGCCGGCAAGCACGCCGGCGTCTGCCACGAGCAGCGACGATCCGGAATGCTCGACGATGTACTCGATTTCGGCGGCTGAGAGCCTCGTGTTGATCGCCACCAACACCGCTCCGAGCAGCGGCACCGCGAAGTGGGCGCCGAGCATCTCGGGAAGATTGGGGAGGAGAAAAGCAACTCGATCGCCCTCCCCAATTCCACTCGCCTTGAGGGCGTTGGCCTGGCGGAAGACAGCGTCGGCGAATTGGCGGTAGGTCAGCCGCTGGTCCCCATAAACGATCGCCGTTTTCTCTGGAAAAACCGATAGCGATCTTTCGAGGAAGAGAAGCGGGGTCAGTTGTGTCACCGACGTCGCGTCGGGGGTAAAGCTCAACGGCCTCTCCAGGTCGGCGATCGCTTCTGGAGGAAGGCACCGATGCCTTCCCGGGCGTCGTCCATCTGGGCGTTGGCGACCATGACCTGCTTGGTCTGTTCATACGCCGTGTGCTGATCGACGTCGATCTGGTCGTAGAAGGTCTTTTTGCCGAGGCCGATCACGGCCGGCGAGTAACGCAGAATGGAGTCCACCAGCTCCTTGATCGCCTGCTCGAGCTCGTCATCGGGAACTACCCGATTGACCAGCCCCCAGTCGGCCGCGGTCTGCGCATCGATCATCTCCCCGGTGAGCAACATCTGCAAAGCCCGCTTGCGCCCAATTGCGCGACTGATTGGCACCATCGGAGTCGAGCAAAACAAGCCGATTCGCACCCCCGGAGTGGCAAATCGGGCCGATTCAGCGGCTATGGCGAGGTCGGCGGCGGCAACCAGCTGGCAACCGGCAGCAGTGGCCACTCCGTGCACTGCCGCAATCACCGGCTGGGGGATCTCAGAGATCTTCTCCATCATCACCGTGCAGCTTTCGAAGATCTTCTTCAGCTCGACCTCCTCGGCAGCCAATACCTGGGTGAGGTCATGTCCGGCGGAGAAAACCGGGCCGTTGGCTTTGATCACCACCACCACGGTCTCCGGCGACAGGTTTTCGAGGGCGGCGATCACCGCATCCATCATTTCGAGCCCGAGGGGGTTTCTCCGCTCGGGCCGGTTCAGAGTGATTGTGGTGGTGGCGCCGTCCACGTCGATGAGCAGAGGCCCATTCATCCGAGAATTAGGCATCTGAGAATCTGTCACGCCAGAAAACCTATCACGAGATCGTGCTCATCACCCAAGCCTGAATTTTCCTTTGAGGGTGGTGGGAAAGGAGGGGTCGCTAATGGTGAGAAAACGTGCGTCGCTGTCGCCCCGGGTGATCTCGACAACGTCTCGCTCGGCCAGATAACCGAACTCGATCCCGTCAACGCTCACCCGCACCGGCCGGTCCGAGGAGACGGTGATCGAGATCACCGCAGTCTCCGGCAGAACGACCGTGCGGTTGAAGAGGGAGTGAGCCGCGACCGGAGTGAAGAGCAAGGCCCGGAGGGCGGGATCGACCAATGGTCCGCCGGCCGAGAAGCTGTAAGCGGTTGAGCCGGTGGGTGTTGCCGCGACCAACCCATCGGCCCGGTAGGTGAGAAACTCTTCGCCGTCGATAGTGACCGTGAGAAAAACCAGCCGCTGGCTGTGGATCTTTTCAACCACCACGTCGTTGACCCCGGCCATCGACCGGCCATCTGAGATTCGGGCGGAAACTGTCATACGCCGGCGCTCGGTCAATCGACCGGCTGTGATTGCCTCGACCACCGCCTCCACTTCCTCGGTTGCCACCTCGGCCAAGAAACCGATCGTGCCGAGGTTGAATCCGAGGACCGGAATGTCGAGGGAAATGCCTCGCCGCGCGGCCTCGAGGACCGTGCCATCACCACCAACCGCCAGCATGATCTCGGCTCCGCCCTCCCCCAAATTGCGACCGATTGTTTGGGCGGTGCTGGCATCCGCGACTAGGTGGTGTCCGGCGGCCACGAGGCGATCGACTAGGTGGCGAGCAAATTCGGCTGACGCCGGCCGGCTGGGATGAACCGTCAACCCGATCTTCATCTCGGCTTCACCAACAGAGAGATCGCTCGGGGCTCAGGATTCGTCGTCGAGTGCCTCAGCCAGTTCGTCCGCGACCTCGGCAGCCAGGTCAGGGGCGGCGGCCGGATCTAGCGATCGCAACTCGGCCAGCTTTGCCTCGATCAGATCATCCCAGTTGGGGGGATCGGCCGGGTCGGCGGAAGTCAGCGACTCGGTAGGGTGCACGTCGTTCATGAGCGACTCATTATCGCTCGTGTCGTAGGCCAAGAAAGGCAATTGCGTGCTTCCGATCCGCGACCTCAACCCCAGCCAGACGACCGCATTCGTCACCTGGCTGCTGATCGGGGCGTGCGTCGCGGTCTTCTTCCTGGTTAGTTCGGATGAGGTCTACTTTTTCGAAGCCGCTTCCATTCCCTGCGAAGTGACGACAGGCGAACCCCTGAGCGCGGCCGAGATCAGTGGCGGGCCTTGCAGCCGGGCCGACGAGGGCCCCGCCGCGTTCCCCGACAAGAACCTGTGGTGGTCGATTGTCTTCTCGCTATTTCTGCACGGGGGGCTGCTTCATCTGATTTCGAACATGTGGGTGCTCCTGATCTTCGGCAACAACGTCGAAGACGCGTTCGGTCATCTCGCCTACTTGGTCTTCTACCTGCTCGCCGGTCTCGCCGCCTCAGGTGCACACTTCCTCCTCCACCCTGACAGCACCCTCCCGGTCGTAGGCGCATCGGGGGCCATCGCCGGCGTCATGGGGGCCTACGCGATTCTCTATCCCCGCGCCCGCGTGACTGCGATCGTCCCGCCGTTCTTCTTCTGGCCATTTGCCCTGCCGGCCATGCTCTTCCTCCTGATTTGGTTCGGATCGCAGTTCCTTCTCGCCGGCGATGAGACTCTGATCGCCTGGGAGGCGCACGTGGCCGGGTTCGCCTTCGGGTTCATCGGCGCGCTGGTCCTCCGCACCCGCCTCCGCCGGCACAGCACCGTGACCGAGGTCAGCTACCCGGTGGGGCGGTTGCCCCGTTAAGAATCATTTGACCCGTTGAGGATTTGTCGTACGGCCTCGGCCAGATCTGGTGTGACCAGATCGGGTGGCGGGAAGACTGTTGTCGAGTCAGAGATGACACCGGTGAGGACCAGTACCGACTGCCACTCGGGTTCGGCGGCGGCGAGGGCGAGGTCGGTATCCGCCCGATCACCGATGACCCACACGGGACCCGGCGATAACTTTTGTCGGAGCAGCTCACGCATCGGCGGATAGGGCTTGCCGGCGACCTCCGCCTTGCGACCGGATGCCACTTCGACCGCGGCCAGAATCGAACCTGCCCCGGGCCATAAGCCCACTTCGGCCGGATAAGTGGGGTCGTCGTTGCTGGCGATGAAGCGCGCCCCTTGGGCGGCAAGCTCGGCCGCCAAACGAAGGCGGTCATAAGTGAGCTCGACATCGAGGCCGACCACCAGGGCCTCCGCTGCCTCGGTTACTACCTCGATCGCGACTCGGTTCAACTCATCGATAACGCCTTCGCCGCCCAGGACGAACGTGGGCGGCTTGGTCTCAGCCAGGAGTAGTGCCGCCGCCTCGGCCGAACCGACGATCTGGTCGGGGTCGGCGCCAAACCCGACGATCTCGCGGATCTTGCCCGCGACCTGAACACGGGTCCGGCTCGAGTTGTTAGTGCAGAAGAGAACATTGCAGCCGGCGCTCGTGGCCACCTCTAGAGCTTCCATCGACCCTGCGATCGGGGTCATTCCTCGATAGACGACGCCATCGAGATCGCAGATCAAGTTGATCGTCACGCCGTCAAGCGACCGAAGTGGTCGAGGACACTCCGCAGCAAATCGACCGTCATCTGGAGTGAGTTGACCGACACCCGTTCGTTGTGCCCATGGAAAAGGGCAAGGAACTCGGTGAATGAGATCCGATCGTCGTATAGGCCGACGCCATAGGCGACGGCCCCCCGACTCCTAAAGAACCGGGCGTCGGTCGTTGCGGGAGTCGTCACTGGTTGCAGCCGATCGGAGCCGGTTTGATCGGAAAAGCCGGCGGCGATCGCTTCCCAGAGCGGGTTGTCGCGACCCGAGAAAAAAGAGGGATGATCAGCCATCGGCTCGAACTCCAGGCGATCGGCGGGCGATCCCATCAACTTGCGGAGCAGGGCATTGACCGCAGCCCGATCGGTGCCAGGAAGCGCGCGGATGTCGATCTCGGCCGTGGCGAGGTCGGGGATCATGTTGGACTTGATCCCGCCCCTCACCACGTTGGGGCTGATCGTCAGGTGCGTGATGGCATGGAAGTAACGCGCGAGGAGCGGATCTTCGACCGCGAGATCGGAAAGGGCTTCGTCGATCTGGTCAGGGTCGGCCAGGCGATCCGCCAGGTCACGATCGAGCCCGAGCGCCTCCACCAACGACAGCCACTCCTCGGTCATCGTCACGGGGCTTTCCGCGTCGAACAACCGGCTAATCCCGGTCACGAGCGCCTCGAGGGCATTGTCGGCCCCGAACGGTGTCGAGCCATGGCCAGGTATGCCGGTCGATTTCACCGTCGTCCAAAACGGTCCCTTCTCCCCGACTGTCACCGGGTAGAGCAAGCCCGTCGGCGAAGATAGGGCGGGATACCCAACCTCGGTGAGCACGAAAGGCGCGTCCACCAGGTCGAAACGTTCTTCGACGAGATGCCTGGCCCCCAGAAATCCGGCGGCCTCCTCGTCGGCGACCGCGGCGAGGATCAAATCGCCCGCTAACGGTGACTTCTCGCCCCGCCAATACTCTCCGAAGATCACGACCATGGCCGCCGTCAGGTTCAGCATGTCGATTGCTCCCCTTCCCCACAGAAACCCGTCCGAGATCTCGGCGGCGAAGGGGTCAATGTCCCAGCCGGCCGGATTCACCGGTACGACATCGAGATGGGGCAACAACAGGAGCGTGGGAGATTCGGGATTGGTTCCAGGGATCCGATAAATAACGGATTGCCGCCCGGGCTTAGGTTCGACAATCTCGCCCGGGGCTCCGAGGAAGTCGGCGATGGTTGCGACCGAGCGGACCTCCTGGCCGCTTTCTGGGGTGCCGTCGTTGACACATCGGTTACGGATCAACTCCGAGAGCAGCTCGACGATCATCTCAGAGTCTCAAAGAGCTCGCGCATCGTCGGGGTCAGCTCGAGCAAGAGTGCTTCTTCATGGGTGAACCAGCCCGCCTCAGTGGCATCGTCAGCCGGCACCAGGTCACCGCCCACGGCAACTGCATCGAAGTCGATTATGCAGATGTGCCACTCAGGCGGCTCCCCCGGGCCCAGGCTTTCTCCTACCCACACCGGCTCGCCGACCTCGATCTGGAGACCCGTTTCCTCGGCGACCTCTCGGATCACGGCCGCCTGCAGCGATTCGCCCCAGGCAACCTTGCCGCCCGGGACCGCCCACATTCCTGCCTGCGGAGCCCGACCTCGTTTGATCAATAGGAATCGATCGCCGTTCCGAACAAGGGCGCCTACCCCACAGATCGGCTGCTCAGCCAATCCAGATTCACTTTGGCCAGGCTCAGTCAGCATGATGCATAGTGATCGAGCGGGCAGCGAACCCTCCGGATTCGAAGAAGTTCTTGACCAGCCGATGGCCGGGAAGCACATGCGCATCGAATCGCACGAGCCCTCTCTTCCTCAGTTCGGCGAGGGCCAACGCCAGCATCGCCTCCCCCACTCCCACCTCGCGCGCGGGATGGTCCACAAAGACCAGCCGAATGGAACCGATCTGGAGACCGTCGGCTTGCGGCAGGATCTCTTCGATTCGCGCCAGGAGGAAACCGAACGGGATCTCGTCGACGGTGCCAACGACCAAGACCACCTCTTGATCGTCCAGAGCCTCGCGTAGGGCGTCCGCTGCGGGCTCGGGCAGGCCATCGGCCAGAGGCCACATCGGATGGAGCGCGACCATCTCGGCTTCCAGGCCGCGGTAGAGGGCTTGAAGCTCGGCGAGATCGGCTCCGGTGGCCGATCGGGCGGCGACCTCCATCAGGAGCGGCGGCCGAGCCGACGCTTGATCCCCCAAAGCGTGACGAGAAGCATTGCTTCGCGGACGATATCCGGACCCATCTTGGACGTCCCCCTGGTCCGGTCGCGAAATACGATCGGAACCTCGGCCACGGCTAGACCCGAGTCGATCGCCATCATCGCCATCTCCACCTGAAAGCTGTAGCCGGAAGCCTTCGCCCGGGCATAAGGCAGGGCCGCCAGCGACGATGCTTTCCAAGCCCGGAAGCCTCCGGTGACATCTCGCACCGGGATACCGAGCATCGCCCGGGCATAGATGTTGCCGCCTTTGGAAAGGAGGCGCCGCTGCCACGGCCAATCCGGTGTCCCGCCACCGGGCACATAACGCGACCCGCTGGCCATGTCGGCCCCGGCCTCGACGGAATGAACCAGCCGGGGGACGTCCTCGGGGTTGTGGCTGAAGTCACAATCCATCTGCACGACCACTTCGGCGCCGAGGTCCAGCGCCCGGGCGAAGCCTTCGGCATAAGCCGGACCGAGTCCCAGCTTCGCCGGTCGATGAATCACGCTGAGTCCGGGCGCCGCAGCGGCGAGCTCGTCGGCAGCTGCCCCGGTTCCATCCGGCGAGTTGTCGTCGACTACAACCAGCCGGTAGCCGTGGAAGAGAATGGCCGCTGCGAGATGGCCGAGATTGGTGACCTCGTTGTAGGTCGGGACAACAACAACTACCTGCTCAGGATGCACAATCCCGGCAGATCATCTTGCGGCGATTGGCGAGCTGGCTGCTCCGCTTGACCAGGAAACAGGACTGGCACACAAATTCGTCCTCCCTGACCGCATGAGCATCAATGTCCATCGTGAGCTCTTCACGTCGAATTGCCCTGAGCTCAGCCACCTCATCGACCAGGATCGTCTCGGAGACCTCATCCTCGAGCAAGGCGAGTTCCTCCGCCTCGAGGTCGTCGAGCGTCTCGTCGACCTCTCCCTCCTCCTCCTCGCTATCGAGATCCTCAACCTCTTCATCATCGAGCTCGTCGGCTTCGACCTCCTCGATCACTTCCTCGTCGATCTCGGCGTCTTCGTCCAGCTCGATTTCTTCGTCCGACTCCGGCTCCTCGGCTTCCTCGAAGGGAGCCTCGTCGTCGACCTCGATCGTCTCAGTTGTTTTCTTGCGTGCCACGAGCAACCCCCGTTGAGAGCGGCGGGAGTATAAGTCCCGCCCCGGGCCCTTTTCGCCCTCTTAAATCTTCAGAGAGAGCGCGCCGGGCAGAACCGAAATCGAGACCGGAGTATTCCCGACCGGATCGCCGTCGGCCTCCAGCGGCCATCCCGGCTCGGTGATTATCTCCAAAGACCCCTTGGAGAAGCGGTGAACGGCCGGATCGGAGAGGTGAACGCCGCGAATGATCCGCGGAACCAGGCGGAACGCTTCCCACTTCCGGCAATTGATCACCTGGATGTCGAGGCGGCCGTCGGCGAGGTTGGCCCGCGGAGCAACGTTCCAGCCACCGGCGAAGTACTGGCCGTTGGCGAAGATCACCGCCAGCGCCGGGCCGTCATAGCCCCTTTTCGCGGCCACCGACTCCGACTGGCCGATCCCGGCCATCGACACCTCCGCTTCGGGAAATCCCGGCAGCCGCTTCAGAAAAGCGAGCGGATAGCGGGCCATCCCCCAGGACCGGCTCATCGTTTGGGCTGTCACGGCGGCAGCGGCTCCTATCCCCACCTGGGCCACATTGAGGAAATGCCGGACCCCGAAGGTGCCTTCGAGACGTCCCACGTCAACGAGATACTTGGACTCGGAAGAAAGGTGTGTGGCGGCCTCGTCGAGGTTCTGGGGGATCGCAAAGGTTCGGAGGAGGTCGCAACCGGTACCCCCGGGGAGGATCCCGAGCAGAGGCTGGGCTTTCCAGGTAGTCGAGAGGATGGCGTTCACAGCCAGATTGGCCGTGCCGTCGCCACCAACTACGGCCAATTTCGAGTGTTCACTCGACCGCGCCAGTCCGACTATGCGCTCACGAAGCGATTCCGCTGAGGACGGAGTTTCGATCTCCGCCTCAACCGATGCACTGCGAAGCGCCGACCTGACCCGGGCTTCGGTTACCGGCCGGCGGCCAGCGGCGGGGTTGATCAGAACGAGCCACATCAGCCGCTAGCCCACTCCCATGGCGGCCACAACACCGCGATCTACGGCCGTCAAAGTCGCTCGCGCCTCTGCCTTGAGACCCGGTCCCACGTCTCTGATTTGGCGCAAGAGGTCGACCAATTGCCGGGAGACGCGGACAAAGTCACCCGACGCGAGCCGGAGCCCCGTGAGCTCGTCCAGGCCAGCGCCATTGGCCCACTGGTAGGCAAGGCCTACGAAACCCGGGTCGGGTCCCCGATTGGCCGGGAGCCGGTGGCGCCGCTCGGCGGCAGCCAGCTCTTCGGCGAGCTCGAGCAGTTGTTCCCATCGTTCCTGCAGAAGCGCGGTCGGCCAAAGCGGGATCGTGCGCTCGTCTGTCCGTGGCTCGTACACGAAGCAGGAGGCAAGCGCGGCTAGCTCCGGCTCGGCCAAACCGACGAACAGGCCACGGTCCAGCGCCTCGGCTAGAAGCAGATCGAGCTCGCTGTAGACGAAGCGGAGCCGCTGCCCGCGTTCAGTGAGATTCCACCCCTCGAGGTACCCGAATTCGTTCAGCAGCGATTCGATGGCTTCGAAATCTTCAACCAGGCCCGCTCCGGAGCGACGGAGGTCGGCCGCGACTGCTTCCAGTTTCTTGCGGGTGCGCTCGGCTCGGGCCAGCGCTTTGAGATGGGCGCCTCGTTCGGGACACCGGGCTACTGGGTGATCTGGCTCCCGCCGAGGTTGCGGTGCCTCGTCGTTGCCCGCGCGTTCAGCCAATGCTTGATCGGCTTGGGGCAGCTTGCGCAGGAGACGCAAGGCATCGGAAAGAAACCGCCTGCTCTTCGTGTCGATTGGTTGGGGAAGTTCGAGTGTGGCCCGCCGGCTCGTCCCGGGCGCAATCTCGCGGTTGCCCAGCGGGACGGTGCGACCCGAAGTGCCCAGGGCGAGCAATTTCAGGCCACCACCTTCGCGCCGGATACGGCGCAGGATGAGATATCGACCCTGCCGGGGTCCGCCGGGGATGTCGATCACTTCGCCTGGTCGGAGTCGTCCCAGCAGATCCTCGCGCTCCGAACTCTTGCCTGCGAGGTTCTTCCCGGATGGAATCTGTCCGAGCAGCGACCGATAGTCCGCCACCGAGCCCAGCTCGCAGGTCGCCGCCTTCTCGTCGACCGCAAGTTGATCGGAGATGACCGCCAGACGACGACGCGCGGCCGAGGTGTCCTCCTGGCGCTGGTACTGGGCGAATGACGACGACAGAAGCTCGAGGGCTCGCGGTCGTTCGTAAGTCGCAGCGAGGTTGGCGGCCATGTTGTAGGTCGGTCGAAAGGAGGAGCGGAGGGGGTGGCTTCCGGCCGCCGCGATCGCCGTCACCTGCCCGAAGGCGATGAACGGAGAATGCAGGACCACTCCGAACCCGGCCACGTCAATCCCCCGACGACCGGCTCTCCCGGTTAGCTGGGTGTAGTCGCCGGGACTCATCAGCTCATGACCTTCGCCACTCCATTTCGACAAGGACTCGAGAATCACGGTCCGGGCGGGCATGTTGATGCCCAGGGCCAGGGTTTCGGTGGCGAAAACCACTTTGAGCAGCCCGGCTGCGAACAGGTCTTCGGCCGCTTCTTTG
This sequence comes from uncultured Acidimicrobiia bacterium, assembly GCA_963761985.1. Taxonomy (GTDB): domain Bacteria; phylum Actinomycetota; class Acidimicrobiia; order Spongiisociales; family ZC4RG35; genus JACCTH01. Next base: position 42,308 of record CAVXIT010000010.1, read on the forward strand.
AAGGCCGGCACCATGCCGGCATGGTGCGGGGAGATCCCCGCCTCCAGGAATGAAAGCCAGCGGCCGTAGTCGAGCACATCTAGATCGGACGGCTCGAGGTGTGCCGTGGCCTCTTCGGCGATGTTCCGAATTCGCTCGCGTTCTTCGACCGAGGTGAGGCGCACGCCTGATTCAAGCAAACGCACCGCGGCGGCGTCACATCCTGCCCGGGAGAAGATGAAGTAGATCGCGGGGAGCAACCCATCCTCGGCCAGCCGTTCGATCACTTCCACTCGACCCGGAATGGCAAAACGTCTGCGACGGCCCTTCTCCAGGCTCAGGAGACGTTCGATCCGCGGGTTGGCTCGCTGATCACCGCCCCGGTTGACGAATGTGGGTTGCAACTCGAGCTCGGATGAGAACCGGTCCTTCCAGCAATAGAGATCTTCGAGCGGGATCGGACGATGGCGGGTCACGATCAGCTCGGTTGGACCGCGCCGTTCGCGGACCCAGGCGGCAAACTCGGCCGAATTGGCGACGGTGGCCGACAAGCAGACCATTTGCAGGTGGCGCGGGGCATGAACGATGATTTCCTCCCAAACCGCGCCGCGAAATCGGTCCTGGAGGTAGTGCACCTCGTCGAGGATCACTGTGTCGACCCGATCGAGGGCACCCGAGGTGGCGTAGATCATGTTGCGGAGGACTTCTGTGGTCATCACGACGATCTCCGCGTTTCCATTGATCACGTTGTCGCCCGTGAGAAGGCCAACACGGTCCCTTCCGTACACATCGACAAAGTCGGAGAACTTCTGATTGCTGAGGGCTTTGATCGGGGTCGTGTAGAAGGCTCTTCTCTCCCTGCCGAGGGCCAACGCCACCGCGGCCTCGGCAATCAATGTCTTGCCCGCACCGGTCGGGGCCGTCACGACGACAGTCGCGCCGCTGGCCGCGGCCGCGATTGCCTCCAGCTGAAACTCATCCGGTTCGAAGGGCAATGCCGAATAGAAGTCCTCGAGGACCGCGTCAACCGAGCTCGTCATCGACGCAGAGTGAGTCTGACCAGCAAAAGCGTCAATTCGTACAGCACGTAGAGCGGAACCGCCATCAATGCCAGTGTCAACGGATCACCGGTTGGAGTGACCGCAGCCGCGCCGACGACGATCAACATGACCGCCCAGCGCCTCCCCTTAGCGAGCTGCTGGCTATTCACCACGCCCGCTGCAGCGAGAGCGAACAGAAAGACGGGGAGCTGAAACGTGATGCCGAACGCGAGCAGCACACGAAGAACAAAGGAGTAATAGGGCCCGATCAAGAGGTCGTTGGAGACTCCTTCAAAGATGCCGAGCAGTGCGCCAAGGGCGCGGGGCAACAAGGCGTAGCCAAACAGCACTCCCCCGGCGAACAAGACGACGAAGGAGCCGACGATGGGGATCACCCACTTCTTCTCGGTCTTGGTCAATGCCGGCGCCACAAAGGCCCACAGGTGATAAAGGATCACCGGACTGGCGAGCATGATGCCGCCGAACAGGCCGACTCGCATCAACACGCCAAACTCTTCGCCTGGTTCCAGCGCCTGCAGCGATCCCTCGGGTCGCGCCTCGAAGTACGGTCGGTTGAGTACTTCGATGAGGAAGTCGTCAAAGATCAGCGCGATCACGGAACCCAGCACGACCGCAATCGCCACCTTGATCAACCGGCTTCGCAGTTCGACGAGATGCGAGAGGATGGATTGGGGCGAATCCCCGGTCACGCTCCGATGCCTGGCTCGGCTCGGCGGGGTGGCAATTCCTCGGGGGTGTCAACCAGAGGTTCGCCGGACTCTTCGATTCGCTCGAGGTCGGCCATCGCATCGGCCGGAGTCGGTCCGGACAGAGGCTTAGGTCCGTTCCATGCGAGCTTCTTCGGGTTGGCGTCCCTGGCCAGTTGGGCGGTTTCCCTCACCGCCTTTTTGACCTCGGCGACAGGGTCGGTGAGCTCGGATTTTGCCTTAGATACCTCGGCGATCTCCGCTTCGAGTCCCTCTCTCATCTCCCGGGCGGCTTCGCGCATCTCGCGGACGTATCCGCTCGCCTTCCGAGCCATTTCCGGTAGTCGTTCGGGCCCGAAAACGATCAGCGCCACGAGCACGATGACGATCCATTCGCCGCCTTGTATCACCTGTTCATGCTAGGTCAGGGCGCGAATACACCCCGGCGGACGAAGCGGCTGCCCCCCGGCAACCGGCCTGACTCGACGTCCGGCGGGGTGTTGGTTCGCTTAGCCAGCGAGCAATCGGAAAGGATCGGGCTCGGCGGCCAAGGCTGCAGCGAAGGCGACAATTTCGTCTTCGGTGATGGGGTCGGGGTTGATGACTTCGTAGCTAACTCCGGTGGCAAGAAGAACGCTCACAACCCGGGCGTTGGCGGGCCGGCGCTGCACGGTGGTGCAGGTCGGGCAGACGAAGCGGTAGTTGCCCTCATCCTGGCTGGGAGCGAGTTCGAGCGACAGATCCGAGGGGGTGAGCTGTACGTCTCCGCACCAACTGCAGGTTGTCTTGATGGTTGTCATCTTGGGTTTTCTCCGCCTTTACAAACTGTGTCCGTGATATCGGCGAAGGGGTATTAGGACTTGAGCAAACCAGGCCAAAGTGGACCGAAAGGATTAGTTACTAAGCGCCTAAGCCGTACAGATTCTCAAGCTTTGCGCGCAGCGCGGCGAGGGCTTGGGCGACCTCTTTTCCTTCGACCAAACGTGCATCGGGTCCGAGCCGCAAGAGGAGTTGAGCGGCCACCAACGGATCGGCCGCGCTCGAAGTCAACGACGAGCTCCTCGGGTTTGTCGGACACCACCGTGACCGGGTAGTACTCATGCACCCATCTCGCAGGGGGAAGCAACGCGATGCGGACGCGCACGTCTTCAACCGACGGGATGTAGCGCACCTCGGGGGCAGGGATAGTTTTTGGTGGCATGAAGGTCTCCCCGGTCGCCACACCCGATTTGATGCGGTCAACCCGAAAAACTCTTTGCGCGCCGGCGAGCCGGCAGTGGCCGATCACATACCAATTGCCAAGCGAAGAGAACACCGACCAGGGTTCGATCTCGCGCTCGGTTACCTCGTCGCGCGACAGCGACCAATAAGTAAGAGAGACAACCTCGCTCGCCGCGGCTGCGTCCTTCAGAGTCCCGACGAGCGCGGGCTCGACCGCGAGAGCGACGTCGACTACTTCGCTCCCCTGAGGCAACACCACTGCCTCGAGCTTGCGCACCGCCGACTCGAGCACCGCTCCACCGTGTCCCGCACCGACCATCGCCATTCCCGAGGCAAGCAAGGCCAGAGCTTCAGCCGGGGCGAGGCGAGGGGCGTTGGCGAAGTATTCGGCCATGTCGATGATCACCTCGTCATCGATGATCTCAGCCGAGATCAGATCCCCCGGTCCATAGCCCGGGAGCCCGCACACGAAAACGATGTTCAGGTCCTGGGCGAGCTCCTTTTCCGTGTACTGGAACCGCTCGCACACCTCGGCGACGCTGGCGCCTGGATTGGCAATCGCCCAAGGGATCATCGCCAGAATGCGTGCGAGGCGCGAAGCGGTGCGCTGGCTCACGCCACGCTCCGCACCCGGTTGATAACAGCTTGGCGCAGCTCCGGCGGCGCCATCACCTCGGCTCCATCGCCAAAAGTCAGTACCCAGCCGACAAACGATCCGACGTTCGTCACGGGCACTTCGACCGTGATGGCTCCGTCGGCTCCGGTCTGCCCAACGATGCCGCCAAGCTGACGGGTTGCCCACCACGCCACCTCGGGAGCGAAGCGGATCAGCGCCTTGGAGTCTGTTTCTTTGCTCAGGTCCCAGGCGTCGAGGGCCGCGCGGAGGTCGAAGTCCGACGGACGCTCAAACGCGCCTGCGTCCTCGCCGAGTTGGATCGCCTCCATCCGATCAAGCCGGTAGGTGCGCTGGCCGTTGGCGGTTCGTCCCACCACGTACCAGTGGCCGCGGCGATGGCCGATGCCATAGGGAGCGACCCGACGCGTTTCTCGACGATACGTAAACGTGACAACTCGGCGTTCGACGACGGCTTCGAACAGCTGGCCCAGGGTCTCGGCCTCTGCTCCGAGGTCAGCCGAGAACGGTTCGATCGCACCGGTGAGCCGGGTGCCGCCCAACTTGAGAATTGCTTCCGGAGCCGCCACCTCGCCCCCCACCCGCACGATCTGAGCAGCAATGAAAAGGGCGGCGCGTTCTTCGTCGGTGAGGCCAGGGTCGGCCATCTTGTAACGAGCCGGGTCGACGAAGTACCCCTTCTCTACCTCCCAGGCGTCGGTGAATCGCATCTCGAGAGGAATTCCCACTTTGCGCAAAAGATCCTTGTCGCGTTCGAACATCCGGTGGAAGGCGTCATCGGAGCCTTCCGAGTAGCCCGGGATCGTTCTCCTGATCTCGTCGGCGAGCAGGGGGCGCGTGGCGGTGAGGAGCATCGCCAGCAAATTGATCAAGCGTTCGAGGACGTTGCGCATGAACGCTTAAAGGCTTTCGATCAGCCGATCAACCCGATCGTCGAAGGCCTTAAAGGGGTCTTTGCACAAGACCGTTCGCTGGGCCTGATCATTGAGCTTGAGGTGGACCCAGTCCACCGTGAAGTCGCGTCGCTTGGCTTTCGCCGCCTTGATGAACTCGCCCCGGAGCCGCGCCCGGGTGGTCTGTGGCGCGAGATCCTTCGCTTCCTGGATTTCACTCTCGTCGACCACGCGGTCAACCATATCTTGTCGGGCCAGAAGGTTGTAGATGCCTCTGCTGCGATCGACATCGTGATAGGAGAGGTCGAGCATGGCCAGGCGCGGGTGCGAGAGCGGCAGCTGGCGTTGCTCGCGGTAGCGCTCGAGGAGACGGTATTTGATCACCCAGTCGACCTCGCGGTCGAGTGACAGCGGGTCCTTCTCGAGACCGGTGAGGAGATGTTCCCAGCGATCGACTGCCGACTGCACCTCGGTGGGGAACCCCGGGTTGCGAGAAAAACGAACGACCCGATCGAAGTACTCCCACTGGATGTCGAGTGCCGACAGCTCGCGCCCATTGGCCAGACGGATCTTTCTCCGGCAGGTGAGATCGTGGGCAATCTCCCGGATCGCCCGGATCGGGTTCTCGAGAGTGAGATCACGAAAGACCGCATCTCTTTCGATCATCTGCAGCAACGCCACCACCGTCCCGACCTTTACGTTCGTCGCGTATTCGCTCATGTTCGAGTCGCCGGCAATGACATGGAGGCGCCGGTAACGCTCGGCGTCGGCATGCGGCTCGTCGCGGGTATTGATGATCGGACGGCTGCGGGTCGTGGCCGATGACACGCCTTCCCAAATGTGTTCCGCCCGTTGGGCGATCGAGAACCCCGTGCCGCGGGGAGTCTGCATGAGTTTTCCGGCCCCGAGGAAGATCTGACGGGTCACGAGGAAGGGAATCAATACGTCGACGGTCTTGTGAAAGTCCTTGTGCCGGCTGACGAGGTAGTTCTCATGACAGCCGTACGAGTTGCCGGCCGAGTCGGTGTTGTTCTTGAAGAGGAAGATCTCGCCCCGGATCCCTTCCTCCTCTAGGCGCTGTTCAGCAGAGTGAACGAGCGATTCGAGAATCCGTTCGCCGGCCTTGTCATGGGCGACGAGCGACCGCAACGAGTCGCACTCGGGCGTCGCGTACTCGGGGTGGCTACCGACGTCCAAGTAGAGACGAGCGCCGTTCTCCAAGAAGACGTTGGACGACCGCCCCCACGACACCACCCGGCGGAACAGATATCGAGCGACCTCGTCGGGAGAAAGCCGCCGCTGGCCCCTCAAGGTGCACGTGACCCCGTATTCGTTTTCGAGGCCAAAGATGCGGCGGTCCACCCGCCGAATCTAACGGAGTGTCCTCTATTTCTCGCGTCGCTCTATCGCGGTCGAAATTTGGGACCACATCTGCGTTTTCCACTGATCTAGTCACAAATAAGGGCGAGAGCGCAGATGTAGTACCGAAATCAGGGGACAAGCGAACGCGATCGGTCCGGCGCCAACGCGCCGACGTAGACGCCGAGCAGGACGATGAGTCCGCCGATCAAGAGCGACAGAGTCAGGGGTTCGTTGAGCAATGAGGCGGCGGCGAGGACGGCGGTCACCGGCAAGAGCGCCGCCATGTAGGACGCCGAGCTTGCCGTCCAGCGCTGGATGACAAAAACGAAGAGAGCGAACATAACCGCTGAGGCCACCACCAGATAGGCAACCGCCCACCAGGTCTCGGGTTGAGTGGGAAGCGACCAGGTCTCACCGAACGCAACAGACAACCCCAGGAGCAGACCGCCGCCGAGGGCCATCGCGACCGCATTGGCGACCAGCGGCGGCACCGGTGGGAAGAGCTTGTTCACGACGGTGCCTTCGGCTGCCACCACCGCCGAGGCCAGCATCAGCAAGAAGCGGCACCAAAGGAACCGATTCGCCAAATGGGTCGCCGAGGATGGCGATGCCGACCAGCGTCACCAATGCCCCGACCAGGGCTCGAATACGAAACGGTTCGAGGCTGTGCCAATGAGCCAGGAAAACCACAAAAAGAGGCATCGAAGCGAAGATCACCGATCCGATCCCGGCCGGGAGTCGGGTCAAAGCCGAGTAGGCGAACGCATAGGCGAGGGTGAACGACAGGAAGCCGTAGAGCAACACTCCAACGAGGCTCCGACCCCGCGGGAGCGATTGCCGGCGCAGCACAAAGGCGACCGTGAGCAGGACAGCGGCAGCCGAAAACCGCATCCCAGCTCCGAAGAATGGGGACAGCTCTCGGTTCGAGAAACGGACGGCAACAAAATTGACGCCGCCCAAAATCACGAAGGAGACAAACGCGACGATGGTCGCCCGATCGGGCACGGAGTTATTCGGAAACCTGAAGCCGTCGAAAAGCGCGCCGACCGTTGGTCCGGTCGAGCACCGCTGCCTCCCAACCCTCCGACTCACGCCCTTCCGCAGCCTGAAAAGCCTCTTTGCCGATCGCCAGTGCGCCTTCGATGTCTAGGCCTTCCTTCCAGGCCTTGCGGAGATTTTCCGCCAGGACCTCGGCCTTGCCGCCGATGGCTGCCACCCTGCGTTCGTCGTAGAGCGTGCCGTCGTAGCTGATTCGGTACAAACGGTTGGGTTCACCGACCTCGGCCACGAGAACTTCCACTTCGTAAGGCTTGGGTTCACGCGAGAAGATCGCTCCCAGGGCCTCGGAAAAGGCGGTGGCGACCGCTTGGGCGTTGACATCGTCGCGGCTGTAGAGGTAGCCCATCAGGTCGGCCTGCCGAATGCCGGCCTTGCGCAACATTTCAAACTCGTTGTAACGGCCGACTCCCGCAAACGCGATCCGGTCGTAAACCTCGCTGATCTTTTTGAGGGCAGTGGACGGGTTCTCCGCCAAAAGCAGCACTCCGTCGGCGTATTCGATCGCGGCGATCGAACGCCCCCGCGCGATGCCTTTGCGAGCGAACTCGGACTTCTCGCGAACTACTTGCTCAGGGGCGACGTACATCGGAAAGCTCATCGGATGTTCTCGACCGCTTTCTCGGCAGCTGGCCGTATCTCGGTGTCCGAGAGCTCCTTCACACCCTCTGCATCGATGGTCACCACCGTCGGGAAGATGCCTCGCCGCAGGTCCGGTCCGCCCGTCGCGGTGTCCTCCTGGGCCGCCGAGACCAGAGCACCAACCGCCACATCGACCGCTTGGTCTGCCGTCAAGCCCTCGGCGAAGTTGGCCCGCAGGTAGGACTTGGCCAGGCTGGCGCCCGACCCGGTGGAGCCAAAGTTGTTCTCCTCGTAGCGGCCACCGACGACGTCGTAGGTGTAGAGGCGGCCACGGCCAGAAAGCAGGTCATAACCGGCAAAAAGCGGGACAACAAAAAGCCCCTGCATCGCCATCGGCAATTGGCTCCGGACCAGGCGGGCGAGAAACGCCGCTTTGCCTTCGAGCGAGAGCCGCGAACCCTCGATCTTCTCGTAATGCTCCAATTCGACCTGAAAGAGCCGGACCATCTCGATGGCCAAACCGGCGATGCCGGCAATAGCAACAGCCGAATAGGAGTCGGCTGGGAACACCTTGCGGATCTCGCGATGAGCAACCTGGTTTCCTTCGGTCGCCTGGCGATCACCAGCCATCACCACTCCCCCCTGGAAGCGCAGGGCCAGGACGGTGGTGCCCTCAGGCGTTCTTAGGGACTTCGCGTCGCCGGCTAGGTCCAAGCGCGCAGAGTGTCCCAGGGTTTTGAGTAGGTCGGTGAAGCTCGATCCGGGGGCGGGGATGTCAAACAGCAGCGGAAGGCTGAGCCTCACTCTCCGCCTTTCTGGATGTAGTTACGTACAAACTCCTCGGCGTTCTCCTCTAAGACCTGATCAATCTCGTCGAGCAATTCGTCAAGCTTCTCGTCGGAGGGGCGATCGTCGGTCTTGCCTTCTTCTTCCGCGTGTTTGCGATCCGGATCTTTCGAGCGGCGTGCTTGTTCCCGTTCAGCCATCAGTGTCCTCCGAGAGCGGCGATCAACGCGGCGGCGTCGTCCACCGAGTCGAGCAGGGCGCCCACCCGCAAGCGGTCGCCTCTAAGTGGTTCCATCATAGGGATGCGTTTCAAGTGGGACTCTCCTGTGTCGAAAACCAGCGAATCCCAGTTAGCCGCAACGAGCGCTCCCGGAAATCGACTCACGCAACGGCCGCGGAAATAGGCGCGGGTTCGTTCCGGTGGTTCGGTCTCGGCGTTAGCGATTTCCTCGTCGGTGAACAGACGAATCATGGCTCCTCGATCGACCAGGCGACGATGCAGGCTTCGAGAAGGGTCAACGTCGTGGTACTGGATGTCTGCCAGCCTGAGCTTGGGGTTGTCCCAGGTCAACCCATCGCGCTCGATAAACCCCTCGAACAGTCGGCGCTTGGCCGCCCAGTCGAGACGATCGGCGGTGAGCATCGGATCCTGCTCGAGATCCGTCAGCACTTCCTCCCACGTGGCAATCACCCGGAGCGCCATTGGATCGTCGTACTCGGTCTCGACGTACTTACGAACCCACTCGTAGTAGCGCCACTGCAATTCAAGGGCAGTCGCCGACGATGCCCCGTCGAGCATCAACGGCCGCCCCAGCGAAAGATCGTGGCTGACCTGCCAGCACGACGACACCGGGTCAGACAGGTCGAGCGGCTCGGGCAATGCGCCGTCTTCGAGGGCCGCGAGGAGCAAAGCCATCGTCCCTAACTTGAGGAAGATCTGCACCTCAGAGAGGTTGGCGTCGCCAATGATGATGTGGAGGCGCCGGTACTTCGAAGGGTCACCATGGGGCTCGTCCCGGGTGTTGATGATCGGGCGCTTCAGAGTGGTTTCCAGCCCAACTTCCTCTTCGAAAAAATCGGCCCGCTGGGTCAACTGGAAAGGAACATCGGGACGGCCGTTCTCGGACCCAACCTTGCCCGCCCCCGTGAATATCTGCCGGGTGACGAGGAAAGAGGTGGCGAACCGGATCACATCACCAAAAGGGGTTTCCCTGGCCAGCAAGTAGTTCTCGTGGGCGCCGTAGCTGTTGCCCTTGCCATCGGAGTTGTTCTTGTAGACCGATAGCTGCTGCCCGGCCGGGAGCAGCTCAACCGCAGCTTCGGCTGCCCGCCGCATGACGATCTCTCCCACCTTGTCATAGAGCGTGCCCTCGAGCGCGTCGTAACACTCAGGCCCGGAGAATTCGGGGTGGGCATGGTCGACGTAGAGACGGGCTCCGTTGGAGAGGACCGCATTGACCAGCGCCCCTTCGGGGTCGGCTACGCCATAGCCCTCGTGTCCGAAGCCGCGCGCATCACGTCCGGGCGACTCCTCCTCATAGGACCATTGCACCCGCACCCGGCGTCCCGGATAGGAATTGACCAGCTGCGTCGAGGCCAACGCGGGATTGAAATCGCGGGCACCTCGGACGGTGATGCCGTACTCGGTCTCGGTGCCGAGCACCTTGTGAATGGCCATCGACCTAAAGGTACTGCCCCCCGGTGACAGCTTCGATGAGCCGGCTTTCAGAATCCCCACCAATCAGCGTGCGAACGTAGACGATTCGCTCGCCCTTCTTGCCGGAAATCTTGGCCCAGTCGTCGGGATTGGTTGTGTTGGGAAGGTCTTCGTGCTCGCGGAACTCCTGCTTGATCGCAGCCTGGAGGTCGGCCCGCCGGATGCCGGAGCTTCCACCCGCGATCTGACGCTTGATCGCATCTTTCTTCGCCCGACGCACGATGTTTTCGATCATCGCTCCGGAGGAGAAGTCCTTGAAATAGAGGACCTCACGGTCGCCGTTGGCGTAGGTCACCTCGAGGAAGCGATTCTCCTCCCCGTCGGAGTACATGCTGCTCACCGTGGACTCGACTATTTCGCTCAACATGCGCTGGGCGTCGCCGTCACACGCCGCGAGCTCGTCGGCATCGAGGGGTACAGATGTGTTCAGGTAGATCTTGAAGATCTCGCGGGCAGCAGCGGTGTCGGGGCGGGAGATCTTGATCTTCACGTCGAGACGACCCGGCCGGAGGATGGCGGGGTCGATGAGATCTTCCCGGTTTGAGGCGCCGATCACGATGACGTTCTTCAGCGACTCGACGCCGTCGAGCTCGGAGAGCAGCTGGGGGACGATGGTCGACTCGACGTCGGAGCTGATACCGCTGCCTCTGATGCGGAAGAGAGAGTCCATCTCGTCGAAGAAAACGATGACGGGCACGCCCTCGTCCGACTTCTCCTTGGCACGGGAGAAGATCAAGCGAATCTGGCGCTCGGTCTCTCCGACCCATTTGTTGAGGAGTTCGGGTCCCTTGATGTTGAGGAAGTAGCTGCGGGCGTTGGGCTCGCCGGTTCGTTCCGCCACGGCCTTGGCCAAACTGTTGGCGACGGCCTTGGCGATCAAGGTCTTGCCGCAACCCGGGGGGCCATAGAGCAGGATTCCCTTGGGGGCCTCCAGGCCATACTCGAGGAAGAGGTCACGGTGGATGTAGGGCAGTTCGACCGCGTCTCGGATCTCTTCGATTTGGTAGGCCAGACCACCCACCTGCTCGTAGGTGATGTCAGGAATTTCTTCGAGGACCAATTCCTCGACTTCCGGACGGGCGAGGCGCTCGATAACCAGGTCGGCCCGGGCATCGACCCGGACGAAGTCGCCGGGCCGGATCTTGACATCCTGCATCGAGTCGGCGAGGTTGACCACCCTTTCATCGTCGGTATGGGCGATCACGACCAGTCGACCGTCGTCGAGCGCCTCCCGGACGCGAACCACGTCGCCGGTGGGGTCAAAGGCGCGGACGTCGATGATGCTGAACGATTCGTTCAGCAGGACCTCCTGGCCCTTTTGCAAGAGCTTGACCTCAACGTTTGGTTGGGCGGCGACCCGGAGTTTGCGGTTGCCAGAAATCAGGTCGACAGTGCCGTCGTCGTTGATGGCGGTCACAGTTCCAAAGCTGTTGGGGGGCGAAGTGAGTTTGTCGACTTCGGCTCGCAGCACGGCCAGTTGTTCCCGCGCCTCTTCGAGGACAGTGGCCAGACGATCGTTCTGACCGAGCGCCCGGCTCAACTTCTCCTGGGCGTCATTGAGCCGGCTTTCCATCTCCTGCACACGCCGGGGAGCGTCTTGCAGACGGCGGCGCAGGCTGACTACCTCGTCTTCGAGGACGCCTACCTGACGCCGCAGTTCGGATGTCTCGTCGCTCCCGCTAGGGCTCATCGACAACTCCTAAATGTCCTGGCTCATTGACCGCCTTCGAGCAGTATACGAAGAGGTCCTTTTATCCAATTGATATCGGCGCGCAGGGTGCAAGCTGGAGTTTTCAGAGCGGCGGAAGACCGCCGACTTCCGGTGCATCGCCATCGGATTCCACCTCGTCCCGACGAATACCCAGCACAAAGAGGATCGCATCCAAATATGGGACTGAGACGGAACTGTCAGCCGCGCCTCGGACGATGGGCTTTGGGTTGAACCCGATGCCGAGGCCCGCCGCGGCGAGCATGTCGAGGTCATTGGCGCCGTCTCCGATCGCGACCACCTGATCGAGAGCAATTCCTTCCGCACGCGCGATCTCGCGCAGGATCTCGGCTTTGCGCGCTCGGTCGACGATGGGGCCAAGCAGGCGACCGGTGAGACGTCCATCTTCGATTTCGAGCTCATTGGCGTAGGAGTGGTCGAGTTCGAGTTCTGCAGCCAGGCGGTCGGTGAACCAGGTGAAGCCCCCGGAAAGAAGTCCGATCCTCATTCCCATCCGTTTCAGTGTGCGGATGAAGGTGCGAGCGCCAGGAGTGAGACGAATCGCGGCGGCGACCTCGTCGAGTACCGCGACGGGAACTCCCTCCAAGAGCCGAACCCGGTCCGTCAGAGACTCGGCGAAGTCGACCTCGCCTTCCATGGCGAGCGCAGTGGCGGCCGCGATTTCCTTCTGCTTCCCAGCCGCTGCGGCCAGCAATTCGATTACTTCGTCCTGAATCAGGGTGGAGTCGACATCCATCACCACCAGCCGTTTCGAACGCCGGGCGATGCCTTCGGCCTGGACTGCGAGGTCAACGCCATACATCGCCGAAGTCTCGAGGAGGGCGGTTCTCATCGCCGCCTGGTCACCTCCGCTCACCGCGAGCTCATAGCTGACGACGGGGTATCGGGAAAGCCGTTCGATCGAGTCGATATTTCCCCCAGCGTTGGCAATCGCGCGGCTAACTGCGCCGAAGGTCTGGGGGTCGACGCGAGCTCCGATCACCGACACCGCAAACCGGCCGCGGGCTGGACTGGCGATCTCGGTTAGAGGTTCGAAATCCGCCGTCAGTCCTCGCTCCTTGGCATAGGAGAGGACCTCATCAAGGGTTTCGTCGTTGCTGACCGAAACGAGCACATTGAGGCTCAGCCGATCCCTGACCACGACCTGTTCCACGTCGTAGAGCTCGCAGTTGCCCGCGCTGAGCACGTCCATGAGGCCCGCGGTAAGGCCCGGTCCGTCGGGTCCGAAGACCCGAACGAGGATCGTCGATCCAGCGTCATTCATCGAAACTGATTCGCGACGCCACTGTGATGAAGCCGGTGTGCCCGACCATGCGATGGTCGGGTCGAACCGATCGACCCTCCACGGTCCAGCCGCGGTGCAGAGTCTCGAACACCTCGATTTGACCGAATGCCTTCGAATCGCGCAGGGCATCGGTGAGCGTTTGCAATTGGGGGACGGTGGGGAGGTATGAACAGAGGATGGAGCCACCCGCCAGGCTGCGGCCGGCGATGGGGACGACATGCCAGGGCTCGGGAAGGTCGAGGATCAAGCGGTCGGCCTCAACTTCTTGCACGGCGTCTTCCACTTCGCCGATTCGAAGCTCGAGATTGTCGGGGAGCTCGCCCAACCAGCGCGTGATCGACTTGCGAGCGTGAGCGGCATGGTCCTCACGCCGCTCAACGCTGATCACCCGACCGTTCGGGCCGACGAATCGCAACAATGCCAAAGTGAGTGCACCTGAACCGGTGCCCGCCTCGAGAACCGTCATGCCGGGGGCCAAATCGGCGTAAACCGCGATGGGACCGATGTCCTTGGGATAGACCACAGTGGCACCCCGCGGCATCTTCAGGATGAAGTCGCTGAGTCGGGGGCGCACGACGAGGAGCCTCCCTCCCATCGTCGACTCCACCTGTCTGCCGGGCTCGCTTCCGATCAGGGCGTTGTGTTCCACGATGCCCTGGTGGTAATGGAACTGATTGCCGGCTTGCAGACGGACCAAATATCTTCGCCCCTTGCCGTCAATTAGAAGTGCGTTCTCGTCGGCCTCGAATTTCATACGCGTACGGTTAGCTCTTGCAGCCGGCAGAAAGCGCAAACCTCGCCGCTCGTCGGCTGACCGCAGAACCTGCACGACTCGAGGGCCGGACGATCGCTGTTCGGAAAATGTTCGCTGCCACGCTCGAGAAACCCGAATAGGAAGTTCGCCTTCGTGCCAGGTGATTCTTCTTCCAGCCTGTTGAGCCACTCCTTGTAACGGTTGATCGTGTTGCCCCTGGCCATCGGGCACTCGTCCACTTCGTACTCGATTCCCTGGAGGACCGCGTAGGCGGCCGTTTCCCGTTCGGCCACCCTGAGCAATGGCTTGACTTTGCGGGCGAAGCCTTCGCCCGTCGCAGGGAGGACCGGGCGTTGCCGCGCGAGATATTCGGAATTCCATCGCAACACGTTGGAGAACAAGGTTGCCGCCTCGTCGTCGAGGTTGTGACCCATGACCAACACGTCGTAGCCGTCGTGATCGGCAATCTGGTTGAGGATGTAACGCTTGGACAGGCCACAGGCAGAGCAGGGGCTCCGACGACTCGCCTCGGCAGCCTCGGGGACCGAGAAGCCGTAGTCATCAGGCAGGTTCGAGATCCGCAGGTTGAGATTCCGCCGTTCAGCGAAATCGGTCGTGAACTTCAGACTCTGGGACGAGTAGTCCCCGATTCCGAGGTGCAAGTAGACGCCGTCAACTGAGTAGCCGAGCTCGGTCAGGATGTTCCACAGGGCCAGGCTGTCCTTTCCCCCTGACACACCGAGCAACAGACGGTCGGAGCCACTGAACATGGCGAAGTCCCCAATCGTCCGCTCGACCTGGCGGTGGATGTGATCGATGAAGTGGACACGGCAGAAATTGGCGTGGTGGCGCCGGACCTGGATCACGGCCTTCTCCCGGCAAACTCTGCATTTCATCGTCTAGCCGCCGGAGATCACTGGACGGAGTTCGATGACGTCTTCGTCGGAAACTGAATCCTCGATGGTGCAGAGCTCGCCGGCCCGGATGGCCAGGAACGATTCGGAAACGAGATCGAGACGTCGAAAGAGGTCACCGACCCGCTTGATGCCGTCGAGCTCGACCTCCCGACGAGGGTTGCGGAGGATGACTTTCACTGGAAGAACAGGCCGAGTGCCGTGGCCACCGCCCCCAGGACCAACGCGGCCACGAGCAACCAAGCCATCACCCGGACGAATTTCTGATTTCTCATGACCTCTTCTGCCAAACCTAAGGCGATCGTGGTCCCTATACGACCACGCAAACCTTAGGTACGCGCTGAGTACGGGACGGCGTAGGATCGGGGCGTGGATCCTTTGACGGCGGGCATCGATCGAACCTTGCGGGGCCTGAGGACAGGCGATCGCAAGGCACTCTTTGGAGGGGTGACCCTTTTGCTTTTCGGGGTCTGGCGGAACCGCCGCAACCGGCCGCGGGAGGTCATCAAGAAGACGACGGTCAAGCCAGGCGAAATCCTTGTGATCCGGGGAACCACGCTTGGTGAGGTGCGTCGGGAGCAAAGCCCGCCGCCAGTTCAGACTTTGTAGACCTCAACCATGGCGCGGCCCGACTTGCCTTTACGCCGTCCGAACAGATAGGCCAGCCCGACCAGGAGCGCGAGGCCGGCACCGGCTACCACCGCAGTGTTTTGCGCGCTCTCCTTGGTCTCATTCACGACGTTGGTGATTTCTCGAGCCTTCGCCTCGACATCAGCCTTACTTATCGTCACTCGTCAACCTCCAGACGATCAGGCCGGCGGCAGCACCGGCCACCAGAGCAGTGAAACCGCGTGCGGCGACCGCCCACCAGGCCGTGTCGGGAAGGAGACGCCGCAGCAGCGCGAAAACTCCCAGAGTCAAAAGGATCGAAGCGATGGCAAAGAGTGCGCCACCGCCGAGCCCGAACCCCGCATGCTTTCCCAGCTTCTTCGCAGGTTCGAGAGCCTCCTGCCGTAGGTACTCCTTCGACATCCCGACGAGGTCGCGGACGAGATCGGGTAATTCCTGAGGCCCCACTTTCATCGACGCGAGGCTAACAACTCCTTTCGGCAAAGCCCCTACGCCTAACCTTGGCGCTATGGGGAACCGGATCCTCGGTAAACGAGGTCGCCACCTCGACCCGGGGCTTGGTCCGCGTTTCCGCGCCTTCTTCTGGGGTCAAGCGATCTCCCAGGTCGGCGATTACGTCGCCTATCTCTCACTCCCCCTCTATGTCAAGTTCCTGACCGAGTCAACACTCAGCCTCGGTGTCACATATTCCCTCGAGATTGCCCCGGCACTGATCTTTGGTCTGCTCGGCGGCGTGCTCCTTGATCGACTGCCTCTCCGCTCGGTGATGGTCGTCTCCGATCTCGTGCGCGCCGGGGCTTTCTTTGCCCTGGGTGCTCTGGTCCTCGACCCTTCCCCATCCGGCCTCATCCCCGTTTTCATCGTGGCCTTCGTCATCGGGAGCTTTTCCTCGATTTTTCAGGGCGGCATGTTTGCGGTGATTCCCTCGCTCGTGCGGCCCCAGCACATCACCCTGGCCAACAGCCGCATTGCCACCAGCCAGCAGTTCGCCCTGGTGGTTGGGCCCTTGATTGCCGGCACCCTCGCCAGCACGGTTGGCGTCGCTCCTGGGTTCTTTTTGAACGGGTTCACATTCCTGATCTCCGCGGTCTCGGTGTTCATGGTCGGCCGCGTGCCGGTCCGGCTCGAAGCCGACGAACGAAAGAGCTTTGCCGCCGACGCCTGGCACGGACTCCGCTTTCTCTGGAACGAGCCTCGTCTGCGGGCTTCCACCATCGCCGCGGCCGCAGCCAACGGCGCGGTCGGCTTTCTTGAAGCGACCCTGGTGGTACTCGGCGTCGATGTCCTCGGTGCTACCGAAGCCGAGCTGGGATTGCTATTCGCGTTCCTGGGCGTGGGCGGGATCATCGGTGCGGTGTTCGCGCCCTGGTTCATCAAGCGTTACGGGCTCGGCCGGGTCCTGACGCTCGGCTTGATGCTGTTCGGAGTCAGCTTCTTCGTCGTCCTTCGGCTCAGCTTCGGCTGGATCGCCCTCCTTCTCTTCAGTGTGATGTTCATTGGCCTCTCCCTGGTCAATGTTCCCCTCTTCACCATCCGCCAGACCTATACCCCGCCGATGATGTTGGGCCGCGTGATCTCGGCTGCGCGCACAATCGGTTGGTCCACCCTGCCCGTCGGTGCGTTGGTCGGTACGGCGATCGCCGATTCGACTGGCTACGAGCGAGTTGCGCAAGTAGCGCCGTTGCTATTGGTGATCACCGGCTTTGGCCTTCTCTTCAGCTCGATCTGGCGCGACACCTTCGGCCCCGGACAGACCCTTGCCAGAGTGGCAAAACCATCTAGCTCGTGATTCCACGAAATCTGGTTGTTGCGGAATATCGTTAGCGCCACGTAGGGACAACGTGTCCGCGACGAAAGCGAGGATGAGTGGCTGCAAAGAAGAAGGCTGCCAAGAAGGCCCCGGCCAAGAAGGGCGCCGCCAAGAAGGGCGCCGCCAAGAAGAGTGCGGCTAAGAAGGCTCCAGCCAAGAAGGCCGCAAAGAAGACAGCCAAAAAGAGATAGTTAGCCCCGCTAACCAAATACTGAGCGTCCCCATCCTCAGGATGGGGACGCTTGCGTTAGGCCTAGACCCTTCCGCTCACCGGGCGTACGCGATAGGACGTCTCCGTCCTGGTACGCACTGCCAGGAGTGTGGCCAAACCTATGCCACTCGCCGAGAGGATGCCCGCCAGGTTCCCGACCGCGATCCCGGCCACGGCCCCGACGACGCCCAGGACGAGGATCATTCCCCTCCGCACCGGCTGGCGCCATTGCTCGAAATGACGATGAAATGCCGCCATCGATTCTCGATCTTTGATCTCAGAGGCAGAGAAGACGGCCATCCCTCGAATCAGACCGAAGACTGCGCCCAACAAGAGAGCATTTACCGCTGAATTGCCGATGGCTCCCGCAATTGCGAGCCAATAGACACCAGCGGTCATGATGTAAGTCGACAGCCCGAAGCCGATCTGCCAGCCAAAACCGGCTCCATAGACCCACGCCCGGTAGCGATCGAGCCAATGCTCATTGACCTGGCGGTCGTGGCCCGGCAGCTGGAAGCCGCCCAACCTGCCGTCCGAGGCAACCGCGATGAGCGCCGCCAGTGCCAGGATTAGGAGCTGCTGGCCCTCGGTGATCGGGGCGATAAGCATGCCGAGAATGGCCATCAACGCTCCCAGCGTCAGTCCCCCAGCGAGAGCCCCGAGGAGATACCACCAGGCGGTGACCGAGAAGCGGTGACCGCGACTCGCTTCCGTGATCGGCGTGATGGTCGAGAGCATTGAGACTCCGCACGGCGACCAGGTGCTGCGCACCGCCGCTGCCACCGCCACCACCATCGCCAGGAGAAACGTCACTCCGACAACTTAGTTCAGACCGGCACCGCTAAAGCCACTGTTAATCCGGAATCGACGGCGCCACTGATCGTGCCGAGTTGACGCTCAGCTCCATCCTCGGCGAAGACCATGTCGCTTTCGAGACTCACTTGTGAGAAGGTTTCGATGCTGGACTCGTAGCCGCCCATCGCGTAGACCTCGGCGCAGATGTCTGCCGGCAAAGCGATTTGAGAGGTAGCGATCTTGTTGTCCGCATCAGTCGCGGAAGCGAGGTCCGGGTACACCTCAAAATGGATGTGCGGCCAGCGCCCTGAATAACAGGCGGGGAAGATCGAGGCAAAGCGAACGGTGCCGTTGGCGTCGGCCTCCTGCACACCGCGGAGATAGTTCTGGTCGGTTGCACCCTCCGAGTACAGCGAGTAGCGGCCGGCGGCGTCGCACTGCCAGGAGTAGACCGCGGCGCCGGCATAAGGCGCGCAATCGTTTGCCAGATCGAGCACCGTGTACTGAATGGCCAGTGGCACGCCAGTCGCGGTGCCGCTCAAGCCGCCAAAGCTCGAGGTGATGTCCGAGCGGACGACATCTTCGGTGGTCAGGACGTTGGGTCCGTTGCTGCCGTCGCCGGGATAAGGCCCTTGTGTCTCCTCAGGGATGACTTCGCATTCCGTGTCGGGCACCTCGATGGTGTCGGAAGTGCCGATGGTTGTCTACGACCGCGGCGGTCGTGCCGGTGGTCGCCGCACCTGCGGAGGCCGTTGCGGCGGTCCGCGTCGACAGCAGTGTCGTCGTTACCGCTCCCCCACCGCCGCAGCTGATGATGGCCAACAAGCTCGACCCCGCGAGCACCCGCAGGGCCTGCCGGCGGTTGATAAGTGTGGAGAGGTCGTACTGGAGCCCCCGGTCGTACTCGGGAAGCTCGAGAGGATCATGGTGATCGAGTTTCATGACGGGGATTGAAACTTCAGACTCTGGGAACGCGCTGAGAAATCCGCAACCCGATCAGAACGCGAAAAATATCCTTCAGATTCAGGTGACAAATTCAAAACCGATGGGTATAAAGCAGTCATCAGATCCCGGAGTTGAGACCTCGGTCTCGACACCGGGATCTGTGTTTTCCGTCCCAAAGCTGTTTCCCTAAGCCCGATGGCAACGGTCGCCCCTCTCTTCGTGGTCGCCCTCCTCCTCCTGGCCGGGGTGCTGGCGGGGAAGATTTCCGGCCGTTTCGGCATACCCGCCCTTCTCCTGTTCCTGATCATCGGGATGGCCGCGGGCTCGGACGGTCCGGGCGGGATCGAATTCATCGATGCCTCGTTGACCAGCCAAGTGGGCTCGCTGGCTCTCGCCTTCATTCTCTTCTCCGGAGGGCTCGACACCCGCTGGAGCCAAGTCAAGCCGGTGCTGGTGCCCGGGCTCTCGCTGGCGACTATCGGCACCGTGGTTACCGCCGCCGTCGCCGGGGTCGCGGCGAGCGTCATCTTCGACTTCCCGATCCTGGTGGGTCTGCTGGTCGGGGTCATCGTTGCCCCCACCGATGCTGCCGCTGTCTTCTCCGTTTTGCGCGCCCGCAGCATCGGTTTGCGGCGGGGCCTGCGACCTTTGCTCGAGTTCGAGTCGGCCAGCAATGACCCGATCGCCGTCATACTCACCATCGGGATCACCGAGCTCATCGTATCCCCAGGAGCCTCAGCCACCTCGCTCGCCTTTCTGGTGCATCAGGCAATTCGTCCTCGGGGGCGTAATCGGGTTACTGCTCGCGCAGGGCGCGATCTGGCTGATCAATCGCCTCCGACTCGAGTATGAGGGGCTCTATCCGGTGCTCACCGTGGCGATTGTGTTGTTGGTCTTTTCCGCGACCACTGCGGTCGAAGGCAGCGGATTCCTGGCGGTCTACCTCGCCGGCCTCAGCATGTCCCGTCACCGGCTGGTGCACAAAAGGACGATCGGCAGGTTCCATGACGGCGTCAGCTGGCTGATGCAGATCGCCATGTTTCTTTTGCTCGGGCTCCTCGTATTCCCGTCAGACCTGCCTGCGGTGGCCCTGCCGGGTCTCGGCCTGGCGCTGATCCTGATGTTTCTCGCCCGGCCCCTGGCGGTGTTCGTGGCGCTGGCCTTCTTTCACTTCACCTGGCGAGACAAGGCGCTCCTCGCCTGGGTGGGGTTACGGGGAGCCGTGCCGATTGTCCTCGCCACGTTCCCGCTCGCGGCCGGAATTGCCAGCGCCGACACCATCTTCCACGCGGTGTTCTTCGTCGTTTTCCTCTCGCTGGCTGTCCAGGGAACCACCATCTCAACGGTTGCCGGCTGGCTTCGCCTCGGCAAGAACACGATCGAGTCCGACCGGCCCGAGCTCATCACGGGGGGCCAATTGCGCCGTTCGCTGGTGGAGATCGAGGTCCCGCACGGCTCCTGGGTCGGCGGGCATCGGATCGTCGAGCTCGACCTGCCGCCGGGGACGTGGGTCTCACTGATCGCCCGCGACGACCGCTACCTCGTGCCCCAGGGTCCGACCGTTCTCCATGCCGGTGATCGCCTCACGGTTTTGGCTTCGACAGCTGAGGCTGAGCGGATTAGGTCAGTGTTCGACCTGGAGCGGTCGCCCCGCCGCTAATGCCGATCGTCGGCCAGAGTCGAGGCCACCAACGCGGTCGCATGGCCGTGCCCAATCCCGAATTCCGCTTTGAGCCAGTCGACCAGCTCCTTGTGCTTGGTCAGACCGCTCTCGCGGATGAGTTGTTTCCATTCGTCGATGGGCCGGCCGTACTGCTTCTCGATCGATGGAAAGTACGAGGCGGGACCGGTCACCGGCTTCTGCGCAAGCTTGGGCTTCTTGCTCGTGGGCATTTTTCTAGCCGTCCCCTTTTCGGGCCGTCAAGGTGTAGCCGGAGAGGTTAGGGAAGGATGAGACAGCTGTCGCCGAACTCGTGCCACGCGTAGCCGCTTGCAACCGCCTGGCGGTACATCGACTCGAGCAGCTCGCGTCCGGCAATTGCTTCGACCAGTTCGAGATGCGACGCCTTTGGTTCATGCCAGCCGGTTAACAATCCGTCGATCGCGCGGACGGCGCTGAATGATTCGATGAGCAGATCGGTGTAGCCGGTAGCTGCATGCACCCCGCCGGATTCGTCAGCCACGGTTTCAAGGGCTCGAACCACTGTCGTTCCCACCGCGATCAGGCGTCCGCCCGCCGAGCGAAGAGCGTTGGCCGCGACCGCCGTCGCCTCTGGTACTTCGTAGTACTCCTCGGCCGGTTGTTCGCCTTCTTCAAGCGACGCCACTCCGGCGTGGAGGACAATCGGGAGAACAGCGATGCCGCCTGCCAGCAAACTGGTCAGAATTTCAGTGGTGAAGGGACGTCCGGCCGAGGGCATTTCTGCCGAGCCGAACTCGCGGGCATAGACGGTTTGATAAGCCTCGAGCGGCCACTTTCCGCCGGCGTGTCCGTATCGAATCGGCCGGCCGTAGAGCTGCAGATAGTCACGAAAGTCGCCGGGAACATCGATACTGACTACCCATAACCGCGTCGCCACGGGATGACGTTCCAGGGCCCGGATTACCCCGCCCCCCTCCAGTTGCAGTTGGCCACCGGCGAAATCGGGATAGCGCCCATAGCCAAGTCCCTCAGGATGGCGCACCTCGACGGTCCAGGTGTCGTTGGGGAGGCGGGAAGAAAAGTGAACGATGACCTCCTCGCCCGACTCGGCCACGGCGGCAACCGCCGCCGGCAGTGTGGCCGAGGTGTTGATCACTAGAACGTCACCGGAGCGGAGGAAGTCCGACAACCGGGCGAAGGTTGTGTCCACGATCCCGAGATCGGCCCGGAACCCAACCATGAGCCGAACATCGTCGCGCCGGCTCGGTGGATCGCCACGCTCAAGCTCAGGGGGAAGGGCGAAGTCCAGAGCCGGCGCGGTCATCTCAGGCCAGCTGGCGGGCTTGGTATCGACCGGCCGGTGGCCGTTCTTCGATCAATCGCAACAATCCGGGAACGCTTGCCTCGGGTGGAGGGCGATCGCTGATGTCTTCGCCGGGGAACGCCTCTTGTTGCATGCGGGTGTTCATGTCGCCGGGATCGACCCAATAGACGGAGAGGTCCGGCTCCTCCGCAGCGAGGACCCGGGTCAGCTGTTCGAGAGCAGCCTTAGACGATCCATATCCGCCCCAACCTTCGTAGCCCTCAATCGCCGCGTCGGAGGTGACATTGATGACGACGCCGTGGCTCCGCCTCAGCAGGGGGAGGAATACCTGGAGAAGGGACAGCGGAGCCACGACGTTGATCTCATAAACCTGGCGAAAGGTCTCGAGCTCGTAGCTAGCGAGACGCGGCTGGGGAGATGGCCCCAAGAAGGACGCGTTGTTGACCAAGAGGTCGAGGCTTCCCAGTTCTTCAACTGTCGCCACTAGCTGCTTTCGATGGTCCGGATCGGAAACGTCTCCGGCGATAGTTACCACTTGCTCGGCGTTGATCGCGGCGGCTGCCTCGCGGAGCGCATCCTGATCGCGCCCGTCGATCACCACCGACCAACCGCGTTCAACGAGGGCGCTGGCCAGGGACAGGCCGAGTCCGCGAGAGCCCCCGGTGACAAGCGCGACCGGACTCACGATCCCCAGCCTTCCGGTGCGGCGAGCCGACCCTCGGCGAGGTTCCAATACTCACGCAGGCCCTGGCACTTTTCCCCCTCGAAGCTCAGCACCAGGGCGCCGCAATCGGTCGCGTCGTTGGTCGTGGTCCACCATTCGACCACAGCCCGGTTTCCATCGAGCAAGGGTTCGCCCATCGTGACGACCAGGTCGCTTTGGTTTTCAGTGGCGGTGGCCCAGTAACGCTCGATCTCGGGCCGACCACGCAATGGAGGTTGAAAGGGATCGTTTTGATAAACCGCTTCTTCGGTGAACAGCGAGGCCGCTCGAGCCGGCTCGGCGCCCTCCCAGGCCAACCGCAGCTGCTCGACCCAATCCTTCAGCTTCGTACGGTCCATTGCTTTGCGACTCTATTCGTTGCGGGATAATAAAACAAGAAATCTCTGGTTTTATTGTGGAAAACCACTCCGTTCTTTAGACTGTCGCCAAATGGCAGTCGTCGAGCATCCCGCGCTCACAGCTCTCCCCCCAACCAAAAGGACTTTGCTCAACACGCTGAAAAGAAGCGGCGAGCTGGGAGTGGAAGAACTCGCCGGGTCGGCCGAATTGACGATTTCGGCGGTCCGTCAGCAACTCACAGGGCTGCAAAGAGACGGCTTGGTGGCGGTTACCGAGAGCCGCACCGGACCTGGGCGACCGCGTTATCTCTATTCACTCACCTCGGCCGCAGACGCGCTTTATCCCCGGGCGTATGCGGAACTGACGAATGAGCTGCTCGACTATGTCGGGGAGGCGGATCCCGCGCTGATGGACGCGATTTTCAATCGTCGCCGGCAACGGAGAATCGACTCCGCCCGGCAGCGACTCGAGCCCCTCCCGACTCTCGCAGACAAGATGGTCGAGCTGGCAAAGATCCTCGACGACGACGGCTACTTGGCTGAAGCCGTCGCAAACGATGACGGAAGTTTTTCGATCGTCGAACACAACTGCGCGATCCTGGGTATCGCCATGCGTTATGGCCAGGCCTGCGGGAGCGAGCTCGAGTTCATCCGCACAGTCCTGCCGGAAGCGAAGGTGGAGCGCGTTTCGCACATGTTGAGCGGTGCCTACAACTGCTCCTACTCGGTGAGGCCGCACTGAGCCGCGGCATGACGAACCAAGAACCGGTCTTCGACTCCCCTACGGGTTGGGTCGCCCGCCACATCAAAAGCTACGTTGAGACCGATGGGAGGAAGGGGCATATCTGGCAGGGTGTCCCGAACCTGTTGCTGACAACGCGTGGTAGGAAGACGGGGAAGTTGCGGCGAACGGCATTGATCTATGGCCGGGACGGTGACCGCTACATGGTGGTGGGCTCGATGGGTGGCGCCAAGAACCATCCCCTGTGGTACTTGAACCTGCGGGCGGAGCCGAAGGTGGACGTGCAAGTCGGTCCGGATCGATTCTCTGGTCAGGCACGCACCGCCAATGAAGAGGAGCGAGCGCGACTGTGGCCGCGGATGGCCGAGATCTGGCCCGACTACAACAAATACCAGAGGCGCACGAGCCGCGAGATCCCTCTAGTGATCATCGAGCCAGACTGACGCCCTTTGATCGGCTAGCCCAAGCTGTCAGGAATCGACCACCACCGGACAACAACTTGGAACGCCGGGTAGTAGAACTCGGCCCACAGTCGTCAACCGGAGGTACGAAATGACTTCAACCGTGAATCCGAACAAAGCACTTTGGGAGAAGGGTGACTTCACGCGCATTGCGGCGACCATGCGAGAAAGCGGCAAGGCGCTGATCGAAGATCTGGAAATCACGGAGGGGCTCGAAGTCTTGGACCTCGGAGGCGGCGACGGAACCACTGCCATACCAGCAGCCGAACGCGGGGCGAACGTGCTGGTCGTCGACATCGCTCGCAACCTTGTCGAGGCGGGCAAGGCACGAGCGAAGAGCCTCGGCCTCACCAACATCAGGTTCCAGGAAGGCGATGCATCGAATCTCCATGAACTCGAGGACGACCGCTTCGACCGAGTCGTCAGCATCTTTGGAGCGATGTTTGCGCCGAAGCCATTCGACGTCGCCAAGGAAATGGTCCGTGTGGCCCGACCAGGCGGTCGGATCGTCATGGGGAACTGGATTCCCAACGACCCGACGCTGGTTGCCCAGATCCTGAAGATCAGCTCTGCCTATTCGCCGCCGCCTCCAGAAGGGTTTATCAGCCCCATGACCTGGGGGGTGGAGGCGAACGTGATCGAGCGATTCGAAGGCGCGGGTATACCTGCAGAGAAAATCTCGTTCAAAAGGGACACCTATACGTTCGACTTCCCGGGCACACCATCGGAGCTGCTTGCCGAGTTCAGGACCTTCTACGGGCCGACCATGAACGCGTTCGAAGCCGCTGCCGCAAACGGCCGCGAGGCTGAGCTGCAGACCGAGTTGGAAACCCTGTTCAACAGTCAAAACGCAAGCCCGAGCAAGGACGCCACTTCTATCCCTGCAACTTTCCTGAGGGTCACGGTTGCGACCTGAGCGCTCTGTGCGACGACCTCCGCGATGTGATTGTGATCCCCTAGTGATCATCGAGCCAGACTGAAAGCTCGTCCTCGGTCAACACTCGCGGCTGATCCTCGGACCAGAGAAACGGCGAGATCTCGAAGTACGGCTCGATGGGTGGCAACGAGGCGCCGGTGACACAGGCCACTTCGGAGCGAACCAGGTTGACGAGATCGTGCTGCGCGCTCGGTTCACACCCGTCGGGCAAACGCGCCGCGTGAAAGATTCGCAGCCGTTGTTCGATGTCTTGGTCGGTCCAGATCTGCGGAATCTTTTGGAGCTGGCCGGCCAGGTCGGGACCGTGGTCGGAGGTGATAACCACGCTCGCGTCCTTCGGGAGACTGGTGACGACCTCCATCAGCTTCGTATTCAGGCAAGTCCGCTGGGCTCGATACGCCGCCACTCGTTCGGCCTCGCTGGTTTCGTTTGGCCCAGGTAGTTGGTAGGCCTGGCCGAGAAAGCGTTGGTCGATTTCGACTTCGCAGTCGGCATGCAGCTGCAGTGGAGGATGTGGCAGCAGAACGTGTGCAAAAACGAAGTCGCTGCCCGTATCGGCTTTAGCGAGATTGAGAGTTTCGAGGCTCCGCAAACCCTGCGAGACGTGGGGGCTCGGAATGATTCTTGCCACGTGCGGTCCAAAGTACGACACACTCGGCGACCTCCCAAACGAAGTCGTCGACCCAGCCATTCTCGAGACAAGTTTCGACCGATGGTCCGCACCTGGTTCCAGTCCAATCGCTCTCGACATGAACGTACTTCCAGCCAGCTTGCTCAAAGACAGAACGCATCTGGTTCTTCCCCTGCATCGATCCAAATATCTCAACGCTCCGGCCGACATCACTTCGAAACTCGTGGCCCAGGGAGAGCATGTTGGACAAAGATGAATACGTGAAGGAGTAATTGGCAACGGCGTCACCCACGACCGCCAAGTTCGCATCCTGGAGATTGCTCAGGAATTCTGACTCTTCGGCCGTGCCATCGGACAGCGGACCGTAGCCATCGACAATGATGAGGTAGAAACTGCCCTGGGGTTCGATCGAGCGCAACCGTTACAGGCGACGAGTTCCAGCCCCGTTGATGCGGAGGGCACCATCGCCAACTGCACCGTAGTGGCAACCAGAGACATCGACGCTCGCGATCAGGAACCAAGTGATGATTTTCGCCCGGAAAATTCGCAACAGGAGGGCAACGAATCCGAGTAACAGAAGCAGTATGACAAACCTGAAAATCCCCGAGCCGGTCTGGCTGAAGACTCTTCCAAAGATGCTGAAAACGATCCAAACCAAAGCGGCGGCAACCACAAAGACTTCGCTTCTAAAACGCAAGTAGAGAAGTCCGACAACACTCCCGAGCAGCACGAAACTGCCACTAGCCACTAAGTACAAAGCTAT
The DNA here is from genome assembly GCA_963761985.1 of uncultured Acidimicrobiia bacterium. Classification (GTDB taxonomy): domain Bacteria; phylum Actinomycetota; class Acidimicrobiia; order Spongiisociales; family ZC4RG35; genus JACCTH01. The sequence goes on from CAVXIT010000010.1 coordinate 68,920, forward strand.
CGAACGAAGGCAGGGTTGCGGCGTAATCGAGATACACCGAGGCAGGGACAACCGTCGACGCCGCGAGGAGCATGACAAGGATTCGAGCGGGATCGGTCGACCGAGTCGCCTCGTCCCGGTTTGGGACCATTTCAACTTCGGGCGTCTCGACTTGCGCGATCATGGCAAAGCCGCTGCTCAACTTCTTAGGAGTGGTCGTGGGGACGCGGGCTAGGCCGCCGGCCGGCTCTTTCGCGCCTGTTCCCTGAGCCGGCTTGCCTCGCTCGGAGACCAAGCCGACTCACGTGCTCGCCGGCGAAATGTGCTCCACCGGGATCCAACAGCCACCATGAGAGCGGACAGAAGCGCAATGCCGAGTTGAATCATCAGGCTGATGGATCCAGCGTTTCGGTAGACCATCGCTGCGCCTCCAGTGAAGAGCTCTATCGCTTCTGATCGGCGCCTTAAGCCCCGACCTTTAGCTCCCAAGCGATCAGCTGGTGTCGGAGGGGGGACTTGAACCCCCACCCCCTTTCGGGGACTAGGCCCTCAACCTAGCGCGTCTGCCATTTCCGCCACTCCGACGTGTGTGGGTCCGGAATTGTATCCGGGAGGGCTAACGCACTCCGACGTGTGTGGGGTCCGGAATTATATGCGAGGGGTCTAGGAGAGCAGGAAGACCAGGGTCACGGTGGTGATCGCAAAGAGGATCCCGGCTCCCACCGTAAGCCGGTCGAGGTTGCGCTCGACGACAGTCGAACCGCGCATGTTGGCGGGACCAAACCCGCCGCCGAACATCTCCCCAATCCCACCGCCGCGGCCGGCGTGGAGGAGGATGAGCACGATCATCGCGACCGAGAAGATGACGTGGAACACCACGACGACGACGGTTAATGCCTGCATGAATGGAACCTCAACTAGGTGGGATGAGTCAGCGACTCGGGACGAATGTTACCCGACGAGAAGCTCTAGCCGGCCTGTCTCGCCACGGCCGCAGCAGCAGCGGCGACGGCTTCGGCGTCGCCGAGGAAGCGGCTTTCGACTCTGGCCATCATGTCGTCGAGCTCGTAGACCAGTGGCACCCCCGTCGGCAGATTGAGGTCCACTACCTCCTCGTCGCTGAGGCCATCGAGGTGCTTGACCAGGGCACGCAGCGAATTCCCGTGGGCGACGATCAACGGCTGGCGTCCCTCGAGCACATCCGGCACGATCCGGTCATACCAATAGGGCAGCATCCGCTCGACCACGTCCTTCAGACACTCGGTGGCGGGCAGCAATTCCGGGGGCAGCGCGGCATAGCGCGGATCGTTCCGCGGATGGCGAGGATCATCGACCTCGAGCGGGTCGGGCGCCACCGAGTAGCTCCGGCGCCAGATCTGCACCTGTTCGGCTCCGTGGCGTTCGGCGGTCTCCTTCTTATTGAGGCCCTGCAGCGCGCCGTAGTGGCGTTCGTTCAACCGCCAGTGGCGAGTGACCGGGAGCCAGGAAAGTCCCATCTCTTCGAGAGCGATTTCGGCCGTCTTGATCGAGCGGACGAGGACCGAGGTGTGCACCACCCCGAAGGTGAGCTTCTCAGCCATCATCAGCCGTCCCGATTGCCGGGCTTCCTCTATCCCGAGCTCGGTCAAAGGAACGTCGGTCCAGCCGCTGAAGCGGTTCTCGAGATTCCAGGTCGACTGCCCATGGCGGATCAGAACCAGTTTGAAACTCATACCCAGTACCGGCAGACGGCGGCGAAGCTGTCGGGGTCGAGCGAGGCTCCCCCCACCAAGGCGCCGTCGATATGGCGTTTGGCCATGAACCCTTTGATGTTGCCTGCGTTCACCGAGCCACCGTAGAGGATCCTCATCCCCGCTCCCGCCTCCTCCCCGGCGAGCTCCGCCACTGTGTCGCGGATGAGCTGGCAAACGGCCCCGGCGTCGTCGGCGCTGGCGTTGCGACCGGTCCCAATGGCCCACACCGGCTCGTAGGCCACTGCCAGATTCGTGACAGCTTGGGCATCGATCCCGGCCAGGGAGGCTTTCAGCTGCGACACCACCACCGACTCGGTTTCGTCTCCCTCACGCTGCTCGAGGGTCTCCCCCACGCAGACGATCGGGGTCATGGCGTGAGCGATTACCGCTTTTGCCCGGCGATTGACCATGGCGTCGGTTTCCCCGAAGAGCTGACGTCGCTCCGAGTGCCCGCAGATCACATAACGAGTTCCCATTTTGGCCAGCATGGGAGCGCTGACCTCGCCGGTAAAGGCGCCTTTCTCCTCCCAGTAGACGTGCTGTGCTCCCATCTGGATGGCCAAACGGTCGGTTTCGATCAGGATCTGCACAGAACGCAGGGCGGTGAAAGGGGGGCAAACCACCACGTCGATTCGGTCGTAGTCCCCTCGGTCGAGCCGGAAGGAAAGTTTTTGCACCATCTGGATCGCCTCGAGGTGGTTGGCGTTCATCTTCCAATTCCCCACCATTAAGTCTTTGCGTCGAGCCTCAGCCATCGACCCATCTCTTTAGCACGGCGACTCCGGGCAACTCCTTGCCTTCGAGCAGTTCCAATCCGGCCCCGCCGCCGGTCGAGAGATGGGAGACATCATCTTCGAGACCGAGCACACCGAGGGCCGCCGCGGAGTCCCCGCCGCCCACGGCGGTGAAGCCCGAGTTGGCGGCGAGCGCCTTCGCCACTGCCTCGGTTCCTCCGCGAAAAGCCTCCCATTCGAAGACTCCCATCGGTCCGTTCCAGAAGACTGATGCTGCGCCAGTAACGATCTGGGCAAACAGCTTCGACGTGTCAGGTCCGATATCCAGACCCAGCCAGCCCTCCGGGATCGAGTCGAGCGCCACCACCTGGTGCTCGGCGTCTTCCGCGAAGCGATCAGCGACCACGAGGTCGGTAGGGAGGACGATCTTCTCGCCGTCGGCCCCTTCCAACAGGCCTTTGACCGATTCGACTTGATCGTCTTCCACCATCGACTTGCCGACGTCGACTCCTTGGGCTTTGAGCAAGGTGAAGCACATCCCGCCGCCGATCAGCATCGAATCGACCCGGGGCAACAGATTGGCGATCACTCCGAGCTTGTCGCTCACCTTCGCTCCGCCGAGCACCACCACATACGGACGAGCAGGCGACTCGAGCAGGCGACCGAGTGATTCGAGTTCATTGACCAGCAGCGGACCCGCCGCCGACCGCAATCGTTCCGCTACCCCCACGGTCGAGGCATGGGCGCGATGCACCGACCCGAAGGCATCTTCGACGAATAGCTCGGCGAGTTGCGAGAGGGCGAAGGCGAGTCCGGGATCGTTCTTCGTCTCCCCCGGCTCGAAACGGGTGTTCTCCAGCACCACGACGTCACCGGCCACCATGTCCGACACGATCCGCTCCACCCCCGGACCCACGACGTCAGGGGCCTGGCGGGCGACAAAGCCTCCCAGCTCGGCCAGCCTCGCCGTGACCGGCCGCAGCGAGAACTCGGGCTCGCGGGCCTTCGGGCGGCCGAGATGAGAGCAAACGATCACCTTCGCCCGGCGTTCGCGCAACGTCTGGATCGTCTCCAGGGCAGCTTCGATGCCGAAAGTCGTCGGTGATCTCGCCGTCTTCGATCGGAACATTGAGGTCAGATCGGACCAATACCCGACGCCCGGCAACTTCAAGCGCGTCAAGGGTCAGATACGCCGCCATCGGGCAGCGACGTTAGTTGCGCTTTCTTTCCAACCAACCCGAACACCCACAACACCGGTAGCGGCGCCGTGAGACGCACGAGGTTGGTGGTGAGGTCGAGCACAGAAATGCTGTAGCAGAGCGTGACCATTCCGACGAGGAAAAACGAAAACCGAGCCAAGCCTCGAACAATGACGCTGTATCCGATAGTCAGCATGGCCGCAAGCACCACAACCGCAAGCAGCAGCCGATCGGCGACCTGGTGTGTATCCCACGCTTCGAGGTAGCCCACGAAAGGCCACGTCAGATTGCCTGCTCCCCAGGTCGATCCCAACCCAGCCGAGGCGATAATCAGGAAAGCGGAACCCGCCGAAGCGAGCCATCCAGCAACAGCCGCCAACGGCTCGTTTGCTGCACCGAGCGTCAGACCGTAGTCGGGACGGATCAACCCAGAGCTGCCCCGAGTCCCGCGGAGGCTCCGGATCTCGCGTGGCTGCGATTGCCGCCACGAGTACGAAGACCCCCAACGGCTCAGCCGAATCCCCGGCAAACCCGATCAGCACGGCGGGATTGGCGAGCAACCACCAATATCGACGGTCGCGTATAGCTAGCTCGCTCGTGGTCAAAGCCAACAGCGCAACTGCCAGGGCGTTCGCGGCAAGAAGCCGATCGGTAGTAAATCCTCTCGCCCAAGTACGAGCGCCGCACCTGCGAGCGAGTAGCCGATCCGTGGCAGCCGGTAGTCAACACTGAGTACGCGGCGTCCCTGGCTTCGGAGCAGTGGGTCGGCGGCGAGCGTGAGAAATACCTGCCCGTCTCCCTCTCGTCCAGGTGAGCAGAAAGGGCTCCTTGCCGTACCAGTCCGGAAGATCAATGCCCGCGACGGCTTCGAAACGCTGGAGATCAGAGGGGCCGTAGTTCCCCGTTACGCCAACGATGGAACGGAAACCGAATGCAACCAAGAGTGCCCCGAAAGTCACGAGAATTGCTATCCCCGATCGCCCCGGATTCCTTTTGCCCCGCGTCGCCATGGCCGATACTCGATTCAGCTCTCACAGAAGAAGATGACCGCCGACTCCAAACTATCGAATCAACCTTTTGGCCCGGCCTAGAAGGGCTGAGGGGCCTAGCCATTTTGCTGGTTTTCGCCTACCACCTTCCGTTTGGCGCATTTCGGGCGGGCAGCTACGGAGTGACCGTCTTCTTCGTTCTCTCCGGCTTTCTCATCACGACGATTCTCTGCCGAGAACTGGACTCCACCGGACGCGATCGACTTTCGACATTTCTATGAGCGCAGAGCTCGCCGACTTCTCCCTGCTCTGTTCGGCGTCTGTTTGGCTACCTGGCGCTGCTGACCTTTGTCTTCGAAGCCGCCCAAAGGTGGTGGCCGATTGCATGGCCGGTCCTCGGCTACGTCTCCAACTACGCCTCGATTTTCGGTCGAGACATGGCACAGCTGACTCCCACCTGGTCTCTGGCCGTCGAAGAACACTTCTATTTGCTCTGGCCGATGCTCCTGGCGGCCATTCCCGCTCGCCTTCGCTGGCGGCTCACGCTGTGGTCCGCAGTCTCGCATTCACAGGGTGGCGGCTATTTCTCGCATTCGGAGAAGGCTCCGATCCCCGAGTTGGGTTCGGCACCGACGCCAATGCCTTTGCCCTATTGCTGGGAGCGACCCTCGCCATCGGCAGGCTGGAGGGTCGTGTCGGCCAAGTGTCTCGGCAAGCCACCGCGTAGCCGTGGCGGCATTGGTGGGCATCGCCAACATGACAATCCATTTCACCCATCCATCTTTTCGTTGGGGTGTTGTTCCCATCGCTGGCTTGTCCGCCATTGCCGTCTTGGGCGCTACCTCCCAAACCATTCCATGGCTCGAGTGGAGCCCATTGCGCTGGCTCGGACGTATTTCCTATGGTCTCTACCTGTGGCATGGTGTCCTGATCTGGCTGCCCTGGGACCTCCTGCCTCTGCGTCCACTGTTCTGGCAGGCCATTATGCCACTCCTCGTTGCCGCGGCCTCGTGGCATTTTCTTGAAAAGAGGTGGCTGCAGCGCGGCAACACCGCCGCCGGTGACGGCACCACGGGACTATCCCGCAAGCCCGAGCGAGCGGGAACCGATAACGAATAGAACCGTATGACTGCCAGACGTCTGATCTGGATCGTGCTCCCTGCCTTCAACGAGGAGTTTGGCCTGCCCGCGCTTCTCACCCGGATCGACGAGTCGCTTTCGGATGAGGGCCTTGCCTACCGGGTCATCGTGGTCGACGATGGGTCGACCGATCGCACCTTCGAGGTTGCCACCGAGGCTGCCCGGGCGCTTCCGATCACAGTCGAACGGCATGGCGTCAATCAAGGTCTCGGGGCAACCGTGCGCGATGGAATGCTCATGGTCTGCAAAGAGGGGGGTGAGCGCGACATCCTGGTCACCCTCGATGCTGACAACACTCACACGCCAGGCTTGATCGCCCGCATGGTGCGAATGGTCCGGGAGGGGCATCACGTCGTCATCGCCTCGCGCTACCGCCCCGGTTCACGCGTGCGCGGAGTTCCTTTATTGCGCCGGTTGTTGAGTCACGGGGCTTCGCTGATGATGCGGGTCCTTTTTCCTACCAAAGGCGTCCGCGACTACACGTGCGGTTTCCGTGCCTACGACGTCGGAGTCCTCAAGCGCATAACGAGCGAGAGCGGCGACTCCTTTTTCGACCAGGACGGATTCCAGGTCATGGTGGACATCCTCCTCAAGATTCGCCGCGAGCCCGACGTGATCTTTGGGGAGGTGCCTTTGATTCTCCGCTACGACCAGAAAGAGGGCGAGTCGAAGATGGACATCGGGGCAACGACGAGAAGAACTCTCGCGGTGATCTGGCAACAGCTCCGACGCTCGAACTAACTCTTTCCGAACTTGGACAGGACGCGGCTCAGCGACGCGGCATCGTGCTCGGGCCAATCCGTCCCCGTCGCGGCGAGATCAGCTGCCATAACGTCCCAACCCCACACGAAGGCGTCCTCCGCCTCGATCACAACGGTTTGGTGATCTGCCGGGACGTCGAGTGCCCCCTCATGAGAGATGATCACCCCGGGGCCGCCGATCCCGGCGATCGACGCCAGCGCTCGGACATGATCGGCTCCGGTCATCCCCAGCGTCTCGCCGTCCTGGTCGATGAGGTTGAGGACGAAGTACTTGCGGGCCAACGATTCCTGCCAGGCCTCGGCGATGCCGGGGACGAGAAGCACAGCCATCAAGAGAGGTATAGAGGCTGCCCGGACCCAGGATCAGCTGATCGGCCGCCCGGATCGCCTCCACCGCCTTCGGGTTGGGAGCGAGGTCGTCGGGGCCCAAAGACATGGTCTCGATGTTGCGAGCCTTGGTGATAGCGGCCTGACCGACCACCTCGCGACCGCCGGCGACGGCCCGCAGCTCGGCCGGCTCGATGGCCGCCGGCACCACCTTGCCGACGATGTTGAGGATCTGACCAGCCACGTCAACCCCGGTGGCGAAGTCACCAGTGATGTCGGCCAAGGCAGCGAGGAGCAGGTTCCCGAGCGAATGATCCTCGATGTCGCCGCCGCTGAAACGATGGGCGAAGAGGTCGGCCCAGATTGACCCCTCGGGAGCAAGGGCGAGCAGGCACCGCCTGACGTCGCCCGGAGGGGGCACCCCGAGTCCGCTGGTGAGTCGTCCCGAGGAGCCGCCGTCGTCGGCCACCGCCACGATGGCGGTGATCTCGGAGGCGTATTCCTTGACAGCCTTGAGGGTGCAAGCGAGACCGTGCCCGCCGCCGAGGGCCACAACACGCGGTCCCGCCAATCCCGATTCGATCGTCTCGAGTTGGGGCTTGGTGGCGACCACTGTCACGTGTCGACGTCCCGGTGTCGCATCCCCGTCGCCAATTCCTGCTCCTCGAGCCAGGCCCGGATTTCCTCCGCCAGGGCCACCGAGCGGTGGTGCCCACCGGTGCAGCCGATGCCGATCGCCAGATAGCTCTTCCCCTCCGCCTCGAAACGAGGGATCAGGAAAGACAACAGGTCCTTCACCTTTTCAAGGAAGAGAGTCGCCTCGGGAAAGGACATGACGTAGTCGCGCACCGGTGGATCGGTGCCGCGGAGTGGCCGGAGTTCGGCCACCCAGTGGGGATTGGGGAGGAAACGAACGTCGAAAACCAAATCGACGTCGCGGGGCAAGCCGTGCTTGTAGCCGAAGGAGGTCACCGAAACCCGCATCGGATGCGGCTCGGTCGACTCCTCGAAGAGGTCCTCCAACTGGCTGACGGAGCTGGTGGATGTTGAGGTCGGTGGTGTCGATGACCACGTCGGCGGACTCTCGCAGTTGCGAAAGCAGCGCCCGTTCGGCGGTGATCGACTCGACGAGGCTTCCTTTGCGCAGCGGGTGCGGTCGGCGGTTCTCCTCGTAACGGCGCACGAGATTCCCATCCTCGGCGTCAAGGAACAGAACGCGGGTGTGGATCCCTTGCCCGTCGAGCTCATCGATGGCGGACAACAGAGGTTCCACCGTCTCGCCCACCCGGCTGTCGATCACGACCGCCAGACGCCTTCTCCGCTCCGGCACATCGTGATGCGCGATCGCCTGGGCGATGAGTTGAGGCGGAAGGTTGTCGATCACCGAGAAGCCGAGATCCTCAAGTACCTCGGCGGCCGAGGAGCGGCCGGCCCCCGACATGCCGGACACGACCAGGACTTCCGGTCGAGGCTGAACTTGGGCGGTCTCGTTCTGTTCGACTATCTCAACCCCGCAGCGCAGAGTACAGCTCGGCGGCAACCCCATCGGGGAGCACTTCCTTGAGTTCCTCCCGAGAGGCTTCCCGGATCCGTTTCAGCGAGCCAAACCGACTCATCAGCGCCTTCTTCCGAGTCGGCCCGATGCCCTCGACCGCGTCGAGGGAAGAGTCGATCATGCGTTTCGAGCGGAGGTTGCGGTGATAGGTGATGGCGAAGCGATGGGCCTCGTCGCGCACCGTCTGCAGCAGGTAGAGCGCTTCCTCATCGCGCGGGATGCGGATCGGCTCCGGTTGGCCCGGGAGGTACACCTCCTCCATCCGTTTGGCGAGCCCGGCGACAGGGATCGCCAGGTCGAGCTCCGCCAGCACCTTTGAAGCCCGGCCGAGCTGACCGGGCCCGCCATCGATCAGGACCAGCGACGGCGGATATCTGAACTTGCCCTGCTCGGCCGGGCCCTTGCGCTGCTCGCGGAGATAGGCGGTGAAGCGACGCCGCACGGTTTCCTCCATCGAGGCGAAGTCATCCTGGCCCTCGACGGTTTTGATCCGGAAGCGCCGGTAATCAGACCGCTTGGGGAGGCCGTCTTCGAGCACCACCATCGAAGCGACAGTGTTGGTGCCCTGCAGGGTGGAGACGTCGAACGCCTCGATCCGTAGCGGGGCTTCGGGCAGACCGAGTGCAACCTGGAGGCTGCGCAACGCCTTCGCCCGGGCATTGTGATCGGACTGGCGGCGCAGTCGATGCCGGGCAAACGCCTCGCGGGCGTTGACGGTGGCGGTTTCCAGCAGCCGTCGCTTGGATCCCCGTTGGGGAACCCGAAGCGATACCCGTCCCCCGCGCCGCTCCTCGAGCCACGCCTGCCAGACGTCGGCATCCTCGGGAAGGCTCGCCACGAAAACCTCGCGGGGAGGCTGTTCGTCGCCATAGAGCTCGCGCAGCAAGCTGGCGATCAAACCGCCTTCGCTGACGTCTTCGACGCGGTCGATGATCGAACCGAGCCGGCCCACCACCCGCCCGGAACGGACATAGAGCACCTGCACCGACGTTTCGAGGTCGTCGCCGTAGGTCGCGATCAGGTCGAGGTTCTCCCTCCGATCGGTGACCACTTCCTGGCGTTCGGAGGCACGCTCGACGTCGCGCAACCGGTCCCGATAACGGGCGGCAAGCTCGTACTCCTGGCGGCCCGACGCATCGAGCATCCGTTGGCGGATGTCTCCGGTGACCGCCTCGGTGTTGCCCCGGAGGAACGCGGCCAGCCCATCGACGTCCTTGTCGTACACCTCGTGGGTCACCTCGCCTACGCAGGGACCCGTGCACTTCTCGATGTGGAAGAGCAGACAGGGGCGTCCCTGGGCCCGCTGGCGTTTGAAGAGGGCGTCGGTACAGGTTCTGATCGGAAAGGTCCGCAGCAACAGATCGAGTGTTGAGCGGATGGCGTAAGTGTGGGCGTAGGGACCGAAATACTCCACGCCTTTCCGTTTCGCTCCCCGCATCACCCGGGCCCGGGGCCACTCGTCGGAACGGGTGATGGCCAGGTAGGGGTAGGACTTGTCATCGACCAGGCGAATGTTGAAACGGGGCCGGTGGGTCTTGATCAGCGAGTACTCGAGCATCACCGCCGCCACCTCGGAATCGGTGATGATCCACTCGAGGGAATCGGCCGATTCGACCATCGCCCGGGTCCGCTCCCCCAGCTCCCGGGCGAAGTAGTTCGACGTCCGCTTCCGGATCGATAGTGCCTTCCCCACATAGATCACCCGCCCATGGGCGTCCTTGAACATATAGGCGCCAGGAGCATCGGGGACTTCGACACGTCGGCGGGCGGATCACCCCTAAGGCTAGGAGGCCCTGCGAATCGTTCCCACGGCTGCCTACCCGAGAGCGTTGAGAAGCGCCGCTACCACCTGCTCCTGCTCGGTCTCGGTGATGCCCGGGAAAATCGGCAAGGACAGCATGCGCTTCGCGGCCCGCTCGGTATTAGGAAAATCGCCAGGCTTTGTGGCCGAGATGAGAAAGAGCTCCTTGAAGATGGATCGGAACTGGGTAGTGAATCCCTACGCCGATCCCCGCTCGCTGCATCTTGACTATGACTTCGTCTCGATTATCGACCTCGATCACGTACAGGTGGAATACATGATCGTTCCCTGGAAGCGTCACGGGCAGCTTGGCTCGCTCGCCGATCATCTGGTCGTAGAAAGAGGCGGCCTTCACCCGTCTCCTCATTCCATTGCGCGAGCCGAGAAAGCTTGGCCGAAAGCACGACCGCTTGCAGAGTGTCAAGGCGACTGTTGAACCCGACTTCGGGATGGTGGTACTTCTCGGTGCTACCCCAGTTTCGGAGCGCCGTCAACTTCGTCGCTAGATCGGGATCGTTGGTCAGAATCGCGCCGGCATCCCCAAACGCCCCCAGGTTTTTACCCGGAAAGAACGATGTTGCTGCGGCGATGCCAAAGGAGCCAATCGAACGTCCATAACGCCGTGCCCCTTGCGCCTGGGCGGCATCTTCGATCAAGACCAAATCGGCCTGGTCGGCCAGTTGATCACACGGCGCGATCTGTCCAAAAGATGGACCGGAATCACGGCTCGTGTTCCTGAGTTCGGCGCTCCAAAATGGCTGCTTGGTCCAATGAGGTAGGTCTCGGGGATCGGCGTCGACCAAGCGGACATCCGCTCCTGCCCGCAGCACCGCAAGTGCAGTGGCGATGAAAGTATTGGCCGGAATGAGTACTTCGTCCCCCGGTCCGATACCGCTCGCTCGAAGAACTAGCTCAATCGCATCAGTGCCATTGGCGACCCCCAGACAAAACCGGGTCTCGCAAAACCGGGCGAAGGCTTTCTCGAAATCGGCGACCGGGCTTCCGAGGATGAAGTTCGACTCGGCAAGAACTGTCGCCCAGCCCTCTTCAACCTCAGCGCGAATCTGTTCCAGCTGGCGGCCCAGGTCGACGAGTGGGATCTGTTTCATTCGACCTCGTCGAGACTGACCCGAGCTCCGTTGCGTTGGGCCGACAACGACATCGCCGCCAGTGCTCGCACCACTTCCAAACCCGCCCACCCGTCGGAAGTCTGATCCTTCTTTCCGAGGAGCCTGGCCACGAACTCTTCGCACTCGGCGCGCAAGCGGCTCACCGAGCGAAACATTGGGAATCGTGATCGCGCCGTCCCGTATGTTGGCCCTGAAGGAGGCAAAGGTGTCGTGCACCTCTTGAGGGCCATCCTCGATCCCCTTGTCGTAGATACGTAGTGGTTCGCTCAAATCCATGTCGTTGACCGTAAGCATTTTCCTTGATCCCACAAGTGTCATAAAGCGAGACTTCCTGGGGCTAAGCCACGAAGCGTGGATGTGAATGAGTACTCCACTGGGATACTCCAATGTGGCAAAGACCGCATCGTCTATTCCTTCATTCAGCCAGCTCCCGCCACGGCTAGAGACTGCGAGCGGTTTCGTCCCGAGCCAGTAGTTGGCGATGCTGACATCGTGACTTGCCAGGTCCCATGCAGCGCTCACGTCTGTCCGGACTGGGCCAAGGTTGGTACGGAGCATGGATCCGTAGTAGAGCTCGCCCAAGTCACCTTGATCGATCAGGCTCTTGGCTGCAGTGATCGCCGGATTGAAAAGAAACACATGCCCAACCATCAAAATCAAGTTGCTTTGGTCGGCGGATTCACAGAGTTCACGGGCGTGTGTAACTGAGTCAGTGATTGGCTTCTCTACGAAGACGTGCTTTCCCGCATCGAGCGCGGCGCGGACAAGGTCGAAATGAGATGAGGTTGGAGTCGAAATAACAACTGCATCGATCGACTGATCTGAGAAGACCTGGGTTGGGTCACTCAGGAAATCAACGCCAGGAAATCGTTCCGCCAAAGCGCTTCTACGCTCCGCTCGAGGTTCCACCACGGTTTTGACGCGACTGAACCGATGGTCATTGAAATTGCGGATTAGGTGCGGCCCCCATTGCCCTCCGCCCAATACTGCCAAAACAGCCTGCTTTTCTTGTTTGGCACTGGCCATCGCACGAGACTAGAGAACTAGCTTTCAAATCCCCATCCAGGTCCAAGGCAGGCCTCCGATATTCTGAAACTGGATGTCCTCACCGATCGACACGCTCGTTTTTGTGCCTGTGTTCAACCAGGAGCGTGAATTCCCGACGGTCCTCGATGAGATCAAGAATGCGAATGTTCCCGGTGTCGATTATCTCCTTGTCGACAATGGTTCGACGGATCGGTCATCCGCGCTGATTGAGACGAGCGGGTTGCCTTTTGTTCGACTTGATCGAAATCTCGGCGTCGGCGGCGCCTATAGGGTCGCAATCGCGACCCGCGAGACAAGCCGGACGCTACGATTCTCAGTGGAATCGCCGCCAACGGGAAGATGCTCGCGGGCGAGTTGCCCCGGCTACTTGAGCCAATTAGATCTGGAATAGCGGACTACGTAACCGGTAGCAGATTTCTAGTTGGTGGAAGCTATCCCAATCTGCCTTGGTTCAGGCGCGGCGCGATCCCACTGGTGAGCGTGGCGGCGAGCGTTCTTACCGGGAAACGATTGACCGACGCAACCAACGGCTTTCGGGCCTACCGGCTCGATCTCCTAAAGTCAGAACATGATCGCTTGCAACAAAAGTGGCTCGACACCTATTCATTCGAGTACTACTTATACGCAAAGGCACTTATAGCTCCTCAAGTGCGCTGTGTTGAGGTCCCCACGACCATGCGTTATCCCGCAACCGGTTCGTACTCGAAAATTCGGCCTGGTCGAGACTGGATCGCGATGCTTAAACCGTGGGTCCTAGCCCGTTTCGATGGCAAGAAAGTATGGATCGAGAACTCGTGAGGTCACTGTGAGTTCGTTTATCCACCCAACCGCGGTGATCTACCCCGGAGTCGAGCTCGGCCAGGACGTCTGGGTTGGTCCGCTCGTGGTCATCGGCACACCCGCCGAGCTCCCCGGCCAATGGGTCGGAGAAGGAGAGGTCACTGTCGGTGACCGAACGGTTATTCGCGAACACAGCTGCCTACAGGGACCGTCGGTGGTTGGGTCGGATTGCTATCTCATGGACAGAGTTCACATCGCTCATCATTGCAAGGTGGGCAACCACGTCACGATCGCTCCCGGCACCGTTTTGGCAGGAACGGTGACGATCGGCGACAAAGCTTGGGTTGGGGTAAACGTGTCCATCCACCAAAGGCTGTCAATTGGTGAGGGCGTCATGGTGGGCATGGGTGCGGTAGTGACTCACGACATTCCGCCTTGGGAGACCTGGTACGGCAATCCTGCCAAATTCCGCGGGCACAATACCGAAGGGATGCGTCGTCACGGTCAGCATTCGTAGGTCAAAGGGCAGGCAGAAATACATCCTGACAACGAGGCGGTGACTGTTGATCGAGCGCACGTAGGGGCATGAAGCGCCACCACCAAGGGCCAGGAGTAGCAAGGCCTTCTTCTGCCTGAGTGTCAGAGAGACTGGTAGTGACGCCGTTCCTGATGAAAGTCACTGACACCGACCGATCGACCAAGTACCGCTGGAACTGGGGGTAGGCGATCAAATAGCCCAAGTCGCGATAGAGCTGCAATCCTGGGTCGGAGCTTTCAATTATCTCCACGGGTCCTTCGTAGCCATCTCGCAAAGGAAGCGTTTGCGGCACGATGAAGTGGTTGGTTGATCCCTGGGCCGTGACCAGGTTCGAGTACATGTTGAAGCCGTACGCCGTCTTCAGCTCGGTATAAGGAGTGAGGCCGTTTAGAACAGCCAAGGCAACCACGGCGCCTGCCGCAGGAGTAAGTCTCCAGCCGAGCGGTACTGGCGCCCACTTCCGCAAGACGAATCTGAGCCACTGGAACAGGAATGGCACCCAGAGCAGAAAAGGCACAACCGACAGCACCTGCGACGAGAAACCAGTTTGTGGCAAGACAGACAAGAGCACCAGGACCAACGCCGCGGGCGCCACAACCCACTTGACAATTAGCCCAGTACGCTCGTTCTCAGAGGCTTCCTGTTCGAGTTGGGGAATGAAGGCGCCAAAAAGGACGAAGAGCACAGCGGTGAAGTCGTAGAAGTGTTGATCAAGGTCAAGGGAGATCACACCGTGAAACAACGAGCCGATAACGATTCCGGCCCATCGGGTTTTCCGCCAAACAAGCAAGGGAACGATCGAGAGTTCGACAATTGCGGAAGCCCAAATAGCGCCTTTCGCGATCGGCGATTCTGGTGAAACAGTCAACAAGCCCCAGCTATTGAGACTTTGGTTCGCGTAGAAAACCGCGCAACTGGTGTTCGGGTCGAAGAAGCCGGTGTTTAGTTTGGCAAAAGCGGCGAAACCATAGAAGACGAGTAGAAGCCATCTCAACCCTGCGTTGGTGTTTTGCCCTCGGGTGGCGATGATGACGAGCGAAGCCAAACCCGCAAGGAGCCAGTGATTTCCGGTTTGGGGCATTTCTGCCACGACTGAAAGAAGGGTCGCGCTCGCGGCGGCTTGAAAAACCGGTCCTGATGGACGGACCAAGAGACTGATTCCGAGAAGCCCAACCACCAGTTCGAGAATGCCCACAACCGATGGCAGGTCGGGTTGATGCCAGTTGCCGACAACATGAGCGACCAACGCAACCCCAAAGAGCTGACGCATTCTTGTCCCGCTCATTGCGATTGATCGTTGGCGGGCTGCCAGATGACTGCTGGCGCGAAGGCCACCGCCGTCAACAAGGCCAATCGGACGAACACGAGGCTCATGCGACCAAGATCGGGCGAGATCTCAGTTGCTACCCAGATTGCCGCGACCTCCGTCAAGAACCAAACCAATGCGACCACGCGGCCAGCTAGAAATCGCTTCCCCTCAACAAACAGCTTGACCACAATTGGAAGGAGGATCACGCCGTACGTGACCCAGGAAATGGGGCTCACGAGAACCGAGAGGACCACGGCGAACGCCAGCGCCTGACCTATTGGTCGCCTTGACGAATAGGCCAAACACAGAACTATTCCAAGAAGCACCACAACCAAGACATGCCAGCTGATGTCGAACTGCTGGCCCAGCACCGCGCTTAGCGAGATGTTCCCCCGAAAAAAGAGCCAGGCGCCTGACCCTCGGCGAAGGAGCTCCAACGCCTCCGACAATCCCACCCCGAAAGCGGCCAAGCCTGTCACCGTCAACGCTAAGCCCGCTATCGCAAAGCTCCAGAACGCCCGTCGTCCCGTCCGCTTTCATTCCTAGCGGTATTGCCAACATGCCGGGGAACGCTTTCATGACTGTTGCCACGGCCAGGGACGGGCCTGCAATCAGCCTTCCTGATCTCACCAGGACTATCGAGACCAGGAGGGCAACAAGGGTAGAAAATGTGCCCCAGAGAGTTGCCTCTCGAAACGAAGCCGTTAACGGTGCGAGCGCCAATGGCAGCCAAAGATTCTCGATGGGGATCCCGGTGTAACGGGGAATCCAAGTGAGCAGCATCCACAAGAAAGACGCAAAGCCAACAACGCTGGCGAAAGCGTGGGCATGCTCCCAGGGGATTAGCAGGAGCGGAGTAAGCAAGACCATTGCCCCGGGCGTGCGATAGGCAATGAGCGTTACGGTCGAGTCCTGCGATTGAATTCCCTCGTAGGGAACTTCATATCGCTCCGCGAGCGATTCGAAGTCCACCAATGGCGACACACCGTCGGCCAACGCATGGATCAGAACCCATTCGTGAGTCGCATCGGAGCTTCGAGGTGGCATCTGCTGTGCTGCATCGATCCAAACCAACAGGGTGACGCCAACGAGGGCCACCAAGGTCAACAGTCGTCGGCTCGGACTCATGTCGTCTGGAGTAACCAGCGGGCTCCTAGAAGTCGCGGGATCTGCTCCTGGCCGGCATATTCCGGGAACCGTTTCATCTGTCGCTTCGAGATCCCCGACTCATGCATCGTCTCCAAGATGCCAGCCCGCCGCCGAGGCAGCGTTGATCAGGTCTGCCATGGTCCGGTGATAGAAACGAACCTTGCCCTTGCCGGCCGGTTCGTCGGAGAATCCTCTGCCGAAATAGGTGCCGGTTCGCCACAGGATTTCGCCTTCGGGCTCCTCGATCGGGGTCGAGCCGGGCGCCGTCCAAATCGGGTGGTTGATGACCATGGCTAGGACTCCGCCAGGGCGGACTGCTTTTGCGACCTGGGCGAAGAACGTCTCTTCATCCTCGACATGCTCGAGCACGAGCCCGACATAGGCGCCATCGAAGCTCGCTGGCCGCACCCAACCGAGGTTCGGAAGCACCGTTTGCACCACCGGGCATTCGCTTGCTCGCGATGCGGAGCAACTCGAGGTTGAGATCGCAGCCGACAACCCGCGCACCGTGGTCGGTGATGCTGCTCGACGAGGCGACCGGTTCCGCACCCGACGTCGAGGTAAAGAGACCCCGGCTGGGGGTCGAGCAGGCTGACCAGCAACGGTGCGATCTCTTCGTCATAGGCGGGGTCGGAGGCAAGCTCATCAATCCACCAATCTGCGAGCCGGTCCCACGTCACGGCCCAAACCCTATGTATTTATCGGTTCAGAACCGTGCTTCTAAACCAGGGCAGGGTCTTCTCGAGACCGGCATGCAGCGAGATCTGGGGCTTCCAACCCAAGAGCTCCTCGGCCTTGGTCGTGTCGGGGCGGCGCACGTTGGGGTCGTCGACCGGGCGCGGCTGGAACTGAACGCCCGGATGGTTGCCGACCACGTCCTGCACCGACTCGGCCAACGCCAGCATCGTCACCTCTTCGGGGTTGCCAAGGTTGACTGGATCCGAGCAATCGGAGAGCAAGAGCCGCAGGATCCCGTCGATGAGATCGTCGACGTAGCAAAGCGACCGGGTCTGGCTGCCGTCACCGTGGACCGGAAGCGGCTCGTTGCGGAGCGCCGAAGCAAAGAAGGCCGGGATGGCGCGCCCGTCGTGACCGCGCATGCGCGGGCCGAAGGTGTTGAAGATACGGACAATTCGAGTCGGCAGCCCATGCTGGCGGTGGTAGGCCAGGGTCAAAGCTTCAGCGAATCGCTTCGCTTCGTCGTACACGCCGCGGGGGCCCACCGGGTTGACGTTTCCCCAGTAGGTCTCAGGTTGCGGGTTGACGAGGGGATCGCCATAGACCTCTGAAGTCGAAGCGAGAAAGAAGGTGGCGTCTTTCGCCAGAGCGAGACCCAGTCCCTTATGGGTGCCGATGGAACCGACTTTGAGTGTGTGGATCGGCCAGCGGAGATAGTCGACCGGTGAGGCGGGCGAGGCGAAGTTGAGCACATAGTGAACGTCACCTGGCACATGCAGGTAGTCGGTCACGTCGTAGTCGATCAGCTTGAAATCGCGATTGCCGAGGAGGTGTCCGACGTTGGCCGCCGAGCCGGTGATCATGTTGTCGATACAGGTCACCTTGGCTCCCGAGTAAGCCATCCACGTGCAGATGTGGGACCCGAGAAAACCCGACCCACCCAAGACAACCGCGTGCTTGCCTTCGAGCTCCGGAAACGGGGTCAGACCCTGGCTGCGGCCGTTTCCATTCTTGACTTCAACCATGTATGTACCCCATCGGGAGGGCTAGTCCCGACCTTTACCAAAACGACGAACCTACTTCTCCCAGCCTCGTTCGGCAGTGGTTTGAAGAGGGTCGATCGCCCCTTTTGAGGTGCGGCGGGATGCTTTACCCGCTTTCCCCCATGACCGATGGAAACTTGTGTCTGTGACCGATCAAACAGTGACCGATCCCTCCACTCCCGAGCAGACAGGTTATGAACGTCGTCGGGTTGGGACTTGGTTCCTGATCGGTTCGATTACCGGGATTTTTCTCATGTGGACTCAGGCGAGCGCGGTCGGGGGGTGGACCGGGTTGCTTTCGGTGGGCGAGGACTCACTCCTGCGGCCCCTCATTTCAACGGAGCTTCCGGACCTGGTGGCGGTACCTAATGAAGGCAACGACGGTCAGATCTACTACGCGATTGCTCTCGATCTGGGAGGGGACTCGGTTCCCCCGCTTCTCAATGATCCCGAGTTGCGCTATCAGCGGATTGCCTATCCATTCGTGGCATCGCTGGGAGGGTTATTGCGCGGGTATCCGCTCTTCTGGGCCATGATTGGGCTCTCCATAGTGGGGCTGGGGCTCGCGGCCGCCGGCATCGAGGAGCTGAGGTCACTGCTCGGGGTCGGCCGGTGGATTCATCTGGGCGTGGTCCTCAACCCCGGGGTGTGGCTGTCGGTCCGCCAGCTGACACCCGACATGCTCGGACTTGGCCTTTGTCTGGCTGCTCTCCCTTTGGCATTGTCGAAACGATGGTTCCCGGCCGTGGTGATCCTGTCCGTTGCAGCACTCACCAAGGAATCGCTGGTCCTGTTCGCCGGAGGGCTGGCATTGTGGCTGATCATTCAGCGTCGTTGGCGGTCAGGGCTTGGCAATAGGCGCTCTGCCGGTGCTGTCGGTCCTGGGGTGGTCTTTTGGCGCCAAAGCACTGACCGGTGGCGACGGCCGCATCGGCGGCGGGAATTGGAGTTTGCCCTTCCAGGGTATTTCTGATGCCACCTCTTTTTGGCCCACGACCCCAACCCGGGAGCAGGTCATGACCGCTATCGCATTGGCGATCGTGCTCGTCGGCTTCGTTGCCTTTGTTCTCACCCGGTCGGTGCTGGCCCGCTGTCTCCTGTTGCCGTGGCTGGTCCTTCCGCTGGTTACCTCAGAGTGGGTTTGGCGGTTTGGCAATGGATCGCTGCGCGGCTTCGCTCCGATCGGAGTCCTGGCGGCAATTGCTCTGGCGGACCGACGAGCGCCGTCTGCCGGACAGCTTTCGATCGCGCGCAGGTGGGCTTAGCCGACCAGTTCGCGGAGAAATTTGCCGGTGTAACTATCGGAGATCTCGGCGATGTCCTCGGGCGTCCCCACGGCCACGATCTCGCCCCCTCCTCCGCCGCCTTCGGGGCCCATGTCGATCACCCAGTCGGCGGACTTGATCACGTCGAGGTTGTGCTCAATTACAAGGACGGTGTTTCCAGCGTCGACCAGACGTTGTAACACCTGGAGCAGCTTGCGGATGTCCTCGAAGTGGAGGCCGGTGGTTGGCTCGTCGAGTATGTAGAAGGTGCGTCCGGTCGAGCGTCGCCCGAGCTCGGAGGCAAGTTTGATTCGCTGGGCTTCGCCCCCGGAAAGGGTCGTAGCGGCCTGGCCGAGTCGGATGTAGCCCAGTCCGACATCGAAGAGCGTTTGCAAGACGCGGACGATCTTGGGCTGGTTGGCGAAAACCTCGAGCGCTTCCTCCACCGACATGTCCAGCACCTCAGCAATCGAATGTCCTTTCCAATGGATCTCGAGCGTCTCCCGGTTGTAACGGGCTCCTCCGCACACCTCGCATGGGACATAGACGTCGGGGAGGAAGTGCATCTCGATCTTGATGGTCCCGTCTCCGGCGCACGCTTCGCAGCGTCCTCCCTTGACGTTGAACGAGAATCGTCCGGGCAGATAGCCCCGCGCCCGGGCCTCGGGAGTGGAGGAGAAGAGCGTTCGGACTTGATCGAACAGTTTGGTGTAGGTGGCCGGGTTGGAGCGGGGGGTGCGGCCGATGGGCGACTGATCGATGTTGATCACCTTGTCGATGTTGATGACCCCGTTTATCCGGGTGTGACGACCCGGGACCGCCCGGGACCGGTAGATCTTCTGATGGAGGGCTTCGGAGAGAATGTCCTGGACCAGGGTCGACTTGCCTGACCCCGACACTCCGGTGACGCAGGTGAACATCCCGAGCGGAAACTCCACCGTCAGATTCTTCAGGTTGTGCTCTCTCGCCCCGACGACAGTGATCGACTTGCCCGTGCTCGTCCTCCGCATCAGCGGCATCTCGATCTCGCGGCGACCGGCCAGATAGTCCCCGGTGATGGAAGCCGGGGCCGCCATGAGGTCCTCGACCTTTCCCTGGGCGATGATCTCGCCGCCGTGTTCGCCCGCCCCGGGTCCGATGTCGACGATGTGATCGGCAATGCGGATCGTGTCCTCGTCGTGCTCGACAACGATGAGGGTGTTGCCCAGGTTGCGGAGCCGGATCAGGGTTTCGATCAACCGCTGGTTGTCACGCTGGTGGAGCCCGATCGAAGGCTCGTCGAGGATGTAGAGCACTCCGACCAGCCCTGAGCCAATCTGGGTGGCCAGCCGGATCCGTTGCGCCTCTCCCCCGGCCAGGGTCGCCGCCGAGCGCGCCAATGTGAGGTAGTCGAGGCCGACGTCGACCAGGAACTGGAGGCGAGTCCGCACCTCTTTCAGGACCCGGGCGGCGATCTGCTCGTCGCGCTCGGTGAGGGTGAGGTTCTCCGCCCATTGCGAGACCTCCCCCACCGACATGATGCTGACCTGATGGATGTTTTTGCGGGCGATGGTGACGGCCCGGCTGGCGGGGTTGAGGCGAGCGCCGCCGCAGGCCGAGCACGGCACTTCCCGCATGAACTCCTGATACCACTCCCGGGCCGAATCGGAGTCGGCCCCCTCGTGCCGCCGGTTGAGAAACGGGATCGCCCCTTCATATTCGGCCTGATAGACCCGTTTGCGTCCGTAGCGGTTGGTGTAGGTGACCTGCACCTTCTTCCCGGGGAGCCCGTAGAGCAGGGTGTCCCGGACCTTCTTGGGGAGCTTCCCGTAGGGGGCGTCGAGCGAGAACCCCATCGACTCGGATAGGCCGGCAAGCAGCCGTTTGTGATAGTCGGCGGTCATCGAGGCCCAGGGGGCCAAGGCCCCTTCCCGCAGGGTGCGGTCGGGGTCGGGCACGACCATCTCGGGGTCAACCTCATAGCGTGTCCCGATCCCGGAGCACTCCGGGCACGCGCCATAGGGGCTGTTGAAGCTGAAGTTGCGGGGCTGGAGATCGTCGGCCGAGAAGTCGCCCTCGGGGCAGGCGAGATGCTGGGAGAAGGTGTGGGTGGGCCCATCGATCTCTTCGATCTCGACCACGCCCTCAGCTAGCCGTAGTGCGGTTTCCAGTGACTCGGTGAGCCGTTGATTGATCCCTTCCTTCAAGACCAGCCGGTCGACAACTACCTCGATCGAGTGCTGGAAGTAGCGGTCGAGACGGATCTCGTCAGTGAGCTCCCGCAGTTCGCCATCGACTTTGGCCCGGGCAAAGCCTTGCGAGGCGATGTCCTTGAGCAAGGTTTCGTACTCGCCTTTGCGCCCCCTGACGATTGGAGCCAGCACCTGGAACCGGGTCCCCCCCGGAAGTTGCAGGACCTGGTCGACAATCTGCTGGGGTGTCTGGCGTTTGACCGGCAGCCCATGGGTCGGACAGTGGGGAATCCCGATCCGGGCCCACAGCAGCCGCAAATAGTCGTGGATCTCGGTCACCGTCCCCACTGTCGAGCGGGGGTTCCGGGAGGCGGTTTTCTGGTCGATCGAAATCGCCGGCGAGAGCCCCTCAATGAAGTCGACATCGGGTTTGTCCATCTGCCCGAGGAACTGGCGGGCATACGCAGAAAGGGATTCCACATAGCGCCGCTGGCCCTCGGCATAGATGGTGTCGAAGGCCAAGGACGACTTTCCCGACCCAGAGAGGCCGGTAAAGACGATCAATTGGTCGCGGGGAAGCTCGAGACTGACGTTCTTGAGGTTGTGCTCCCGGGCACCACGGATGACGAGCGAATCAGACGTCATGATGAATCACACGATTGTAGGCAACCCAGTCTAAACGAACACGTGTTCGCTATCGCCGAAACGATAGTGTGCGCAGGGTTCAGGCAGGAGCGTCGACAAGGTCTGGGGCGTGAGTCGGCGAAGGCTGAGCGCTCCGTCTCCAGTACACAAAAGCGAGTCCGTACATCACCAACGCCAGGATGCTCAACGCTCGCAGACCAACAGCCAGCGACGAATATTCGGAAAGGCCGCCCAAGACAGATCCCACCAGGTTGCTGGCGAGTGCCGCTGTCCCCAGGGCAGCCCGCTGAAACGTTGTAGCAAAGATCGAGGAAGCGAGAACGATCGGAATACCCAGGTAGAGCGTGGCGATCATTGTTGTCCCGGGACCGGGCGCGCCTACCCAGCTCGACACGGGCAGCAAGAACTGGACGAATAGCGAAACGCCAAGGAGTGCAAAAAGGATCGGAACGGCGAGTCGGACCCACCCTCGGGCCACAGCAAGATTAACGAAAAGAATGGAAGCGAGGATCACGCTGAACACCAACGCGTTCGTCAGCCAAGTAGAGCCGATTAGTAATGCAAACTCGGTGACGCTTTTTGTCTCGAGAAGTAGGAATCCCGCTCCCAAGAAGAGGAAGTGCGGCTGTAGCCGGTGCGAGCCGCGCAGGTGAACTCGAACCAGAAGTATTGAAAGCAATGCGATGCCGGCAAGCACCACCAAGTACTCCCGTGGCACGACTTTGCTGCGGTTGTAGAGGTGCGGCCAATCGTCCGTCGCAACGATCCGGGCCCCGGGATATTTCGCGAATCCGGCTGCTACCTCCTCAGGAGTCACGATTCGCCACTCCGGAGCGAGATCTATCGAATCCAATGAACTGGTAGCACCGGCCACGATGGTGCGATGACCGTTCGCGTGAGCGAAATAGAGCGGATTCTGCGCGAACACTTGGCGTACCATCTCGTATTGGCGAAGCTGGATGTCTTCGCGAAACGGCCCGAACGACAGTACGAGAAGTCCATCGTCGGCGAGCCGAGCTCTGGCTTCCTCAAGACTTTCGATCGTGTAAATGAAGCTGTCCAGGCGCACAGATCCCAGACTCGACAACAAGCCGTGGGCATCGAGGGTGGCAAACAAAACCAAATCGAAGCTCGAGTCTTCCCTGCGCAGGTAGGCACGGGCGTCGTCTACTACCGGCGTCACCGTGGGGCTCGCAAAAGGATCCTCTGGATGATCGCGCGCGATCTCCATGATCTCCGGATCAATTTCGACCGCCACAATTTCGGTCGCCTGAGCACGGATTGCCGCAGCTACGTCGTTGCCGGCCCCGGAGCCCAGCACTAGCACTCTTCCCGGTGAACGAAGCTGGAAAGGGAAGTCGTAATACGACTTCAGATCCTCGTGGGCGGCCCGGATGACCGGCACAACTCTTGTTGATGGCACGTACCCCGAGCTGAGGTTCATGGCGGTGAGGAGAAACTGGTTGTTGACGTCGACCGCGAATCCACCCGTCCGTCCGAGAACTGGATCGAAGTTGTCGATGCGAATTTGGTAGTAGGGAGACCAGAGCAACTCCTCGCCGAGATCCGCCGACCCCCAGAAAGGACGCGTGAGGGAGACAGTTAAGGCAACGGCGAGCAGGCCAATGGTCAACAATCCCGCGCGCAGCACGAGCAATGCCAGGGCGATCACCCCGAACCAAAACCAGGGCGGCGCCCCTGTCCAGGACACCAACGCAAAAATGACAACGCCGGCCAGGCTCCCGGCGATGTTGATCGAATAGGCGGGAAGCCGCTCAATGGAGTCGAAGGGTCCCGCTATCAACCGGCCGAATGGAATAAGCGTCCACACAACCAGGACAAAACAAAAGATCAGAGTCAGGGCTAGCGGTACGGCGATGCCTCTCCCCTGGCCCTCGTTCAGTGCATAGTCAATTCCCGACCCCAGGACCGCTCGAAGTTCAAACCTCCCGAGAAGCGAAAGTGCCGTGACCAAGATGCCAAAACGAATCGCTGCATCGCGGCCCGCATGTTTGTGTGCCACGGGCTGAGACATGCCAATGCCGAGGCCCAAAAAGCTCGCGATGAGAACCAGGTTCGCAAAGAAGGCGACGACATGGAGTGTGTTCGGGATCCAGCGAATCAACGCGAGCTCGACGAATAGACCCACGGCGCTGGCCAGAAAGAGATTCCACTTGAGCGAGGTCGTTGGGCGCGTTGGCATCATGTGCTGCGACTACAAGCTATCTGTTGAGCCTTCCCGAACTCGGACATAAGTGTTTGGCCTAGGACCTGACATAGATCCGAAACGGCGAGTTCTCTTGCAGTTCTAGAGACCTCCAACCAGGAATATGAGTGTCGCCGAGAAGCAGCGTGTAAAAGGAGTGCGTCTGGCGGTAGCCCGTGCTGCCCGCTTCGCCGTCGCAGACCACTATGGCATCAACTTCACGCTCGTCGAGCCTGGCGATAGCGGAGTCCACGCTTTTCGCTAGGAACACGGCTTCGGTGAATTCGATGCCCGATGGGTTTAGATAGGGAGTCCCGATCACACCCACCGGCAAACGCCACATCAGCTCGGGGCCATATGGAATGCCGGCCAGCACGATGGGGTCGGGCGAATCGAGGTTCGTGTCGAGGATTTGCTCAATTGTCTCAAGGCTGCAGTTGCCTGCCAGGGAGTTGCCGCCTTCAGCGGCCATTGCTGAGCTGGCCGCTACCAGAACCAGGTATCCAACCAATACCCAAGCAATTAGTAGGGGCCGAAGTACCGTAGAACGAGTTCGGCGTCCCAGCCACTGGGTGATTCCCGCGGCCAGAGGTATGCCAACCAGCAACTCGGCGGCAGGCACGTACCGGAAACTGACGAGTGCAAGTCCGATGCTTGCTGCGAGCCAACCGAGAATGAGGAACCAACTGGAGAACAACGACCCTTTCCGAGAGTGCCAAAGTCGCTCGAGGGTCTGCAACAGCGCCAAAATGGGCGCACCGAGTAGAAGCGCCATTCCAGCCCATTCTTCGCCGACGCTCCGCCACGTTGGAGCCAATTCCGTCACGTAATCGTCGAGGAATCGATCGACGTTGGGCTGAATCGCCTGGACCGGTCCCAAGAAGAAACCCGGGAAGATCATCTGAAGGAGCGACCCGGTGACGACAGCGAGAACGCCAGCGACAAAGAGTCGTCGAGGCGTTGACAAAGCGCCGATCGTTCCCATGAGCGCGCTAGCTCCGGTCAGCAGGATGGCCATCACGATATGGACGGCTGACACCCTCTCCGCTTCCAGAATCGTCCAATCGACCGGAGGCCTCTCAAGGGCGACAACCACCAGCAACGAACATGCCAAAGACCCGGTGAGGATTCGGAGCGACCTAAGTCGGTCGCCGGTGACAATCCATTTGGTGACAAGTGCCACCAGGCAGATCGCAAGAGGCAGTAGAAACTCGGTAGCGACCCACAATCCGAGCGCAGCGACCATTCCGGCTCGGATCGCGAGTGTTGCGCTTTCGGCTTGCAGCAGCCGAATAGTCAAGCCAATCAGGAGTGCCGAAAGCAGCAAGATCATCCCGTGATGATCGGGATGGCCGGGTGCGTTGTACGACACCAAGCCGAGCTGGAAAGCGGTCGCCGCTCCGGCCAGGTACGAAGCTCCGCGATCCATAAAGGCGCGTGCAGTCCAAGACACCGCGAGGAAAATCCCCACGATCATCAAGAGCCCAAAGACGAATGCCCCTACAAACACCGCCTCTTGCAAGCTCCGAAACAGGGTGAAGGGCCAGCTGAGGACAACCAGCACCACATCTACCGGACGTGTCCAGTGCAGGGCATGGCCGAAGGGGGCATTGGCCCGATAGACCCAGGAATCAAACCACGTGTTTTGGCCGCTCATAAGGTCGACCACACGTTGAGCCCGCATGTATCCGTCGACATCCAAGAGCCGCAAGGATTTGAAGCTGATTCGTGGAAGCGCGTACAGAACTCCTGTAGCGAGCACCAACATGAGGCCCAAGAGTCTCATCCCCCGCGTCGAGAGCACCTCTGGCTCCGAGGCATGGTGCGAATTCACGCCGGACCGGGAGCAAGGTTGCGAGAAAACAGTAAGAGCGGATAAGCAACAAAGATCGGAGATATCGCCCGCGCGATGTCATACGGTTCTGCCCACACAAGGTCAGAAAGAAACACGGCGAGGAGCGCGAAGGGCCAAACGCTCCACGCGAGCGCTGACCGGCTCTGCCAAGCTCGACGTACGAAGAGCAAGAGGATTGCAATCAGACAGACGATCCAAAGGAGCCGGGCCGGATCGCCCGCCCAGCCCGCGGAGGCTTCGATCAGACCCTGGAGCGGAACGACATCAAAGCTTCGGAAGAATCCTTCGCTTGCCAGGGCCGCCGTTTCAAGACCCGACAAGCGAGTGCCGATGTAGGCCCGCCAGGAAGCAGCAACGAGCACCGGAATGACGAGAAGGGCCGGACGGACTGAACGCCGGCGAAACCATTCCCACAGGAAGATCCCGCCCACGAAAAGCAGCGTGGTCTCACGCGCCAGGACGGCACCCGTCAACGCGACGATCGCTCCCGCCCCCCTCTTTTGCATCAGGAACACAAGGCCGAGCATGCCTAGCGCTAGAGCTACTACGCCGCCTCCGTCGATGTCGAGGTCCGCAATCACACCGGGGTTAATGATGAACGCAAGCCCCAGCCATCGGCTTGCTCCCATGGCGCGGGCCACGCCTGCAGTGGCATAGGTCCCGAGGCCAGTTGCTAGGAGGTTCACGACGATGAGCCCCCAGACTGTGAGCCCGGCTGGTAATAGACCGAATCCGCCAGCCAGCAACGGATAAAGCATTCGTTGTGCCCGGTAGCTCGGCAGGTCGAGAAAAGAGGCGTGCTCCAAAGGCTGCAGCAGCAAGGGGTCGTTGGCGAGAATGAAGAAAAAGCGGCCGTCATGTCCCAGCTCCGGGCGAGTCGCGATCTCGTCACCCAGGACGCGTTCCGCGTACTGACGCTGCAATCCCGAATCGACTCCCACCGCCAGGAGCGCGCTCGGCTGCCAGCCGGCTCCGCTCATGACGATTGCGACATAGGCCGCGGCGATCGCAAACCCGGCGACCGCCACTGGCCATCGGCCGTTTTTCATCGCTTGCGCGCTACCGCCACCAAACTCAAGCCCGGAAGAAACTCAATCTTCTCAACCAGGCGCGCCAGAGGCAGAAGGAGCCCGAACAGGCGCATCTGCCAGGTTCGGAGACCGGCCGAGCCAGTGACCTTATTGAACAGCCAGCCGGCTACAGCGAGCCGGTTGAATTGGTGCAAAGACACCAACTCCATTCCGCTTCCGCTTATCAAATCACGCAGTCCGCGGCTCTCGAATCTTCGCCGATGGCCGATAGCCCGGTCGACGTGGGAGAAAAGCCACGGATGTCCGGGGACAAGGATCACGGCGTAGCCGTCGGCGCGAAGAACCTCGGCGAATCCCTGAACTGCGACCTCGGGCGCATCGAGGTGCTCAAGCACATTGATGCTGACGACGCTATCGAAAGGTCCTTCGAGCTTTTCATACAGCCCAGGTGATTCGAGATCACCTTTGAGCACGGACACGTTTTCCAGGTGGCCCCAACGACGGCCGACGAGCCGGACGTAGTACTCGTCGACATCGATCAGTGTTAGCTGCTCGCGGTCGAGCAAATGGCGAGTGATGTTTCCGGAGCCAAAGCCGGCTTCGAGGACTCGCCTGCCAAGGAAGGCTTCGAATTGGGACAGAGTCCAAGCAGAGACTCGGGGTGAAATTGCCATCGTCTCAAAGGCGTCCTGACTGGCACGCAAGCTGAATCGAGTATCGAAGAAGCGGAACTTGAAGAGCAACCAAAGTGCCTGCAGGCCATCACGCCATCCGATGTTTTTGCCCTCGGCATACCCACGTCCGCTGTAGCTGATGGGCACTTCGTAGATTCGAGCTCCCCATTGGGCGAGACGCGTTGTTATCTCCGGCTCGATCCCGAACCGGTCGCTCTCCAATCGGAGATCCTTGAGCACGTCAGCGCTCACGGCCTTGTAGCAAGTTTCCATGTCGGTCAGGTTGAGATCGTTTAGGACATTCGTCAGCCAAGTGAGGAATTTGTTGCCGAGCGAGTGCCAGTAGAGCAACACTCGCCGTTCCGGACTGGCAGCAAAACGCGAACCGAATACCGCGTCCGCCCGTCCGTCGAGGATCGGTTTGAGCAACTTGGGAAAGTCCGTCGGGTCGTACTCGAGGTCAGAGTCTTGAACCACGGCGATGTCGCCAGTCATTTGTGCGATGGCGGTGCGAACGGCCGCTCCCTTGCCACGGTTCAACTCGTGACGGAAAATCCTGATTCGTGGATTGGTTTCTGACAATTCCTGCAGAACTTCCCAGGACCGATCTTGGGAGCAGTCATCGACGCAAATCAACTCCAAGTCGAGATCGACCGGGGCCGCCAAGACCCGGTCGACGATGGCACGGAGCGTCCGTTGCTCGTTATATACCGGCATCAGCACGCTTAGGGTCAGACGCGGCTGTTCAGGCATCAGGCTTTCCATGTCGGCGCCCGAGGGTAAGGCCTTAAGGAACAACCGACCCGGCAAGGCGTCGATAGAGGCGGAAAGGGGAGGCGGCTCCGGTTTCTATGAGCTCAAACTCATCTCCCGGACTTCCCGCGATCAGGCGGGAGTAGAGGCCTCCAGCGGCATACACAGCGCGATCGGGGTCGTTCACGCAGGCGAGGACGAAAGCGACCTCATGCTTGTCGAGCAACTCCCGACCATCAGCTGATCCAAACGCGGCGTATGAGTCGAGAATTCCCTCGGTGTTGCGATGATAGGGATCGGCCACGACTCGAACCGGAAGGCGATATAGCAACTCGGGGCCGGAGTCGAGGCTGGCGAGGACGACCAGGTTGCGCTGTGAACCAAGGGCTGCGGAGAGGGGAGCGACGACCTCCTTGAGATCGCACGTCTCCGTTGCGTCACCTCTCGGTGGACCTTCGAAAGCCAAGGCGACCAGGAATGGGTAGGCCATCCCCACGACGACCACCGACATCACCAAGACGCGCCGCAGCGATTTGAGAAGGCTTCGGCCCTGTCGAGCAGCCAAGCGGTCCACTGCCCAGGCCGCGATCGGTATCGAGCCCAGCGCCGCCGGGTAGACCGCGAAGCGGATGCTGCGAACACTGAGGCCGAGAAAAATCGCCAGCGCGATCAGCAGAAAAGCCCACTCTTTGTTCTGCTTGCGTTGGCGAAGGCGAACCATGCCGATAATGAGACCAATTACCCCCGTCCCAACGAGCAGCGACAGGTCGCTGAGGCGGTGACGGGCGGCGGCCCATAACGGTGCAAGCTCTGCGACGCGAACGAGCCAGATATCGACAACGCTCGGCGGAACCTCGGCGAACGGGCCTCCGAAGAAGGGTGGATAAAGCGCGAACATCGCAGCCGCAGCGACCGAACCACCAATGCCAAGGTTGAGCAATCTCTTGGTGGCGGTTGACCCTCTTACGGCCAGACCAACCAGGCTGATTAGCCCGGCCAGCGCCAGATGCACGATCGAGAGGCGGTCGTACTCGATTGCTAAGTATTCGTTTGGAGGTCGCTCGACTACGAGCGCGCCAACCACTCCCATCCCAAAGCGCAGTCCAAAGCTGGCGAGGTAGTTCGTACCCACAACTGCCCGCCAGCCCAAGAAGATAAGCACGATCGCGAGAGGTGCGAGAAACTCAGTAGAAATCCACAGTCCCGCGGCCCCTGAGAGGCCACCGACCGTTACCCAGCGTCGGCGCCCATCCAACGAAAGGCGGATTGCCGACCCGATGAGAAGCACAGCAAATACGACGATCAAGATGTGGTGGTCCGGTCGCCCCGGAGCTGCATAGGAGAGGATGCCGCTTTGGGCCGCGACCCCCATCCCGGCGAGATAGCTGCCGGTGACTCCGACGAGTGGACGGGCGGTCCATGCCACCGCCACGCCCAGAGCGAGATGTAGTAGCGGGCCCACGACCAAGGCAGCGAAGTACACGCCCTCCGACCATGAAGATACGGCTGCCACTGGAGCGGCAAGGGCTATGAGGAGTGCGTCGAGCGGGCGGGTCCAGTGCATTGAATGACCAAAAGGAGCGTTCGCCCGATGGGCCCAGCCATCCCACCATCCATTGAGCCCGGTCAACCAGCTCGATAACCCGGTTGTAACGCATGTAGCCATCGGTATCGATCAGGACCCTTGAACCAATGTCCAAGCCCCGGAGCCCGAACAAGAGGTTGGCGCCGAGAATCACCAAACCCATGAAGAGCCGCGATGCAGACGCGCCCTGCGAGCGGGTATCGATCTGATCTCGGATGGCCACTTCTTTCTCTGGATCGACCACGGAGATTGCTTCTAAAGTTCGGTCTCGGTCCACCAAAGCCAGAGAGCTTCGATGTGCCGGGCGAGCTTCTTCTCCGTCGACCAGTTTGAAATCACCGTATTGGCAATTTCCAACCACGCGGGACGAGGAGGCTGTGCCTGCATTCGCGCATTGATGTCCTCTGCAGACATCCCACGTTCCCGCAGACGTGCAACTCTCGTCACGTCCGGAGTGTCTATGACCGCGAAGAAGGAGTTCGCGATCGAGATCGAGAATGGGACGCTCATCTCGACAACCAAATCAGGCTCCGGTCCTATTGTCCGATAGAACTCAGCTAACACGAGCGGGTGCACAAACTCTTCGAGGCGCCGAAGTTGCCGCTGATCAGTGAAGACGATGCGAGCAAGCGCCGCCCGATCAATCGTTGCCTCACTGATTGCTGAGGGCCAATTGTCCTCAACAAAACGGACACCCTCGTCAGTTTCAAGGACTTCTCTGCTCAATTGATCAAGGTCGACTCGGTGAGCACCGAAATCTTCTAATAGTTTGGAGACCGTCGACTTACCCGAACCGATAGGACCGGTCACGACCAGCGGCCGAAGGTTCATCGGTGCCGACGGTAGCCTCCCTGCCGTGCCGCCCTTGGCCAATGTTCCTTTACTCGGCAGAGCCTTCAGGTTCACCCTCTGGGCGCAATGGCTCGCCCTGCTCCTCGCGGTTGTTCCTGCCGTCTATCAGTCCGAAGGAAGCCCCGCCTCTCTAATCGCATCGGCTATTGCCGGCGTCTACGTGCTGGCATCCAATGCCATCCCGGCCACTCGCCTCAATCAACGCTTTGTCGCCGATGGATTCGCCCTCGCCGCAGCTCTCCTCTGCATGGGCGCGGTGATTCTCACCGGCGCCAAGGACAGTCCCTTCGTCTTGCTGTCCTTGATTCCGCCGATCCAAGCGACACTCCTCGGCGGAGTCCGGACCGGCGCTTCGACCGGAGCACTGTCCGGCGCGCTTCTGGTCGCCGCCCAACTTTCACAGGACCCGGGCGGCGTCGTGCCCGCCATCGGGCTCGCGGTGGTCTATCTGGTTGTGGTGCTCACAATGATGCAGTTGATCAGGATCCTGCGCGATATCTCCTCGCAAGCCGCCGCGAGCGAAGCGAAGTCTTTGGGCATCGAGCGGAAGCTTGCCTCGCTCGAAGAGGCGCATCGACTGTTGAGCGAGCTCGCCCGCATGGGTTCGGAGGGAATCAGCCTTCCCGATCAGGGCCGACAGGTACTCGAATCCATCGGTTCGGTTCCTGAGCTCAGTGGGGCTGAAGCCGTGCTTTTCGCCCCGCGGGGCGCGATCGTCGTGGCCCGCGCTGGGGACGCCTCGACAGCCACCTCGAGGCAGGCGATCCCCTTGACAGTCGGCGAGCGGTCAGTGGGTGAGGTTCGCCTCGGACTGGCGACCGAATGAGCTAGCCGAAGGCTCGAGAGAGAAGGTGGAAACTCTCGTTCGGCCGCTAGCGCTTGCTTTCGCCAACTCCTTGCTTCTCGATGAAATCGTCAATCAGGCAGTCACCCGGGAACGAACGCGAGTGGCGCGGGACTTACACGACGAAATCGGTCCCTCCCTGGCGTCGCTCGGGCTCTCGCTAGACGTTGCCCTAATGTCGCATCGAGCGGAGCCAGCTCTTGCCGCTCACATGCAGTCGCTGCGAGACAACGTTTCCGAGCTGATCGATGATGTCCGGGCGACGATGGCTGATCTGCGAACCGAACCAACGGGCACGCTGGGACGACACCTGGCCGACGCCCTCGGACCGTGGGAGGGACCGGCTTTGTTGGAGGTGGCGTTTCAGGAGCAACGGCCGCCACGCCCGGGTGTCCTTAGTGACGTGGTCGGGATTCTGGCCGAGGCCATCCGGAATTCCGCCCGCCATTCCGGAGCAACAATGATTTCCGTTGAGGGATTGGCCGACTTCGATCGCGGCGTACTCTCGGTGGTAGACAACGGACGGGGCTTCGATCTCGGCAGCGATTTCCCCGGTCATTTCGGCCTGGTGGGCATGAAGGAACGCGTCGGCCCGGGCCGGCCTTGACCTTTCAATTGTCTCAGGTGAGGCCGGCACATCGGTCAAAGTAAGCTGGGGCACCTCTTGATACGCGTTGCGATCGGCGACGATCACCAGCTCTTCGCTCAAGGTCTCGGCGATGCCCTCAACTCCCAACCGGACATGCGGGTAGTTGTCATGGCGACCGACGGCAAGAGCTTGCTCGAAAAGCTGGCGGCCCAGCCGGCGGATGTGGTCCTCGTCGACCTCGATATGCCCGGCCTCAACGGGGTGGAGGTCCTGGGTCGCCTCCCCAAGCCCGACAAGGCTTTGGTCGTGTCGATGCACGCCGATCCCGCTACCGCTGAAGCCGTCAAGCGGTCGGGAGCCGGGGGGTTCTTCTCCAAGGGAACGAGCCTTGACCGAGTTAGCTGCTGGCATACGAGCAGTGGCCGGCGGAGCGAAGCTCATGACGATGTCGGCCGAGGAGCAGGCCGCAGCGCTGCGGAGCAATTCGCAGCCAGTTTTGGACGAAGGGGCGGCATCTCTGACCGAACGGGAGAAGGAGATTTTGACTCTCCTCGCCAAAGGAGTGTCCTCGACAGAGGACCTCGCCGAACGGCTCTTCATCTCCCAAAAAACGGTCAAGAACCACCTGGCCTCGATCTTCACCAAACTTGCGGTTAGCGACCGGACACAGGCGGCGATCGAGGCCATTCGCCTCGGTCTTACCAAACCCAAGTAGAACGCAGAACGATTGGGTCCTCGGACCCATGACCCCAGTTCTGAGCAGCACCTAATTTGAGCGTGGCAAGCCGGGTCTTTATAGAGACAAAGGATCAGTGAACCGGAGATGTCCACGCACCAGAACCTGGAAAAGAAGGAACGGGGGGCCTCCATGGTTGAATATGCCCTGCTGGTCGTCCTGATTGCCCTGGCCGCATTCCTCGCGGTCCGCTTCGCCGGCAACAATCTTTCCGCGACCTATTCCAACATCGCGGTTGAGGTCAGCAACGCTGGTAACCCGAATTAAAACTCCGGATCTTGAGTTCGATGAACCCGGTCGTATGGCCGGGTCATTTTTTGTTTGAGCCTGGAGGCCCATCGAAAGCGCGATTCTCTGCCCTCTAGCTTGACCCCTCGCAAGCCAATTAGCCATCTACAAACACGGAAGGAGGTCTGAATGCTTGCTTTGTGGACCAAGGTCCTCGACTGGGCCAAGGACGAAGAGCGGGGAGCGAGCATGGTGGAGTACGCCCTCCTGGTCGTGCTGATCGCCATTATCGCCATCGTTGCCATCCGGCTCGCCGGAAACAACGTCTCCAGCACTTTCTCGAACGTTGGAACGCAACTCAACGGCGCCAACTAACCAGACGCAGCAACCAATCGAGAGGAGCCCCCGCTGGGGCTCCTTCTTCGTGTTCCAGATGGGTCTTCAGACCCTATTGAGTTCGAACGAGGCTGCCGATAATGGTTGGGCAAGCCAAGATCGGAACAGACTAAAGGAGGTCTGAATGCTTGCTTTGTGGACCAAGGTCCTCGACTGGGCCAAGGACGAAGAGCGGGGAGCGAGCATGGTGGAGTACGCCCTTTTGGTCGTGCTGATCGCCATTATCGCCATCGTTGCCATCCGGCTCGCCGGAAACAACGTCTCCAGCACGTTCTCCAACATTGGAACCCAGCTCAACAGCTCCAACTGAGCTGACCGTAAAGCGTCAAGGAGGGACCCCAAGGTCCCTCCTTACGTTTTGTCGAATGGGCCTTTCGACCCTCAATGCCCCGGTGACAGCCGATAATAGGTGAGGCATTTCAGAATAAGGCTTTGAAAGGAGGTCTGAATGCTTGCTTTGTGGACAAAGGTCCTCACTTGGGCCAAGGACGAAGAGCGGGGAGCGAGCATGGTGGAGTACGCCCTCCTGGTCGTGCTGATCGCCATCATCGCCATCGTTGCCATCCGGCTCGCCGGAAACAACGTTTCCAAGACGTTCTCAAACATCGGTACGCAGCTCAACAGCTCCAACTAAGTGGAGCGTCGTTTCAAGAAAGGGGACCCCACCGGGATCCCCTTTTCTGTCCGCTTGGGCTGATCGCTCCGGTTTGGCGGCTGCTCGCGACTTAGGGCGCCGAAGACGACGAATCGTCAGCAAAGTCCTCTCGCCAGCCGGATGCGGCCAGGGCGTGCGCGAGGGGGTCTTCCTTTTTCAGAGTGCCTGTTCGATCCCCAGTTTTGCCAAAGACTCTTCCCAGCTCCCCGTCGGCGTTTCGCGTCCGTATGAAGTCGGCAATCGCCGGGCCAAAAAGCTCGGCCCGATCGTCGATATAGATCTGCCGTTCAGGGCCATAGGCATAGATCAAATAGCCTCCGGTGGTGTCGTCATGGAAAACCCGCTCGGCGGTTAACTGGCGCGCGGCATCAATCGGGAAATGCTCTGGGTCGAGGTGTGGCGCTCGGGCAACAACAAACGGCAGAGCGACCAGGGCGAAGCGCGATCGAGCCATTCACGATGCGCCGCCCCGGCGACTCCATGCGGAGGATCGACGGCTCGTTCGCTCCGGCGGCAGCCAGAGCAAGCAGCGGGATTAGGGCCAACCAGCCAAACGGAAGCGATCTGGCTGAGGAAACCGCAAGGTAGAGGAACGGCACGAGGAACCACAATGAGCGCAACGTTGTCCGCGGTGTCGCCGCTCGGCCCGCTACCGCGATCAGTAGGCCGACCAGAAAGATAAAGCCCGGAAGTGAGCTGAGGTTGGTCGGCGCCCATTCGGTGATCAGGGACAGCCACTCGCGGGCTTTCACGAAGTCGATCAGGATTTCGAGAACTCCCCAGCCGTGAGCGGTGAAGAGGGCAATGAGCCCCATCGGCACGATTTGTTGGCCAAGCCGCCAGTTCCTTCTGGTAGATCGCCCACAGGAGCACGAAGAGGACTCCGAGCGGCCACCCACCGTGGACGCATGCCCACGCCCAGCTGATAAGCGGGAGCGTCCACCACAGCCGCTTCTCAAGAGCGGCGGCGATGACCAACACAAAGAGCAGAAGCGAGAACAAGGCCGGTCTGGGGTTGAAGTAAGGCGCCATGGCAATGGCTGAGGCTCCCAGCAGGCAAGCCATCCAGAACAAGGACTTCGACTGCTGCCGGAATATCAATCCGATCGTGATCAGGAGAAGAGTTCCAATCACGAGAATCAGCGGCCAGACGAAAAGCAAGCCGGACAGGACCTCCAGCCAACCGTAGAAGAGCTCGGCTAGCCAGGACTGAGTCCGCCAGACCACTCGGGGCGGCATTGAAAGAGAACGGATCGGCGAGGAGTACCTCTCCACGATCGATTTGCAACGTGCCGGCTCGGACGTGCCAGAGAAATGAGTTGTCGCGGATCGGAGACCGGGCGGCGAGTCCTACCACCATCCACGGGATGAGGAGGACGATGTGTCGGAGGCCCGGAAACTCGGTCCTTCTGACCAGAGCCAATTAGCGGCTCTAGACGTTGGCGAAAGCCGAGGCGATCTGAATGCCGGCAGGGCCCAACAGCACCACGAACAACGCCGGGAAGATGCAGAACACCAACGGGAAGACGATCTTCACCGGAGCGGCAAATGCCTTTTCCTGGGCTCGCTGGCGCCGCTTGACTCGCATTTCGTCGGCCTGAACCCGGAGCACCCGGGCGATCGAGACACCGAACGCTTCGGCCTGCATCATCGCCAGCAAGAACGAGCGGAGCTCGTCGAGGTCGGTCCGCTCCGAAAGGTGACGCATGGCATCACGGCGCGCCACTCCGACCCGGGTTTCCTGCAGCATGCGGAAGAACTCCTCCGACAGTGGTCCGGGGACGGTCTGCACCACCCGGGCGAGAGCCGAATCGAATCCGAGGCCGGCTTCGACGCTGATCACCAACATGTCGAGTACGTCGGGCAGCGCTTTCTGCATCAATTTCCGCCGATCGCCGATCTTGCGGGAAAGCCAGGCGTCGGGTCCAAAGAAGCCGAGGATGATCGGAAAGAAGACCAGCATGATCGTCTGCATAAACGATCCCGCCAACGGGCGGGCAAAGTAGGCAAGGACGATGCCAGCCATGGTGGTGAACACCTTGATGACCACGAACGACGGTCCATCGAGATTGGCGGGACTTCCCGCCAGGACCAGCTTGTGCTGGATGTTGTTGAGATATCCGACTGGCGTGAAGCGGTTGAGAAACTTGCCCATGCCGAGGACGACGGGTGCAATCGCTCTCTCGGCAATAGATCGAGAAAGCTGTTGCTCGCGGAGGGCGTCTTTTCCATAAACCCCGAGCCGGTCAATCGCCGCTCGTTGCGCTTTTGCGACTCCGGTGCCCACCCAGAGGAAAAGTGCTATCGCGGCAACGAAAACCGCTACGACCGGAAAGAGCAGCGCGCTGTCCATGCTTATACCTCGATGTTGACTATGCGTCGAAGCCAGATGATGCCGGCGAGCATCAGGATGCCCCCGACGATCACGGCAATGATCCCAAAGGTGTTCTGGAACAGAAGCATGATGTACGGCTTGTTGGAGGTGTAGAGGAAGAGGGCCATCACGAATGGCAGGGCGCCGAGCACTATCGCCGAGATGCGACCTTCCGCCGTTAAGGCGCGGATCTCACCCTTGAGGCGGTTCCGCTGCCGCATGGTTTCGGCGACCGTCTGCAGCACCTCGGCCAGGTTTCCACCGACCTCTCGTTGAATCTCGATCGCCATCACGGCCCATTCGAAGTCCTGCGACTGGGTGCGGGTGGTGATGCCCTGCAAGGCAGCGACGACCGGGCGACCGAGGCGAGCCTCGGCGATGGCTCTGCCGAACTCACGTGCGGTCGGGTTAGGAGCTTCTGTCGCCACCGCTTCAACGGCTTGCAGCAACGAATAGCCGGCTCGAAGCGAGGTGCTGACCAGCGTGAGGGTGTCGGGCAGTTGATTCTCGAACCGACGCTTTTCCCTCTTGCCCAGGAAGTTGAGCACGAAGACGACGAGGAGAGCTCCAACGGCAAACGCGATCGCTCCAGAAATCGGGTTGCGGGTGAACAGCGCCGTCATGATGCCGAGCACAACGCAGAGACCGAATGCACCGGCGATCGCCTCGCCCGCAGACAATGGGATGTTGGCTTGCTCGAGGGCGCTGTTGACACCTGAGAGCAGGCCGCGCCGTCGGACCTCTTCCTCTGCCCGCTGGCTGAACAGCCGCAGGATCGGCAGTCGTTCGAAGATCGACTTCTTTTCTTCGACTCCACGCTTGCCGTACGCCTCGAGACGCTTCTTGAAAGCAGAACCGGAGTCGTCGGAGCTGCGCCCGAAGAGAATGAAGATGAACAGGCCAATCGCCAGCCCCAAGCCCAGTGCCGACAGCCCGATTAGAGCAATTGGTGAGGCGGGCAATGTCGACTCGATCGTGAAAGGTTGCGCGGCGGCGAACGTGGTGGTCGTGGCGGGACCCGCCGTGGTGGTAGTGACATAGCCGGGCACTGACTCGGAGGCGAGCGCGTTGAGGTCGCCATAGGTAACGGAGAACTCGACCGGACCGGCCGCAGTGACCGGGCTGTTGAACCGGACCACCAGCAGGTTGTTGATCTCGCGCTGAATCTGGTCGTATAGGGAAGAGAGCTGAGCCGGGTCGGTCGTCGAGAGGAACAGTCCGTCGCCGGCTTCCGCCACCTGTTGGACGGCTTCGGGCTGAAACTCCGGAGACTCGAGCGCCACCCCGAAGATCCGCACTGGATTACCGGGATTGTTGATTGCCCCCAGCACGTCTTCGGTGGTCGCCACGCTGGCCGTGTCGGCGCCATCCGAGAGGACGATGATGTTGCGGCGCAAGGTCTGCGCTTGCACCTCGTCGAAGAGGTTGACGGCTTGGATGACACCATCGTTGAACGCCGTCTCTCCGGCGGGCTCGAGCGCCTCGATCCGCGAGGTGAGGTCAGCGGCGACGTTGGTGAAGCCTGCCACCGTCTGCACGGTGTCGGCGAACGTCACCAGAGCAATGAAGTCGCCCGGACGCTTCTGGTTGACGAAGTTGATCGCCGCGGCCTTGGCGGCTTCCATCGGGGCGCCCTCCATCGATCCCGAGGTGTCGATCACCAGGACGATGCCGACCGGTTCGAGCGAGGAAGCCAGCGGCTCCACGCCCAGGTTGGAAACCTCCTGACCATTGGCGGTGACGGTGATCAGCGCCGGATCGAGGGTCCCGTCGAGGTTGCGGAATTCGACCACGACGCTCGTCTGGCCGTCGTCCTCATAACGAATCAGGTTGACGTCGACGACTTCCATGCCGGTCGTGGTTTGGGCGAGCGCGAGCGCTGGTAGCAACCCCAGGGCCAGGGCGACGAGAACAAGAATTGTGCGCTTCACCGCGGGGCGTACTCGCTCTGACGGCGAGCGAACGGCTCGGGATCGAAGAGGTCGGCCGGCAGCCGGATGCCCATGTCTTGCAGATGCTCGGAGAAAGAGGGACGAATCCCGGTTGCCTTCAACCGCCCGAGGAACTTCCCGGTGTTCTCCTCGACGCCAGCGCCAAAGTCGAACAAGAAGAGGTCCTGCAGGGTGATGATCTCGCCTTCCATGCCTTCGACCTCGGTGACATGGGTAATCCGCCGGGTCCCGTCCTTGAGGCGGCTGACGTGGACGATGAGGTCGACCGCGGACGCGACTTGCTCGCGGATCGCTCGCACGGGCAGGTCGAAGCCAGCCATGAGCACCATCGTCTCGATACGAGACAGGGTGTCGCGGGGGCCGTTGGAGTGAATGGTCGTCAACGAACCGTCGTGACCGGTGTTCATCGCCTGGAGCATGTCGAGGGCTTCGCCGCCGCGGCACTCTCCCACGACGATCCGGTCGGGACGCATGCGCAAACAGTTCCGGACCAGGTCACGAATGGTGATCTGTCCCTTGCCCTCGATGTTCGCCGGGCGAGCTTCCAGAGTAAGAACGTGATCCTGGTGGAGCTGGAGCTCGGCTGCGTCCTCCACAGTGACGATGCGCTCCTCGTCAGGCAGGTAGCTCGACATCACGTTGAGCGTGGTCGTCTTTCCCGACCCGGTGCCACCGGAGATGATGATGTTGAGGCGGCCCCGGACGCAGGCACGGAGGAAGTCGGCAGTGCGCTGGGTAAAGGTGTTGAAACGGACCAGGTCAGCTTCGGTGTAGGGGTCGACCGAGAACTTACGAATGGTGAGGAAGGGGCCACCGATCGCCAATGGGTGGATGACCGCATTGACGCGGGAACCGTCGGGGAGACGAGCGTCCACGAGCGGTGTTGCCTCATCGACGCGCCGACCAACCTGACCGACGATCTTGTCGATGATCCGGCGAAGGTGGACATCGTCGACGAAGCGCACTTCGGTCTTGACGATCTTTCCCCGCTGTTCGCAGTAGACGTCGTAGGGGCCGTTGACCATGACCTCGGTGACCTCGGGGTCGTTGAGGAGCGGGTCGATTGGGCCGTAGCCGAGCACATCGGAGGCGATCTCGTTGAGGAGCTGACGCCGATCGCTCATCGTGAGCGGGACGCCTTGCTCCTGGTCGATAGCCCACTCGAGCATTTCCATCACCCGGAGCCGCAACTCGGCATCCGACATCTGGCGGTCATAAAGCGTGGGCCCGAGCTCCTCCACTACTTTGAAGTGCAGACGGCCACGAAGCTCGGTAAGAGCATCGTTGCGGGTGGTCGACACCGATGAGAGTTCATTGCGACGTGCCGCCGCTACACGGTCAGCCAAAGTAGACATTCGTTACCTACCCCTTTCGGGTCTTTCCGGTTTTCACTTTCGGCGCAAGAAGCCTTTGCCTGAAGACGGTTCCGGCACCGGGCCGGCGACCAGTTCGGCGACAGATTCAAAGCCCTTCGCCACCTTTGATTTAGGGGCCGACTCAACCACCGGGTTGCCTTCGTTCATCGACGCGGCCACCGCAGCATCGGAAGGAATGGATGCGGCGATCGACATCTTGAGTGCGCCCTCGATCTCTTTTTCATCGAGGCGAGCCTTGGCGTTCGAGCGGTTGAGAATCAGCTTGACCTTGCTCGTGGGGAACTTGAGCAACCGCAGGGTTTCCAACGCGAGCTTGGCGTTCTTGACCGAAGGGAGGTCCATGTCGACGACCTGCATGATCACGTCGGCTCGCTCGAGCAGGGAGAGCAACAGCTCGTCGAGCATCGAGGCGGTGTCGACGACCACGTAGTCGTACTTCTCCCGCAACAGGTTGACCACCGTCATCAGCGATTCGGTCGAGATGTCGTCGGCGAAGGCGGGTTCGAGCGGCGCCGCCATGACCTTGAGCCCCGTCGGATGGTCGGTGAGCAATGAATCGAGCAGCGCCCCGTCGAGATGGTGAAGCTCGTGGGCGGCATTGACGAGGGTGAAACGCGGCTCGAGCTGAAGGACCAGGCAGACGTCACCGAACTGCAGGTCGGCGTCGACCAGGGCCACCTTCTTCCCCGGAAAGCGGGTGAGGAGAACGGCGAGGTTGGTGGCGGTGACGGTCTTGCCGGAGCCGCCTTTGGCGGACATCACAACGATGACCTGGCCCTCTTCCTTCTTCTCGCTGCTGATCGGCGGCGGCTGGGGTTGTCCTCCGCTTGAGAACGTCGTTGGCGAACTGAGTGATCGCATCCTCGACCTTCTGTTCGGTCAAAGGCGCCTCGATGACCTCGGAGATCCCGGCTCGCATGGCCGAGCGCAGGAGACCAGAAGTGACCTGCTCGGCGACGGCGATCAGCAGCAGCGACGGATCCTCGTTGCGGAGAACCCGCACCGAGTCGATGGCGTCCTTCGTTGGCGATCGAAGGGCCGAGCAGCACCATCCGCAGCGCTCCACCCTCGATGGCGTTGAGAGCTTCGCTTACGGTGCGCGCCGTCGGCAGCCGACCCTCGAAGAGCTGTTTCGCTTCATCGATGAATCCGGCGTCCTCGTCGACTACCAGGAGATTGTTCTCAGTGATGGACACTTTTCGCCCTTGTCCTGTTGCC
The DNA here is from genome assembly GCA_963761985.1 of uncultured Acidimicrobiia bacterium. Taxonomy (GTDB): domain Bacteria; phylum Actinomycetota; class Acidimicrobiia; order Spongiisociales; family ZC4RG35; genus JACCTH01. The sequence goes on from CAVXIT010000010.1 coordinate 110,217, forward strand.
CTTCTTAGTTTCCGAAGATGTCGTCCACGATGTCGCCCGCAAAGAGCGTCTCAATCGTGACACCCTGAGTTTCGAGTTCAACGAAGTCCGAGGGAACGAGGGTCAACCAAATCGAGCCGTTCTCGAAGGCGAAAGCGATCCGCTCGGCCTGTTCGGGGGTGACCTCGAGAGTGAAGATCGTCTGCGGAACTTCCGCTTCGGCCGTCTCCGGGGTGACCGGATTGCCGTCGGCGTCCACTTGTGGCGTCACGACCGGGGCAGCCTCGCCTTCCTCCTGACGCACGTCGGTCGCGACTGCCAGGACCGGAAGACCCTGCAACACGAAACGGGTGTAGGTGATGGTCTCCGTCGTCTCCTCGCCGGCGGCCTCGCCTTCGACCGCGGTGGTCTCAGTGGGGATGCCGAAGATCGGAGAGTCGACCGGGATCTGGTTGAACTCGATATCGAGGGTCACGATCAGGTTGATCATGTCGCCCGGGGTGATGAACCCGTTCACACCGCGCACGGCATCAGTCGTGATGGTCATGGCCTGCTTGCCGGAAGGAATCAACTCGGACATCGGCTTCAGGTCGACCGTCAGCTGAGCCCATTGGGTGTCGACGATGATCTCGTTCTTGTTGATCGGCCCAACCGCCAGGCGCCCGGAGAGGACTGCGTTGAGCTCCTCTTCGCTCTCGACCGCGCCTTCCGGCAGGTCTTCAACGTTCTCTTCAGAGGCAACGATGAGGCCTTGCTGGAGGATTTGGGAGCCTTGCGAGCCTTCGGCAATGATGTCACCTGCCCGATAGACGGTGACCTTTTCGCGATCGCGCTCGACGTCCGAGCGGATGCCACTCAGGAACTGAAAGACCGCAAACGCGGCAACTCCGGCCAAAACCAGAGCCACTAACAAGACCAACGCTCTCCTACCCATCCAGGACTCCTTGTCGAAAGTGGAACGTTTGCGGGGTTTTCCCCCCGGAACCGGCCCTTAACAAATAGCTAGTTCGCTTCATTCTTCGACCCGCTGGCACCCAGGCTTGAGCGTTCTTGCTGAACCGGACTTCTGAGTCGAAGCCTCGATCCAAGCGCTCGAGTCGGGCACCTGAACGCGCAACCTCGCGCACTCCCCGGGACCAGGAGCAAGGCTCGCAGATGTAACTAGTGCGGTCAAGATTCTGGGTCTGCTCTGGGTCTGGAGAACCAGGCCGACGATTCAAGTCACCGTCGGCCGATGCCCCGCTCTTTCAGCTCCTGCAAAATGGCCTCGAGCGAGGCGTCAACCGCGACCGGCTCGGGTTCGGCAGCGGCGGGACCGAACTCACGCTCGAATTCCCGCTTGGCCGGACGTTTGGCGGCACCGGGCTGTGGTGCCGTCGACCGTTCCTGCCACTCGGGAAGCGCTTGCTTGATCGAGAGACTGATCCGGCGACGCTCGTCTTCCTTCTCCGTGATCTTCACACGCACCGGCTGGTTGATCGAGAGCTCCAACTCGGGTGATTCCACGCGGTGAATGGCGATCTCTGAAACATGCACGAGTCCTTCGACACCGTCGGAGACGGAGACGAACGCACCAAACGGCACGGTCTTCGTCACCAAACCGTCGATGACATCGCCGACGTTGTTCTGGCGGGAGAAGACCTCCCATGGATCCTCGAGCGTTTGCCGGATCGAGAGCGAGATGCGCTCGCGTTCGCGGTCGACCTCGAGAACCTTGACGTTGACCTTGTCGCCGACTTTGACCATCTCAGAGGGATGAGAGATGTGCTGCCACGACATCTCCGATACGTGAACGAGGCCGTCCATACCACCAAGATCGACGAAGGCGCCAAAGTTCACAACCGAGGACACGACTCCTGGTCGGGCTTCGCCAACCGCCAGGTCGTCGAGAAAAGCGGCGCGCTGCTCGGCTTGTTCCTCTTCGAGATAGGCGCGGCGGGAGAGGACAACGTTGTTGCGATTTCGATCGAGCTCAATGACCTTGGCCTCGATCTCGGTGCCGATAAAGGGATCGAGGTCGCGCACCCGTCTGAGGTCCACCAGTGATGCCGGCAGAAAACCGCGGAGGCCGATATCGACGATCAATCCTCCCTTGACGACCTCGATCACGGTCCCCTTGACCGTGCCGCCGGCTTCGGTGACTTCTTGCACCTTGCCCCAAGCTCGCTCGTATTGAGCGCGCTTCTTGGAGAGGATGAGACGTCCTTCGTCGTCCTCTTTATTGAGAACGAGGGCCTCGACTTTGTCGCCCACCGACACGATCGTTGAAGGATCTACGTTCGCCCGGATCGACAATTCTTCGGTTGGGATGAGACCCTCTGACTTGTAACCCACGTCCACCATTGCCCCGTCAGCGTCGACGGACACGACGGTGCCTTCGACAATGTCACCCTCGCGGAACTCGATCACCGTTTGGTTGATGGCCGCCTCGAAATCGTCGATCTCATCGGGCAGCTCGTCGACACTGGAGGGGACGATCACCTGGGGGGATGGGCTGTCCTCGCTCGCAGGTTCGCCGGGCTTCATGCTCCGGCTCGGCGACTGGCTCTGATGGGTTCTCGGCGGGGGTCTCGACCTCGGGTTTGGGTTGTTCGAGGTCTTGGGGGTCGGGCGCCTCCGTGGACGGCGCGTTGTCGGTGTCGGTGGACATGAGTGAGTGGTTTTCCTCCAAAAGGGAATTAGTCCAACCAGACCGGTTGGCGTCAATTCAGACTAACAGCCAATAGGCATCAGGGGTCAGGACATCCTTTTCAACTCGGCGAGGTTCGTGCCGGTAGATGTGTCCACGACGAGGGGAACGGCCAATTCGACCACTCCTTCCATCACCTCGGTGGTGAGCGCGATCGCATCGTCGAGCTCGTCGGGTGGCGATTCGAGGATCAACTCGTCGTGGATCTGGAGGAGCATCGCAGTTTGCAGTTCTCTTTCCCGGAGCGCCTGGTCGAGGTCGATCATCGCCCGCTTGATGATGTCAGCCGCAGTCCCCTGCACCGGGGCGTTCAGCGCCATCCGCTCCCCCATCTGTCGAATGCGGAAATTGTCGCTCTTCAACTCGGGCAGGTAGCGGCGGCGCCCGAAGAGCGTTGTGGTGTAACCCTGGTTGCGGGCCTGGGTGACGACGCCGTCCATGAACGCCTTGACGTTGGGGAACTGGGCGAAATACTCATCGATGTGGTGGCGGGCATCGTCACGACTGATGCCGAGCCTGTCGGCCAGCCCGAAGGCTTCCATTCCATAAAGCAGGCCGAAGTTGATTGTCTTCGCTCGGCGACGCATCTCGGTGGAAACGAGATTCGGCTCGACGGCGAAAACCCGGGCGGCGGTGGCCGTGTGGATATCGAGGCCCGAGCTAAAGGCATCCACCAGCCCGGAGTCGAGGCTCATGTGCGCCAGCACTCGCAGCTCGATCTGTGAGTAGTCCGCGACGACAAAGGTCCAACCCGGCCGAGGAACGAAAGCCCGTCGCACGGTCTTGCCGGTGTCGGAGCGGACCGGGATGTTCTGCAGGTTCGGGGTGTCGGAGGACAGCCTCCCGGTGGTAGCGGCCATCTGGTTGAACCGGGTGTGGATTCGACCATCAGATGTGATCAAAGGGAGATAGCCATCAACGTAAGTAGAGCGAAGCTTCTCGAGCTCGCGGTATTGCAATAGGTGTCCAACCATCGGATGGCTTTCGGCCAACTTCTCCAGGACGGAGGCATCGGTGGATGGCGAACCAGTCGAGGTTTTCTTGAGGACGGGCAACTGGAGCCGGTCGTAGAGAATCTCGCGCAACTGATTGGTCGAGTTGACGTTAAACGGCTCGCCCGCCGCCTCATGGATTCGGCGTTCCAGTTCCGAGAGCCGGGTTCGGAGCTCGTAACCCATCTCTTCGAGATACGCGCGATCGACTCCGATTCCTTCGTGTTCCATCCGCGCCAGCACCGGCACCAGCGGCAACTCGAAGCGTTGGTAGAGCTCGAGCTCATCGCGGGCGGTCAGCTCATCGGTCAGACTCGTCGCCAGCCGGGCGATGGCTTCAACCCTGCGACCAGCACCATCCAGATCCGGCCCGTCCTCGAAGTCGAGGGTTCCCTGCGTCACCTGGCTTTCGGCGTCGACGGAGTCGAGCTCCAGCCGGAGATAACGAGAAGCTACCGAGGCGAGGTCGTACTCGCGCGTGGCTGGATTGATCAGGTAGGAAGCAAGGGAAGTGTCGAAACCGAGTCCGTCGAGGTCGTAGCCGGCGGCCAGGAGGCTGCGGATCAATTCCTTCCCCCCGTGGACAAACTTGGGAACGTCGGCGTCGCCTAGCGCGTCACGCAGGGGCTCCATGTTGGCGAGGGCAACCGCGCTCGCTTCGCCTTCACCCGTATAAATGGCCACTCCCCAGTCGCCGATCGAGTCGAGCACCAGGGGGACGCTCTGCCCGAGCTTCTCGATCGCGGCCGGGTCAGTGAGAAGACTTGTCTCGGTTGACAAGACCGACCCTTCCCGACCCGCGCCGGCACCCTCGACCTCAAGCAGGTCTTCCCAAAGGCTGTAGAACTCGAGGCTTTCGAAAAGCTCCTTGGCTACTTCACGATCCCATTCACCGCGGCGAAGGGAGTCCAGGTCGAGGTCCAATTCGAGATCACGAACCAGGGTCATCAGCCGGCGATTCAGGAACGCTTGCTCGCGCCACTGCGCAAGGTTCTGACGGAGACGCGGCGTCATCTCGTCGAGGGCGTCGTAAATGCCCTCGAGGTTTCCGTAATCGGCGACCAACTTGGTGGCGGTCTTCTCCCCCACCGATGGCACCCCCGGAAGGTTGTCGGAGGTATCCCCCCGGAGGGCGGCGTAGTCGACGTACTGGTCGGGCCGGATCCCATACCGATCGTCGATATAGCTGTCGTCAGCCACAACGACATCGGTGATGCCCCGACGGGTGTAGAGCACCTTGAGGTGGTCGTCGATCAACTGAAAGGCGTCGCGATCGCCGGTGACGAGCAGTACGTTCCAACCCACCTTTCGTGCCATCTCCGAGATGGTGGCGATGAGGTCGTCCGCTTCGAAGCCCTCCATGCGCAGCTCCGGAACCTCCAACGCTTCGAGCACCGCTCCAATCAACGGAAGCTGCGAGCGGAAGGCGTCGGGCGCCGCGTTGCGGGTTGCTTTGTACTCGGCATATTCGGTCGTGCGGAACGTTTGCCGGGAGACATCCCAGGCCACCACCACTGCATCGGGGTGGTGGTCGCCGATCAGCTTGATCAACATTCGCGTGAAGCCATAGGCGGCATTGGTGACCTGGCCGGATCGAGTGGCGAGGTCGGGGGGTAGAGCAAAAAAAGCTCGATAGGCGATCGAGTTCCCGTCGAGCAACGCCAGCGTTGGCATCAGCCGCGCAGCTGGGAGATCAGGCGCGTCTTGGTTTCTTCGAGGTGGCCCTGGCGCATCACTATGTCACCCAGGAGCCGCTTGAATCTGGTCACTTCAGCCCGGGTGGAAAGGGCTTCGAGCCGGTCAATCCCCATCGCCGCATCGCGCTGCGCATCGTCGTTGATGTGTCGATGCGCCTCCAACTCGGCCTCCACCAATCTTCGTTGGGTGGCCAGCCCCTCGAGCTCGTCGAGGATCCGCAGCAGCTTCTTTTCCGCCCGCTTCATGGATGCCTCACGTTAAATCGCGCGGCCGACGTAGCTGCCGCCATCAAGTGGGTGGCCGGGAGGCCGAAAATATGGCGGTGACCATCACGCAGCCGGGGGTTGTTCAACGCCCCGTTCGCCAACGGATCCGATTCGGCTCAACCGCTTTGTTCGGTGTGACTGCTGGCTTGTCCGCCCTGCTCATGTTCACCATCGAGCCGCTGGCCGCCAAGCAGCTGCTCCCGGATCTTGGTGGCTCGGCCGCGGTTTGGAACACAGCCATGGCCTTTTTCCAGGTGGCGTTGCTCTTGGGATATCTGGCAGCACATCTCATCGGTACACATGTTCCGTCACGCTGGCGCCTCCCCTTCCAGCTGCTTCTGCTCGTGGGGCCGCTGTTCACCCTTCCATTTCGCTTTTCCGACCACTCCGCCAGCCGACGGCCCGATCACCTGGGAGCTCGCCGCCTTGGCCGTGGGAGTGGGAGCGCCGTTCATCGGCCTGGCGTCCTTCAGCCCCACCGTGCAGGGATGGTTGGCGGGAAGCCGTCATCCTCGAGCGTCAGACCCCTTCTTCCTCTACGCCGCGAGCAACGTCGGCAGCTTTCTCGGCTTGCTGGCCTATCCGCTGCTTATCGAGCCGAACATTGGTTTGGAGAGCCAGGGCCGGTACTTTCGCTGGGCTTACCTCGCCTTGATCGGACTGGCCCTGGGGGTGGTATTGGTCGCCCGTCCGGTTCAGAACACTCACCTGGCAGCGCTCAGACAACCAATCCATCCCTCACAGAAACTGCGCTGGATCGTCCTCGCTGCCGTCCCGGCACTGATGCTCCTCGCCGTCACCCGGCATCTCGCAACCGATGTCGCCTCGTTCCCGCTCCTCTGGGTGGTCCCGCTGGCGCTCTACCTGGGTACCTTCATCGTTGCCTTCTCGTCCCGTTCGGCGCGGTTCACCTCGTTCTCCGCCCGGGCGTTCCCAATGCTCGTCATCGTGGCGGTCACCGCGTCGGTGGGTGTCATCAACGATCTCAGGATCGGGCTCGTCGTGCCTTTGCTGATCTTGATCTGTGCGGGTCTGATCGGACATGGGCGCCTCTTTGCCACGCGGCCCGATGTCTCTCGCCTCACCGAGTACTACCTGTGGGTTTCTGTCGGCGGGGCGATTGGGGGAATGCTTGGAGCGTTCGCGGCGCCGATGATCTTCAATTCGATCGCTGAGTATCCGATAGCTCTCGTCGCCACTGCTGCTCTGCTACCGGGCGTTATCGAGAAACCATCCCGCCGGAATAGGGTTGTGCTGGTCGTCTGGGCCGGGCTCCTGGCGGCGTCCTTATTGTCCACGAGCATCAACCTGACCGGGCTTCTGGTTGGGCTCGCCGGTCTGACCGCCTATCTGGTAGCCGGCCGCTCACCGCTCTTTGCGTTCTTGCTCGCGGGTTGCTTGCTCGTTGCCAACGCAAGTGATGACGGCGAGATTCTCGCTCGCGAGCGCACCTTCTACGGGGTCTACAAGGTCCTAGAGAACGACGAAGGCTTTCACCTGATGGTCTCCGGAACCACGGTCCATGGCGTCCAGCAATTCGAGCCGGAGATCTCCCTCTCTCCTGTTGCGTATTACATCCCGGAGGGTCCGATCGGGCAGTTGATGACCACAATCGGCCGGGGGGCCGAGCACATCGCAGTTCTAGGACTAGGAGCCGGCGTCCAGTCGGCGTTTCTCGAGCCGGGGCAACGGCTCACCTATTACGAGATCGACCCGGTCGTCGGTGACCTGGCGACCAACCCGGACCTATTCACTTTCACGGCCGAGTCGGCCGGTGAAATCGATTTTGTCTTTGGAGATGGCCGGCTGGCCCTCGAACCCGTCGAAGCTCAGTTCGATCTGCTTTTCATGGACGCCTTCACGTCGGACGCAATTCCAACCCACTTGCTAACCGTCGAGGCGGTTGAGCTCTACTTCACGACTTTGAAAGAGAATGGTGTCCTCGGATTCCACATCAGCAATCGTCATCTCGACCTCGAGCCGGTGGTTGGCCGGATCGTCGAGCATCTCGGCCTTGAAGCACGGATCATCGACTTCGTGACTTCCAACCCGCGTGGCTCTGCCTCGACCTTTGTCGTGATCGCCCGCGATCTGGCCGACGTCGCCGAGCTGGTTGCCCAGCCTGGTTGGCGACCTCTCCGAATCGGTGACGACCTGTGGACCGACGACTTCACCAATCTCCTCGGAGTGATCCGCTGAATCGGCGCCGTTCTACAGACTCGTTATCCGCGTCCAGCGCGGCTCCGAACCCTGGGTTCGCATTAACGTTTCATTTGCGCCGGAGTGTCGAAATTGGCAGCCGAGATGGACTCAAAATCCATTGTGGGAAACCACGTGCGGGTTCGAGTCCCGCCTCCGGCACTAAAGCCCAGATAGACAACCCCAGCAGGGCAAATCCATAGGTGACTAGCCCCTTCGTTCTATCGTCTTACATGCAACGGCCACCGGAGCCCTCATCCTTTGCCGCATCCCCCCACTCCCCCACTCCCTGGCTCAGGATGATCAGGCGATGAAGGTGGCCGTTGCTTTTTAAGAGACCAGAGATCAGGGGTCAGGAGTCAGATCAGAGCGGCTTTGAATTCTCTGACCGTTTGCCGTAGTGCTTCTGCGGCGGCGGCGGGGCTGGCGGCTTCGAGCACGCGACGGACGATCGCCGTCCCGATAATCACGCCACTGGCCAACTCCTTGAGCGCGGCGGCCTGAGCGGGGGTGGAGATGCCAACCCCGAAGACCAGGGGGATCTCCGTCTGAGCTCGCACCCGTTCGCTCAATGACACTGCATGGGGGCTGATCGTCGTCCGCTCTCCCGTCACCCCCATGTCGGACACTCCATATATAAAGGCGGGATCCGCGGCGGCAACCCGCCCCAGCCTGGCATCTGTGGTGGTCGGCGAGACGAACTGGACCAAACCGAGCCCCATAGCAGTGCAGGCGGCAGCCAAATCCGAGCTCTCTTCGAGCGGGAGGTCGGGAACGATGATCCCCGCCGCCCCGCGCTCGGCCAGAGCCTCGGCGTATTCCTCCCAACCGGTCTGCATCACGGGGTTGACATAGGTCATGGCCAGGACCGGCTTTCCAGTTCGCTTGGCCACTTCTCCCACGATGTCGAGGGCTCGGGCGCGGTTGGTGCCGGCGGCGAGGGCGACTTCGCTTCCGCGCATGATCACCGGCCCATCCATCAGCGGGTCCGAATAGGGAATGCCAACCTCGAATCCGTCGGCACCTGCTTCGGCCATCGCTTCGAAAAGCGCAACGGAGTCTGCGGGCGTGGGCAGACCCGCGGTCAGAAATGGGAACAGTGCGACCTCATTGGCAAAGGCGGCGCGGATCGACTCGTGTCCGTTCACGAATTGGAAAGGATTTGGCCCGTGAACGAGCGATCGTCTGGAGGTCTTTGTCCCCTCGACCGGACAGACAGACCAGCACCGTTTTCCCGGCAAGGCGCTCAGCATTTCGACTCACCCAGGCAATTGCGTGCGCCGACTCCAGGGCGGGAATGATTCCCTCAGTCCGGGAGAGAAGGTCAACCCCTGCCAGCGCTTCCCGATCGCTGACCGCTTCGTAGGCGACCATTCCCGCGTCGAACAAGTAGGCGTGCTCAGGTCCAACTCCCGGATAGTCGAGCCCGGCCGAGATCGAATGGGCCTCCATCACCTGACCCTCGTCGTCCTGCAATAAATAGGTGCGGGTGCCGTGAAGGACTCCGGGACGGCCGGCGTTCAGCGAGGCCCCATGTCTGCCGGTGTCGATGCCTTCCCCGGCGGCCTCGATCCCGACGAGCTCGATCTCGGTATCGAGCAGGGGGTAGAACAGGCCGATCGAGTTCGACCCCCCACCAACACAAGCCACGGCGACGTCGGGAAGCTCTGTCCCGAGCTGGGCCAGGCACTCCTCCCCGATGACTCGCTGGAACTCCCGCACCATCCACGGGTAAGGGTGGGGACCAACGGCGGAGCCGATGATGTAGTGAGTGGTGTCGACGGTGCGGACCCAGTCGCGCATCGCTTCCGAGACCGCGTCCTTGAGGGTCCCGGCTCCGGAGTTCACCGGGATCACTTCTGATCCGAGGAGCTCCATTCGTTGCACGTTTAGCGCCTGGCGTTCGATGTCGACGACGCCCATGTAGACCTGACATTCGAGCCCGAGCGCGGCTGCGGCGGTCGCAGTGGCGACGCCATGCTGACCGGCGCCCGTTTCGGCGATGACCCGCGGCTTGCCCATGCGACGCGCGAGCAAAGCCTGTCCGACTGCGTTGTTGATCTTGTGGGCACCCGTATGGGCGAGGTCTTCGCGCTTGAGAAGAACTCTGACCGAGAGCACTTCCGAGAGGCGCCGGGCCTCGAACAAAGGCGTCGGGCGCCCGACGAAGTTTTTCAGCCAGCGCTCGAATTCGGCCAGGAAGACGGGATCATTCCACGCCTGTTCGAACTCCTCGGCCAGTTCGCCCAACGCCGGCATCAAGGTTTCAGGTGCGAACGTCCCGCCATATTCGCCAAAACGACCGTTTGCGTCAGGGCGGGATAGCCGGCCGGACTTCATCCTGTCTCTTTCACGATCTTGGCGAATGCCGCGAGCAGGGCGTGATCCTTCTGGCCGGGGCGGATCTCGACGCCTGAGGAGACATCGACCCCAAAAGGCTGTCGGCTTTCGATCACCTGGCCCACATTGTTGGGAGTCAGCCCGCCCGCGATGACATGAGGCCGGTTGACCTTTGGTAGAGCGTCGAGATCGAGACGACCTCCGTTGCCGGAGCCGTCGGGCCGCTTCGAATCAAAGAGGGGGTACTGGTCGCTGGGAATCCTCTTCCAGCCGTCACCAAGCCCGACCGGTCGTAGCACCATCAACCCGGCCTCGGCTGCGGCAGCCCCGGCTTCGTCGGCGAAGAGCCCATAAGGTTGCACCCCGGTGGCACCGGTGGCCAGGGCCGCCGAAACCAATGCCTCGGAGTCGAGGTCGTGTGTGAGAAGAAACGTGTCCTGCTCAACGCCGGCGATCAGCTCCACCACTAGATCGAGGCTGATCACCCGCGGGGAGCTGGGAACAAGGACAAACCCCAGTGCGTCCGCTCCGGCTTCGGCGGCGGCGAGGGTGTCAGCGCGATTGGTGAGTCCGCAGACCTTGAGCCATGTCAAACCGACAGCTCTTTGATCAACGCAGCGGGATCGGAGCTTTTGACCAGTGCCTCGCCTACCAGGATGGCGTCGTATCCAGCCTCTTGCATACGTCGCGCATCGGCCCCGGTGAAGATTCCCGACTCGGCCACTTTCACTTCGGCTGGCCCTAGGAAAGGCGCCAGATCCTCCGCGACGGCGAGATCGACATCGAAGGAGCCAAGGTCACGATTGTTCACACCGATGATCCGGGCGCCTAGGTCGACCGCGACCTTCGCCTCCTCGGAGTTGTGCACCTCGACAAGCGCCGCGAGCCCGGCCCGTTCGACGTCATCGAGTAGAGCCATGAGCTCGTTCGGGGTGAGGGCAGCCACAATCAGCAAAACCGCCGAGGCGCCCATCGCTCGCGCTTCCCAAACCTGGATCGATTCGAGGATGAAGTCCTTGCGCAGGATCGGCAGCCGCGACGCCTGCTCCGCCACGGCGATGTCATCCAGGTCGCCGTCGAAAAAAGCCGGCTCGGTCAGCACCGAAAGCGCCGCCGCCCCGCCCGCTGCGTACTGGGCCGCGAGCGTGGACACGTCGAGATCGGGGGCAAGATGCCCGCGCGATGGAGACCTCCGCTTGATCTCGGCGATCACTGCGAGTTGAGATGGTCCGGTCAACGCCGGAAGGATCGGTCGGGGCTCGGGAACCGTTTCGGCGCGGTCCATTACGGCTGCTCGCCGCGCGCGCAGGTCGACTACGCGGTCGCGGGTAGCTTCGAGGATTCGGTCGAGCACCCCTGGGATGGTATCCCTGCAATCAGCCGATGACGATTGCTTCCCAGGGGTCGAGGGATTCGGAAGCTGCCGATCCGATCAGCGTGACAGTGGTGGAGGCGAGGACTTTCCCGGTGAAGGGCTGGGGATTCGATTTGGAAGAGAGGTTGACGGCCACCGAAATGACCTCTCCATCGTCGGAGATTCGTCTTGTAGGCGAGAACCGAAGGATCCGACGGGAGCAGTTCGAATCTGCCGGCATGCAGAGCCGGAGTCGCCCGACGCAGGGCGAGCAGATGCCGGTAGAGCTCGAGCGTGCTCTCGGGATCGCCGAGCTCTGCTTCGACGTTCACGGTCTTGGTGTTGGGGTTGGTCGGGAGCCACGTGTGTTCGGAAGTGGAAAAGCCGCCAGTGGAATCCCACTGCATGGGAGTGCGGCAGCCATCGCGTCCCAGTCCGGGGACACGCCTCCCGAAAGGGTCTTGTTGCAACTGCGGAGCAACGGGCAGATCAGTCATGCCCAATTCGTCGCCGTAGTACAGCGTGGGCGTTCCGCGTAGGGTCAGCAGCAGGACGGCCATGGCGCGCGCCTGTGGGAGACCCCCAAGACGCGTGGCGATGCGTTGCTCGTCGTGATTTCCCGCGACCCAGTTAGGCCATGCATCAGCCGGGAGCGACCGCTTCCATGCCCTCGGCGACTTTTCTGATCTTGAGCGGGTCGACCCCTGCCGGTAGCAGTGCGAAGTTGAACGGCATGTGGAGCTCATCACCCATGCCGTAGTAGGAAGCCCACCGGGTCCAATCCCAATCGTGGATCTCGCCGACTGAATACCGCTCCGGATATTCGTCGAAAACAGTCCGCAGTTTGCGAAAGAGCGCATGGATGTCGGGGTGGGCACCGTCGTGAATGTGTTCGGTCGCGGCCCACTCGGGATTGAACTTGTAGGACTTGGGATCGATCACAGCTGCCGGAGGGTTGTCGCGCAGCAGGGGATCCTTCACCGCCCGAGCCGCGACATCAATTCGAAACCCATCGACGCCGCGATCCATCCAGAAACGCAAGATGTCGAGCATCTCCCGCTCGAGTTCGGGATTGCGCCAGTTGAAATCCGGCTGTGAGGCAAGAAAGGAATGGAGGTAGTACTCGCCCGTGTCGGGATGCCGGGTCCAGGCAGGTCCACCGAAGAACGATGGCCAGTTGTTCGGCAGCGAACCGTCTGCCTTCCCCGGACGCCATACGTACCAATCTCGCTTCGGATTGTCGAGGCTCGACGCCGACTCGAGAAACCACGGATGGCGATCGCTCGAATGGTTGATGACGTAGTCGACGATCACGCGCAGGTTGCGAGCATGCGCTTCCTTGATAAGCAGATCGAAGTCGGCGAGGTCGCCATACATCGGGTCGACGTCGAGGTAGTCAGAAACGTCGTAGCCGAAGTCGTCTTGCGGTGATGGATAGTGGGGCGATATCCAAAGCGCATCGACCCCCAGCGTGTTCGAGAGGTAGTCGAGCCGGCTGATAATCCCCTGAAGATCGCCAACGCCGTCTCCGTTGGAATCGGCGAATGAACGGGGGTAGATCTGATAGACGACGCCAGACTGCCACCAAAGCATGGCCAAATAATATGGTGGCGAACTAGAGCGGGGAGCCGAGCACTTCTCCCCTGCGGTCTCCGATCCGGACCTGGTCGCCCGGTTCGACCCGTCGATGAAGAAGACCAAGACCGAGGACTCGTTCCCCGTTCCCGGCAATCGAAGTGAGCATTCCCACCTCTTCACCATCGAGCTCGGCGACCGCCGGTGCCCGGATCAGCGAAAACTTGGCCGGACCACCTTCGATCTCCACCCGCCGCAAATTGCGGTTCACTCTCCCCTGGCGGGAGTCGAGCCGGGCAACTAGCTCCTGTCCGAGATAACACCCCTTGGCGAATGAGACCGCCTCTGTGACAAGACCTGTTTCCTGCGGGATCGTGCGCTCGTCGACGTCGAGATCCATCACGGGTTCCCCTGCTTCGATCCGGGCGACATCCCATTGGTCCTCATCAACTGCCTGCCAGCCCGGATCCTCGGTGCCAAAGCCTCTCACCCGGTTGCCCAAATCGGAGCGGACTGCTCCGGGGGGGACCTCGTCCAAGAACATCAGAGCCGGGACCGGCGCGCCGACTGTGGCCTTGATCCTGATCTTGTAGTGATTGAGGTCGGATTCCACCCTCGACCCGATGCGGGCGTCGGTGTAGAGATCAACGCGATCGTCGGTGCCCGCCACCCAGAGCAGGGCCCGCAACTTTCCTTGCGGCGAGAGGAGAAAGGAGCGAGTCGCCCGGGTGGGATGAAGGTCGGAGAGGTCTTGACTCAAGAGACCGTCGAGGAAACGGCGCGAGTCCGGCCCCTCGACAGCGACCAGCTCGAAACGGTCTCTGACCAGCCCACGGAAATTAGGCCCAGGAGAATTCGAGCCAGCCATGCTCACACCTCTCCCGCTGCCGCCACGGCCGACAGCGCCGCGGCCGCTTTGTTCATCGTTTCTTCGTATTCGAGCCGGGGATCTGAATCCGCAACGATGCCTGCCCCCGCCTGGACCCACGCCTGGCCGTCGGCCACAACAACAGTGCGCAAGCAGATCGCGGTGTCGACGTTGCCGTTGAAATCGATGTAGCCAAGGGCACCCGCATAGGGCCCCCGGGCCACAGGCTCGTAGCGATCGATGATTTCCATCGCCGCCACCTTCGGCGCCCCGCTGACGGTGCCGTGTGGGAACGTGGCTCGCAACACATCGACGGCTCCAACTTCGGGGCGCAGCTTGCCCGACACCCCCGAGACCAAATGCATGACATGGGAGTAACGCTCGACAGACATCAGATCATCCACGCGCACTGTTCCGAACTCGCAGACCCGCCCGAGATCGTTGCGGGCAAGGTCGATGAGCATGATGTGCTCGGCTCGTTCCTTGGGATCGTGGCGGAGTTCCTCCTCCAGGCTGGCATCCGCCTCGGGGGTCGCACCGCGGGGCCGGGTTCCCGCGATCGGCCGGCTGTAGGCGATCCGGTCCCGAACCCGGGTCATCAACTCAGGAGACGAGCCTGCCACCGCGAGGCCGGGCATCCGAAAGAAGAAGAGAAACGGTGACGGGTTGATCAACCGTAATGCGCGATAGATGTCGAGAACTTCTTCCGCGAACGGCATTCCCAACCGGAGGGAGAGAACAACCTGAAAGGCCTCGCCCTCGGTAATCAGCTTCTGTACATCCACCACAGCCGCCTCGAACTCGTCCCGAGACAACGTTGTGGAAACTCTGTCAGGGCTGACGCGAGAACGATCGAAAGGCTTCGGGGTATACGGGCGGGAGTCGCCCAGACGGCGCGTCGCGGCATCGAGGGCCGCCTGAGCCTGATCGAACTGGCCTCCGGGATCGTCGCCGATCTTGACGTTGCGGACCAGTGTCAAGGACTGTTCGGCGCGGTCGAAGGCGGCGAGGCTGCCAACGGCTTGCCACGCCATCTCCGGCAGATGACGGTCGTCGGGCGGCTGGTCGGGAAGATGCTCGACGTAGCGAATGCAGTCGTAGCCGAGATAGCCGACCAAACCGGAATGCAATGGTGGCAGGCCGTCGAGGGCCGGCACCTGAAACCGAGCAACGATCGACTCCAATGCGTCGATCGGTGAGTCACCGCTGGTTGGCTCCGTGGATTCGACCTTTCCGTCCCTCGATACGACTGAAAACAGGGGATCCCAACCGATGAACGACCAGCGAGCCCAGTTCTCGCCTCCTTCGACCGATTCCAGCAGGAAGCCGGGGTCGTCCCCCACCAGTTTTTCGAACGCCGAGACCGGGGTCTCCCGATCGGCCAGAATTTTGCGCCAGACAGGAACGAGCGGGTAGCGGGCGGCGAGATCAAGGAACTCGGCCCGCGACGGTGAGGCGTCGCTCACACCGTTGCCAGTCGTTCGAGAAACGGGATGCTGGTGATGACGTTGCTGAAGAAGGCCGACAAGCGGCTGAGATTCCCCGTCAGCATCACCACCCCGAAAACAGTCAGCAGGATCCCGGAGGCAATGTTGATGGGGCGCAGATAGGGCTTGATGCGGCCGAGCAGCCGGTAAAGGCCGATCCCCGCGAGCAAGAAAGGCAAACCGAGGCCGAGCGAATAGGCGATGAGCAATGACACGCCGCGAACCAGGGTTGCCTGTGTCGCGGCCGTGGCGAGAACCACTGTGAGGATGGGCCCGATGCAGGGAGTCCAGCCGAAGGCAAAGGCCGCTCCCATCACCGGCGGCGCCCAGCTACCCAGGCGTGAGGGACGGACGTCGGGTCGGTAGTCGCGTCCGAGCGGACCCAGCGCCGCCCGCGAGGACCACGCCAGGTAGACGAGGATCAACCCGAAGAGGGCGATAACCGCACCCCCAACCCGCGTCGCAACGTTGAGGTTCGACGAGAGGAACCGGCCAATCGTCGTGGCCGTGGCGCCAAAGGCCGCGAATACCACCGTGAAGCCGGCGATGAAGAGAGAAATGACCGAAAGCAATCGACGAGTCGACACTTCGCCGCTCTGCAGGGCATCGACTGAATAGCCCGACATCATCGAGAGATATCCCGGCAGCAGCGGCAAGACACATGGGGACAAGAACGAGATGACGCCGCCGCCGAAGGCGATGACGAGTTGCAGGGCGAGAGCGGCGTCGGCCAAAGCAAGATTCCTGGTTGATCCCTGCGACCATGTTCCCACGATCAATCAAGCACCCGAAAACCGTCGTGGGCGAGAACCACGTCGGAAGCGGCTGAGGCTCCTCGAGCCCTTCCTCCCCGCGGCTCGCTTCCAGCCGCAAGAACGAGCGGTAATCATCACCATGTGGCTGGTTGGACTGATGCAGGGTTTTGCCCAAGCTCAGCCCACGGCGACTCTGCCTTACACCCGCCGGGCGCTCGGCCTCGACGAGGCGGCGATGAGCTCGCTGCTTGCCTGGGCCCGCCTCGGCGCGATCCTCGCCGTCGGGCTCTCGATCTGGGCGGACCGGCGGGGGCGCCGCCGGCCATTACTGGTCGCCTACGTTTTGCTTATCGTCGCCAGTGCCGCCAGTGGTCTTGCCACCAACGCAGCTGGATTCGGAGCCGCACAGTCGGTGGTACGCGGCGCTACCTCGGGCGTGTCGGCCCTAGGGGTGGTTTGGCTGGCCGAACATGTCGGGCCGCTGGTCCGAGCCTACGGAGTCGCGCTGTACGGAGCCGCCGGCAGTCTCGGCGCCGGTCTGGCGGTGCTCGGCCTGCCACTCGCCGATCTCGACTGGCGGCTTCCCTACTTTGCCACCGGGGCCGGGATCGTGCTCTTCCCCATCCTCCTCCGGCGCGTCTCCGAGACATCGCGGGATCGCCTCGCCCAAGAGGTGGCGCGACTCCGAGACCATCACCGGCTTTTCCTCAACCCGCTCTTCTTGCTCGCGGGTCTCGCCGCGTTGCTCCCCGCCGCCTACTCGTCGCTCGGTCTGGCTTTCCTCACCGAACGCCTCGTTGGCACTCTCGAACTCTCGTCGGGAGAGGCCGTGGCGTTGACGCTCTCGGCGGGCACGATCGGTGGGCTTGGGTTCTTTCTCGGAGGTCGGCTGGCTGACACCTGGGGACGCCGGCCAGCAACCGTCCTTGCCTTGCTCGCGATCCTCATCGGCGGTACCGGTGTCTTCCATCTGCAATCGACGGCTCCGCTCTTTGTCGCGCTGGTGATCTCGTCGTTTGGTTCCTTCGCTTACGTGCCCGCGGCCTTGAGCCGGCGAGCGGAGTTGTTCGATCGTGACGAGCGGGCCACCGCCACTGCCAGTCTCACCTGGGTGGGCACAATCGGATCGACTCTGGGACTGGTCACGGGAGGGCTCTTGATTGGAAGGCTCGGTCTTACCTCGACGATGGACCTCCTCGCCTTCGGGGTCATGCTGGCCGTTCTCGCCGAGTTCCTGCTACCCGAAACCCGGGGCAGGTCGCTGGAGACCTCCCCAAACGAGGACACCGAGGCGGCCCAGGATCATCACCCCGACCGCCAGCCATACCCCGGGGAGGCCCCAGCCCCATCGGGGGACTAGGGCCAGCACTAGCCAAGGCCAAAGCGCCGCCGACCGCCGTCGAGAGCGCCATTCTTCGCAGCCGCAGCTGGCCGAGTACCACGCCATCGACGACCCAGAGCCACGCTGACGCGACGGCGAACGCCGCGATCGCCGGGGTCACTGCCCGGATCTGTTCGGCCACCTCCGGACCCGGAGCGAACGCGGCGGCGAGCGGAGGGCCGGCCACGAGCCAAAGCCCGGTGAGCACGACTCCAATCACCGTCCCCCAGAACAGGAGCCGTCGAATCACGCTCGCTTCGTCGGAGAAGTCGAGCCGGCCACTGGCTGTCGCAACCAGCGTTTGCGCGGCGATGGCCAAACCGTCGACCACCATTGCCGAGAGGAACCACGTTTCTCGCACCACCTGGTGGGCGGCGAGCTGGGCAGTCCCCAGACTTGATGCCGTTGCGGTGGTCGCTGCCAACGTGAAAACCAGCATCAAGGTCCGCATCGTGACCCAACCAGCCGGGCGGAGCAGATTTGCGAAACTTGTCCAGCGAATTTCGGTGAAGGAGAACGCTCCCACCCGGCGCTGCAAACTGCGTATGAGCATGGCCGCCCCGAGGTATTGCGCGACAAGCGACGCCAGCGCCGAGCCGGCCACTCCCATCCCGAGGCCGAAGATCAGGATGGGGTTAAGCACGATGTTGATGACGTTGACGACCAGAGCTACGACGAGCGGCGTGCGGGTGTCGGCCAGGCCCCGAAAGCTGCCGTGGGCGGCCAGCGTGACCAAGACCGCCGGCGCCGCCCAGGCCCGAATTTGTAGATAGGACATGGCAGGCGACCTCACTTCGGCACCCGTCTGCATCAAGTCGAGAAGCTGAGGGGCGAGAATCCAGAGCAGGAGGGATGCGGCGACTCCCAATACGCCTCCAAGGATGAGAGCTCGCGAGATCACAGCCATCGCTTCTGGCCGGTCATCGGCTCCCATCGCTCGGGCGACGAGCGGAGTCGTCACGTAGGCGAGAAAGTTGAACACCACGAAGGCAAAGCCGAAGATCGCGCCGTTGATCCCCAGTGCGGCGAGGGCCTCCGGTCCGAGGCGCGCCACGAAAGCTGTATCCGCCAATGAAAGCAATGGATCGGCAGCCAGTGCGCCCACGGCGGGAATGGCGAGCGCGAAAATGCGCGCATCGATTCCTCTGGCCTGCCCGCTACCAGCTACCACGAATCACAACCTCTTGAAGGGCCAGCGGCAAATGCGATTGAGCTCACACACCCGACATTGGGGGCGTTGCGCATCACAAACGTCACGTCCGAACTGAATGAACCTCATCGACAGACCCGCCCATTCCTCACGCGGGTAGAGCGCCCGGAGATCCATTTCGATTCGCACGGGGTCGGTCGACTCGGTGAGGTCGAGGCGACCAGCAACGCGACGGACATGAGTATCGACTGCGATGGCAGGAGCCGCGAACGCCTCGCTGAGCAGGACGCTCGCCGTCTTGCGACCCACTCCGGGAAGAGTCACAAGTTGGTCGAGGTCGCGAGGCACCACTCCGCCAAAGCGCTCGGTGAGAGCTGCGCTCAGCGTGATTATCGACTTCGTCTTCTGCCGAAAGAACCCGGCGGAGTAGATGATCTTCTCCACTTCTTCCGGGTTGGCGGCGGCGAGATCGGGTGCGCTCGGATAGCGCTCGAAAAGGATCGGGGTAATTCGGTTGACGTTGTCGTCCGTCGTTTGTGCCGACATGACGGTTGCGATCAGGAGCTGCCAGGGATCGTCAAACTCGAGCGCGGTTTTGCTCTCGGGATAGCGATGTTTGAGGCGGGCGAGGATGGTGCGGGCTCTGCGCTTAGCGGACGCGGCCGGTGCCGGGGAGGGTTGAGGCGGTTTGGGCACCTGACTGATGGTATTGGGGGGAGATGGGATTGTCCCGATCTACCCTTCCTCGCCCTGATGCGTCGATCAACGCTTGCCGGCCTCGCGATCACGCTGGCCTCGTTTCTCTTTGGCACGACTTTTGTCGTCATCAAAGATGCGGTCGAGTCCTTTCCACCGATTTCCTTTGTGGCTTGGCGCTTCCTGCTTGGTGGCCTGGTTCTCGCGCTGATTGCCTGGCCCCGCAACCGGCAAGCGGGAGCAGAGCGCGGGATCTGGCGGGACGCCGCGATCGCTGGCTCGCTGCTGTTTTTCGGCTACTCCTTCCAGACCGCCGGGCTGACGACGCACCGGAGCGTCGAACTCGGCATTGATCACTGGCCTGTTCATCGTCATCACCCCTCTCCTCGCCGGGCTGTTCGCCCGCCGGCTGCCGCGCCTTTTTGTCTTGCTTGGCGCGTTGGTCGCGTTTTTCGGAGTTCTTCTCCTCACCGCGCAACCGGGAACGCGCTTCGTCGGTGGTGACGTCCTCACCATCGGGGCCGCGTTTTCTTTCGCCGGTCACATCCTCGCCCTCGACCGGTTCGCCCACCGCCACCCGATCGTTCTCTTCACCGCCTACCAGTTGTTGGTGACCGCGTTTTTGGCTTTGCCAACCGCGTTCATCATCGAAGGTCTCCCCTTACCGGGAGTGCGGGAGGTGCCGGCTCTGCTGATCACCGCCATCGGCGTCTCGGCCGGCGCATATCTGCTGCAGGTGTGGGCTCAAACCGTGATTGGGCCAGCCCGGACGGGAGTGCTGCTCGCCCTCGAGCCCGCGTTCGGAGTCGCCACCGCAGCGGTGGTGCTAGACGAACGACTCTCGATGCGTGGCTGGGTCGGCGCTGGCCTGATCCTGGGCGGGGTCTTCCTGGTGATCCTGCGCGGCGAGGAATCTCTCAAGACCGTGGCCCTTAGCCAGGCGGACTAATCCCATCCCCTCCGCGGGCTACTCAGCGCTGCAATTTGCGATAGAGGTGGGTGGCCAGGCGGATCAAGGCGACCACGATCATGAGGATGACGACGAGGTAGGCAGCCAGAGCGGGACCGGCGGTGAAACGCGCCGGGCAGGCCTGGAGTCCACCCGCACAAAGGCCATAGCCGGTGCCTCCCCGGAGCAAATCCAGGAGCACCAAAACCGGCAGCGCCGCCACCACGAGGGCCGCCATTACGAGCACCAAAATGAGGAGCCTGAGCGCCAGCATCGGCGGTCACGCTACCCAGCCTTTCGCCCCGCCTCGGTACACTCCGACTGCCTTGCCCTACCACGAGGAATCCTTCACACCGAGCGAAGTCGAAGTCCTCAATCGCTTCTTTACCAACGTCGACCGGCCCGTCTTTGCCCTGATCAACCTTCCCGAGGTCGTCAAAGGCGCCCTCTTCGCCCGCTATTCCCGCTCGTCCAAGTCGGTGCGCCGGCTGTTTCTCGACGAGTTCGTCAACGATCCCGAGACCGGGATCGCCGCCATTGCCCAAGATCCTCTCGTCGATGAGAAGCGCGCCGAGAGTCTCTACCGGCGGGTCTTCTTCGAGTACGGCGACGACTCGGTGGCTCAACTCGGCGGGGTCCATCTCGCATGCGAGCAGGCATCCAACATCCTCACCAAGGTGCTCGAGTGGGGACGACTTGCCTCCTATTTGGAGCAGTCAACGCGCTATATCGCTTACGACGTCCCCCTCGGTGACCGCTATCGGTACATGGTGCCCGACGAGATCGAACTAGC
Source organism: uncultured Acidimicrobiia bacterium (assembly GCA_963761985.1). GTDB lineage: Bacteria > Actinomycetota > Acidimicrobiia > Spongiisociales > ZC4RG35 > JACCTH01. The sequence continues at coordinate 131,388 of CAVXIT010000010.1, forward strand.
CGGCCTCGGTTCTCACTACCGGCAGTTGATGGAGAACATCTTCGACACCTATCGCGGCATGGTCGCGACGATGACCGACTACTTCGAACGGCGGTTTCCCCGCGCGGAAGATGATTCGAAGATGGCCTGGACCGCGTCGATCAGGGCGAAGGCTTGCGACACCGTCCGCGGGTTGCTTCCGGCCTCGACTCTGTCGAACGTCGGTATTTATGGCAGCGGGCAGGCCTATGAGATGGCGTTGGTGCGCATGGCCGCCAACCCCCTCGCCGAAGTGCGCGACTACGGCCAGCTGATGCTCGCCGAGTTGCGCAAAGTTATCCCTTCGTTTCTAACCCGGGTCGATCTTCCCGATCGCGGTGGGGCGTGGAGCGATTACTTACGATCCAGTCGCGAGGCCATCGAAGCCTTCGCTCCGATGGCGAGCGACGAGGAAGGGGTCTTCGAATCCGACGCTCGGGTCGAGCTCACCGACTGGGACCCCGACGGAGAATTGAAGCTGGCGGCCGCGGCGCTCTACGCAGGATCGAACCTTTCGGACCGAGAACTCGCCGACTTTGTCAAAGGGCTCAGCTCCGAGCGACGGGCGGGCGTGATTGCCGCCCTATTCGGAGACCGGAGCAATCGGCGACACAAGCCCGGGCGGGCTCTGGAGCGAATCGCTTATCGGTTTGATGTGACTTGTGACTTTGGCGCTTTTCGCGACTTGCAGCGTCATCGCTTGATGACGATCGAGTGGCAGCGTCTGGGCACGAGGCTCGGTTACCAGTGTCCTCCCGAGCTTGAGGAAGCGGGCGTGGCCACCGACTTTCGCCGGGTCATGGAAGAGGCCGGTGCGTTCCATGAGGAAGTCCTCGGGGGGGTCGGGGCTGATGTGGCCCAGTACGTCGTCCCGTTTGCGTTCCAGATTCGCTTCGCCATGGAGATGAACGCCCGGCAAGCCTTCCATCTGATCGAGCTTCGCTCCCAACCAGCTGGGCACCCCTCCTATCGGCGGGTGGCCTTGGAGATGCATCGGCTCATCGACGAGGTGGCGCAACATCACTCCGTCGCCGAGGCAATGACTTTCGTTGACTATTCAGAAGTGGAGCTCGAGCGGCTGGCCGGCGAACGCCGCGCCGAGCAGCGCCGTTTCGCCTCGACCTAGGTTGATTCCCTTTTTAGGTCGATCGCCCGGGGCGCCTGATAATTTGGGTCCATGGCCGAACTCGACATCGACGCCCTCATCGATCGCTATAGGAAGCGCGCCCAGGCAGTGAAGGACCGGGGTTTGCCGCCGGTGGCCGGGGACGAAAGGAAGATGCTCATCGCTCAGGCGGAGCAGGACTTCCTCGACTACTCGCTGATCGGAGCCGCTTCCTGGACGGTCGAGGGTGACGAGTTGATCCTCCGCATCCCGCTTCATCCCGAATCACGGTCGAGTTGACCGACTTGCACCTGTGACCAGGCTCATCCTGGTTTCGGGGAAAGGCGGGGTAGGGAAGTCGGCCATGGCCGCCAGCCTCGCTCTTGCTCACCATCGAGCCGGCGCCCGGGTCCTTGCTATCGACGTCGCTGCCACCCAGGGCCTCGCGGCCCATCTCGGAGTCAGCTCTCTCGGGTTCAAAGCACAGATAATCCGAACCGGGCTTTCGGCTCTTGCCGTCGACCGGTCCAAGGCACTCATCGAGTATCTGCAGGTCCAAGTCGGCATGCCCGGCCTAGCGACCCTGGGGCCGGCCGCAAGGTTCTTCGACGCTCTCGCCTCGACGGCCCCTGGTGTCCGAGAGGTCGTCACCTTGGGAAAAGTGGTGTGGGAGGTCAAGCAAGCGCAATACGACGTGGTGGTCGCCGATTGCCCTCCTACGGGCCAGGTGACCGGACTGCTCGGCGCACCCGACACCATCGCCGCACTGGTGCCCGCCGGGCGGATTCGCAACCAGGCCGAGTGGATGTCAGAGATCCTGCGCTCCCCCGAGCGCTCGGAATTGGTTCTCGTGACACTCGCAGAAGAACTACCGACGATCGAGACCGAAGAGACCATGGCTTTGATCGACAAGTCGAACCTCATCGGATCGACGATGGTCGTAACCAATCGGGTCCTCAACCAGCTCCACACCAAAGCAGAAGGGACCGGCATGGTGGCGGAAGCGGCAGCCTTGCATCGTTCGCTTTTTCGTAGCCAGGAAGAATGGCTCGAGCGGCTTCCGCCCCGCAAGAAGTTTCCTTATCTGTTCGGGGTCTTTACCGAGAGTGAGATCGCGGCCCGGCTTTCCGATATGTGGGGCGAATGATGGCCAAAGCAGTGATCGTGACCGGGGCCGGTGGAGTCGGCAAGACCACCGTGGCCGCGTCGCTGGCGGTGAGGGCGGCGGCCGAGGGCAAGGAAACTTTGGTGCTGACCGTCGATCCGGCGCGTCGCCTCGCCACCGCGTTGGGGGTAGAGCTGGGAGAACGGCCGGCCCGCCATCCGGAGCTGCCGAAGCTTTGGGGGGCGATGATCGACGGCGCGGCCTCTTGGGTCACGGTCGCCCGCCGTCACGCCGACCCGGCGGTCGCCGATCGGTTGGTCAACAACGAGTTCTTCGAAGCAGCAACGGTCCATTTCCCAGCGAGTCAGTCCTACGCCGCGGCCGAGGAGGCTTCCAACTACATCGATTCGCTGCGTTGGGACCTCGTGGTCATCGACACGCCGCCCGCTGCAGGCGGAATCGAGTTCTTCACGGCCCCGGCCCGGATGGCGGATCTCGTCGGCGGGCGGTTGCTGCGGCTCCTCACCGGCGGCCGGATCCCGGGTCGAAACACTTTGTTCAACCGCGGGGCTCGTCCGTTGCTTCGATTCGCCGATCAGCTCCTCGGTGCCGACCTGCTGGAAAGGGTTGCTCTCTTCTTGATGGATCTCCGCAGCACCTACGACGGCGTGGCAAAGCAATCGAAGCTGATCGAGTCGCATTTCCGCAAGGCGGCGACTTTGGTGGTCACGACCGCCGACCCCGCACCGGTGGCGGAGGCGGCACGCTTCTTCGGCGAGCTGCCGGAGGTAGCAGCTCCTCCGGTTGCCGTCGTTTTCAATCGCACCCTGCCCGCATCCTGGGCCCGGGCCGAGGTGCCAACCCGCACCTCGCTCGAACTGGCCGAAAACCTCCAACGTTGGGGCGCAGAGTCGCTCCGCCAGCGAGACGCTCGGGCGGGCTTCACCGCCCGCTTTGAGGCGCCCCTTTGCACGATTCCCTGGCTGGCGGAGGCACCCACCGACCTCGCCGGCCTGCGCTCCATCGTCGACCTCGCCGAAGGCATGCCGTCACTCTGGTAGCCGACGTAACCTCTTGGGGTGGCCAGTGCTGCGTTCTTTGACCTCGACCGCACCCTGATCTCAGGGGCGTCGGTCTTTCCGTTCGCGGTCGAGGCGTGGCGAGTCGGGCTGATCAAGAACTCCGACATCACCAGATTTGCCGCCGGGGCTCTGGCGTTTCTGGCCTTTGGGGACAAGGGCGACAAGTCGGAAGGCACCCGGGCCGCGATCCTCGGCCACGTCGATGGAGTTTCGGTCGAGCTCATCGACGAGGTGGCCGAACGGATTCTCCCCCGGCTCACCGACCGGGTTCGACCCGAGTCCACCAAATTGCTGCAGATGCACAACGACGCCGGACGGGAGACATGGATTGTCTCCGCCTCGCCCTATGGCATCGTCGCTCCACTCGCCGAAACGCTGGGGATGACTGGTGCGATCGCAACCAAAGGCAAGGTGTTCGAGGGCCACTACACCGCCGAGCTGGACGGACCTTTTGTATATGGCGCAGGCAAGGCGGAAGCAATTGAGAACCTCGCCCGCGAGCGGGGCTACGACCTCGCAGCGTCCTACGCCTATTCGGATTCGATTTCCGATCTGCCGATGCTCGAGCTGGTCGGCCATCCGGTGGCGGTGAACCCAGATAGCCGGCTCGAGAACGTCGCTCACGACCGCGGCTGGCCGGTGGTGATCTTCGCTCGCAAGACCAAGCGGGCGATGGCATTCGGACTGGGCACCACGGTCGCCGCCGGCGCTGCGGCCGGAACCTATGTGCTCGGCCGCCGCCACGGCAAGATCGTCGAGCGATCCCGGCTGACTAGATCACGGCTCCGGGGCCGAGCAGCTCTTTGAGTTCGGCATAGAAGGTTGAGTTCGGGCTGACCCGGTGACCGTCGTCGAAGCGCAGCACCTTGTGGGTGTCGCCCGACTCCAAATGCAGCATCACCGCCGATGGCCCGGGATGGCTTTGGATGATTGACTTGAGCTGGCCGACGAGCCGGGTCGACACCGCCCGCGCCGCGATCTTGAGGCGAACAGTTGCGTCCGATCGGACCTTCACCTCCCGAATTGACCTGGCTCTCAGTTTGACCTCGTCGCCCCGCTGGTCGAGCGTGCCTTCGACCAGGATCATGGCGTCGGGGTTGACCAACTGCCCGAACTCCTCGACGATCTTGGGAAACGCCATGACCTCGATGGATGAATCGAGATCTTCGAGCTGAAAGAAGAGGATGAGCTCGTTGTTGCGGGTGAACCGACGAGAGATCGATCCGACGAGTCCGCCGATCGTTACCTGAGATCGGTCCGCGAGCTCGCTCAATGAATTGATCGGGCTCGCTTCGGCGGCGAGCGCGGAGCCCACCATCAGCAACGGGTGATCGGAGACGTATAGCCCGAGCATCTCCTTCTCGAAGGCGAGCTTCACCTTCGGCGACCACTCATCGCCGCCCAGTTCGACCGGGACCGGGGAGACTTCGGCTACATCAGCACCGAATAGCGAGAACTGGCCGAGGTCCTCGTTCCGACGACGTTCGATGGTTCCTTCGAGGATCTCCTCATAGGCAAGGAAGAGGCTCTTGCGAGTGTGTCCGATTCCGTCGAACGCGCCGGACTTGACCAGCGATTCGACAGTCCGTTTATTCAGCGCGAGAACGTCGACCCGATTGGCGAAGTCGGCGAAGTCAACGAAAGGTGCCTCGCGGCGAGCGGCGATGATCTTTTCGACTACGCCCTCACCGACGTTGCGAACCGCCGAAAGGCCGAAGCGAATCTTTCCCTCGCGGACGATGAAGTCGACGTCAGATTCGTTGACGTCGGGCACGAGCACGTCGATGCCTTGATTGCGGCACTCGGCGAGGTAGATCGCCGTTCGCTCCTTGTCTCTTTTGGTGGCGGTGAGCAGAGCAGCGAGATACTCGGGGGCGTAGTGCGCTTTGAGCCATGCGGTCTGATAGGCAACAACTGCGTAACACGCCGCGTGCGCCTTGTTGAAGCCATAACCGGCAAACGGCTCGATGGCATCGAATATCCCGGCGCCGACTTCCCGGGCGTAGCCCTGGTCGATGCAACCGGCGATGAACTTGGCACGGTGAGCCGCCATCTTCGCCTTCACCTTTTTGCCCATCGCGCTGCGCAATTCGTCGGCCTCGGCCATCGTGTAACCGGCCATCGCCTGAGCAGCCTGCATGACCTGCTCTTGATAAACCATGATCCCGTAGGTGTCGCGCAAGAACGGTTCGAGGGCGTCATGGGGATACGCGACCGGCTCACGGTCGTTCTTGCGCTCGGCGTAGGCGGTGTGCATGTTGGCCGCTAGGGGCCCCGGGCGATACAGGGAGATCAACGCAACGATGTCTTCGAAACGGTCGGGTGCCAGCGTGCGGACCAGGCTCCGGAGGCCTCCACCTTCGAGCTGGAAGACCCCGACTGTGTCGCCTCGTCGCAATAGCTCGAACACCGCAGGGTCGTCGAAACCCTGCTGATCGATATCGACCTCGATCCCCAAGCCATCGCGGATCAACTCCAAAGTCCGTTCGATGATGGAAAGGTTGCGCAGGCCGAGGAAGTCCATCTTCAGCAGGCCAAGGGCAGCGATCCCCCTCATCTCATACTGGGTCACGACCTCGGCGTCGTCGCCTTTGCGCTGCACCGGCACCAACTCGGTGAGCGGAGCCGGCGTGATGACCACTGCCGCGGCGTGGATCGAATCCTGACGGCGCAGGTTCTCGAGACCGCGGGCCATGTCGATTACTTCGCGCGCGCCCTGATCGGTCGCATAGATCGAACGCAGCTCGGCGGCTTTGTCGTGATGATCCCGGTCTTCGCGGGAGGCGTCGCTGGCCAGGGGATCGAGAATCAATTTCAGCCCGGCTTCACGCCCCAGGATTGGTGGTGGCATCGCCTTGGCGAGACGATCACCAACCGAATATGGATGTCCCAACACCCGGGCGGAATCGCGCAGCGCCTGTTTGCCCTTGATCGTCGAGAAGGTGACAACCTGCGCGACATGATCGGAGCCATATTTCTCAGCCGCGTAACGGATGACGTCGGCGCGGTAGCGCTCGTCGAAATCCATGTCGATGTCAGGCATCTCCCGCCGCCCCGGATTGAGGAAACGTTCGAAGATGAGGCCATACTCGATCGGGTCGAGATCGGTGATTCGGAGTGAGTACGCGACGATCGAGCCGGCCGCACTGCCCCGTCCCGGGCCGACCCTGATCTTGCGCTCGCGGGCAAAGCGGATCAGGTCCCAGACGATCAGAAAGTAGGCGGGGAAACCCATTTCGTTGATCACCGCTAGCTCGCTGGCAATGCGCTCGACTGCCTCGGTGGGAAGGGGGTCGCCGTAGCGCTCCCGAGCTCCCCGCTGCACCAGATGCTCGAGGTAGCTCGCTTCGGAGTAACCCTCCGGGACTGGAAAGCGCGGCAGGAGGAACGACCCGAACTCGAGTTTCACCTCGGCCCGTTCGGCGACGGCCAAGGTGTTGTCACAAGCATCCGGATAAACGTCCCCCGGGAAGAGAGCGCGCATCTCTGCGGCCGATTTGAGATAGAACTCCTGGGCATCGAACTTGAACCGGTTGACCTCGTCTCGATTGGCTCCGGTTTGGATGCAGAGAAGAACGTCGTGCGCGTCGGCTTCGCTTCGCCGGGTGTAGTGGGCGTCGTTGGTGGCTAGCAACGGAGCGCCGATTTGCCGGCCGATCTCGAGCAGGTCGGGGGTGACCAGCTTCTGGGCCTCGAGCCCGTGATCCATCACCTCGATGAAGAAGTTCTCCTGACCGAAGATGTCCTGGTATTGGGCGGCGGCTTTCAATGCCGCGTCGAAGTCGCGGATCGTGCGACGTCCGCCTTCCTCCCGACTGGCGTCGGGTGCGAGGTGGCGGGCCACCGGGCCGCTGAGACATCCGGAGGTAGCAACGATCCCGTCGGAGTGCCGGGCGAGGAGATCGACGTCCATCCGTGGCTTGTAGTAGTAACCCTCGAGATACGCGAGCGAGGACAGCTTCATCAGGTTGTGATAACCCACCTGGCTTGTGGCCAGGAGCGTCATGTGCATCCTCTGGTTTTCTGAAGCTCGGGGCCGATCGAAGCGCGAACCCTCGACCACGTAGGCCTCGATGCCGATGATCGGTTTGATGCCTACCGCCTGCGCCGCCTGATAGAAGTCGACCACGCCGTACATCACCCCGTGATCGGTGATCGCCACGGCTGGTTGCCCATCGGCGGCGGCCGCCTCGACTACCTCATTGATCCGGGCCGCACCGTCGAGCATGGAGTACTCGGTGTGGAGGTGCAGATGGGCGAATGACAACCGATGTGATTTAAACAGAGGTTCGCCCGGGCGCAGTGACTCAAGACAAAAGATCAAGAGACAAAAGACAAGTCGATCGGTCTTTTGTCTTTTGTCTTCGGTCTTTTGTCTAGAAGAGCACGGAGAACACCGCCGCCACAGCTACCGCCACCGGAGCTATCCAATAGACCCGAGAGGGGGCCGGCGGCCCAAAGCTCGCTGATCAGGATGCCAGCGACCAGGCCCCCGAGATGGCCCTGCCAGGAAATCCCTGGGAGGATGAAGGGCAAGGCGATGTTGAGAGCCAGCGAGATCCAGAGGCTCGAGAGCAGGCTCCGGCCGAATGCCGTCTCTCGCTGGCGATAGGCAGAGTCGAGCCACAAGCCGAAGAGGCCAAAGATCGCCCCGGAGGCACCCACGAGAATGTCGCGTTCATCTCCGAAGTGATAGGCGAAGGCTCCCCCCGCCGCAGCGGCCGCCAGGTACAGACCCAAAAAATTGAGCTTCCCGTAGCGCACTTCGACCGCAGGCCCGAGCTGATAGAGGGCGTACATGTTGAAGGCGATGTGGGCTGCCGATCCGTGGAGAAAGATGGGGGTGAAGATCCGCCACCATTCCCCTCGGGTGATAAGAAAGTTCGCCTGGGCGAAAGTCTCGAACAGCGTGTCATCAAGATCGCCCGACACCCGCGCCAGAACAAAGGCGACGACGGTGACAACGATGACCGAGAATGTGACCGGCGCGGCCCTGCGCAAACGCGTTGCGCCCGAGCCCCGGGTTGGGATCACCTTCTGCCCTCCCCTCTCTTGTGCACATTCGGGGCAGAATTGGCCGACCGTCCCCTCGATCGAACAAGAAGCGCAGATAGGGCGCTCGCAGTTGGAACACCGTAAGCCCGTGGGACGATCCGGATGCCGGTAACAGACCGATGTGCCTGCTTCCGGTGCAATTGGTTCTGTCATTTTGGGGGCTCGGTCATATTGGAAAGCTACCCAGTCGGCGGAGAAAGTCGGCTAGCTCGGCTGGGAGTGGCGACGCGAACGAATGGCTTTCTCGCGTCGTTGGATGAACGAGGTCGAGCTTGGCCGCATGGAGAAACATTCTCCGCAGCGGGATTGCGCTCTGCTGACGGGAATAGGTGCGGTCGCCAACCACGGGATGCTCGATCGCGGCGAGGTGTACCCGGATTTGATGGGTTCGACCCGTTTCGAGCGTCAACTCGAGAAGGCTCAGATCGTCGACAGTCCCCAACAGCCGGTAGTGGGTCCGGGCCGGGCGGCCGTCACTGGTAACCCGTTTTCTCGTCGGGTGCAACGGATCCCGGCCAATCGGGGCGTCGATTGTCCCGGTCGCCATCTCCATGGCGCCATGCACCAACGCCAGGTAGCGCCGATGAATCCGCCGCGCGGCGAGATCGGCGACCAGGCGTTCGTAGCTTTCGTTCGTGCGGGCGACCAGGAGCAGGCCCGACGTTTCCTTGTCGAGACGATGGACGAGACCCCAACGGTCGGATTGGCCGACCCCTTCGAGCTCCGGGTAGCGCTCGAGCAGGCCGGCGACGAGGGTGCCGCGGCTTTGACCCGCTCCCGGGTGAACGACGATGCCGGCGGGCTTGTCGATCACGATCAGATCGTTGTCTTCGTGGATCACCCCGAAGGAAACAACCTCGGGGGCGACAGTTTCGGCCGATTCCGGTGGGGAAAAGGCCACTACACCCCCGGCCAGGCGCTCATTCGCCGCCACTCGGCGGCCGTCGACCAAAACACCGGGGTCGGAATCGAACAGGGCCCGGGCCGCGCTGCGCGACACGCCTGCCAGCTGAGCCACGATCTTGTCGGCCCGCTCTCCCTCCAGGCCCGACGGAATCGAACCCTCCTGCACCTCTATTTACCCATTGTCATTTACTCTGGCGCAATGAACCGAGGAGAAGCACGACGATGGCGATGCTGACCCCGGAGTCGGCGATGTTGAAGGTCGGCCAATAGGGAACCTGGATCCAGTCGATGACCTTGCCGTCGAGAAACCCCGGACCGCGAAAGATGCGATCGCTGAGGTTGCCCAGCGCCCCGCCGATCACCATCCCGAAGGCGATGACCTCGTAGAAGGGATGGGGCTTCGTGAGCGCGTAGGCGATCACCCCGACCGCGACCACGGCTGCAATACCGAAGAACCGTCCCGCGTCCTGGAAGAGCGAAAACGCCGCTCCCGAGTTCTCACCGAACCGAAATACGAGGAATTCGCCCAGGATGCGCCGGGGTCCATCGGCGAAGTTCGCCTCGGCCCAGCGTTTGGTCACCTGATCTGTGACGAGGATCGCCGCGGCCAGCGTGTAAGCAATCGCAGCGTTACGAGCCGGGGCTAGCCGCGGAACTGGCTTCGATTCGGAGGTCGGCGCCGTCAAGTGCGCCGGGCGCAGGACACGCATTCGGTGGCGTAAGGCAGCACCTCGAGGCGCGCCACGGGGATCTGGGTGCCACAGCTCTCACAGATCCCATACGTTCCGTCATCGACCCGGGCCAGGGCCCGCTCCACTTTGCGGAGCAGATCGACCGTGTTTTGGCCGAGGGAGAGCTCCTTTTCGAATTCGAAGTTCATCGAGCCCGCTTCGGCGCTGCCCGGGTCCGGACTGCGTTCGGCCGATGTTTCGGTCTGACGGGCTTCCTCGAGCTCGCGCACATGGTCGGCGATCATTTGCTCGAGTCGCACTCTTTCTGACTCGAGTTGGGCCCGAAACTTCTTCAGGGTGTTAGCGGCAAGTTTTCTAGCCATTCCTACGACCCCGCGCTGGGGCGGCGGAACGATAGTGACTGTGCCGAACTATCAATTGGTACCCGCAATTTGGACTGGGCTATCTGGACAAGCTGAGCCTCGTGGCCCATTCCCTAAAATCGGCTCAATCCATGTCACCGGGCCCTTCTGCGTCGAGTTTCAAACCCGTCGGTTCCCAGGTCGATTTCCCGACTCTGGAACACTCGGTGTTGGACCTTTGGGACGAGCTGGACGCTTTCGTCCGGTCGGTAGAGCAGCGGTCGGCTGATCGAGAATACGTCTTCTACGACGGGCCACCGTTCCCGACGGGAAGTCCACATTTCGGGACGCTGCTGGCGTCGGTGATCAAAGATGTCGTGCCCCGTTACTGGACGATGCGGGGATTTCGCGTCGAGCGGCGCTTCGGATGGGACACCCACGGCCTCCCGGTGGAGATGGAAGTCGAAAAGACCCTTGGCATTTCCGGCCCGCGCCAGATCGCTGAGTTCGGCATCGATCGTTACAACGAAGCGTGCCGAGCCATGGTCCAAACCAACACCGAGAACTGGCGCAGGGTCATTGGTCGCATCGGACGGTGGGTCGACATGGACAACGACTACCGGACGATGGACGTCGACTTCATGGAAAGCGTTTGGTGGGTGTTTCGCCAGTTATGGGACAAGGGCCTGGTCTATAAGGACTTCAAGGTCCTCCCCTATTCCTGGGGTGCCACGACTCCCCTCTCCAATTTCGAGGTGAACCTGGGGGGATACCGGGAAGTTGACGACCCCTCGCTCACGGTCCGCCTCCCGGTGGTCGAAGGCAAAGGCTCCCTTCGTGCCGGCGACGTCCTGTTGATCTGGACGACCACTCCCTGGACACTCCCCTCCAACCTCGCCGTCGCCGTGGGCCAGGACATCGACTACGTCGCCCTCGAGGACAATGGAGTGCGCCACTGGATGGCCGCCGACCGCGTCGGGTCGTACTACGCCGAGACGCCGGTCGTGGTCGCCAGGGCCAGAGGCAGCGAGCTGCTCGGTGCCACCTATGTCCCGCCTTTCGACTATTTCGAAGAGGAACGGGCTCGCGGCGCTTTTGCGGTGATCGCCGGTACCGAAGTCTCGACGGAAGAAGGCACCGGGATCGTCCACATGGCCCCGGCCTATGGCGAGGCCGACTTCGCCGCCCTGGCTGGTGCCGGGCTCGATCTCCTGGTCGATCCGGTTGACGCCGAGGGTCGATTCACCGACGCCGTTCCAGAGGTCGCGGGGCAGAACATCAAAGAGGCCGACGCGACGCTGGTTCGCCTGCTGAAAGATGCCAGCCGGCTCTTTCGTAACGAACGGATCCGCCATCAATACCCGTTCTGCTATCGCACAGATACGCCGCTCATGTACAAGGCGATCCCCACCTGGTTTGTGAGAGTCGAATCGATGCGCGATCGGCTCGTCGCCTTGAACGACGAGGTGCACTGGGTGCCCGACTACGTCGGCAGCCGCCGGTTCGGCAACTGGCTCACAGACGCGCGCGACTGGGCGGTGTCGCGCAACCGCTATTGGGGCTCATGTATCCCGATCTGGGAATGCACGAATGGCCACGTGAAGTGCATCGGCTCGATCGAGGAGTTGGCCGAGCTGAGCGGTACCCGGCTCAACGACCTGCACAAGCACTTCGTCGACCCGGTGACATTTCCGTGCCCCGACTGCGGCGGGACCATGACCAGGGTCCCGGAAGTCCTCGACGTCTGGTTCGAGTCGGGATCGATGCCTTACGGCCAGGTGCACTATCCATTCGAGAATCGCGCGAAATTCGAGTCGACTTTCCCCGCCCAGTTCATTGCGGAGGGTCTCGACCAAACGCGCGGCTGGTTCTACACGCTCCATGTCCTCGCGGCGGCGTTGTTCGATTCCCAGGCGTTCCGTAACTGTGTTGTGAACGGCCTGATCCTGTCGACTGACGGGCGCAAGATGTCGAAGTCGCTCAAAAACTATGACGATCCTTCCGAGCTCCTCGAAACATACGGAGCCGACGCGCTGCGCGCCTATTTGATCAATTCTCCGGTGCTGCGAGGTGAGACGCTCCGCTTCCAGAGCGAGGCGATCCGAGAAGTGACGCGGACCGTCCTGCTTCCGCTGTGGAATGCACATTCCTTTTTCTCCACGTATGCCCACGCCGATGGGATCACGATCGCCGATCTTGCGGGAGCACCGCGACCCCAGGATCGTCCCGAACTGGATCGCTGGGTGCTTTCGGTACTGCAGAGCCTCGTCGCCGACGTGAACACGCAGATGGAGGGCTATTACCTCTACAACGTGGTCCCCTCTGTATTGGCCTTCGTTGACGACCTGACGAACTGGTACGTCCGGCGATCCCGTCGCCGTTTCTGGCGGCGCCGGGGCGAAGACGACGCCGACAAACTCGCCGCCTTTGCAACGCTCTACGAAGTCATGACGACGTTCGTTTCGGTGGTTGCACCCGTGCTCCCGTTTGTCTCCGAGCGGATCTATCAAGATCTGGTCGCTTCAATCGACCCGAGTTCCGCCCGCAGCGTCCACCATGGTGATTACCCCATCGCCGAACCCGCGCTGATCGATCACGAGCTCGAACAGGCGATGGCCACAATTCGAACCGTCGTGAGCCTCGGTCATGCGCTGCGAAAGCAACATCAAACCAAGGTTCGAAGGCCGCTTCGGTCGTTGACGGTGATCACCAACAACCTGGAGGTCGCAGCCGCGGTGAAAGCTCACACCGAGCTGATCGGCGACGAGCTGAACATCAAGACTGTCGCGGTCGCAGAAAGCGGGGAGGGGTTGCTGCGCTTGTCGGCCAAGCCGGACTTCTCCCGGTTAGGTCCACGCCTCGGCGCCCGGGTACGAGAGGTAGCAGCAGCCATCGGTGAGCTCAGTGCGACTGACATCGAAGGCCTGGTCGAGGGACAGGGTGTCGAAATCGCAGGCACGACCGTGACCGCGGCCGACCTCGTCATTGACCGACAACCGGAGCCGGGCCTGGCAGTTGCGTCAGCCGGTGATCTGGCGGTGGCGCTGGATCTCTCCACGGACCCCGAGCTCGAAGCCGAAGGCCTCGCTCGCGAGTTTGTCAGCAGGATCCAACAGCTCCGTCGCCAACAGCTTCTCGCGGTCACCGATCGGATCGCGGTGGACTGGTGGAGCGAACACCCGCCTTTGGTTGCGGCTGTCGACCGTCACGCCGACTACGTCAAGGCCGAAGTGCTGGGGTCAGAGCTGCGCTTGGTCCGAGACCTTTCCAATCACGAAACCGAGCCGATTGAGGGAATCGCACTCCGGATCCGAGTTAGTCCCCAGTTTCAACTAGCTAACCGCGCTCCCAGGGCCGGGAGGTCACACGCGCCTTGGCTTCGGACGCCTTCCTGAGATCGACCTCGGGTTCGGGAAAGATGTCAGAGAAAGTCGGAGGGGTATCGTCGTCGAGCGTCTCATCGCTCGTGACGTCGACGTCGTCTGCCGCGGACATGGAATCGAAGTCATCGAGAAGCTCTTCTTCTGCAACGTTCTGGTCCGTGAGCTCCGTAACGTCGTCGGGCTGACCAAGCTCCGCACTCGCACTCACGATCTCAGCGTCCATGTCGTCGACCTGGTTGCCAATCGCAATTGTCAAGGCGCCGAGGCTGGTGCGCAGGTTGTTGACAAGCTCGGACATGCTCGACACTTCCGACTGGAGACGGTTTCGCTCTGAGTCGCGGCGGGCGGCAAGCCGTGAGTTCTCCGCCTCGCCTTCGGCCCGGATCGACTCGGCTTCACTCCGGGCGTCCGCCAGCAAGCGGTCCGCAGTACGCTGGGCGGTCAGGATGGCGCGCGAGATCTCGGACTCGTCGCCACCGCGCTGGGTCGGAGTTGCCTCCGTCTCAAGCACCCTGATCTTGTCGTGTGCCTCGCGGAGACGTTGCTCGTATGACCGGAGGGTGCCCACGACCTCGTCGAGAAAGTCATCGACTTCGTCCATCTGATAGCCGCGCAAGGCCTGTGTGAACGCTTTTTGTTCGACATCGATCGGAGTCAGGTTCATTGCTCACCTCTCAGAGTATTCATCACGACATTACGTGGTCCCATCACAAGGGCCAAGGACCAATCTCTTGCGTTATCAGCAGACGAAACGAAGAAGGAGGCGGAGGCCAAATAAGAGGATGAGGGGGGTGAGGTCGATGGCGGCCATGCCGAGCCGGAGCGGGGGAATCACCCGGCGCATCGGGAGAATCACCGGATAGATGATCCGGTCCAGGAAAACCTGAACACGTCCCAATGGATGGACGGAAGACACCCGCACCCAGGAAAGAATGACCCAAATCAGGACCGCCCAGGAGTACGCCTGGATCAGATAGCAGATGATGATCAAGGATCAGTCTTTGCCCAAGTGAGTCTCATTTGGGAGTCTTATTTGGGTCAGTCTTATTGGACCGTCTCAACCAGCTGAGTCTTCTTCGGCAAGCTCGTATACGCCGAGGCGTTGCAGCCGGCGGCGCTCATCGCGACTGACGGTCACCCGGGGCGGCATCACCATCACGAGGCCTTCACCGACCTTGCTCATGGTTCCGTCGAGGGCGTAGATCAAGCCGCTCCCAAAATCGATCACCCGGCGAACAAGGTCCGGTTCGGTGCGTCGCAGGTCGAGCACCACGGGCACCTTGTCACGGACGCGATCCGCCAGAATCTTGGCGTCACCGAACTCCTCGATCAGGAGGATGTCGGCTTGGACGTCTACTGGTCTCACCGCGCGCACAGGTGAGTCGACCGAGTCGCCAGGTCGAAATGCCGAAGTCCTCGAATTGGCGCTCGGTGGCTCAACCCGACGGCCCTCTACGCGAGAGAAAGTGTCGAGCTGGCGAGGGTCCTCGCGCCTCTGGTCCGGGCGGCGATATCCGCCCCGGTTTTCGTTGTCGTCTTCCTCTTCCCAGCTGGCCCGGCCGCGGCCCGACCCTCCCCATTGGCCCTCGGGCCTTCCGGTGCCGCGTGATCGACGAGGGTCTTCGCCCATGGGGTCGCCTTCGTCGGGGTCCTCGTCTACCAGACCGAGGTAGACAAGAGCTTTCGAGAAGAGAGATGCCATATCTGATGCCCTTTGTGCCGGAAGCCCTTTTGGTCGGGGCGTCTTAGTGGTGCCTCTAGTTTGGCACCGGCTCAAAGATAGCCCGGCCTATCCGGACAATCGTGGCGCCTTCGGTCACGGCCGCCTCAAAATCGTCGCTCATCCCCATGGAGAGCTCGGTCGCTCCCGGAATGCGCTGAGCGAACTCGGACCCGAGGCTCGCCAGTTCCCGGAAATACCGGATGGCTGCCGAGGAATCCGACACAGGTGGCGGGATCGCCATCACGCCCTTCACCTCGACTCCGAGCGTGCGCGCTTTGAGTCCCAACGTGATCGCCTCCTCCGGATCGACTCCATGTTTTGTCTCCTCTCCTCCGATTCGCACCTGAATTAGCGCCGGGGGAGGATTGCCGGGACCTTTCACCCAGGCGGGGATCAGATCCGCCCGGTCGAGTGAATGAAACAGCCTCACAATCGGGCGAACGATTCTCACTTTGTTCGTTTGGAGCGGTCCGATGAAATGCCAGACGATGTCGTCAGGAAGCTTCCCCACTTTGGCCGCCAACTCCTGGGCCCGATTCTCGCCAAAGTGCCTTTGTCCGTGCGCATAGAGCGCGTCGATCTCCTCGACCGATCGTTCCTTGGTGACGACGACGAGCGTGATCTCGTCCGGTGAGCGACCCGCAGACTTTGCCGCTGCGGCGATTCGAGTCCGAACGCGATCTAAACCGTTCACTCGTCTAACCAGGCCACCGCTGCCATTCGTTCTCGCGCGCCATCCCGGCGGTGGCTCCAGTATTGCGACTGGTGATAGGTGCAATCCCCCGCCGAGAGCACTGAGAGAGGGGCCAGTTGACTGCGAATCGAGCTGGGAAGATCGGCCGACGTCGTGCCCCAAGTGGTGGTGGTGACAAAGCCGGCGAATTCCTCAGCGACTTCCGGGCCCACCTCGAAACAGCACGGGCCGATGGCTGGTCCGATGACGGCTTCGGTGATTTCGATTCCCGCATTGCGCATCGCCTCGACCAGCTTTCCTACCACCCCCGAGCGTGCGCCTCGCCACCCGGCGTGCGCGACCCCCACTCCCTTTTCGGATCCAACGACTACCCCCGCGCAGTCCGCGGTGAAAACCGCGAGGCCTAATCCGGCGACTGTGGTGTAGAGGGCGTCGGCTTCCCCCGCGTCACCTGGACTCGAAACCCGGACGACTTCGGCCCCGTGTTGCTGGCGCACCGTGGCCCATTCGCGCGGAGCCCCGATCGATGTCGCCCATTCCCTCCGGGCGTTCAAGTCTTTTCGTAAATCGCCGTCGGCTGCGTGGCTAAACCCGAAGCCGACTTTCACCCCTGAACGAAAGACGGAATGTCGACTGTGTCGGGCTGACGTGGTGCGCCCGGCCGGTTGGAACTCCGCTTGCGGTCGAAACCGGCGGCAATCACGGTCACCCGCATCTCTTCACCCAGGTTGTCGTCGATGATCGCCCCGAAGATGATCTCGGCGTCCTCATCGGCGTGGGCCGCCACGGTTTGGGCAGCCTTGGTCGCCTCGTGCAAAGTCATCGAGGTGGGACCGGCCACACAGAGCAACACTCCCCGGGCTCCCTCCATTGACGTTTCCAGCAGCGGTGAGGAAATCGCGCGCTGAGCAGCTTGGGCGGCTCGCTCATCACCCGTACCGCGACCGATGCCCATGACGGCGGTTCCGGCATCGGACATAACTGTCTTCACATCCGCGAAGTCGACGTTGATCAGACCCGGGGTGGTGATCAGATCGGTTATCCCCTTGACCCCGTTCATGAGCACATCGTCGGCCAAACGAAAGGTCTCGGTCATCGGCGCTTTCGGATCGGCGACATCGAGCAACCGATCATTGGGGATGACGATCAAAGTGTCGACCGCCTCGCGCAAGCCCTGGATACCTTCCTCGGCGTGGAGGGCACGGCGCCGGCCTTCGAAGCCGAAAGGACGAGTAACCACGCCGACGGTCAGTGCGCCCAGGCTCCGTGCCACTTCGGCCACAACCGGGGCCCCTCCGGTGCCGGTGCCGCCGCCCTCGCCGGCCGTGATGAAAACCATGTCGGCGCCTTTGAGCACCTCTTCCAGTTCCGTGCGGTGACCGTCGGCCGCCGCGCGTCCTACCTCGGGGTTGGCTCCGGCCCCGAGACCGCGAGTCACCTCCCGACCGATGTCGAGTTTCACATCGGCGTCGGACATCAACAGGGCCTGGGCATCGGTGTTGAGGGCGATGAACTCGACTCCTCTCACCCCGGCTTCGATCATCCGGTTGACCGCGTTGACGCCGCCTCCGCCCACACCCACAACTTTGATGACAGCCAGGTAACCGGCGGGTTGGGGGGCGCTTCGTTGACTGGATCTAGAACTCATTAGTCGATCTCCAATGGTCGATCTCCGATTGAGGGATGGAATGGAAGGTGAAGTAGAGGTTTAGCCCGCGCCGTCGAGCTTGTAAACCCGATACCTTAAGGCTCACGTTGAGCATGACAGTTGAAGTCATTCGGCGGCAGTCGGAAGGGTAATGGCCGGTCGGGCGGGGGCGATCAGATTGATCAGGGAGCCGGGCACCAGCTGCTGGCGCAGGATCGTGTTCAAGGCCCGGGCCTTTTCGGCCATGTCAATTGCACGACCGAGCCGCACCTCGTAGCCCCCGATATTTCCCCAGAGCTCCTCGCCTCGCATTTCGATCGTCGCCCCGCCGAAGAGGAGTGGGTCGATGTTGGCGGCAAACTCCAGACCACCGAGGAGCGTGGCTCGTTGAGAAGCATCCACCGTCACCCTCGGCATGCCCGATCCCGGCTGACCCGCGGTGTCAAGCACTACGCCGTCGACGCCGACCAACGACCAGGCCGCACCATCGGCGATCCACGCCACTGGCAGGCGCGGGGTTACCGTGACCAAGACCCCATTGGGCCATTGCCGTACCACCTCGGAGGCCAACACCCGCGGATCGGATTCGAGGTTGGCTTCGACTTCGGCGGGCCGCACGGTGACAAGCGGCTGTCCGAGATCGATTCCGGTCCGGGTGCGGAGCTCGCCAGCGAGGCCGGGGAGGGTTCCTTCGACCGTGATCTCATCCACCGCCAGGAGCGGAGACCGCAACACCCATATCGCCAGCCCGACGAAGAGGGCGAACAGGAGGAAGATGCCCAAGCGGGAGAGACTCGAACGGGTCCGGCCCTCGGCGACTTCGGCGCGACGTCGCAACATTCGGCGATCGATTTCGATCACCGCGCCGGGGGGCTGGCGCTGCGATTTGCTCATTGCTTTTCCATTCTGCGAATTAATCGTCAGCGAATTGGCCAACGAACTGGATCTCGGGTTCGAGCACGATTCCAGTCTCACTAGCGACGATCTCGCGTACCTTCCGAACTAAAAGGTAAACATGGTCGGCCGTCGTGCCCGGCATTGCGACAAAGAAGTTGGCGTGCTTCGTCGATACTTCGGCCGCCCCCACTTGCAAACCTTTGAGTCCGAGAGAATCGATGATCCGTCCCGCCGAGTCACCTGGTGGGTTCTTGAAAACCGACCCGGCATTCAGGGTGCCTCCCGGTTGATGGAGACGACGCCAGCGAGTGTGTTCACGAATTAATCCCAGTCCTTCGGCTGAGTCCCCTTCCTGCGCTCTAAACGAGGCACGGAGAACGACGTCGGTGCTTGCCACCGATGTGCTCCGGTATCTCATCTGCAGCTCGGAGGCGTCTGCCGTTCTCTGCTCGCCGGTGCGGAGGTCGAAGATCTGAGCAGAGACGAGAGCGTCGGCGATCTCCGAACCGAAACAGCCAGCGTTCTGCCGAACTCCCCCACCGGTGCTGCCGGGAACGCCAATCAGAAACTCGAGTCCGCGTTGGCCGGCGGAAGTCGCAGCTGCGCGCAACCAGGGGCAGTGGCACGATCCCACCCACCGTCACCAGGCCGTCAGCAACGTCGATGTCATCGAACTCCGAGCCGAGCCTGACCACCACGCCGCCAAATCCGCTGTCCGCGATGACCAGGTTGCTCCCCCTACCCAACGCCAGCACCTCCAATGGTTCGTCAGCCAGAGCGCGGGCCAGGTCAGCGAGATCTGCGCGGGTCGCCCCGTCAAGGAGATATGCCGCCGGTCCGCCCAAGCGATAGGTGGTTAGCGCGCCAAGTTGGACGTCCGTGCGCAGGCGACCAGCCGCTACTAATTGCGCCAGCGTCACCGGCGGCTCTGGACCAGGGCTTCGGCGATTTCACCAGCGGCATGGGTGATGTCGCCCGCTCCCATGACAAGGAGAAGATCGCCCGAAGCGAGTAGCGGGACCACTGCGGCGGCGACCTCCGATCGGTGGGGCACATAGACAACCCTGCCCGCGGCCTCAGACACTGCCGAAGCGATCAACTCACCTGTGACTCCCGGCACCGGGCTTTCCCGCGCGCCGTACACGTCGGTAACGACCACGAGGTCTGCTGCGGCCAGGGCGACACCGAACTCGCGATAGAGGGCTCCGGTCCTCGAATAGAGATGCGGTTGGAAAACCACGACCAATGAACCGGTGCCAGCGCCTAAACGGAGCCGGGCGGCGGCCACAGTGGCCGCCACCTCCGTGGGATGGTGGGCGTAGTCGTCCACGATGGTCACTCCGCCGACCCAGCCGCGAAACTCGAATCTCCGTTTCACTCCCCGAAAGCTGCGAAGTCCCGCCGCCGCGCGCACGGGGTCGTAGCCCATCTCGGCGATGAGACCAAGAGCGCCCGCCGCGTTGAGAGCGAGATGCCGGCCGGGTTGGGGGATGTGGACCTCGATCGCGGGAAGTCGGGGAGACATCAACTCAAAGTCGACCGAGTTCGGGCCCAACGAGAGAGACTCGATTCGCCATTGCGCGATCCGTTCCATCCCGTAGGTGATGGCATCGACTTCTAACCCGAGACGGCGCGCGCCGGGATCGTCGGCGCAAACCAAAACCGGACCCGCCACGTTGGCGATGACCCGGGCGTAGGCCGCCTCCATCGATTTCGCATCGACGAAGTAGTCGAGGTGCTCAGCCTCGATGTTCGTGACGACCAGTCCCGCCAGCGACAAGTATTCGAAAGTTCCGAACGCCTCGTCCACCTCGACCACCAGGAGCGGATCGGGTCCGAAATGAGCGTTGGTGCCGAGCTCAATCAACTCCCCACCGATCACAAATGACGCGTCGATTCCGAGAGCTTGGATCAAGAGGCTGATAAAGGCCGTGGTAGTGGTCTTGCCGTGCGTGCCGGTGGCGCCAATCGTCGGCACCGCTTTGGTGATCGCCCGGAGCAAATCCGGGCGTCTCCAGACCGGAGTGCCGGCTGCGGCTGCCGCTCGCAACTCTGGATCGTTCTCGGGCACGGCCGACGATGCGACTACCAGCTCGACGTCACGCATCCGCTCGGGACGGTGACCTGACCAGGTTTCGATTCCGAGCGCGGCCAGAGAGTCGAGTTCGAGACCAGCCCGGAGATCGGAGCCGGTGATGACCCAGGTGCTAGTGCCGTCGGGGGCGCGCGCTTGGTGCAACATCTTTCCCAGTGCGCTCATGCCAGCGCCGGCGATGCCAATGAGATGAATTTTTCTCGTCAAGTTCAGTTCGGAACCGGTGAGGCTCACGTGGGCCCTCCGTCGAGCATCGCTCGTGCGATTTCATGTGCAGCTCGCGGCCGGGCGAGCTGGGCGCCAGCCGCACTCAGCTCCGCGCGGCGTGACAGTGCATCAGCGACAACTGCAGGCGCCCGTTCGACCTCGGTTTCATCGAGGACCAACGCGGCTCCCGCCCGTTCGAGTGCCCGGGCGTTTGCGATCTGATGTCTGCCCGATCCGAAACCGCCGGGGATGAGGATGGCCGGCGTCGCCGTCGCGAGATACTCGGCCACGACTCCGCCCGCGCGCGCCACCACTACATCGACTGCCGCATAAAAGAGATCCATCCGGGGCTCGAATCCTCGCACGACCCATTTGAATCCAGAAGGCCAGTTGGAGCCAGAGTGCGTCGCCTCGTTCTCCAGCGCCCCGGCATGAGCCGAACCGGCGAGACTGAGAATCGAATAGCCAGGATTTGACTCGGACAAGAGTCGAGCTACCCGATTGAGCACGGCTGCGCCCAGGCTCCCTCCCATCACGCCCACGACGGTGCCGTCGAGCGGCAGATCGAAATGTCGGCGAGCTTCTGGCCGCAGGGCGGCCCGGTCAAAGTTCGCCAGCGGGACCCGAATCGGGTTACCCACCCAAGCGGCGCGGGCGAGGCCAATCGTGTCGGGAAAAGATGCGAACGCCCGACGTGCCCAGCGGCTACAGATGCGGTTGGCGAGCCCCGCCTCGGCATTTTGCTCGGCGACATACAGCGGAACCCGCGCCCGGCGCGCCGCCAGGCTCGCGGGCACGGTCACGTATCCCCCCATCCCCAGAACCGCTCCGATCCCACGTTCGCTGATTGCCCGGGAGATTGATCGGCTGGCACGGGCGACAACGGCCGGCAGGCGCAGGTTTCTCCAGGCGAGGCTCCTTTTCAAACCGGCGACGTCAAGCCCAACGAAAGGAAACCCGGCCGCGGGAAAGACATCTTTCTCAAGTCGGTCGCCACCGACGTAGAGGACGCTGTTCTGGTCCACTCCCAGATCCACCAGCGCTTCTCCCACCGCCAGGGCCGGAAAGACATGTCCTCCCGTCCCTGCGGCCGCAATGAGGAAATTCACCTGAAAATTAGGGGTCGGAACGAGCGACGCCTTGGCGGGCGATGTTGATCAGAACCCCAACGCCAGCAAGAGAAGTGATCAACGCAGTCGCGCCATAGCTGACGAAAGGCAGGACGATCCCGGTGATCGGCAGAACTCCCAGGACTCCCCCGATATTGGCCAGGGCCTGGAACGAAAGCCAGGTCGTGATTCCACCCGCAACCATCCGCCCGAATCGATCCGGTGCCCGGCTCGTGATCGACCATCCGCAGAGGGCGATGAAAAGACAGAGTGCGATTACTCCCAACCCTCCCACGAAACCGGTCTCCTCACCGACGATCGCAAAAATGAAGTCCGTGTGGGCGTTGGGGAGAAATGACCATCGTGCCCGACTTGCACCGAGACCCACTCCAAACAATCCACCTTCGGCCATCGCGTAGTAGCCCTGGATTACCTGGTAGCCGGTGCCGGCGGGATCGGCCCAGGGATCGAGGAACGAAGTGATCCGATCCATCCGGTAAGACGCTCCCATCGCCAGGAGAAGAGCGGCCGCAACCGCGATCACGGCTAGCCCGAGCACATACCGGAGGGGTGCCCGCGACACGAGCATCACCGCCATCGCTGCGGCAACCACCACCAGCGTCGTGCCCAGATCCGGTTGGAGCATGATGAGCAATGCCGTGCTGCCGACGACTTTGTAGATGGGCATCAGAAAATGGTGTCGATTGGTGAGGAGGTTGCCTTTCGACTCGAAGAGCGCGGACAGCGCGATGATCACAGCAATCTTGGAGATCTCGGATGGTTGAAAAGTGACGAAACCCAGGTCGAGCCACCTGGTCGACCCATTCCGCGCAAGCCCGATGAGCTTCACTGCCACCAGTCCGGCGAGACTGACGAGGAACAGCGGCATCGCCAGGCTCTTGTACGTCTGATAGCGGATCCGAATAGCTGCCACCAAGACCACCAATCCGATGGCGAGTCCAACCATTTGCCGTTTGAAGTAGTAGAACTGGTCGGAGGCGTCGGCCAACCCCCGGATCGAACTGGCCGACATCAGCTCACCCAGTCCGATGACAAGAAGGACGAGGACCGATGCCAGCAGAACCGCAATCAGCCGCCGGTTGACAGCGGTCGACTCCTCCCGTCGTCGCGCAGCGTTTCGCACCCGGGCGATCGAGGTGACGTTTGCAGTCAACGCGCCTCCCGGTGATCGATCGTCGACTGCACGGCTTCGGTGAACTCCCGCCCGCGCTCCGCATAGTCAGCGAACATGTCAAAGCTCGCGCAACCGGGGGCGAGGAGGACCGTGTCCCCCGGCTGCGCAATTCTTTCGGCCATGGCGACCGCTTCGCTCATCGAGCCGGCCGACACCCCGCGGCCCTCACCGGCGGCGGCGAGCAGCACCGGGGCCGATTCGCCGATAGCCACTACGGAGCGCACGTTTTCGGCTTGCGCCAGCGGCGAAATGTCGAGACCTTTGGCGAGGCCACCGGCAATCAGCACCACCTTCTCGAAGCTCTGGATGCTGGCTAGCGCGGAGTGGGGATTGGTTGCTTTCGAATCGTTGACGTAGGTGACGCCCTCTTTGCTGCCCACCACCTGTCGGCGATGGGCCCCCGGCCGGAAACGCCGGCAGACGTCGCCGACTGCCCCGGGGTCCGCTCCCCGATCGAGCGCCGCCACGGCCGCGGCAGCCAGGTCGACGACCAACGTGGGATGAGCCGAGACGAGGTCGGCCAGGGGAACGGTCAGATCGGGCAGGTGGAGGTTTCCCTCGGCGGGACCACTTCCTCCATTGGGACGTCGCACGCCGGATACGGGATGCAACCTGCTCCGGGCGGCCTTGACCGCCGCCGCAGCCCCCGCGTCGTCGGCATCGAAGATGAGAAGGTCCGCCCCATCTTGATTGGCAAAGATCTTCGCCTTGGCGGCGGTATAGGCCGCGATCGACGGATGCCAGTCGAGATGATCCGAAGCAATGTTGAGGAGAACCGCCGTCACCGGATGGAAGGCTTCGGTGAGATCGAGTTGGAAACTGGACACCTCGACGACCAGAAGATCGTTTGGTTTCCCGACCACGTCGGAAAGCGCGGTGCCGATGTTGCCAACCGCCAGAGTGTCATAACCGGAGACCGACAGCATCTCGGCGGTGGCTTCGGTGACCGTCGTTTTGCCGTTGGTGCCGGTCACCGCGACCACCGGGATCTCAAGTTGTCGCCAGGCGAATTCGATCTCGCTCCAAACGATCACTCCCGCTTCGCGGGCATCTGTGATCGGGGCTGATCGGAGCTGCACGCCGGGACTGGTCACGACGAGCTCGATTCCCGACAACAGATCGCGATCCCAACGGCCATTGACCACTGCGATTCCTTCGCCGATCAGCGTGAGACCTGCGCCGGGGGCGTGGTCGTAGACAGTGACCTCGTGGCCGAGCCGGTAGGCGAGCCGTGCAGCAGCCAGTCCGGAGACACCTGCACCGAGAACGAGCACTCTCATCGCTAGACCACCACCCTCAGGAAGTCCGCGTAGAAAAGGCCGAGCCCGAGGGCGACTCCCATTCCGGTCAGGATCCAAAAGCGGATGACCGTGGTGGTCTCCGGCCATCCTCCGAGATCAAAGTGAAAATGAATCGGAGCCATCCGGAAGACCCGCCGCCCGGTGGCTCGAAAGCTCGCTACCTGGATCATGACCGACAGAGTCTCGGCAACGTAGATGGCGCCCAGGACGACAAGGAGAAGATGAGTGTTAGTCAGCAGAGCGAGCGCAGCGAGCAAACCACCGATTGCCTGCGACCCGACGTCGCCCATGATGATCTGCGCCGGCGGCGCGTTCCACCACAGAAAGCCCAGCAACGCCCCGAACATCGCGGCGGCGACAACGGCGAGATCGAGCGGATTGAGCGATTGGTAGACGGTGTCATTGCGAAATTGCCAGAAAGCGATCACGGTGTAGGCCCCGGTCACCAATGCCGCGCTGCCTCCCGCCAAACCGTCCATGCCGTCGGCAAGGTTCACGCCGTTGGCGGCACCTGTGAGCATGATTAGCGCCCACAGAACGAAGAACACCCCGAGGTTTAGCCCGAGCGGTCGGACGAACGAGATCTCGGTGCTCACTCCTTCATTTGGTCCATCCTGGATGGCAACAACGGCAAACACGATCGCGATCAAGAGCTGGAGTCCGAACTTGGTGCGTTTGTTGAGGCCGTCGCTCTGCTTGCGGACATACTTGACGTAGTCGTCGAGAAAGCCCACCAGCCCCATACCCACCATCGCCAGGATGGCGAGCAATCCACCCGCTTCGAAGGGGATGAACTGGGGACGGAAGCCTCCGTCGAGCGTGAAGAGACGGATATGTGCCACCAGGTAGGCAACGACTGTTGCGCCGACAAAAATGAGCCCGCCCATCGTCGGGATTCCATGCTTGTGGGCATGCATCGTGATCTCTTCCTGAATGAACTGTCCGATCGACCGACGCCGCAGGACCGCGATCACCCAGGGAGTGCCGAAGATCGAGATCGCCAGTCCGACCGACCCGGCGATCAACAGGCTGATCACGCTGGCCCAATCATTTTCAGGCTTGTCATTTCGGGCGCTCCTCGTCTAAGCGAGCGAGATGCTCGCGGGCGATCTCCTGATCCGAGAACGGATGGAGGACGCCTGCCACCTCCTGAGTGATTTCGTGGCCCTTGCCCAGGATGAGAACGATGTCTCCCGTCGAAGCCGAGGCCAGGGCGGTCTCGATGGCTTCCCGTCGATCCGGCAGCGCCATCACCGCCGGGTTGTCGACCCCTGACATCACCTCGCGGATGATCTGATCCGGATCCTCGCTCCGGGGATTGTCGGAAGTGACGATGACGAGGTCGGCAGCTGCCGCCGCCTTTCCCATCTCCGGACGTTTGCCGCGATCGCGATCACCGCCCGCCCCGATGATGGCAATTACCCGGCCCCGGGCGAGGGTGCGGGCAGTTTCAACGACGGTCGCGATGCCGTCGGGAGTGTGGGCGTAATCGACTACCACGGTGACTTCTGAGCTCGCGGAAACCGTCTCGAATCTTCCTGGAACCATCTTGAGCGACGCGATCCCGGCGGCGATGGTCTCGACGTCTACACCCTGGGTGTGGGCGCAGGCCGCTGCCACGAGCGCATTGGCAAGATTGAATCGACCTGGGAGATTGACCCGCGATTCAGCCTCACCATCGGGAAGTCGGAGTCGAAAGCTGGTGCCGTCTTGGTCGGCCTGCACCGCTTGCGCACTGACCGCGTGGTTCCAGCCCACTTGCAACGCGGCCGGATGCCGTTCGGCCAGGCGCCGGCCGTAAGGATCCTCCAACCAAATGACCTGCTGGGTCGCCATATCCATCAGGCGTGCCTTGGCTTCGAAGTAGGACTCCATCCCGCCGTGAAAGTCGAGGTGGTCCTGAGACAGATTCGTGAACGCACCGACGGCAAATGCCGTTTCGGCTACACGGTCGAGTTCCAGGGCATGGCTCGAGACTTCAGTTGCAACCCATTCAGCCCCTCCGTCGCGCATTTCCGCGAGCAGGCGCTGGAAGTCGGTCGCCTCTGGAGTGGTGTGCGGGTTGGCGAGCCGCTGGTAGCCGAGCCGGGTGACCACTGTCCCGATCAGTCCGCAAGCCTTGCCCGCGTGCGAGGCGATGGCCTCGAGCAAAAAGGTCACTGTCGTCTTGCCGTTGGTCCCGGTCACTCCGATCACGGCCATCGCTTGGGAGGGGTGGCCGTGAATCGTGGCGGCGAGCCGGGCCAGCACCGCCCGGGTGTCGGCGACGTGCAATGTGGGAAGTTCGGTGGTCACATCCCGGGAAACGCACAGGGCGGCGGCGCCGTTCGCTTCTGCCTCGGAGATAAAAGCGTGTCCATCCCAATGACTTCCCGGCACCGCGACAAACAGGGCGCCTTCGACCACCGTGCGGCTGTCGATGGATGCGTCCACCACGGCGGTGTCCGGATTGCCGGTTAGCCGGGCGTGGACCACATCGGCGAGCAAACCCACCGGCTTACCCGCCGCTGGCATCTGGTGTCACTCCTAAACGGTGCAGGGCCTGCTCCATGACCGTCGCAAAAGCCGGGGCGGCCGCGCTTCCCCCGGTGCGGAATTCCCAGGCGGGACTGTCGACCACCACTGCGACGACGACCTGGGGATCGTCGATCGGGGCCATGCCGACAAAGCTGGCCATCGTGATGTCGGAGTAGCGGCCATCGTCGCCGAGCTTGTTGGCCGTCCCGGTTTTTCCTCCCACCATGTATCCGGGGATCTGCGCCGAAATTCCGGTCCCCACCTCGACCACCTCGGCGAGCAGCTGTCGCATCGTCGCAGCGGTCTCGGGGCTGACGACCTGACGGCTCTCAACCTCGACTGCTTCGGTTCGGTTCTCGTCACCTGGTCCGTGCTGGCTGATAACGAGGTGCGGCTGCATCCAGACCCCGTCGTTTCCGATCGCGCTGTAGGCCGCGGCCATTTGCACGGCAGTCGCCGCCACTCCGTACCCGATCGCGGCGGAGATGGGGCACGTCTGACAGCTCGGGTCGCGATTGATCAGTCCTGCGGCTTCGCCCGGGAAGTCGAGCCCGGTCGACTGTCCCAGGCCAAAGTCATCGAGGTAGCCGAAGATTCGCTCCCGGTCGAGCATCTGTGCGACTTTGATGGTCCCTACGTTCGACGATTGACGGAAGATCTCAGCCACTGACATGTCATGGGTTTCGTGGCTTTCGAAGTCGGAGTAGCACCCATAAACCTCGTCGGTGTCGCTCTTGCATGCCCCTTCGCGTAGCTCGATCCGATCGGACACTGCGCCGATAACGGTGTTGGGCGAGACCACGCCATCTTCGATCGCTCCTCCAATGGTGATGAGCTTGATCGTCGATCCTGGCTCATACATCCCGCGCACCGCGAAGTTGGCGAACCCCGTTCCATCCGCCGTCACACGCGACTGTGGGTCAAAACTCGGAGCGCCGGCGATCGCGAGGATCTCACCTGTCTCGACATGCATTGCCACGATCCAGCAACCGCGAGCACCGGTGGCGATCAGCGTTTCCTGACAGGCGGTCTCAGCCGAGTATTGCGTTGGGATATCGATCGTGGTCACGAGGTCGTCGCCGGGGACCGCGGGGGTTGAGCTGTTGGGAGCCCAGGGGATCGGAACTCCGTCAGGGGCTGACTCGTAGGAGAAAGTGCCGGGCACGCCGCGCAGGATCTCCTCGAACTCGTACTCGATTCCTTCGCTCCCGATTCCATCGATGTTGACGAATCCGACAACTTGAGAACCGATGCTGCCCGCGGGATAAACGCGCTTCGCCTCCTCATGGGCGTGCACCCCCGAGAGACCGAGCGAGAGGACCTCTTGAGCCTGATCGTGTTCGACCTGTCGCCGCACGTAAACGAATCCGGAACCGGAGTTGATGCTCGCAAGCAGCTCGTTGGAGTCGACCCCGAGCATCCCGCCGACTTGCTGCGCGACAAAGAGCGGCTCGGTCAACTCGTTCGGTTTGACGAAAATGCTTTCCGCTTCAACCGTCATTGCAATCGGGTCGCCGTTGCGATCAAAGATGTTGCCTCTTTGGGGAAGCAACACCTGTTCCGTTCGGCGCTGACCTACTCCTTCGGCCGCCAGTGTCGGAGCTTCGATGACCTGGACCTGGTAAAGGCGGACGCCCATCGCGATCCACGCACCAACGAGCCCGAGTCCCAACAGAGCAAGGCGCAGATGGGAAGCTCCGAATTTGTGGCCAGCCC
Source organism: uncultured Acidimicrobiia bacterium (assembly GCA_963761985.1). Taxonomy (GTDB): domain Bacteria; phylum Actinomycetota; class Acidimicrobiia; order Spongiisociales; family ZC4RG35; genus JACCTH01. Next base: position 160,177 of record CAVXIT010000010.1, read on the forward strand.
GGCGGGCGGCCATAGCTATTCGGGCAGCTGGAGTCGAAAACCCGCGGGGCAAGTGCCCTGCAGGTATCTGGCTCCAGCGCGGTAGCCGTTCACGGGGCGCCCTCACCCGAGGCGTCAGCTTCTCCTTGACTCAGGCTGGTCTGACTCGCGGCAAACCGATTCATCTCGGCCCATCGCGGGTCGCTCATCGTTGCCGAAACGACCCCCTCGACGATGAGCTGTTCGCTTTGCTGGGGGTAGACCATGCCGAGGTCCTGGGCCAGTGGAGCTACGCGGGCCGGAGATTCGAGACGAGCAATCTCAAGGCGGAGCCGTTGGTTGAGCGCGCTCGCGCCGGCCAGCGACCGTTCGATCCGGGACAGCTCGATGGCAGTGTTGTCAAGTGAGGTTCGCACCAACACCATGCCGAGGAAGGCGACCACAGCCAGGAGGGAGAACACTGTCCAGGAGAGCAAGCGCGGCCGGGGCCGCCGCCCGCTCACGACGGAAAGGCCGGGCCGAATCCGGGCATTGGAGCGAGGGCTGAGCGCAGTCACGCGGCCACTCGTTCCACGGCTCGCAGCCGGGCCGAGCGAGCTCGCGGATTGTTCGCGACCTCGAGGGGATCGGGCTTGACGACGCCGCGGGTCAACGACCGGTATTGAGCCTCAGCTCCGCAGCCACAAACCGGCATCTCGGGGGGACACACACATCCGTTGGTCGCGTCCCGAAACAGATTCTTGACGAGACGGTCTTCGAGGGAGTGATACGCGATCGTTATGCATCGCCCATTTAGCGCCAGCAGCTCGAGGGCCTGGCTAACCCCCGAGGTGATGGCTTCGAGCTCCTCGTTGACCGCCATCCGCAACGCCTGAAAAGTGCGACGCGCCGGATGAAGCCGACGACCGCGCGTGCCTGACCGAGGAACCGCTTGCTCGATGACCGCGGCCAGCTCTGTCGTAGTACGAAGCGGCCGCCGCGCGACAACGGCGGCCGCGATCCGGCGGGCGGCTGGCTCTTCCCCTAAACGGCGGAGCAAGGAAGCCAGCTCGGGTTCCGGGAGGCCGTTGACCAAGTCGGCCGCCGTTACCGGAGAACTGGGATCCATCCGCATGTCGAGAGGGCCCTCGAGTCGGTAGGAGAAACCCCGGCCGGGCTCGTCGAAGTGATGGGAAGAGACGCCGAAGTCGAAGAGGACCCCAACAGGGGCCGTCACTCCTTCGGTGGCGAGGATCTCGCTTAAATCAGCGAAATTCCCCGCCCGAACCTCCATCACTGCCTCGGTCCTCCTCAATTTGTCGTCACCTTGGCTGACACCCCGTTGGGCATCTCCTCGGGCGACCGCCTCGGGATCGCGGTCGATACCGATTAGCCGGTATCCGCTCCCGAGACGAGCAACCATTTCCCTCGCATGACCCCCTCCCCCGAAAGTGGCGTCCACCACCACCCCGGGAGGAACCAAAGCCATGAGCTCGGTCACCGTTCCGGCCAATACCGGCCGGTGGTAGACCTGGCCCGACTCCTGGTCCTGGGTCATGGCCAGCCCCCCGGGCGCTGGCACCAAAAGGAAGCGGGCGGAGTCAGGGGCCTTCCGTTTGGTAACCGGGGGGCTGGCGATGATCCAGGGCTAAGAGCCGTCCACCTCCTGACTGCTTTGTGGCTGATTGCCTTCGCTGGCGATTTCCTGCGCCAGTTCGACACGGGCAAGCTCGAGGTCCCTGGCAAACCTTTCTGGATTCCAGATCTCGGCGTGTTTGTGGGCGCCGGCAACCACCACCTCTGATCCGAGGCCGATGCCAGCCAGCGCGCGCAGCTCTTCGTTGATCACCACACGCCCGGCCTTGTCCACGCTTTGCTCGATGGCTGAATTTGAAAGGAGGCGGACCCGGCGCCGCACTGCCGCGGTCGAAGCCTTGGCCTCCTCGCGGTCGAGGTAAGCCGCGTATTCGTGCGGGAGATTGATGGCGAGCTGGCCGTCGAGGGCAGGAGAGATGATGCAGGTGCCACTGCCTTCGAATTGTTTCCGCATCGTCGACGGGAGCACGACCCGGCCCTTCTCGTCGATCGTGTGTATGTACTTCCCGGTGAACATCTGCACGCGTCCCTCAACGCACTCTCTCCTCTAGTCGCGCCATCTTGCCCCACTTTCCCCCACTTGTCAATCATTTCCTCCCCCAAAGGAGGAAATGATTGGCGGGCCGGGCCCCGAAGGGGAATGCACCGCCGTTTCTCCCCCCGAGGGGGGAGTGTCCGAACGAAGTGAGGACGTAGGGGGCGTTTTCTCAGACGCGAGAGAGGTAGCTCCTTGCACCGGACTTCGAAGAGGAACAACCTCTGGCACGTCAACAGAACGCCCCCCTCGTCTGCCGCCTACGTCGGCATCCACTCCCCCCTCCGGGGGGAGAAACGAGAACTCACCTCCGGGGGAGAAACGGGTTGACGCGTTATTCTTTTGTCGGCATGGTTGCCTCGTTGATTCTCAACGCCAGCTTCGAGCCGTTGTCAGTGGTTTCGAGCCGACGGGCGGTCGTTCTGGTCGCGCGTGGGCGGGCCCACGTGATGGCCGAGCGAGACGAGGTTTGGCACTCGGAGAACCTGGACATCCGCGTACCTTCTGTGATCAAGCTGACCAGCTACGTCAGAGTGCCGTACGAACGAACAGTTCCGGTTAGCCGGCGCGCCGTTTTCGGGCGTGACCAGCACTCGTGCCAATACTGCGGTGGCCCGGCCGAGAACATCGATCACGTCCTGCCCCGCTCCAAGGGCGGACTCCATGCGTGGGAGAACGTTGTGGCGTGCTGCCGCCGATGCAATCTGCGCAAGGGCGATCGCCTTCTTTCCGAGGTGGGGCTGACATTGGCCCGCCGGCCCACGGTTCCTCACCGCTACACCTGGATTTACGCCAGCGCCGGGCACTCATTCGACCCGTCCTGGCAGCCCTACCTGCTGACCGCTTAGCTGAGGGCAGCCGCCACGGCGCGGTCGAGAGCATCCGCCCAGCCACTCGTCACCACAGCCGCGCCGGCATTGACTTTCTCATCCCCGATCGACGCGAGGACGGTGAGGATTCGCCATTCGCCGATTTGATCCAATCCGATCCACATCACCTCGACCTCACCGGTGCCGGTGAGTTGAGCCCGCGCTTTGCCAACGGCCCGGGCAGCGGCCAGGGGCGTGGCGTCGACCAGCGTGACGACGGCATCGCCTTCCCCTTTGACCTCGATGCGCAGAAGCTGGCCGGCTTCCTCGATCTCGGTAACCAGTTCATCGGCAGCGAATATCCGTGAGGGGCCAGGGGAAACCGTTTGCGGAGCTTTGAGGCCGTAGGTGACGAGCATGGCCCGGATGCGGTCGAGGATCGTGGCCTCATCCGCTCCCTCTGCCAACGTGACTCTGATCCCGGTCAGGCCCGTGTCACCGAGTTCCAGTTGGATCGATGACACACCTTGAATCGCCTCCAGCCGTTGGCGCAGCCCGGTGACGGTCATTCAGCCACCCCCTGCCGATATTGCTCCACTCTCCATCGCCACTCCGCGAATCCGACTAGATCCGACCATGTCGGTCGGGCAGTCTGAGCACCATAAGCCGTGTACATCCGCCACTGGAAATACTTACGATCAGGGACGGGGAGGAAGGGTGTCTTGGTCCACCACCGATGGCGACGGAACGACATGAACGCCGCGACAAGATGAATGAACGCCGTGAGGGTTGCCCGCCCCGATCCCACCTGCAGTCTCCTTCTAAGACCCGCCCCGCAATATGGTGTTTCACACTACCCCCGGCCTACCTACCCCCCAAGGGACTAACTGCGACATGCACGAAAGGGACCAGACATGACCATCAGCCAAGTGTGTCAAGAAATGTCACGAGCCCCACAATCTGTTTCTCAGGAAAGTCGTAATGACAGCAGTCGATAGGCAGGACGTTTCCCGGTTCGCCGATCGCTTCGCCGGCATTGCCGACAACATCGAAAGGGTCATCCAGGGCAAGCGCTCCCCGATCGAACAAGTACTCACCTGCCTGATCGCTGAGGGGCACGTGTTGATCGAGGACGTGCCCGGCGTCGGCAAGACTCTGCTCGCCAAGTCGCTCGCCCGCTCCATCGATTGCGAGTTCAACCGAATTCAATTCACTCCGGACCTACTTCCTTCGGATGTAACCGGCGTCTCGATTTGGGATCGTCAGCAGTCCGCTTTCGTCTTCAAGCCGGGGGCGATCTTCGCCAACATCGTCGTTGGCGACGAGATCAACCGGGCCAGCCCCAAGACCCAAGCCGCACTCCTCGAAGCGATGGAGGAGCGTCAAGTAACGACGGACGGCAAAACCAAGATCCTGCCAGAGCCATTCATGGTGGTGGCGACTCAGAATCCCATCGAGCACGAAGGCACCTACCCGTTACCCGAGGCCCAGCTCGACCGATTCATGATGCGCGTCTCGGTGGGATACCCGTCGCGAGACAAAGAATTGGAAATGCTCGAGACCCACAGTCTCCACTCGACCTTCGATGTCCTCGAACCGGTGGTGAGTGCCCGGGAGATAGCCGCCATGGTTGAGATCGCGCGTCGCGTCGAAGTGGTTCCGGCCGTTCGCAGTTACATCATCGACATCGTCGAAGGCACCCGCCGGCACCCAGAAGTCTTGCTCGGGGCTAGCCCGCGCTCGGCGCTGTACCTGCAGAAAGCCTCGCGCGCCGGGCTGCCTCAGACGGCCGCGATTACGTGACGCCAGATGACGTCAAAACTTTGACGGGACCGGTCCTCGAACACCGGCTTGCCTTTCGTCCCGAAGCGCAAATGCGCGGCGTGACCAGCGGCGAACTGCTCGCGTCGGTAGTCGGAAGCACCCGCATCCCGATTCACCGAACGAGTTAGGCGTGACGGCCCAACCGTGACGGCCCAATTTTGACGGCGCGCGGCGGCCAGGTCGTCGGAGGGGGACTTGCCTTCTTGTTGGCATGGGTGATCCTCGGCGAGGTCGAGCTCCTGGCCGCTGCCACCGCCATGCTGGTCGCAGTCGTTGTTGCCCTCGCTATCACTCGACTGACCCGCCCGCGGATCGAAGTAACGCGCTGGCTCGAGCCCACCACAGTGCATGAAGGCGACCGGGCTTCCGTGAATCTGGCGATCGTCAACGAGCGTCGGGCTCCGGCCTTCGCAGTATCGGTTGACGATGGGGTCTCGGGCCTCGGCTCGGCGAAGTTCCAGATCGGAATGCTTCCCGGAAACGGGATCGCCACCGCGACCTATCACATCGCCTGTCGCAGCCGGGGCGTATACACAGTGGGTCCCGCCACCGTTACGGTGAGCGATCCGTTCGGGATTGCCTCCAGCAGCCGTGTCTCAACGATCAGCGATCGCCTCATCGTCTATCCGGCGATCGAAGCCTTGAGCGGCTTTCCCGCCGTGCGCGGACGTGACCCGGCGATGTCCGCCAGCCGACCCGAGTTCAGCCGCCGGGGAGGCGAGGACTTCTACACCCTTCGCTCCTACCAGGAAGGCGATGACTTGCGGCGGGTGCATTGGGCTTCGTCGGCCAAGCTCGACGAGCTGATGATCCGCCAGATGGAAACGCCGTGGCAATCGCGCGCCCTCGTTTTCTTCGATGTCAGAAGAAAGAGTTACGAGAACCCCGAAGCCTTTGAACGCGCTGTACGCGGAACGGCCTCGGTTGCCATGCATCTTGGCAGCGGTTTTGCCGGCGATCTTTGGCTCGGAGCCGGCCTCATCGATCTCGCGGCGCCGGGGACGGCGTTCGAAGAGCTTGCCGTGGTGCAACCGGTGCCGGCCATCGATCTGCGGGCAGTCGCAGCCCGGATCCGCCGCCAGAGCCGGGGCGGGGCGCTGATCCTCATCACCGGAACCCCCGACGAAGAGACGCTCGCGGTGATCCGACTGCTGTCCCAGCAATATCGGACCGGGGTAGTACTGGCGGCGACGGACCGACCGGGCCCGATTCTTTCCGGGATCCAACAACTCTCGATCAAGACCGTCATCGCCGGCAGCGGACAGAAGTGGGCGCCTGCCTGGAGCCAGAGCATGGGCCGGACACTCACCCGAACCCCAATTGGCCAAACTCAGGGCGCCCAAGTCCCGAGCAGCACATGACCACAGCATCCCGACTCGGGTTCCTGGCCGCTTTGGCAGCCATCGGCCTCGCTGTCAGCAGGGTGCTCGCGTTGGTCGATTCCAATCCAGAGGAGCCATCGGTGGCCGCAATCCTGTTCGTGGCGATGCTGATCGGGGCCGGAATCGCAGCCGCCGGGCGGGCAGCTCGCCTTGGTTGGCCGACCCAAACCATCGCCGTCTTGCTGGGAGCGGGTCTCGCTTTTGCCCGACTGGCGGCTCCGACGAGCCTCGCCGGAGGACTTATCCCCACGACTGCCACTCCAGCGGCTGTTGGGGCCGAGCTCCAGATCGCGTTCGAGCTGATCAGGTTCGGGGCCGCACCGGTGGTCGCGTCGCCCGGCCTGGTCGGAGTGCTGGCCGTGGTTTTCGTTGTGTTGGCGGCCCTTCTGGTGAATGGGATCGGCTCGTCGCGGCCTCTTCTCGCCACCGTTCCCAGCCTCGCCTTCTACCTTCTTTGCCGCGACCCTCGACCGCCGCCCTCCCAGCTGGTGGACTCCCACTGCCCTCGTCATTGTGGGCGCCGTGGCCTTCCTGGCCGCCGGCCTGCGGTCGCGCGGCGGTCGGACCCGGCTTCGTTCGACCGGTCGACCTCTCCCCACCCACAACTGGTCGATCGCCTTCGCTGTGGTCGCGTTGGTGGCGGCCGCCGGAACTTTGAGCGTCGCTCGCTGGGCAGCGGCCATCCCCGAGTCAGGGCTCGTCGCCTGGCGCAATCCAACCGGGTTCGGCGGTGGGCTCTTCGCCGGCTTCTCTTACAACCTCTTCACCTCGATGCAACAGGACCTCGCCGAGGAGAGCCCCGTGATTCTCTTTGTCGCCCGGGTCTCGGAATCGGCTCCCCCCAACAGCGAGCTCTACTGGAAGTTGATCACCCTCGACACCTTCGATGGCAACTATTGGCTTCCTGCGCCCTTCGACAGCAAGCGACCGACCTCACCGAGCGATTGGGAGGCGCCCGATCTCGCCTATACCGGCGACACCGTGGCCGTCGAGGCAGTGGTACGTATCGAGGCCCTGCGCCAGAACTATCTGCCGGTGCTCTACTCGCCTCGCGGTCTGGCCACTGAAGATCGTCTGCTCGGCCAGAGCTATCGGAGCCGCGAGGACGGGTCAGTGAAGTTCGATGCCCGCTCCCAGCAAGGGCTCATCTATTCGGTGACATCTCAAATCCCGATCCCGAACTTCTCGATCCTGGCGAGCGACGGCGACGAACTCTCGCCCATGTTCGAGAATGCCCAAGCGGAAGGACTGTTCACTCTTCCCGCCCTTCAGGTGGCCAAACCCGCCCTTTCCTCACGCCTGGACTCGGTGTACACCCAGCTGCCGGACGACTTTTCCGATGTCATCGGGGGACTCGCCCGTCAGATCACCGCGGAGACGACGACCGACTTCGAGTCAGGGCTGGTTCTCGAGGAGTTCTTCAGATCGAACGGCTCTTTTGTCTACGACGCGTCGGCGTCGAGCGGGCACTCCGCCCTCGATCTCGAGGAGTGGCTGCTCGATCCCGCGAGCCGCAACTACCGGCGGGGGTACTGCGAGCAGTTCGCGTCGGCGATGGCGCTTATGGCGCGGGTACTGGGCATCCCCGCGCGAGTGGTATTGGGCTTCTCCCCCGGCACCGTTCAACAACAGGCTGACGGGGCCGAGATCATCGTGGTTCGCGCCCGCAACGCCCATGCCTGGGTGGAGTTATTCATGGCTGGCCAGGGTTGGATTCGGTTCGACCCGACGCCTCGCGCCGACGGCAGCAACCCGGCAACGACCGGCGCACTCGGCTTTGATCCAGTCGGCTTCCTCCCGGAACCCGCTGACCCCACCCAGGCGTCGGGCGTCGTGCCGGGATCGATCGAAGGCATCGACCGCAGGTTTCTCGAAGAAGGTGCCGACCCCACATTGGGAAGCCCCTTGGGCGCATCGCCGACGTCGCAGGGGCCATGGATGTTGCTCGCCGGCACCGTGCTGTTGCTCGCGTTGGTACCGGCGGTAAAAATCGCGCGACGCGCCCTGCGCGTGCGTCGATTGCAGCAAGGTGACCTCGTGGCCGGTTGGAGCGAGCTGACCGATCGATTGCGCGACCTCGGGTCGGGTCCATGGCCGTCACTGACCCCGAACGAAGTGGCCGCGAAGGTCGATCCCGGGATCCTCCCTCTCGCCGAACGAGTCACCGCAGCCGTCTACGGGCATCGCCATTTCCCTGATGGGCGATCAGCGCTGCGCGCGGCGGAGAGTTCCCTACGCCGTCGCTATTCACCAGGTCGCTGGTGGCTTAGTTGGTTTCGTCCCGAGACCCTGCTCAGCGGGTTGACGCCACTTGCTCGTCGCTGGACGCAAGTTCGTCAGCTACGTCGGTCTCAACCCTCCGCAGAAAGTTGAGAAACTGGTCGCGATCGAGCTCGAAGCGGGTGACGTCTTCCTCCACTTCCCGGGCGATCTGATCGATCTCGGCGAAAAAGGCCAACTGACCCTCCCGAAGGGCGTCGAGGACTTCGCCGTCTTGGGAACTGATGTCGAAAATCGTTACCCCGTTGGTCACCAAGGTGCTGTCGCTGAGGTGGGAGTCCATGTCGCCGCGCCGGCGGAGATACTCCCAGGCCCGACGCACCCGTTGCAGCGACATGCCGTTGTCGATCAACGAGCGCACGACTCGCAGAGCGACTAAATCTCGAAAGGAGTAGAGCCTCCGGACTCCTGGTCTTCCTCCTGTACTTTGCACGCTGGGCTTTACCAGCGACATCCGATCCCAATAACGCAATTGATGTGGTGTGCAGTTGGTCAGCCTGCACGTCTGTTCCGCCGTATAACCCTGCAACCGAACCTCTCCTCCCAAACATTTCGCCGATCACCTGACTCGCCAGCGACTGCGCAGGTCGCGACACGATCGGTGATGTCCCTCCAAATGCTGTCCCGCCGTCCCTCTTCATTCTTTTTGGCGTCGACGGGGGCGCCACTGTAGTCGCGTCGTCCTAGTCGCGACCGAGTCGTCCACGACCTTTGTCGTCGTCTGATTCTTCGCCGGCTACGCCTTCCTCTTCCTTCTCTTGACGATCGGCGATGACCAATGAGATGAAACGATTCGCTGATAGGACAACCAATACGAAACCGATTACCGCTAGCCAAGTGAAGCGACTGATCGTCGCCCCGACAAGCGCGATCCCGATGATGATGCCGAGCACTGCTCCCCTCGTCCCGAACCGCTGATTCGGATCGATCTTGCGCGCAGCGCGCACCAGTCGAGGATCTTCCGCGTAGAAGTGCCGTTCGATCTCTGCCAGGATTTTTTGCTCTCGGTCACTCAGCGGCATGACCTTTGATTCCTATCGCGTTGGCTTCTCTCAGTATACGAACCAGCGTCGATACTGGGACGAGACGAATAGACCATCTCGGCCCACGATGCACCGCAACCTGGTCCGATGTCAACAGATTCACTTATCTGTTTTTCCTTTTCCTCACGGCCGAGTCTCCCACGACACGCGCGGGCCTGACGGACTCTCCTCCAAACCGCTGCCGCACCTCTTCGACGGCCCCAGTGAGGTTCTCCCAGCGAGGATCGAAATCGGTGCTGAGTTGCGTTGGGGACTCCGAACCCAGCACCTGACCCACCGCCAATCCAAGCAATCGCACCGGTCGAATCCACTCGAATCGACCACGCAAGAATCGGGTTGCCAGCCAGAGGTCATGGGCCCCGGTTACGGGCCGGGACTGTCGATGCTGGCGGGTAACCGTCTCGAAGTCGGCATACCGGACCGTCATCGAAACGGTTTCGGCAACAAGACCGGCAACATGGAGGCGGGATCCGAGCCGATCGCAGAGTCGCAGGAGCTCGGTATCGACCTGCTCAGGGGTCTCGAGGTCATATTCGTAGGTCTCCGAGACCGAAACCGATTTGGTTTCTGCATTCGGCTCGACCGCTCGGTCGTCGATCCCCCGGGCAAGATCGTGGAGGTGGTTGCCGGCGACCGCTCCGAGCCGTCTGACCAGCGCGTGGAGCGGAATCGTTGCCAGATCGCCCATCGTTGCCACTCCCAGCCCTTCGAGCGCGGCGTGGGTCGCCTCCCCGACCCCCGAGACCGCCCGGACCGGCAGCGGATTTAGGAATTCGAGGGTCTGGTGGCGTGGTACCCGTCGCAGACCGTCGGGCTTGGCGGCCTCGGAAGCCAGCTTCGCAATCACCTTGTTCACCCCGATCCCCACCGAGACGGGAAGATCGAGCTGATCACGAACGGCTTTCCGCAATGCCCGGCCGACCGCTTCCGGATCGGGATAGTGGTGCCTGAGGCCGGCGATGTCGAGGAAAGCCTCGTCAAGGGAAAGTCCCTCCACCAGCGGGGTGAAAGCACGGAAGATCGAGAAGACCGCGCGCGATACCTCGGTGTAACGGGCGTGGTCAGGCGGAACGACGACCAGGCCGGCGTAGGCAGCCCGGGCTGTGGACATCGGCATCGCCGACCTGATCCCATACGGTCGAGCTTCGTAGCTGGCGGCGGCGACCACCCCCCGGCGACCGGCCCCGCCCACCACCACCGGCTTGCCGCGCAAGCTCGGATTGCGCTGGCGCTCCACTTCCACGAAGAAGGCGTCCATGTCGGCATGGAGGATGGTCTCCTCGAACCCGGCGGCCATGTCCCCTAATTTGGCACGTATATGCGTGGGCGACATCTGTGGGCGAGCGCAGCTCTGCTTGCCACGTCACTGGTCACCACCGTTCTTCTCATCGTCTCCCCGGATCCCTGGCATCCGACCACCGTCATCATTCTGGCGGGTTGCCTCGTCATCTGGGCTGCCGTCGCGGTCGTTGCGATCTTGTTGGAGAACAGCCGGCTCGGCTACTTTCTTGGACTCTTCTCGTTGTTGATTTCCGCCGTGATCGCCTTGATGACTCGGATAACGCCAATTTGGTGGGTCGCGATCGGTCTACTGGCCATAGCTGCGATTCTCTTTGGCGAACCGACTCTCGGTGGTTGGGTTCGGCAACGGACGTCGGCAGCGCCGGTCCCGACCCGAGCCGTCTTACTTGCTCTGCTTTTGTTGACGATTCCGGGTCTGACTGCGCTCACCCTGTTGGACGCCAACCCCCGCCAATTGCTATTGCTAACCGGGATCGATCTCGTTCTGCTGTTGGCCTACGTTCGTCGCCCGGCATTCGCTCTGGCGGCAGTGCGTGTCCTGCCCTTTGCCCTGGTAATTGCTGGTTGGGGGCTGCCGTCACCAGGTCGTTGGGTCTGGATCGCCGGCCAACTAGGAGCGTTTGCTCTGGCCTGGACGAAAGAAGTGCGCCTCGCAGTACGGCCGCTGATCGAACGAGGAACCAGCGTGATGATTCCTCCGGAACTCGCGCCCGAGGAAATCCGCAAGCTGACCGAACAAAATCTGGATTGGCCCAAGTGAAGCGGCGGCCCAATCCTTATTTGCTGACCGCGTCGGTCGTCGTCGGGGGTCTCGTCGGCTGGCTCGGCTATGTGATCACAAACCTTTCCTGCCGGGCCGAACAACCTGCCCCGGCTCCGGGCTGTCCGACCGCGGCCGGGATCGTCGGGATCCTCTCGTTTCTCATAGCTGGGATAGGGCTCCTGGTGATCTTGGGTCTCACCGCTCGCTCGATCGCCGAGTATCGGGGCGAGCGAGATAAGCCCCCGAACTCCTAGTCGGCGAGGGCCACCCGCTCCGACCCAATCACCAGAGCGACGTTGTGGCCGCCAAACCCGAACGAATTCGACATCGCATAGTCGCCGCTGAATTCGCGTGCCTTGTTGGGGACATAGTCGAGGTCACATTCGGGGTCGGGGTGTTCCTGGTTGATCGTTGGAGGAAGGATTCCCTGGTTTAGAGCCAGGAGTGAGGCGATCGCCTCCACCGCCCCCGCTCCGCCGAGGACGTGGCCGGTCATCGATTTGGTCGAGGAGATAGGGACCCGGTAGGCCTCGTGCTCTCCCATCGCGATCTTGATCGCAGCCGTCTCGCCTGCGTCGTTGGCCTCGGTAGAGGTTCCATGGGCGTTGATATATGAGATGTCCGACGGTTCCAAGCCCCCATCGCGCATCGCTGCTGCCATCGCCCGCGCGGCGCCGGTGCCACCCGGGCGGGGCAAGGTGATGTGGTAGGCGTCGGCCGACATCCCATAGCCGACCAACTCGCCGAGGATCAAGGCGCCCCGATTGACCGCCCGCTCGCGATCCTCGAGCACTACCGCCCCCGCGCCTTCACCCATCACGAACCCGTCGCGCTCGGCATCGAACGGTCGCGAGGCTTTGGTGGGTTCGTCGTTGCGGACCGAGAGGGCTCGCGCCTGGTTGAACCCGGCGACTCCGTAGGTGGTGATGGCGGCTTCGGACCCCCCAGCGACCATCACATCCGCCGCTCCTCGGCGAATGAGCTCGGCGGCATCGCCGATCGCATTCGCCGAAGCCGAGCACGCCGTAACCACACAGCTGACGGGGCCCATCAAATTGTGCTCGATCGACACGAGGCCGGCCGCCATGTTGGCGATCACCTTGGGAATGCCAGTCGGGCTCACCCGGTCAGCGCCACGCTCGAGCAAGACGGTGACCTCGTCGATGAAGGCGCTCATCCCGCCGAACCCCCCTCCGAGCATCACGCCCGCCGACAGATTCTCCGGGTCGTCAGGCCCATATTTGATTCCGGCCTGCGACAGGGCCTGGCGCGAAGCGACCATGAAGAACTGGGAGTAGGGATCGAGCCTGCGCACCTCTCGCTTGTCGAAGTGCTCCTCGGGACGGAATCCCTTGACCTCCCCGGCGATGTGGGTTCTGTGAGCGGAGGAGTCGAAGTGGGTGATCGGGCCAATCCCAGACTGTCCGGCGATCAGAGCCGCCCAGAAGGACTCGACATCGTTGCCGACCGGGGTGACCACACCGAGCCCGGTGATCACCACCCGCCTCCGCCCCCGAGCGTTGGGGCCGATCACGAGATCAGACGTTGAGCTTGCCGTGGACCAGGTCGATGGCTTCGCCGACAGTGTGAATGTGTTCGGCTTCGTCGTCGGGAATCTTCACCCCGAACTCATCCTCCATCGCCATCAGCAACTCGACGACCCCCAACGAGTCGACGTCGAGGTCGGTTTCGAAATTTGCTGCGCGATTGATCTTGTCCGCATCGAGACCTAGCTCGGAGACGAGCACGTCCCGCAGGCGAGTTTCGATTTCTGTCTTTTCCATTGCCGTCAGCTTCTCCTGTTACTTGAGCCTGGTTGTTTCGCCCATTTTGATGAATTGGTAATTAAAGCGTCAGACCACCCTCTACTGCCAAAACCTGGCCGGTGATATATCCCGCCTGCTCGGAGGCGAGAAAAGCGACCGCCGCGGCCACCTCTTCGGGCTCACCAAATCGGCCCAGGCTCACCGTAGCGACCGCCGATTCCTTGACTTCGGCCGAAAGGGCGCCGGTCATATCTGTATTGATAAAACCGGGAGCCACCACATTGGCGGTAATACCCCGGCTTCCGACTTCTTTTGCGACTGTTTTCGTAAAACCGATCAAACCTGCCTTGCTCGCCGCGTAGTTCGCCTGGCCGGGATTGCCCGCGATTCCGGCGACTGAGGCGATCGAGATGATCCTTCCCCAACGGGCTCGCAACATCGATTTGACCGCTAGGCGCGTGCAAAGAAAAGCAGAGCGGAGATTGACCGCCAGAACCCGATCAAAGTCTTCCGGGCTCATGCGCAGAAGGAGGTTGTCCGCAGTGATGCCGGCGTTGTTCACCAGGATCTCGACCGGACCGAGCTTTTCCGTTGTCTCTTTGAACATGGCCTCGACCGCCTCGACGTCGGACACATCCGCTCCCCAAGCGAATGCCTTTCCACCGCCGTCCTCGATCTCCGCAACGACTTTGGCGGCTGGCTCCGGAGACGACGAGAAATTGACCGCTACCTGATGACCGTCGCTCGCCAGGGCAAGGGCAATTGCCCTCCCGATCCCTCGTGATGCCCCGGTCACCAGGGCTGTGCGCGCCATCAACTAGCTGATTGATGCTTCCCAAAAAATTCCACATTGGGAGCAAGCAGCTCCTCGGTGGTGCGCTCGTTGGCCACAAGCGCGGCGTCGCTACGCCCGATCGGCTCGACCCGATCGCCCCAACGAATCACAGCCGCTCCCCAGGAAAGCCCCGCTCCGAAGGCGGCGATCACGATGAGAGCTCCGGGTTCGACCCGGCCTTCTTCCAGCGCTTCGGTGAGTGCGACCGGGATGGTCGCTGCGCTCGTGTTGCCATAGCTTTGAATATTGATCATCACCTTGCGCGGGTCGAGCTTGAGCCGGCGGGCGGTGGCATCGATGATCCGGATGTTGGCCTGGTGAGGGATGAGTAGGTCCACATCTTCGAGCGCGATACCCGCTTTCTCCAGGACTCGTACCGAGGCATCGCCCATCGTGGTGACTGCTCGTTTGAAGACTTCGGGGCCGTCCATGTGGATGCCGGCGCCGCGCGGGTCGCGATTGTCGCGGTCTCCCATCGTGCCGTCCTCCGGGATCTCGAGAATGCCTGAGGCCGAACCGTCCATTCCCAATTCAGAGGCCAAAACTCCGACACCTTCGTCGGACGCTTCAAGCACGACCGCCCCGGCCCCGTCCCCGAACAGCACCGCGGTGGCGCGATTCGTGAAGTCGAGGTGGTAGTGGAGCTTTTCCGCCCCCACCACCACGACCGTCTTGTGCGTCCCTGCGGTGATCATGTTGGCCCCGGTGACCAGCGCGTAAACGAAGCCTGAGCAGGCCGCGTTGAGGTCAAAGGCGGCCGCATTCCAGGCGCCGAGCTTGGCTTGCACATGGGCCGCGGTGGCGGGAATCGAAGAGTCGCCCGTGCACGTCGCGAGAACGATCAGGTCACATTCGGCCGGGGTCTTGCCGGCCGCTGCAAGGGCGTGCGCGGCGGCCACTGCAGCCATGTCGGACACCTCGACATGGGAGATGCGTCGCTCCTTGATGCCCGTCCGGGTGGTTATCCAGTCGTCGGAGGTGTCGACCAAAGACTCGAGGTCGTGGTTGGAGAGCACCGCGGGCGGCAGGCACTTTCCCCACCCCGTGATCATCGCCCTGGTCATTGCCGTGTTGGTGATAGTTTGGGGCCCGCTGCTCAAATTGAGCCTCCTCGACTAGCCGATGCTACCGATTGACTCGGCGACTCTAGGGATGGCTTCTGTTTCGGAGACGGCCAGATAGGTTGCGCCGGGCGCGGATCGTTTGGCCATCCCGACGGTGACATCGCCGGGCCCAACATGGAGATAGTGATCTACTCCAGCCGCGGCCATGCCAGCCAGGGTCTCGGCGAACCGCACCGGCGAGGTCACCTGCCTGGCCAGCATCTGCTTTTCGAGACCCGGTTCGTGGGGGGCAGCTGTCACGTTGCTCCACACCGGGAAGTCGCCGGGGGCTAAGTCGACTCCGGCCAAAGCGGATTCGATCCGATCAGCGGCCGCACCCATGAACGGAGAATGGAAAGCGCCGGCCACCTTGAGTCGAACAACCTTCCGCAGCCCATGGTTGGGCCCTTCGGCATCAAGCCAGTCGAGGTCATCCACTCCCCCGGCAACAACAACCTGGCCGGGCGCGTTGATGTTGGCCACGAAGAGCCGGCCTCCCGCCTGGCGGCGAGCCAGGGTGACTGCTTCGACCTGGTCGAGCTCGGCCCCGAGCAGCGCTGCCATTCCCGATGGTTCCTGGTCGGCGGCTCCAGCCATCGCTCGTCCCCGTTCGGCGACGACTGCTAAAGCAGTGGCGAAAGGAATGACCCCGGCGGCGGCGAGTGCCGTGTACTCGCCGAGCGAATGACCCGCAGCCGCGGTCGGATGCATCGCCAGTGCCGGCCTGAGCTCCTCCCAGAGCGCATATGCGACCGCGAAGAGGGCCGGTTGGGCAAATTCCGTGCGAGTTAATTGCTCGTCGTTTCCCCCCAGGCACAGCTGCTTGAGCGACCAGCCGAGGATCTCGTCGGCCTGATCGATCAGCAGATCGGGACGTCGTTCGAAAAGGTCTGCTCCCATTCCAACGAACTGGCTCCCCTGCCCGGGAAAGAGGACCGCGTAACCCAATGGGGGTCAATTCTTCAGGGAGCCGACGAGGCGGTCCACATCGTCGCGGTCGACATCGCGATGGGTGACCAAGCGCAGCACCCCGACGAACGGCGGGTTGATCTTGATTCCCTCGGCGGCCAGGTCGGCTCGCCATTGCTGAGCCGGCAACGGGAGTTTCTCGGGACGAACCTGCACCATGTTGGTTTCTACCGCCCCGAGATCAACCAGGCCGGGTACGGCCGCTTCGAGCTGCTCGCCCAGGTAGCGAGCTACCTCGTGATCTTCTTTCAGACGATCGCGATCACGCAACGCAATGCGGGCCGCGGCGGCGATCACGCCGACCTGGCGCATGCCCCCGCCGAGACGCTTGCGCAGATAACGGGCCTCGTTCATCAATTCGTGGGTGCCGCAAAGAACCGAACCGATGGGCGCGCCGAGCCCCTTGGAGAAGCAGAACTGGACAGTGTCGGCGTTCTCGGCAAAGTTCTCAGCGGAAGTGCCGGATGCGGCGACGGCGTTGAACAAACGGGCCCCATCGAGGTGAATCGAAAGCCCGAGCCCGCGAGCAGTTGCGCTCGCAGCCTTCATCACCTCGATCGGAATGACCTTTCCGCCCCGGAGATTGTGGGTGTTCTCCCAGATCAACAAACGCATCCGGGGATAGAAAGCAGAGTTGGCCACGGCCTCTTCGACCTGAGCCGGAGTGATGCGGCCATCAGCTGTATCGACCGTCCGGAAGCCGACCCCGGAGAGGGCCGAGGCGGCACCCTTCTCGACGCTGCGGGAATGGATCCCGGGGTCGCAAAGAATGTCGTCGCCGGGTTTGGTCTGCATCATGATCGCGATCTGGTTGCCCATGGTCCCGGTCGGCATGAAGACAGCTTCTTCCTTGCCGACCACCGCCGCCGCTTCCTCCTCGAGAGCGTTAGCGGTGGGATCGTCGGAGTAGACGTCGTCGCCCAACGGCGCCGCCGCCATTGCGGCCAGCATCTCGGGAGTCGGACGAGTGACAGTGTCGGAACGGAAGTCGACCCCACCGTCAGCAAAAGCCATTGCAGAAGACTAAAGACGTAAGACAAAAGAAAAAAGACGAGAGAAAAACCAGAGATGATCCACTCCAATGCGGCTGCGGTAGTTGAAGCCGCACGGAACGCAGGGCTCGAGATCGAGGTCCGGAGCTTTCCCGGGGGAACCCGGACTGCGGCCGATGCAGCTCGTGCCGTTGGCTGCGAGGTGGGCCAAATCGTCAAGTCGTTGGTGTTTCTGGTCGACGCAAGCCCGGTCCTGGCTCTGGTCAGTGGCAGCAACCAACTCGACGAAGCGAAACTCGCCACGGCGAGCGCGGGAACCACCGTGGCGCGAGCAGATGCCGATGAAGTACGCGCGGCGACGGGCTTTTCGATCGGCGGCGTGCCTCCGCTCGGCCACAACCTGAAGGTCTACGTCGACCGCGACTTGCTTCGATACTCCGAGGTATGGGCGGCGGCCGGAACCCCACGCGACGTGTTCGGAGTCGACCCGGCGACTTTGCAGCTGGCGATCGCCGGCGTCGTCGCCGACCTGGCCAGGAATTAAGGCCGTGACGGACTACAACCCCAAAACTACAACCGCCCAAAACTACAACAGGTCGAGCACCCGGCGGATACCCCGGACCGCCTGAGCGATCCGATGCTCGTTCTCAACCAGGGCAAAGCGGACATGGGAGTCTCCGCTGGGCCCAAATCCAACGCCGGGGCTCACTGCGACCTTCGCCTGGTCGAGCAAGTCGAGCGTGAACGCCATGGACCCAGCCTCGGCATAGGGGTCGGGGATCGGCGCCCAGACGAACATCGTCCCTAGTGGCTTTTCCACTTTCCAGCCGTTGCGATTGAGCCCATCAACCAGCACGTCGCGTCGTCCTCGATAGATTTCGTTGACTTCCCCGACGTAGGCGTCGCCTTCGTTGAGGGCGATGATCGAAGCAATCTGGATTGGTTGAAAAGTGCCGTAGTCGAGATAGCTCTTCAGCTTTCCCAGCGCAGCCACCGCGTCCCGATTGCCGACCATAAAACCCATCCGCCAGCCCGCCATCGAATGGCCCTTGGTGAGCGTGTAGAGCTCCACCGCGACCTCTTTGGCCCCGTCGACTTCAAGCAGGGATGGTGGCCGATATCCATCGAAGGCGATGTCGGCATAGGCGAAGTCGTGCACCAGGAACGTTCCGCGCTCGTGCGCGAACTGCACCAGTCGCTCAAAGAAGGCCAAATCGATGCACGTCGTGGTCGGATTGTGGGGGAACGAAAAGATGATGACTCGGGGCGCAGGTCTCCTGGCCCAAAGCGTCTCGAGGGCTTCGAAATAGCCCTCATCCGAGGACACCGGCGCCCGACGAACGTCGGCACCGGCCATCTCCGGGGCATAAATGTGAATCGGATAGGAAGGTTCGGGCACCACGGCGACATCTCCCGGCTCGACCAGAACCCACAGCAAATGCGAGAGGCCCTCTTTGGCACCGATGGTGGCGATGACCTCGGTTTCCGGGTCAAGTTCAACCCCGAAGCGACGCTGATAACGCTCGGCCACCGCGCGCCGCAGATTGGGCAGGCCCCGACTGACTGAATAACGGTGGTTGCGGGGGTTGGTGGCAGCCTCGACGAGCTTGGCGACGACCAGCGGGTTGGTAGGGATGTCGGGGTTGCCAAAGCCGAGATCGATGACGTCTTCGCCCGCACGCCGAGCGTCGAGTTTGCGCTGGTTCACAGTCCCGAAGACGTAGGGCGGCAGCTGGTCAACACGCCGGAAGTCCATCGAGAGGAGGGTACCGGCCCAAGTAATCAGCTAGGCAATCAGCGAAGAGAGCAGTTCCCAACTGTGTCTTCGATTGGGCACCACCGACACGACCAACTCGTCACTTGTCTTGGCCAGTTCATCCAGCTGGACCTCGAGTGTTTCCGGGTCGCCCGCGAGAGCGCCCTCGGAGCCGCCTCGCCGTTCGATCAGCTCGTCTAGCTGAGCTTTGTCCGGAGCCAGGAGCACCGTCCCGCCCCATGAAATCCGGAGCGGCCTCTTGGCCTGCGACCTCACGCCAGCCGCCTCTTCGGCAAACTCCTCGCTTGACGCGCCCCAGCAGTTCCAGCCGTCCGCCAATTCGGCGGCGAGTGCGCGGATCTTGTGGTGCCTCCCACCGACCCAGATCTCGACTCCGGGGGCGAACTGGCGGATAAGCGCAATCGTCTCGATCAAGACCTCCAGCCGCCGGTCGAGCCCCGGGGTCGGCATCCCATAGCGAGCAGACTCGTCGGCCGTCAATCGATCCCCCACCCCGAGGCCGATCGTCGTCCGCCCGGGAGCGATCGCCTCGAGTGTGGCTGCGATCGCCGCGGTCAGTTCCGGTGCCCGCATCGTCACGCGGAGCACGAGCGAGCCCACCCGTATTGAGCTCAGCGCCGCTGCTGCGCCCAGAGTGCTGGCTGCCTCCAGGACCGGCCGGTGCGCGTCGCCAAGGGGGACCAGATGGTCGAACACGAAAACCCCGGCGAAACCGGCCGGATCCCCGACGAGATCAAGGAACGGTTGGGGGTCGGAATTGAATTGGGGCACGGTCACCGAGACCGGGATCATCAGGATCCGGCCAGGCGCCCCAGGAGAACTCGAATCTTGGCCGGTACGAGGTCGTTGGCGGTGCGCAGCACCGAACGCATCATCCCCAAAAGGTCCTGGGGGCCGTCCCAATGCTCCAGCACGATTTCCTCGCCTGCCCGCTCGACCAGATGGTTGAGAGCGAACACGATCAGGAAGAGATCGTCGATGATGCCAGCCACCGGGATCACTTCGGGCAGAAGGTCGATGGGGGACATGACATATCCGATCGCCACCATCAGGACCAATTTCGAACGGCGCGGAACCCGTGGATCCTTGATCAAACGGCTGAGCAGCTTGATCAGGTTGGGCAGCATGAGGACCGAATCCCGGGCCAATTGACGAAGCTGCACTGCTGCTCCTCCTTGCGGTGGGATCACCTCATCGGCCCGAACCGAATTCGAGCGGGTGGCTGATGGTTGATCCCCTTGCATACCGGAAGGATAAGTGCCCCAAACCGCTATTCCCCAAACTCATGATCGGCGAGCATCGCCGCGCCGATCGCTCCCGCCCAGATCCCGTGGACACCAGGAAGGATCTCTGGCGGCAAACGCTTCCCAAACCGATCATCTGTGCTCAAGCGCAAGAGTTCGTTTCTCGCCGCAGCGAAGAGCTTGTCCCCGTGGTCGGCGAGCAGCCCTCCGCCGACGACGATCACCGCGGGATCGAGAATCGTGGACAAATTGAAAAGGCCGCGGCCTAGCCAGATGCCTGCTGTGTCAAGCACTCTCGAGCTCGATCCTTGTTCGGCGAGTTGCCAGCCAGACACCAGCGTCTCCCAGCAGCCCCGTCGGCCACAGCGGCACAGCTTGCCCTCCGCCTCCAAGACCATGTGGCCAACTTCACCCGCAAACGCGTGGCCCCGGTACACGTCGCCCCGGGTCCAGAGCCCAGCACCTATTCCGGTTCCGAGCATGACCACCAACACCGGGTCGCGCCGTAGTCCGGCGGCCTCGGCCCGGGTGGCGCAATTTGCGTCGTTGTCGACTGCGACCGGGCGACCCAGCGCGTGTGAAAGCAGATCGCCGAGCGGTACATCGGTTCCGCTCAGATGGGGAGCCCATGACAAGACGCCTCGCCCGTGGTCGAGCAGACCGGCGACACCGACTCCGATCCGTTCGTCGGATGCCGCCATCTCTACCAATGCGTCGGTGAGCTGTTGGGGCCAGTCAGGATCTATCTCGAGCTCGCGCCGTTCTTCGACTTCATCAAGCTGGAGCCGGACCAATTTGATCCGGCTGCCGCCGACATCGGCGCCGACAGTCATCGTCCTACTCGATGTCGATGCGTTGCCGGGAAGGCGGTTCGTCCTCGGCGCTCTCCTTGCCGACCCGGGCGAGTTCATCAAGCACTGCCGACACCGCCTTCAATCCTTCAACACCGGCGAGTGCCAGGTGATAGACAGCGCGTTTGCCGGCCCGGCGGAGGGCGTCGACGGTCTCCGATTCGATGATCACTTTTTCGTTCTCTTCCTGATCGGAGCCGCGCCAAAGCTGACCCGCAGCAATCCCTTCTCGAGCTTCGCCCGAGTCACTTCTCGTCGGCGAAGCGTGTCCGGGAGAACGAACGACCGCCGGTAAGGCCCGACCTGGAGGAACAGTTCGGATCCGTGGCGGAACACATCGAGGTCGCCGCGGTCGACGAAGGGGACCTTCATCTCCATGACAATCTCGCCGCCTTTCTCGGTGACTTTGAAGGGGCTCTTGGCGGTGAAGCCGGTGATCGGGTCCTTCGCCCCGTAGAGCTCCTCGGCCATCTGTCGCAGCTTTTCGACGCCGACCATTTCGTCATCGAAGAGCCGCAGGCGCAAACGGGGAACGTCGGCAAAGCCGGAGTCGATCGCATCGAGATGGCCCTTTTGGATGGAACGCCATCGGTCGAAGTAGGGATCGGACACCGCATCGGGCAGAACCCGGTTGACAACCACCGAGTCGACCCCGTAGCCGAACAACCCGAGATAGGTGAAGGTGCGACGAGCTTCGTCGATGACCATTTTCTCGGGATTGACGACCAATCGGGCGGAGGTCGTGTTCGGGTCGGAGAGGAGGGCTTTGACTTTCTCCACTCCCTCGAATACCGACTGGGCAGCCTGATAAACGTTGTCTTCTGGCATCGGTAGGTCGGTGAGCCGGGTGAGGAACGGTCGGGCAGCTTTCATCAGACGGCGTTCCGCCGGCATGACCCGCTCGAAGTACCAGCTGAGCACTTCCGGCAACGAAAGCAACCGCAGGGTTTCGGCGGTCGGGGCGCAGTCGACGACGATCACGTCGTAGTTGCCGCTCCGGGCGTGCCGGTCCACCTCGAGGAGGGCAAAAAGCTCGTCCATGCCTGGGAACACGAGAAACTCCTCGGCCTCGATGCCGGTGACACCGCCCCAGTCGAAGACCTGCATGATCTGGTCGCGGATCGACCCCCAATGTCGGTCGAGCTGAGACTGGGTGTCGATCTGCTGGCCGGAAAGGGAGGGGAAGATCTCGGTTTCCACGTCCCCCAGCGTGACAGCCAGGGCGTCGGCCAACGAATGGGCCGGATCCGTCGAGGAGACCAACACCCGGTGTCCGCGATCAGCCGCCGCGACCGCAGTTGCTGCGGCCACTGTCGTCTTACCAACACCGCCTTTGCCGGTGACCAGGATGACTCGCACTGGCAGCCAGCTTATGCCATCCGATCAACTTCGCTCCTAGCCGGCGAGCTTCTCCACACGCTTGCGAAGCCCGCGCAAGGCGGTGCCGACGAGTTGCTTCTCGGCCTGGCGGCGGAGAAAGCCAGGAATCGTGAACGAGGGCTCAACCCGCAAGCCATAGACGACCTCGGTGCGGCCCTCGCCGCCATCGTTGAAGACGTAGGACCCTTCGAGCTCGTTGAGGTCGGGTCCCGGCTCGGCGACCCAGCTCATCGAGTTGGGCTCGTCGTAGGTGTATTTGAGGACGTAGGTGATCTCTTTGATCATGCCGTCGACAACAAACCGGGCGCGGGCGGGGCGACCCTTCTTGTCCTTTTCGAGAACCTCGACTTCCTTCACCCCGGTTGCCCACTCGTGATACGAGTCAAGATCGGACGCGACGGCAAAAACCTGCGCGGGCGTTGCCGAGACCTCAATCGATTCGACGGTGCCTTCAACCATGTCCGCGCATGAGGTTACCGAAAGGCTTGAGTTGAGTTGCTAGGTCTCAGACATCAGACGTCAGATTCCAGACTTCCGAATCTGATGTCTGACGTCTGATCTCTGATGTCTTCATTTGCCGTTCTCGGAGAAATGCATCCAGTCCTTCAGGGTCTGCCAGTTCCCTCCCCACTCCCAACCCATGCCCGCAAATGCGTCGATGATCGCGATTGCGCCAGGATCTTCGGGGACCAGCATGCCGGGGCGCAGGTTCGCTCGATCGGTATAAGCCATGGCCAGCTCCGGAACGACAACCTCGCCTCGCCAATAAGGGTTGTGGAATGGATTGAGGTCGATGGCAAGACCGTAAGCATGCATCGACCAGCCGCTGTCCTGGGCGACCACCGGGCGGCAAACAAAGCTGGTGGTGTCGTTCCAATCGCCGGTAGGTGGCGCATCGAGCTCGGGGAAGGTGATCACCCGCATCTGCTCGAGCGGGAACCGCTGCTCATAAATCACACGAAACACGTCGACCATTTGTTCACCGAACTCGGCATTGACGATGAGCTCACCGAGATGGGGCTCGCCGTCGAAGCCGTAGAAGGACACCACCAGATAGGAAAGGTCGTCGACCCCGACCGGACACTCCTCGCGCCAGGTCGAGCGATGAAGCACATCGGGCGGGATAGGCCCAAAGGTGCCGACAAACTCGGTCGAAGGGGTTGGATCCAGCAGATCAATGGTCGGAAAACGGCGATTGATCATTTCGACCGGGGTCGATTGAATCTCGCCGAGACCGTCGGCTCGCTCGGGCAAGACCCTCGTTCCGAGCCAGTCGGGTCGAACCGTGCCCGGTTCCGGTGGGACCGTCGTGGTGGTCGGAGCGGGGAGGGTGGTCGCCGGCGTCGAGGTCGTCGTCACCACGGCGGCCGTGGTCGCCGCCAAAAACGATCCGGATGGTGCCACCGTTGTCGTCGTTTCTGGCTGGGGCTGGGGTTGAGAGATACAGGCAGCCAGCAACAGCAGCCAAACCGCGAGTTTTCTCACGGAGTGAACTCGACTGGCCGCCCGGTGGCCCGAAAGTAGCCGACGTTGCGGCAAATGGTCCGCCCGACGCGCCAGGTCGTGGCCTGCGGCTGGTGAACATCGCCGAAGAAGTGAAAGCGCGGCTGGAATTTCCGGAGGTAGTCGAGGATTGGTTGCGAGCTTCGTTCTCGCCGACCCGTGATGACATCGGTGCAGAGCGCGTCGATCTGGGGAGGCAGATGAGAACAGAGGATTTCGGCGGGACCAAGGCGCTCGAGCTTGTCGACCATTTCTTCGTCGGACACCTCTCCCGCTGCGCCGATCGGAGTTGCGATCCCGCCCCCAACGAATCCCACGGTTACCCCTTCAATCTCGTGGACTTCGCCGTCGACAAAACGCATCGTGGGCGGAAGCGCCGCCGCGAGAAGCTTGGGGTTGTCGACGTTGCCGAAGGTGCAGAAGCCGACCGCTCCAGTCAGGGCCTGTTCACAGAGTCGATATTCGGCTTCCACGCCCTGTCGGATCGCTTCCCTCACCTCATCGCGGCGATCCCCCGCGGCTTCGCCCCATGCGTCCCGCATCGCCTGATAATCCCCGCTGGCGCGATGACCCGCCACCCTGGCCCCGAACTGTGGACCAAGAACGTCGACGATGATGCCTTCGCGGGTTCGGTAATCGAGAAGGTTGATCAGGTCACCCAAAATCAAAAGGGTTTCACCACGGCCAACCACGGCACGAAGCGCATCGAAGGCACCGTGCACATCGGAGACCAGCAACACGACTACTGATCCGCGGGCGGGTTTTCCGGCATTGCGCTCGTTGCCGGTCGAGGTCGATCGAGCCAACCTGCGTACCAGGCGGCGGCGCCCGCTCCGAGCACGGCCAGCAGAAGTGCTAGCGGCCAAGAGAAATCACGCGGGGAGAACTCGGCCGACATACCCGCGATCCCAAAGCCAACCAGTGCAGCCACCAGCCGCCGACCCCGGAGACCAAACCGGCGGTCGGGATCGAGTTGGGGCCGCTCGTTTCCGAGATAGACCGAGAAGATCCAGGCAATCAGCGCGGAAATCCCAACCACTAAGGCAACGGCGTAGACCTTGACCACCGGTTTTCAGGTTAGAACGGGCTCAGATTCAGCCCGTGACCGCTCCGGTTTCGGCCGAGCCAACCAGGCGGGCGTATTTGGCCAGCACCCCGCTGGTGTAACGGGGTGGCTGCGGTTTCCAGTTGGCTTTCCGTTCTGCCAACACCTCGTCGTCCACTAGGACATCAAGCCGGCGAGCCCCGATGGAAGCTTTGATGCGGTCGCCTTCTTCCACGAACGCCAGCGGACCGCCCATCTCCGATTCGGGGGCTACGTGTCCGATGCAAAGCCCGGTCGTCCCTCCCGAAAAGCGCCCGTCCGTAACAAGGAGAACATCCTTGCCAAGTCCAGCCCCCTTGATCGCTGCGGTGATCTGCAGCATCTCCCTCATCCCCGGCCCACCCCTGGGTCCCTCGGTCCGAATGACGACCACATCGCCGGGTCGGAGCTGGTGGGCAAACAAGGCTTCAAGCGCGAGCTGCTCACCGTTGAAAACCCGGGCCGGTCCCTCGAATACGTCGAGCTCGATGCCGGCGGTCTTCACCACGGCACCTTCTGGGGCCAGATTGCCTCGCAGGATCGCGATTCCGCCTTCGGCTGCGATCGGATCGGAGAGCGGTCGGATCACCAACTGATCTGGGGGCAATCGCACCTCAGCCAGGTTCTCGCTCATGGTCCTGCCGGTCACGGTGAGCGTGTCGCCGTCGAGCAGGCCCTCATCAAGCAGGGCTCGCAGTACCACGGGCACTCCCCCGATCCGGTCGAGGTCAACCATATGGAAGAGCCCGAACGGTTTGAGGTCGCCGATGTGAGGGGTGCGACGGCTGATTCGATCGAAGTCCTCGATGGCGAGTTCGACGCCGGCCTCATGCGCGATCGCCAAAAGGTGGAGAACCGCATTTGTGCTCCCGCCCAACGCCATGACCGTGGCGATTGCGTTGTCGAAGGCCGGTCGGGTCATGATCTGGCGAGGGCGAATGTTGTTCTCGAGCAAATTCATCACGGCTTCACCCGATTGGCGGGCGAAGTCGTCGAGTCGAGGATCATCAGCAGGAACCGCCGCGGAACCCGGCAGCGACATTCCTATGGCCTCTCCAACCGACGCCATGGTGTTGGCGGTGAACATCCCGGCGCAGGAGCCAATTCCTGGGCAGGCGTGGCGTTCGATCTCGCCGAGCTCGTCGAGGTCGATGTCGCCGGTGGAGTAGGCGCCAATCGCCTGGAAAACGTCGACGATCGAAATGTCCTTGCCGCGATGCCGGCCCGGACGCGATGACCCGCCATAGAGAAATACCGAAGGGAGATTTGTCCGCGCCGCCGCCATCAGCATCCCCGGCAGCGACTTGTCGCAACCGGCGATGGTCACCATTCCGTCGAATCGCTCCCCGTGCATGACCAGCTCAACCGAATCAGCGATCACCTCGCGACTGACGAGCGATGAGCGCATGCCCTCATGTCCCATCGAGATCCCGTCGGAAACGGCGATGGTCGTGAAGATGAGCCCCACCCCTTCATGGGCGATGACGCCCTCCTTCGCTGCCTCGCAGAGACGAGGACCCGACAGGTTGCAGGGAGTGACTTCGTTCCCTGCCGAAACGAGTCCTATTTGAGGCTTGTCGAAATCGGCATCGGTAAGCCCGACCGCCCGCAGCATCGCCCGGGCGCCGGCCTTAGCCGGGCCTTCGGTGACATCCTGAGAATGGATCTTGTACGCGATGGCCCAAATGGTACGACTTGCGGTACGAGCTGGGGTACGGGCCGGAGACCAGAGGTCGGGACAAGTAAGGTCTTTGGCTTGCAAATTCCCACCCTTCCGCAGATGGAGTTCGCCATTCCCGCGGCGATGGCGCGCACGGTCGAGCTTGCCTACAACCTGTGGTGGTCGTGGAGCGAGTCGGGGACGAGTTTGTGGTCGAACCTCGACCCGCCAGTGTGGGAGCAACTCCACAACCCGATCGCGCTGCTTAACACAATCGAACCCAGACAGTGGCAGGTGGTCAGTCAGATCGAGGCGGTGCAGGAGCGCTATCGAACCGCCCTTTCGGATTTCGAGGAGTACCTCAACGACGAAGACACGTGGTATCGAAAGCAAAAGCAAACACTTCCCGGCCCCGTCGCCTACCTCTGCACCGAGTTCGGGGTTCATGCCTCAGTGCCCTTCTACTCGGGTGGTCTCGGGATCCTCGCTGGCGACCATCTCAAGTCCGCTTCTGATCTGGGCATACCTCTCGTCGCGGTCGGCTTGCTCTATCGACGCGGCTATTTCCGCCAAGAAGTCGAAGCGGGCGGGGAGCAGCAACACATCTATCCCTCGCTCGACGTGCGGCGCCTTCCCGTCCGCCCGGTCGAGTCGCCCACCGGTGGCCAGCTCAGAGTCGAAATCGAGTTTCCTGGCCGCCAAGTCCACGTCGCGGTTTGGAAGCTGGACATCGGCCGGGTTCCTTTACTGCTGCTCGATACCGACATCCCGGAGAATGACGTCTCCGATCGGCCGATCACGCACACGCTTTACGTGCGCGGGCGTCCGATGCGTCTCTGCCAGGAGATCGTGCTCGGCATCGGCAGTGTGCGGGTCCTCGAAGCTCTGGGGATCAAACCGTCGGTGTGGCACATCAACGAGGGCCATGCGGCTCTTGCCATCCTCGAATTGATCCGGGCGCGAACCACCGCCGGCGCCGAGCTCACCGAGGCGTATGACTCGATCAAGCAGCAAACGATCTTCACCCTCCACACCCCGGTCCCGGCCGGGAATGAGGTATTCGATCGATCGCTCACCGATTACTACCTCCAACCGTTGCTTGAGCGGATGCCGGTCAAGGCCGAGCAGCTCGCAAATCTGGGAGTGGCCAAGGGCGACACCAACCGATTCGACCTCGGGGCGCTGGCCATCGAAATGTCATCGGTCGTCAATGGCGTCAGCAAGCGCCACGCCGAGATCGCGACCGCTGACTGGGAATACTTGATAGGCGGACCCGCCCACGCCGTCACCAACGGAGTTCATACCCCGAGCTGGATCGGACGCGACTCCGGGGACATCCTCACCGATCGCTTTGGCCGCAACTGGCCGTCGGTGCTGCTCGATGATCGCAAAGCCGCGACTCACATCGCCGAACTCACGCCAGCCGAGATCTGGTCGATGCACCAAGTCCGTAAGGAGATCTTCACCAACTTCGTCCGCGGCCGGC
Organism: uncultured Acidimicrobiia bacterium; assembly: GCA_963761985.1. Classification (GTDB taxonomy): domain Bacteria; phylum Actinomycetota; class Acidimicrobiia; order Spongiisociales; family ZC4RG35; genus JACCTH01. Next base: position 188,319 of record CAVXIT010000010.1, read on the forward strand.
TGCGCCGCCAATTCGCCCGGCACGGGGTTTCGCCCGACGAATTGCGCGAAGTAGACGAAATGCTCCCCAATGATCGCCTGACACTCGGCTTCGCCCGTCGCTTTGCCTCCTACAAGCGGGCGACGTTGATGTTCACCGACCTACCGCGCTTCGAAGCCTTGGTCACGAATCCCGAACGGCCCGTTCAGGTCGTCTTTGCCGGCAAGGCTCACCCCGCCGACCGGCCGGGCCAGGACTTTATCCGCCAGATCTACGACCTCTCGCAGCGGCCATCGCTGAAAGGTCACATCTTCATGCTCGAGGACTACGACGCCCGCATGGCCCGATTCATGGTTCAGGGCGTCGACGTCTGGGTGAACAACCCGCGGCCCCCGATGGAGGCATCGGGCACCTCGGGAATGAAAGCGGCGATCAACGGGACTCTCAACCTCTCGGTGCTCGACGGGTGGTGGGTCGAGGGGTACAACGGCCACAATGGTTGGGCGTTCGGATCACCCGACGGCAATCACGACCAGGAGGGCGCGGATCAAGCCGATGCGCTCGCCTTTTACGAATTGATGGAAGACGAAGTCGTCCCGGCCTACTACGACCAGGACAAAAGCGGGCTGTCGACTCGCTGGATCAAGATGATGCAAGAGTCGGTCGCGTCGACGCTCGTAGCGTTCTCCAGCCACCGGATGGTGGCGGATTACGCCAACCTGGCCTACTTCCCGATGGGGACTCGCTCGAGCTCCTGAAACTCGTTGTAGTCGCCCAGGCTTTGCAATGCCCACGCGGCGTGGCTTCGCAGGACCCAGTCGGGATGCGTGAGGTAGGGCTCGACGATGGGGATGAGACCTGGGTCCTTGCTGTTGCCGGCTGCGATCAGAGCATTGCGTCGAATGATGCGTGGATCACGGTCGGGGAGGAACCAGTGGCCGAAGTGGGAAAGCAACGTCCAATCCGATGCCCACAGCACCCAGCGGAGGTCGAAGCGCAGACCATCATCGTCTCCCTGTTTCTGGAGCGAGCGGCCCGGGGGACACGCCTCGAGACAGTCATCGCATCCATAAAGCCGGTTGCCCATCGCTTCCCGTAGTTCGATCGGAACGATGCCCGGCGTTTGCGCCCAGGCGGCCAAACAGAGACGGGCATCCAACATGCCGGGGGCAACCAGTGCGCCGGTGGGACAAGCAGGAAGGCACGCCGAACAGCTCCCGCAGCCTCTGGTCATCGGCTCGTCTGGTTCTACCACGAGATCGGTGACGACCGATCCGATGAGGAACCACGGTCCGATCCCCGGAGCGAGGACCATGGTGTTCTTTCCCCACCAGCCGATCCCGGCCCTCACCGCCGCCGCTCGATCGACCAACCGGTTGTCGTCGCACAGCACTTCGGCTTGGTGGCCCCCTTCCCTCAACACTTCTTGGATCACCCTGAGTGCCTGCCGCAGAGGCTCGTACCCGGGCAGGCGCGCCGCAGCGGCAACGGCGCCCTCGGTTTTGACCACCTGCTGTGAAGGCCGGTAAGCGCGAGCTCCGACGACGAGCGATTCCGCCCAGGGAAAGTGGAGACGCACATCGGTGGCCGCTTGTGGGTCGCGATAGGTGAAGCCCAGCCCGCCGCTCAGGCCCGTGCGGTTCCGTTGATCGATTTCGGCTTCAACGGCGGCAAAAGGATCGGCAGTGGTAAAGCCGATGCGGTCAAGCCCGGCGGCGGTCCCGACCTCGATCAGCTGATTCCGCCCCAGCTGGTTGCCGAGTGAATCCGCATTGGCTGTTTTTAGCTGTGGGTCGACGATTAGTCGCAACCTGGGAACGAGCCCTTCTTCTGCGAGCACGTCCAGCGCCTCCAGCTCCTCCGTCTCGAGATCGAGCGACGACCCCGAATGGAGGATGAAGGTCACCACACAATCGTCGCACGCATCGGTGTGCTGTCCGATGCAGGTGTCACAGTCGATATGCATGAGGGGACCGTACGGAAGGGGTGGGACAAAAAAGAGAGGAGTCAGGGATCAGGGGTCAGAGGGGCGTCGTCGTCGTGGGCGATGTGCGCTAGCTGGCGCCAGATGAGCACCACGAAGATGGCGGACCCGACGAAGGCGAACCAAAACGGCGCCGTTACTCCCCACCGTTGCGCCAGCACTCCCCCGAGCGCCGATCCGATCACCAGCCCGCCGAACACACCGACGAGGTTGACCGATCCGACTCGTCCTTGCAGTTCGTTGGGAACTGCCCGCTGGCGCACCGTGATCGAGGTCGTCCCCCAGACGAAGGCATGCGCCCCAAAGAGAAAGAAGATCACCATTGCCACCCACGGAGTTGTTGTCAGCGCCAAGGTGAGGTGGGTGAACGTCTCGATGATCAGTCCGATCCGCATGATGTTGCCCAGGGTCACGCGCCGCGTCAGCCAGCCGTAGGAGATGGTTCCCACGATGCCGCCGAGGGCCATGACGGTTGTGATCAAACCAAACCCGACTTCGTCTAGTCCCAGCCGTCTTCGGGCGTAGAGGACCAGCACCGACCACGCCGCGCCAAACGTGATGTTGAAGGTGAAGATCGTGAGCACCAGGGTGCGTATCGCGGCATGGCGCCACGTCCAGCTGAAGCCTTCTGCGATGTCGGTGTGAATTCGAGTAGGAGCTTCACGATCTCGGCGGTGATCGGGGAGGGCGACCCGCGCGACCAGGATCGCCCCCGCGAGCAATAGGACCGGCTGCGCGACAAAGGGCCAGGCCATGCCGGCTGCAAAAAGCCCGGCTCCCAGAGGCGGTCCAGCCAGCTGGTTGACCGTGACGAAGCCGGTCTGCAGCCGCGAGTTGGCTACTACGAGATCGTCACGGTGGACGATCATCGGCAACAGAGTCGTCGACGCGTTGTCAGCGAAGAGTTCGGCGGTGCCGAGCAGGAACAGCGCCATCAAAATCAGCCAAATCGATACCGCACCGGTCGAAACCGCTATGGCCAAGAACACCAGGATGACGGCGCGAACGAGATCGACGGTGATCACGATCGCTTTGCGATTCAGCCGATCGGTGAGCGCTCCGGCATAGAGCCCGAAGAGAAGAGGTGGCGCCCACTGCAGCAGCGCGGCCAGCGCCACAAGGAAGGCCTGGTCGGTTTGCGACGCAACCAGCAGTGGACCGGCGGCCAGGGCAATACCGTCGCTGAGGTTCGAGCTCCACGATGAGGCCAGCAGCCAGCGGAAACTGTTGCCCAGGCGACGCGGAACCAACGTTTCGATAAGGCGTGCCCGAAGTCCCATGTGGGCTCAGATCGGCCCGATCAAAACTGACACGGTCAAACTGGCCCGAGATCTGAGCTCGGCAGCCACGCAATGTCGGGCGGGAAAAACACATCGAGGGTCCAGTCGATGGCGACGCGCGCCCGGCGCAGCATCGTCGGCAATTGCATGAGGTAGTACGTCCGCCAGAGGAACCAGCCGATCAGCCCGGAAACTGGAAAGCCGAGCACCTTGCCGACGGCGTTGTGATGACCGAGGGAGACGAGCTCACCCTTGGTGTGATAGCGGAAGGGCTCGACTTCGAGCCCGTTGAGAATCGCGGGAAGGTTTCGTCCGAGGTAGCGACCCTGTCGCAAGGCAAATTGAGCCGTCGGCGGGGAAAAGCCCCCTAGGCCAGTCGGCGATTGCGCGGCGTCGCCCACGGCGAAAACCCCATCCACTCCGGTCCGAAAGTGGCCGTCGACCAGCGGTCGGCCCTTGTCAACCACGATGCCGCTCCGGGAGAGGAGCGGATGGGGTTTGACCCCAGCGGCCCAAATCACGCTCTCGGCCTCGACCCTGCGACCATTGGCCAGAACCAGTCCGCCAGCGTCGACGGACGAGACTGCCGCTCCCAGTTCCAGCCGTACCCCGCGCTGCTTGAGCGCTCTCGCCGCAGCACTCGACAGGGACGGCGGTAGCGCGGGCGTGACCCGATCGACCGCATCCACCAATGTCACGGAAGGAGTTGCACCCGATGCATAGAACCGCCGATGGACTTCGCCCAGAAAGTCGGCCAGTGACGCCGTCACCTCCGCCCCGGAGTAGCCCGCACCGACGATCGCCACGGAAGTCGTCCCCTTGGCTTCCATCTGTGCGAGCAATCGATTTCTGATCCGCAGCGCATCGACGATGGTCTTGAACGGGAGGGCATGCTCGTCAACTCCGGGCACTCCGAAGGTGTTGGACACCGAACCGATGGCGATCACCAGCACATCTCCAGTGATGGTGCGCTCTCCCCCCTCGAAGTAGGGCGCAACCTTCAAGCTGCGCGAGCTCGCGTCAATCGACTCGATCACCCCTTGGACTACCTCGGCGCGCGGAGCGATCTGACGAAGGGGAGCAATGATGTGCCGGGGATCTACATCCCCTGCGGCGACCTCGGCGAGCATCGGCGTGAAGAGAAGGAAGTTGTCGGAAGAGACCAAGGTGACATCCACGCCCGCACGTCCCAGCCCCACGGCCACACGCGATCCGGAGAAACCGCCTCCTGCGACAACGACTCGCATGGAGCCCAACCTAGAACCCTCGGCGCTGCCTGCGGTTAGTTGTCAGGGCGCGAGAAGGGTGAGAGCAACTTCCTCACCATCGACCCGGCCGGAGGCAGTCGCCACGGCCACATGGTCGTAGTCGTTCCAGGTGAACAGCAGGCGCCCGCTGGCGGCACCCTCGAAGCGCACCTCCGCTTCGATTACTCCCGTGAACCGGTCCCAGACGACGCTCCCCGAAACCTTCACGTTGTTCACAAACTCGAGCTTGCGGAGGTCAAACTCGACGATGTCGAATCCGGTGGAGGAGAACTTGCCCCCACGGAGCCCGACTCCCGATTCGCCGGCCATGGTCATCCAGCGCGGAAAAATGTCGCCGACGGTGTCGAGCACTGCCCGGGTCACGCGGCCGGCATGAGCGGACGCTCCCTCGGCCGGCACGACATCGGCTAGCCGCTTGGGGAACGATTCAACGGTCCGCACTTCCTGATAGGCGGAGGCGACGCAACTGACATCGCCAACGTCGCCGCCGGTGGCGACGAAGCGAACGGCTATCGAGGAGGTGCATCCCTGATAGTCACCCAGGGCAACGACATGGGCAACATTCGGGACCTCGAGATAGGTGGAATTCGGAAAGTGGTTCGCCGCCCAAAGCGACGCCTCAGGAGATGTGATCGAATCGAGGTCGCCCACCATCACCAGCACCGGGACGGTGGGATATTCGGACGGCCCACCACTCGACTGATTTGGGAGCGGTGGCACCCAGCGGTCGGGAGCCGGCCACGGCAGACAGAAGTAGCTCTCGGAGGACCAGCTCGACAGGAGCCACTCGTCCACGGTGAAGGGATAGAACGCATCGGGATCGCTGACCTTGAGTGCGTCGACCGCCGCTTGGTACTGGGCCTCGCGGTCAGAACGCGCCGCGAACCGATCCCACAACTGGGGGTAGTCGTTGCAAGCCGTTCCGACATAGAGCGCTTCGGAATACTCCGCCACCGGACCGGCATCACCCCACCAGGTCTGCTCGGCCATGATTCGCAAGAGCGGAGCGGGATCATCGTTGTCGAGCCAGGCTTGACCAGCCGCATCGAGCTCGCGATAAACGGCATAGCCGTATGTCGCCGTGCCCATCAGAAAGCCGAGCTCGGGCACATCAATGGTCACCCGGTGGCGGACTCCATCGGCGTCGAAAGCGTGGCCGGTCAAGGGTTCCACCGCGAGAGCGGCTGCGAGCTGGCGCAATCGAACGATGGGATCGCCGCCCAAGCCGGAGCAGCCCGGGTCGCGCTTGCACACCGTTTGGAACGAATCGACGATCGCCTCGGAGATGTCGCGATACCAGGGGTCGAGGCCTTCGACCGGATATGCCGCATCGAGGGTGACAGTGCGAACCCGGGTCGGATGCCGGACGGCAAAGGTTTGGGCGAAGTACGTGCCGTAGGAATCTCCATACAGGTCGATCCGATCGATCGCGAGGTAGTCCAGAACCGCGGCCAAATCATCGGCGGCGAACGCGGATCCGTAGAGATCACTGGCCCCGCCCAGCTTCTCGCCGCAGATCTCTACCGCGACCGCGTAGTCGCCCTGGTAGTTCTGGAGCAGGCGACATCTAATCGGCTGGGAGAGACCGGTGCCTCGATTGTCGACCAACAAGATGTCGCGGGTGTCGCGCAATGGTTCGTAGAGCTCGAGGTACCAATCGGCACTGGCGGTTGTCGCGTAGCCAGGGCCTCCCTCGACCGCCACGATCGTTCCTTCCGAAGCGCCCGCCCGGGCCGGGTAGAACTGAAAGCCGATTTTCATCGTGCCTGCCTCCGGATCGGCTGGATCGAGCGGGCGGGTGATCGAGCCGCAAAGGACTTCTGACAGGTCGCGACACGGTTTCAGCTTTGGGCCAATTAGATCGGCTTGGAGTTCGGCGGTGGCAAACGCCCCTGTGGCCGCCAGGGCGGCGACCAAGGTCAAAATTGCGGAGGCCAACAGGACCCATCGCCGCATGAGCGCGCACGCTATCAGCCGGCTGTGACATAACCTCGGGCCGTGGCCGACATGGTGCAACAGCCTCTCACGATCTACGACCTGCAATCGCGCGAGGACGCCAAGATCAACATTCGCCGCTTGCCCGACCTGGTCCGGCGAGCGTCCCGACTGGTTCTCACTGCGGGCAGACGGGAGTTCATCGTTTCGACCGCGTTGCAGGTCGTCTCGGCCGCTGCGATCGGGGTGCAGCTCCTTGTCGGGCGCGGCGCACTCCAGGAACTGCTCGAAGCCGATCGGTCCGGGACCGGGTTAAGCGCGGTGGCTCCCTGGGCCGTGGGTCTGGCGGCACTGACGGCGCTATCGCTTTTCGCCTCCGCCGTTCAGCGTGAGCAACAACAGATCCTCGGCGAGCTTGTCAGCCGTTACATGCACGGACGGGCACTGGCCATCGCAGCCAAAGTCGAGCTCGCCGCATTCGAGCACCCCGATTTCCACAACCGGCTGCAACGGGTCCAAACGGGATCACATCAGCCGCTGAACATGGTCTTCGGTGTGAGCGGGCTCATTTCGGCGCTCGTCGGTGTCATCGGGGTTTCAGTTGCGCTGATCGCCATCGAACCGCTGTTGATTCCGCTGGTACTCACTGTGCTCCTGCCGGCGTGGTTGGCAGCATCTCGGCGGAGTTCTGCGTTCTGGAGTTTCTTCTGGCGGATGACTCCTTCTGACCGGGAACGCAACTACGTCGGCAGTCTGCTCAGCGGACGCGATGAGGCCAAGGAAGTCCGCGCCTTCGGCCTGGCGCGGCTTTTGCTTGATCGCTGGAATCGGCTTTTTGATCACCGGCTTTCCGAGCTCCGCAAGGTCGCCCGCCGCCAGCTTTTCTTCACTCTGTTGTCGACTGCTGCCATTGGAGTGTTGTTGGGAGCGATCATCCTGCTCGTTGCGTTGCTCGCGTCGAGCGGTCGGGTCACCCTCGCCGAGGCTGGCGTGGCCATCGCCGGCATCGCGGTGGTTGGGGCCCGGCTCGCTGGCGCCGGATGGTCGGTGAGCACCCTTTCCGAAGCCGGCTACTACCTCGACGACTTCGATATCTTCCTGGAACTGGGCCGCGAGCCGGCTCCGGCGACGGGCGCCACTCCCCGGGATTTCACCCAGATCACTGCCACCGATGTGACCTTCACCTATCCAAGCGCGAGCGAGCCCGCTTTGGTCGACGTCTCACTCCACATCGACCGTGGCGAGGTAGTCGCCCTCGTCGGCGAAAACGGATCCGGGAAGTCGACGTTGGCCAAACTTCTCGCTGGCCTCTACCGACCCGACGTCGGCTCGGTGGCGTGGGATGGCGTGGACATTTCGTCCTTTGATCAAACGGAGTTCAGCCGGCAGGTGGCGATCATCTTTCAGGACTTCTTGCGCTACCACCTCTCGGCCTCCGACAACATCGGTCTCGGCCGGCACGAGGCGGCCGGCGATCGCGAGGCGATCAGCGGCGCGGCCAACCAGGCCGGGGCCGATGGCTTCATCGAGAAACTGGCCCAGGGCTACGACACCTTGCTCGGTCCTGAGTTTCTCGGCGGAGTCGACCTCTCGGTCGGGCAATGGCAGCGAATGGCGCTGGCCCGAGCCTTTTTCCGCAATGCTCCGCTGGTCATCCTCGATGAACCGACCGCAGCCCTCGACGCCCGCGCCGAGCATGAGCTATTCGAGAAGATTCGGAGTCTGCTTGCGGGCCGGACGGTGCTCCTCATCTCTCACCGATTTTCCTCGGTCCTCACCGCCGACCGCGTCTACGTCCTGCATGAGGGCCGGGTGGTCGAGGAAGGCACCCATCACGAACTTCTGGCCGCCGACGGCCGCTACGCCGAGATGTTCAACCTCCAGGCCGCTTCCTACCTCGCCTAAAGAAGTTTTATCAGCCAGACCGACACTTGCTCTGCCGGCGGTTTGGACGCGGAGAACGAACTTTCCTTCCGCGGCCTCGCGCCGATATACTCCGTAGGCAATGACCGCAGTGGCATCAACTCTGGCGATTCTCGTACTTCCGTAGCGCACACGCTTCAACCCGCGTGTGCGCCTTCACAGCCCTCCCCTCGGGAGGGTTTTTCATTACCTAACTAAGGCAAAGAGGAAACCATGACCAAGATGACCGGAGCTCAGGCACTCATCGCCTCACTCGAGCACGAGGGCGTCGACGTCGTATTTGGCGTCCCCGGCGGCGCCATCCTGCCTGCCTACGACCCGCTCCTCGACTCCCCCATTCGTCACGTTCTCGCCCGTCACGAACAGGGGGCGGGGCACATGGCCGAAGGCTATGCGTGGGCCACGGGCCGGGTCGGGGTATGCATCGCCACCTCCGGTCCCGGAGCGACGAACCTCGTCACGCCCCTGGCCGATGCGTTGATGGACTCTGTGCCGATTGTGGCAATCACCGGCCAGGTCCCCACCAGTTCTGTTGGAAACGACGCCTTCCAGGAGGCGTACACCACCGGAATCACAATGCCGGCGACAAAACACAACTACTTCGTGACCGATCCCGGCGAGATCACCGATGTCATCCACGAGGCTTTTCACATCGCCTCCACGGGCCGACCAGGGCCGGTGCTCGTCGATTTGCCCAAGGACATCCTTAACCAGTCCACGACCTGGCGCAGGCCCAACGATCTAGCTCTGCCGGGCTACAAGCCGACGTTCGACGGCCATCCCCGCCGCATCAAAGAAGCAGTCGAGATGATTTACAAGGCCAAGCGGCCGGTGCTCTACGTCGGTGGTGGAGTCATCAAAGCCAACGGCGCGGAGGCGCTGAAAAAGTTGGCGGAGGCCACCGGGATCCCGGTTACGACCACATTGATGGGCCGGGGTGCCTTTCCTGATTCCCATCCCCTCGCAATGGGGATGCCGGGCATGCATGGCACCTACACCGCGATCACCTCGATCCAAAAAGCCGACCTGCTCATCGCGGTTGGCGTGCGCTTCGACGATCGCGTCACCGGCAACCCGAAGTTTTTCGCACCGCATGCCAAGGTGATCCACATCGACGTCGACCCCGCCGAGATCGGCAAGGTCCGTTTCGCCGACATCCCGATTGTTGGCGACGCAGGTCGCATCCTCAGCCAGCTGCTCGCGGTATGGGGCGAACGCGAGACGCCGGACCGCAACGCCTGGCTCGAGACAATCGACCGCTGGAAGACCGAGTATCCGCTTCGCTATCAGCAGACCCCCGACGGTCCGATCAAACCGCAGTTTGTCGTCGAGGAGCTCTATCGCTTGACCGGAGGCGACGCCACGATCGTCGCCGGCGTTGGCCAGCACCAAATGTGGGCGAGCCAGTATTGGAAATTCGAGGACCCGAGGCGGTGGATCAATTCGGGCGGACTCGGAACGATGGGTTTCGCCGTCCCTGCCGCGATCGGTGCCAAGGCCGGCACTCCCGACGAGCTGGTCTTCGCCCTCGACGGCGATGGCTGCTTCCAGATGACGTTCAACGAGCTCATCACCGCTTCAACCGAGAACATCCCCGTGAAGATCGCCGTGTTCAACAACGGCGTCCACGGCATGGTCACCCAGTGGCAGCGCCTGTTCTACAACAGCCGCTTTTCCGGCACCTTCCTCGGCGACGGGGTCGACTACCCCAAGCTGGCGGAATCGCTTGGGTGCGTGGGACTCAAAGCCGAGAACCCAGACGAGCTCGGACCGACGTTGGAAAAGGCGCTGGCGATCGACGACAAGCCGGTGGTTGTGGAAGTCGTGGTCGACCGGGAAGAGATGGTCTTCCCGATGGTTCCTGCCGGGGGCTCGAACGACGAGGTGATTCTCGGGCCGACCGAGAAGGTCATCAGCCCGGCGAGCGACTTGCCGTGAACCACACGTTGTCGGTGGTCGTCGAAGACAAGCCGGGGGTGCTGGCCCGCGTGTCGTCGCTGCTGGCACGGCGGGGGTTCAACATCCATTCGCTAGCCGTGGGCCCCTCCCACGAGGACGGCATGTCCAGGATGACCGTGGTGGTGGAGGCGCCGGACGTCGAGCAGGTCAAGAAGCAGCTCCACAAACTGATCAACGTCGTCCGCATTTCCGAGTTCGATCCGGCCACCATCATCGAGCGTGAGATCATGCTCGTCCGGGTCTCGGGTGGGCCCGGGAAGCGAGGCGAGATTCTCGAGATTGCTTCGATCTTCGACGCAATCGCGGTCGACGTCGGACCCAACGCGATCACGTTCCAGATCGCCGGCGACCCTCGCAAGGTCAATGATTTTCTCGAACTGGTGCGGCCCTACGGTTTGGTCGAATTGGTCAAGTCAGGGCGGGTGGCGCTCTCGCGGGAGCTCAAAGGCAGGTCAGGTCCGAGGTTGCGGGCCGTCAACTGAGGAGGAACCGATGGGCAAGATCTACTACGAGGGCGACGCCGACCCGTCCCTGATCAAGGGGCGCAAAGTGGCCGTGATCGGGTATGGCAGCCAGGGGCACGCCCATGCCCTCAATCTTGCCGAGTCCGGGGTGGAGGTGGTCGTCGGTCTCCGACCGGATTCGTCCTCGGCTGAGAAGGCCAGCGAGGCCGGCCTCAAGGTCATGACCCCATCTGAAGCGGCGGGTTGGGCCGATGTGATCATGATGCTGGTTCCCGACCAGCACATGGGCGACCTCTTCCGCGATGAAATTGCCCTGCAACTCGCCAAGGGCGACGCCCTCATGTTCGCTCATGGGTTCAACATCCATTACGGGGCGGTCCTGCCTCCCGACGATGTTGACGTCCTCATGGTTGCACCCAAAGGCCCAGGGCACCTTGTCCGCCGCACCTACACGGAAGGATCGGGCGTGCCGTGTCTCCTCGCCGTTCATCAAGACGCCACCGGCAAGGCCCACGATCTCGGGCTCTCTTACGCCGCCGCCCTCGGCGGGGCGCGCGCCGGGGTGCTCGAAACGACTTTCAAAGAAGAAACCGAGACTGACCTCTTCGGCGAGCAGGTCATCCTCTGCGGAGGGGTGTCGGCCCTCATCAAGGGAGCCTATGAGACTCTGGTCGAGGCTGGCTATCAACCGGAGTCCGCCTACTTCGAGACGCTGCACGAGCTCAAGCTCATCGTCGACCTCCTCTACGAAGGCGGCCTGTCCTGGATGCGCTATTCGATCTCCGACACGGCCGAATACGGCGACTACACCCGCGGCTCTCGCATCGTCACCGACGAGACCAAAGAGGAGATGAAGAAAGTACTGGCCGAGATCCAGTCGGGAGCCTTCGCCAACGAATGGCTCGCCCAGGCGCGGGAGGGAGCTCCTTTCCTGCTCGAGCAACGCCAGGCCAACCGCAACCACCCGATCGAAACTGTGGGCCGCGAGCTGCGGGGGCTCATGCCGTTCCTCACTCCCAAGGAAGCACCATGAACTCAAAACCCTTCTCGGACCGACTGGTGATTTTCGACACGACGCTGCGCGATGGTGAGCAAGCGCCCGGTATCGCTCTCACCCCCGAAGAGAAGGTGACGATCGCCCATCAGCTGGCTCGCCTCCGCGTCGACATCCTCGAAGCCGGTTTTGCCGCTTCCTCCCCGGGCGACTTCGAGGCGGTGTCCCGCATCGCGCGCGAAGTCAAGGGACCGGTGATCGCCTCCCTGGCCCGCGCCCACCCCGACGACATCGACCGCTCCTACGACGCTCTCAAGGATGCCGAGAAATTTCGGATCCACGTCTTCATGTCGACTTCCCCGATCCACATGGAGAAGATGCTGCGCATGACCCCCGAGGAGGTTTTTCGGGCGAGTGTCGAAGGCGTCCGCCGCGCCAAGAAGTACACCGACGACGTCGAGTTTTCGCCCCAGGACGCGACTCGCTCCGACCCCGACTTCATGATCTCGGTTTGTCGAGCAGCGGTGGAAGCCGGGGCGACAACAATCAATATTCCCGACACCGTTGGCTTCGCGACGCCGCGCGACTTTGTCGAGCTGCTCGAGCGAGTATTCAAGGAAGTCAAGGGTGATCGCGACGACGTGGTCATGTCAGTCCACTGCCATGACGATCTGGGTCTGGCGGTCGCCAACTCCCTGTCATCTATCGCTGCCGGTGCTCGCCAGATCGAAGGAGCCATCAACGGCATCGGCGAGCGGGCCGGCAACACATCAATCGAGGAGGTGGTGATGGCGGTGAAGACCCGCCAGGACGCTTACGAGGTCGAGCTCGGAGTCGACACCACCCAGCTCTATGAGACCTCACGCCTGGTCTCCCGGCTGACGGGATATCCGGTGCAGTTCAACAAAGCAGTCGTCGGACGTAATGCGTTCGCCCACGAATCCGGAATCCATCAGCACGGGGTCCTCCGCGACAAAGAGACTTACGAGATCATGGAGGCCGCCGATGTCGGCCAGCAGGCCGCGCAGATCGTGCTCGGCAAACATTCGGGACGCGCCGGTTTTGCCGACGCCCTCCACAAGATGGAGATCGTGCTCGAGGAAGAGTCCTTCTCCCGCGCCTTCGAGCGTTTCAAGCAGCTTGCCGACCGCAAGGTGCAGATCGGCGAAGACGAGGTCAGGGCCATCGTCGAGGACCAATTCGGCCCGACGACCCAACGGATTCGACTCATTGGACTACACGTGGCCGGCGGCAACGAGGTAACCCCGACCGCCACGGTCCGGGTCGAGAAGGATGGAACCGAGCAGGTGTTTTCCGGACAAGGAGATGGGATGGTGCATGCCGCCTTCGCTGCCCTGCGACTTGCCTTCGGGATAGATCCGAAGCTGATCGACTACCGGGTGGTGCCAGTGACGTCGGGTGCCGATGCGATGGCCGAGATCAGCGTCGTGGTCCAGGTTGGAGAGCGAACCTACTCGGGTCACTCGATCAACACCGATGTCGTGGAGGGCTCCGCCGAAGCCTTCGCTAACGCCCTCAACAAGACCGCCTAACCTCTCTCGGGACTCGATACCAAGAGAGGAAAATGACTATTTCACGCTGGCGGCTCGTCGCCATCCTGGGGGTTTTGCTTCTGGCCGTGGCGGCTTGCGGCAGCGGTACGACCGAAACGACCGCTGATGACACAGACACGACTGCGGAGGCCGCGGCAACTACCGCGGCGACCGAGGAAACGTCTGATCCCGGCAGCGTCGGTAGTTTCGGCGACATGCCCGCCGAATGCATCGAAGCCTTCCGTGCTTATCTGCGCGAGATCGAACCGATCGTCGAAGACTTCGATTTTGAATCGTCGACGATGGCAGAGTTCGAGGCCGTGGCTCAACAATTCGAGGACACGAGTACCGAGTTCGAGGAGGAGACCGAAGCCTGCCCCGACCTCGACCTCGATACCGAGGAATCGTTTGCTGCGATGATCGAGTTTGCCGAGAGCGAGGCGCCGGGAACCGCTGGGTATTTCCGGTTCTTGCAGCAGTTCATCGGCGACGGTTCCACGACGGGCGTCAGCGCATCTGGCGATTGCGAAACCGACATCGCGTCGGTCCAGGAATTCATTGACCAGGCTGACTCGATTGGCGACCTCACGGTTGCTCAAACCATGGAATTCAGCGGGCTGCTCGGAGCCGTCAGCGCCGAGTGCTCGCCGGAACGGCTGGAAGAGTTCTTCTCCGAAGAAGATGTGGCGGCCTTTATGGAGGACGCGGGCTGAGACCCATCCGGGAGAACAACTATTAGTACCGGGCTTAGGGCTCGGCCTGGTGGCCGTGCTCGTCCTGATGACGGGCTTCTTCGTAGCGGGCGAGTTCGCGTTGGTGGCCGTCGATCGGAGCCGGGTCAAGCGACTCGCGGCCGAGGGCGATCGCCGGGCAGCTCAGGTGGAGAAGTCGCTCTCGCGGCTTTCGTTCGAGCTGTCCGGAGCCCAGCTCGGAATCACGATCACTTCGCTCATTACAGGGGCGATTGCCGAGCCGGCACTCTCGGGGATCTTCGAGCCGCTGCTCGACCGTATCGGATGGGAGGGCGTCACCGACCGTCCCGTGGTCGCAATTGGTCTCGCGCTTCTCGTGGCGAACCTCGCGGCAATGCTCGGCGAGTTGATTCCCAAGAACTTCGCCCTCGCCCGCCCCTTCGTAACCGCCAAAGCGATTTCGATCCCGATGTCCTGGCTCAACGGGCTGCTGCGACCGATCATCCTCCTCTTGAATCGAGCCGCCAACTGGACGGTCCGCAAATTTGGGATCGAGCCCCGAGAGGAGTTGGCCGGAGTCCGCTCCCTCGAGGAGCTGGAATTGATCATCCGGTCCTCGGGGGAAGAGGGCGAGCTCGACGATGCCGAGCTGTCACTGCTCACCCGTGCCATCTCCTTCACCGAGAAGGTCGCGGCCGATGTCATGGTCCCCCGCGTTTCCGTCGAGGGTTTGACCCGATTCGACTCCGTCGCCGACCTTCGCCGGATCTCACGCAAGACCGGGCACTCCCGGTTCCCGATCTTCGGCGTGGATCAGGACGAGATCGTCGGTGTGGTTCACGTCAAAGACACCTTCCAGATCCAGCCGGAGCGGCGTTCGATCACTCCACTGGGCTCATATCGCCAAACCCGCCCTCATCGTCCCCGAGTCGCGCCAGCTCGACGACCTGCTCGTCGACATGCAGCGACAAAGCCGGGCGCTGTCGGTGGTGGTGGACGAGTACGGCGGCTTCGCCGGGATCGTGACGGTTGAAGACCTGCTCGAGGAGATCCTCGGAGAAATCAGTGACGAGCACGACGCTCCGGGATCCGCCACTGCGACTCTCAGACGGGAGCCGGCGAACAAATCGAAGTCGAGGGCCTGACCAACCGGCATCGACCTCGAGGAGCAATTCGATCTGGTGCTACCCGATGGCCGCTTCGAAACTCTCGGCGGCTTTCTGATTTCTCAATTGGGCCGATTCCCCGAAGTCGGCGAAAAGGTCGCAGCTTCGGAACCCTTCCTCTTCGAGGTTCTGGCCAATGGACGGTCACCGGCTCGATCGCATCGGCGTCAGCCGGCTGGAGACGACGCGATGAATCTCGGGGCGCTGGCGTGGATGGTCGTGCTCTTGCTCGCCAACGGGTTCTTTGTCGCCTCCGAGTTCGCCTTCACCGCGGCCCGCCGGCAGGTGATCGAGGAGCTGCCAGGGCCGGGGGGCCCGAGCGGCGGTGACGACTATGCGCAACTTGCCGGATGCACTGGCCGGAGCGCAGGTGGGCATCACCCTCGCCACCCTGCTACTTGGTTTCGTCGCCGAACCGGCAGTCGCCGGGATCATCGAGAACATGCATCGGCTGGCTGCCGATCCCCTCCGGTGTCACGCACACGATCTCCCTGGTGGTCGCGTTGCTGCTCGTCGTTTTCCTGCACATGGTGATCGGCGAAATGGCGCCGAAGAACGTCGCTATCGCCACCCCCGAGAGGTTGGCAGTGTGGCTCGGGGTTCCCTTTCGATGGTTTATGACGCTGTTTCGCCCGCTGATCGCCACAGTCAATTGGGCTGGCCAACGAGCTTCCTCCGAATCTTCGGAGTGGAAACCCGCGACAAGCTGGAGACAGCCCATACCGCTGAGGATTTGGCGGTCGGTGATTGCGGCAGGGCGCCAGGAGGGGATCATCGAGGAATTCGCCAGCAAGCTCCTTTCGGGCGCCATCCGGTTCTCGGAACGAGATGCCTCCGAGGTGATGGTTCCCCGGCCCGACATAATCGCCCGTCCTTCCGGGTCGACCCCGGCCGAGTTCGGAGCAGGTCGATCAACGAAGAAGGCTTCTCCCGGATTCCGATCTACGGCTCGAACATCGACGACCTCACCGGCTTCGTCCACGCCAAGGATCTGCTCGGCGTCTCTGACGAGGACCGCGATCGGCCGATTGATCCCGCACTGATCCGCCCTCTCCTGGCGGTGCCGGAAACGGCTTCGATCAGGCTGCTTCTCAACGAGATGCAACGCAGCGGCCGCCACCTCGCCTTGATCGTCGACGAGCACGGCGGAACCGCCGGATTGCTCACCCTCGAGGACATCGCCGAAGAGCTGGTGGGCGACATTCGCGACGAGTACGACGAAGGTGAGACCGCGCCTCGCCAGCTGACGGGCCGGGATCGCTATGAGGTTCCCGGAGCGATACGGCCCGATGAGTTGCGCAGTCTCACCGGTCTCAAACTCCCCGCAGGTGAATACGAAACCCTCGGGGGTTTCGTGATGGATCGCCTGGGAAGGATCGCCCGTCGCGGTGACAAGGTCGACGTCGACAATTGGATCATCCTCGTCAAGAAAATGGACGGCCGCCGGGTCACCGAGATCGAACTGCAGAAGTTCTAGATCTCGCCAAATCAAATCTCAACCGTGACGCCGATATCGACGACCCGGTCGGGAGGAAGCTGGAAGTAGTCGGCCGCACTGCGGGTGTTGCGGTGCAGAAAGTTGAATAGCCGTTCACGCGAACCCGTTCAATCCGACTCCCTTCTCGACACGACCCGCTCTTTGCCCAAGAAAGTAGGTGGTGTCGAGGGGATTGAAGGCGACCTCGGCGATCAGGTGCTCGAGCGCGGCCGGGACGTCGGGCTCCTGCATGAAGCCGTAGGTCAAGACGACCTTGAAGAAGCGAGAACCAAGATGTTCGATCTCCTCGCGGCGTGCCCGAGGAACCCGGGGTACCAGTGCCGTCTTGACGGTCAGGAATACAACCGAATGATGAATTGCGTGATTGTGACGCAGGTTCGCCACGAAGGCAGGTGGCACCGCGTCAGCAGTCCGGAACAGATACACCGCGGTCCCTTGCGTCCGATGGCACCTTCGACTTGGCGAGGCTCGCGATGAGCGCTTTGAGGGGTTGGCGGCCTCGCTTTACCTTTTGTTCCAGGTAGCGCCGTCCTGCAATCCAGGTGGTCATGACGAAAACGTCGCGATCGCCGCCACCAGCAAAGTGAACCAACCGCCGGTCGGGATCTTGAGTGCATTCGAGGCAAGGAAGGCGAGTTCAGTCGACGAGGAATAGACCCGATCACGAGTCCGACGCTGCCACCAACTCCACCGCCACTTTTCGCTGAGCGTGAACCGCGAGCAAGAATTGTGGTGATGAGCATCGTCGCAGTGACCGCGAGGCCATACGCCGCGGCCAGGTTGGCCGAAGATCGAAATCCAAGCACCAGGCCAAGGCACGCAACCAGCAAGGTCCAGTTGACCGCGGGAAGGTAGACCTGACCATGGACGTCGGCGGAGGTGTGGCGAACTTCGAGACGAGGGATGAAGCCCAGCTGGATCGCCTGGTTGGTAAGCGAGAACACTCCTGAAATCAGAGCCTGGCTGGCGACGATTGTGGCGAGGTCGCCAGGATGACCAGCGGGATCAACGCCCATTCCGGAGCAAGAAGGAAGAAAGGACTCTCCACCGCCTCAGGGTTGGCGGAGCAGCAGAGCTCCCTGGCCGAGATAGTTCAGGATGAGCGCGGGGAAGACGATCGCCGAGCCAGCCGAGCCGGATCGGCCGGATCCCAAAGTGGCCCATGTCGGCGTAGAGCGCTTCGCCACCAGTGACGACCAGGACGACTGGCGCCCAGGGCGACGAACGCCGCGCCATGGATAGGTGCGTGAAGAATTCGACCGCGTAAATGGGATTGAGAGCGGCCAGGACGTCAGGGGTTGCTGTACGAGCTGGATGATTCCGAGCACCGCCAAAACCGCAAACCAAACAAGCATCAGCGGTCCGAAGATCCTGCCAACCAGAGCCGTCCCTCGACTCTGGATCGAGAAGAGTCCGATGAGGATCGCAGCGGCGATCGGAATCACGAACTGAGCAAGCGCCGGCGCCGCCACTTCCAGACCTTCAACTGCCGACAGCACCGAAATTGAGGGGGTGATGGCCGCGTCGCCGTAGAGCAGGGCGGCACCGATGATTCCGGCCAGTACCAGTTGCCGGCGTCGTCGCCTCGCTTCGTCGCTCGGAGCGACCAGAGCAGTCAAGGCGAGAATCCCGCCTTCGCCCTCGTTGTCGGCCCGCATCACGATGAACACGTACTTGGCGGTGATGATGATGAGCAGCGCCCAAAAGATCAGCGAGAGCACCCCGAGCACCGAGGCGCGCTCGACCGGGATGTTGTGGTGCTCGGCGAACGTTTCCCGGATCGAATAGAGCGGACTCGTGCCGATGTCGCCATAGACGATGCCCAACGCCGCCAGGGTCAGGCCGGCGAGCCCACCGTGGCCGTGTCCATTTGAGGTCGAGGAGGCAGCGGCCACGAACCCCGAGGGTAACTTTGGGAGATGACATACCGCATCGCGGCGATCGGCGGCGACGGGGTCGGGCCGGAGGTGACCAACCAGGCTTTGGGTGTGCTCTCAGCCGCGGCCGATCGGTTCGGGTTCGGCTACGAGACAACCGACTACGACCTCGGGGGCCGGCGCTATCTGACCACCGGTGAGGTCTTGCCCGATACCGTTCAGGCCGAACTCGCAGCCCACGATGCGATTCTCCTCGGCGCCGTCGGCACGCCCGGGGTCCCGCCCGGCGTTCTCGAACGTGGACTACTGCTAAAGCTCCGTTTCGATTTCGATCTCTACGTGAACCTGCGCCCGGTGAAGCTCTATCCGGGCGTCACCTCGCCGATCGCCGGGCTAACTCCGGAGGACTGCGACCTGGTGGTGGTGCGGGAGAACACCGAGGGCCTCTACACCGGGGCGGGCAGCGTTTCCCAACGCGACACGCCAGGAGAGGTAGCAACGCAGGAATCGCTCAACACCTACGTCGCCATCGAGCGCATCGTCCGTTTCGCCTTCGATCAAGCGGCGGCGCGCGGCAACCATCTCACCCTCTGTCACAAGACCAACGTCCTCACCTATGCCGGAGACCTCTGGCAGCGAACGTTCAACAAGGTGGCGTCCGACTTTCCTGGCGTCAACACCGACTACGTCCATGTCGACGCCGCTTGTCTGTTTCTAGTGCAGGACCCGGGCCGTTTCGATGTGATCGTCACCGATAACCTCTTTGGCGACATCATCACCGACCTCGGTGCCGCCATCCAGGGCGGGCTTGGGCTCGCAGCTTCGGCCAACCTCGACCCCACCCGAAAAAGCCCGTCGATGTTCGAACCGGTCCATGGCTCGGCGCCTGACATCGCCGGAAATGGTTGGGCCAACCCGGTTGCGTCCGTGTTGTCGCTGAGTATGTGTCTTGCGCACCTTGGTGAAGTTGACGCGGCGAAGGCGGTCGAGACAGCTGCGGTCTCGGTCCTCCCCGAGCTCAAGACCATGGGTGGGCCTGACATGGGCATGTCGACAACCGAGATCGGCTCGCTCATCGCCTCGCGGGTTTGACAGTTAGCGGCGTTTGGGGAGGTCGGGCCGGCGGGTCGAAGGCCGGTCGCTGAAGTCGGGAGCGGGGCCATGGGATTCGATCTGGGCCATGACTTCGCGCACGGCGGTTTCGAGTTGGCGATCCTCGCCCCGGGCGTAATCGTCGGGCAGGTCGACCACTTCGATGTCTGGGGTCGCCCCGTAGTTCTCAATGGCATAACCGAGATCGTTGAACCAGGTGTGAAATTCGGGTTGGGTGGTGAGGGTTCCATCGACGAGGCTTTGTTGGGGCCAAATCCCGACCACCCCTCCCCAGGTGCGAGTTCCGATCAGAGGCCCGAGGCCTTTCATCTTGAAGACATGCGAAAAGATGTCTCCATCGGAGCCAGCGGCTTCGTTGGTCAGACAAACCATCGGTCCCAAGGGTGAGTCGTCGGGCATCGGGGAGACCGCCCGCCAGCGGGTGATCCGATATCCCACCCGCTCGCGAAGAAGCTTTTCGAGCAGCAGCTGGCTCACGTTGCCACCACGGTTGAAGCGGACATCGACGACGAGACCATCGCGGTCGACCTCGTGTTTGAAAGAGCGATGGAACTCGCCAAACCCGTCGGGTCCCATGTCGGGAATGTGGATGTAGCCGGCACGCCCTTCCGACAGTTCGGCGACGAAAGCTCGATTCTCGATGACCCAATCCCGATAGCGGAGCAGGCGCTCGGAGGCGATCGCTTCGATAATCACTTCTCGCGCCTTTTCACGCCCGCGCCGAATCGTCAGAGTCACCGCACGTCCGGCCCGCTCGACCAGACGGGCATTCGGCGAAATCGAATCATCCACCGGCTGATGATCGACTTCGGTGATCCGGTCGCCCGGCCTGAGCTCGACGCCAGGTGCGGACAAGGGCGACGCCTGGGTTCGGTCCCACGAATCGCCGTTGGGAATGCGAACCACTCGCCAGGTCCCCCGATCCAACTCGAGATCGGCCCCGAGGTGGCCTTGATTCCACACCGGGACCGGGCGGTAGTCACCACCCAGCTCGTAAGCATGAGAAGTCCCTAGCTCGCCCTGCATCTCCCACAGCAGGTCGGAGAACTCGGCCCGGGTAGCGACGCGCTCGATCAGCGGCACGTAACGGTCCCGAACCTCCTCCCAGTCGATCCCGCCCATCGACTCCCACCAGTAGTACTGGTGCTGGAGGCGCCACGCCTCGAGAAACATCTGCTCCCACTCCGGACCCGGTTGCACCTCCGCCCGAATCCTCTCGAGGTCGACAATCCCGGTGTCGCGTCCGGCCTTCTCGTTGCCCGAGCGGTCGTCCTTCCAAGCGACCGGCACCACCCGCAAATACTTCTGCGTCCGAAACGCCAGGACGCGGCCGTCGGCGGAGACGGTGTAGTCGATGACTCCTTCGGCAACGGTTTCGGCTTTGTCGTTGGCGATATCCCAGGACTCGAGCCTCGCTCCGACCGGCGTGTCCTCAACGACGAATCCAACCGCTCGCTCCAGGGGCCGGGAAAGAAAGAAAGCCTTGTCACGGGTGAGACGAAGGTTGAAGTAGCTGCCTGCAGGGATCGGAAAGGCGACAACCCGATCGCCCAGCGTTCCCAGGTCGATGCCGGTTGGTCCGGCTTCACCGGTGTCGGATGCCGGCGGCGGAGCACCCGGCGCCTTGGGAGCTCGGTTGGCCGCAGCAAACGGCGAGGGTGACCCGGGCTCGAGCGGGACCAGCATGACCATTACTGCCCGCGGAAAGCCGTAATCGTGAAAGTGCTGGTCGGCCATTGGTTCGTAGGCCCGCACCGACAGGAATCCGAGGTAGCGCCCGCTCGGGTCGAACGTGGGCCCCCAGTCTTCGAATTCAGGTTCACCAATCTGCTGGCTGACTCCGTCTTTCGTGTCATAGAGAAACACGTTGGAGGTGGTGCGACTCGTCGGCGAGCTGAAGGCCAGATACCGCACTCCGGCAATCTCGGGACCCCAGGCAACCCCAGAGATCCACCCGTGCTCGCTCCGGTGAACCAGCGTGGTTTCGTTACTCGACCCGACGTTCACCAGCAGGAGCTCGTGCCGGTGATTGGTGAGAGCGACCAGGTCCTCGCGGCCGGGCGCCGGTTGGATCGACCTGATACGCCCGAAGTCGCCGCGGACAACTCTTCTTTTGCCTTTTGACTCGACCACTACCGAGTCTTCACCGGTCTCGTCGCTGACCATGACCAAGCCATCTCCGTCCCCTAGCCAGGCGAGGAGACGCTGTCTGGCCGTCGACACTGGACCGTGCCTGGTGGCGGAACCCTCCCAGAGCGGCATCGTGTAGGCCCCACCTCTGAATACGACTCCTACTGAGTCTCCGGAGGCCGACAGTGAGATCGATTCGGTCTTCTTCACGGCGGCGGGAATGAACCGGCGGTTGCGTTGCGGACGGGCCGACGGCAAGGTGATGGGAAGCCTCCGGCTTTTGTCGTCTTGCGGCGAGTAGAGATAGATGTCCGCGCCGGATTGGTAGACAATCCGCCTCCCGTCGCTCGAGGCGAAACGGGCATAGAAGTCGCGATGGTTGGTATGGCGAGAGAGGCCCGCGCCATCCGGCGTCACCGAGTAGAGGTTGCCGATCCCCTCATGGTCGGAGAGGAAGAAGATGCGAGACCCCAGCCAGATTGGATTAGCCATGTTGCCGGCGAGCTTGATCAGAACTTCGAAGGCGCCAGCACCGTTCCGGTCAACCCAAACCGCGCCGGCGCGGCCGCCCCGATAGCGCTTCCAGCGGGCGGGGTCGAAGCTGTTGCGGCTGATGACCATGCCTTCCCCCCGCGGCCGAAACGACACCGCTTGCGCAGGTCCCCAGGGCAGCTTCGTGGTTGCGGCTCCCTCGAGGGGAACTTCCCACAGGTGTCCCCATGCGGCGAAGGGCTGCTGGTAGTCGCTTGTGATGATCACGGCCGAGCCATCCTTGCGCCAGCCGACGACGCGGGTGTCGGCCCCGAAATAGGTGAGCCGGCGGGCAACGCCACCGGCGGCAGGCATGGCGTAAACATCGAGCTGGCCTTCATCGCGGCCGACAAACGCGATCGTCTTGCCGTCCGGCGAGAAGCCGGGAAACGCCTCCATCCCCGGGTTGGCCGTCAGCCGATGGGCGTCTCCCCCCTCAACGGTGACCGTCCACAAGTCGTCCTCGGCGACAAAGACGACTTGATCACGATTGATCGTCGGGTGGCGGTAGTAGCCCTTGACCGTCACTGGGTGGTGACTTCGGCCAGGAAGTCGATGACCTCTTGCTCGTAGGTGGCGCCGCTCACATTCCAGGACCGCACGTGCCCGGCGCCGGGAACAATCGAGATCCTGACGAGGTCGGGTCTCGCATCGGCCAGGTCCTGGCTGCTCTGCACGGGGACCGTCTCGTCCTCGCTGCCGTGGATGACCAGGACGGGAACCTCGAGCAGATTGGCCTCCGGGAGATAGTCGGTTTCTTCCCAGTCGACCCCGAACCGGATCGAGGCGATTTGCTTGGCGGTCCAAACCAGGGTGCCTGGGATTGGGAGGCCGATGAACGGCAGCGTGCGTTGCGACGCTCCCAGGTCCACCGTCTGCTCGAAATCGATGTTCGGGCTATCAACGACGGCCGCGATTACCACTTCATCGGGTTCGCGATAGAGGTACGAGAAGATGTGGGCGGCGCCGGTGGAATATCCCATCAAAACCACTTTCTCGGCTCCCTCGGCGACGAGAGAGTCAACCGCAGCGGCGACGTCTTCCCATTCGGTCTCGCCGAAGCGGTAGTAGCCGCTCGGGTCGGCGGGAGCGCCTTCATCATTGCGGTAGTCGATGACGAGTTGCGGATAGCCCTCCTCCGCAAGTGGACGCAGCAGCCGCAACGATTCGGCGCGGTCCGCGCCAAGACCATGGACGTGCAAGATCCAAGTGTCGCCACTGGCCAAGATCTTCCAGGCCCGTATCGGCCCCAAAGCGCTCTGATACTCGACCTCCGTGAAGTCGATCCCGAAAGCCACCGAAGGGTCGGTCGGAAACGCATAGCCCTCGATGGTTGCCACCATCCCCGGGGTCGGCGGTTCTCCGGCCAATCGCTGCAGTTGCCGCACCACGCTTCCATCGGCGGTCACCGTGAACTGCGGTTGCAGTTGGCCGTAGCCCGTCGTCCAGTCGAGTCCGACAACGCCGGGGGTCTCGAGTTCGGGTTCGGTGCCTGCAACCGCCTGCAGGGTCACTTCCCCGCCTGAAACGGTAGTGATCAAGACATCAGGCGTATCTGGTTCGTAGTCGGCGACGAGAGCATCGTTCCTCAGTTCCTCGGAGAAGTACCAGCCCCCGGCGAGGTGAAAGACGACGAACAGGAGCAACAGAACGCCGAGAAGCTTTTTCATCGAGCCGGACTGGCTCCGGTGAGGTGGTAGGTACCGATCATGTGACCACGCTGGTCTACGACCGGCCAAGGCCCATCGCTCCCCATGCTGGCGGCAGCTTCAACCAATGACATATCGGGCGTCACCGAGCGCGGTTCTTCCATCAGCGAATCGACTGTCGCGTTAGTCGGGGCATTCCTCAGCTTTTCTTGATCGACAATTCCAACAAGCTTGCCGCCATCAACTACCGCAAGCCGCTGGTCTTGATGGAGTCGGTGCCCATCTGTGGCGAGATGAAGCGGACTCACAAAGACTGGCTCATCCATCAATTGGAAAACCCGCGCGGGCGCCGCACGCACGATGACCGCACCTCCTTTTGCGGAAGCTCGCAGCCTGGCCCCCGGACCAAAGACCATACGAGTCAAAAGCGACCCCCCGGCTTCGCCCATGACCAGGAGCGAGCCTTCCGGAAGGCTCTGCACGAAGTCGGCCGGGTCGTTCGCTGCGACTGAAAGCTGCTTGGCCGAGGGTGCCCAATCGCCTAGCCGGGCAACGAGCTCTTCGGTGACTGTGGCCGAGGTGTCGGCGTAAACGGCACTGGCGATGATCATCTCGACCCCGAGCTGATTTGCGAGGTGATTGCAAAGTTGAACGTTGAAGTCCGAGTGCGGACCTCCGGCAACCGCCGCCACCACTGTCGTCACCGCCGCACGATCGAAGTCAAGGGGCGACGCGATGTGGATCAGGCTGAAACTGGCGGGCGGCTTCTTGCTGACGAGAATGTCGGCTCGAGCTTCGATACAAGCTGTCTCGAGGTCGCCCGTGACCCGGACGGCCTTGGTCGAAAGCAGCTCCGCCAGTTCGGCACAGCCTTTCCCCCGAGCAAAGACCACTCCCGGGTCCCGGGGACGTGAGAGAGGATCAACGGGCCAGATCAGCGCACACCGTCATCGCCGAGAGTGTGGCACACACCGGCTTTTTAGTGATCTTTTCCCTTTTCGTTGTCTGCCACCATTGGAGTGATGGAAATTGGGTGCGCAAAGGAAACCGAGCCCGGCGAGCGCCGGGTTGCGCTCACTCCCGATGTGGTCAAGAAACTCGTCGCAAATTCGCATGCGGTCACGATGGAACGTGGAGCCGGGGCCGGAGCGGGTTTTCCCGATTCGGCGTACGAAGCGTCGGGGGCGCAACTTGCCGACGATGGAGGAGCTCTAGCCACCGGGGTTGTGGTTGCCGTCAACACCCCTGAGCCGAAGCGGCTGCAGGGAGGCACGCTTTTGGGTCTATTGCGCCCTCTGGAGCAGCCGCAGCAAATGGCGGCTCTGGCCACACAGGGTGTAAGTGCGATTGCTTTTGAGCTGATCCCACGGACGACGAGAGCACAAGCGATGGATGCGCTCTCGTCACAAGCAACGGCGGCTGGATACCAGGCTGCGATAGAGGCAGCGAGTGCGTGCAACCGCTTGTTTCCGATGCTGACTACGGCCGCCGGCACCATTGCGCCAGCGCGCGCGCTAATCCTCGGAGCCGGGGTGGCCGGGCTGCAGGCGATCGCCACTTGTCGACGGCTCGGCGCCAATGTCTCCGGCTTCGACGTTCGCTCAGCGGCCGCCGAGCAGGTCCGCTCGTTAGGTGCTTCGTTCGTCGAGATCGACGTCGCCACCCAGGATGCATCGCAAAGCGGCGGCTATGCCCAGGAACTCGAAGCCGAGGCCGAACGCCGGGTGCTGGAGGGATTGGCGGGCCCGGTGCAATCGGCGGACATCGTCATCAGCACTGCCGCCATTCCCGGTCGACCCGCTCCGCTCCTCGTCACGAAAGCGATGGTCGAGTCGATGCGTCCCGGTTCAGTGGTGGTTGATCTGGCTGCCTCGACCGGAGGCAACTGTGAAATGACCCGTCCCGGTGAAGTCGTCGAACACAACGGGGTGAAGGTCATTGGCTACACCGACTTCGCAAGCCGTAAACCACATGACTCGAGCCAGATGTATGCCCGCAACGTCCTGGCGTTGCTTTCGCTTGTCGGTGACAACGGCGAGCTCAACCTTGACGATGACATCCTCGAGGCCGCCACGGTCACTCACGCGGGCGAGGTTCGCAACGAGCGTGTCCGCGCCCTGCTCGCCTGATGGAATTCCGCGACGTTGTCGCTCGGCGGCGCATGGTCCGCAATTACGAATCGAATCCGGTTTCCGACGATTCGGTCGAACGCATCTTGGCGGCGGGGCGAAAGGCTCCGTCGGCGGGGTTCAGCCAGGGTCAGTCTCTCGTCGTCGTTCGATCGGAAGCCACTCGACAGGCGATCGCGCGTCTCGCCGGTGAGAACGAGTACGTCGATGATGGTTTTGATCCTTGGATCTCGCGCGCCCCGGTCCATGTTGTCGTATGTGTTTCCGAGCAGACCTATCACGATCGCTATCGGGAGGCTGACAAAGTCGACGCCGACGGTGATGAAATCGAGTGGCCGGTCCCCTACTGGTGGGTTGACGCCGGCGCCACGATGATGCTGATCTTGCTAGCCGCGGTCGATGAAGGGCTCGCCGCCGGATTTCTCGGCGTCCATTCCATTCCGGGATTGCGTGAACTGTTGTCGATTCCCGACGAAGTCACTCCGATCGGCGTCGTCACTGTCGGCTACCCCGCGCCCGACCGGCGGTCGGGGTCGCTCAAGCGAGGCTGGAAGCGGGCCGAGAGTGTTATCCATCGCGAGCAGTGGCAGCCCTGATCACCTCGGGCTCCAATCCCGAGATCAGAGCGCTCGCCGCGCTCCACAAGCGATCGGTTAGGGACGAAACCGGCACGTTTCTGATCGAGGGTCGCCGGGAGATCGAACGAGCAGTCGCTTCGGGTTGGGAGCTGGTGAAGATCGTCCGCCGTGAAGGGGTTGAACCCATCGCGACCTAGACGTCGAGGATTTAGAGGTCGGTGCCATGGCGTTCGAGAAGATCGCCTACGGCCGTGATGGGTTGGTGGCGGTCGCTTGCATACCCAAGGTTCGATCTGGCCGACTGGTCGCCGCCTGATTTGATCCTAGTCGCAGTTGGAATCGAAAAGCCCGGCAACCTCGGGCGCGATGCTGCGCACCTGCGATGCCGCCGGCGCTGGACTTCTGGTCGTCGATCCGGCTACTGACTTCACCAATCCCAACACAGTCCGCGCCTCGACCGGCGCGCTCTTCACGGTTCCGATTGCAGTCGCATCAACTGAAGAGTCGATCTGCGTGGCTGCAGGACCACGGCTACGTCATCGCCATCACAACTGTGGTCGGCGGCGCTCCACCATGGGAAATCGATCTCGGGCATGCAACTGCCATCGTGATCGGGAGCGAGGACCGTGGATTAGCGGATCGATGGCTCGACGCGGCACAGGAGCGAGTCACCATTCCTCAAGCAGGAAATGTCGACTCGCTGAATGCTTCGGTGACGGCTGCCGTTCTTCTTTACGAATCCGTGCGGCAACGAAAGGCGGGGTAACGACTAGCGGGGTGGTCCGCGGTTCGGCCAGATGAGTCGGCGTCGATGGATCGGTGAGTCGGGTCGATGATCATGCCCCGTTGGTGGATGGCGACGTGGTGGTGGTACCAGCAAAGCGAAATCAGGTTGTCGGGGTGATGGTCACCACCTTGATGCCGTTCCTTGATGTGGTGGGGTTGGACCCGGTAGCGGCTCCGGCAGCCTTCGATCGAACAGGCACCCTGGTCCCGCCAGCGGACGAAACTGCGGACCGCCGGGGGGATGGTGTCGGACAGGTCGGTGTAGGAGATGGGGTGGGTTTCGGCGCAGTTGACCACCCGGACTTTGCCGCCGCAGAGGATCTCGCCCAAAGTATTCGGCCCCACCTTGGTCCCCGATGATAGGGCCGCGCCGGCTTCTCCGTTGGTTTCGGCGGCGAGGGTGGCGTCGACGAAGATTTCGGCCACCGTCACCGCCCGTCCCGTCTCCCCCTCGGCGTCGGTGGCGGTGAGCGAGTCGAGACAGATCGAAGTCAAGGCGTCGGCCCGTCTTTGTCCTGCCGTTTGGTCTTCGAGGACGGGCAGTTCGGTCTCCCGGGCGGAAAGAGCGTTCAGGACCACCTGGCCGTCGGTGCCGGGGAGCTGTCCCCACAGTTTGAACACCGATTCGTCCAACGAGGGTTGGCAGACCAGAAAGCGCCAGTCGTAGTCAAACGACTCCGAATCGGCATCGAGACGGCGGGTCCGCTCCAACAGCCCGTAGAGCCGGCCCAAAGAGAAGGTGTCGGCGGTTTCCATAGAGCTGGTCTGCGGGGAGGCCGGCGGCGGCCAGCTTGGCGACCACCGCAGCCCGGTCGATTCCCCAGGACCCGGCCAACATGCGGCGGCGGATGAGTGCTTGGTTGCTCCGGGCGACGGTCATCAGCCGGGACGCCGCCTGCGGGGAAAGATCAAGATGCGAGCTGAGACCCAGTCGGCCATGGTCCGGGCCCCGTCGGCAGAGGCGATCTGATGGGTATCGAGCTCGGCCAACAATTCTGCTTGGCGGCCCCGCAGCCGGCGAATGTGGGCTTCGATCCGCATAACTTCCGACTCGGCAAAAGCGACCGAATCCAGCTCGATTAGCTCATCCAACTCCATGACCCGAGTCCCACTCACCATGCCCACAACTATGACGGGAGGGTGTGACAAAAATGCTGATTCGACCCGATCGAACGAAAGAAGTTCTGAACGAAATCTGCTCCTAGCGCTGCGCGATCAATGTCCTCCAAACGAAGCCAGATTGATCAGAGGAGACTTCGAGGCCCTGGGCTCGGATGAAGTCGAGGATTGCGGCCTCGGAATGGACATAGGCGCGGAATTGCTCCTTGCGCAGACGGTTGAACAGGTTGCCCAACCCGACCATCGTTTTGGTCCACCATCGTTCGACGGGGAAGGTCAGGGCAATGAGACGATCCGCTTTCGCGATAGCGGCAGTAAGTAGCGCTCTCCAATCCGGGTAGCAGCAGACCACTCGATGGAGGATCACCACATCGGCAGAGGAAAGATCAGGTCCGATCTGCACAAAGTCGCCAACAATTCGCTCGACCTTGCTTTCGAGTCCCTTCTCCCCGAGGAGGCGACGTGCTTCGACTTCCCAATTGCTCGCCAGATCGACGTTGACCGAACTGGCGGCATTCCCCTGTTCGAGCAGGGTCACTTGGATTTCGCCAAGTCCCCCTCCAACTTCGAGAATCGAACCGCTTGGTATGCCCGAGCCAACGACAGCCCTTGCCAATTCACGTGCGGTTCCGGTCAAACCTCTCCGACGAAACCTCTTCGCGCCGGCAGCCGCGCCCTTGCTCGTAAACATTGCGTCGTAATCGTCGGAGCTGCAACAACCCGGCACGGTCGGAGCCTAGTGAGAACGCGAAAACGTTGCATCGAACATTTGTTCGCTCTAGGGTCGGGAGATGTCGATCGACATCCCGGCTCGGCAGCTCACTTTTGACGACCGCGGGATCCCGCTTTACGACGTCACGTTTTGTGTCCTCGACCTCGAGACCACCGGCGGATCTCCGCGGGACTGCGAGATCACCGAGATCGGCGCGGTGAAGTACCGGGGCGGTGACGTTATTGGCACCTTCGCCACTTTGGTCAACCCCCAGACCGGCATCCCGCCTTTCATCACCATCCTCACCGGGATCACCCAGCAGATGGTGGTTGAGGCACCCACCATCGACGTGGCGCTTCCTTCGTTTGTCGAGTTCTGCCGGGGAACTGTGATCGTCGGTCACAACGTTCGCTTCGATCTCTCCTTTCTCGACGCAGCCAGCAGGCGGCTTTCGCAACCGCTCATCGGCTCCGAGCCCGAAGGCCGTCAGCAGGTCGACACCGTCCGGCTAGCGAGGAGGCTGATCAGAGCCGATGTGCGCGACCTGACTCTGGCCAGCCTCGCTCGCCACTTTCGCTCTCCGATCGAACCCATTCACCGAGCTCTCGCCGATGCCAAAGCGACCGCCCACGTGTTCCACTCATTGCTTGAACGAGCCGGAACGATCGGCGTCACGGGGCTCGACGACCTCCTGGTGCTGCCCACGGCTCGCGGCGCCGCGCATTACGGCAAGATCAAGCTCACCGACGGCTTGCCGCGCCGGCCCGGCGTCTACCTGTTTCGGGACCGCGACAACCGCGTCATCTACGTCGGCAAAGCTGAAAACCTCCGCTCGAGGGTGCGCGCTTACTTCTATGGCGACGAACGCCGGCGCATCGCAGATCTGCTGCGTCAGCTACACCGGATCGAGCATCGAGTCTGCGCCCACGGGCTCGAAGCCGAAGTCGCCGAGCTGAGGCTCATCCATGCCCATCTGCCCCGATTCAATCAGAGGTCGCGCCCGCCCAAACGGACCTACTTCGTCCGCTTGACCGACGAAGAGTTCCCTCGGCTGAGCGTCGCCCACAAACTCGGCGGCAACAGCCGGCTCTGGCTTGGCCCGTTTCGTTCGAAGCGGCAAGCTGATCTGGTGGTGGAAGCGTTGTGGGCGGCAACTCCGATCCGGCGTTGCAACGGCAAACCGGGCAAGAGAAGTGGTGCGTGCGCTCCCGCCCAAATGGGAGTCGCTCTCTGCCCCTGCGCTGGCGGTCTCGACTCGGGAACCTATCGCGCGATGATCGACGACATCGTTGAAGCGAGCACCTGGTCCCCCAGTCATATCCTCGACCCGATTGCGGAGAAAATGCTGCGTCTGGCGGCGGAGCGCCGATTCGAAGAAGCAGCGCAGATGCGTGACCGACATCACGCCCTCGCCCGGGCTTTGGAAAGAAGGCGAGCGTGGACAGCCTTATCGAGCGGTGGCCGGGTGCAGCTCGAAAGCAATGACGGCGCGATGGTCCTCGTCGACCACGGACGGCTCGTCGAGGCGTGGCAAAGCGACGCGGCGATCCCGCCGCTGGCCATCTCGGTGCTCACCGACGCCCATGCTGATGGGATGTCAGCCTCGCCGGTTCCTCCGACCATGGCCGCCGCTGAGGAAGCCCATCTCATTTGGCAGTGGATGACTAGTGGGCGGGTGCGAATGGCCGCCAGCTCGGGCCCAATCGGCTTGCCTGTCATTCCTATCCCACATCTGACCGCCGCCTGACTTCTACCATCGCCGCTCGCATGCGAGTGACCTCATGAGGTTCATTGTCCGAGAAGGCGAGGATCCCATTGCTCGCTCCGAAGCGACCCTGCTCAAGGCATTGGGTCTCCCCTTCGGTGGCATTCTCAAGGTGGGAAGGACTCATGTCCTGGTCCAGAGCGGCGAGACCACCGACAGCACCGCCCTTCACCTCGGTCCTTTGGCTCGGGCCAATGCGGGGGTGGCGCCGGGCCAATCAGCTGAGGGAGTTCGAGCGGTACTCGGCCAGGCTCATCTGGTGCGTGTGGCGACCGAAAAGCTGCCGGCCGACGCAGGCAATCTGATCAGAGCGTGGCAGGGTCGTCCAGTTTCCAACGGAGATCGAATCGAGCTTGCCGCCGGATATGCGGGCGGGATTGCAACGGAGGTCGCCATTGCTGCGGTCGAACCAGGGGGGGCGGGCTTGATCGGGGCCGCAACGCGCTTTCTTACCGCCGGAGAGCCGGCTCCGGCCGAACGCTCCGCGGGCGACTCAGTCGACCCCGCCGCGCAAGGCAGCGAAAGCGTCGGAACCAGAAACCAAGGAGCCCCCGCAACCCCAGGCGCCCGAGCCACCTAAGGGGCCCTCGACCAGCGAGGCACTCCTGGCCGGGCTCGACGACCAGAAGGAACTCCTAAGCGGCTGGTTGTCGTTGCTCACTTCTAGCTCGGACCTGCCGTCGGCATGGGGACTCCCCCGGGTCGCCGGGGTGCTGCTCGAAGGACCGCAAGGCTGTGGCAAGTCGGAACTGGTCAGCGCCGCCGCAGCCGAGGCGGGGGCCAGGGTGCACGAGGTTTCCCTGGACCAGGTCTTCAAGCCGGAGAAGCTTCTCGACCTCCTCGAAGCGGCGGTGAACGGGCAATCGCCACCGGTGGTGATCTTCGTCGACCGTCTCGAAGCGGTGTCCGGCGATGAGGGCATGGCGCCGTTTCGGACCCAGATGGGCGCGGTGCTGCGCTGGTTTCTCGACTCGGTCGCCGGGAAGGCCGGGATGGCATGTGTGATCGGCTGCAATTCCCGCGCCGCCCTCGATCCAATCGTGGCCTCGAGCCCTCTCATCCCCCGTTCCCTTTCAATCCCTCCCCCGGATCTGCGTCGCCGGCGGTTGCTCTTCGAAGCGGCACTGCTCCGCGTCCCCAGCAAGGACATCGACTTCGAAGTGCTCGCAAACCGTTCCGCCGGATTCAGCGGCGCCGATGTGGTCGCGGCGGTGATTCAGGCTTCAAGCCGGCTCGCTCGCAAACCGGATGAAAAGCTCACCACCGATGATTTAGTTAACGCCATTAAGGACACAACCCCCAGCCTGGGGTCGCTCTCGCTCGGCGAGATGCCCAACTATGGCTTCGACCGAGTCGCAAACCTTGCCGAGGTGAAACAGCGGCTGATCGAAGCTGTGGTGTGGCCAATCACAGACCCGGATCGGTTCAAAGCAATGGGAATCGACCCTCCCCGGGGCATCCTCTTGTATGGGCCACCGGGGACGGGGAAGACATTTGTGGTTCGTGCCCTGGCGCACGAAGCGGGGAGCGCCTTCTTTCCGGTCAAAGGTGCCGAGCTGCTCGACAAGTACGTCGGTGAGTCCGAGCGGGCGGTACGCGAGCTGTTCGGTCGGGCCCGTGCGGCGGCGCCTTCGATCATTTTCTTCGATGAGATCGACTCTTTGGCTCCCGTACGCGGGCGCTCCACAACGACGGTCACCGATTCGGTGGTGGCCGCCTTGCTCACGGAAATGGATGGCATCACCACCCGCGGAAACGTGGCGGTGATCGGAGCGACCAACCGAGCCGACCTCATCGATCCGGCGCTATTGCGCGCAGGACGCTTTGAAACTCAAATCGAAATTGGGTTGCCTGACGCCGAAGCAAGACGAGCGCTGATCGACCTCTCTGACGTTCCGTTTGCCTCCGACATCGACAAGGCCCGGCTCGCTGAAGTGACCGACGGAATGTCGATGGCCGATCTGGCGGGGGTGCTGCGCGAATCGGCTCTGGCCGCGTTGCGGGCCGACTCCACCGCTCGCGAGGTGAAGTGGGAGCATCTCATCGGCGCCATCGAACGCTGGCATGCCTCCAAGGCGGCCTCGTCCTAGGCATGATCAATAGCTACGTCGACTATCTATTGGTAGCCCTGGCAATCGCCGATACTTACCGGCGAGATGCAAACCCAACGTCCCCGCCGCTGGCCTACCACGGCGATCGTCGTCACCGTCGTTCTCGCCCTCTTCTTGACCGTCATAGGCATCGCCAGCGTGGTTGCCGCGATCTCTCTCGGCCGGCTCCGGGCAGCGAACGAGGACCTCGAAGAGCAGATAGCTGACTCCCGGGCCCGCATCAGCGACCTCGAAGACCAGTTGGCTGCGGCGGAAGATTCCGGAGATCCATTCGCCGACGCGTTCGGAGAGGGGGGTCTAGGCGACTTGCTCGGCGGGCTGCTGGGCGAAGGCCAAGGTGGAGAGGGTGGCGAGCTCGGCGACCTTGGTGCGCTCGAGGATCTGCTCGGAGGTCTTCTCGGTGGCGAGGGAGGCGACCCCGGTGAATTGGGCGAACTCGACGATCTGTTCGGGGGTATGACCGGTGGCCTCGATATGGGGGCTTTGGGTGAATGCCTGACCACCAGCCCCGGGGCGTTTCCGATCAGCGATGAAAGTCTCGGCGCTCAGGTCGACGACATCGCCAACGCGGTTGAAGAGGTCCGCGGGTTGTCTTTCCCGGACGAAATCGATCCGGTCTTCGTCACCTCCGAAGAGATGGGTGAACGCGTGCGGGACCTCGCCGCCGAGGCGTATCCGCCCGAACTGGCTGATCTGGAAACCCGGTTGTGGGTCGCTTTGGGAATGCTCGAACCGGGTTACGACATCTTTGCCGAACAGCTCGATCTCCTGGACGGAGCCGTCGCCGGCTATTACGACCCCGAAACCCAGGAGCTGGTCGTCTCCTCCAGCTCCGCCGAGGAACCGCTCAACGCGACGGACCAGGTGACGCTCGCCCATGAGCTCATCCACGCTCTCACCGACGCTCGCCTGCAATTCCCGGACTCAATCGAAGATCCCACTGCCGACCCGGAGCGGGCGCGCGCGATCCAGGCCTTGATCGAGGGGGATGCCACATTGGGGATGCAACAGTTCTCGATGGGGGCCCTCGACCTCATGGACCAGTTCGGCATGATGCTCGACCCGCGGGTGGCCGCCTCGCAGGAAGACCTCTCCGACTTTCCCTACATCCTGTCGAACGGGCTGCAACTGCCTTACCTGGAAGGGATGTCATTCGCGTGCGCTCTCTTCACTGAGGGTGGGTGGGACCAAGTCGACGCCGCGTATTCCGCCCCTCCTGCAACCACTGCTGAGATCCTCTTCCCCGAGCTCTACCTCAGCGGCTGGTCTCCGGGTGACCCCGCGGCAGGGGGCGACCCGGGAGACGGGTGGACCATTCTCGATTCGATCGGCTCGCAGGGATCGATCGGGTTCGGCGCCATCGATCTCTTGAATCTCTTCAGCGCCCCTGGGGACGACACCGGCGCGGCTCTGGATAGCCCCCGTGATCGGGTGCAAGCCTGGGGCGGCGGGCAGGCCCGCGTGTGGAGCAAGGGCGAGCAGTCGGCGGTCCTTCTGAGTTTTGTCGACAGCAATAGCGGCGAACTCCGGCTCTGCGATTCGATGCTCGCCTGGGAGACGGCTGCCTATGGCACCGATCAGCCGAACGTGATAATCACTTGCGATGGCGACAATGTGCTGGTGGGGGTGGCTCCGGACGAAGCAACTGCAACGGCGCTCGCCGGCTAGGCGCCTCTGCCTCCTGGCCCTCTGCTCATTGCTGCTGGCCGCCTGCGATGGCGACAGCCAGCAAGGGGACAACCTGCCGATCGTCAATCTCGACGAGTTCCGGACAATGCTGGCCGAGTCCGAACGACCGGTGGTGGTCAACGTTTGGGCTTCCTGGTGCCTCCCATGTCGGGACGAGGCGCCACTCCTTACCGCTGCTCACGCAGATCATGGTGAAGAAGTGGCCTTCGTCGGCCTGGCGTTCAACGACAACCAACCCGGAGCGCGCGACTTTCTGGCCGAGTTCGACCTGCCGTTTCCTCATTACTTCGACCAAGAGGGCGTGGTTCTCGCTGAGTACGGGGGTATCGGCGTTCCCCGCACCTACTTCTTCGCTGCCGGTGGCGAGCTCGTCTCGACCATCAATGGGGTGCTGAACTCAGACACGCTTGCCCTTCAGATCGAAGAACTCCTCAAGCGCTAAGACGGCGGCGGAGCGTCTCGTTGACGAGTTTGGGATCGGCCTTGCCGCCGGACGACTTCATCACCAGCCCGACGAGGAACCCGATGACTTTCTCTTCACCGGACTGGTAGCGCGCGACCGCGTCGGGTTGAGCCGAGAGCACTTCTTCCACTGCCTGGTCGATCGCACCCGCATCGGAAACCTGTAGCAGGTCGAGCCGCTCGGCGACGGTGATGGCGGGTTCCCCACTCGCCACCATTTCGGTCAACACTTCTTTCGCTGCCGACGACGAAAGCTTTCCGTCCTTGACCATGTCGAGAAGCCCCGCGAGGCCGAATCCATCGAAACCCGCCAACGACCCGGTCCTACGGAATGCGGCGGTCAACTCTCCGGTTACCCAGTTGGCGGCCTGCCCCGGGTCGGCGCCCTCGGAGATAGCGTCGGCGAAGATCTGCCGCAACTCGGGTTCGCTCATAGCCAGCACCCTCGCCACGACAGCCTCAACTCCTATCCCTTCCAGCCTGCTCCGGCGATCAGCCGGTGATTCGGGAAGCTCGGAGTGAAGCCGTTCAATTGTCTCGGCCGCAAACACGAGCGGCAACAGATCGGGCTCGGTGAAATAGCGGTAGTCAGAGCTGCCTTCCTTGGTCCGCATGCTCCGGGTGGATCCCGCCTCCTCATCCCAGTGGCGTGTTTCCTGGATGACCGCGCCCCCTGAGTCCAACACTTCGATCTGGCGCGAGATTTCGGAGGCAACCGCGCGTTCCAAGGATCGGAACGAGTTCATGTTCTTGATCTCGACCTTCGTCCCCAATACGGACGAGCCCTGTTCTCGCACCGAAACATTGGCGTCAAAACGGATCGACCCTTCCTCCATCCGGGCGTCGGAGACGTCCAGTTCGGCCACCAGCGCCCGCAGATCCTGGGCATAGGTACGGGCTTGGGCCGCCGAACGGAGGTCAGGCCGGGAAACAATCTCGACGAGTGGAACTCCCGAGCGGTTGAAGTCGAGCCTCGTCGCCGTGGCCGAGTGGATGCGGCCACCACCGCCCTGGTGCAGGCTCTTGCCGGTGTCTTCTTCCATGTGGGCGCGTTCGATGCCGATCCGCGTGCTCTGGCCGTCGACCGCAACGTCGAGCCAGCCGTTGACCGCCACCGGAAGATCGAACTGACTCACCTGATAATTCTTGGGCAGGTCGGCGTAGAAATAGTTCTTGCGATGAAAGACCGAGTGCGGCGCAATCTCGCAATGAAGCGCCAGGCCAATCCGAATGATCGACTCCATCGCGGTCGCATTGACGACGGGCATCGCCCCAGGAAGCCCGAGACAGACAGGGCAAACGTTGGTATTGGGCTCGTCGCCAAAAGTGACGGCACAGCCGCAAAACATCTTCGAGGCAGTTTTCAGCTCAACGTGGACCTCGATCCCTATTACCGGTTCCCAGCTTTTCATTCGATGCCACCATTGGCGCTAACCCTCTGATCAGTGGCCAACGCAGGCCGCGCTTCGAAGGCAGAGATTCGCTCGACCTCGGCCGCCACCTGGAACACCATGGCCTCCCCCAGGGCAGGACCCATTACCTGGAGTCCGATCGGCAATTGATTGCGGTCGAGCCCAACCGGAATCGAGATGGCAGGAGTGCCGGCCAGGTTGGCCGGGATCGTGCAGACATCGGTGAGATACATCGCGAGCGGATCCTGCGTCTTGGCCCCAAGCTCGAAAGCGGTGGTCGGGCTAGCAGGTGAAACGAGGACGTCGACGTCGGCGAAGACGGCAGCCAGCTCATTGATCAACTTGGTCCGGACCCGCTGCGCCTGCCCATAGAAGGCGTCGTAGTAGCCCGCCGAAAGGGCATAGGTCCCCAGCAAGATCCGCCGGGTCACCTCCGATCCGAATCCCTCGCCCCGGGTACGCGCCATCATCTCTTCGACGGTTTCTCCGGGGACTCGCAGCCCGTAGCGCACGCCGTCGAAACGGGCGAGGTTGGCAGACGCTTCGGCGGGAGCGATCAAGTAATAAGCCGAGAGTGCGGTCTCGAAGGAAGGAAGGGACACTTCATTCACGACCGCCCCCTGGGAGCTCAGCTGCTCCACGGCTTCCATCGTGGCCGCCATCACATCGGGCTCATAACCCTCACCGGCCAATTCCTTGACCACCCCGACCCGAACCCCTTTGACCCCGCTGGCGAGATTCGGCCGAGCGTCAGGAAGCGGACCGGGATACGAGGTCGCATCAAGAGGATCGTGCCCCGCGATTGTTTCGAACAGAGTCAGCGCATCCTCGACCGTTCTGGCCAGTGGGCCGATCTGATCGAAACTCGAGGAGAAGGCAACCAACCCGAAGCGACTGACCCGTCCGTAGGTTGGTTTGAAGCCGACTACTCCACAGAGAGACGCAGGCTGACGAATGGAGCCGCCGGTGTCGGAACCGAAGGCGCCCAGGGCGGAACCGACGGCGACTGCGGCGGCGGATCCGCCCGAGCTACCGCCCGGAACCCGACTGCTGTTCCAAGGGTTGCGCGTCGGACCGAAGGCCGAGTTCTCAGTGGAAGAGCCCATCGCAAACTCGTCGAGGTTGGTCTTCCCGACGATCACCGCTCCGGCCTCGCGAAGTCGAGCGACAATGGTGGCGTCGTATGGTGGCCGGTAACCCGACAGGATCTGCGAGCTGCAGGTCGTTTCAAGCCCGCGGGTACAGAGGTTGTCCTTCAGTGCGATCGGGATGCCGTCGAGTGAGCCCCGGCTCGCGCCGTCCCGCCTCCTCCGATCTGAATCTTCGGCCGAGGTGCGCGCACCTTCGTGATCGATCGTGACGTAACAATGCAGGTCGGCCTCGGTGAGCGAAGCGCGCCGCAGGACATCCTCGAGGAGCTCGA
The DNA here is from genome assembly GCA_963761985.1 of uncultured Acidimicrobiia bacterium. Taxonomy (GTDB): domain Bacteria; phylum Actinomycetota; class Acidimicrobiia; order Spongiisociales; family ZC4RG35; genus JACCTH01. The sequence goes on from CAVXIT010000010.1 coordinate 226,500, forward strand.
CAGCGGTGCTGTCGCCCGTGGCGAGGCGCTCGCCGGCCGCGGCGATGGTGAGATCGGCGAGATCGGTCACTAGCTCTCCAGGGCCGGGGGAACGACGAAGTATCCGTCGGCCGTTTGGGGAGCTGCGGCGAGGACCTCGTTCCGGTCCAACGAGGGACGAACCTGGTCTTCGCGAAAACCGTTGACCAGTCCTAAGGGATGGGCGGTTGGCTCGAGGCCGTCGGTGGCGACCGATTGCACTTTGGCCGCGTGCTCGAGGATGACGCCGAGCTGGCTCCGATAGGTCGCGAGCTCCTCCTCGCTGAGAGCGAGACGGGCGAGACGAGCTACGTGGGCGATATCGATTTCGATCGGCATTTACTGGGTGTTTCGGGTCGACGAGGCCGTTAACAAGCCGCCAACAAGCCGTCGAACAAGTGTAAGCCGGGTTGCAGGCTCGCGAACTTCGGGCTTAGCTGTTTGGTCTTGGCGGAACCGGAGAGGGATTCCATGCTCAAGAAAAATCGGCCTTTTGCCGAACTCTCCCTTGTGGAGTGGAAGAGAACCCGACCCCGGGTCGGCGCTGCCGTTGCAGTTGCCCTTGTGCTGCTTTTCGTTCCGGCTGCGTTAGGTGACGAATTCGTTCCCACCCAACCCTTCGATCCCAACCGGATCGTCTTCCCGATCGTCGGCACACCGGTGACCTTCATCGACGACTTCGCCCAGCCGCGCGGGTCGGGGCGGACCCACGGCGCCACCGACATCATGACAAATGGGATCAAAGGATGGCCGGTGGTCGCGGCCGCCGACGGAGTCGTTACCTGGATCGGCAGCAACTGCTGCTACCTGGCCATCGATCACGGAGGCGGCTACGAGACCTGGTACATCCACCTCAACAACGACAACCCGGGCACCGACGATGGACTTGGTTGGGGGATTGCGGTCACCGAGGGCACCGTGGTCAGCCAGGGCCAGTTGATCGGCTGGGTCGGCGACAGCGGCAACGCGGAATCGGTGGGACCGCATCTCCATTTCGAGATCAGGCTCAACGACGTGCCGATCAACCCCTACCAGTACCTGCTCGCCGCGCCTCGCTTGAGCGCACCGGGCGGAGTCACAGTTCCTCCTCCGACTGGAAACACCTTCAGCGATGACGACGGGAATCCGCACGAGGCCAATATCGAGACTCTGTTCGCCAACGGAATCACGATTGGGTGCGGTGGTGGCCGCTACTGCCCTCTCGCCCCTATCACCCGCGGACAGATCGCCCTCTTCATCTATCGCTTGCAGGGATCACCGACGAGCACCGAGAACTTCTATGACGACGACACCGGCTCGATCTACGAACAGGCGGCCAATGGCGTCACGTCGCTCGGGATCGGATTCGGCTGCGGCGAGCGGGCGTACTGTCCGGAGGCGGGGCTGCGGCGCGACGAGATGGCCGAGCTCCTGACCCGCACCTTCAACCTGGCCCCGAGCACAACCGATTTCTTCGCGGATGACGACGACTCCGCCCACGAGGCTGCCATCAACGCCCTCCGCCAGGCTGGAATCACCATTGGTTGTGATCCCGATGATGCCGGCTCCTACTGCCCCAACCGGATCCTGACCCGTGACGAAATGGCCACGTTCTTCGTCCGGGCCATGGACCTCTAGCAAAATTCCCATGTGAGAACCGGAAAGGGGCCGCGGGCGTCTAGGAAACGTGCCCCGGCAACCACCCCAGACGAAGACGACACGAAGATGATGGCCGTCGACACGGGGGAAATTCCCGTTGTCCGTTATGCGACCGGGACCTTCGAGTCTTTCTATCAGACCAGCCGCCAGCACATCTTTCGAGCGTTGGCGCTGACGTTGGGAGATTCCGATCTCGCGGCGGACGCGGTGGACGAAGCCATGGCGCGCGCCTATCAGCACTGGCGGAACGTCTCCACCTTCGACAACCAGGCGGGCTGGGTCTACCGGGTCGGGCTCAATTGGGCTCGATCGCGCCTGCGCAAACGCAAGCGGGAGATCCTCTCTGACGCTCCCCCCGAGCAAGCGACCGAGTTGACGTTCTCGGATCCTTATCTCGAAAAGGCGGTGATGTCGCTCCCCCTCGAAGCGCGCTCGGTGGTGGTCCTGCGTTTCTACCTCGATTGGTCGACCGATGAAGTCGCCCGCGCGCTCGGGATTCGGCCGGGAACGGTGAAAAGCCGACTGCATCGGGCCATGAATGAACTACGCGAACAATTGGAAGTGACCCCGTGAGCCTGGAAAAGCGAATCCGCGACGAACTCCACGACACCGCCGAGCGACTGGCGCTCGACCCGGGCGAGTACCGCCGGGCGATGGAACTCGGTGCGAGAAGACGGCGCCAGCGCCTCGGGCTCATCCTCACCAGCGCGGTCGGATTGGTTGCCATCGTCTTCGCGGCGAACGCGATCGAGATCGGCGGTACCGACGAGCCCGGAATTCTTGCGGGGAATACCGCGGCAACGATCGATCCGACCACCCAATCGACTCTGGCTCCGGTGCCGCCGGTTTCCACCGCGCCTCCTGCAACCATGCCGGCAGTGCGCGACCTCGGGGCCAGCGTGGCCGTTGCCTCGACCGAAGGGATCTCCGTTTTCGATCCGGGCCAGGAAGCGGCGGTGCTGACCGGCGACCCGTATTACCAATCGATCACGTGGGTAGCCAGCGACGGCGAAGGCGGGTTGGTCTACACGCATGAGGTCACCCCGCTCCCCTGGGAGCAGTGGTCGCTTATGCGGCTCCCGGCCGGGTGCCGCCAACCCCACAGCCCTCGTCGCTCCCGAAGGCGGCGGGTTGATCACCCCGATCGGCGTCGACAATGGCTCGGTTTTCTACCGGCACGACGACCTCGCCGGAGAAAGCTCGATCAGGGCGATCAATCTCGACGGGACCGACGCTCGGGTGATTGTTGGTTCTCTTCCGCTGGTTTGCGTATGCCGCGGTCGATGAAGGCATGCTCGTGATCACCCTGGGCGGCGACTGCGGCGGCTATCAGTTTTTCAGCACAGATGGTGCTCAGCTCCCCACGCCCGATTGGGCAACCGAATGCGGGCGAGTTGGCAATGACATCGCCCTGGCCGATGGTTTCCTTTTCACGTTGTCCACGACACGGTCCGCTACGACTTGGTCCGCATCGACCTCGAAACCGGCGAGCAGGCGGCGACCCCTATCGATGAGGGCTGGCAGATCGAGGCGGACTCGGCCTCCCGCGTTGCCTACGCCAGCGCCGCCGAAGGCAACAACATCATCCGGGTCGGCGACTTCAGCGGCGACGAGTTTGTCGAAGACCGAGTCCTACCTGGGTGGTCCAGGCCCGTTTGCACTGTTGTCGGGGTTGAACCTGGCTACCAATGCCCGGCTCGGTTCGGGGATGGGAGAACTGCCCTGCACCCCGACCGACGTGCCCAACCCCGAGCCGACCGGCTTGCCGGCGCCGGTCGAAGAGAAGTTTCAGCAGGTGTTCACGTTGGCCAAGTCCTGCGAACTCGAGGCGCTGGCCGAGCTAGTCCGCGACGACGGCGCCGAATTCTCTAGCAGAGTGGAGGATCCGGTCCAGACCTGGGTGCGCAGTGCTCGCCACGGGTTTGACATCATGCCGATGACGGTGCGGATCCTGAACGTCCCTCCCGTGCTCGACGGCGACACCTATGCCTGGCCGGGCGTGTTTGCGACCAACAGCGAAGAGGACTGGCAGCAGCTCTCGGGCGTGCTCAGCGCCGCCGAATTCGAGCAGATGAACCAGTTCCGCGACCGGCGATGGGGTACCTGGGCTTGCGGGTCGGCATCACCACCGACGGGCGCCTCAGCTACCTAATTGCGGGAGATGGGTGGCTAGGCCCGTTCGACCGGTGGGGTAGCAGGCTGACCTGTCGGTTTCGGTACCTTTCGAGCATGGCGTTCGAAGAACTGATGGGACTAGCCAACCGACTACTTGGCAACGCGCAGACACTCGCTGCCATCGCCGCGTATCTCCGACTTGGCGAGCTCGACCTCGAAGGCGATCTGGCGTTGCGCAAACAGCTCGAGCGCGTACTCGACCTCCTTGGCGTTCGAGACGGGATCGACTCACTCGAGCCGCAGCAGCGGGCAGTGCTGCTGTCCTTCGTCCGCTCATATCTGTCGCAAGCTGTCGACCTGGTGGAGGATCCCGCGAAAGAAAACGCGTGGAGCCACCGCGATCCAGCGTTGCTCCAAGCCCAAGGGCGGGCATCAGGCATGGTTGCCACGCTGATGGCGGGGGCGGGACTCGGCTCGCCCCGCGCCCGGATCCTCGACGTCGGAACCGGCGTTGCCGGTCTGGCGATTGCGTTCTGTCGGGAGTTCCCACAGGCAACGGTGGTGGGGATCGACCCTTGGCCACCTTCGCTCGAGCTGGCGAGGCAAAACGTCGTGTCAGCTGACCTCACGGACCGGATCGCCCTCGTCGAAACGACGATCCAGGATTTCGAAGATCGGGATGGGTTCGATCTCGCGTGGTTGCCATCATTCTTCATCCCCGAAGACGTCCTCGACCAAGCCATCGCGCGGGTATTCGATCTGTTGCGTCCAGGAGGCGCCCTCGTCGTCGGGACTACGCACGCTGACCAGGAGGATCCGGTGGCCGCAGCCACCGACGCGCTCTTCACGATCCGCTCGGGCGGCTCGGTGCTCGAAGCGCAAGGGGCGATCGATCGCCTAGCGAGGGCCGGATTCGCAGACGTACATGAGGTCGAACGAACCTGGAACCCGCCAATTCGCTTCGTCGCCGGAACGCGGCCCTAACCAGGATTTCAACCGACTGCAGCTCGCCTTAACCTGCACGCGTGTCCACTCGCTCGGAAGGCCGTCATCTCACGAAACCCGCTGGCCCCTATCGGGTGATTTATTTCGGGATCGGGTTGGTCGTGGTTGCGGTGGTCATTCTCGCGGTTGCGTTTGGGGGCGGCAACGAACCGCTACCTCTGCCCGCGCCGATCGAGGCGCTTACTCCCCACCCGAATGACGTCGCCCTGTCACAGGCGATCCTCGAGGTCGACCTCGAAGCGGGCTATCTCGCGTCGATCTATGTGGACGGCTTCCTCCTCCCGGACAACGAAGTGATCTACGTCGAACCTACGGGCGTGCACCGCTGGCAACCCAGCTCCCAAAGCGTGGTGGTAGCCGAATGGACGCCGGGCACGCACGAGGTGCGGATCGTGTGGGACTCGCTCGGCGGCCTACCGAGCCCCGGCGAGTTCATCTGGAGCTTCCGGATCCAATAGAACCGTCCGCAGGTTGGAGAAGACAATCTCGAGGTCGTCGAGGCGCACGCTCTCCTCTCGTTTGTGGGCGAGGCTGGTCTCCCCCGGGCCGTAATTGACGGCCGCGATGCCGCGGGCACCGAGTCGAGCGACATCAGTCCATCCTTGCTTGGCCGCTTTCGGAACTGACGCAACCGTCAGTAGCCGATCGAGAATCGGGTGGCTGGTGTCGACCGGCCCCGCAGGCGCGGAATCTGCGACGGCGAACTCGTCGACGTCGGCACAAACCTCGGCCAGGTATGCCACTGCCTGCTCAATCGACTTCGTTGGGGCGAACCGGTAGTTCACATTCAGTTCGAATCGATCGGGAATGATGTTGTTGGCAATCCCCCCGGTCGCTCGTGTGATCGAGATCACCTCCCGGTAGACCAGGCCATCGATCGTGACCGGGTCCGGCTGGCGTTCGTGCATCGCTGCTAGCCAGCTTCCGGCCTTGGTGACAGCGTTCTCTCCCAGCCACGGGCGAGCTGAGTGCGCAGAGACGCCATGGAAGGCAACTCCCGCGTTCAAGAGTCCGTTGCAACCAATTTGGACCTCCGAATCGCTTGGTTCGAGAACGAAAGCAAACCCGGCTTCGCTGAGCCAGGGAGCGCGGTTCAGGACTGACTCGAGCTCGTTCGCATCGGCGGGTCCTTCCTCGCCGGCATAAAAGACCCCGATGAGATCGCGACCTTGGAGGCGAATATCGCGATCCTCGAGCAGGTGCAGCATCACCGCCACCCCGCCCTTCATGTCGGTGGCGCCCAGTCCATGCAACCGGCCATCTTCGACAAACGCGCTCGATTGGCCCTGCGCGGGGACGGTGTCGATGTGTCCGACCAGCAGAATCGGCCTTTCGCCGTCGCGCGGCCCGACCACGAGGGAGTTGCCGACACGATCAACCGATTCCCGACCAAACGTTTCGTAAAGCCGAGCGGCGATCTCTGTGCAGAGACGACCCTCATTGCCCGTCTCCGAAGGGGTGTCGACCAACCACGTCAAAGTTTCGACCAGGTTCAGACGCTGACCCCCATCTCCCGCAGATATGCGTTGAGCGAGGTTTTGTCGTCGGTCGCTGCGGTTCGCTGGCCGATGATGAGAGCACACGTCAACTGATAGGTCCCGGACGGAAATTCCTTGGGCCGCGTCCCCGGTACCACCACCGATCCAGCCGGTACCCGCCCGCGATACTCAACCGGTTCGGGGCCCGTCACATCGATCACTGGGGTGTTGGCCGCAATGACGGTGTTGGCTCCGAGGACTGCCCGCTCCTCGATTAACGCCCCCTCGACGATGATCGAGCGCGAACCGATAAAGGCTCCATCTTCAATAATCACCGGCCGCGCCCCCGGCGGTTCGAGCACTCCGCCGATGCCGACTCCTCCACTGAGGTGAACGTTGCGGCCGATCTGCGCACAGGAACCGACTGTCGCCCAGGTGTCGACCATGGTGCCGGAGCCGACATAGGCGCCGATGTTCACGTAGCCGGGCATGACGATCACCCCCGGTTCGCAGAAGGCGCCGTAGCGAATTGCCCCCGGCGGCACGAGCCGCACCTGCTGGCTGGCGAGGTCTTTTTTGAGGGGGATCTTGTCGTGGTACTCATAAGGGCCGACGTTGACGGTCTCCATATTCCGCAGTCGGAAGTAGAGGAGGATCGCCTGTTTGAGCCAGGTGTTGACTTGCCACTGGCCGTCGACTTTCTCCGCCACCCGGTACCGGCCACTGTCCAGCCCGGCGATGGCCTCCTCGATCGAGTCGCGGGCGGTCTCAAGCTCGGCCTTGCCGGCGAAAGCCTCTTCGATCAGATGGCGAGGCATTTGCTCAATCTTGCCGCCGCTTCATCGCACTCGTCAACGGTAGGAACGAGCGCGAGCCGCACGTAGCCCTCACCGCCAGATCCGAAGGCCCTTCCCGGAGTCAGCAGGATGTTCTCTTCGAGCAACTGGTTGGCTAAGTCGACATCGTCGGGAACCGCCACCCAGAGATAGATTCCGGCCACCGACCCGACGACTTTCATCCCAACTCCGGCGAATGCCTCACGCAGGATTGCTCGCTTTTGCCGGAAGATTTCCCGCCGCTCGATGGGATGCTCGTCGTCTCCCCAGGCGGCAATCGCCGCTCTTTGCACGAACTCGGGAGATGCAGTCCCGGTATAACCACGCAGTCGTTTCAGCAACGCGATGGCTTCGGGGTCGCCAACCATGACCCCCGAGCGGTATCCCGTCATCCCCGATCGTTTGGAAAGGGAGAAGAAGGCGATTGCCCCCTTTGCTTCTTTTCCGGCCACCTCCAGGATCGAGGCGGGCGGATCAGTCTCGTAGAGATCGGCGTAGCACTCGTCTGAGCAGAGCCAGGCGCCACCGGTTCGAGCGGCTCCCATCAATTCCGCGAGTTCTGCCCGCGACGTGACCGACCCCGCAGGATTGTGCGGTGAGCAAATCCACACCATTGCAGCTTTGGCCCAGTCGGCTGCCGAAAGATCGGCGGCGCGAAGGACAAAGTCCTCCCCCAAACGCACCGGGCACAGCTCGGCTCCGGCAAGCACCGCCCCTTGCTCATAGACCGGGTAGCCAGGGGTTCCCCACGCGACGGCATCGCCGCGGCCACGATCGACGAAGGCCAAGGCGGAAGAGAAAATCGCCTCCTTGGCTCCCGAGGTGGGAAGGACCTGCGTCTCGGGGTCGACCACGACCCCAAACCGGCGCTTTACGTAACCCGCCACCGCTTCTCGCAGTTCGGGCAGACCCGGAGTCGTTGGGTATTGCGAAACTTCCGGGACCGACCTCCGCAACGTCTCGGGAATGAATGACGGCGTCGGTTCGAGCGGGTCGCCGATCGAAAAGTCGAGGACCCGCTCCCCCGCCGCCCGCTTGCTTCGGGCCATCTCTTGCAGCAGCCCGATCGGGTTGGGGGCGAGACGGGTGAGCGCCTGATTGACCTTCATTGGCTGACTTTCATTTTGCCAAATTTTCATCGACTTTGGCCTTCGTCGACCGTGAACTCACAAGCGACTCCTGACTCCGGACCGAGCTGGGCGAATTCTGCCCAGAACGAGCGGGCGGCTTCAGCATCGAACTCTTCTAGTCGCGCGAGCTTGCCCCACGCCACCAGCGCAAGGGGATGATCGATCGCGGCAAATGGCATGACGATCACGTGCGTCTGCAGTTGCCGGCCCACCTCTTCGAGCTCGCCTCTCTCATCTGCAGTCAGCAGAGCGGGTTGGTAGTAGAAGATCACAGCCCCGTGCTCGAGGGCGTGGATGTTGAACATCTCGGGCACTTCCTGGCGATAGACCCCGCACGGGGTCGGCGACGGAGCGTGCTGGCCGGAGGTGGCCGGGACCGAGCTGTACTCGGGCGGGTCCAGGGTTCCGTCCACGATTGCCTGCACCGCCTCCTGGCTGAGATGGTCGACTCCGAGATCCTCGGGCTCGGTCACCACATAGCCGCCGCCGCCGCCGGCACCTCCACAAGCAACGAGTAGCGCCGCCATCAGCCAAGTCCTATGGGAGCGCCCAAATCTATTCGAGAGCACTGGGGCCGTCCGCCAGGAGCCGCTGGAGGCCGACCTCGTCGATGGTGGGGACGCCGGCTTCCTGCGCTTTTTGCACCTTGCTCGCCCCCGGGTTTTCACCGACGACCAGATAGGAGGTCTTCTTCGAAACGCTTCCGGCTGCTTTCCCCCCTCGCGCAGCAACGGCCGCTTCCGCGTCTTCGCGGGTCATCGTGGCGAGAGTGCCGGTGACCACGATGGTGATGCCGGCTAGGGAGTTCGACACCGCTGCGATGTCTGCCCCTTCATCTTCCAGGCTGACACCCGCCTTGGCCAGCTTGGCGACGAGAGCAATGTTGTCGGGATCAGTCGACCACGCGTGCACCGAGGTGGCGATCACCTGACCCAACCCCCCGACCCCGGAAATCTCCTCTTCGGCTGCTGCCATCAGACGAGGCAAACTCCCGAAGCGACGCGCCAGCTGGCGGGCGACGGTCCCCCCCACATGACGAATGCCGAGGGCCACGAGAACTCGAGCCAGAGGACGGTGACGGGCGGCGTCGATACCTTTCATCAGGTTGCCGACCGAGACTTCGCCCCAACCCTCGAACCCGAGCAGCTGCTCGGGCTGCAACAGGAAAAGGTCAGCCGGATCCTTGATCAGACCCTCGCGGAGGAAGAGGTCAATCGTCTTGTAGCCCATGCCCTCGATGTCCATCGCTCCTCGGGAAGCAAAATGGAACAGCCACTCCCGTACCCGGGAGGGACACTCGAACCCGCCGGTGCACCGGGCGACCTTTTCACCGGGCGGACGCTTGATGGGGTTGCCACAAAACGGACAGTCGGCCGGCATCGACCACGGCTGCTCTGCTCCGCTCCGGACCGAAACAACCGGCCCCACAACTTCGGGGATCACGTCTCCTGCCCGCCGCACGATCACTTTGTCGCCGACCCGGACGTCCTTGCGACGGAGCTCGTCCTCATTGTGCAGGGTCGCATAAGTGACGGTGGCTCCTCCGACCTGTACCGGCTCGAGGACCGCAAAGGGGGTGGCCGCGCCGGTTCGCCCAATGTTGATCTGAATGTCGCGCAGCGTTGTGACCTGTTCCTCCGGGGGGAATTTGAAAGCCACCGCCCAGCGGGGCGCATGCGACGTGTACCCGAGCTCGCGCTGGTCCGACAGGTCGTCGACCTTGATCACGACGCCATCGGTTTGATACTCGTGCTCGTGGCGGGCCGTTTCGGCTGCCGCGATGAACGCTTTGACGGCGGCAAGGTCGGGCACTACTGCTGAAGCCGGGTTGACCCGCAACCCGAGGCTCGACAGGTAGGTCATTTGCTCTGAATGCCGGTCCAGGCCCGGACCACCTTCAATCAGGCCAACCTGATAGATCCAGACTCCGAGGTCGCGGCCGGCGGTCACCGTGGAATCTTTCTGGCGGACCGAGCCAGCGGCGGCGTTCCGGGGATTAGAGAACAACCTCGCCCCTGCCTCGCCTTGCTTGCGATTTAGTTCCTCGAAGGCGGGAAAGGGCATGTAGACCTCGCCGCGTACCTCGAGGAGACGCGGAGGATCACCCAGAAGACGCAACGGGATCGACTTGAGAGTTCGGAGGTTGGTGGTGATGTCCTCCCCCGTTGCCCCATCTCCGCGGGTGGCCGCGCGAGTCAACCTGCCTTCGTCGTAGGTGAGCACGACTGCCAGGCCGTCAATCTTTAGCTCGCACGAGAATCCCGACGGCGCTCGTCCGAGCACACGCTCCATCCTCGCCTCCCAACCGTCGAGCTCCGAATCCGCCTCCACGTTGTCGAGCGAAAACAAGGGACGGAGATGCTGCACCGGAGCGAAGAGCTCGCCGAGCGCACCCCCGACCCGTTGTGTCGGCGAGTCGGGAGTGATGAGAAGAGGATTCGCCTCCTCGAGCGCGATGAGCTCGCGTAGCAACTGGTCGTAGTCGTAGTCGGAGATTTCGGGTTCGTCGAGAACGTGATAGCGATACCCGTGGTAGCGCAGCTGCTGACGCAACTCCTCGATGCGGGGCGCGGCGTCGCTCATCCGGCTTTCGTAATTGGTGCGAGAGTCGACCAGGGAAAGTTGATCCAGCGATCGGTTCGGCGCCAGACGTACTCGCACTTGACGATCGAGCGCGACTTCTCGTAGAGCACTGCGGCGCGGACGTCGGCGACATGGTCCTCGCAGAATCGCTTGACGAGATCGAGGGTCAAGCCGGTATCAGCAACGTCATCCACGATGAGGACCTCGGCCCCTGCGACGACATCGGGAGTCAGGAACGGAGGCAGTAAGACCGGCACTTCCAAGCGCTCGTCCACTCCGACGTAGAACTCGACGTTGACCGCGACGATGTTCTTACTGTCGAGGGCATAGGCGACTGCCCCGCCGGGCAGCAATCCGCCGCGAGCGATAGCCAGGATGACGTCGGGCTCATATCCGCTGTCGACGACCTGGTGAGCGAGCGCTCTCGCCCCCGAACCGAAATCGTCCCAGGTGAGAGTCTCCCGTTTGTCGGTCATGCGGCGCGCTCGGTGGCGGCGATGACGCCACTACCGAGAACTTGGTCCCCCTGATACAGGGCTGCGGTCTGCCCGGTCGCGATCCCGAACTGGGGCTGATCGAAAACGACCGTTCCGCGATTCCATTGGGCAGGAATCGCCTGCCCATGGGACCGGTACTGGACCTCGACTTGTTCGCCATCGCCCACCGGTCGTCCAGTCCACGTCAGTCGGTCAAGCATCAGCAGATCGACCTGGAGCTGGGCGCGGGGTCCGAGCACGACGGCCCGATCGTGTGGCCGGATCTCAACCACGTAGCGACGCTCACCAACCGCCACCCCAAGGCCGTGTCGCTGGCCGATCGTGAACCCGCTCACCCCCTGGTGCTGACCGATCTCATCCGCACCTTCGAGTATCGGTCCAGGTGCGATGCTCTCCGGATCGTGTCGTCGCAAGAACTCGCGGTAGTGGCCGGCTCCGACAAAGCAGATGTCCTGACTGTCGGCTTTGTCGGCGGTGCGCAGCTCGAGCCCGGTCGCGATGTCGCGGGTCTCGGCCTTGGTCAGACCTCCGACCGGGAATCTGACCCGCCCGAGCTCGTCTGGACCGAGCATCGACAACACGTAGGACTGATCCTTCTGACGATCGATGCCGCGCCAAAGCTCGGGGGTTTCTCCCGGCATGACCCGGGCGTAGTGGCCCGTCACCAATAGCTCGCAGCCGAAGGCGCGCGATTGCTCGAGCAACTGGCTGAACTTGACCGTCCGATTGCACTCAACGCAGGGATTGGGAGTGCGTCCGTGCCGATAGTCGGAGATGAAACGATCGACTACGCCATGTCGAAAGTGCGACGTGTAGTCGAGCACGTAATAGGGAATGTCCAGCTGAGCCGCGACCCGGCGAGCATCTTCGGAGTCAGACAATGTGCAGCAACCGGCCGTGGGTAGCTCGCCCTCCGGGCCTTGCCAGAGCTTGAGGGTGACGCCAATCACCTCATGACCCTCGTCCTTCATCAGCGCCGCGGCTACCGAGGAATCGACTCCGCCGGACATCGCCACCAGAACCCTCATCGTCCTTCCTCCAGTGCGGCGAGCACCAGTTCCGCCGCATGGTCCCCGTCTTCGACCGTTGAGGTCCAGCCAAAGCTGAAGCGAAGCGAACGCCGGGCGTCGTCGGGAGCAATCCCCATCGCCGCCAGCACGTGCGAAACGTCCGTAGCCCCGGACTGACAAGCAGACCCGGCTGAGGCTGCTACTTCTAGCCGGTCGAGCCGGACGAGCAGGGTGTCGGCTGCGACTTCGAACCGGAGGTGGGATATGTGAGGAACGGTTGACTCGGCAGGCACCGTTCGTTCAGCCCGATCGCTCAGCTTGGCTTCAAATCGCTCGCGGGCCTCGGACGTCGTCACGACAAAGCGTTGCCGATCGGCCGCCGCCGCCTCCATCGCCGCAGCCAACCCGAGGATGCCGGCGACGTTGTGGGTACCCGACCGGCGACCCATCTCCTGACCGCCCCCGTTCAACAGCGCATCGAGTTGAGTGCCCTGGCGGACGTAGAGCAGCCCGACTCCCTGCGGACCGCCGAACTTGTGAGAAGCCAGCGAGATCAGGTCAGCCTGGCTGGAAACCACGGGCTGCGAACAAAACGCCTGGATGGCATCGGTGTGAAAGACAATTCCCCGCTCGGCGAGCCCGGCCCCAATGTCAGCAATCGGTTGACGGACGCCCGTCTCGTTGTTGACCGACATGACCGACACGATCGCTGTGTCCGGGTCCGCCGCGGCAAGCACCTCGTCGGGATCGACCATGCCGAACTGATCCACTCCAACAACCGTGACCGGTCTTCCCAGCCGTCCGAGGAAAGTTGAGGTGGCCAGCACCGCTTCGTGCTCCACCGTTGTAGTGACGACGCCACCTGAGACGGCCGCCCGCCCCATGAGGGCGAGGTTGTCCGCCTCGGTGCCTCCACCCGTGAAGACGATCTCGGTCGGTTTCGCCCCGAGAACGGCGGCCACTTGCTCGCGCGCCACTTCGAGGGCGTTCTTCGCTCGCCGGCTGACGGCGTGGCTGCCCGACGTGTTCCCGAACTGCTCTCCCAGCCAGGGCGCCATTGCCGCGGCCGCCTCCGGACGGAGTGGCGTCGTAGCGGCGTGATCAAGGTAAAGCATTGCCAGAATTGTCCCATATGGACCCAATCACGGTCTCAATCGATCTCGCTGCGCCTATCGACCAGGTCTGGGCTCATCTGTCAGATCTAGAGCATCAACACGAGTGGATGGGCGACATCGAGTCGCTTTCCTTCGAGACGGCCCAGCGCGGCGGCGCCGGAACGATCATGTTGGTTGCCACCAAAGTCGGGCCCCTCCGGCTTGCCGATCGCATGGAGGTCATTGCGTGGGAGCCGCCGATCAGCATGACCGTCGCCCATCTGGGGCTAGTCAAGGGAGCCGGCGAATTCCAGCTAGCTGCGATTGGTGGCGCCACCCGCCTTACCTGGACCGAAAAGCTGGATTTCCCGTGGCGGCTCGGTGGCTTCTTTACCGCCGTCGCCAGCCGTCCGATCCTCGCCACGATCTGGCGGCACAACCTCAAGCGACTCAAACGTCTAGTCGAGCGCTGACTATTAGGGGGAGCGGCCGCTGGTGGTGTAGTGGTGTCCGAGTCGGCTGGTGAAGAGGTGGTCGCCGTCGGGGAGGCGTCGGCGGGTCCAGTGGGCGCGATGTTTAAGGGTGTGGTGGTGTTGGCAGAGCGGGTCCAGGTTGCGGATCTGGGTGGGTCCGCCTTGGGCCCAGGGATGGTTGTGGTCCAAGTCGGCGTTCATGGCCGAGGTGCGACAGCCGGGGTGGACACAGGTCGGGTTCAAAGTTTCGATGCGGCGGCGTTGGGCGGTGGTGGGTCTCCGCCGGGTGATTCCGTTGGCCAGGGGCTGGCCGGTTTCGGGGTCGTCGATGGTGTAACGCCACTCGCCGCGGGTCTGGGCTTCGGCGACTTGGCGGGCCACGTCGGCGATGATCGGCCCGTAGCCGGCCAGCTCGCCCGGGTTCTCGCTCAGCCCCGTGAGAGTTGCCAAGTCGACGTGGAGGTTGACCACCCCTTGCTTTTTCCCGTTCCCGCCCTCTAAGAGGAGGTCCAAGTAGACGTCGGCGCGGAGCTGGTCGACGCTGCGGTCATCGCCCGGCATTTTCGCCGACTCCGCCAACGCCGAGATGCGGGCCATGGCTTTGGCGGCGAGATCGGCGGGGAGGTCTAAACCCAACAGGTTGGCCGCACCCGACTCGGTCGCTTCCAACACGACTCTTCGGTCGTGAATCGCTTTCTGATAGCGCTTATTCGCTGATTCGGGATCATGTCTGAAACATTGGCGGCGCATATAGGCGTCAAGCTGGCCGGCCGTCAACCGCGGCGCCCGGTCAAGAACGCCAGCCACGATTTGGCGTGCGACGTCATCGTCGAGATGACATGTTCCATAGCGGATGGTGCGGGCCCGGCGCACGTCGATCTCGCCTCTCCTAAGTGCTTCGCCCACTTGGGGAAGCCGATCGGTCAAACAAAGGGCCAGATCGATCTCATAATCCGCGGCCCGCCGAGTCAGATGGAGAGCGGCGGCGACTTCGGCACTGGCGGACTGGTACGCGAGCTCAAAGTCGTCGCCCTCCAAGAGGAAGTGGGAAACGATCTCGGCCATCTCGGTAAAAGCCAACGACTGATAGTGAGCGATCTGACGATGACAAGCCTGCAACACCGGGATCCGGTCACAAGGCGACAGCTCCGCCCGATCGATCTCAGCTAACGCCTCGGCCAGCCCCAAACCTGGCTCCAACCGATCCAAGACTTCGACATCCAACCCCATATCCCACCGCCCACAATATCGAACAAATGTTCGACTGTCAAGTAGGACGTTTGCGCCCCAACTTCTGTTAGACGGCTCCAGGCTCGCCTCACCGCGACAGACCAAGCACGACGAACAAAAGGCCGGGGTTCATGCAGAGCCCATACTTCGCCTCGATTCGCGCCGAGCCTTCGAGGTTGGAAAAGTCGATCGAGAAGAGGTAGCAATAAACGAGAAGAGCAGCTACCCGCCAACTACGACGAAGCTGCCTTCCCAGGCTGGATACGAGCGGGTCATGATGCCATTACGGGTCGTTCCCTCGTAAGAGTCGACGCCGGGACGAATTTCGATGGTGACCGTTCCGCCTTCTTCGACCGTGATCATTCCGGCGTGAACCGCGGCGGTACAAACTGACGAGTCGTCGGTGTAGACGTCCTCGCCCCAGGCAACGGCCGGATCGCCTCCAGCCGGGCAATCAAAGTCGAACTGCTCTCCATCCATGCCCCGAAATTGGACAGCGTTGGCCAACCAGGGGGGCTGGTAACGTCTCCGCAGGAGCAACCGTGTCCGTGGTGGCGACGATCAGGCTGGTGGTGGTTGCAACGGTCGTAATCCACCACTGTCGTCGTGGCGGCGGGCTGGCTAGTACTCGAAGTAGTTGTTACGGCCGTCGTCTCGCATGCGACCAGTCCCAGCAAGGCCGATAACGCGAGCAGCGTCCGCAATCCTCGGCGAGGGATCTTTTTCAAGGCCGGAAGGCTAATGATCGATGCCGGGGTTCAATTTCCGCTGAAGTTGGCGGGGCGTTTCCCGATGAAGGCGGCCACTCCTTCGCGGGCGTCCTGGGTCCAAAAGCTGTCGTCGAAGGCCTGGGCTTCGATCTCCATTGCTTCCTGCAGCGGGCGGTTATGACCCTCGGCGAGCGCCAGCTTGGCTGCAGTCAGAGCCCGCGTTGGTCCCATCGCCCATTCCGCCGCGGCCTGCATGGCTTCGTCGAGAAGCGAATCGGTCGGAAAGACCCGATCGGCGAGACCGATCGCCAGCGCTTCCTCGGCTCCCACCTGCCGGCCCGAATAGACGATGTCTTTGGCCTTCTGGAAGCCGACTAACCGCTGCAATCGTTGGGTTCCTCCGGCGCCGGGAATCAGACCGAGCTTGATCTCGGGTTGTCCCACCCGCGCGTCTTCAGCCAAGAAGCGAAAGTCGGCTCCCATCGCCAGCTCGAGACCGCCCCCCAAGGCGTAGCCATGAATCGCCGCAATCGTTGGCTTCTCCAAACGGTCGAGGATCCACACAGCTTCGACCAGGCTCGAAGCGAGCGTCTCTTCGACCCCGCTGTCGTAGGCCTCCTGAAATCCCTTGATGTCGGCCCCTGCGGCAAAGTGTGGGTGACCGGTTACGACCAAGGCACGGACGGCGGGATCTTGCGCCAACGTGAACGCTTCCAGCAGGTCCCGCGAGAGTTCGGCCGAAAGAGCATTTACCGGCGGACGGTTGAGACGGACAAGAGCGACGGCGCCCTCGATGGAGTATTCGACCAGTTCCACAAGTTGAATCTACTTGGGGAAATTTACCTGGCTCCGGTTAGCCGCTCCTCGTAGGGGAAGATGTCGATCAGTTCATGGGCGGCGACTCGCTTCTGCACCTGCAACCACCAGTCGGCCGTGTAGAGATCGCGATGATTGTCGAGGAACACCTTCTTCAATTCGCCATCGACTCCGAGATATCGAACGAACTCCTCGGGAAAGACGTCGTCCGGCCCGACCCCAAAGGTGGGTTCGTCGCTCATGCTCTCGTCGTCGGGCAAACGGCGAAACACGCACCGGTCGATCGTGGTCAGCTCGTCGTAGTCGTAGAACACCACCCGGCCGTGGCGGGTGACACCAAAGTTCTTGAGCAATAGATCGCCCGGGAAGATGCCAGTGGCGCCAAGCTCTTTGATGGCTGCGCCGTAGTCAATGATCGCTGCCGCGGCGAGATCGGCGTCAGCGTCGCGCAAGTAGATGTCGAGGGGAATCACACGCCGCTCGATGTAGGCATGGCTGATCACCACCTCGTCAGAGCTGACCTGAATATTGCGGCCGCACTCGCTGATGAGTGTCTCGAGCAGCTCCGGCGAGAATCGGGCGTAGTCGAACTCGAGATGCTCGAACTCCTGCGCATCGACCAGCCGGCCAGCGCGGTCAGCGCGAAATACCAGGCGATAGCGAGCGCGCACATCGTTACGGGTGGTTCGCTTTGGCGCTGGAAAACGATCCTTGATGACCTTGATCACCACGTCAAAGCCGGGAATCGTGAAGACGACCATCACCAAACCGCGGGTACCTCGAGCCAGCGTGAAGCGCTCCCCGGTGCTGCCCAGGTGCGACAGGAGCTCGCGATAGAGGGCGGTCTTGCCATGCTTGTGGTGGCCGATGGCGATGTAGAGCTCGGAGAGGCGCTTACGAGGCATTAGCGAGCGCAGAAAGAGGACGAGGTCGTAGGGCCGATCGACGTCGACGTGGAAATACGAGCGCGTAAATGAGAAAAGGACGGAAACCTGGTTCTCGGTGAGGAGAACGGCGTCGATGTGGCCGCCATCAGAGTTGAGCAGTGCCAGCACCAGAGGCACGACATGCGAGCCGCTGTACAAACGACCGACGAGATAGGCGGCTTTGCCTCGATAGAAGACGGCCTCGACGATGTCGGCCCGGTCGATCACGCGCAGCGCCCCGCTACGCCGAAGGTGCTCGCCAATGCGGCTCGCGACCTCCATTGCCTCGGCTTCGAGTCGCGGAAACTCCACCCCGAGGTTGGCGTCCTCGATTACCTGCTCGATCAACCGCGCGATGTCAGTTGGTTGCTCGTAGGAGCGATAGACCCCGCGCTTGGCTTCGAAGGGAGGCGAGTCGAAATCACTGTCGACGAATTCGATGTTTTCGTCGACACCGACTGTCGTGAAAACCCTGCGGGATACCGAGTTGAAGAATGTCTCGGCTATCTCCCAGTCGGACCGTTTGGCGATCAGACCCGAGTAGACCGCTTTCATCAAGGTCCAGATGTGACGATTCTCGATCCGGTCGCCGAGAAGAGTTCCGAGACCCGCGATTGCTTCGCTCACCGCTTGGCCGTAAACATCGAAACGCTGACTGGCATCCGCCGCCATCCCCGCCCAGTCGGCCTCGAGGAAGCGGATCCGGGCCCGGCGGGTCACGATCCGATAGCGGTCGCCAAAATCGACAAAGGAATCGACGATGACCTTGGCGGCGAGGTTCGACAGCCTCGAATCGCTGAGGATCGGTTAGCCGTGCTCATAGTGAACTCATTCTGCCTGCGTTTCCCCCCCGGAGGGGGAGTGGATGCCGACGTAGGAGGCAGACGAGGGGCGCTTTCTCGCTAACAGTTGCGCCCCCTACCTTCGCTGCCTCAGGTACTCCCCCCTCCGGGGGGACGGCGGGTGCCCGGGGTGGGACTCGAACCCACACGCCTTTCGGCAAGGTGTTTAAGACCTCTCTGTATACCTGTTCCAGCACCCGGGCGGTAAGGAAAGGTTAGGAGTCGGTCGCTAAAAGCCCGGCAGTGATGCCGTCGAGCAGGTCGTGCTTGGATACCTCGACCGATGTCGCGCCGACCGCGGTCATGGCGCCTTCGGCGACAACGGCGCCAGCAAGCATCACCGGAGCCCGGGCCGGGTCGAGGCCGGGAATCCGGGCTGTCTCCTCGAGCGACATTCCCGCCAGCCGATCGATCCAGGCGCCGACCATCTGGAGGGTCAACGAGTCTGACCCCTGCATCGACGCCAGGCTGGTCCACGTTCCAGCCACACCCAACACCGGTCCGGCCAGCGGCGTCACGTCGATGAAGGTTTCGGCCACCATCGCCCGAGCCTTGGTCACCTGCTCGATCGAGGCAGGCCGCTCCTTGAGCACCCGATCGGTCAAACGCACCGACCCGATCTCGTATGACGTTCCCCCTTCCGACGTGACGAACTCCGTCGAACCGCCGCCGATATCGATGACCAGAGGGCTATCGCTTCGTCCGGCAACCGCACCGGTGTAAGCGAGACGCGCCTCCTCCTCGCCGCTGATCAGCTCGGGCCGGACGCCGAGCGCCAGCTCAGCGCGATCGAAGAACTGGTCACGGTTGGACGCATCCCGAGCGGCCGAGGTCGCGACGGCTCGGCGTTTGGAAACCTGAGCCTTGTTCATCCGGGCGCCAAACTCCGCCAACGCCAGCAACGTCCGGTCCATCGCCTCCTCCGAGAGACGTCCGCTCTCATCGACTCCGGTGCCGAGACCCGTGACTCGTTCCCATCGCCCGAGCTCGACCGTGCCGTCACCGATCTCCTGCACCATCAAAAGGCGCATCGAATTGGTCCCGATGTCGACGGCCGCCACTTTGGGGATGTTCATCGCGCTCGACCCAAATTGAGTCTGGATGGCTCACTCCACTCGGGATTGCGCACCCCGCCGAGGACGCAGGGAATCGGACAGTTGAGCGGCTCGACCTCCACAGCCACCTCGCGCCCGATCGGGTTCGAGTGGCCGGCAGCGTGATCGGCGTAATGAGCGTGCAGGCATTTCACCCCGCCCTCTGCGCCCGCCACTCCACCGCGTGGACGCCGGGTCGCTTCCGGAGGCATGAGCTGATCCCGTTCCGACTCATAACGCTGGTGAGCCGAGGCCAGTGCCTGCTCAAACGCCGGGTCGCTGACGCGCCGAGCCTCGAAGCGCTTGATCTCACCGGCCGATTCCAGGCGGGCCACTCGTTTCACCGCCAAGGGACACGTCAACCAGTACCTGGTGGGAAAGGGAGTGCCATCGTCTAGAAGGGGAGGAACCTCGATCACCACCGGAAGCCCGAGATGACATTTGACCAGCACCTGCGAATCGGCTCGCAACGGCCGCCCAATCTGGGCAGTGACTTCCTCGTTCACTCCGCGCTGTCGGCGCCGGTTAGGTAGTTCCAAATCTGTCGCCACCACGGCACATTTTCTTCTGGCACGATTTCGACCACGGGCACACCTGCAGTGGGCTCCGGAGAGAGAACCACGATCGCTACTTCGCCGGGCATCACGTAGCCGAGCTTCTCCCGCGCCATCCGTTCGATTTCGCCCGGCGTGTTTAAAGCCAGAACCTCTTCGGCGAGCAAGCCATTCTCCACCTCCAGCGCGGCCAGTTCTTCTCTCGCTTCATCGAGCCGGGTGCGCTGGTCGATGATCTGGCGGAACGGAATGGCGGAGGCGAGAAACGAAATGATCACAAGCGCCAAAGCCAACGTGCCGATCCGCATCGCCACGCGAGTTGCGCGAGTCAAGTCGAGAACTTCCGGAAGGTGTCCCAACCCGCATAACGAGCCTCGCTGCCGAGAGCTTCCTCGATCCGCAAGAGCTGGTTGTACTTGGCAGTGCGCTCGCCGCGGGCGGGTGCGCCCGATTTGATTTGGCCGGCGTTAGTCGCCACGGCCAGATGGGAGATGAACGAGTCCTCGGTTTCGCCAGAGCGGTGGCTGACCATGCGCGCGTAACTCGCTCGCTCAGCGGTCTCCATCGTGTGCAGGGTCTCAGACAGAGTCCCGATCTGGTTCACTTTGATCAGGATGGCATTGGCGACTCCATTAGCGATGCCTTTCCGCAGGATCTCCTCGTTGGTGACAAAGAGGTCGTCGCCCACAAGTTGAATGCGAGCTCCCAGCCGTTCGGTAAGCATCTTCCAGCCGTCCCAGTCATCTTCGGCCATGCCATCTTCGATCGAGACGAGCGGAAACCCGTCGACTAGACCGGCGAGATAGTCGACCATTTCTTCGGAGCCGATCTCGCGACCGTCGAGGAAGTACTGGCCATCCTTGTGGAGCTCACTCGCCGCGACGTCAAGTGCGAGTCCGATCTCTTCGCCGAGCTTGTAGCCCGCGGACTCGACCCCTTCGACCAGCAACTCCAACGCCGCACGGTTGGTTGCCAGGTTGGGTGCAAAGCCGCCTTCATCTCCGACGTTGGTCGCCAGCCCACGGCCGGCCAGGACCTTGCGCAACGAGTGATAGCACTCGACCCCTGCCTGAAGCGCCTCGGCGTACGAGGCGAAGCCGCCTGGGACCAGCATGAATTCCTGAATGTCGACCGAATTGGACGCATGGGCCCCGCCGTTGAGAACGTTCAAGCACGGCACCGGCAGCACCCGGGCGGTCGGACCGCCCAGATAGCGAAAGAGGGGCAGGCCGGTGGCCGCCGCTGCCGCGCGGGCCACAGCCAATGAAACCGCCAGAAGGGCATTCGCTCCCAGGCGTGACTTGTCGATGGAACCGTCGAGATCGAGCATCATCTGATCGATGGTCTCCTGGCGATCGGCCTCGAGACCAACCAGCTGCGGAGTGATCACCGTCCGAATGTGATCGAGCGCCTGAGACACACCCTTGCCGTGATATCTGCTCCCACCGTCTCGCAGCTCGATTGCTTCGCGCGCTCCAGTTGATGCGCCCGAAGGCACCGCGGCACGGCCAAAACCTCCGCCGACCAGGAATACCTCCGCCTCTACGGTTGGATTGCCGCGGGAGTCGAGAATCTCGCGCGCCTTGATGTCGAGGATGTGATTGGGACGCGACATGAGCCGGTTACGTTAACGGTCAGGGTCGCGTGGACCGTTTCGCCGCTTCCCACCGAGCGTCGAGCTCAGCCAGGCTGAGACCGCTGAGGGGCCCTTCTTGCTCCATCGCTTCGAAGCGAGTCACAAATCGATGGATGCTTCCCGTGAGGGCCAGCTCGGGGTCGACCTGGAGATGCCGGGCAAGATTGACGACTGCAAAGAGGAGATCACCGATCTCAGCTGCGGCGGAATCGTGATCAGGCATCGACTCCTCGACCTCGCGCAGTTCCTCAGCGACCTTTTCCAATACCGGCTTTGCGTCCGGCCAGTCGAACCCCACGGCCGCCGCCTTGCGCTGCAGCTTGGCAGCGCGTTCAAGCGCGGGCATGCCGGCCGAGACCCCGGACAGTGTTTCTGAGGACTCACCCCCTCGTTCGGCCGCCTTGATTTCTTCCCAGTTCGTCTTCACCTCTTCTGCGGTCTCAGCAACGACCCGTTCAGATGATTTGGCAAAAATATGCGGGTGTCGGCGGACCAGTTTCAGCCGCAGATTCTCGGCGACGTCCTCGATCCCGAATCCGCCGTCTTCGGCCGAGATCTCGCTGTGGAAAAGGACCTGAAGGAGAACGTCACCGAGCTCGTCTTCGATCGCGCCCTCGTTCCCGGAGGCGATGGCGTCGATCAATTCGTGGGTTTCCTCGATCAGGTTTTTCGCCAGACTCTCGTGGGTTTGCCGCTGATCCCAAGGACACTCGCGCCGGAGCCGCGCCATCGTTTGGACCACACCGGCGAGACCACCGGGGACCGGGTCGACGAACAACGAGGTGCGATTGCCTGCAAAGCGCGTGTCGATTTGAGCCAGATCCACCTCCAGGACTTGCTCATCGGGGCCCCCGGCATCGACCACCAACTTGGCCGAGGTTCCTTCTCCTACCACCCGGGCGATCGCCGCACCGGCATCGGTCAGAACCAGCGGGGAATCGAGATGGGCCACAAGAGTCGGGCCATCGATGAGGAGTGCCGCGGGGAGCGAGGAGCCGTTGATGATTTTGAGCCCGCGATCGAGCGGGTCGTAGCCGATCACGGCCAGCACCGCATCTACAAACGACTCTCCACCGACTATCTCGACCGCGCTCTGGCGTCGCAATCGAGCAACCGCGAATTCGCCCACGAGGGGACTTCCCGGCACCGCGTAAATCACCGGTTGCTCGGCGGCGGCGGCAAGCACCCGTTCGACGATGGCGTCGTAGACGGCCTCGAACTCATCCGCTGCCTGGTAGAGATCGTCGCACGAAACGACTTCTCGCAGGCGAGCTAGCTCAGCTGCCGCCGGATGATCGAGGGTCCGAACGAACACCATCCGTTGATCGTCGAGAAGCAGTTCGGTGACTTCTGACGACAAGCGATCGAGCCCGGACGGTCCGAGGCCGACCACACTGATTTGCATCGTCAGGGCCTAGCTGGTCGGGACCTGCACCTGCGGGGTGGGATCGGTGACCCAGGTGCCGTACTCGGACTCGACGGTGACCTCGGCCGACTTGATCGATTCCAGGATCCATGCCGAGACCTCTTCGTTCACCCTTGCGGAGTCGATGTCGGCCCGAATGTCAGCCAGGGAAGGCTCCTCACGCGAAGCGACGAGGATCAAGTGATACCCGAACTCGCTCTGCACCGGACCGACGGCTTCTCCGATGGGCGCGGTGTAAGCGGCGGCGGCAAATTCGGGCACATAGAGCCCGAGCGATTCGCAACCGAGGTCGCCGCCGTTGGGACCCGATCCGTCAGTGCTGACTTCTGTCGCAACTGCGGCGAAGTCCTCGCCTCCGTTGATCCGCTCGAGTGCAGCGGACGCCTCTGCTTCGGTCGGCACGAGGATGTGACTTACGCAAGCGGTCGTGCGAGAAGGCCCATCGGCGGTGAGCAAATTTTCGGCATCGGCGTCGGAGGCTGGCGTGATGCTGCCGAGAAACTCGGCGTCGAGGGCGTCCTTGATGACTTGTTGACGTGCGATCACAGTGAGCCGCTCAAGCGGAAGTCCCTGCTGATTGAAGAATTCTTCGGCCGAAACCCCCTGTGCTGCCTCGATCTGGCCTTCCAGGTCGGCGATCTTCGCCGTCACCTCGTCGTCGGAAGGATCGATCCCGAAATCGGTCTTCGCTGCCTCGATGATGGCCAGATTGATGATGGCATCGGTGAGATCGGTGGCGAACTGAGCCTTGTCCGCAACCGCGGCGTTGGCATCAGCGTCCAAACGCATCATCTGGACCTCGCCGACGGAAATATCGACTCCGTTGACCGTAGCGACCGTCGCCCCTCCCGACCCACCGCCGCCACACGCGGCCAGCGAGAGCACGAACAGGACCAGGGAAACGAAGGATTTGCGCACGAGGCAAAGGTTAATCGGGGGGCATGTCTAGGAAGCTGCGGGTGCCGCGTCGGAAGGGGGCCACATCTTCTCGAGAAAACCGATCATCCCCGCGACCGGATCCCCCGGCGGAGTGGGGATGAACAACACGCCGTCGCGCACGATTGCCTGTGGCGCCAGTCGTTCCAGTCTCACCTCCTGGCTGGCCGTGAGCGACACGGGCGCCATCCGGACCTCCCGGCGCAACGTCACGACCTCGGTCAGTCCCACTCGTAGGGCCTCGACGCGGAGACGGGCAATGTCGAGCAGGGCGCGTGCCGCAGGCGGCAAAGGCCCGAAGCGATCAACCCACTCGCTCCCCGCCTCCTCCACTTCCGCCTGGGACTCGGCCATCGCCAGGCGGCGATAGGCCTCGAGCCGGATCGATTGATCGGCGAGATATTCGTCCGGAAGGTGCGCGTCGACCGGCAACTCGATGCGCACTTCTTTGGTCTCGATCGGCGGTGTCGTCTGTCCTTCGAGCTTCTGCACGGCTTCAGCCACAAGTTCGGCATAGAGGTCGAAGCCGACTGCCGCAATGTGGCCCGACTGCACCTCGCCGAGAATCGAGCCGGCCCCACGAATCTCGAGATCCTTCAGAGCGAGATGGAATCCCGACCCAAGGTCCGTCGCTTCACCGATGGCCTCTAGCCGCCGATGAGCCTCCTCGGTCAGAACCTGGTTGGCGGGATGGAATAGGTAGGCGTAGGCGCGCTGGCTCGAGCGGCCAACTCTTCCCCGCAACTGGTAGAGCTGGGCCAAACCGAGAAGATCTGCCCGTTCGACGATCAGTGTGTTGACCTGGGGAAGGTCGAGGCCCGACTCGATGATGGTGGTGGCAACCATGACGTCGGACTCACGGTTCCAGAAATCGAGCATGACCTGCTCGAGCTGACCTTCCGACATCTGCCCGTGAGCCACGACATAGCGAGCGTCGGGCACGAGGCTCTGCAACTGGCGCAATGCCCGGTCGATGGAGTGCACCCGGTTGTGGACGTAGAACACTTGCCCGTCGCGGAGCAGTTCGCGCCGAATCGCTGCGGCGATGGTTTGGGAGTCCTGGGGGCCGACATAGGTGAGGATCGGGTGACGGTCTTCCGGCGCCGTGCGGATGTGGCTGACGTCACGGATTCCGGTCAAAGCCATCTCCAACGTGCGCGGAATCGGAGTTGCCGTCAACGTGAGCACATCGACACCGATCTTGAGGCTGCGCAACTTGTCCTTCGCTGACACTCCGAAGCGCTGCTCCTCATCCACAACCACCAATCCAAGGCTTTTCCAACGCACGTCTTCGGATAGAAGTCGGTGGGTGCCGATGACCACATCAACTTCGCCGGTGGCGATGCCGGCAACTACCCGATCCTGCTGGCGGTTGGTAAGGAACCGTGAGAGGACTTCGACCCGAATGGGGAAGGGAGCAAAACGATCCGAGAACGTCTGGTGGTGTTGCTGGGCCAGGAGGGTTGTCGGACAGAGGACGGCCACTTGCTTTCCTGCCCCGACCGCTTTGAAAGCGGCGCGGATCGCCACCTCGGTCTTGCCGAATCCGACATCACCGAAAACCAGGCGATCCATCGGGCCCGGGTCTTCCATGTCGCGTTTGACGTCGCCAATCGCCACAAGCTGGTCAGGGGTTTCCTCGTAGGGAAAGGCCGACTCCATCTCTCTCTGCCAGGGAGTGTCCGCCGGGAACGAATAGCCCTTCGCCCGCGCGCGGGCCCGGTGCAGGCGAACCACCTGCTCCGCGACAACCGCCACCGCTTTCCGCACCCGGTCCTTGGTCTCGGTCCAATCCCGGCCCCCCATCCGCGAGACCCTGGGCACCTCGCCACCGGTGTATTTGCGAACCGCCGCCAGCTGATCGGTCGGCACGTAGAGACGGTCTTCGCTGGCATAACCGATGACCAAGTAATCCCGTTCGATTCCGGCCATGGTGCGGGTAACCAGTCCCTCGAAACGCCCGATCCCATGACGTGAATGAACCACGAAATCGCCCTCGGTGAGATCGGCATAGTTCACCCCGGCCTCGGCTCGTCGACGGCCGGTGCGATGTGCTCGTCTCCGTCCGGCGATCTCTTGCTCACCGAGGACGGCAACGCCAAGTGAAGGGGCGACGAAGCCGCGATGAATCCCGGTAGCGATGACGGGCACCGTCACCCCCTCTTCGCCGAGCACTGTCGACACTCGATCTGCTGCGGATTGGCCGTCCATGGCGATGACAACCTCGACCTTCTCGCGCTGCAGCCGTGCGATTGCAGTCGCGACCGATCGAGGATCACCCGGAGTCGCTTCCAACCCTCTGACCGCGAGCGCCTGATCGTCGGGACTAGCCGGGATCGCCGGCATCTCGAGGAACTCACCTTCGAGTGGGAGAAAGAGCGAGGGATGAGTTCCTTCGGCGATACCCCACGAGGAGGACAGGGCGGAGGCAAGGTCGTCTTCCTCCTTGACCAGCTCGCTGGCGCGTTCCCGACTCTTTGTTGGATCGATCAACACGAGGCGCGAACTAGCGGCGGCATCGAGCAACGACCGCGGCTCTGCCACCCAAGGCATCCACGACTCCATTCCCGAAAAGATCTGACCCTCGGCCAGGCGGTCCCACGTCGACGCGGCCGCGGGCATCGTCCGCACCAACTCTTGGGCCTGAGCGCGGACGAACTCGCCCGGTCGGAACTCGCGGGCGGGATACGCCCGCAGTTCCTCGACGGGCTCGGTCGACCGCTGGGTGGAGACCGAAAAGTTCCGGAGGTCCTCCACGGTGTCGCCGAATAGATCGATTCGAACTGGGTCGTCGCCCTGGGCCGGGAAAACGTCGATGATGCCCCCACGCAGCGCGAACTCGGCTCTGGATTCCACACGGTCGGTTCGCTCGTATCCAAGAGCGGCTAGCTCCATGGCCAAATCGGATACCGCGACGTCTTCTCCCCTCTTTACGACGACCGGCCACGGGTTGGAAGGGCTGAGTCGCTGCACCGCCGCCCGCACCGACGCCACGATCACGCCGGGCGCTTCTCGCTCGATCAGGGTCAACCCCTCACAGCGGTGCGCCATCGTCGCCAGGTTGGGTGACACGTGCTCGAAGGGGAGCGTTTCCCAAGCCGGGATCAGGTAGGAGGGAGTAAAGAGTGAAACATCGTCCACTAACTCTTCCGCCTCGCGCTCCGACGGAACGATCGCTACTACCGGTCCCCGCTCGGCGAGCGCGGCTAGGGCGAATGAACGAGCGCCCGCGGAGACGGCCCACCGCGTGGTGGGTAGAGATTGGCCGCGCCAGCGGTCAACGAGGTAAGAGAGGGAAGACGCCAACGACGGAATCGATGGTATTCGCGGTAGCCTCTTCCGATGTCGGTTGCCCTCGTCTCCCAGCTCCAATTCGCCCGTTCGGAGTTTCGGCGCGGACTGTGGGATGTGCCCGAGGAGGACGGAGCGGTGCGGATCGGGCCGACCAACTCGATCTCCTGGATGGTCGGGCATCTCGCCTGGCAGGAGGAGCGGTACTGGCTACGACGGGCTCGCGGGACGATCCTGATCCACCGCCTCGATGAGGAGTTTGCTTATGGCAAGCCGGCCAGCACTCCGGCGTTGAGCGAGGTTTGGGAGATGTGGGATCAGGTGGTCGTGGCTGCCGACGAGTGGCTGGTTGATTTGGACATCGAGCGGCTCAATCAGCCGCTGGCCGAGGGCTTCAGCAATGTTGGCACGTTTCTCTACCGCAATATTTATCACTACTGGTATCACCTCGGGGAGGCGATGGCGGTCCGCCAGGCGCTCGGGCATACGGCGCTACCCGATTTTGTCGGGGACATCGACGAGGAAGCGCCCTGGCGACCTGAACAGTGAGGGCCGGTCGTCGCCTTTAAACCCATTTCCTTTTCCTGGCGACAAAAAGTGTGGCAATGGCCAACGCTGCCATGATCCCCAGGGTTACTCCAAACATCCATGGTTTTTCGAACAGGCCGATCTTGAAGTTCATACCCATGATTCCGGCTACCACCACCGCGGGGAGCAGCAGATACCGAGACCAGGGTGAGCCGCTTCATGATCTCGTTTGTGGCATGGGACGTCTGCGTCATGAAGATGTCGAATGAGCCGGCAATCATCTCCCGAGTGCTTGCAACCGCACCGAGGGCGCGGTCGAGGCGTTTCTCCAGACGCGCATAGATCTCGGCGGACTCAGATCCTATGAGCGCCTCGGATTCGGGGTGACTCAAGAGGCTGAACACGTCTCGATGAGGTCCCAAAGCACGCCGTAGGGCGGTGACCCTTCTTCGCATTTCGAGCATGCGCTCGAGGAGGGCGGGACGGTTGCGGGTCGGCTTGAGAAGTTCCTCGTCGAGCCGGTCGATCTCCATCTGCAATCCCTCGATCACGTCGAAGTATCCGCTTAATTGCCACTCGAGCACCACTGACAGAAATGCGGGGCCGTCGAGACGGCCGAGGTGCGTTTCGCCTTCGAGAGGCTCATTGAACTTATCGGCGAGGTCCAGCTTTCCCTCATGGAGCGTGACGATCCAGTTCTTTGAGACGAGGCAGTGCAAACCGACGGGTTCAAATCCGTCCTCGACCTGCCGAACTACGAGAACATTCAGTTGCAAGAAGTCGCTCTGGCGCACCAAGGTCGGCCGATCTCCGGGCGCAATCGACCCTCTGTCCCCTTCATCGACCGAGAGTTCATCCCACAGCCGGTCAAGCTGTCCGGCCACGCTGAGGTCGACGTCGACCCACATGATCTGTTCGTCGCCCAATTTCGAGGGAACGAAATCGGCGACGTTCGAAGGCGCATCTTCCCCATCGACGTCATAGAGCCAGACTCGATATCCAGCGTCGGCTGGCGAGTCGAAATTAGCTTCCTGATCGATTCCGCTTTTTATGGTGCCCCCTTGGCGGAACCCTAAATACCCGCAGCCGCCCGGGCACAAACGCGAAAACCTGGGCCTAACCCACCGTAATTAGGGGGTTTCCGACCCAGGTTTCGCTGAATTTTGAGTTAGAGGCGCTGGTGCTCGCGGCTGTCGACTCCGAAGGCTGCGCCGACCAGAGCCAGGACGGTGGCGATGACGAGAAGTATGAATATCTGTTCCATGAGTGAATTATCGGTGATCCGATCGTTCATGTCCATTAACAAATCGGATAGATTCCTGGTAGTATCTCTTAACGATGATCGATCCCAAACGCCTTCGCTTTCTCCGCGAGGTGGCTGAGCGCGGCACCGTTACCGCTGCCGCCGACGCCCTCGCCTACACCCCCTCCGCCATCTCCCAGCAGCTCTCGGTCCTAGAAGAGGAAGTAGGAGCGAAATTGCTCGAGCGCCAAGGACGCAACGTGGTGCTCACGCCCGCTGGAGAGGTGCTGCTCTCGCACGCCCCGGCCATCTTCGATGCTCTCGAGCGCGCTAACACCGCCGTCGCCGAGGCGAGCGGAGAGGTTTCGGGACGGGTGATGGTGGGCGCGCTTCAGAGCGTGATGGCAGTGCTCATCCCCGATGCTTTTCGCAACATCGCCGATGAGTATCCCCAGATCGATCTCGGCTTGATAGAGCTCGGCGACAACGAAGCTCCGCGGGAACTTCGCCTTGGCAACCTCGACATCGCCATCGACCAGCGCTATCGACACGTCCCCCACCGCCGACACGAGGAACTCCGGCGCACGGTCCTGCTCGAGGAACCGCTCTACCTCGTGGTGGCGAAGGATTCGCCGATCAAGCGACTTGCCCAAGCGAGCGATGCGCTGTGGGTCGGACCATCACCGGCTTCCGACTGCGGCAGAGCGGCCCATTCGATCTGTCGCTCCGACGGTTTCGAGCCCACCATGAAGTTCGAATCCGACGACTTCGGGGTCGCTTTACAACTCGTCGAAGCGATGGGAGCGGTGGCGATCCTTCCGGAGTTAGCCCTCTACCGAGCGGGAGATGCGTTGCGCTACATCAAGGTAGATGGAACCCGCCAGATCGTTTCGCTGACCCGGCGCGAAGGGGAAAAGCGAGCCGCGGTGGCGGCCGTCTCCCACCATCTGCAATTGGCAGCCGGGCGCTATCTCGAAAACGTCGGAAGGCGAACCGCCGCCACGGCTTGAGTGTGCCAATCTGATCCCTTATGCAGGAGGGATCGAAAAAGGCGATCATCGCCGCGTTTTTCGCCAACCTCGGCATCGCCATCGCCAAGCTGGTCGGATTCTTCGTGACTCGCTCCGCCGGTCTTCTGGCGGAAGCTGGCCACTCGCTGGCCGACACCAGCAACCAGGCGCTTCTGCTGCTCGGCGGCCGCCGGGCGGCTAGAAAAGCCGACGAAGACCATCCCTTTGGTTTTGGACGCGAACGCTACTTCTGGGCGTTCGTCGTGGCCCTGGTCCTCTTCAGCATGGGCGGTCTCTTTGCGCTCTATGAGGGGATCCAAAAGCTGATCGATCCCCACGAGACCGAGAACCTCCCGGTGGCGATCGGAATCCTGGTGGTGGCGATCGGGCTCGAGACCTTCTCGTTGCGCACCGCCGTGCGCGAAGCCAACCATGTCAAGCCCAAAGAAATGGGTTGGTGGGAATTCGTTCGCACTTCTAAGTCCCCCGAGCTTCCGGTGGTTCTGCTCGAGGACATCGGCGCCGAGATCGGCCTGTTTCTGGCCCTGTTCGGAGTCTCCCTCGCCGCCATCACCCACGACGCCCGCTGGGACGCGATCGGCTCCATCGCCATCGGGGTCCTGCTGATCGTGATCGGCATCGTCCTCGCGATCGAAACCAAAGGGCTGCTGCTTGGGGAACGCGCCGGGACCGCCGCGGAGAATGCGATTCGAAGCGCGATCACGGGTCATCCTGCGGTCCGCAATTTGATTCATCTCCGCACCCAGCACATCGGGCCCGATGAGCTCCTCGTCGCAGCCAAGATCGAGTTTGCCAACGAGTTCGACATTCCTCGTCTGGCAGACGAGGTCAATCAGGTGGAAGCGGCGATCCGTGCCGCCGAACCGATGGCTCGCTTGATCTACCTGGAGCCGGACCTGTTCCGATCGGGGGGAGGCACGTAGCTTCCATGCGCCTGGGCGACCAAGCGGTCGCGGGCTCCGTCGACCCACAGATCGACCTGGCCGTAAAGACGCGACCGGCCCACTTTCAACAGTTCAGCGCGCGCCAGTACATCGCTGCCTAGTGCTGGTCTGAGAAAGGCGATCGAAAGATCGGAGGTCACCGCCATCGGCTCGAGACCAAGAACCGTGAAGCATGCGAACCAAAGCGCGACGTCGGCCAGTCCGAAAAGCGTCGGACCGGGCACGTAGCCGCCGGGGCGCAATGCATCAGCTCGATAGGTCCACCGCGCCACCGCCCACCCTTCGCCGAATTCCTCGCACCGAAATCCGATGGCGTGGGCGGACGGAAACCCCTCGGCGACTAGCTGGTTGACGTCGTCGACAGTGAAGCTCAGATCTTTCCTTCCAGACGAGCCCAATCGAGCAGGCGGCGGAAGGTGAGGTCAGCAGAGGTGTAGACGAGTCCGAGCTCGCGGGTCGCCTTCGTGCCGTCATACACGTGGCCGTGAAGCAGGGTCCGAACAGACTCCGCACAGATCGGGGCATCCTTGCCCAACAAACGAAACATTCCTCCGCCGATTGTTCCCGCCAGCTTGGCAACTAGTGGCGGAAGGTATCGCACGCTGACGTCTCGCCCGGTGACCTCCTCGATGATTCGCACGACCTCTGATAGCGCCATCGAGAACGAGTTGAGGACATAGCGCTGTCCGCTTTCTCCCTTGGCGGCGGCGAGAAGATGACCTCGGGCGCAGTCGTCGATGTCGACGATCGAGAGCCGGGTTTCGACCAGCGTCCGCAAGCGCCCGGCCATGACCCCAAGCAACAGCTTTCCGGTTCCGGTAGCTCGCCCCGGACCTTGAACCGAGGATGGATTCACCACCACCACATCCTGGCGACCAGCAACCGCGAGCACTTCCTGTTCGGCCTGCCACTTCGAAAGGGCGTAGGCGCTGTGCCATTCCCCGCTGGGGATCGAGGTCTCGTCACCAATCTCACCTTCTCTCTCGCCGAGGGTCGCAGCCGAGGAGGTGTGAACGAGTCGCCCTTCGCTCGCGGCCTTAACGACCAGCCGGGTCCCTTCGACATTGACCCGAGTCATCCGGGCGGGATTGCGGCTGCACATTTGATTGACTCCTGCCACGTGATAGACGGTGTCGACTCCGGCAAAGCAACGCTCGAGCGACTTCCGATCGAGAACGTCACCCAGCACCGGTTCGACGTCGGCCGGCAAGGTCGCTTCTGCCCGAACGAGAGCTCGCACCGACTGCCCTTCGGCGAGGAGGTGACGGAGGATTGCTCCTCCGACAATCCCGGTCGCCCCGGTGATAGCCACCGTCACGAAGAACTGGCTCCGCTTCGGCTGGTGGCGACCACTCGGGAGAAGGCGGAGAAGTATCCCCACGCGGAAGCGATCGTGATGATCGCCGCGATCCACATCGCCCACTGGTCGAGATACATGGGCCCCCACCTCTCCGGCAATCGCATAAAGGCCAAACCGATGGCGGCGTATTGAGCCGTGGCTTTGATCTTTCCCCAGGTCGACGGCTTGACGATTCCGCCACCCAGCGCGACGAGTCCGCGCAGGCCGAGGACGGCGAACTCTCGCATCATGATCACCATCGCCGCCCAAATCGAGACTCTGCCGATCGAGGTCAGAGCAAGCAATGCTCCGGTGACAAGCAGCTTGTCAGCGGTGGTGTCGAGGAAGGCGCCCAGCACGGACTCGACGTGCCAACGACGCGCCAGGTAGCCATCGAGAAAATCGGTCACGGCCGCCACCACGAACAATGAGGCGGCGTAGCCAAGCGCATGCTCGAGACGGTCCGAGGACCTGGTGAGAGCCATGATGATGGGCACAACCATCACCCGGCCCACTGCCAGCCAATCCGGGAACGAGATGGTGTCTCCTTACGCCTCGACTAATGGTGGTCGCCGGGCGGCGATCATACCCAGCGCCCTCTCCACAGCGGCGGGACGTAACCTGCTCGGGCCCCGTGTCTCCCGGCAACTGGACCCATCGCCAACATCAGGATTCGCTCGCCAACGCCCCGACGTTCGACACTGTTGTCATCGGTGGTGGAGTCATCGGCTGTGGTGTGGCCCTTGACCTGCAATCGCGCGGTCTGCGGGTGGCACTGCTCGAGCAAACGGACTTCGGGGCGGGGACCTCGAGCCGCTCGACCAAGCTCTTCCACGGCGGAATTCGCTATCTCCCCCAGTTCCGATTCCACCTGGTTTCCGAGGGCTTGCGCGAACAGCGGGTTCTGGCGCGGGTGGCCGACTACCTCTTCGAGCCGCTCGAGTTTGTCGTGCCGGTCTATGACCAATTCGGCCTGGCCGACGCTCCCGCCTGGGCCGCGACGGGCCGGCGCGCGTCGATCCTGCTCGGTCTGGGGCTCACGCTTTACGACCTCCTGGGCGGGATTGGCCGTCCCGGCGAGCGCAACCGCCGCCTGTCCAAGTCGGAGGTGCTCAAAGCCGCGCCGCGGCTGCGGGCCGAAGGGCTGCGAGGCGGCTTTGCCTACTCAGATGCCCAGACCGACGACGCCCGTTTGGTTATCGCCCTGGCACGAACGGCGGTAGATCATGGCGCAGTGGCGGCAAATCGCGTGCGGGCGTGGTCAGTTGTGCCTGTCGAAGCGGGCTTCGAAGTTGGCACCGGAGAGGGGATGCTGCGGACGAGAGCCGTGGTGGCCGCCACCGGTGCGTTCACTCCCCCGGGACAGAAACCGACCCCGCTCCTCTTATCCAAAGGCGCTCATGTCATCGTGGCCAAGGACGCAATCGGGCTTGGTGATCGCGCTGTGGTCTTGCCCAAGACCGACGATGGGCGGGTTCTCTTCATCATCCCCTGGGCTGGCCGCGCTCTGATCGGAACGACCGACACGCTTTTCTCCGATTCACCACTCCACCCGATCGCCAACGACGACGACGTCAAATATCTCCTCGACCATGTCAGCCGGTACCTCGACGTTGGTGGGTTGGAAGCGCTAGCGACATTCGCCGGCCTGCGCGCCCTAGCCAGCGACGGGACGGTGAAAACGGCCGAGGCCTCGCGCGAGCATCTCGTCAGCGAAACCGAGCCCGGCTATTTCCAGGTGGCAGGTGGGAAGCTCACCACCTATCGACGTATCGCTGCCGAGGTGGCCGACCGGGTCACCCGCCGCCTGGCGTACAAGAGCAAGAGCAGAACCAGGCAGCTGCCGCTGGCCGGGGCCGGAGGCGGACGCCAGGACGATCCCCTGCACGCTCGCTATGGCACTCGCTCGGGAGTTGCCCAGGAGATGCTCTCCTCGGTCGAGGACGGCACCCGCATCCTGGCCGACAACCGGACTCGCCTTGGTGAGATTGTCTATGCGCTGGAGCACGAGGCGCTCTCCAGCCTCGCCGACTTCACCCTGCGCCGCACCCGGTTGGCGCTGCTCTCACCCGATCACGCCCGGGCCGACGCTCCTGCCCTCGCCGAGATCGCTGGTGATGTTCTCGGGTGGAGCACCGAAGAACGGGCCCATCAACTCGATCTCCACGAGGCCGAGC
>CAVXIT010000011.1:0-106041 GCA_963761985.1 uncultured Acidimicrobiia bacterium
GAGCGATGATTTCGGTCCCTGATAATGAGATAGTGCCCGAATCAAAGTGGGAGCGGCTCGCAGCAGGATCCGGATTCATCTTTGTAGCGCTCTTCATTGCTGCGCTCTTCGACCCGGTGGTCGACCCCGCAGGCGACGAGGCAGCGGTGGTCGCAGCTCAGCTGCTTGACAATCCGGGGCAAGCTTGGCTTGCTGTCTACGGGGGAGGCCTGGCAGCCTTGGCTCTGGTTTGGTTTGTCGGCACCTTGCGGAGCACTCTCCGTCGGGCTGAGGGAGGAACCGGTCGACTGTCGGCAGTTGCTTTCGGAGGCGGGGTCATGGCAGGAGCTGCCCTCTTGACCTCTTCGGCGTTCTTGGCCGCCGCGGTTTCGCTTGCTGACTACGGAGATGACCCTGCGGGGGCTCGACTGGCTGCCAGCTTTTCCGAACACCTCTTCTTTGCCGCCAACTACGGGATGGCGCTTCTCGTTGGAGCCACGTTCGTCGTTGCCCTACGACATGGGGTGATCCCTCGGTGGTTGGCTTGGGTCGGTGCGGTTGGAGGAGTCCTGTTGTTGGTGGCGATCTGGCCCTTCTTCATATTCGGTGGACTCATATTTCTCTTTTGGGTTGCCGCCCTAAGCGTGGTGTTGATCACTCGCATCACCACGCCCGTTGCCGCGCTCTAAGTCATTAGCCGCGTAGTTCTCGAACTAATTCGAGTCCGAAGCGGGCATCGACGCGCCCTAGACCGTCATCCATACGTGGAGGGCCCCCCGTCGGATTTCCTCCGGGGGGCCTCAGTCTTCCAGACGTCCTTCGGACGTCCGTCAGTTATGACATTCGAACTAGATCGACTCGACTTCCTCGTTGATCTCGACCCTCGGGGAACCGACGACACCGGCTTCGGCCATCTTTGCCTTGAGCTTCGGGTTATTGACGAAGGCTTGAGCCAATTCGAGGGTATCGAAACCGGCGACGACTGTCACCATGTTGGGATCGTCCACCGAGCGACTGACTTTTGCGTACTTAGCTCCTTCGGATGTGGGACGGAACGCGTCATACACGATCTTCCACTTCGCGAAGTCCGGGACTGAATGGCGCACTGCAGTAGTAATCATGAGTCCTCCTCATATAGCTGCTTGCTTGGGATCATACTCTAACACATTTCTTGAATTCTAACCTTAGATTGGAATTCTATGAGACATGAGTAAGGTTGGAGCTAGGTTCTGTTGGAGCAACTATGCAACTGAGCCTCAAACGAAAAGGCGACTACGCCGTTAGAGCCATGATCTCGATCGGACGCCACCACGGGGCCGGCCTCCGCCAGGCTCGTCAGATCTCCACCGAGATGCACATCCCCTACAAGACCTTGACTCTGATCCTGGCCGGGCTGGTCGCCGAGGGACTGCTCGAAGCCAGCCACGGGCCCCATGGAGGCTATCGCCTAGCCCGACCTCCAAGCGACATCAGCCTCCTCGATATCGTCGAGGCGGCCGAAGGACCCTCCACGTTTGACCACTGTGTGCTCCGAGATGGTCCTTGTGATTGGGACGATACGTGTCCTGTTCACGACACCTGGGCCCGTACCCAGCGCGTCCTCACCCAAGAGTTGGCTTCAACTTCCCTCGCAGAAATAGCTGCAATCGACGCCGCCATCCAAGCCGGTTCATACCAGCCCGAGACCCCTCCCCACGCCCGTTCCACGGGTCGACATGGCATCCGCAACTAGCCGACTGCCAGACATCGCAACTGGGGCCGCGCCAAATCATCCGCCGGCCATTTGAAGAGCCGATGTTCACTCTTGACCCCCAGTCGCCGCCGGAGGATTGGCAACCGTCGTTAGTGGGTACCTGACTCGGGACGTAGGGCCTCTGCAGGGTTGGGAAATACCGTTCAGGGGAATCGGCCGACGCTGGCAAAGCCAGTTTCGAACAAGGAGACTCCGATGAGTGCAGTTGACGAAATCCTTTCGCAGATCCCGATACGACAGCTGGCCGACCAACTCGGGGTCGACGAGACCGCCGCCGAACAGGCAGCCCGCCAGGCCCTGCCCGCTTTGCTGGGTGGAATGCAGGCCAACGCCGCCGACCCCCAGGGGGCCGCTTCGTTGGAACGAGCTCTAAGCCAGCACCTGGGGACTTCCGTCGGTGGCGTGGACCTGAGGAGTGTCGACACGACCGATGGCGATCAGATTGTCGGCCACATCTTCGGCGACAACCGCGAGCAGGTGGTCAACCGTCTGGGTGCTCGGGGAGCGGGGGAAGGGTTGATGGGGAAGCTTCTCCCGATGTTGGCTCCGCTGGTGTTGTCCTGGCTGGCTGGCAAGTTCCTCGGTGGAGCGCAGAAGACGCCTGCTGGGGGGACTGCGACGACGTCGTCACGCGGTGGCTTGGAGGACCTGCTGCCGGGTGCCAGTGGCGGCGCTTCCGGGGGCGGCGGTCTTGGCGATCTCCTGGGCGGAATTCTTGGCGGTGGCGGAAGCACGTCAGCTGGCCAGGACTCGATCACCGACATCCTCGGAGGTCTGCTCGGCGGCGGTCGCCGCAACTGACCGTTGAGAGTGCCGATCGATTGGTTCAGACGCCGATGGCAAGTACCTGACAGCAATCGAGCCAGCCATGTTGGGCTGTAGAGCGCATGGCTGCAAAGGCAACTGTCCGAGGCTCTCGATCAGCATGACCCATTGGCAGCCGCTCTCGATCACACCCGGCGAGCCACTCGCAACTGCGCAACGCTGTGGTTCGAGTTCGATGTGCGGGGCGAACTGCTCTCGGGTAAACCCGAGAGACCGCATTACCTAGAGTCGAAGCGCACGCCCGTTTCCATCCCAGGTTGAGGAGGCATCGCGAGATGAGGGAGGACGTCGAGTTCCTATCGGAGGGCCTGGTCTGCCGTGGATGGCTGTATCACGAGTCCAGCGCGGGACCCCGCCCTACCGTGGTGTTGGCTGGAGGTTGGTGCTACGTCCGTGAGATCGTGATGCCTACCTACGCGGAAGCGTTCCAGGCTGCAGGGTTGAACGCATTGATCTTTGACTACCGCAACCTCGGTGTGTCCGACGGCGACGACCGCCAACACCTCGATCCCTGGGCTCAAATCCGCGACTATCAAGCTGCGATTAGTTTCCTCGAGCGCCACCCAAGCGTGGATGCCAAGCGGATAGGGGCTTGGGGCATCTCGTACTCAGGCGGGCACACACTCATCCTCGCTGCGATTGATCCCCGCGTTCAAAGCATCGTCAGCCAGATCCCGGTGATCGACGGATACGAGAACATGCGCCGTGTCCACGGGACGATGGGGTACCGGCGTCTCGCCGCCCTGGTGGCCCAGGACCGCCAGCTTCGCTACGACGATCCCGGCAATCGGCTGTATCTGCCCCATGCCGCTCCCGATCCCAACACCGAAGTCTCGGCGTGGCCATTCCCCGAGACGTTCCAGACTTTCAATGCGATTCGCGAGAGCTCGGCCCCGCTGTACCAGAACCGCAGCACAGTGGAGTCGGTAGAGCTGCTCCAGAACTACGACGTTGGACCGTTCGTGAAGCGTATCTACGACACTCCGGTTCTAATGATCGTGGCCGAAGGTGACGACCTCACCCTCTGGGATCTCGAGATCGGAGCCTTCAACGCGATCCCGTCGGCGCGAAAGCATCTCGAGGTGTTGCCCCACACGACCCACATGACCCTCTACTCGGATCAGGACAAACTCGCGGTCGCTGCCGGCCACGCTCAGAAGTGGTTCAGCGAAACACTGTGAAGCGCTGACACCTCGCGCGATCTTTAGGCTGTCAGCGTCAACGGACCCTCGCCAATCGGCCGGTCTAGAGTTACTGCAAGCGCTTGCAGAATCAGGAGTTGGAGATGGAAAGCCGGACGGACCAGGCGAAGAAAGCTCTTATCGTCGGCGTCACCGGGATCCAGGGTGGAGCGTTGGCCAGCCACCTGGGAGATCTCGGTTGGGACGTCATCGGCGTGGCCCGGCGTCCATCATCTAATCAGACTGGAGTCACTCGCGTCGCCGCTGATCTGACCGACGAATCGTCAGTCAAAGAAGCTCTTGTCGGACTGGACCCGACGCACGTCTTCTTCACGGCCTGGTCGCGCCAGGCCACCGAGGCCGAGAACATTGCCGTGAACGGGGCCATGCTGCGCAACCTCCTGGCCGCGGTTGCCGGCGCCCCCAGCCTGCAGCATGTTGCCCTCACCACCGGGTTGAAGCACTACCTGGGTCCTTTCGAGGCGTACGCACTGGTGAAACCGGACACTCCCTTTCGCGAGGATCAGGAACGCCTCCCTTATCAGAACTTCTATTACGACCAGGAAGACATCTTGTGGGGGTTCGCGAGCGACCACGGTTTCACCTGGTCGGTCCATCGGCCCCACACAGTCATCGGTTGGGCAATCGGGAATGCAATGAACATGGGCGTCACGCTCGCCGTCTACGCCGCGATTTGCCGGGAGACCGGTCGGCCTTTCGTGTTCCCGGGCTCACCCGAGCAGTACAACGCGGTAACCGACGTCTCGGACGCTCGCATCCTTGCTCGCCATCTCGAATGGGCCGCGGTGACCCCGAAAGCTGCGAACGAGGCATTCAACATCGTGAACGGGGATCAATTTCGATGGAGGCGGATGTGGAACATCCTCGCCGAAGGCCTCGGTGTTGAGGCGGCCGAATACCCGGGACGCCCGACGCCGCTGGTCGAACAGATGGCGGACGCATCCCCGATATGGAATCGGATCGTCGAGAAACATGATCTTGCTCCGCATCCCCTCGACGAACTTGCTTCCTGGTGGCACTCCGACGCCGATCTCGGCAGGACAATCGAGACCTTCACCGACATGACCAAGAGCCGTCTTCTCGGATTCACCGACTACCAACCCACCGACCGGTCATTCCTGGATCTGTTCGAGCGACTCCGCAGCGAGCG
This sequence comes from uncultured Acidimicrobiia bacterium, assembly GCA_963761985.1. Lineage (GTDB taxonomy): Bacteria > Actinomycetota > Acidimicrobiia > Spongiisociales > ZC4RG35 > JACCTH01. Next base: position 4,910 of record CAVXIT010000011.1, read on the forward strand.
GATCATCCCTTCTTGAAATTGAAACCTCGAAGGACGGACTCAACGTGCGACATGCCTAATGCATAAGTCCGGGCACCGAATCCAAACGCGATTCGGACCGACCCTCGCCGACATTGCGGACGATGTCGGGCTCAGCTCGTCGACGGTTTCGAGAGCTCTCGATCCTCGCCGTTCGTTGATGGTCAATTCCAAAACACGGGAGCTGATCACAGAAGCCGCCGAGCGGCTCGGGTACCGGCCCCATTTTCCGGCCCGAAGCCTCATGACCGGTCGCACGCAGACAATCGTCGTCATCGCTGCAGACCTCGGCAACCCCTGGGTGACGCCGATCCTTCACGGTGTGGCCAGCCGCGTGGTCGTGGACGGAATCGTCCCCATCATCGCCGAGACCAATAACGACTCCCAGGTGCTGGGAGAGCTGATCAACCACATGTTGGCTCGAGGCGTGGATGCCATCATCATTCTCGCCGCGCAACGCCAGGACGCGGAAGTCATCGAAGCGGCCGGGAGGATCGTTCCCACAGTCGTCGCGGCTCGAACCCTGCTCGGCGTCTCGGTGCCAATAGTCACCCACGACGATCGTCGCGGGGGAGAGATGGTCGCCGAACACTTTGCGGACCTGGGCCACAAGCTCGTCGCCCAACTCCTCGGCCCGAGCGATGTGAGGAACTTTCTCTTGAGGAGTGAGGGCTTTGCAGCGGTATTGAACCGACGGCATCTCCGCCAGTTGTCGATTGGAGATGAAGCCATCCAGCCGACGCTCGAAGAGGGCTTCCGCCTGATGACGAAGCTCTTCGACTCCGCTTCGGAAACACCAACCGCTGTCTTCGCTCACAACGATGCGATGGCGATCGGAGCCATGGCGTCTATTCGCGAGCATGGGCTGAGCATCCCTGAGGACATCTCGGTGTCGGGTTACAACGATATGCCTTTGACCGAGTTTCTTGCCCCGAGCCTCACCACGGTCCACTATCCGGGCTGGGAAGTGGGGCATTCCGCCGGCGAGGTCGCGCTGCGGCTACTCGCCGGTGAACAAGGCGTGGAATCCGTCTCCCTCGATCCGATCTTCATTCCCCGAGGGTCAACCAAGCAATTGACGTAATTGAATGATCGTCAGTTAGACGAGGACCATCCCGCCGTCAATCATCACCACTTGGCCAGTCATGTAGTCGGAGTCGGCCGAGGCGAGGTATAGCGCGGTTCCGGCGATGTCCTCGGGTTGTGCTGGCCGACCGAGCAGAATTCCCGCCGAGAAATCTTTCATCGCCTGCCCCGGCTCTTCGGCATCGCCGATGGCGACGAGGTCGGCGTCGAGCTGCTTCCAGAGGGGGGTGTCGACCACTCCAGGAGCGAAACCGTTCACCGTGATCCCATGTGCTGCGAGGGCTCTCGCCGCGCCCTGGATGATCGCTAAGACCGCGAACTTCGATGCGCAGTAAGGAACAAAACTTGGATATCCCTGACGGGAGGCGATCGATGCGGTGTTAATGATCTTGCCACCACTGCCCTGAGCGATCATCTGCTTTGCCGCTTCCTGCGTTCCGATCAGCACACCGAGGGCGTTCACGTCCATCACCCGGTGCCAGACCTCTTCGGAGATTTCGAGGAAAGGCTCCGGCTTGTTGAAGCCTGCGTTATTGAACATCACATCGACTCGGCCGAACTGTGTCACCGTGGCGGCGATCAAATCCTTAGTCGAGTCCCGGCGGCTCACGTCGACTGTGTGCGCGGCTGCGATGAGTCCCGCCTCCTTGAGCTCGGTGGCGACCGCCTCGGCTCCGTCGAAATTGAGATCACCGATCATCACGCTCGCACCCTCCTGGGCAAGCCGGGAAGCGATGCCCCGACCGATGCCCTGTGCAGCTCCCGTAACGATCACCCTGCGGCCGTCCATGCGCATCCGACCCTCCATTGCAAGCGCTTGCAAGCGGGATTGTAGGGGAGTAGGTTCCCGCCAGGTCCTTGGAAGGCGAGGGGAGATGGCAGAACCGATCCACGACACCCATCCGATGAAGGTCCATGTCGATTCCTTCCATGCAGACGGCACGTTGAAAGCCGAGGACGGGTGGGTTGACATGAACGTCAAGTTCCTGATCACCCGGGATTCCGTCAACGCCCAGCAGACCGTGTTCGGCATCACGGTTTTCCCGCCCGGGGCCAAGCACGACATCCACCGGCATCCTCATGCCGAGGAGACCGAGTACATAGTCGAAGGCCACGGCATTGCCCGGGTCGGCGACGACGACGTGGCGATGGGGCCGGGGGACATCGTCTTCGTGCCCACCGACGCCTACCACGGCTTCTACAACACTTCGGAGACCGAGCGAGCGGTGATGGTGTGGTGCTACGGAGGTGCCGGGACCCTCGCCGAGGCTGGCTATGTCCGCGAGGGCGCAGACCCAGAGCCGGCCCAAGCGAGTTGAGCATGCGCGCAGTCGTCTATCACGGCCCGCGCGACGTTCGAGTCGAATCCGTTCCGGAACCATCACCTCCGGGACCGGGAGATGTGCTCCTGCAGCCCCTCTGGTGCGGCATCTGTGGCACCGATCTCCATGAATACACATCGGGCCCGATTGTCACGCCGGCGAAGCCTCACCCGCTTACAGGCGTCACCATTCCCCAGATATTCGGCCACGAGTTCTCGGCGAACGTGGTCGAAATCGGCGAAGGGGTCACCTCGGTCGCAATCGGCGACCGGGTCTCGGTGATGCCACTCATCTTCTGCGGACGATGCGACCAGTGCCGGCTCGGGAAGCATCACATGTGTCGCACCATGGCATGCACGGGCCTTAGCTCCTCGAGCGGCGGATTGGCTGAATACTCCCTTGTGCACGAGTACCAGGTTGCCCGTCTTCCCGATGAGGTCACCGACATCCAAGGGGCCGCCATCGAACCCGCGGTAGTTGCGATGTATGGAGTCGAGCGAGCCAAGTTTCCTGCCGGTGGCAGAGTTCTGATTACCGGAGCCGGACCCATCGGCGCCCTGGCAGCCCTCGCCGCCGCCGCTATCGGAGCCGGTGAGGTGATCATCTCTGAGCCCAACCCGAACCGCGGTGCATTCGCTGCAGGACTGGATGTCGGGCCCGTACTTTCCGAGACTGGGGAGGCGCTGACGGGGCGACTTCGAGAACTTACCCAGGGCGAGGGTGTCGACGCGGCGATCGAGTGCGCAGGGAAAGAGGCTGCGTTCAACGCGTGTGTCGAGGCGGTGAAGCCACAGGGCACTGTCATACAGACCGGACTTCATGTGGCACCAGCAACCACCTTTCCCGAGATGTGGGCGATGAAGGACCTCAGGATCGAGGGCACCTGGTGCTATAACGTGACCGATTGGCCGCGAGTCATCCGGCTCGTTGCCGCCGGCAAATATCCCGTCGAGAAGATCGTCACCTCCAAACTGCCTCTGGATTCGATCGTGTCAGACGGGTTCGAGCGATTGATCGATCCCTCGGGGCAGGAAGTCAAGGTTCTCGGCTCGGCTGTCGCCTGACCCTCTGATAATCGCCCACTACCGGGTCACGTCGACAACGATTTTTCCCTTGGCACGTTTTTGAGCCAGGGGGAGGATGCCTTCGTTAAGCAGTTCGTCGAGGCCGATCACTTTGTCGAGGACGATGTTGAAGACGTCGGTGGTTCGCAAGACCTCGAGGGAGTCGGCGAGGTCTTCGGCCAGGACATGTGCCAGCGTGGTTGTGACGTCGATCTCACGGACGATGAGTGACAGGAGATCGACCTCGCGAGGGGCGTCGTGCAGACCAACCAGCAACACTCGACCACCCCGTCGGACCGTCTGGAATGCGGCCGCCGGGGCATGGGCCGCACCGGTTGCTTCGATGATGACGTGGGGGCCATCGGAACCACTCGAAGCCTGGATCGCTTCCACCAGATCCCGGTCCGAAACGTCGATCGTCTTAGAGGCTCCCAGCTTCGAAGCCGTCTCGAGCCTGGCGGCGTCTATGTCGACGGCGATGAGGTTTCCGACGTCCAAAGCCCGAGCGGCGGCGATGATGAATGCGCCGATTCCCCCGGCACCGATGACAGCCAACGTCTCACCCGGCTTTACACCGCTTCGTCGCACGGCATGCATCGCCACCGCTTGCGGCTGGGCAACCGCCGCGGCATCGTTCGAGACGTCATCGGGTACCGCAATGATGGTGGATGCCGGCACATTCACGTACTCGGCCAGTCCTCCGTCGACGTGCAGGCCGAGTGTGTAATAAGAACTGCAGAGGTTGGTGCGGCCCGCCCTGCACCACTCGCATTTCCCACAGGACACACCTGCACCGGACACGACGCGATCTCCCTCTTGAAACCCGCTAACAGCCGACCCAATCGTGACGATCTCACCGGTGAACTCGTGGCCGAGGATCACCGGAGGGACCGCAAGGACGGGTCCGTGGTCCCACTCGGCCGAGTCGGTCCCACAGACTGCAGCGCGGGTCACCTTCACTTGAACTTCGTCCTCGGCAGGTTCGGCGGGTCGGCCCACGTCCTCGATCGAAAGCGAACCCCTGCCGCGATAGACCGCCGCCCTCATGAGCCAGTCCTGATGTGGACCTTGATGTTTCGCTGCGTGTCCCGTGCAGCTTCGTAGGCATCAAGCGCCTCCTCGAGGCCGAAGGTTGCCGTCACGAGCGTTGAGGGATCGACGAGGCCACGAGCGAGAAATCTGATCGACTCGGGCCAGACGTTCATAGAACCGATCAGCCCTCGCATTGTGAGCGCCTTCGACTGCAGGTAGCCCATCGGGGCCGGCGGCTGGGAGCCGATGTTGATGCCTACGTAGGCGATCCGCCCGCCGTGGGCGACCACCTCCATCGCCTGGGCCATGGCGTTAGGCGAGCCGGCCGCCTCGATCACTCCGTCGAATCCCCGTCCGCCTGTGAGATCCCTCACGGCATCCCCGAAACCGTCGACCGTCGGAGCGAGAGTGTCGGACGCACCCGCGCCGATGCCCATGGCCCGGCGCTTTTCGTCCGGTTCGACGAGAGTCACGCGGGCATTGCAGGCCGCCACCGCCATCACGCACATCAGTCCAATCGGTCCACCACCGAGCACGGCAATATGGTCGCTCGGGTCGACGCGGTCGAGGTGACGAACCGCGTTGTATGCCACGGAGAACGGCTCAACCAGGGCTCCTTGGGTATAGGTCAGCTCGTCCGGAATCTTGTGTAGCCATTCACCCCGAGCCTTGAACAGTTGGGCGGCAGCACCGTCGATGTTGAAGCCGAAGTGATCGCGGCCACCCGGTCCGACCACACACTCTCCGACCACGCGATCGCCCGCAGCCAGGCCTTGGATCGCCTTCCCGACTTCCACCACTTCTCCCGACCACTCGTGACCTGGCGTGACGGGATATGCTGAACGGGATGATGTAACGCCCCGACAGCAACTCGAAATCCGAGTGGCAGATGCCCACAGCTCGGGACGCGATCAGGACGTCGTCGGCCTCGAGCACGGGCTCGGCAACATCGGCCACGCGGGCTTCGTTCGGTGCAACAAATTGGACTGCTCTCATCGGCCGGCAACTCCTGTGATCGGTGGGCTAGTGCTTGGCGCTCTGGTGCCTTGACGTCCCCGCTGAAATGGCCCCGACGTCACTTGGCGGTCCCGGCTTAAGCCGACACAACGAGCGGGGTCTTGTTGGGTCCGAACCGAGCTCGCACTGCAGCCCAGTTAACCGTGTGGAGCGCCACGCCAGCGGCGAGGGCGCCAGCCTCGACCAATGTGCGGATCGCCGTGGAGACGCCGAGGGCAAGAACGAACTGGCCGAGCTGGGTCAGGAACAACGCCGACAACGCGGTTGAGATGGGATAGCCCTTTCCACCCAGCAGGGACGTCCCGCCCAAGACAACGGCCGCCACCGAGGAGAGCAGGTAGGCATCCCCCTGATATGCAGTGGGCTGCGCCACGATCCCGGCGATCAAGACTCCGGCCAGCCAGTACATCACCATGGCCCACACATAGGCTGCCATTCCGTGACGCTTCGATCGGAGCCCCGCCGCCCAAGCAGCGATCGGGTTTGCTCCCACCGCTTCGAAGCGGCGTCCCGCCACTGTCTTCTTCACAATGAAGGTGACTAGGAAAGTTGCCGCCAACGCGAAGAACACCGAATTCGGAATCCCGAGGGTGTGGCCAGTGACGGTGTTTGCCAGCAGTCTGGTCGTCCCGCGCGGGATCCCGCCGGAGAGGCCCAGCACAACTGCGTAGAGCAGCGCATTCATCCCGAGCGTGGCGATGATCGGGTTGAGTCCCCGGTAGGTAATCAAGAATCCATTGATTGCGCCCGCAATTAGCACGACAGCTAATGCAGTCAGAGCGGCTCTCGGCAATCTGCTGTCTTGCCCGTTGGCCAAGTGCGTGCAAATCACCACGGTGAGGGAGATCCCCCCGGGCACGGACAGATCGATCCCTCCCTGCTGGACGACCAGCGTCTGTCCGAGGCCCGCGACGACGAGGACGGCCGCGTACGGGAGCATTCCGAGCAGGGCTCCCCGGCTGATGCTCGAGGGTGCCACGACTGCCCCTACCAGGAACAGCAACACGGTCGCGACGACGACTGTGACGAGACCGCCTTGAACGCGCGAGAGGATGCCTGGGCGCTTTGCTTGCCCACCCGTCGTCGCCTGATCGGGCACTATTTTCCTCCTGCTGGCTCAGTCCAGCCTGGCGAGCGACGCCAAATTACAGACCAGCGAGCCAGACTGCAAGCGCTTGCATTGCCGGACGACGAAGTATAGGGTCCCGCGTAGGCATTCCCCTGATGGCAGGGGATAACGGAGAGAGGGAGCACGCAAAAGCAACAGCCGGCCATAGGCCACGTGCCTTCAAGCTCTAATCGGAGCCGAGCCTCGGCTTGCCGCCGATCGACAAGAACGAATGGAATGGAGCATCTATGAGAGGTAAGCGTCCCAACGTGTCGCTGATCTCGGTTCTCACCGCCCTGGCCCTGATTGTGGCCTGCGGCGGCGACGACGCCGGGGGCGACGCGACAACGACCACGGCCGCAGGCGCGATCACTACCACAGCCGCAGGTGACACCACGACGACTGCCGCTGATGGCGACACCACGACAACGGCTGCCGCGTCCGGAGAAGTTCCCGATTGGTGCGGTCCCGACGAGATCGTCCTGGGTATGACGGACGGCTTCGGAGGTAACAGCTGGCGGCTCGTGACGACCGCCTCCGCTCGTGATGAAGCAGCGAAGTGCCCGAGCGTGACGGAGTTCGTTTATGCCGACGGCCAGGGTGACACCCAGAAGGCGATTTCCGACATTCAGGGCATGGTTGCCACCGGCGTCGACGCCCTTGTGGTGTTCCCCGATGCCGGCGAAGCGGTTCTTCCTGCGCTTAGAAGCGCGTTCGAGGCCGGCGTAGTCACGGTGCCGTACCGGGTCTTCCCCGGCGGCGAGGACGAAGTGGACTACACCAAGTATGTCGCCCTCGACCCGGTGAATGACGGCCGTAACTGGGCAAACTGGATCCTGGAAATCCTTCCTGAGGGTGGGACAGTCCTGATGTTGAGCGGCCCGCCCGGCAATAGCCAGGGGGTTCTCGAAGCCGAAGGCCTCCACGAAGTCCTCGATCCGACCGGCCTGTACACATTCATCGGAGAGCAACCCTTCGAGCCCACCGGTTGGGATCCGGCCGTAACGCAGCAGGTGCTGACGGCGGCGATCGCTAGCAACCCGGAGATCGACGTCATCGTGTCCGACTTCGGCCCTTCCCTAGTGGGAGCCCTTCCAGAGTTTGAAAATAGCGGTCGCTCGATTCCGCCCATCGCGACGTCGGACGGCAACTTGCTGGGATGCTTCTGGCAGGAGAAGTCGCCGGACAACCCCGACTTCCAACTGATGACCATCCAAACCGGAAACGATCACTCGCGTTTGGCAATCCAATGGGCGGTCGCCCTAGCGACTGGCGGTGTAACGCCTGCCGCGAGCGAACACCAGCACCAGATATTTGAGAATTCGGTGACTGGCGATCCCAACCCCGTCCAGTGCGAGCCCGATCTTCCAGGAGACGTATACCTCTCGGCGGAGATGTCCGGAGAGGACCAAGCCGCCTTGATGGACTAGCGGCAACAGGCAAACGACAACGAGTGATGGGGATCCGCGAGACTCGCGGGTCCCCATCGCACTATTTTGAGTGAGCGGATGGCGACCCATACGACGTCTGAAGACACGCAGATCATCGATGACCCGACCATGGTTCTCTCCGGGATTTTTAAGAGCTACGCGGGCGTCGCCGCCCTAACCGATGTTTCGCTGGAAATCCTCCCTGGTGGGATCCACGCTCTACTCGGCGAGAACGGAGCCGGGAAGTCGACCTTGATGGGAATTGCTTCGGGCGAAATCGCGGCCGATGCGGGGACGATCACCTTCGCAGGGTCTCAACAATCCTCGCTAACGCCGAAGCTCGCCAACTCACTCGGCATCGCAATCGTCCACCAACATCCTGCGCTGCTGCCAGACATGACCGTCGCCGAGAACATCCGGCTCGCGGTGCCGGCCGAGCACCTCGCGTTCGCCGGTGACGAAGAAGCGTCGATGCGGGCTTTGTTGGACGAAGTGGGCATGAATGTGCACCTCAACGATCGGGCCAACACCCTCAGCATCGCCAACCAACATCTCCTGGAGGTTGCTAAAGCCCTGGCCGTCTCGCCGAAGGTGCTGATCCTGGACGAACCGACGGCACCGCTTGGCAAGGAGTCGGTCGATCTTCTTTTCGAGCATGTTCGAAACGCCGCCGCCGAGGGAACCGCGGTCGTGTACATCACCCACCGGCTGGCCGAGGTCCGCCTGCTCGCCGATCGAGTGACGGTGCTTCGTGACGGCAAAGTCAGCGGCACGGCCAAAGTGGAGGAGGTCTCCGATGATCAACTGCTCGCCTGGATCGTCGGTCGTCGCCTCATCGGCTCCACGTTTCCTGAGAAGGCAGCAGCCGAGGGAGCAGAACAATACGTCAAGATCTCTGATCTGAGCGGGCAGGGGTTTTCGCACATATCGGTCTCGGCGAATCGAGGGGAGATCGTCGGAGTAGCCGGCGTGGTAGGAAACGGTCAGAGCCAGCTTCTGGCGGCACTCGCGGGGCTGGTCCCGTTCAAGGGGTCTGTCGAAGTCAGTGGCTCGTCTTATTCGTCAAGCGCGCTGCGGACTCGCGCTGCCTATATGCCAGCGGATCGCCACCGCGAGGGGCTGATGATGAGCCTTTCGGTCAGGGAGAACGCCGCCGTCAGCGCGCTGCAGCGCTTCCGTCGAGCGTTCTTCGTGAGGCGCGACGTCGAGGCTGCCGGCGTGCAGGCCGAACTCGACTCGTTGAATGTCAGGACGCCGTCGATGGAATCGAATGTGGCGTCACTGTCCGGCGGGAACCAGCAGAAGGTGGTGATGTCGCGGGCGTTGTTGCGAAAGCCCGCCATGTTGATCGCGGACGAGCCCACCCAAGGCGTCGACGTGGGTGCCCGGGCCGAGATCTACCGCATCATTCGCGAGGTCGCCGCCGGCGGTATCCCTGTGATCGTCGCGTCGTCGGATGCACACGAGCTCGAAGGCCTGTGCGACAGGGTGGTCGTGATGTCACGCGGTCAGAGCGTCGTCGAGCTGACCGGAGATGCGGTGACTGAGGAGCGGATCGTCCGTGCCGCCGTCAGCGCCACCACGCAACAGGATTACCAAGCCGACCCGGTGGCGAAGGTCAGCTCTTCATCCTGGGGGCGCTTCTTGCAGGGCGACTATGCCCCGGTGTTGATTCTTGCCCTCGTAATCGTTGTGCTTGGTGCATACATCTACTCGACTAACGACAGATACATCAATGCGTTCAACATCACGTCGGTCCTGATGCTTGTGTCCGCTCTCGGGCTCATTGCGATCGGCCAAACAGTCGCTTTGTTAGTGGCGGGGATCGATCTGTCGGTCGGCCCGCTGGCGGGGTTGCTCGTAGTGGTTGCATCTTTCTTTCTGATCGAAGAGCGTTCGTTCGGCGTCATGGCATTGGGGTTTCTGTTGATGCTCATCGCGGCCGTCATCATCGGGGGCATCAACGGAGCCCTGATTCGGTACGGACGATTCACCCCCGTCGCCGCCACTTTGGCGATGTACATCGCTCTCGGCGGGCTGAGCTTCGTTCTGCGTGATCGCCCAGGTGGCTTCATGAGCTCTACCGTTACCGGGCCGATCATGGCGAAGCTGGGACCGGTGCCCTGGGCTTTCATCGTGCTTGTTGTGATCGCCATCCTGATGGAAGTCGCTTTGCGAAAAACGGAGTGGGGCAGGCGGTTACGGGCAATCGGATCGAACGAGGATTCCGCCCGGCGCCTTGGCATCAATGTCAGTCGCACGGCGTTTGCGGCATATGTGACGACCTCGTTGTTCGTCTTCCTTGGAGCCATCGTTTTGCTGGCTCAACTCGGTATCGGCGATCCGGCCCAGGGCGTGGGGTATACGTTGAGCAGCGTCACAGCCGTAGTCCTGGGAGGCACCAGCCTTCTCGGCGGGCGTGGGACCTTCATCGGGACGTTATTCGGCGCGTTTCTGATCGTTCAGGTTCAGAACGCGACCGTCTTCCTTGGCCTGAATCAGACGTGGCAATACTTCTTCCAGGGCGCGCTCATCATGGTGGCGGCGATCATCTACAGCCAGGTGCGCGGTCTGCGGCGGGCTATGTGATGAAGTTGCCTAGCGATTAGGAGTATTCCAACCCACCGACCGTTTCGAGAGGAGAGAGACATTGGAACTCAAGGCTGTACACCACGTAGGTCTCGTCGTACGAGACCTGGACCGCTCCATCTATTTCTATCACGATCTCCTCGGACTTCCCTTTGCGAATGAGCCGACGCCCTGGTTCTCAGGCCCCCAATTAGAGAAGGGGGTCGGGGTACCCGGAGCGACCCTTCGACAAGTCGCCCTTTGGGCTGGTCCGGCCTCGATGATGGAGTTGATCGAGTACGGAAATCGGCCCGTCGAGAGTGACCGGCCCATTCCCAACAACTACCTCGGGGCCGCGCACGTCTGTTTCCTGGTGGACGACATTCGTGCCAAGAAATCTGAACTTGAGGGCAAAGGCGTCGAGTTTTACTCCGACGTCAATGTGGTTGACGACGGGCCTCTCGCAGGTTGGCGATGGTGCTATTTCAGCGACCCGGACGGTTTGGCACTCGAACTTGTCGAAATCGCCTACTACCTAAAAGACGAGCGGGAGGCTGCCGCCGCCGAGTATCTCCGCACGCGCCCTGCCCTGAGCGAGATCGAGGTCCGGGTGTGATGAATGCCCTCTCGAGTCCGGGCTGAGAATCGACCGGTGGTGATTGCCGTTCGAGGCTTCTGTCGGGCGGTGGGACTCGAACCCACAGTGGGCGAACCCACGTGGGCGAACCCCAGATCCTAAGTCCAACGAGTGCCGTCCCGTCCCATACCAGCTGCCGTTTAGCCAAGCCTCGTAAGCGATTTCATAGACCGGCGTGATGTCCAGCCACGGGCCGTATCAAGCTTTCAGGGCTGGTTGGGTTGCAGTCCGAGTTGCAGAACCTTGAAATCAACGAAAGCCTGATGACGATCTTCGCTCGTTGAGAACCCGAGCGTTGATTAGGCGATAGATACGCTGGCCAGGTGAGCCGGCCCCTCGATAGCTTCCGGAAGCTGCCGGCGATTGGTGTCCTGGCGGAGCGGCAGATGGGCGGGTTTCTATTGACCGCGGCCCTGGTGGGAATCGGAGCGGGTGTAGGTGCTGCCGCCCTGGTAACTCTGGTCGAAGGACTCCAGCGATTTTTTCTTCCTTTCGCCATTGATAAGGGGCGCGCCTGGGTGTTCCTCACGGTCCCCACCGGTTTTTTGGTTGCCTGGCTGCTGTCTAAACGGTTGGCTCCTGAAGTGGCAGGGGATGGTGTACCTCAGGTTGTCGCCGCGCTTGAAGTCCAGAGCGGACGCATGAGGGCGAGGGTCGCCCCGCTCAAGATCCTTGCCACCGCGGTGACGGTCGGTGGCGGCGGTTCTGCCGGTCGAGAAGGTCCCATCGTCCAGATTGGAGCCGCGATCGGGTCCTTCGTGTCGAAACGCTTCAACCTTGGAGAGGACCAGACCCGTTCTCTGGTCGCGGCTGGCGCCGCCGCCGGGATTGGCGCCACCTTCAATGCCCCGATCGCGGGCATGCTCTTCGCCCTCGAGGTCATTCTCGCTTCGTTCGCGGCCCGGCATATGTCCGCGATCGTCATTGCCTCGGTCACCGCCGCCGTAACAACCCAATCCTTGGTCGGTGACAGCTTGGCCATCAGAACAGGTTTCTATGAGCTGGGCGATGCCCGCGAGCTAGTCCTCTATGCCGGATTGGCGGTCGTGGTGGTCGCAGTCGGAATCCTCTTCCTTCGACTACTTGGCACTCTCGGTCCCGTTGGCCGGTCCCTCGATCGGTCTTTGGGTGTGTTCCGTCCGTTGGTTGCCGGCCTCCTGGTGGCTGGCCTGATCTTCGTCGAACCTGGCGTCTTCGGGACGGGACAGGCAGTCACCAACCGGTTGTTGAGCGGGGACATCTCTGAGGTTTGGTGGGTTTTGATCCTGCTCGCTTTGGCAAAGGTTGTTGCGACGGCTCTCACGCTTTCGTCGGGGGCGTCGGGCGGGGCGTTCATGCCATCCTTGTTTACAGGCGCGGCCCTAGGCGCCGGCTTCGCCCTGCTGGTTGAACCGGCGTGGAACATCTCTGAGTTGAACTCAGGAGCGTTCGCCGTGGTCGGCATGGCAGCCATGTTCGCGGTGGTGGGGCGAGCGCCATTGACCGCGATCCTTCTTGTGTTCGAGGTCACCGGGGCCCGCGATTATCAGCTGATCCTTCCCTTGATGCTCACGGCGACGCTGGCGACGTTCCTCGCCGAGCGATTCAACCCCGACTCGGTCTATTCGCTGGGTCTGAAATCGATGGGGATCAGCGTCCGTAGAACCGGAGAGGTGGACGTTCTCGACACGATCGACGTCGCTGCGGTCATGAGTCCCGTCACTATGACCGCCCACCCAAACGACGATCTGACCGGATTGGAACGGCGCCTGCGCGAGCATCAGTCACATGGAGCTCCGGTCGTTGAGGACGGCCAACTCGTCGGAATCATCACCATCTCTGACATTGCCCGATCCGGGCGAGCGGAGAAGGGGGGCCGGGTCGGCGCGGCCATGACCCCGCGGCCGGCCACTGTCACCGCCAGCACACGAGTATCTCGGGCGCTGGAACGGATGGCCTCGCTCGGCGTCGGAAGGCTCCCGGTTGTTGCCGAAGATCATCCGGACTTGCTGGTGGGCATGTTCCGACGTGAGGACGCCGTTCGTGCCTACCACGAAGCCTTAACCGTCAGGACCGACGTCGAGTTGCACCGGGCTCGCCTCGCACAGCGAACCGACCCAGCCGCCGGGTACTACGACTTTCGCGTCCCGCCAGGCTCTATCGCGGATGGCCGCGAGATCCGTGAGGTTTCCTGGCCAGAAGGGTCCACGCTGGTTTCGATCCGAAGAGAACGGGAGGTGATGGTTCCCACCGGCTCGACGGTTCTGCAAAGCGGAGACTTGGTCACAGCATTCGGCACCCCCACCTCCCGGGAGAGGGTGATTGAGCGGCTCAACGCAGGAGCTGATGAACCAACAGCCGAGCTTTTACTGGAAGAAATCGACCCATATCGCTTTCCTGCCGAAAGCGAAGGCTCAGAGGTCGACGACGTAACTCGATAAGTAGGACATTGGTAAGGGAACCCCATCGTCCACAGTGGCAACCCATTTGGTCCCGGCCGAGAGGTGACCCGCACCGGTCGGAGGGACCCCGGTCGGAATTGTCACTCCGGGGCTTGACGAAATTTTGGACTATCGCAACCTAGGACTGGGCCTTGTAGGGCAATCGGCTTGACCCAGAGCGGGGAATTCTCACGCTGAGGGGCGACCTCAATGGGCCCGCCGCCTCGCCACACATCGAGTTTCCTTGGGTCCGGGCTTCCCTACACGGGGTCGACTAACTTTGCTTCCAACGAGGGGTGTGCCGGGAAGTCTGGTCGGCGGAAAACAGTCATGCCGCAGCCAACCCATCGCCGAGTCCCTATTCGTCCTCTTCGCGATTTTCTCGCGACAGAGGCGGCAGGAGGGGTCGCCGTTGTGGGTGCGGCGTTGCTTGCGTTGGTTTGGGCGAACTCTCCTTGGCAGGCGAGCTATCAGGAACTCTGGGGAAGCGCCTTCGAGATTCGTTTCGGATCGTGGTCATTCGCCATGCAACTGCGCGAGCTGATCAACGAAGCCCTGATGACGATCTTTTTCCTCGTTGTGGGCCTTGAGATCAAACGTGAGCTGGTCGAAGGCGAGCTGCGAGACGCCTCAAGTCGAATGCTCCCTGTCTTCGCCGCGATTGGGGGCATGCTCATTCCGGCGCTGATCTATGCCGCGATCAACTTCGATGGCCCGAATGCACTCGGATGGGGAATCCCGATGGCTACTGACATTGCCTTGGCGGTGGGGATCATGACGCTCGCCCGGAACGTCAAGCCAGCATTGAAGCTGTTCCTGCTCGCGCTGGCGATCGTTGACGACATCGGCGCGATCCTCGTGATTGGGATCTTCTATTCGGGCGAAATCGATCCGGGCTGGATCGGAGCCGCTCTCGGTTTCGTCGCCTTGGTGCTAGTCATGCAAAAGGCGAGGCTGGATGCCACTTGGCTGTACGTGGTGGCAGGGTGTGGCCTCTGGTTTGCGTTTCACGAGACGGGAATCCACGCAACGCTCAGCGGTGTCATCCTCGGACTTCTCGCCCCGACCAAGCCCTACCGCTCTCCAGAGCTAATCGATCAGACCGAACTCACCAACCTCGGTTCTGCTGAGGAGGTTGCAGAAACGGCCCGGTTGGCACGATCGGCGGTCTCCGTTGTCGAATGGCTCGAACACCGCCTCCATCCCTGGACCAGTTTCCTGATCGTGCCTCTTTTCGCCCTGGCTAATGCCGGCGTCTCTTTGTCTGCCGAATCTGTGCGCCTGGCGCTCACGTCACGAGTGACCCTGGGAGTTTTGGCAGGACTTCTCCTCGGCAAACCCGTGGGCATCATGGCCGCAACGCTGCTGGCAACGAGACTGGGTGCTGGCCGACTGCCAACCGATACGACATGGTCAGGGATCGCCGGAGCTTCGTTGCTGGCCGGTGTCGGATTCACCGTTTCCCTCTTCATTGCCGAGATAGCCTTGAGCCCGAGCGCAGCCGACGAGGCGCGATTCGGCATATTGGTCGCGTCGATCGCAGCCGGATCCATCGGACTGCTTGTGTTGCGAAGGGGTAGGTCGGGCTCACCCGAGCCGGCTGACAGCGATACCTAGCGGGTCAAACGACCCCGCGCTCGATTCCTCCCAGTTCCGAGCCCATGAATTACGCAGAAGGGCGACTGATCGGCCCGGGGTTGCTAGAACGCGCCAGGCGAATCACTTCCTCGAGCGGCATAACCTCACCGGCCGCCGCCGCGGCTTCGTAGCGCTCGCTCCCCAGCTGGGCGCGAGCCCGATCGGCCACGCTAGGGATGCCCATCAGTGCAAAACTCGGTGTCCCGCCGAGTTCCGCGGCAAGCTTGACCTGCGCCGCGTCGAGAACAGCTGCACGTTCGGGGTCACCGTCGAGCAGGGCCAGATCGGCGAGAGCGGTGAGCGGCAACGTCAGCGAGAAGTCGGCGTTCATCGCCTCGGCACGCGCCAGAACGTCGAGGTACCCCTCTCGGGCGCCTTGTAGGTCGCCCTCGAGGCGAAGGCAGACGTGCCGTAGACCGTCCGCGATTATGGCCATGCTCTCGTTGCCGAGCCCGCGGAACAGTGCCGACGCTTCTTCCAGATATCGCGCCGCCGCGCCAACATTGCGGAACTGCATTTCGGGCATGGCGATTCCTACGAGCGCCTGGCCGATTTTGGGTGGTGAGCCGAGCCGGCGGTACGTCTCGAGCGCCTCACCGAACACGGCACGGGCACGATGGGGGTCGCTTGTCGCCGTCCCCCACCCCAGGTTCGTCAGCTGGCCAGCGATCCCATCCAAATCGTCCTGCTCGCGAAAGAGCGCCAGGCTCTGTTCCGCCATTGGTATCGCCGTTTCGTAGTCGGCTTGCCAGGCGGCAAGGTCGGACGCGAGGCCGAGTCCGGCGGCTCGAGCATCCGGAGTGAGGATGGTCTCGCTAAGGGCGAGCAGGTCCGCCAGTAAGCGGCGGCCCTCGCTTAGGTGGCTGCGAAAGACCCAGAACGTGTTGAGGGCACTGACAAGCCGCAACGCGGCCTCGAAATCCCCTTCGTCGATCATCCACTGAATCGCCCCCCGCAGGTTGTCGACCTCGGTGTCGAGCATCTCAAGCAAGGGGTATTGATCGAGCCCGTCGACCCTTTCTGCCGTGCGCTCCGCAAGTTCGAGGAAGTGCATTGCGTGCCGACGATGCAGGTCCGCAGCCTCACCGGACCCGTTGAGGCGTTCGAGTCCGTACTCGCGGATCGTCTCGAGCATCGCGAAGCGGAACTCGGCGACGGCAATGGCGTCTCGGTAGAGCAGGCTCTTCTCGTGGAGCGAAGACACGCCTTCGACTGCGTCAAGCCCCAGCTCGTCGGGCCGGCAAACTGCTTCGACGGCTTCGAGCGTACCCCCGCCCGCGAACACCGCGAGGCGCCGGAAAAGAACTTGCTCGGAGGGTTCGAGAAGTTCGTGACTCCAGTCGATCGCGCCACGCAATGTGCGCTGTCGCTCGCTCAGGGCGCGGCCGCCGGCGAGGAACGAGAGCCGGTGATCGAGCCGGCTTGCGATCTCGGCGGGCTTGAACATGCGCGTTCGCGCTGCCGCAAGCTCGATCGCGAGCGGCAAGCCGTCCAGGCGAGCGCAGATTTCGGTAATGGCGCCTGCATTCTCTGGCGTGAGGTCGAAATCGGGACGAAGCAAGCGAGCCCTCTGCACGAAGAGCGCCACGGAGTCGACCGACCGGAGCTGCTCGAGCGACGAGCCTCTGTGTCGATCGGGAACCGGCAACGGCGACACCGGAAAATTCTGTTCGCCTGAGATATGGAGCGGCTCGCGACTCGACACAAGAACGTTCAGACGCGGCGCGCCGCTCAACAACTCGCCCACGTCGGGCGCGGCGGCCATCAGCTGCTCGAAGTTGTCGAGGACTAGGAGGAGAACACGCTCGCAGAGGTGGCTGATGAGCCGGTCGTGGAGCCGGCCACCTGGTCCCTCGCGGAGTCCCAAAGCGGCCGCGATTGTGGGCACGAGCAACTCGGGATCCACGATCGGTGCGAGCGGCACATAGAAGACGCCATCGGGGAACGCGATTGCTGCGGCTGCCGCCACCTCTAGCGACAACCGTGTCTTGCCTGTGCCTCCGGGTCCAGTCAACGTCACGAGGCGGCTCGACCCCAGCAGGGCGAGCAACTCTTGCCGCTCGCGGGTCCGGCCGACGAAGCTCGTGAGTTGCGCTGGCAAGTTGCGAAGGCCAGTGGCGAGCGAGTGCAGCGGCGGAAACTCGATGCGGAGACCGGGTGCAACGAGCTGGAATAGATGCTCTGCGCGATCGAGGTCCTTCAGCCGGTGTTCACCGAGGTGCTGTAGTTCCGCCCCGTCCGGAAGACTCCCGTCGGCGAGCGCACGGCTCGCGTCGGAGAGGACGACCTGTCCGCCGTGCGCGGCTCCGGCGATGCGTGCGGTCCGGTGGACATCTAGGCCCACGTAGCTTGCACCTAGGAGTCGCCCTTCCCCCGTGTGAATCCCCATCCGGACTTCGACTACCGCGCCGTCTGGCCAGGCATGCAATGCGAGAAGTCGCTGGGCATCTGTGGCCGCCTGGACTGCCGAGGGCGCGTCACGGAAGACGAAGAACGTCGCGTCCCCCTCGTTCGAAACTTCAACGCCACGCGCAGCGACACAGGCCTCCCGTAGAAGGCGGTAGTGCTCCTCGAGGAGGGCCGGATAGCGCTCCCCGAGCGCCTGGAGCAACTTGGTCGAGCCCTCGATGTCGGTCATCAGGAACGTGACCGTTCCCGTGGGGAGGGCTTGGATCCCGCCTGCTGCTTCGGCCGTATCCGCCATCGCGCTCAAAAGTAGCCGCAACACGGCGGCAGGGAAGACCCTCGTTCAGCTGCTAGCGGGAGTTACACCCGGGCTTGGGATTAATCCATGCGGCCACAGGTCGTCAACACTCCGCTGACAACAGTTCCTGGTTGACCCAGCCCCGACGATGGCCGCCATCTCGCCACTTTGAAGGCTGGGCCGGTCACACCAGCGATGCACGGCGATTCTTGGGTCATCGACCTCGACTGGATTAAACGAGTGCGGGCGGTGGGACTCGAACCCACAGTGGGCGAACCCACCAGATCCTAAGTCTGGCGCCTGTGCCAATTCGGCTACGCCCGCAGAACTCGAACCTTAGGTCGTGGGTCGCGCGAGATTTGAACTCGCAACCTTGGCGTTAAGAGCGCCCTGCTCTGCCGTTGAGCTAGCGACCCACGACGATTTTACCGGGCGATTGCTGCCAAGCTTCCGCGAGGCACTCGATCCAAGTCATCGTCATGTGGTAGGCATCCGCGCTTCGCCTCATCTTGACTCGGCAGACACCATGGAGCCAGCGATTCTTGCGATGTCCAGTCCCTGCCGGCTTGATGAAAGTCTTTGTGAACATCGCACCGGGCAGGTCGAGCGCTTCTGTCCACCATGCCCTGGCATCTTCGTCGACATTCCCCTCGTGCAGGTGGAGAGCCAAGCCGAATTCGGCATTTGGCTCGATGAACCTGCGAACCCAGGCGATGAATAGGCGAAGCACTCTTGCGTCCGTGTTCACCATGTTCAACGAGGGATAGGTCTTGGCGCCTTCGGCCCAATACATCGTCACGCCTGCCACCCATGCCGGATCAAACTGGAGGTCGAGAAAGGAGGTCCGAGCGGCGTCTCGAATTCCTTCAATCTCGAGTCGCCGTTTCCAGTTCGTGTCCTTTGGGACTCCCTTCTGGTTCGGAACGCGCGCCTTGATCGCCTCGATTTGTTCGTCTGTCAGGCGGATCTCCTTGCACCAGCCGGCCAGGGTGCCTTTCACTACCGGTATCACCGCCATGATCTCGCTGTAGGTCCAGCCATCGCGGCGGAGCTTGCGGCCGAGCTCGGCACGCTCCCAGCGGGTCATCGATTTCCAGGTTTCCGGATCGATCGGGTCCATAGAAACGAAGGTACGCGCGGCGAGTGACAGATCCAGTGTTTGTGAGCGCGTGCCGAAATACGATCGATGTCGGTGAATGGTTTCCAGATTCGCGCAGCCCGTACGGCGGACATCGCCTCGGTCCTCGTTTTGCGTGATCGGATTGCTCTCGACCTTCTCCAAAAGGGCCATCTGCAGTGGAGCCCGGACCGGATCACCCCCGCCGACCTCATCGACTTGATCGATCGCAATGTCCTTTTCGTGGCTGGCGACACGATTGGGACAGTTTCGGTTTACTTCGATTCCGACCCGCTTTGGCCGCCCGGTCGCGCTGGTTACGTCCGGATGCTGATGGTCGACCCTTATTTGCAGGGGCAGGGCGCCGGCCGGTCTCTAATCGCATGGGCCGCTCGCTATGTGTTTGCGACCGGCCGCAACCTCGTCCGACTTGACTGTCCAGACTCTGCTGAAGGACTGAAGCGTTTCTACGAGGAACTCGGGTTCCAACAGCTCGACACCAAAAACGATTCGGCCCTGTTCGAGTTGAGTCGGGATGGCCGGACTTGAACCGGCGACCCCCTGCTCCCAAAGCAGGTGCGCTACCAAACTGCGCCACATCCCGGACGGCAAGAGTGTATTAGGTGGCCGGCCTTGGGTCATTCGCCCCCATGCCTTCAAGAATCAAGGTGCCTTTGCCGATTTAGTGGCAATGACAGCGACCTATCCGACGAAACGACCGCGCAGCCACCTGCTCAACTTCGCCGCCATCGTTCTGGGCCTCCTCGCGAGTGGAGCGATGGTTCTCACTGCCTCACAGGCAGCCTTTAGCGATACCACCTCGAACAGCAGTAACTCGTTTAGCACCGGCAACGTCGAGCTGGTCGATGATGACTCCGGGTCTGCCGCGTTCAACGTCACCAACATGGCTCCCGGAGATACGGTGGAGCAATGCATCGAGGTCACCTATCAAGGATCGATCGCCGATCCGAGCGCGGTCAAGCTCTACTCAGGCGGCCTGACCGACTCGGGCACGCTGGCGGCGCACCTCGACCTGACGATCGAAGAGGGAACCGGCGGCAGCTTTGGATCATGCGCGGCGATTCACGCCCGGGGCCAGCAATCTTCAGGAACACGTTGGACCAGTTCGCTACTGATCACACCGATTACGCGAATGGCGTTGGCACCTGGGACCCTGCTTCCACGCCCGAGTCGCAAACCTATCGCCTAACCGTCGCCCTGTCGGCGGCGGCACCGAACGCGCAGCAGGACCAGTCGGTAACCGACCTCGTATTCACCTGGGAAGTTCAGTCCTAAGGGGCTGAGGCCGCCGTGGCCACCGTTGCCGCGACCACAATCCGGGTTCGGACTTCTGACGTTTTTGTTCTCACCGTGCTCAAAGCGGCGGGATATTTCTTCTTGTCGTATCTCGCGGCAACGCTCGCCTGGATCCTTATTCCTGCCCTCGCCTTGGGCTGGGTGCCTTTGGTTGTGACCTCGGGCTCGATGAAACCGGCCATTGACCGGGGCGATGTCGTTCTCATAGAGCCGGGAGCCTTTGCCCGTCGAGGTCATGTCGTAGCGTTCATCGGACCCAACGGGGCGCCAGTGCTACATCGTCTTCAGGACATCAATAGCGATGGAACGTTTGTCACCCGCGGCGACGCGAACGAGCAGCCGGACTCCACTCCCGTGTCGAGGATCAATGGGGTCGGCCGCTTGCTGATCCCCGGTCTCGGGCTCCTGACGATGTGGCTCTCGGAGCTAGCGCCAATCCTGGTCTTGTTGGGGGCAGCGGGAATTCTCATCGCCTATCGGCGGAAGCAAGCGATACCGATCGTGGTGGCGGTCCTGGTTGCGACGGTTCTGGTCGCAGTGTCTGCGACTTTCGTGGCAACGACCGCCAACGCCGGCTCCAGCGTGCGAACGGTCGACATCGCCCCTGCGTCCAACCTGGCGGCGACCTGCGGAGCGATCCCGATCGGCGCAGATGTGCCCGTCTCGCTTACTTGGACGGCGAGTCCAACGGCCGGCGTCACCACCTATCAGGTCTCTTACGACGCCGCGCCTCCCGGCGGAGGCTTCGTGGTGGTGGGAACCACTGCGGCGACGAACTTCGTCCACACGATTCGCAACGGCCAGGTGGGATTGAATCAGGCTCATACTTATCAGGTGCGAGCTTTGGTGGGACCGTGGAGCTCGTTGCCCGTCGAGGACCAGGTCACAATTTCGCAGGTTGTGGTGGCCTACCGCTGTACCTGATTAAGTCGACGTCAATAGGTAGTCGACCAAGCTCGAGACGTCTTCGTCGCTCAACGGGAAGGTCGGCATAACCCCAGCTTCAAAACCGGAAACCGTGAACGCTTGCGGTTCGCGAATCGACTGCTCGATATATTCGGCCGCCGTCATTCCCGGTACGCGTTCTCTCGCTCGCTCGGCCAGGCCCGACAGCGGAGGTCCGATTGCCATCGACGGAGTGTTGTCCCCGTGGACATGACAGCCGCCGCATCCCGTGCCGACAAACAGGAGACGCCCGGGCGACGTCTCCTGCTCCAGGATCCTTTGGGGCTCGGATTGCTGCCACCAGGCGATTCCAAGCACCACCGCCAGCGCCGCGGTCAGCGCCAGGCGGATGTATTCAATCCGCACGTACCGCCTGCGGTCGCTTTCTGATCAACGCAAATACCTGCACCCCGAGCAATGCCACGACTAGGGCGAAAGCAGCCGGTAACAGGAACCGTCCGATTGATGACGTCGTTGACGCAGCGGCTTCGGTCACCGAGATCGAACCGAGGTCATGCGGGGCGAAGTCCCCCTGGCTCACGTTCCAGGTAAAGGTTCCCGCCGCCGGGAAAGTCACTTCGACCGTATAGCGGCCGATCGAATCGGTTCGAGCCGCTTCGAACTCCGTGACATTGCCGTTGGAGTCGGTGACAAAGACAGAGGTCTGGAAAACGTCGACCGGAGTCTGGCCATGCTGGAGGATGGTGTAGGAGAGCTCATAGGTCTCTCCGGCTTCGAACGAGGTTGGTAGCTCGTCGAAGGAGGTGAGGGCCCAACCACCGGCCGAAGCGGCGAGCGGAATGGCGAGCAAAATCAGTACGAGCGGGATGAGCCTCGTGAACTTCACGTGCGATCTCCTTTCATTTAGGAGTCTTACACCTCGCACCCGGTTTTGGTTCCGGAACCTCGAGGCGAGCCGCGGTGTAGAACAGGACCGTGGAGGACCGTCCACTGGATGATCGAACGTTGATCAGCCGCGCCAAGTCTGGAGACGCCGATGCATTCGAATCACTTATTCGAGCTCATCAGGGATTGGGGCTGCGCGTGGCCTATCTGATCGTGCGCGATGCCCAGGAGGCGGAGGACGCGTTGCAAGAAGCGGTCTTCAAGACTCATCGCGCTCTTGGCCGAGTACGGGACGACGCCGAGTTCCGTCCCTGGTTCTTCCGCATCGTTCGCAATGAAGCCCTTAATAGAAGGAGGAGCGCCGGCCGCCGGCTCGGGCTTGCCTTGCGCTCGGTGAGTGTCTCGGGAGATGCGGTCCCATCTCCCGAGACCATTCTCCTGGACACCGAACGCCGCCAACAACTGATCGACGCCCTCGACGTACTCCCGCGGGAGGTGCGCGAGGTAATCGAATGTCGTTACCTCCTTGAGCTGAGTGAGAGAGAAACCGCAGAGGTTCTCCGCATTGCCCCGGGCACCGTCAAGTCGCGCACCAGCCGCGGCTTGGAGCGACTGCGAACATCGATGCAGGGAGACCGATGACCACCGACATCGAACTCGCGCTCCATGATCTGCGTCAACACATCGGCTGGCCGGCTGAGGTGAATGTTGCCCTCAAACCTCGACGTGCCCCGAGTCGACGGGTTGATCTGGGTGGCGGCGGCGGCGAGCCTGCTCATTGTCATCGCGCTGCTCCCTGCCGGACGAGAGGCTGTTGCCAGCTTGGCGCGAGTGCTCGGCATCCAGATCGAGTTCCGCGACGCTCCCGAAGTCGCCGAAGGCCTCAACCTTGGTCCAGAGGTTGGTGTCGATGAAGCCGCAGCGGCAGTCGACTTCGAGCTCGCCCTCCCGGCCTCGCCCGGAAGTCCAGACGCCTTTTACCTTCGAGAACCCCCGCTCTCCACCCAGGTTTGGACGGTGTGGGAACCGACCAACGAACTGCCGCAGATTCCGGGCAGCAACGCCGGCCTGATCCTGGCGCAGTTCCGCGCCGACCCGGAGGAGTTGTCGATCACCAAACTGGTCTCGGCCGGCATTGAGGTGATCTCGGTCGATGTCAACGGCGAGCAGGGTTACTGGATCGCAGGTGGTCCGCATGTGCTCGTGTTCAACGACGGCGATTTCGCCGAAGCGACCCGTTCAAATGGCAACGTTCTCATCTGGACCGACGGCGAGATCACCTATCGGTTGGAAACAGCCCTCGATCTGGTGGCGGCGTTGGAGCTCGCTCGAAACCTGGAACCGTTCGGAACCTAGAATTGACGGTTCTGCGGGTGTAGCTCAATGGTAGAGCTCCAGCCTTCCAAGCTGGTGGTGAGGGTTCGATCCCCTTCACCCGCTCTGAATGTTCGCCCGGCTTTCGCTTTAAGCTCCAGCGCTGTGCCGATCTGGTGGTGAGGGTTCGATCCCCTTCACCCGCTCTGAATGTTCGCCCGGCTTTCGCTTTAAGCTCCAGCGCTGTGCCGATCTGGTGGTGAGGGTTCGATCCCCTTCACCCGCTCTTAAGTTGCCGGCTTCCGCTCTAGCTCCAGCGCTGTGCCGATCTGGTGGTGAGGGTTCGATCCTCTTCACCCGCTCTGAATGTTGCCGGCTTCCGCTCTAGCTCCAGCGCTGTGCCGATCTGGTGGTGAGGGTTCGATCCCCTTCACCCGCTCTTAGGTTGCCGGCTTCCGCTCTAGCTCCAGCGCTGTGCCGATCTGGTGGTGAGGGTTCGATCCCCTTCACCCGCTCGATTAGTCAGTGACGATGAAAGGAGCTCGAATTCCTGCTCCTGACATTCCCGGTTTGCAAGCGGTCACATATTCCCCGGGTGAAGCGTCGACGACGAGTTCGCGTGTGACGCCTGGCCCGATGTCTTCCACCTCCCCGACAATGCCAACCCCGTCGGAGTTGTACAGATAGAACTCGGTTACGTCGCCGCCTTCGTTGGTGACCTCGAAAACAATCGTTCCGCTTTCAGCGGTTGTTGCCGCGACCTGGCATTCATCGTCGGTACTCGTGACGCTGATCGCATTGCCCTCATCGCTGTTTGAACAGGCTCCCAGGGCGAGCAGGAGAACTAATAGAGCGAATGGTCCACGCAATTTCATGATGCCTTCCTTCTAGCGGTTGGTTAGGACGGGCTCGGCGGGCTTGGCCTCTGGAACTGATCTCGTGCGCGGCATCGATCGCAGAAACAAGAACATTGTCGGGAGTAGGTAGCTGATCCACGCGATCGCCTCGAGCACCGACGTCCGAGGAGAGAAGTTGATTGTTCCCTTGAGCAACGTGCCAATTAGGGAGCCCGGAGGAATCTGTTCCGATACGTCGAAGGCGAGGTTGTTAAGCCCGGGAAGGATCCGGGCTTCCTGTAGGTCGTGGATGCCATAGGAGAGGACGCCGGCGGCAACGACGATAAGCAAGGCCCCCGTCCAGCGGAAGAACTTTGAGAGGTTGATACGAAGCGAACCTCGATAAAAGAGAAAGCCGAGAACCACGGCCACTAAGAGCCCGATAGCTCCGCCAAGAAGAGGCTGGGTGTTCGAGCCCGCTGCCTTGGCCGCCGCCCAGAGAAACAATGCCGTCTCCAAGCCTTCACGACCTACGGCGACCAGGGCGACCAGCATCAGGCTGGTTCCCCCAACGGCGATCGCCTGGTCCACTTTTCCCTCCAACTCCGCCCGAAGGCCGCGGGCGGTCCGGGCCATCCAAAAAACCATCCAGGTGACAAAGCCGACCGCGACCAAAGAGAGGAAGCCGCCGATGGCCTCCTGGGCCTCGAAGCTGAGCCCTCGTGGCCCATAGGTCAGGGCGGCTCCAACCGCCAACGAGATCGCCACCGCGATTCCGACCCCGGTCCATACCTTGGGCAGCAAGGCGCGGCGGTTGGTTTTGACGAGATATGCGACCAGGATTCCGATGACGAGCGCCGCCTCGAGACCTTCGCGGAGACCAATGAGGAAGTTTCCGATCACGGTGAGCGATATTAGGGATACCTAACAGAGCTTGCAAGGGAGGCTGACAACCGGGACTCAGCCTCCCAAGGCCCGCGCATTGGCGATCATAAACTGAGGTTGACCACGACTTGCCCGGGCCCCCGTAGCTCAGAGGACAGAGCAGGAGCCTTCTAAGCTCTTGGCCGGGGGTTCGAATCCTCCCGGGGGCGCCCTCGGGTCGGAGTCGCACCAACATGGTGGCCGTAGCTCAGTTGGTTAGAGCGCCAGATTGTGGTTCTGGATGTCGGGGGTTCGAATCCCCTCGGTCACCCCAAAACCACGCAACCCTTCCAGATCGAGAGGATCCCATGTCGGTCCCCCCTACAGCCGTTCGCGACACTCCGGTCCGAGAAATTGGGCGCTTCGAGCGCCGGTTGACCGTCAACCTCACCGATGCGGAGATCGACGCAGCCAAGTCGGCCGCGGCGCGGAGGTTGTCAAAAGATCTCAAATTGCACGGGTTTCGCCCCGGCAAAGCACCGCGCCCGGTGGTCGAGGCGGCGGTCGGCGCTGAGCGTTTGCGATCCGAGGCGATCGAGGACCTGATTCCCCAGCAATTGCAGAAGCTGCTCGAGGAACAGCAGTTGACCCCGGTTATCAACCCCCAGCTCGAGAACATCACAAATGTCGAGGGGGGAGTCGAGGCCGAAGTCTTGATCACTCTCTGGCCCGAGCTCGATGCTGAGCCGTCTTACGAAGGGCGGACCATCGAGCTGGGTTCAATTGAGCTCACCGATAGTGACGTGGCCGAGAGCATCGAAGTCATGAGAAATCAGTTCGCCTCCTTGGAAACAGTCGATCGCGCCGCGAACGATGGCGACTTCGTCTCGATCGATCTCTCTGCCCAGGACCAGAACGGTCCCGTACCCGAAACGGTGGCGAACGAGCTCCTCTACGAAGTGGGTTCAAATCAGTTGCTCGACGAAGCCGATGAGCACATGCGCGGGATGTCGGCGGGGGAAGAAGTCAGCTTCGAGAGCACCCTCCCCGCCGGATTCGGTGACAACGCCGGAACAGCAGTCAGCTTCACGATCAAGGTCAACGAAGTTAAAGCCAAGGTGCTGCCCGAAGTCGACGACGAATGGGTGTCAGAGATCACCGAATTTGAGACGCTCGCCGAACTCGAAGACGAGCTGCGCAAAGAACTCGCGGTGAGCAAACAACGAGCCGGAGCGCGCGAGCTGCGGCAGAAGGCCCTCGACCTGCTCATCGACGAAGCCACAGTGGAGATTCCTGAGCAGCTGATCAGAATCGAAATGGAAGATCTGCTTCATCGCTTCACCCATCGTCTCGAGGAGAGCGAAATCACGATTCAGGACTACATGGAGGCGAGCGGCGTCACTCCGGAATTGCTCGAAGCCGACTTGCATTCTCAAGCCGAGCGGGGCCTCAAGTCGCGGCTCGTCCTCGAAAGCGTCGCGAAGAAAGAAGGAATCGAGGTCACGCCAGATGACCTGGCCAACCAGATCGCCGCCATCGCGCGGCTCAGCAAGGAACCCGAGCAGGTTTACAAGGCCATGAGCGAAGAGTCGCGAGTCTTGTCATTGGCCGGTGATATCCTCCGGAGCAAGGCCCTGGAGGCAGTGATCGCCGGGGTTAAGGCAGTTGACGAAGACGGCAATCCGGTCGAACTCGGCACCGAGATGGCCGACGAAGAGGACGAAGTGGTTGAGGCGCTTCCTCTCGAGGACGAAATAGTGGTAGAGGCCGAGATCGTCGACGAGGAGCCCTGATCCCATGCAGAACTACGTAATTCCGACAGTCTTTGAACAGACCAGCCGGGGCGAGCGCTACTTCGATATCTACAGCCGGTTGCTGAAGGATCGGATCATCTTCCTGGGCACCCCAATCGATGACACGATCGCCAACCTCATCATGGCGCAAATGCTCCATCTTGAGAGCGATGACCCCGACAAAGACATCTTTCTCTATATCAACTCGCCCGGCGGTTCGATCACTTCGCTCTTCGCGATTTACGACACCATGCAATACATCAAGCCCGACGTGAACACAGTTTGCATGGGCATGGCGGCTTCGGCGGCGGCAGTGATTCTCGCCGGCGGAGCGCCTGGGAAGCGCTTTGCTTTGCCCCACGCCCGGGTGATGCTGCATCAGCCTCACGGAGGGGCGCAGGGCCAGGCCTCAGACATCGAGATTCAGGCACGATTGATCGTGCAGATGCGTGAGCAACTCAACCGAATTCTCGCTGAGCACACCGGTCAAACCTATGAGAAGGTGGCTCTCGACACCGAACGGGACTATTGGATGATCGCGGACGACGCGGTCACCTATGGGGTGGTCGATTCAATTCTCTCTCGTCGGGAACTCTCTGCGGTAGCCTCCACCTGAGGAGGATCCAGCTACATGGCGAAATTCGGTGACGGGGTCGACCTATTGAAATGCAGCTTTTGCGGCAAATCGCAAAAGCAGGTCAAGAAGTTGATTGCCGGACCGGGGGTGTACATCTGTGACGAGTGCATCGACCTGTGCAACGAGATCATCGAGGAGGAGTTCTCCTCGACACCCGAAGTCAGCTTCACCGAACTGCCTAAGCCGGTCGAGATCTCGGCCTACCTCGATGACTACGTAGTCGGCCAGGATCCTGCCAAGCGCAAGTTGGCGGTCGCGGTGTATAACCATTACAAGCGGATCCGTTCCGGCGAGCACCGGCGTGACGACGTCGAGTTGCAGAAGTCGAACATCCTGTTGATCGGCCCAACCGGTTGCGGGAAGACTCTTCTCGCCCAGACGCTTGCCCGACAGCTCAACGTCCCCTTCGCCATCGCCGATGCCACCGCTCTGACCGAAGCCGGCTATGTCGGCGAAGACGTCGAGAACATTCTCCTGAAGCTGATTCAGGCAGCGGACTTCGATGTCAAGCGAGCCGAGCAGGGAATCATCTATATCGACGAGATCGACAAGATCGCTCGTAAGGCGGAGAATCCCTCGATCACCCGCGATGTCTCGGGTGAGGGTGTTCAACAAGCGCTGTTGAAGATTCTCGAAGGAACCGTCGCCTCGGTCCCTCCGCAGGGAGGTCGCAAACACCCTCACCAGGAGTTCATCCAGATAGACACATCGAACGTGCTCTTCCTCTGTGGCGGCGCCTTCGCCGGCCTCGAAGACATAGTGTCCAGTCGCGTCGGGAAGAAGCAGGTTGGCTTTGGAGCTGAGCTGCGTTCTCGCGCCGAGAAGCGTCCCGCCGAACTCCTCGCCCAGGTGATGCCCGAAGACCTCATCAAGTTCGGACTCATACCTGAGTTCATCGGGCGCTTGCCGGTTGTGGCCACGGTCGAGGACCTCGACCGCGAACAGCTGACCGAGATTCTGACCGAACCGAAGAACGCGCTGACCAAGCAATATGCCCGGATGCTGGAGATGGATGGGGTCACCCTCGAGTTCGAAGAAGACGCACTGGGTGAGATCGCCAATCTCGCCATAAAGAGGGGCACCGGCGCCCGCGGATTGCGGGCGATCCTCGAAGAGATTCTCCTCAACACTATGTTCGACATGCCTTCCCGCAGCGATATTGGGCGGGTGGTGGTCGACGCGGAAACGGTCCGCAACAAGACCAATCCAACTCTGGTGCCACATCCCGAGGTGCCGCGGGAACGTTCCGCCTAAAGTCGCCCCTTGTTGGGTTGTACGGCGGAGTGAGTTGGTTGGACAACGATGCCGACATGGTTGTAATTTGCCGTCGGAAGTCAGACGACAAAAGTTTTGACGGTCAGTGATGGGCGCCACGGTAAGTGGCAAGAGCGATTGGGAGGCGTGGATCCTCATCCCGTGAGGCGGGCACCTGGGATGAGGGAAGCCAGTGGTGCGACCGGCCTGTTTCGTGTGAGACAAGCGATACGGGAGGAACGGAATGGAAACGCTGGCGCGAAGGCGCGGCTTGGGGCTTATGGGAGTGCTGTTGCTGGTGTCTGCACTTCTCGTCGTGATCGCGGGTCCCGCCTCGGCCGCGGGCACTTTCGTCGACGGGAACTGCAATGAGCAGAACGGCTGGGATCAGAACGTGGCGAGCGGGCCTTGGGGCACGATCACAAACAACGCGAACGGCTCGGTCTCAGCGAATCTGAATGCCGGCTACACCCTCGAACTTTGCGTTAAAGGCGGGTCGGGTTACTTCGTGTATGAAGTTTCGAGTGGCGCCTCCGGGCCGTATTGGCCGCCGGCCAACTGTGGCGAGGCTCAGAACAACCTGTGTGGCCTGTCGCATTGGGCGATTCGTGATGTGACGTTCACGACGACAACCACAGCGCCAACGACGACAACCACAGCGCCGACTACGACGACGTTGGGTCCGACTACGACGACGTTGGGTCCGACTACGACGACGTTGGGTCCGACGACGACGACGTTGGGTCCGACGACGACGTTGGGTCCGACTACGACGACGTTGGGTCCGACTACGACGACGTTGGGTCCGACTACGACGGCTGCTCCGACGACGACGTTGGGTCCGACGACGACGGCTGCTCCGACGACGACGTTGGGTCCGACGACGACGGCGGCACTCCGACCACCGGCGGCACTCCGACCACCGGCGGCACTCCTACGACCGGCGGCACTCCGACCACCGGCGGCACCGCTGTCACTACAGGGGGCTCGCCATCTACAGCCAGCACGACCCCCGACACCGCGGTAGTGAGTGGGATCCAGGTGACAGCGCCGGCTTTAGCTCAGGTCACCCAAGCGACGTTGCCGTTCACAGGTTGGCCAACAACCTCGGCGGCGGCAGTGGCCGCCGCAGTCGCTGCCCTGGGCGTCTTGCTGCTGGCCGCCACCCGGAGGACCGAGGAGAAGGATTCGGCTAGGTCCTGGAACTAACCGTTCCGATCTAACCGCTTGCAAGAAGATGGGCCCTTCGGGGCCCATCTTCTTATTTCCGACGAGGGAACGTTCCAACGAGACACGTCGTTAATGCGTGCGAGGACGGAGTGGATCCGACTACAGTCGGTGACGGGACGCCACCACGAGTGGCGTGAGGGCAAATATGGGAGGAAGTTCAATGGAAACGCTGGCGCGAAGGCGCAGCTTGGGGGTCGTTGGGGTACTGCTGCTTCTGGCTTCACTGCTGACAGTGCTAGCCGGTCCGGCGTCTGCTACCGAATCGACCACTACGACTAGTACAACGAGCACATCAGATTCGACGGCGAGCACGACCACGATGCCAACGACCTCGAGCACCGACTCAACCACCACATCAACCAGTTCGACGACCACGAGTACGGCTCCGACCACGACTACGACGCCGAGCACGACCACCTCGACGGATCTCACGACGACGTCAACGACGTCTGGATCAACGACGACGAGCACGACGGCAGCTCCGACGACAACGTTGGCGCCAACCACTACGACTGTCGGTCCAACCACGACGACGCAAGCATCGACGACAACGACCGCCGGTCAAACCACGACCACCGGTGGGGGTGGTGGTACAACCACGACGGGTGGCGGTGGTGGCACGACTACCACAGGCGGTGGCGGAACCACCAGCACGTCGGGGGGCGCCTCAAACGGATCGACCACATCGAGTGGACCTGACACAGTCGCGGTAGGGGGAATCCAAGTCTCGGCGCCAGTTGTCGCTCAGGTCGCCGCTTCCAGCTTGCCGTTCACCGGCTTGGCCGCAACCTCATTCATCGCAGCCGCAGTAGTTCTGGCATCCTTGGGCGCGCTAGCGCTCGCAGCCTCTCGCAAAATTGAGGAGAAGAGTCCGGCTAGGTCCTGGCACTAACCGTTCCGCTCAACAAGACCCGAAGCCGGAGACTGTTTCTGGCTTCGGGTCTTTTTTGTCTGGGTGACTAGTTACTTCAGGCCAAGGATCGTTACGCCTAGGCACCGACCTTCCAGCTGGGTACTGTGAGTGGCGGGGGCCACGAAAAGTGGCCGGGCGATTTGGGAGGCGTTGATCCTCATTCCGTGTTCGGGCACCTGGGATGAGGGAAGCCAGTGGTGCGACCGGCCTGTTTCGTATGCAAGGCAAGCGAACGGGAGGAATGTAAATGCAAACGCTGGCGCACAGGCGCAGCTTGGGGATCGGAGGGGTGCTGCTGCTGCTGGCTTCACTATTCATGGTGATAGCCGGACCGGCGGGTGCTATCCCACAGAGCAATCCCAGCTTTCCAACGGTGAGCTGTGGTGGCGAATGGCACTGGCTCCATAACCAGACCTCGGCCACATCGGGGACGCTGACTGCGGTCTTCCAGAATGCTGGAACGATCGTTGTGAACAACAGCGCCTCGCCATCCGGCAACCTTCACTACTACATAAATCTGAGCTCGGGCGACACTTTGCTGTCTGCAGGCGACAATGTCGACGGCGGGATGTTGCTGTTGAGCCACTATCCAACGTGCCCAACGACTACGACCGCAGCGCCGACGACTACTACGACGGCTGCTCCGACGACTACGACCACGGTTCAGCAGTCGACTACTACGACGGCTGCTCCGACGACTACGACGACGGCTGCAGCAGTCGACTACTACGACGGCGGCTCCGACGACTACTACGACGGCGGCTCCGACGACTACGACCACGGTTCAGCAGTCGACTACTACGACGGCTGCTCCGACGACGACCACGACCGCTGCTCCAACCACTACAACTACTGGTCAGATCACTACAACGACAGGTCAGATCACCACAACCACGGGCGGGACGCCGACCACGACGACTGCTGCACCGACGACCACGGCTGCTCCGACCACCACTTCAACGGTGGGCGTGGGCGTGGCCGGGATCCAGGTGTCGGCCCCGGTTGCTGCACAGGTGACGCAAGCCACCTTGCCGTTCACCGGAATTTCGACCACCTCGATGGCAGTTGTCGCAGCCGGATTGGCAGCGATGGGGTTGCTGCTGCTGGCGGTGTCACGTGGCAGTGAGGAGAAGGATCCGGCTAGATCCTGGAGTTAGCGCTCCGATCTACCGGCTTGCAACGAGAGGGCCCTCCGGGGCCCTCTCACTTATTGACTTTCAAGCCGTGACTAGTCAGGGCACGCTGATATTTGTAATGCCTGGCAGGTGACTTCCAGACGACTACCTTGAGTGGCAGACAGCCACTGTAAGTGGCGGGGGCGATAGGGAGGCGTTGATCCTCATTCCGTGTTCGGGCACCTGGGATGAGGGAAGCCAGTGGTGCGACCGGCCTGTTTCGTATGCAAGGCAAGCGAACGGGAGGCAAGTAAATGGAAACGCTGGCAAGGCGGCGACTGACTGGGGTGGCAGGGGCTCTGCTTCTGATCGTTTCCCTTGTCTCGATCGTTGCACTTCCTGCATTGGCTCACACGGCTTCGGTTTCTCCGAGCTGTAACAGCCTGACGGTAAACCTGACGTACTACAACGGCAGGTACGACAACAGTCTCGTCGTGACGATTGACGGAGTGGTGGTCGAAAATCTCTCCGACTTCGGCACGGGTCATTCCGAGGTTTATCCCTGGAGCTCAAGCGCCAACCACACCTATTCGGTGGTGGTGACCGCTTGGGACGACCCGACTGGTTCGAAGGGTTGGTCGAAGTCATGGAATGGTTCTTGGCAGGCCTGCAACCCGCCAACAACTACCCGACACACGGCGCCGACGACTACCACGACGGCGGCTCCGACTACTACGACCACGGTTGAGCAGTCGACGACGACGACGGCGGCGCCGACGACTACTACGACGGCGGCTCCGACGACTACGACCACGGTTCAGCAGTCGACTACTACGACGGCTGCGCCGAACTACGACCACGGTTCAGCATCGACGACCACGACCGCTGCTCCAACCACTACAACTACTGGTCAGATCACTACAACGACAGGTCAGATCACCACAACCACGGGCGGGACGCCGACCACGACGACTGCTGCACCGACGACCACGGCTGCTCCGACCACCACTTCAACGGTGGGTGTGGGCGTGGCCGGGATCCAGGTGTCGGCTCCGGTTGCTGCACAGGTGACGCAGGCCACCTTGCCGTTCACCGGAATTTCGACCACTTCGATGGCAGTTGTCGCAGCCGGATTGGCAGCGATGGGGTTGCTGCTGCTGGCGGTGTCACGTCGCAGTGAGGAGAAGGATCCGGCTAGATCCTGGAGTTAGCGCTCCGATCTACCGGCTTGCAACGAGAGGGCCCTCCGGGGCCCTCTCACTTTTGGTCATACTTCCTTTTGGCAATAATCCGGGGACTTGGCGAGCATGAACTATCTGGAGGCGGTCGGCTATCTAGACGCGCACATTGGTCAGGGAATGAAGCCCGGCCTCGAACGAATCCAAGGACTGCTCGATCTGATGGGCAACCCGGAAACGGGATACCCGATCATCCACATTGCGGGCACCAATGGCAAAACGTCTACGGCCCGAATCCTCACGATGATCCTGGCCGCCCAGGACCTCACCGCGGGATACTTCACCTCTCCCCATCTTGAGCGCGTCGAGGAACGGATTGGAGTGGGTGGGCGACATGCCACCCAGGCGCAGTTTGCGCAAGCGGTGAGCGACGTCGCTTCGTTTGCTGACATTTTCGAAGGTCGTGGCAGTGACAAACTCACTTACTTCGAGTTAACCGCGGCGATGGCTTTCGCCTGGTTCGCCGAGATTGCGGCAAATGTGGCTGTGGTTGAAGTGGGTTTGGGCGGAAGGCTCGATGCCACCAACGTGGTGCAGAGCGACGTTGCGGTGGTGACATCTATCGGCTTGGACCACATGGAGTTCCTCGGCGACACCATCGAGCAGATCACCGCGGAGAAGCTGGGAATCGTGAAAGAAGGAACCAAGCTGGTCACCGGCCCCCTCCCTGCTGAGTCGCAAAGCGTTGTGGACGGAGTGGTCGCCGATCGAAACGTGCGCCACCTTGCCTATCAGCGTGACTTCCACCTCGAAGCCGCGACTCCGGCGGTCGGTGGCTGGCTTTGTTCGATCGCCGGGATCGAGGCCGAGTACGACGACATTTTTCTCCCTCTTCTTGGTCGGCATCAGACGGTCAATCTGGCCGTCGCAATCGCGGCCGCAGAAACCCTTCTCGGCAAGCCCTTGGACGAAGAGTCTCTGAGAACGAATGTCGCCGCGGTGAGATCACCCGGGCGCTTGGAGCCGATCGGTTCCCAGCCACTTGTCGTTATCGATGGTGCCCACAATCCGCAGGGATTCGAAGCACTGGCGCGCGCCTTGAGCGAGTCGTTCGACTCGAGGCGTTGGGTGTTGCTGATCGGAGCCATGAAAGACAAAGATGTGGGGGCGATGCTCAGCCATCTACAGGGCAAAGTTGTGGCGGCGGTCACCACCAGCACCGGCGCCGAGAGGGCGCTCTCGGCAGACGCGCTGAAGGACGAGGTCGCCAAAGTTCTGTCGATCGATGTGCGCGCCGAGGACGATCCGGCCGCCGCCCTCGAGCTCGCCCGAGAGACAGCGGGACGGAACGGGGGAGTGATTGTCGCCGGCTCGCTCTATCTCGTGGGAGCGATTCGCAGTCTGGTCACCAGTGGCTCGCAGCCGCAGCCCAACGAGCGGTAGCGTCGAGGCCATGGAGCGAACATTCATCATGGTCAAGCCCGATGGGGTGGAACGAGGTCTGGTTGGCGATGTCATTGCTCGCCTCGAGCGCAAGGGTTTGCGGCTCAAGCAAATTCGGATGTTGACCATCGATGAAGCTCTCGCACGCCGCCACTACGCCGAGCATGTAGACAAAGGGTTCTTCCAGGAACTGCTCGGTTTCATTCTCAGCGGGCCCGTGGTGGCCATGGAGTGGGTGGGGGAGGAGGCGGTTTCAGTGGCGCGCACCTTGATGGGTGCGACCGACCCCAAGAAGGCTGGGCCTGGGACCATCCGAGGCGACCTCGGCTTAGCCGTAACGCAGAACATCGTCCACGGCTCCGACAGCCCCGAATCCGCCGAACGGGAGCTCGGCATCTTCTTTCCGAGTGAGCCCTGATCTCTGACCCCTGACCCCTAGGTCCCCCTCTGGCGGAGGGCCGGACGCAGCCCTACACTTCAAAGGTCCTTTTCGCGGCTCTTGGATTCTGCTATGGCCGAAAATCTTTTCTCGTTCGCTGGCCAGGACATGGCCATCGACCTCGGAACAGCCAACACGCTGGTGTTTGTGCGCGGCCAGGGCATCGTCCTCAATGAGCCATCGGTGGTTGCAATCAACGTGCAGAACGGGCGGGCCCTGGCTGTGGGCATGGAAGCCAAGCGCATGATCGGACGCACTCCGGCCTACATCCGCGCCATCAGGCCGCTGCGAGACGGTGTGATCGCGGATTTCGATATCACCGAGAAGATGCTCCGCTACTTCATCCAGAAAGTGCATCGTCGCCGTTGGGCTCGCCCCCGCATCGTTGTTGCGGTCCCCTCGGGCATCACTCCGGTGGAAAGACGGGCGGTCGAGGAAGCCGCCTACCACGCCGGGGCGCGCAAGGCCTACACGATCGAGGAGCCGATGGCGGCCGCCATCGGATGTGGACTACCAATAGGCGAGCCGTCGGGCTCGATGGTCGTCGACATGGGCGGCGGCACTACTGAAGTCGCGGTGATCTCGCTCGGTGGAATCGTCGTTAGTCGTTCGATCCGCACAGGAGGCGACGAGCTCGATGAGGCGGTCATCGAATGGGTCAAGAAGGAATACAACGTTCTTCTCGGTGAGCGAACCGCCGAACAAGTGAAGATGGCAATCGGATCCGCCTGGCCATACGCGGACGAGCCGTCCGCCGAGGTGCGCGGGCGCGACCTCGTCTCCGGTCTTCCGAAGACCATCCTGCTGTCGAGCTCAGAGATCCGTGAGGCCATTGACGAGCCAACGCAAGCGATCGTCGATGCTGTGAAGTTCACTTTGGACAAGACGCCGCCAGAATTGGCTGCCGACATCATGTTGCGCGGGATCGTTCTTACCGGCGGGGGAGCACTGCTGGTCGGGCTCGATGAGCGGCTGGCCCACGAGACGGGGATGCCGATCGTGACCGCGAGGCGACCGTTGCAATCGGTTGCCCATGGCTCCGGCAAGTGCCTCGAAGAGTTCGAGACTCTGCTCTCCTCGTCGGCCCGCCCTTAAGAATGCCTTCGAGCTCGAACCTGCCGGCACGCCCGACACGTCGCTGATGGCAACTATCGATCGTGCGACGCGCGATCGAACCCTGCCAACTTTCATCACCCTGGTCGTCCTCGCGTTTCTGATGATGACCGTGGATGTGCGGGTTGCGAACCGGGGCCTGGGAGGAAACATCCGCAGTGGCGCTCTAGGACTCCTGGCGCCGCTTCAGAACTTCGCGGCCATCGTCATCGATCCAGTAGCCGACCTCGGCGACACGCTGGCCGACCTCGCCACCCTCCGATCCGAGAACCAGGCCCTCCGCCAGGAGGTCGCCCGCTTGCAAGCCGACCTCGCCGGGAGCGCGGATACGGCGGCCCGGCTGGCGGTGCTCGAGCAGCTCTACAGCCTCGAGATTCTCGATTCGGAAACCGCGCAGGTAGCGGCCAACGTCATCGGCCGGCCAGACCCGATCGGAGCAAGCTTCATCATCGATAAGGGAAGTGACGAAGGTGTTTCACTGGGTCATCCAGTGATCGACCCTTTCGGCTACGCCGTCGGCAAGGTCATCGAAACGGCACCGTCCCACGCGACGGTCGTCCCCATTACCCAGGACCGGGAAGCGCTGACAGTCTTGGTAAACGGGCAGGTGGGGACTTTGTCTTCTCGTTTTGGGTCCGAACTCATGGATCTGGAAGTGTTCGACGCCACTGAACCGCTGGTGGCGGGCGACCTGGTGGTGACCAGCTCGGTTTCGATCACGTTCCCCCAGGGGATCCCGGTGGGAGAGGTCACCGAGGATGCCAGGCTCGAAGGAACGTTGGTGTCGGCGTCGGTCCGCCTTTTCGCCAACCCCGATGCGCTGCGGGTGGTTGTGGTCGTCACCTGGCCGCCGGAGCCGGGAGTCGTCACCACCACTGTCCCTACGACCACTCAGCCGGTCACCACCACCACTTCGGGATGAGGGAGCTCCGCCCCGGGCTCGTTGCCCTCCTTTTGGCGCTGGTCGGACTCGTGATCCAGGCCACATTGTTCCGGCGTTTCGACTGGGTGACCCCCGATCTGGTGGTGCTGGTGGTATGCCTGGCGGCGCTCACCCTGGCGTCCACGGCTGAGCTCTTGCTCGGGTTCCTGGCCGGGGCGCTGGTCGACGTCTCCCTCGCCAGCTCTGTCTTGGGGTTACGCTCGCTCACCTATACGGTGGTTGCATATCTGGCCATCCGGTCGAAAAGATCCGCAGAATCGGGCTTTCTGGCAGTCGGTGTGTGGGTAGGAGTTTTGACGTTGATCTCAGTGGTGGTGCTATTGGTGGTGGGGATCACATTCGGTCAATCAGATGAGCTCGGCACGCAAGTGACGCGCCGGCTGCTGCAGGTTCCCCTTTCCAACCTCGTTTTTGGCGCCCTCCTCGCCGTCCCGGTCACCCGGTTGCTGCAAAAAAGCCGGGGGAGCCTGTGAAGTTCAGCGCTCGACTCACCATCGTCGCCACTGT
Source organism: uncultured Acidimicrobiia bacterium (assembly GCA_963761985.1). GTDB lineage: Bacteria > Actinomycetota > Acidimicrobiia > Spongiisociales > ZC4RG35 > JACCTH01. Next base: position 42,758 of record CAVXIT010000011.1, read on the forward strand.
TTTCCTGGCCATGTTCGGGGTCGTCGGGATCCGGCTCTGGTTCGTGCAGGTGGCGGAGGGGGCGCAAAGCGCCGAGATTGTCGAAGAGCAGACCTGGGTGCAGGTCAGAAGCGAACCGGCCCGCGGCGACATCTTCGATCGAAACGGGACCTTGGTGGTGACCAGCCGGTTGGCGCCCCAACTTGTCATCGACCGCCGGTTCATCGATCCGGCGCAGAAAGACGACCTCATCCAGAGACTGTCCGGGTTGCTAGGCATCCCCGCGATTGACATCGACGCCGCCTACGAGGCGGCCGGCCTCAACGGACGTTTCCCGCTGACCGAGGTGTCGACTGACACCGCCTACCGGATCAACGAACAGCTGTCGCTTCTACCAGGCGTCTCGATTGAGAAGCTTCCCCAGCGGGTCTATCTGACCGGGCCGACCGCTGCGCATGTCATCGGTCACCTCGGCTTGCCCGATCAGGCCGACCTCGAGGAGCGGCCCGAGCTCGACCTCAACGCTCGCATCGGCAAGCTGGGAGTCGAGCGGGTGTACGACCAAATCTTGCAGGGGACCGCCGGCTACTCCCAGTTGCGGCTCAACCGTCAGTCCGAGGTGATCGACGAAGCGGAGCCGGTTGACCCGATCCAGGGGGCGAGTCTCTACCTGACCCTCGACCTGAATTTGCAGGAGGTCGTCGAACGGGCACTGGAGAGCGGCCTGTTCCTGGCTAACGAGGTGAAAGACGAAGACCGGGCCGAGGGGCTCGAGGTCAATCACAACGCAACGAGAGGCGCGACGCTCGTCTACGACATGACCAACGGTGAGATTCTCGCCCTCGCTTCCTATCCCGATTTCGACCCGTCGTTGTTCGTCGGCGGGGTCGACACCAGCACCTTCTCCGCCCTCAACGATTCGAAGGCCTTCAACAACCTGGCGGTTTCCGGCCTTTATCCCCCGGCCTCCACGTTCAAGGCCATCACCTACGTCGCGGCGCGCGAGGAGAGTCTGCCGTCTGCCGGCTGACCTTCCCGGCATCGACGCCCCGAACGGTCTCGTCCATTGCAACGGCACGTTGCGTCTCCCGGGGTTCGAAGAGGGCAGCCAGCAGATCTTTCATGACTGGTACACCGGCGATAAGGGGTGGCTCGACCTGCACGAAGCTTTCGAGCAGTCCTGCAACATCTATTTCTGGTCGATCGCCCTCGGCACCTGGCGCGAGTACAAGCTCTCGAACAACGAGAGCATCATCCAGGAGTGGGCCCGGGCAGTTGGTTTTGGCGAGCCAACCGGAATCGACCTCACCGGTGAGGCGAGTGGCATCGTTCCCGACCGTGCGCTCTTCGACCAGTGGAAGGAATTCCAGCTGGAGAATCCGGACGCGCCGGCTCGACTCGAGCCCACCCGGCTCGAATTGGCAGAAGGTCCGTTCCTCGGTGGGGACCTGATGAACCTGGCCATCGGTCAAGGCGAGCTCACCTCGACTCCGTTGCAGGTCGCGCAGGCCTATGCGGTCCTCGCCAGCGGCGGGCAGGTCTATCAACCGCATGTGGTGGCCCAGGCCGTGGCGCGTGACGGGACGGTGGTTTACGAAGCCGACACCGGGCTGGCCGAGCAGATCGACATCAGTCCCGACACGGTGAGCACGCTGTTAACCGACCTGAACCGGGTTGTCACCAGCGGTACTGCCTCGGCCGCCTTCCGCGACTTCGGCTCCTCTCTCGACCGGGTCGGGGGCAAGACCGGCACCGGACAGACGATCGCCAACAACGACAACCACGCCTGGTTTGCCGGAGTCGGACCCCTCGACGCTCCACGTTGGGTGGTTGTGGTGATCATCGAAGAAGGAGGCAGCGGCGGACGAGTGGCGGCGCCAGTGGCGCGCCACATCATGCAATACCTGATGGGCGAGAATCCGACCCCGATCGTCGAAGGGGCGGCCGCCGACTGATGACCTTGCTCGCTCGCCCCGACGCACCCCCGGCGATCTCCGATCGGCCGCGCAACTCTTCGGACCGCATCTTGCTGATCACGAGTGTTTCCCTGGCTCTGCTCGGTTTGCTGATGATTTACTCGGCAACGAGGGTTGGGCTCGAGCGCAACGACCTTCCCGCCTCGTTTTCGATGGAGCGCCAGATGATCTTCGTCGCCGCCGGCATGCTCCTCGCCGGGCTCTTTTCCTTCGTCGACTATCGCGAGTACCGGCACCTGGCGCACATCGTCTATGGATTGACGATCGTGGCGCTCGGGCTCGTCTTCCTCTTCCCGCCAGTCAAAGGAGCGCAACGCTGGTTCGATCTCGGGGCGTTCCAGTTGCAGCCGTCCGAGTTTTCTAAAACGGCCTGCGTACTGGTTCTCGCAACTGTGCTCAGCGCGGCCGACGCCGAGGCTGCCGTGGACCAAGATTGTTCAGGCCCTGGCGGTCATGGTGATCCCCGCGACGCTGATCTTTCTTCAGCCTGATCTGGGCACGATGCTTGTCTTCGCCTTCATCCTCATCGTCATGCTTTTCGGGGCGGGCATTTCGGCGCGGCAAGCGCTGGTGCTGTCAGGTGCTGGAGTTGGATTGACTCTGGCGGTCATCCAACTCGGTCTCTTCCAGGAGTATCAACTCGACCGGATCCGCGTGCTGTTGGACCCCACTCGCGACCCCACCGGTATCGGCTGGAACCTCCGCCAAAGCATCCTGGCGGTGGGGTCGGGTCAGCTCACCGGCAAGGGGCTGTTCCGGGGAGAGCAGACCAACTTCCAATACGTGCCCGAGCAGGGAACCGATTTCATCTTCACCGCGGTCGGTGAGCAGCTCGGGTTCGTCGGCGGGATTCTGGTCATCGCCGCGTTCCTCGTCTTGGTGTGGCGACTGCTCGCCATTTCCGCCACGGCGCGTGATCGTTTCGGAGCCCTGGTCGCTCTCGGTATCGCGGCCATCTTTGTGTTTCATGTCTTCATCAACATCGGGATGACAATCGGAATCATGCCCGTGACTGGACTCCCGCTGCCTTTCATGAGCGCGGGCGGATCTTCGTTCCTCAACTTTGCGATTTGCGTGGGCGTCGCCAACTCCATCTGGCTTCGTCGCTCGCCTGTGCCTGGCGAGGTCGATTAGGAGTGTTCCGGCCGTCGTCGGGTTGGATCGAAGTCATTTGCGGTCCGATGTTCTCGGGCAAGAGCGAAGAGCTCATCCGGCGCGTCACCCGGAGCAAGATCGCCCGTCTTCCAGTTCAAACCTTCAAACCCACGCTCGACACCCGTTATGCAGAATCAAAGGTGGTGTCGCACTCATCGCTCACCGTCGACGCTTCTCCGGTTTCAGACTCAACCGAGTTGCTGCGTGCCGTTGCCGATGCGACTGTTGTCGTTGGCATCGACGAAGCGCAATTCTTCGATGAAGGCTTGGTCGAAGTGGCGGAGCATCTGGCTGCAACTGGCAAGCAGGTCATCGTTGCCGGTCTCGACACCGACTACCTGCGCCGACCCTTCGAGCCAATTCCGACCCTCGCCGGTCGGGCCGAATTCGTCACGAAGATGCTGGCCGTCTGCCATGCGTGCGGAGGTCCAGGGCTCTTCACACAGCGCATCGTGCGCTCCGAAGGTCTGGTCGTCCTCGGCGCCCAGGGCGCGTACGAAGCCCGCTGCCGCGCCTGCTACTCGCTTGATGAGGCCGAGCAGCCGGCGCTGGCCCTTTCATAGACAAAAGACCCGAAGACAAAGGGATGCGCCGCTGCTAAGATTCGGGATGTCGCTCACTCTGAGTGGCGGTCTTTGTTCCCAGAACCCGGCCTTGTGACGTAACTGCTTTTTATGACCAGGTCAATCAGTTTCGCTTCATCTCATCGCCAGGCCGCGCGCGTGGGAACTCCAGCTATTAAGTCAGGAGCTTTGCTCGATGGGATGGTTTCGCAAGAAAGAAGCCGAAGTCCTCAGGCGTGGAGCCGAGGGGGTTACCGAAGAACGTAAGTCGTTCATTTTTGGCGGTCAGAAGGTCGAGGTTCGGCGGGTAACCGAAGCCAAAGCCCCGGCTCACAACCGGAAGAACGATCGCAGAGGTCCCGCCAAGCCGGTGCGGGAATCCAGGTCACAGGCCGTTCCCCGGCGCCGCGTCGAAGAGGAAATCATTGTTGCCCCCGAATCCGGGCGCAAGCAGATGCTCGTCCGGGTGCTGCCCCACCAGACCCAGGTGGTGGTGTTGGAGGGTCCGGTGCTCGTCGAGCACTACGTGGCCGGTCAGGACCGATCGTCTCTCGTCGGCAACATCTACCTCGGCAAGGTGCGCAACGTTCTCCCCGGGATGGAAGCGGCCTTCGTTGATTTCGGTTCCAACAAGAACGGCGTCATCTATGCCGGCGACGTCAAGAGCACGTCTTCGCGTCGCAACGGTCGCCAGGCACGGATCGAAGAGGCACTTGCCGAAGGTGAAGAAGTGCTGGTGCAAGTGGCGAAGGACGCGATGGGAGCGAAGGGAGCCCGCCTCACCGGGATGCCCTCATTGGCCGGTCGCTACCTCGTGCTAGTTCCCAACTCCGACAGCCAGGGGATCTCCCGCCGTCTCCCCGACCCGGAGCGCAACCGTCTGCGCGAGGTGCTGGACATCGTCAAACCGGACGGCTTCGGAGTAATTGTTCGCACGGCTGCGCTTCATGCCTCGGCAGAAGAGATCGCGTCCGACATCGATCGACTGGTGAAAGCCTGGGGTGAGATCGAAGAGATCGCCACCGGCGGCAATGCCCCCCGCCTGATCCACGAGGAGCCCGATCTCCTCACCAAAGTGATCCGCGAACACTTCACGGCCGATTTCCGGCGGCTCCTGATCGACAGCCCTGCTGCCTATGAGCAAGTTTGCAACTACCTCCGCGCCACGGCACCCGATCTGGTCGCCAAGGTTTCCCTTTACGACGAGGAGATGAGCCTCTTTGAGCGATACCACGTCGAAGATCAGCTCCGCAAGGCCCTCGACCGCAAGGTCTATTTGCCCAGCGGCGGCCATCTCGTTATCGATCGCACCGAAGCGCTGACCGTGATCGACGTCAACACCGGCCGTTTCGTCGGTTCGTCGAGCCTCGAAGAGACGGTGCTGCAAAACAACCTCGAAGCCGCCGAGGAGATCGGGCGCCAGCTCCGGCTACGCGACATCGGAGGGATCATCGTTATCGATTTCATTGACATGGAGATCGAGGGAAATCAGCAAAAGGTGTTGCGCAAGCTCCGGGAAACGCTGGCCAAAGACAAGACCCGGACCCAGGTGTTCGATGTCTCGCATCTCGGTCTCGTCGAGATGACCCGCAAGAACGTTTCCGCGGGGCTGATCGAGAGCTTCTCCGAGCCGTGCACCGTTTGTGGGGGCCGCGGGGTCATCCTCCACGAGGAGGCCGCGACGCATGGGATTCCGGTGGCCTCAGCCCTGGCCCATGACGACGACTTCGAGATATAATTCGAGCATTCCCTTTCCCAGAGGTTTGACCATGTACGCCATCATCCGCGCCGGCGGCAAGCAATCGAAAGTCCAAGTCGGCGATGTCATCGAAATCGAACGCGTCAAAGATCCCAGCGACACGATGAGCTTCGTCCCACTGCTCGTCGTCGACGACGACGGCAACGCGGTCTCCGATCGTGATCAGCTGGCCGACGCGACCGTCTCCGCCGAGGTCTTGGGCGAAACCAAAGGCGACAAGATCGACATTTTCAAATACTCGAACAAGTCGGGCTATCGCCGCCACATGGGTCATCGTCAAAAGTACACCCAGCTGCGGGTGACCGGTATCGATCTCAAGACCAAGAAGACCTCGAAGCGCACGACAACGAGCAAGGAAGAAGACGCAGATGTCTAAGACCAAGGCCGGCGGTTCCTCGAAGAACGGCCGTGATTCGCATGCCCAGCGGCTCGGACCGAAAGTGTTCGATGGAACGACGGTGAACGCGGGAGCGGTCCTCGTCCGTCAGCGGGGTACTCGCATCCACCCGGGCCAGAACGTTGGTCGCGGCAACGACGACACTTTGTTTGCCCTGACCGCGGGGACCGTCAAATACGGCACCCGCAACCTGCGCCGCCAGGTCAGCGTCATACCCGGAATGAGATCAGTCAGATATCAGATATCAGACATCAGATCCTGACATCTGACGTCTGACATCTCTGGTGTTTGTAGATCGCGTAACCGTCAGACTCCGGGCTGGTAACGGCGGCGCGGGAGTCGCTTCGTTTCTACGCACCAAGGGCAAGCCGAAAGGGCGGCCGGACGGCGGTAACGGCGGCAAGGGCGGCGACGTTCTTTTGCGAGCCGATCCTTCCGTTTCCACCCTTCTGCGTTACAAACGCAATCCGCACTACAAGGCCGAGAACGGCACCCATGGGGAAGGTGACCTCCGTCACGGGCGACAAGGCAAAGACTTGGTCCTTTCCGTCCCTTTGGGCACCATCGTCTCAGAGCCCGGAGGCACCGTTCTCGCCGATCTGGTCCAACCCGGCCACCAGGTGACGGTGCTCAAGGGAGGACGTGGTGGTCGGGGGAATGCCGCCTTCGTATCTCCCCGGCTAAAGGCGCCGAGCGTGGCCGAACAGGGTGAGTATGGGGTCGAAACTCCTTTTGTCCTCGAGCTCAAGCTCCTGGCCGATGCAGCCTTGATCGGGTTCCCCAATGCCGGCAAGTCGACGATCATCTCGTCGGTCTCGGCTTCGAAATCGAAAGTGGGCGATTACCCGTTCACCACTTTGGAGCCCCACCTCGGAATGGTCGCCATCGATGACCGGGAGTTCATCATGGCCGACATCCCCGGCCTCATCGAAGGGGCGGCGCAGGGGAAAGGGCTGGGTCATGAGTTCCTCCGCCACGTCGAGCGCGCCCGGGTCATGGTTTTTGTGCTCGATCCTTCGCCCCTGCAAGCCGAACCGGTCGATCGCCAACTCGAGATCCTCGCCAAGGAGTTGGAAGACTTCCTCCCCGAGCTCGCGTTGCGCCCGCGTCTGCTCATCATCAGCAAAGGCGACTTGCCCGAGGCAAAGTCTTCGCAGCAATTGGTGCCCGAGGCGATGGTCGTCTCGGTGGTGACCGGGCTCGGAGTTGAGAAGTTCCTCCATGCCACCGCCGACCTCGTCGATCAGGCCGTGAAAGCATCACCCGATCGACCGGGATTCGTGCTTTACCGCCCGGTGGTTTCCGATCTGCGAGTCGAACGTGAAGGCGATGCGTGGAGGGTTGAGGGCATGTCCGCCTACCGGGCGGTCGCTTTTGCCGACCTCAACAATCCCGATGCCGCCCGTCTGGCAGCCGAGCGGCTCTCCCGGGTTGGCGTCGATGCGGCTCTGCTCTCGGCGGGCGCCTCACCGGGTGATGAGGTGCGGATCGGTGAATTGGTGATGGAGTTCACCGTGCCTGAGGAAGAAGTCGAATGAGACATCCGATCGCAACCAAGGCGCCGGTGGTGGTCAAAGTAGGTTCGTCGAGTCTGACGAGTTCGAGTCTGGCTGGGCGCGAGAGCGGGCTGGACGACTCCGCGATCGCCTCGGTGATCGACATGGTGGCCGAGGCGATGGAAGCGGGGCACCCCACGGTTCTCGTCACCTCGGGAGCTGTGGCGGCGGGGCTTCCTGCGCTCAAGCTCAGCAAACGGCCCGCCGACCTGGCCGGCCTTCAGGTAGCGGCGGCCGTCGGTCAGGGCTTTCTGATGGAGCGCTACACCGCCGGCTTCAAAGCTAAGGGGATCATTGCCGGGCAGGTGCTGCTCACCCGGGACGTCCTCGGCAACCGCGATCAATACCTCAACGCCCGCGCCGCTCTGACTCGCATGCTCGGTCTGGGCATCGTCCCGGTCGTCAACGAAAACGACACGGTGACCGTCGAAGAACTGCGTCTGGGTGACAACGACAAACTCGCTGCCCTCGCTTCGCATCTGGTGACCGCCGAGCTGATGCTGATCCTCACCGACACCGAAGGCCTGTATACCGCCGACCCCCGGCTGGTTGATGGTCAGTTCCTTTCCGAAGTCGCTTACTTCGACGAGGTCCTCGACGGCCTCTCCGGCTCTGGCCCGTTGGGCTCGGGCGGCGTCGCCGGGAAGGTGGCCGCCGCACGCATGGCCGCCCATTCCGGGGTGCCAACGATCATCGCTTCAGCCAAAACTCCAAACCTGATCAAACAGGCGCTGGCCGGAGAACCCATCGGGACGTGGATCGATCCTCGCGCCGAGCGTCTGCCGGCTCGCAAACTCTGGATCGCATTCGGCCTCGAGGCTGCCGGCTCCCTGGTCGTGGACGAGGGAGCGGTGACGGCTCTGGTCGAGCATGACCGCTCGCTGCTTCCGGTCGGGATAACCGAGGTCAAAGGCGGCTTCGGCGCCGAGTCTGCCGTCGACGTCCTCGGCCCAGATGGGCGCGTCGTTGGCAAGGGCCTCGCCGCAATCGAGTCGGATGAGCTGATCGGTCTGATCGGCCAGAAGGGCTCCCGCGAAGCCATCCACCGCGACGACCTCGTCATCCTCCGGTAGAGCCAAAAGTAGGATTTACCGATGATCGAGGTTCTGGGCGCCGCGGCGCGTTCGGCAGCACGCCGCCAAGGGCAAGCATCGACCGCGCAGAAGAACGCGGCCTTGATTCGCGCCGCCGAGCTGATTCTCGAGGCGGCCGGCGACCTCGAAGCCAGGAATCAACCCGATCTCGACGACGCCCAGCAGCAAGGGATAAGCGGTGCTCTCCTCGATCGGTTGCGACTTACCCCGGCGCGGATCGAGGGGATGGCCAGCGGCTTGCGACAAGTGGCGGCGCTTCCCGACCCGATCGGGGAGGTGACGGCCGGCTTCGTTCGTCCCAACGGGCTGCGGATGACACGATTCCGTGCTCCTCTCGGAGTGGTGGCCGTCATCTATGAGGCGCGGCCCAACGTGACGGCCGACGCCGCCGGCCTCTGTCTCAAAGCCGGCAACGCGGTCATCCTCCGCGGGTCGAGCTACGCCCTCCGCTCCAACCTCGCAATCGGCCAGTTGCTGCAAAGCGCTCAGAAGGAAGTGGGGCTCGACCCCAACGCAGTGCAGGTGATGGACGATTCGAGCCGGGAAGGCGCCCGGCAACTCATGCAGGCCCGCGAGTGGATCGATCTCCTCGTTCCCAGGGGCGGTCCCAAACTTCTCGCAGCCATCGAAGCCGAGGCGACTGTGCCCTATGTGATCGATGGCGCCGGCAACTGCCATGTTTACGTCGACGAGTCGGCCGATCTCGACATGGCGGCCGAGATCGTCGTCAACTCGAAGGTGTCCCGGCCCGGGGTCTGCAACTCGGCCGAAAAGCTTTTGGTCCACGCCGCGATCGCCGAGCAGTTCCTGCCCAGGGTTGGGCCGAAACTCGAACACCACGGAGTCGAGCTGCGGGCCGACGCCCGTGCCGCCGAAATCCTCGCTAGCGCCAAGCCGGCCACCGACGGTGATTGGCCCCAGGAATACCTCGACCTGATCATGGCCGTGCGAGTGGTCGATTCCCTCGACGAAGCCATCGAACACGTGCGCACCTTCAGCAGCGGCCATACGGAAGCCATCGTTACTCGCGACCTCGCGCAAGCGGACCGGTTTGTCAAAGAGACCGATGCGGCTGTCGTGATGATCAACGCCGCCACCCGGTTCACCGATGGCGAGGAGTTTGGCTACGGCGCTGAGATCGGGATCTCGACTCAGAAGCTCCACGTGCGGGGGCCAATGGGTCTCGAAGCGCTCACCAGCGAGCGCTGGGTGGTGCAGGGCAGCGGTCAAACTCGATGACCCTGCCCAACCCCGCAAGCTCGACGACCCTGCCCGACCCATCCCGGGTTCGCACCGCGCTGGCCGACGTCGGCTATCTCGCTGACGACCGGATCGCCCAGGTGGTGTTCCTGGCCGACAAGCTCCAAAAGCCCATCCTTGTCGAAGGACCGGCGGGAGTCGGCAAGACCGAGCTGGCCAAGGCGCTGGCCTTGATCACCGATCGCCGCTTGATCCGCCTCCAGTGTTACGAAGGTCTCGACGAAGCCAAGGCGCTTTATGAGTGGAACTACAAGAAGCAGTTGCTTCGGATTCAGGCCGATGCGGACAAGGACTGGTCGGAGATCGAAGACAACATCTTTGCCGAGGACTTCTTGCTTGCCCGGCCGCTGCTCGAAGCCATCCGGGCCGACTCGCCGGTGGTGTTGTTGATTGACGAGGTCGACCGCGTCGAGATCGAAACCGAGGCGTTACTGCTCGAGATTCTGTCCGACTTCCAGGTCTCGATTCCCGAGCTCGGCACGGTCACTGCTACAACCACGCCGCTGGTGGTCCTGACCTCGAATAACACGCGCGAGTTGTCAGAGGCTTTGAAGCGACGGTGTCTGTTCCTCCACATCTCTTATCCGGAGCCCGAGCGGGAGAAGCAGATCCTGCTGCATCGGGTGCCGGGCATCACCGAGCACATGGCCACCCAGATCGCCCGCCTGGTGCGGTCGATCCGCGGCCTCGACTTAAAGAAGGCGCCGTCGGTCTCAGAGACCATCGACTGGGCCCGCACACTTCTGGCTCTCTCGATCGAGCACATCGATGAGAAGGTGGTTGGCGACACCCTCCACGTGCTGCTCAAGTATCAGACAGACATCGAGAAGGCGTCGAAGGAACTCGGCGCCACCGTCAGCGCCGCTTCGCTGTGATCGACCTGCTCACCGACTTCATCGGTGAGCTGCGCGCCGCCGGCATCCCGGTCTCCATGGTGGAAGCGATCGACGCTATGGAGGCGGTGAAACACATCGACGTCGGTGAGCGATCTGCGCTCAAGGCGGCGCTGGGAGCAACCTTGGTCAAGAACGCTCGTCATTACCAGGCCTTCGATGTGGCCTTCGAGGTCTTCTTCGCTCACCACCGTCCCGTGCAAGGGGAGCAAACGGCGACCGGCCCGACCACGAACGGCCACCTCCAACGAAGCAGGAGGTGGGGGCGGCGAGGCGGATCTCGACGCCCTGGTCGAGTCCCTCTTTCAATCCCTCTTTCAGGGCGATATGGCTGCATTGGAGGCAGCGGCCCGGCGCGCGGTGACCGAATTTGCCGGGATCGAACCCGGCCGTCCGGTCGGCGGCACCTACTACCTGTACCGGACGCTGCGCCGGCTCGACCTCGATGCGCTGCGCGAACGGCTGCTCGAGGCAGTGCTGGCCGACGTTGATCCGGCTGATTCCCTCGACCGGCGGCTCGCTCGAGAAGACGTCGAGTCGATGATCGCCCGCTTGCGCAAGGAGATCCAGGACGAGATCCGGCGCCGTTTGGTCGCTGATCGCGGCCGCCTCTCGGTGGCGCGTACGCTGCGCCAGCCGTTGGTGGAGGACCTCAACCTCATGCACGCCACCCGGGCCGACCTCGAAGACATCGAAGACGTGATCGAACCGCTTACGCGCAAGCTCGCTGCCCGGATGGCGCGCCGCCGGCGACTGTTGCGCAGCGGCCGGCTCGACTTTCGCCGCACCGTGCGCAAGTCACTCGGCTCGGGGGGCGTTCCACTCGATCCGATCTTTCGCAAGGCGCGTCCGCATCGCCCCGAGGTGTTTCTCCTCTGTGACATCTCCGGCTCGATGGCGACTTTCGCCCGCTTCACACTGCAGTTCACCTATGCGATGTCTTCGCATTTCTCCCGCCTGCGTTCGTTTGTCTTCATCGACACGGTCGACGAAGTAACGCGCTACTTCGGACCCGGGGTCGATTTCGCCGATGCCATCGCCCGAATCGCGACGGAGGCCGAAGCTGTGTGGCTCGACGGTCACTCCGACTACGGCAATTCGTTTGACCGCTTTCAGGAACGCTACGGCGGTGAAATCACGCCCCGCACGACTGTGATCGTCACCGGAGACGCGCGCAACAACTACCGGCCGGGTAGGCCGGAAGTCCTATCTGAGATCAGGTCGCAAGCGAGAGCGATGTACTGGCTCAACCCCGAGCCGAGGTCCTACTGGGACAGCGGCGACTCGATCATGGGCAAGTACGAGGGCGCCTGCGACGGCGTTTTTGAAGTGAGAACCCTGCGCCAGCTCGAGCATTTCGTCGAGCAACTCTCCCTCCCGGGCCACCTCACCGGAGCCCGCCAAGGGAGCGCTCAACCCCCGGCCAGGATCGGCCGATAGTGTCCGTACAGAGATTTAAAGGCAAAGGGAACAGTGGGTCACCGAATTCTCGTAGTTGAAGATTCAGCGGTCATCAGACGCCTCATCGAGGTGTGTCTTCGCGCCGGTGATGTCGAGATCATCACCCGGGAAGACGGGCCCGGCGGACTCGAGGCCGTCAATTCGGAATCGCCTGATTTAGTCGTCCTCGACATCGGCCTGCCCGGCATGGACGGCTGGCAGGTGCTCGACGTGATCCGATCCCAGCCCGCTACGCGCCAGCTTCCGGTCGTAGTCCTCACCGCCCACGCCGAGGAAGAGTCTCGACGCCGGGCCGATGAGGGCGGCGCCGATGCCTTCATCACCAAACCGTTCCAACCCAACGACTTCCGGGAAACGGTCCTCGACCTCATCCGTTAGGTCCTTTTGCGAACCCAGGGTTCGCAGGCGTGTACAGCGCCCTTACCAGCCCAGAGAACGGTCCGTTTACCCTCCGACTGTGACTGATCTCGTCCCCTCGATGCTCGGCGCCCCGGTGCAACGTGCCGAAGACCCCTCGCTCATCACCGGCCGTGCGATCTTCACTGACGACCTCACCCCGGCGGGCACGCTTCATCTCGCCGTCCTCCGGTCTCCATTTCCGCACGCGTTGATTACCTCGATCAGCACGGAGGCGGCGGCCGCCGCCCCTGGAGTGTGGGCGGTCTACACCGGGAAAGATGTGGCCGGCCTCGAGGTCCCGCCCAGTCCCAATCCCAAACGCAACGTGCCGCGCCGCTACGCCCTCGCCCAGGATCGGGTTTTGATGCCCGGAGATGTGGTCGCCGCCGTCGTGGCCGAGTCTCCACAGGCCGCCGTCGATGCGCTCGAACTGATCGAAGTCGACTACGACCCGCTCGACATTGTTGGCGATGTCGAAGCCGCCATCGATGCCCCGCCAATCCATCCCGACCAGCAGTCAAACGTCGCCTACGAGCGCGCCAAGGGCGATTGGGAGGCGGTGGCCGCCATCACCGGGGTGGTGGTCGAGGGAATGATCGACCACCCGCGGGTCGCCCCGGCCCCGATGGAGGGGCGCGTAGCGCTCTCGGTCTGGAATGACGGTCGCCTCACCGTCTACATGAACAGCCAGGCACCCCACCTCATCCAGGAGGAGCTCGCACGCTGTCTCGAACTACCGGTCAACGCGGTGCGGGTCGTCACCGGCTTTGTCGGCGGTGCTTTCGGGGCCAAGTTCGACCTGGCCGAGGAGGAGATGCTGACGGTTTTTGCCTCCCGCCAACTCGGACGACCTGTGAAGTGGGTCGAAGGACGGCGAGAACACCTCCTCACGGTCGGGCACGGACGCTCGATGAGGGCGCGCTACCGACTCGTGGCCGAACCCTCCGGTCGTATCAAGGGATTCTCGGTCGATTGGCTGGTCGACCTTGGCTGTCGATCTCGATATGTCGACTTCATGACGATCACGCCGCGAATTGGCACCGGCACTTACGACATCACCAACTATGCGTGGCGCATGCGCGGGATCTGGACGAATCGCAGCCCGCGCGGCATCTATCGCGGGGCGGGCAGACCGGAGGCGACCCTGACCCTCGAGCGGGCAATGGATCATCTCGCCTCGGCGCTCGAGATGGACCCGGCCGAGGTTCGCCGGGTGAATTTCATCCAGCCGGGACAGTTCCCGTATAAGAGCGCCGGCGGCTATGTCTATGACACCGGCAACTACGAAGCCAACCTGGATGCTCTGCTCACGGCGAGTGACTATGAATCGCTGCGGGCAGAGCAAGCCAGAGCCCGGAGTGAGGGTCGTCTGGTTGGAATCGGGATCGCTTCCTACGTCGAGGTCTGCGGGTTCGAGGACTGGGGAGCGGCACGGGTCATCGTCGCTAACGACGGTTCAGTGACGGTGCAGGTCGAAACTCTCGATCAAGGCCAGGGACACCGCACCACGTTCGCCCAAATCGTGGCATCACGGCTCGGTTTGCCTATGGCGATGGTCCGGGTCGAACAAGGCGACACGTCATCGGCGCCATACGGCCATGGAACCTCGGGCTCCCGTTCGGTCGCCCAGGGTGGTTCGTCAGCGCAGGCCGCCGCGTCCAAAGTCGCGGCCAAGGCGCAACGGATTGCCGGTCACCTGCTCGAAGCCGCCGCGTCCGACGTCGAACTCGCCGTGGGTCGAGCCACGGTGCGGGGAACTGATGTGTCGGTCACCTGGCAGGAGATTGCGGCTGCGGCCTACGAGGGCAAGGTGCCTGAGGGCGACGAGCCCGGTCTCGAAGAGGAGGTGCGTTTGCGGTCGGCGGGCATGAACTTCCCGTTCGGAACCCACCTCGCTTTGGTCGAAGTCGATCGTGAGACGGGATCCGTCGTGTTGCAACGATTGGTTGCCGCGGACGACGCCGGCGTGATCATCAACCCGATGCTCGCTGATGGTCAGCGGCATGGCGGCCTGGCGCAGGGTGCCGGCCAAGCACTGTGGGAGGCAGTTCGTTATGACGAGAGCGGCAACCTCATCACCGCGACATTCGTCGACTACCTGCTGCCCTCCCCGACCGGGCTGCCGATGTTCGAACTGGTCGAGACCGAAACTCCGACCCCCACTAATCCGCTCGGCGCCAAGGGCATCGGCGAGGCAGGGGCAGTTGGGTCAACCCCCGCGGTGGTGAACGCTATTTGTGATGCTCTGGGGCGTCAAGATCTACAGATTCCGCTGACTCCTCACCGAATTTGGAGTTGTCTTCGTCAGACGGATAATCAGCATGGTCGCCGTTGATCGAGGTGAACCGGTTCTTCATCGCTTCGCGACGCCGAGCTCCCGACTCACCGCCGAAGAAACGGGCGAGCAAGAATCCGAGAAAGATGCCAGTGGCCGCGCCCGCCATCATCCGCTGTCGGGCGCGACGCTCGGTCACCAAATTGAGTCGAGCCAGTGCAGTGTCGGAGAGGTCATTGACCCGGGCCACGATCCTGTCGCCAACTTTCTCCCCGAGTTTTTGTGATTCGCTGCCGAGCTTGTCGATCAGATCGTCAGCCGTATCGCGTACCTGGGCGCCGATTCTTTCGGTGGTCCGTTCGAGTGTGTCTCTAAATCTCATACAGCGTTAATACCCATTCGGGTCGGTCTGAAACGGTCCCCTTCAGGCTCGATCGGGAATCAGGGCGTTGAGGATGGCGGTGACGATCGAGATGACGAGGCTGCCAAGAAACGCTGCCAGGACGCCGTCAACGGTCAGGTTGGCCATGAGCCCGGCCGTGATCGCTAGGAGGATCATGTTGATCACGATGGCAAACAGGCCAAGTGTGATGATCAAAAACGGCAATGAGAAGAGCTTCAGCAGGGGCCGGATGAATGCATTCACCAATCCAAAGACCAGTGCGATGAGCAGGATTTGCCAGATGTCGCCGGTTAGGTCGATACCCGGGACGAAACGGGCGGCGACCCACAACGCGGCTGCTCCGACGAGAACTTTGATGATGAAGCCCATATGGCAATTGTAGGGAGACCAAGATTGCGTCTATGGACATCAACGACTCCGAAGTTACGCTGAGCCAAAGGCTGCAGATTCTCACCGCCGAGCACTCAAGCCTGGTGGCGACGCGGGCACTGGCTTGGTCCGAGGCTTTCAGCCGGACGACCATGTTCCTCGCAGTGCTTTCGGGCTCCGTGGTGGCGATCGCTCTGGTTGCACAGGCCTCTGCCTTTGGCGATGCTTTTGCGCTGTTCGCCTTGGTCCTTCTACCGATGGTCCTGTTCCTCGGAGTCGCTACCTTCTTTCGATTGAGTGCGGTCAACTATCACGATGGTCTGTGCGTCGCGGGCATGAACAGAATTCGCCACGCCTATTTGGAGGCGGCTCCCGACCTGGAGCCTCATCTGGTCATGGGCGCTCACGATGACCGGGAAGGCCTGCTCACCACCATGGCCATGCCGCCAGGAATGTCCGGCCTTTCAGCAGTTTGTGTCCGCAACTCCCAACATCATTACGGTGATCAACTCGATCGTCGCCGGTGTCATCGCTGGCGTCGCTATGGCGCGTTTCAACTCCGACACGTTGGTTGTTGGAACAGCCGGGTTGATCGGGTTTGCGATCACCCTCTTCCTGCATCTTCGCTCCGCGTTCAAGGCCATCACGAAACAGATCGGAAGCCTCGAGACGACGATTTCCGGGCGAACCGCTCCCTAAGCCTTGACCGGCCTAAGCCTTGACCGGCCTAAACCTTGACTGGATCGGGCAGCTTTCCGAGCCGCTCGATGAGATCGACCACCCGGTTGCTGTAGCCCCATTCGTTGTCATACCAGGACAGCACCTTCACCAGGTTGCCCCCCAACACCTGCGTACCGGCGGAGTCGAAGATCGAGCTGTGCGGGTTGCCGATGATGTCGGTGGAGACGATGGGGTCGTCGGTGTATTGAAGGACTCCGGCCAGCTCGCCGTCGGCGGCCGCTTTGACCGCCGCGTTGACCTCCTCCACCGTTACCTCGCGATCGAGCTCGACTACAAGGTCGACCGTCGAACCGTCGGGAACCGGCACCCGCATGGCCATCCCGTGGAGCAATCCGTCGAGCTTGGGATAGACCTTGCCGACCGCCTTGGCCGCGCCGGTAGTGGTCGGGATGATGTTCTCGGTGGCGGCGCGGGAGCGGCGCAGATCCTTGTGGGGGACGTCGGCCAGCCGCTGATCGTTGGTATAGGCGTGGACCGTGGTCATCAACCCGCGCTTGATCCCGAACGCCTCGTCGAGCACTTTCGCCAGCGGAGCCAAACAGTTAGTGGTGCACGAGGCATTGGAGACGATCACGTCGTCGGCCGACAGCTTGTCATCGTTGACGCCCAGGACGACGGTCTCGTCGATCTCGTCGTCGGCCGGCACGGTCAGAATCACTCGTTTGGCCCCGGCATCGATGTGCTTTTGCAGGCTCTCCCGGGTCCGGAAGATGCCGGTCGCCTCGACGACGACATCGATGTCGAGTTCCTTCCAGGGGAGCGTGGCGGGATCCTTGACATAAAGCATTCGCACTTCGTGCTTGCCGACAGTCATGACCCCGTCCTTTACCGAAACCTCCTGCTCAAAAGGACCCATGACCGAGTCGTAGGAAAGGAGATAGGCAAGAACGTCATCGTCGGCCAGGTCGTTGATCGCCACGACCTCGATGGGGCTGTCGGGACGTTCGGCGATGATCCGGAATACCGCTCGGCCGATCCGCCCGAATCCGTTGATCGCCACACGCACGCTCATTTGTTGCCTCCATCCAGACTGGCACTCATCTTCTCGAGCACCTCGACGATGCGGGCTGAATAGCCCCAGCCGTTGTTGAACCAGGTGATGGTCTTGACCATCGTGTCAGCCATCACGATCGTGCTCAAGCTGTCGAACACTCCCGAAAATGGTGACTCCCTGACATCGGAAGAGACGATCGGATCGGCGGTGAACTCGATCACATCCTTAAACCGTCCCGAACATGCCGCGGCCACGGCGGCGTTAACCGCCTCCTTACTGGTCGGCTGCCGGACCAGGGCGGTGAGGTCGATCGTCGAGCCGTCCGCCACCGGCACGTTCAGCGCCATGGCCGAAAGCTTGCCGCGCAGTTCGGGCATGACCTGAGCGAGAATTTCTGGCGAGTTGGTTTCCGCGGGAATGATGTTCTCACCCGCCGCCCGGGAGGTCCGAAAGCCGGTTCCGGGCACGTCGGCGAGCCGTTGGTCGTTGGTCATCGCGTGGACGGTGGTGAAGAACGCCCGATCGATTCCGAGCGCGTTGTCGAGGATCCGCAGGATTGGCGCCACCGCATTCGAGGTGTTCGAGCCGAGCGCCACCACTTCGGCGCCGCTGTCGATAATCGAATCGTTGATTCCCCGGAGGAGAACCGGAATGTCTCCGGGCTGTTCCGGAGTCGAGGCGATCACGACCCGTTCAGCTCCAGCAGTGAGATGACCCTTGGCCGATTCCATCGTCCGGTATTTGGCAGTCGCGTCGACGACGAGGTCGATGCCCATCGCTTCCCAATCTGCATCGCCGGGGGCGGGAGCGTCGATGAACGCGATCGACCGGTTGTCCACATGCAACGTGCCGTTGTCATAGGCGAGCGGGCGGGGGAACCGGCCGTAGATGGAGTCGTACTTGAGGAGGTATGTCAAAGCATTGGGATCATCGATATCGGCGATGGCTGCCACCTCCAGCTCGGGGTGGTCGAGCAGCAAACGAAACACGTTGCGACCGATCCGGCCGAACCCCATCAAGCCGATTCGTTTCAAGTTTTTGGTCCTTCGTGGGAAGGGCGAAAGGGTAGCCGCCGCACTCAACCATCTTCCCTTGACGGATTTGGTCCGGTACGTTGCGCGGGGCGATCCTCTGGGGTATGAGTGGTTTTCGAGATTTTGCTGGCGGTCTGTCTACGGGCGCCGGTGGCCGGTCCCGTGGCCGATGGGTATTCGGCGGTTAGCCGGTACGAAGGGCATCACGGCGATCGACCTGGAAGCGGGCGGAGGGGAAGTGGTGCGAGCCGCCGGGCCGGGAACGGTTACCTTTGCTGGTTCGGTTGCCGGCATGCTGACGGTGACCGTCGATCACGGCGCTGGGCTCCGTTCGACGGTTTCCTACCTGGCTGAGATCGACGTTCGTGCCGGACAGATCGTGGCTACTGGCCAAGCTTTGGGCTTAGCGGGAATTGCCCACGGTCGGATCAGCGCAGTCCACTTCTCCGTCCGGACTGGGGACGCCTACTTCCGACCCGATGCCCTATCCTTCGTTGCGGCGGCGGTGGGCCCGAACACCTTTACCTGCTCCCGCCTCCCCCTGCTTCCTATGCTCGCCAACGTGCGCAGCGGCCTGATGGGCGGAACTTTTGATCCTCCCCATATCGCCCATCTCCTCGCTGGCGAGGTCGCGTATCGGCAGCTGAAACTCGATCGCGTTCTGTTCGTGCCAGCTGGTTCGCCTTGGCAGAAAGCGGGCAAGGAAGTGAGTCCGGCCCAGACGCGTTGGCAGATGACGCAGCTAGCAACAGCTGGAATCGACTATTTCGAGGCGGATGATCGCGAGGTGAGCCGGGAAGGACTGACCTACACCATCGACACCCTGTCGACGTTTCCCGCCGACGAGGAGCTGTGGCTGATTCTCGGCGCCGACGCCGCTCGCGGCATCCCGGGCTGGGAAGGGTCAACCGATGTGCTCAGCAGGGCTCGGTTGGCAGTGCTGCCGCGACCAGGGGTCGATCCCCAGGAGGTCGAAGACGCGATCGGACCCGCGTTGTGGTTGGACATGGCGCCTGTGGCGATCAGCGGCACCGACATCCGCAATCGAGTCCAGAGCGGTGTCGGTTATCGGTTCATGGTGACCGAACCGGTCTACCGCTACATCGAGAAAAATCGCCTCTACCAAGCTGGCGGTCTCGGCTCCTCGGGCGAAGCGGTCGGGTAAGGTCAGCAATAGGGCGGGAGAATCAATTCGCCCATAAGCCGACGGAAGGAACGGGAGTGGCCAAACGAATCGGCACCTTGGCGGTGCTAATGGCGATATTGGTATTGATGGCATCACCGGCTGGGGCGGCACCGGCTGGGGACCGCTTGCGAGATAAGGAACAACAACACCTATGAGAAGCTCATCGAATGCGTAACCGTCGAGGGCGTGCGGGAGCATCAGGCAGCATTTCAGGAGATCGCAGATGACAATGGCGGGAACCGGGCCGCCGGCACCAGCCGGGTACGAGGCAAGCGTTGAGTATGTAGTGGAAAGGCTTGAGGCGGCGGGTTGGAGCGTGAGCTCACGAGTTTCCATTCACTTTCGTTCCTCCACCCACTCTGCAACAGCTGACCCCTATGAACCGCGACTTATGAAACGGGCGCTTTCACCGGGAGCGGCATTGGCACCGTGACCGGTGCGGTGATCCCAGTTGACATCAACCTGGCGTTGCCCCGGGATCGAGTTACGAGTGGATGCGAGGCCGCCGACTTCGTCGGCACTGACTTCGGCGGATCTGCCGACATTGCGCTGATCCAGCGGGGAACCTGCACGTTTGGCGTGAAGGCACTCAAAACGCGGAAGCGGCGGGGGCCGAAGCGGTGATCATCTTCAACCAGGGCAACACACCCGAACGCGCGAAGGCCTTATCATCGGCACCTTGGGGCATCGGCTCGTGGATAACGATCCCGGTCGTGGGCGCTTCGTTCGCCGACGGGGTCTCCCTGGCCCAAGCCGGCTCGACCGCACTGGTCGACGTCGATCCCCCGGAGTCAGGCCCGCAGGTCAACGTCATCGCCGAGCTTGCCGGCGACAACGAGGACAATGTGGTGATGGCGGGTGCTCACCTCGATTCCGTGCAGGCGGACCAGGGATCAAGGACAACGGGAGCGGCTCCGCTATTCTCCTCGAGGTCGCCGAGACAGATTGCCAAGTTGAAGCCGGAGAACACATTCGATTTGCCTGGTGGGGAGCCGAGGAGGCTGGTCTGATCGGCTCGACGGCATACGTCAATGGCTTGAGCGAGGCTGAGCTCGATCGAATCGCCCTGTATCTCAACTTCGACATGGTTGGCTCGCCGAACTACGTCTTCATGGTCTACGACGGTGACGAGTCTGGGTACCCGGCCCCCCGGTGTCCCAGTACCGGATGGATCGATCGCGATCGAAGACCTATTCGAGTCGTACTACACCCTCGTCGGTGAGCCGTATGACGATGCCCAATTCAGCGGCCGCAGTGACTATCAGGCCTTCATCCTTAACGGGATCCCGGCCGGGGGCCTCTTTACCGGAGCTGAAGTCGTCAAGACAGAGGAGCAGGAAGCAATTTGGGGTGGCACTGCGGGCGAACAATTCGACCCGTGCTATCACCTCGCTTGCGATGACTTCGACAATATCAGCCTCCACGCCCTCGACGTCAACGCCGACGCGGTTGCTGTGGCAGTGTTGACCTACGCCTACTCCACCGAGACCGTAAACGGTGTGGTTGGCAGAGAAGGTCCCCGGCGGCTTCACACTGCCGGCACCGGCCGGTCCTGAGGGAACCAGCGCCGGAGGCGGGCCTTCTTCCAGGTCGATTAACGACGGGAAAACCCGCGAGCCCCGGGAAGGAACGCCTTCCCGGGGCTCGTTCCTTTCAACTAGTTAGGGCCCGTGCGCTGGCCCTCACCATGATGCAG
The DNA here is from genome assembly GCA_963761985.1 of uncultured Acidimicrobiia bacterium. Taxonomy (GTDB): domain Bacteria; phylum Actinomycetota; class Acidimicrobiia; order Spongiisociales; family ZC4RG35; genus JACCTH01. The sequence continues at coordinate 63,948 of CAVXIT010000011.1, forward strand.
CTGTCGTAGTCGAAGTCGACGCCGGACTGATCGAGGTAGGAGATCAGCTCGCGCGACTCGGCGCCTGGTTGCAGCCAGATGTTGTTGAGCCCTACCGCAACTGCCGTCTTGGCAACCTCAAGTCCTATGTCGGCGGGAACCACAAAGTCGATGACATCGGGTTTTTCGGGCAAGTCACGCAGGCTTGGGTACGAGCGATCCTCATCGACGGTTTCGGTATTCGGGTTGACCGGCAGCACCCGGTAGCCCCGGTTTTTCATGTCGCGATAGATGATTGCCCCGTACTTCTCGAGATGATCCGAGGCGCCCACAACAGCAATCACCGCCGTGGGTTCGAGTAAATCGGTGAGATCCTTGCGCATCGCGACCTACCCTATAGGAGTAGAAGAGTTGTCCCGGGGCCGGTTTAGGCTCGCTAGCAAGAAGGAGGTTTCAGCCGTAGACGCACCCACCGCCGCCCGGCTCGCAGCCGACGCCATCGCCGATAAGAAGGGAATGGACATCGTTCTTCTTGAAGTCGGCGATCTTTTTGTTATTACTGATTTCTTCGTCATTGCCACCGGAACTTCGCGGCCGCATGTCCAGGCCCTCGCGGAACGTGTCGAAGAGTTGCTCAAAGAACGAGGCCGGTCACCGCTTCGCGATGAAGGCTTGCCGGAGGCCGAGTGGGTCGTGATGGACTACGGCGATTTCATGGTGCACCTGTTTCAACCCGAGGCCCGCGGCTACTACGACCTCGAGCGGTTGTGGCGCGACGCGCCGCGTTTGGAGTGGGTCGATTCCAGCCAACCCGTTTCTGGCTCCAGCTAACTGGCTGGTACCCTTTTCGAACCTCGGGGCTGTAGCTCAGTTGGCAGAGTGCTTGCATGGCATGCAAGAGGCCGGGGGTTCAAATCCCCCCAGCTCCACCAGGTAATCGGCTCGTCGCACGACGCCAGGGCTCACGTCGATAGAGGGACCCGCTCGATCCACGCAAGAAAGGGATCGGCTTTTCCCTTCAAGTCCAAGTAGCGCCGTTCCAAGGATTCGGTATCAACCTCCGCCGCTTTGGCAAGTGCATCGCTCATAGCTATTTCTCCCCCTAAGGCGGCTGATCCCAGGCGAGCCGCGGTATTGGGGACGTCGCCAAGCACCGTGAAGTCGTACGAGCCCGGCATACCGACGACTCCGGCGAAGCCAATGCCTGTGTGAACCCCGACACCAACTGGGATGGAACTGCCGAGGTTGGCCATCCGAGAGACAACCTTCCTTCCGGCCGCTAATGCACGTCTCGGGTGGTCGAGCCCAACAAATCCCGGTACCCACATTGCCATCACGCCGTCACCAACTATGTGGTCGACAACCCCATCCTCAGAATCGACAGCATCAAAAGCGACCTCGAAGAATCCATCAAGTGTTTCAGAGAATTCCGCTGGCGACATTCTTTCAGCCAAAGTTGTTGAGCCGCGTACGTCGGCAAATAAGAGCGACATCGGGATCTCGGTTCCGCCTTTTACCTTTTCGATTCCGTTGAAACAGAGCCTGCACAGTTGTTGGTTAAGGGACCAGCGTCGGAATCCGGCAAGTCGGAATAGGGGCGACAGCGGGCCACTAAATGGGGCTTGGCACAGCTTGCATCGAGGAGCTCGGGGGACTCTTCGGAAGAATTTGGCTGGCCCGATGCCCCTCTCCCCCGACAGCAGCCCATACCAATACTTGTCTGCCTCTACCCCCCGGAAGCGAGGGACATCCTCCCTGTCATCCATGAGCCACAAACATACCCGTGAGTTTGGGATGCGGGATTTTGGACAGTTGCCGGCCCCACGAACTAGCTAAAGAAGCCGGGGGTTCAAATCCCCCAGCTCCACCCGACGAACCCCGAAGCGCCATTCCCGGTCGACCTGGCGCCCGGACCAAGGCAGAAGGGCACGATCACGTCCGAATTTCGGCGTCGGAAAAGCGCCGGTCGAGCGCCAGGTAACCGAGACCGCCTAACAAGAGGGTGACGCCGAGCGTCCCGAAACCAACGGTGTAACCCGCGTCGGCGATCAGGAGCCCGACGATGGGGGCGACGATCAGCAAACCGACGTCGAAAGTGGCGGTAAAGGTAACTACCGCAGATCCCCGTTCGGCCACCCGCGCCCGATGCACCACCTGACTCGACAGGATGGGAAATACCAAGCCATGCGCTGAGCCAGCGGCCAATGCGCCTATCGCAGCGAATGTCGGGCCGGATGCAAGTGCAATCAGGAATACGCCAGCAGCCTGACCAGCCACCGCCAGCGCGATCGTGACTCGTTCACCGAGGATGGCCGCCAGCTTCCCGGCCCCGACGCGGGTCGAGATCGCAGCGAACCCATAGACGGCGAAGAAGACTCCCAGGCTAATGACGCCGCGGGTTTCGACGAACGGGCGCATGAAAGTGAGGATCGCCTCCATCCCCATGGCGATGGTAAGGGTGACCCACCACAACGGAAGGAGATTCCTCTGCCGCACCACGGCCCAGAAGGATCGTCGTGGCTCGTGCACAGGGATCGGCAGGAGCGGTAGCCGCCAAGCCAGTAGCCAGGAAATCAGGCCAGCGGCCGCTGAGGCGAAGATGACCCCGTCGTAACCGCCACCGACTATCAGAGCGTCGCCGAGCAGATTGGAAAGGGCAATGGGCAGCAAACCCGACACTCCGAAAACGAGCTAGGCCTTGCGTACGTATTTCAACCGGCAAGGCGTCGGCCACATAAGTGAGAAGGGTGGTGAAGAGGATCATCTGCAGGATCCGCTCGGCGAGGAAAGTAACCCAGAGCACGACTCCTAAGTCGTCGATGACACCAAGAAGGACGGTCGGCAGCACGGTGGCCAGCCCGAGGTATCTGAGAATCGATCGTCTGTGGACCAAATCAAGGAGGCGGCCGAATGACGGACGCAAGAGGAGGGTTGCAACGGCCCCCGCCGAATATGCCAAACCGATTCCCGCCTCACTGACTCCCAGATCAAGGAGCTTGCCCGGCACGTTGACCAGCAGGAAATATGCCACCTCTTCGAAGAACCCGACGACCCAGACAAGGGCGAACGGTGGCGTCCGCAGGAGACGACGAATCATGAGGGACGATTCAGAGCCCGTAGGCCTCGAGGAGCCGAAGCCAGACTTCGCTTACCGTTGGAAACGAAGGAACGGCATGCCAGAGCAGTTCCAGTGGCACTTCGGCCACGACGGCGATGGTCGCCGAATGCAACAGCTCCTGGACACCGGGTCCCGTGAACGTTGCTCCGAGCAGAGTGCCGCTCTCTCGATTGATCACGAGTTGCGACGTGCCTGTGATGCCTTCGCCCTGGGTGTAAGCGCCGGCTACGTCGCCCGTGCCGTAGCTAACGACGTCGACCTCGAAGCCGGCGGCGTGGGCGTCGGCCTCGATCAACCCGACCGCACACACCTGGGGATCCGTGAAGGTCACCCGGGGGATGACTTGTTTGGTCGACGCAACAGTGCGACCGGCGATGACGTCGCTGACGACTCGACCTTGATACTTGCCCATGTGGGTGAGGGGAGCGGTTCCGTTGCAGTCGCCGATGGCGAAGAGCCAGTCGATCGGTCCCTCGCCTCCCTTCACGCGAAATAGATCGTCGACCGGTATTGCGGCTCCGGGCGCGACGTCCACACTTTCGAGGCCGAGGTCTCCAGTGGCTGGTCGGCGGCCGGTAGCCACAAGAATCTGATCGACCTCGATTGCCACTCCGGGGTCGACCGAGACCGAGAATGGGCCATTGGCGTTGGGGCGGCTGACCTCGACGACCCGGCTTGAGGTGAGCACGACGATGCCCTCCGCCTCGAACGCCTCTCGTACTTGCGCGCCGGCGAAAGGCTCCTCGCGGGCGAGCAAGTGTGGACTGCTCTCGACGATCGTTACTTTCGACCCCAAGCGAGCGAAGCCCTGGGCGAGCTCGACACCCACCGCACCGCCGCCCATCACGAGGAGACTGCGTGGAACGTCTTTGGCGGCGGTCGCCTCACGGTTGGTCCAAGGCTCTGCCTCGTGCAGCCCGGGGACCGGTGGAATGAACGCACCGGTACCGGTGGCGAGGACCACCGCTCGGCCGGCCTTGAGACGGACGATCGGCTGGTCGGTCCGTTCAACCTCCACAAGGCGGTTACCGGCCAGCCGGCCGCGCCCTCGATACAGGGCGATTGCCTTCGAGTCGAGCCAGTCCACGGCGCCTTTGTCGTTCCAGTTGCTCGTCATGTAGTCCCGTTGGGCGAAGACAGCAGTCGCATCGAGGTCACCCACGACGGCTTCCCGAGCACCGGGAACTCGCCGTGCTGCGGCGAGGACATCGCCCGGCCGGATCAAGGTCTTGGACGGAATGCAACCCCAAAAGGAACATTCCCCACCAACCAGCTCCTTCTCGATGACGGCGACATCGAGCCCGGCATCCGCGCACCTCCCCGCCACCACCTCGCCCGCTGGACCGGCACCGATCACGATGACGTCGTGTTGGAGTTCGTCATTCATTCGCTCACCTCGGCTTTTCTGCGACTAGTGATCAGGTCGGCTACGAGACCGGTCCAGCCCGTTTGATGCGAGGCACCGAGACCCATTCCGGTTTCGCCGTGAAAGTACTCGTGGAAAAGAACCCTCCCCGCAAGCCTTGGATCCTGGTCGAGCATGGCGTACGGGCCGTGCACAGGACGCCTCCCCTTGCTGTCGGGCAGGAAGATGGCCACCAGCCGCCGTCCGAGTTCGTTAGCGACCTCGCTCATCGTCATGGTTTGCGCCGAACCTGTCGGACACTCCACTTCGAGATCGGGACCGAGGAAGCGGGCGTACCTCCGCAACGCCTCGATTGCCAGGTAGTTGAGGGGAAACCAGATCGGTCCCCGCCAGTTGGAATTACCACCGAACAAACCGGTGGTCGACTCGGCAGGTTCGTAGGCCACGGTCGCGTGCATTCCGCGAACCTCAACGGAGAAGGGCTGATACTCGTGGTGGGCCGAGAGGGATCTGAGGCCGTATGGGGACAGGAATTCTTCGGCGTCGAGGATGAGGCGGAGCATGCGGGCGAGCCTCTCCGGTGACACGACCGAGAGCAAGCGCCCCTCATGTACTCCCAGGCGATGGACGTGGGCCACGACGTCGGCGTACTGCGGTTTGTGCTCGAGGAACCAGCGCATCCGGGCGGCGAAGTCAGGAAGTTCTTCGAGAGTCCTCCGCCCGAGAGTCGTGACCGCAAAGAGCGGAATCAGCCCGACCATCGAGCGAACTTTGAGGGGCTTGACTCCGTCCTCGCTTCGCAAGACGTCGTAGTAGAACCCGTCGGCTTCGTCCCACAGTCCCTGGGTGTGGATGGCGGAGGCGATGTAAGCGAAATGCTCGAAGAACTTGGTGGCGAGATCCTCATATGTCTTGTCGTGGCGGGCCAAGAGCAGGGCCATCTCGAGCAGGTTGAGGCAATACATCGCCATCCACGCCGTGCCGTCGGCCTGCTCCAGCCTGGTCCCTTCCGGGAGGCCAGCAGAGCGGTCGAACGGGCCGATGTTGTCGAGACCGAGAAAACCGCCCTCGAACACGTTGCTTCCGCCGGAGTCCTTGCGATTGACCCACCAGGTGAAGTTGAGCAACAACTTGTGCAAGACCCGCTCGAGAAAATCAAAGTCGGTTGAGCCTTCGATCTCGAAAACCCGGAGGGCAGCCCAGGCGTGCACAGGCGGGTTGACGTCACCGAAGGCCCATTCATATGCGGGTAGCTGCCCGTTCGGGTGCATGTACCACTCGCGGAGCATCAAGACCAGCTGATCCTTGGCGAATCTCGCGTCGACATGGGCAAGCGCAACGGTGTGGAAGGCGAGATCCCAGGCGGCGTACCAGGGGTATTCCCACTTGTCGGGCATCGAGATCACATCGGTGTTGTTGAGATGCCTCCATTGGTGGTTGCGACCTTGAAGTCGCGCTTCCGGCGGTGGTGGGCCGGCCGGATCGCCATCAAGCCATTGTGCGACGTCGTAGCAGTAGAACTGCTTGCTCCACAACATTCCCGCAAAGGCTTGTCGCATGACTGCCGCCTCGTCGGGGCTGGCGTCCTGCGGAGTCAGCGTGGCGTAGAAATCGTCGGCTTGCGCCCGGCGGACCGCAAAGATCGAGTCGTCGAGATCAGCGGCCTTCGTCGACAGCCTCAGCTCGATTTCCTCTGAAGCACCCGAAGGCACTGACAGTCGATACCACATCGCCGCCTTCGTCCCTTCGTGAGCGGGATTGACCGAGTCGGCGCCGGAGACCACGTGATCGGCGATGCCATCTTTTGGGTATTGCACGCCAGCGCGATCCCAAAGCCGTCGGCTATTCGAGTCGTTGTCACAGAACAACAGCGCGGGCGCACCCGATCCCACCAGGCACATCGACCCCAGCGTTTGGTGATTGGCGATAAGGACGCCGTTCTCAGCCTCAATCGAAGGTCGGCGGTTGTCGAGTCCCCACGACCAGGTGTTGCGAAACCAAAGCGTCGGCAGCACGTGAAGCTCGGCTACGGACTCACCGTGGTTGCGAGCCGTCAGTCGGATCGAGATGTCCTCGGCGGAGTGCTTGGCAAACTCGATCGAGATATCCCAAAACCCCGAATCCAACACCCCGGTGTCGATGAGCTCGAATTCAGGGTCGAGGCGTCCTCGGCGAGCGTTCTCTTCAACGAGCTGCTCATACGGAAACCCGGCCTGGGGATAAAGGTATCGGTAGACCATCCACGAGTGCGACGGCGTTGAATCCTCGTGCCACCACATCTCCTTGGCGTCTTCACCGTGGTTCCCCTCGTTGCCGGTGAGCCCGAAGATCCGCTCCTTGAGAATCGGATCGACACCGTTCCAGAACGCAAAGGCAAGGCAAAGGATCTGCTGGTCATCGCAAATCCCTGCGATTCCGTCCTCGTTCCAACGGTACGCGCGGGAACGCGCTTGATCGTGCGATACGTACTCCCAGGCGGCTCCGTCCTCCGAGTAGTCCTCGCGGACGGTGCCCCAGGCGCGCTCAGAAACATAGGGTCCCCACCTTCGCCACCCGCTGGCAGCCTCGGCAAGACGGGCGGCTTCGCTCGTGGTGCGCTACTTAGTTATACCCGGGCGATTCGGTATCCGAGCCCTGGTTGGAATCACCATTCCCGCCGGAAGGATTCGAATCGTCGCCGCAAGAGACCAAGCTCACAGCGATCAGAAGAATTGCGATCCACTTTTTCATCGATCGCTGTACGTTTCATGGAACAGCATCAGGTCAGGCATTCTTTCCTCCCCAGGCGGCTAAGCCGAGGCCGGTCGCCCGGCTAGGCCGGCCGCATTCTAAGAAATGCGTGAACTCGAAAAATCCCAAGCAGGATTCGCGCCGGGAACGGCATGAGGCTGCGTTTCGGATCCGTGAAGGGTTCCGGATCGACCAGGTGAATCACACGATCGCCGATCTGGATGTCCGCCTCCCCGCTGGCCAAGACGTTCTTCACCCATTGCACGTCATGGCCGTAGGTGAGCGCAAAGACGTAACACCCCTGACGAAGAAAGACGTTCATCGGGATGCGATAGACCTTGTTGGTTCTCCGGCCCTTGTAGCTCAACAGACAGAAGCCGGGCAATCGGTGGGCGAACCGCCGTGTGAGCGGGTTGACGAAACGGATCGTGAATCGGCGCATACCCGCAATACGGGGTCGGGGAGGCGGCGATGCGGCCATGCCTGATTAGCGGCCTTGGCGGCTCCCGAGCCAGGCACCGACCAGTACCACAGCCGTTCCGGCCAGGCTGAGGGGATGGACCTGCTCCGATAGCACGATCACCCCGAGCAGGATGGCAACCACGGGGATCAAGTAGGTGGAGATCGAGGCCCGGGTTGCTCCGACCCGTCCCGCCAACCCTCCTATCAAGAGGTAGGCCATGGCGGTGCCCAAGATGCCGAGAGCGAGAATTGCCAGAACCGGCACGAGTTCGAACCTCGACTCGTCCAAACCGGTGAAGCCGAGCGGGAACGTCACGGCCATGCCGACCATCTGGGCCCGCCAGAAAACTGGCAGGGATCCGTACTTCTGTTGCAGGGGAACAGCCAGATTGAGGGCAAAGCCGTAGCAAGTGAGCGCGATCAGTATCAAGAGCACCCCCAACGCCTCAGACCGACCCTCACCAAGTGAAGGCATGGCGATGAGGGCCGTACCGACGAAACCGAGCACAAGCCCCCAACGTTGATTGGTTCCCGGCGGCCGCTTGAGCAACATCCAGGCGACGGTGGCAGTGAAGATCGGATTGGCTCCGTTCAGCATCCCGGTCAGTGCAGACGAAACGCGCTCTTCGGCGAAGGGAAACATCGAGAGCGGGATTGCCATCCAAATCACGCCGAGCAGGCCGATCCGCGGCCAGTCGGATCGATCGACCTTCTGGCGTGCGGCCGGAAAGAGGCTCAAGGTGAGGAACCCGAAGGCAAGTCTCATCGGCGTAATGACTTCAGGGGCAATGCTTTGCAGCCCGACGGCAATGAAGAAAAACGACGACCCCCAGATGAGCCCGACGCCTCCGAACATGAGCCAGTCGCGGACGGTGAAGGCCTGAAACGAGGTCCCTTCGGCCGTGCTGAAAAATCGAGGGGAAGTCTCCTGGAGTTCGGTCACCATTGGAAAGATACGCTCCTTGGGGGGTGTAAATATGTCGGATTTTCTTAAAGGAACACCGCCGACTGCTTAACGATTGGTCGTTTCAATCTGCGAGGCGTTTCACCACCGGGGCGGTCGGGTAGGGCATCGAAGACATCCGCCATCGCAAGGAGGAACAGGATGACTTACGGCCTTTGGAGCTACCGCGACGATGTTTACCCAGACCGCACCGGTATCAACGATGACGTGGCGGCCCGGGACATGCGCGGCGATATGGAGCGGCGAGCGGAAGCCGAAATGCGTGAGGATCTCGTCGGCGACAATCGTCAGAACGATGGGATGGAGAACGGCCTCGTTGGTTACACCGTGGAGGCGCTCGATGGCTCGATCGGCAAGATCGACGAGGCCACCCAGAACGCCAATGCCAGCTACGTCGTTGTCGATACCGGTCCATGGATCTTCGGCAAGAAGGTCATGTTGCCGGCCGGTGTGATCTCCCGGGTCGACTCCGAGAGCAAGAGCGTCGCGGTCAATCGAACCAGGAACGAAATCAAGAACGCGCCACTCTTCGATGACACCACTTACCGCGAGTCGACCTACCGCGATGAACTCGGTGCCTACTACGGGCCGGAGGGCGCTGGTTTTCGAGACTGGTGATCCCAAATTAAGTCAGCACGGGATACAAACGAGAAGCCCCGGGCTTGGATGCCCGGGGCTTCGTATTCTTTCCATTCGTTGAAGACCCGGCACGGAAGGGTATAAGGAGCCAATGCGTAAAACGTTCGACCTGCTCAAACAGACTGTGAAGGAATGGGCTGAGGACAAGGTCCCGCGACTGGGAGCGGCGCTGGCGTACTACACGATGTTCTCGCTCGCCCCGCTGCTCATCATTGCGATTGCCATCGCCGGGTTCGTTTTTGGTGAGGAGGCCGCCCGCGGACGCGTTACCGAAGAGCTGGGAAGCCTGATCAATGAAGAGGCCGCAGCAGCCGTGGAAGAACTGATCCTCAATGCTCGGCGCCCGGGGGCGGGTATCGCCGCAACGATCATCGGCTCAGTCACGCTGTTGCTGGGTGCCTCCGGAGTGATCGGCCAGCTGAAGGACTCGATGAACACAATCTGGGAGGTCAAACCCAAGCCAGGCCGGGGAATTCTCGGCCTTCTGAAAGACCGATTCCTCTCATTGGCAATGGTGCTCGGAATTGGCTTCATGCTTCTCGCCTCCTTGCTCCTGACCGCAGGCCTAGACGCCGTTTCGGAGTTCGCGTTTGGGAGTCAGTCCCTGGTTCCGCTCATGATCTTGAACTTCGTCGTGTCGTTTGCGGTGATCACGCTGCTCTTCGCCGTGATCTACAAGGTCCTCCCCGATGTGAAGATCGCGTGGCGCGACGTCTGGGTCGGGGCCGTGTTCACTGCTTTTCTCTTCAACCTGGGCAAGTTCCTGATCGGCCAGTATCTCGCTCGCTCGACCACGGCCTCGGTTTTCGGAGCTGCCGGGTCCTTGATCGTGATCCTCTTATGGATCTACTACTCGTCACAGATCCTCTTCTTTGGCGCCGAGTTCACCCAGGTTTGGGCCAACCGTTACGGGGAAAAGCTCGAGCCCGCAGAGGGGGCGATTGCCTTGACCCCAACCGATCGTGTCCAGGAGGGGATACCGAAAACCAAGACCGGCTGGACGCCCCCTCCAGATGCCGCGAGCGGGCGGCTGGCGTCGCTCGCGATTCTGGCCGTGGTGATTTTCGACCTGTTCAGAGGCAAACGCCGCTCCTGAGCAGATCGAAGCGTTCGAACTAGCTGGGGATGGGCTCGATCATGATGCATTCGCCCGGGCACTCTTCTGCCGACTCGAGGGCGTCTTGGATCAAGTGATCGGGAATGCGAGCCACGCCGCGGGAACCTTCCGGCCCGTGACCGTCGCCTTCCTTGCCGTCATAGATGATGGTCTTGCCGAAGTGCTTCGTTTCTTCCTTGACCACCCAGAGCCCGTCCTCGCGAGCCACGAACACATCGGGTGTGATCTCCTCGCAGATTCCGTCGCCAGTGCATAGGTCCTGGTCGATCCAAACCTGCAATTTCGTCGCTGTTGCCATTTCGTGCCAAGGGTAGACGGCCACAGCTGTATCGGGTTCGCACCGGCGGGGGTTAGCTAGCCCCAAGTCGAACTAGCTTGAGAACGATGGGCTACCAGCCGGTCAACAAACTCCGCTTTGTCACCGCCACGACTCTCTTCGACGGTCACGACGCCTCGATCAATGTGTTCCGCCGGATGTTGCAGGCATCGGGGGCGGAGGTCATTCATCTCGGCCATAACCGAAGCGGCACCGACATCGTTGCCACCGCCCTGGAGGAGGACGCCCAGGCGATCGCAGTGACCTCCTATCAGGGCGGTCATATGGAGTTCTTCCGCTACCTCCGTGACCTGGTGGTCGCTGCTGACCGACCCGACGTGAGAATCTTTGGCGGCGGGGGTGGGACGATCCTTCCTTCCGAGGCGGCGGAGTTGATGGAGTACGGGATCACCCGGATCTACTCGCCCGACGACGGACGTGCCCTCGGTCTGCAGGGCATGGTCGATGACATGCTCGCTCAGGCCGATTATCCGACCGGTCAGCTCGAGGAGCCGGTCGATTGGGATTCTGAGTTCGATGCGGGCGAGCTTGCTCGTCTCATCTCGGCGGCCGAGAACTGGCCCGAGAAGTACCAGGACCTGTTCGACCAGGTCGCCGATAGGGCGTCAGGGTCGAAGGTGCCGATCCTCGGTTTCACCGGGACGGGAGGTTCGGGCAAGTCGTCGTTGGTCGACGAGATCGTGCGGCGCTTCGTCTTGGACTTTCCCGAGAAGCGGCTCGCGATCATCTCGGTCGACCCCTCGAAGCGCCGGACCGGCGGGGCGCTGCTCGGGGATCGGATCCGGATGAACGCGATCCCTCACCCGCACGCCTTCATGCGGTCGATGGCCACGCGGCAGGCCAACCTCTCGCTCTCGCCTGCGGTCGGCAACGCGCTCAACCTCCTCCGTATTTCGGGGTTCGACCTGGTGATCCTCGAGACGTCGGGGATCGGACAGTCAGACACCGAGATCGTCGATGTGGCCGACCTCTCTACCTACGTGATGACTCCCGAGTACGGAGCGGCATCGCAACTCGAGAAAATCGACATGCTCGACTACGCCGATCTGATCGCGATCAACAAGGCCGACAAACAGGGCGCCGAGGACGCATTGCGGGAGGTGCGCAAGCAGTTCCGTCGCAATCGCGTGCGCTTCGAAGGTTCCGATGAGGACCTCCCGGTCTACGACACCATCGCCTCTGACTTCAACGATCCCGGCACCAACCGCTTCTACCTCGCTCTGCTTGGTGCGCTCGCCACCAAGACCGGCCTGGAATACCGGTCATCGCTCGGCTTGCCGCTCGATCCGGTGGACAAACAGGCGGTGGTACCGCCGGCGCGGGTGCGTTATTTGGCGGAGGTAGCCGAGTCGAATCGGGCGTACGACGAGTGGGCCACGGACCAGGCGGAGAAGGCTGAGCATGCGTACCGCCTGGCCGCCGGCGGGGACGGCGAGGCGACGGCGGCGGCGCGGGTGGCGCTCGATCCGGCGAATCTATCCATGCTTGAAGGCTGGGATCAGCGGATGGCCGCCTACGAACGGGAAGACTTTGTCTTCACGGTGCGCGGGCGGGAGGTTTCGGTGCCGGCAGCTTCGGAGACTTTGAGCCACCAGACGATCCCCAAAGTGGCCGTGCCTCACTTTCGCGGTTGGGGAGATCGCCTGACCTGGCTATTGCAAGAGAACCTTCCCGGGAGCTTTCCTTACACCGCAGGGATTTATCCCTTCAAGCGAACGGCGGAGGATCCGACTCGCATGTTCGCCGGCGAAGGACCGGCTGAGCAGACCAACCGGCGCTTTCACTATTTGGCCGCGGGGATGCCCGCCAAGAGGCTATCCACTGCTTTCGACTCGGTGACGCTCTATGGCGAGGATCCCCACGAGCGGCCCGACATTTATGGCAAGGTCGGCAACTCGGGAGTTTCAGTTGCCAGTATCGACGAGGCGAAGAAGCTCTACTCGGGCTTCGATCTCTCCGACCCGACCACATCGGTGTCGATGACGATCAACGGGCCGGCACCAATCATTCTCGGTTTCTTCCTCAATGCAGCGATCGACCAGACATGCGAGAAGTACATCACGGAAAACGGACTCGAATCCGAGGTCGAGGCAAAAATCGCGGCGCTCTACGAAGGTCAGGAGCGGCCCCGGTACGAAGGTGAGCTCCCGCCCGGCAACGATGGCCTCGGGCTGATGCTGCTCGGGGTGACCGGCGACCAGGTGCTTCCAGCTGAGGTTTACGAAAGGCTGAAAGCCGAGACGATGACGCGGGTGCGAGGCACGGTCCAAGCCGACATCCTCAAAGAGGATCAGGCGCAGAACACCTGCATCTTCTCGACCGAATTCTCGCTGCGGATGATGGGTGACATCCAGCAGTACTTCGTCGACCACAACGTGGACAACTTCTATTCGGTATCCATCTCCGGCTATCACATGGCCGAGGCGGGTGCCAACCCCATCACCCAGCTGGCTTTCACTCTGGCCAATGGCTTCACCTACGTCGAGTACTACCTGTCGCGGGGGATGGACATCGACGACTTTGCGCCCAACCTCTCGTTCTTCTTCTCGAACGGGATCGATCCCGAATACGCGGTGATCGGACGGGTCGCAAGGCGGATCTGGGCGAAAGCGATCAAGCACAAGTACGGCGGCAATGAACGCAGCCAAATGTTGAAGTACCACATTCAGACCTCGGGCCGTTCGCTCCATGCCCAGGAGATCGGCTTCAACGACATACGAACGACGCTGCAGGCGCTCTATGCGATCTTTGACAACACGAACAGCCTCCACACCAATGCCTATGACGAAGCCATCACCACCCCTACCGAGGAGTCGGTCCGGCGAGCGGTGGCGATTCAGTTGATCATCAACCGCGAGCTCGGCCTCGCCAAGAACGAGAACCCGCTTCAGGGCTCGTTCATCATCGAGCACCTGACCGAACTGGTGGAAGAGGCGGTGCTAGCGGAGTTCGAAAGGATCTCGAGCCGCGGGGGAGTTCTCGGGGCGATGGAGCGCCAATATCAGCGGGCGAGGATCCAGGAGGAGTCGCTCCACTATGAGCGTTTGAAAGAGTCGGGCGAACTGCCCATCGTCGGCGTGAACACCTTCTTATCTGCCGAAGGATCTCCGTTCGTGGTGCCCACCGAGTTGATTCGCTCGACTGACGACGACAAGAACAGATTGATCCAGAACGTCCGGGCGCTCCAGGCCCATCACCGTGATGTTGCCGGACCGGCGCTGAAGTCGTTGCAAGAGAAGGCGATCGCAGGCGACAACCTTTTCGCGGAGTTGATGTCAACGACCAAGGTGGCAACGCTGAGCCAGATCAGCGCCGCCCTTTACGAAGTGGGCGGGCAATACCGCCGCTCCATGTAAAGACAAAGGACAAAAGACAAAGGACAAAAGACGGTTTCTCATGTCTTTTGTCTCTTGTCTTTTGTCTAGAAAAGGAGCCGGTCGAGACCCCGAGTGAGGCCGACGCGACCCGGGAGAGCGCGGATGGCGAGGAGCGTTCCGGCGATGTAGGGAGCGGCGCTTTCTCCGGCGTCGTAGCGGAGGGAGAGCCGTTCGCTCTCGGCCCCGAAAACGATCTCGGTCGAGATGATGAAGCTCGGGAGTCGCAACGAGTGCACCTGGGTACCCGCCACCGAAGCACCCCGTACGCCCTTCGGGCCGAGCACCTCAGCGAGAGGCACAGCAATTTCCGGCGCCCGCACCCCTTCGAGGCGCTCGGCCAGCTCGCGAGCGGTGCCGCTGGGGGCATCGGGCTTGGTGGCGCTGGCGTAGTCGACAATCTCCCAAGCGTCGATGTGACGGGCCGCTTCCTCGGCAAAACGCAGGTGCAGCGCTGCCGCCAACGAGAAGTTCCCAGCAGCGATCACTCCGACTTCCTGTGTTCTCGCCTTCTCGTCGATTTCGGAGTAGTCCTCGGCGGAGAGTCCGCTCGAGCCGACAACCACCCCTACACCCCGGTCGATGGCGGCGAGGACGTTCGATTTGACCGAAGCCGCGCTGGTGTACTCGACGAGCACGTTGACCGGTCCGGCCTCGAGGGCTTCGGCAACCGAGGAGGAATGCGAAGGATCGGACCGGGAGACCCCTCCGACCAGCTCGAGGTCGTCGGCAGACCTGATTGCCTCGGCGAGGGGCACGCCGATCCAGCCGGTGATTCCGGCGATCACAACGCGAATAGGGGCATCACTTTTGGTCAATATGTCCTACCTACTGGGGCTTCGTCCGGAAGGTAGGGCTCGGTAGGCTTTCGGGCCAAATGCGTCGGCGGCTGTCGGGGTTCTTTAGTTTTCCATTCCTGCGTCGAATTGCCTGGCATGTTCAACGGGTGACGCGCCACTTCGAAGGCAAAGTCACCACCAAAATGGTGATCGGGTTGGTGGCGATCATCGGGTTGGCGTCGGCTTTGGTCACCTTCACCGAGAAGGATCTGACCCCCCGCAGCTTCTTCGCCTCGTTTTATTGGGCGGTGACGACCGTCATGGGCCAGGGCCAGTCCGACTATGTCACGGGGCCGTGGGGGTGGATCACCTCGTGGATGCTCAACCTCTTTGGCGTGGCGATCGTCGCCACCGTCACCGGGGCGCTGGTTGGTTTCGTAATCGATCTACTACTCAAGGAGGGACAAGGCATGGGCGCGGCCGGATTCAATGATCACGTGGTTGTCTGCGGCTGGAATGCCACCGCTCGTGAGTTGATAGAGGAATTGAAGACCGACGACTACGACGTTCGAGTAGTGGTGATCGACGCCGCCGAACGCAACCCGGCCGGCGATGGTGTCTATTTCGTCCGAGGCGACGGTGCCACCGAGGAGGACCTGACGCGGGCGGGCATCGCCACAGCTCGCGCCGCCATCATCTGCCCGCGCGACGGAAGCGATGACGCCGATATGCACTCGATTCTTACCGTGCTGGCGATCGAGGCGATGGCGCCGCAGGTGCGAACGGTCGTCGAGGTCAACAACCCCAAGCACGTCACTCACTTCAAACGTGCCGAGGTGGATGAGGTGCTGGTGACATCCAAGCTGGCGTCGCGGCTCCTCGCCCGGACTGCGCTCTATCCGGGTTTGGGCGACCTCGTCACCGACATGGTTTCGGGCGGCGAGGGGGCCGAGCTCTATCGAGTCAAGGTTCCCGATCGGATGATCGGGATGTCAGTCGGTGAGGTCAGCCGCAAGCTCAAAGACGAGAACGATGCGACCCTGCTCGCCCTTGCCCGTGACAACGGCATCACCACGAACCCTGGCAGTGCGGTACTGCTGGCCGAGGGTGATGAGGTCGTTGTCATCGCCGAGCATCTCGAGAAGCTGGCATCGCTGGCCGAGGTGCACGAGGACGAAGCCGCCTCGTAGGCCTCAGGCCGCAGCTACAAACCCAACCAGCACCGCGATCGCCAAGGAGACGGGCGCCCAGATTCGTTCGATCCGCGAGCGCGAGATCGCGTTCATAACTGCCCCGAGCGCGAAGTATCCGACGATGACCCACAAGGCCGGAGTGAGCCACGACGGACCGTCTCCTTCAGCCACACTCTTCGAGAGCACCACCCAGGCGATCGCTCCAAGAAGGAGCGCGGAGACGGCGCTGGCAATCCTCAGCCCGCCCGGGAGCACACCGGCGGTGCGGCCGCCCCACGCGGCAGCACCCCATGGCGCTCCGAGGGCAAGCAGGATCTGAAACAAGACGACCACTCCGATAAGGACGACCGCGATGACTCCAGCAACAGACATCGCCTCGATCGTAGGCAGCATGCTTGGGGTTTCCGGGAGGCAAAGAGCGCGTTTAGCCTCCGGACCCGTGGCGTACGACTTTGCGACGATCGAGCCGAAATGGCAGGCCCGCTGGGCCGATGAGCGCGTCTTTTTCGTTGAGCCCGACCCGGATCGGCCCAAGTTCTTCAACGTGCAGATGTATCCCTATCCGTCGGGCGAGATGCACATGGGCCACCTGCGCAACTACACCTACGTCGACCTGATCACCCGCTACAAAACGATGCGGGGATTCAACGTCCTTTCTCCGATGGGCTGGGATTCCTTCGGTCTGCCCGCGGAGAACGCCGCGATCGCCTCGGGCATCCACCCCCGGATCTTCACCGAAGAGAAGATCCGGACCATGAAGGCTCAGCTCCAGCGACTAGGTGCGGTCTACGACTGGGACCGGGAGCTCGCTTCGCACACGCCCGAGTTCTATCGCTGGGACCAGTGGCTCTTTCTGAAGCTGTTCGAGCAGGGATTGGCCTACAAGAAGCTGGCCGCGGTCAACTGGTGCCCCCAGGACCAGACGGTGCTTGCCAACGAACAGGTCGTCGATGGCGCCTGCGAACGGTGCGGCACGATCGTTGAGAAGCGCGACCTCGAGCAGTGGTACTTCCGCATCACCGACTACGGCGAGCGTCTGCTCAACGACCTCGCCCTGCTCGATCGGTGGCCTGACCGGGTGCGGGTCATGCAGGAGAACTGGATCGGTCGATCGGAGGGCGCTCAGTTCACGATGAAGGTGGCGGAGACTGATCTTTCCTTCGAAGTTTTCACAACCCGACCCGACACCATTTTCGGAATGACCTTCGCTGTCCTCGCTCCCGAACACCCGTTGGTCGAGGCGCTGGTAACCGGGAGCGAGTCCGAAGTCGAAGCCCGGGAGTACATCGCCGCTGCTCGACGAGCCACCGAGGTCGAGCGTCTCGCCGAAGGGGCCAAGACCGGGGTGTTCACCGGTGCCTATGCGATGAACCCCGCTAACGATCGGCCGGTGCCGATCTACATCGCCGACTACGTCCTGCTGTCATATGGCACCGGAGCGATCATGGCTGTCCCTGGCCAGGACCAGCGCGACTGGGATTTCGCCACGCAGTACGGGATCGAGATCATCCGCACGGTCGAACCCCCGCCAGACTTCGAAGGCGAGGCTTATCAGGGCGAGGGGCCGGCGATCAACTCCGATTTCTTGGACGGGCTCGACCTCGCTTCGGCCAAGAAGCGAATCTATCGCCTGGCTCGAGGAACGCGGCCTCGGTTTTGGCAAGGTGCAGTACCGCCTCCGCGACTGGCTGATATCGCGTCAGCGCTACTGGGGCAGCCCGATCCCGATCATCAAGTGCCCGGTCGACGGGCTCGTGGCCGTGCCCGAGGCGGACCTCCCCGTGGTCCACCCCGACGTCGAGAACTACGCCCCGCAGGGAGAGTCCCCGCTCGCCTCGGTGCCCGAGTTCGTCAACGTCACCTGCCCTGTCTGCGGCGGTCCGGCCCAACGCGAAACCGACACCATGGACACCTTCGTCGATTCCTCCTGGTACTTCCTGCGTTATTGCGACGCCCACAACAACGAGCAAATCTTCGACCCCGCCAAGACCTCATATTGGATGCCAATCGACCAGTACGTCGGGGGCGTCGAACACGCAGTGCTACATCTTCTCTACGCCCGCTTCATCACGAAGGTCCTGCACGACATGGGGATGGTTGAGGTCGAGGAACCCTTCGCTGCGTTGTTCACCCAGGGAATGATCGTGAAGGACGGCGCCAAGATGTCGAAGTCCAAAGGCAATGTGGTCGCCCCGGATGCCTATTACGCCCGATTTGGCGCCGATGCCATTCGCCTATTCGAGCTGTTCATCGGACCGCCGACAGACGATGCAATTTGGAACGACAACGGCGTCGAAGGAACCTATCGATTTCTCGATCGGGTGTGGAGGATCGGGCACGGGGAGGCGGGAGTAATCGTCGACTCGGCCCCGTCGGAGGAGGACCTGGAGCTCCGGGCCGATGCTCATCGGACCGTGAAAAAGGTGTCCGACGACATAGATCGTTTCCGTTTCAACACCGCGGTCGCCGCCCTCATGAGCCTCACCAATAAGATCCTCGACCGGCTGCGCTCCGATGAGGGTTTGAGCAAGTCGGTCTACGACGAGACATACGGCCTTTTGCTAAAGATGCTGGGGCCGATGGCGCCGCACATCACCCACGAGTTGTGGGAACAAACCGGACGCGGCTCGATGCTGGCTCTCGAGCCCTGGCCGGCCTGGGACCCCTCGCTGGTCGAACATGCCTCGGTGACGATGATCGTTCAGGTCAACGGCCGGGTTCGTGACCGAATCGAGGTGCCGTCCACCATTTCCGCCGCCGAGGCCGAAAGCCTCGCTCTCAAATCGGCCAAGCTCACTCCTTATCTTGCGGATGGAACCATCCGCAAGATCGTGGTCCGGCCACCCAACCTGGTCAACGTGGTGGTTTCTTGAGGGGATACCCCCCGTCGGTGGTAACTGCGCTCGGTGGTTTGGATGTCAACGAGGTGGCCATCCGATGCGGGGTCACCGACATCGATGCGGTTCCGATCCGACGAGCGCCCCGGTGGATGGTGCGTGCCTGGCGCGGCGACGTTGCGGCGATGACCTTGCCTTTCGGAATCTTCGTCCGCCCCGAAAGTTTGGCGGGCGATCGAAGCGCGTTGGCCAACATGATCCAGCACGAGCTCGTGCATGTGCGGCAATGGAAAGAGCTGGGGATCGTCAATTTCCTCTGGCGCTACCTGACCGACTATTGGAAGGGTCGCAGACGAGGCCTCGGTCACGATGAGGCGTACCGCCAGATCAGCTTTGAACAAGAAGCGCGGCGGATAGCGGGCTACTAGCCATTCCTGCGGAAAACGGCGCCTCCCAAATTTCAATGAATTGGGTCAGGGCTCTTTTACGTAGAAATGGTCACTCGACAACCAGACCGGTGAGATCGGCCTCGGCGGGCGGATAATGCAAATCCAGTCCCTCCAAGGTTTCGATGAGGACCCGGGCAATGACGATGTTCCGATACCACTTCTGGTTGGCCGGGATGACGTACCAAGGAGCGGACGAAGTCGACGTCAAGCTGATCGCCTCCTCATAGGCGTCCTGGTACAGGTCCCAACGTTTTCGCTCGTCGAGGTCGCCCATCGAGAACTTCCAATGCTTGCTGGGATCGTCGATCCGATCCTGCAGTCGCTGCCGCTGCTCGTCCTTCGAGATATGAAGAAAGAACTTGAGAATGGTGGTGCCCTCGTCGACCAGCATCTGTTCGAAGTTACGGATGTGCGCGAAGCGCCGGCGCCAAGTTTCTTCTGGGGCGAACTCTCGCACTCGCACCACCAAAACGTCCTCGTAGTGGCTGCGGTTGAAGATGGTGATCTCGCCATTGCCGGGAACGTGGGGATGTACCCGCCATAGGTAGTCGTGGTCGAGCTCGAGCGGGGTGGGCTGCTTGAACGAAGCGACCTTGACCCCGAGCGGATTCACCCCTTCGAACACCGCCGAGATCGTTCCGTCCTTGCCGCCCGTGTCGGTGGCTTGCAGCACGACCAGCAGCCGCTCGGTCCGATCGGCGTACAGCATCTCTTGCAATTCTTCGAGGCGGTCATTCAGGTTCTTCATCGCCTCCTTGCCGGCCTCTTTGTCGCCGGCGAAAAGCCCGGCGTCCGCCGGATCGCGCCCGGCCAGGTTGGCCTGCTCGCCTTCTCTCACCAGGTAGATGTCGGTCTCGCTCATCTCGCCAGGTCAACCCTAGGTCGGGAACAGACCCCTTCCACGGCCGGTTCGATCGAACTATTACCAACGGGTGAAGTCGCTGCCGGGTCGGGGGCCGCTCGTATGGGGAGTACTCATCGCCGCCATTGCCGTCGGGCTCTGGTGGGGTGGGCGTGGTCCCGAAACACCTCCAAATCTTCCGCTCGCCTCGAGCCCGCCCACGCGAGCGACGATGACCGTGCACGTTGGTGGCTGGGTCGCCACCCCGGGACTGGTTGAACTCGTCGAAGGGGCCCGCGTGGCTGATGCGATCGCGGCTGCTGGTGGAACCCTGCCGGGAGCTGGCATTGCCGCCCTCAATCTGGCTGCGACCCTCGTCGATGGCGAGCAGGTGCTGGTTCCCGGGCCAGAAGGCTCCGATTCCACCGAGGCTGCGTCAGGAGAGGGTGGAGGCCCAATCCAGCTCAATCGAGCAACGGCGGCCGAGCTCGACGAACTGCCCGGAATCGGACCGGTTATCGCCCAACGGATCGTCGACTACCGCGAGACGAAGGGACCGTTCCAGACCGTGGAGGACCTACTCGACGTCCCTGGCATAGGCGAAGCCAAGTTGGCGAGCATTCGCGATCTCGTTACCCCTTGAAATGGCCTAGTCCAACTGGCCGGGTGGTTTTGGCCACGACATGTTGGCTGATCGTCGGTTCAGCGCTAACTCGTGGGTTGGGATGGGCCTGGGTTGCTGGCGCCGCGGGTGCAGGCCTCCTGCTCAGCCGAAATGCACCGCGGGCTGCCCTGGCCGCGCTGCTCATCGGCTTCTCGAGCGGTCTGGTCGCGAACGTCCGCGACCAGGGCCAGCTTGGAGCCGTCCTGCCTTCTCCACTCACCAGACTCGAGGTGATCGCCCTGACCGACTCCTCCCCAGGTCAGTTTGGCAATGCCTGGGCTCTCGCCCGACCCATCGCGTTGGACGTCGGAAACGAATCCACTCCTTGGTCTGGTCCCAACCTCCTGCTCGATTTGCCGCTCGATGACCTGGTCGTCTCGGGGGAGCGATATTTCGTTGCCGGTGAGTTGAGGGATCGGAGCGGATCGGCCGCCGGAATTACCTATCGAGCTCGGTTTCGGGTCGACGAGATCGAAAGGCTCGCCGGTCCAACAGATCCGATTCGGATGGCGGGAAATTCCATTCGGTCGCGCGTGCTCGACCGTCTCGATCGGAACCGGCCAGAAGAGGCGCTGCTCGCGGGATTTCTTGTCGGCGACACGACCGGGCTGGCCCAGGATGACATCGAAGCTCTGCGCGCCGCGGGAATCTCCCACTTTGTCGCCGTCTCTGGCTCCAATGTCGCCGGTTTTCTCCTCTTGTTTTGGATCGTTCTGGGACCCCTTGGGGTGGGTACCCGGCGACGGGGAATGCTCGGTCTGGTGGCCTTGGCCGTATTTGTGGTGGCGACTCGTTGGGAACCGTCGGTGATTCGGGCCAGTGCCTTGGCCGGGGTCGTCCTCGGGGCCAGGGCGCTCGGCTGGGTGGTCGATCGATGGGTGGCTCTCGCCATCGGCGTAGGCCTCGCCGTTCTCGTCGCGCCTGCCCTGGTTGCGGACCTCGGGTTTCAACTCTCGGTGGCGGCGACCGGAGGGATCATGCTCGGAGCCGATTCTCTGCCCGGATCATTGCCCGCGTGGCTGCGCAAGCCTCTGGGTGTCGGCCTGGCCGCGCAGTTGGCGGTCGCGCCGATCCTCCTTGCGTCCTTCGGGGAGATTCCGTTGTTCTCTCCTCTTACCAACCTCGTTGCGGCGCCCGTCGTCGCCATCTCCACAATGCTGGCCGCGGTCGGAGTGATTCTGTCGCTCGACCCGCTAATCGAACTCGCCGCAATTGGGGGAAGCGCCTTTCTCTGGATCGGACGCATCACCTCGTGGTATCCGCAACTCTCAACTCTGCCGGTCCTCGCTCTCGCCACCGCCTTCGCAATCTCTGTCAGGTGGCCTCGCCTGCGAACGCTGCTGGCTTGTCTGTCGGCGGTGGCGCTGGCGCTCTTCCTATGGGGCGGCCCGGGTCTGCGCGGTCCGGCTGTGGTCTTTCTCAACATCGGTCAGGGTGACGCGGTGCTTGTCGCCACCGGCGAAGGCCGGGTGATCCTCGTCGACGGCGGTCCCGGTCCACGCGAGCTCTGGCGGGCACTCCGGCGCCATCGGGTCAGAAGCCTTGACCTGGTCGTCGCGACGCATCCGCACGATGATCACATCGCCGGGCTCGTCGGCCTCGCGACTCGAATGCCGGTCGGAATGGTTTGGTATGGAGGCGACCGTCACCAGAGCGCCACCTGGGACCGCATTGAATCTGAGCTCGAAGCGGAGGGCGTTCCCATTGCGGTGCCCGAGGTCGCGACGAGCGTCGCGCTCGATGACTTGAGGATCGAGATTCTGGGACCGGAGAGGCATTACGAGGATCCCAACGACGAGTCGGTTGTCCTCCTGGTCGATTCGCCCGGGCCAACAATCCTTCTGACGGGTGACATCGAAAACGCCGCTCAGGCCGACATAGTTCCGCCCGACATCGAGGTGCTGAAGGTGCCCCATCACGGTGGCGCCACGTCACAAATCAGCTGGCTGCTGGCAACCACGCCGCAGGTTGCGGTGATCAGTGTGGGTGAAAACGACTTTGGCCATCCCCATGAATCGATCGTCACTGCCTTGCGCGCGGCGGGGATCGACGTCAGGCGAACAGATCAAGACGGAGATGTGGTGATCTCTCTCGAGGCCCAAACCTAACTAATTGGCTTAGGGTCGCTGCTCCTTGTCGAGCCGTCGCCAAACATCGAGGATCGGTTCCAGCCCCTCGCCGGGATAGGTGGCTGCGGCGAGCCGCACTCCCGCATCCTGCCCGGCCTGGCCGGCGAGGAGCGTTCGGAGATTTTCGGCGGCGATGCGAGCACCCTCGGGACCGGTCTCGGGGAGGACCACACCAATGAGATGGTGATCGTCCTGGCGAGCATGCGAAACGTGATCGGTTTCACGAACGGTTTTGCGGACCCGCTGGGCCAGGTCCCTGATCGCCGCATGCTGTTTGCGGACCGGTCGCGATCCCCAGGATGGATTGGTGATATCAGCCAGGATCACCGAAAAGACTTTCTCGTATCGATCGGCGCGGGCGCGTTCGACATCGGCCATTTCGATAAGGGAGCGCGCATTGCCGAGACCGGTCTCGTCGTCGATGTCGTCCTGTCGCTCGAGCTTGTCGAGCGCGGCTTTGATCTGCTGGCTCGCCCAGCCCCCACCGGCGCCGAAGCCGAGATAACCAAGGATCCGAGCAGCCATCTGACCGCTGAGCGGGGTCAGGCCGAGCAAGCGGATCGAGGGTATCCGCAATAGCACGTATCCGAGTGAGGCCAGCCCGGCGAGCA
Organism: uncultured Acidimicrobiia bacterium; assembly: GCA_963761985.1. Classification (GTDB taxonomy): domain Bacteria; phylum Actinomycetota; class Acidimicrobiia; order Spongiisociales; family ZC4RG35; genus JACCTH01. Next base: position 87,537 of record CAVXIT010000011.1, read on the forward strand.
CCAAACCACCTCTGATGCCAAAAAAGAGGAACCCGGCGAAAACCGGAATGAAGAACAAGGTGGCGACCACCTCGACCTGGTCGACTCCCCGCGAGATGGCGAGCAGCGCGACGAGCGCAATCAGGACCAGCCCCGAAATGAGGACTATCGCCCGCGCCCGGCTGAACGTCATCTCTGACCACCTTACGTGACCAAGACTGTTGACCAGTGTCGTTCGAGCAGGTGTTCGATACCTCGATACCATCGGGCTGGTGCCCGTATTGCTGCGGCTCAGGCTCGCGCTCGTTGCCCTGTTTGGCGTATTGCTCATACCGATATTTCTCAGCTCGATGCGTGGCCTGACGCACGTCGTCAGCTGCTCGACTGCGATCTCGAAGCCGTTCGAGGTGACCTTCGACTCGGCCGGGACTCCAACCTTGACCGGCTCGAGCGTTGTCGAAGCCGGTGGCGATCCCGTTTGCCGGTCGTTGCGCTCCGATGTCTCGATTCGAGAGGCCGGCCCCAATCGGCTCGAGGTCACGGTCCCCATCACCAACGACGGTTCGGAGGCATGGCAGGGGACAGTGGCCTTACTCGTCGGACGGGTGGAAATTCCGGTGAAGATCGGGCTGGTGCCGCCGGGGGAAACCCGGTCGGAAACCCTCGTCTTGAACTTGCCCGCCGGCGTCACCTCGTTTTCGGGGGAGCTGCTGATCGGTCCCTAGGGACTTGTCGTCGCGACACGGCACAATGCCCGTGATGGCGATCCTGCGGGCCGGGCCCCACACCCTGACATTCGGCGGCGTTACCCACGTGATGGCGGTTGTCAACCTCTCTCCGGAGTCGGCCAATCAGCACACCGTGGCCGCGAGCTTGACCGCAGCGGTGGAAATGGCTGAAAGACATCGAGAGGCAGGGGCGACCATCATCGATCTTGGCGGTCAGTCCTCCCACTACGACAACCCGACGCTGGCGGCTGAGGTGGAGTTGGACCGCCTTCTCCCAGTCGTCGCGGAGTTGGCCGATGCTGACTTCATCGTGTCGATTGACACCTGGAAGCCCGAGGTTGCGGAAGCTTGCGTCAAGGAAGGCGCGGTGATCATCAACGACACCGGGGGATTGACCGATCCGAGAATGATTGACGTGGTCGCGGCGAATGACGTCGCCGCCGTAATGGTCTACGTCGAAGGGAAGAACCCCCACGACGTCGGCGAGGTCGATCATGCGCCCGACAAACCAGAACGGACCGCATCGGTCCTGGCGGAACGAATCAACGGTCTGGCTGCCATGGGAGTGGAGCAGCTCATCGTCGACCCCGGGATCGCTTTGAACTATCGCGGTGACTACGAGAAGTACACGCAATTACAGCTCGATGTCATCCGGCAGAGCCAGTCGTTGCACGAGCTCGGGCATCCCGTGCTGATCCCGATTCCGCGCAAGAAAGAGGACCACCGGGTCATGGCCTACGTCACGCTGGCGCTGGAATACAGCGCCGATGTGATTCGAGTGCACGATGTCGTAGAGGCGTGTGACCTCGTGCGATTGTTCGGCCGCACGCCGTGACGTCATTGCTTGCGGTCTCGGGACCATCCAACGCCGGACCCGGTGAACGCCAGGAGATGCTCGACCGGGCGCGGGCATTTCTCACCCAAGCTGGTGTCGAGCCTGTAGATGTAGTCCGTCTTGACGTGCCACCTCGCGGCGGGGGCGAGGACACCGAGGGTCCGTTACGCGCTGAGGTCGAGCCTTTGGTCCCAATGCTGCAGTCCGGTTCGCTCTTTGGCGGCCGCCAGGGTCTCCTCGTCGTCGAGGCGCAAAACCTCAATGCAGGAGAGTCGTCCCTCACTGCCGAGCTTCTTTCCCAGTTTGACGAAGAGGCGGTGGCGGTCGTGCTGGTTTCCTTCGGGTCCATTCCGGCCGCGGTCACCAAGGTGGTCAAGAGTCGCGGTGAGGCGGTCAGCGTCCGCAAGATGTGGGAGCGACAAGCGACCGAATGGCTGCGCACGGAACTGACGACTCGCGAGTTGAAAATCGAGGCCGAAGCCCAAGATGCCTTGCTGCAGAGGTTCGGGACCGACATTGCTGGCCTGTCGCAAGCCCTCGATCAGTTGGTCGAGCACAAAGGGAAGGTCACCCGTCAGCTGATCCTTGATCGGTTCCGCAACCGTCCCGACGAGCCGCTCGTGCATTACACCGACGCTCTCGCCGCGGGCAAAGCGGGGGAAGCTCTCCGCCGTCTCTCCGATTTCTTGACCCACGGTCACCCGCTGGTTCTGCTGGCCGCGGTCGAGTCGGACTTGCGCCGGCGTTCCCTGGCCTCGTCCTCGGTCGACGAGGAAACTTTCCGTGCCTCGATCGGAGCGCGGTCAGATGACCGTCGGGTCGCCCGGCTATGGCGCGAGCGGGGACGGATCAGGGATTCGTCGTTGCAGAAGGCGTTGGAGGGCTTGGTCCGCGCCGACCGGGTGATGAAGACCCAACCGGAGGAAGTTCACCGGGTGACACTCGAGCGCCTCACCGTCGCCTTGTGCCGCTGGTACGGAGGACGCACCTAAGGGCATCCCAAACCTAAGGCTTTGAGCCGTGGTTTTCACGGCTTAGAGCCTTACGTTTTGGGACATGGCGAAACTCAATGCAATTTGCCGTGGTTTTCACGGCTTAGAGCCTTAGGTTTCGAGAGGAAACTAGGGGCGAGCGTTGTTGACGGCTCGGGCGAGTCGTGACTTGCGCCGGGCCGCCGTGCGTGGGTGCATGCGGCCCTTGCTGACCGCTTGATCGATCTTCTTCTGAGCGACGCCGAACGCCTCGGTCCCATCGACCTTCTCGCCAACTGCGGTCCGCACTGCCTTGATCCTGGTCCGGAGTTCGGACTTGGTCGCCTTGTTGCGGGCCTGGCGAACCACGTTCTGACGGTTCCTTTTGATTTGCGACTTGATGTTGGCCATGACGGCAGAAAGCTCCAACTACTGAGGGGATCAGACCGAACGGCGGAGCCGTTCATGAGATCCGCAGGTTAGCACCCAGTCAATTGCGAGTGACTGGCCCCGTACAATGTGGCGGTCCCCCGATTTCATGTTTTCTCAAGCGCGCATCCGTAATTTCTGCATCATCGCTCACATCGACCACGGCAAGTCGACGCTCGCTGATCGTCTCCTGGAGCGCACCGGCGCCATCTCGGAAAGGGACATGCGCGAGCAGGTGCTCGACACGATGGACCTCGAGCGAGAGCGCGGTATCACGATCAAGGCCCAGGCCGTGCGCCTGAACTACCGAGCTGCCGACGGTCATGACTATGTCATCAATCTCATCGACACCCCGGGCCACGTCGACTTCTCCTACGAGGTTTCTCGGTCCCTGGCGGCTTGCGAAGGTGCATTGCTTCTGGCCGACGCCGCCCAGGGGGTTCAAGCGCAGACGCTGGCCAATGCCTATCTCGCCATCAACGCCGGGCTCGAAGTGATTCCGGCCTTAAACAAGATCGACCTGCTGGCGGCAGATCCGGAACGAGTCACAGCGGAGATGGTCGGCGTTCTCGGCGGCAAACCCGAAGACGTGCTCCGCATCTCCGCCAAGACGGGGGAGGGCGTTGACCACTTGCTCGAGGAAATCGTCCGGCTCGTCCCCCCACCAATCGGCGATGCCAGTTCGCCCTTGCGGGCCTTGGTGTTCGACAGCTACTACGACGCCTATCGGGGGGTGGTTTGTTACGTCCGCATCGTCGACGGAAGCCTGGCTCCGGGGGACCAGATCCGTTTCATGGCGACCGGGGAGATCCAATCCGCTGAGGAGGTTGGAGTTCTCACGCCGAAAGCCCTGGAGGTGGGAGGTCTCGGTCCCGGCGAGGTGGGCTATTTGATTACGGGGGTGAAGGAAATTGGTCGCATCAAGGTGGGTGACACCATCACCAATGCCCGCCAAGGCGCCGTGGTACCGCTACCCGGATATGCCGAGCCCAAGCCGATGGTCTACTCGGGTCTCTTTCCGACGGACGGCGACGATTTCGAGCGTCTGCGCGAGGCGCTCGAGAAACTTACTTTGAACGACGGTTCGCTGAAGTACGAGCCGGAGAGCAGCCGCGCTCTCGGATTCGGTTTCCGTTTGGGGTTTCTCGGCCTTTTGCACATGGAAATCGTGCGGGAGCGACTCGAGCGTGAATACGGGCTCGATCTCGTCGCCACTGCGCCATCGGTCGCCTTCCGCGTCCGCCTTCCCGACGAGGCCATCCTCGAGATTCAGTCGCCTCAGGATCTGCCCGATCCCGACGCCCGCATCGCCATCGAGGAGCCTTACGTCAAAGCCATGATCATTGCCCCAGCGGAGTACATCGGCTCGATCATGGAGTTGGTGCAACGACGGCGCGGCGAGGGCGGCAGCATGCACTACCTCTCGCCCGAGCGGGTCGAGCTGACCTATCAGATTCCCCTCTCCGAAGTCGTTTTCGACTTCTTCGACGTGCTCAAATCGCGTACCAAGGGCTACGCATCGCTCGATTACGAACCGGCGGGCTACCAAACCTCTGATTTGGTCAAGGTTGACATCCTGCTCAACGCGGTGCCGGTCGATGCCTTCTCCGCCATCGTCCATCGCGACAAGGCAGGTGCCTACGGCAAGGTGATGACCGAACGACTGAAAGAGCTGATTCCGCGCCAGCTTTTCGACATCCCCATACAGGCTGCAATCGGCGGGCGCATCATCTCCCGCGAGACTGTCAAGGCCAAGCGCAAGGATGTTCTGGCCAAATGCTACGGGGGCGACATCACCCGAAAGCGCAAACTCCTCGAACGACAAAAAGAAGGCAAGAAGAGGATGAAGATGGTGGGCTCGGTCGAGGTGCCCCAGGAAGCGTTCGTGGCGGCTCTGCGTGTTGACGTCGACTAGCCAGATTTCTACCGCCGAGCGGCCCGACTCCGTCGGGCTGGCAGAACGCGCTTGTGGTTTTCGCGCCGCTTATGTCCACATACCTTTCTGCGCCCGGCTCTGTCCCTATTGCGATTTCGCAGTGGTCACCGGACGGGACGAGGAGGTCCCGCGTTATTTCCGCGCGCTTATAGCCGAGATCGAGCGCGACGATCCATGGGGACCGCTCGATTCGGTCAATTTCGGCGGCGGTACGCCCAGCCGGGTCAATCCAGACGACCTCCGCTCGGTGCTCGACGCCCTCAAGAAAAGACACGGCCTGAGCGACGACACCGAAGTGTCCCTCGAAGCCAATCCGGAAGACTGGACTCGGGATCGAGCCGAGGCCTTAAGGGAGGCGGGGTTCAACCGGGTGTCGTTTGGGGCGCAGAGCTTTGACCCGGCCACCCTCCTCGCTCTCGGCCGCCGACACGATCCGGACCAGATCGGCGAGGCGATCGAGGCCGCGCGACGGGCAGGGTTCGAGTCGATCAATCTCGATTTGATTTTCGGATCTCCCGGCGACGAAGGATGGGAACGAACTCTGAGCATTGCGCTTGACTCCCACTCCGACCATCTGAGCTGTTACGCCTTGACGGTCGAGCCCGGCACCGAACTTTTCCGCCGGGTCGCAGCCGGAGCGCCGGCGCCGGACGCAGACGCTCAGGCCGAGCAGTGGGAGCTGGCCGACGTTGCCGCTAGGAATGCCGGCCTAGTTCGCTACGAGGTGTCGAACTGGGCCCGGCCCGGCCACGCCGTGAGGTACAACCTTGCGGTTTGGGCGCAGGCGGAATACCTGGCCTATGGGCTCGGTGCCCACCGGTTTCGCCGATCAGTTCGCTCGCACAACTTTCGCCACCTCGACACCTATCTCGCCGCGATCGAACAAGGAAAGAGCGCCTGGTCGGGCCAGGAGTCGATCCGGGGGTGGTCGGCCGAGACTGAGCGAGTATTCCTCGGCATCCGACGGGCGGCGGGAGTCATTGCGGGTGCCGCCGGAGCCGCCCTCGCCGGTTCCGACGAGGGGAGCATGCTGGCCGAACACGGCGTCATTGCCTACGAAGCCGGCCGATTGGTGGTTGAGCGCCCCCTCCTTACTGATGCCGTCGCTCGGGCTGTGTTAGCACTCTCACCCCCCTGACCGCTAAAATTGCCTAAATGTTGGAACAGCGGCGCTCCGACGTGCTGCGAGCTTTGGTCGAAGCACACATCAAGACTGGGGAGCCGGTCAGTTCTCGGGCGATCCTGGCCGAAACCGACCTTGGCGTGTCGGCCGCGACAATCCGCAACGACCTCGCCTCGCTCGAACGCGATGGTTACGTGGCTCAGCCCCATACGTCGGCGGGCCGCATCCCCACCCCCCGCGCTTTCCGCTATTACGTCGATCACATCGGGCCGGGCCGGCTCGGGTCATCCGACAACAAGCGCATCGCCGCTTTCTTCTCCTCCGTCCAATACGAACTTTCCAATCTGTTTCGAGCCACCTCGCAGCTCCTGGCAGAGGTCACCCATTACCCGTCGGTTGTGGTTTCACCGGCGGTTTCCGGAGAGGTGGTGCGGGGTTTGCATATCGTCCAGCTTTCCTCCCAGGCGCTCATGGCGGTGCTGGTCACCGATCGGGGCCGGGTTATCCAGCACCAAATGCGATGGAACGAAGAGATCGGAGCCGAGGACGTGGCCGAACTTGAGCGGATCGCCGCCCGTTCTTTCGTCGGAGCGGAGCTCGGTCGCAGCCCGGAAACGCACGATCTTTTCGGCGAACAGCCGGCGATGGTTCGTGAGGTGGGGCAGGCACTGATGACATTGCTGCGTCAAAGTGCCAACTCGCCCGGCGAGATATATGTGGGCGGGACGCGGGAGATGGCCTATGGCTGGCCCAACCTGGGAGCGGTCCACCGGGTGCTCGAAGTCCTCGAAAGGGAGGCTGAGTTGTTGAGTCTTCTGGTCCACGCTTCTGGAGTCTCGATCCGAATCGGGGAGGAAGTGCCGGTGGCCGAAGGGCTCGACCTCGCTGTGGTTTCGACGACCTACGAGGCGGGCGGGGCGGAAGGCTCGATCGGCGTCATTGGTCCGATGCGAATGAATTACCGCGCAACGATCTCGGCAGTGGAGAAAGTCGGGCAGGCTCTTCAAGACCGCATAAGTAGCTGAGCCTCTCCCCGTAGCCTTATGCCAATCACCTCCCGCGACTACTACGCCGATCTCGGACTCGAACGCAACGCCACGCCGGACGACATCAGACGTGCGTTTCGCAGGCTCGCCCGCGATTCGCACCCCGATGTCAACCCCGGTGATGCCGGCGCTGACGCCAAATTTCGGCGTATCGCCGAGGCCTACGAAGTCCTGAGCGACCCCGCGCGAAAAGCCTCGTATGACCGTGGGGATGTCCTCGACTTTGGAGATCTCTTTTCAGGCGTGGGTGGGCTTGACGATCTCATTCGTTCGGTTTTCGGAGACGGGGGATTCTTCGGACAGACGTCCCGACCAGCGTCGCGCGGTCGCGATCTCCTGGTGACGACGGAGGTCGATCTCAACGTTGCTGCTTTCGGCGGAGAGTCCGAGGTCAAGTTTCGATCTGCGGTGACCTGTGAGTCATGCGCAGGGCGGGGGACCGCACCCGGCACTTCACCGGTTACCTGTCCAACTTGTGGCGGGGCTGGCAGCGTGCGGGTCGCTCGTCGCGGTCTCCTCGGAACGATGATGAGCGTTACTGCTTGCTCAACGTGCAGCGGGCAGGGAACCCTGGTCACCGACCCGTGTCCTCAATGTCGCGGTGTGGGGGCGCGCGATTTGGATCGGTCGGTACGCGTCGAAATTCCGGCGGGAGTTCCGGCCGGCACCCGCCTCCGTCTCACCGGCCACGGTGAATCGGCGGGGCGGAGAGGCGGACCGGGCGATCTCCACGTCGAGGTGAGGGTGAAGCCGCACGCTCTTTTCGAGAGAACCGGCGATGACCTGGGATATGAGCTGCGTCTGGGGATCGCCGAGGCGTCGCTGGGGACGAAAGTCGATGTTCCACTCCTCGAGGGAGGCACCGAACCATTGGAGGTTCCAGCCGGCACCCAACCTGGCACTCGATTCCGGTTGTCAGACCTGGGTACGGCGCGTCTCGGCCGGCGCGGCCGCGGGGATCTCGTCGTGCACACGATCGTCGAAGTCCCCACCACGCTCAGCCTTGAACAGGAGGAGGCACTGCGTGCTTTCGCTGCCGCCGCCGGTGAGAATCCGCGCAAGCGGCGCCGCCGGCGATAGCTTCGTGATTTGGGCGCCTGATTAGTGGCGCACATCCCTCACCTCTACCTTCCCCGTCCCTGGGGGGAAGAAGACGTTGTCCTCGAGCCGCCGCAGATCCACCACCTCGAGCGCGTGCTTCGACTGCGCTCGGGTGAAGTCGTTTCTTACACAGATGGGGAGGGCACGGTTGGCGCCGGGCCCTGGGAAAAAGGTTCGATTCGTCGCGAAGGGGAGGAGCAGGTCGAACCTCTTGGCGAATTGGAGCTGGCGGTCGCGCCGCCTCATGACCGGGATCGGCTGCGCTGGCTGGTCGAAAAGGCCGCAGAGCTGGAGGTCACCCGCATCCGTTGGCTCCGAACCAGGTACGGCAATGCCCGGCCCAACCTGCTCACCCGGAGCCAGGAATGGGCGGCCGCCGCGCTTGAACAAAGCCGGGGTGCCTGGCTTACCGCCGTTGACTCCACCTGGGTGACCCCAGCCGAGCTCAACAGCGACCTTCCTACCGTTGCCGCCGATCCGTCGGGAAATCGCTTGAACCAGGCTCTGCCACTAAGAGTGATGATCGGTCCGGAGGGTGGCTGGGAGCCGGGAGAGATCCCCTCCGAGATCCCGCGGATCAACCTGGGGAGAAACATCCTCCGGACCGAAACCGCGGCGGTCGTGGCGATCGTCGTCTGTCGGGGTAAAAACAGGACCAGTGACTAGTTCCACCCGACCACTCTCGGTGGTAGTGTCGAAAGCGGCTAGGAGGCAGGGCATCGTCGACAACTTTGATAAGGCGCTGGGCGAGCGCCTCCGGACGGCACGCCGCCATCGCGGCTGGTCGCTCCAGGAGGTCGAGCGGCGTTCCGAGTTCGAATTCAGGTCGTCGGTCCTCGGTGCGTACGAACGGGGAGAACGGGCGATTTCGGTCCAGCGTTTACATCGACTGGCAGCCTTGTACCAGATCGAAGTCGCTCATTTGATCCCCAGTGACCCTGAGAACGACGGCGAAGTCACCATCGACCTCGACGAGATCGGCCGCATCGACAGTGACGTCTCGGACCTGATCGAGCGCTTTCTGGTGGCTATCCAGATGCGCCGGCGAGCCGGCTCGGTGACGATGGCGGTTCGACACGGCGACCTCGAACTTCTGGCCGCGCTGGCCCGCTCGGATCGGACGACCATAAGCAAGGTACTGTCCCAGCTCGAATGAGCGACTGCCTCTTTTGCCGCTTGGCGGCAGGCGACATCCCCTCGACCCGGATCGCAGATAGCGACGATGCCATGGCTTTTCGAGACATCAATCCGGTCGCCCCCGATCATGTTCTCGTCATTCCCAAGGTGCACATCGGTTCGCTGGCGGAACTCGACTTTGACCAACCCGAACACGCTCGTATCTGGATCGCGATGAGCCGAATGGCGAGTGCAATAGCTGACGATCACCCCAACGGCTGGCGTCTGGTTACCAACATCGGAGACGAAGGCGGCCAAACAGTGGGCCATCTCCACCTGCATGTGCTGGCGGGTCGGCGGTTTACCTGGCCGCCGGGATAGCCGATAGTTAGGGCGTAACAAGCCGCATCGGTATAATTCCAACTTGATCTCCCCGGCCGATCTGCCGTGACTCCCGACTTAGTCGAACAACGCTTGCGCGTCCCCTCAAACCATTTGATGCTCGATTTGCTCGGGCAGGCTGACGCCAACCTCAAAGCGCTCGAGCAGGCTTTTCCTCGCGTGGTGATGGTGGCGCGCGGGAACGAGGTAACGATCTCGGGGCCAGCTCCAGAAGTCGAAGAGGCGCGGACTGCACTGGACGAGATGCTGCAGCTCGTCCAGGAGGGGGGCAGCCTCGACCTTCATCGAGTGGAACAGCTGGTCGGCATGGTGCGCGACTCGGTCCCGAGCCCGGCGGGTGTTCTAACCGATGGCTTGTCAGTGGGCCGAGGGAAGCTCGTGCGACCCAAGACCCATGGCCAGCATCGCTACATCAGTGCGATTCGGGAGAACACAGTCACGTTCGGAATTGGTCCGGCCGGAACGGGCAAGACCTATCTGGCGATGGCGGCCGCAGTCGAGGCTTTGACGGCCGGGGCTGTTCGCCGCATCATCCTCACCCGTCCCGCCGTCGAAGCCGGCGAGCGGTTGGGATTTCTCCCCGGAGATCTGTTCGCCAAGATCGACCCCTACCTGCGACCTCTCTATGACGCCCTTTGGGACATGCTTGGCCCAGAAGAGACAACTCGCCTGACCGAGCGCGGCACGATCGAAATCGCGCCGCTCGCCTACATGAGGGGCCGCACTCTCAACGACGCCTGCGTCATCCTCGACGAGGCCCAGAACTCATCCGCCGAGCAAATGAAGATGTTTCTCACCCGGCTCGGTTTCAATTCGAAGATGATCGTCACCGGCGACGCCACCCAGACCGACCTCCCACCCCAAAAGCTGTCGGGCCTGGCCACGGTCCGCCGGATCCTCGCCGAGATTCCCGGAGTGGCTTTCGTCGAGCTGACCAGTAAGGACGTCGTTCGCCATCGCATCGTCGCCGCGATTGTCGACGCCTACGCGCGAGCGGAAATCGAAGACCGATGAATCGCGCCAGCGTGATACGGGGGGCAATCCTCCTCGCCACTTCGGTAGGCGCCTGGATGATGCTGTCCCTCGGTGGAAACGAGCTCACCGCCCTTCTGCCGGGACAACTAGCGCCGCGGGACTACGACGCTCGCGTCGCGGCCCAGGTTGTCGACGAACTAGCGACCGCAACCAATCGGGACGAGGCCGAGGCGGCCGTGCCCGATCAACTTTCCCGTGATGAAGGCGCCGAGCAGGCCGGAATCGCGGTCATCGAGGAGATAATTCAGAACGCCGCCAGCGGAGTGCTCGATCCAGCTCTCCCGGTCCCTGCCCTCGTTCTCCCCGCCCAAACTGTGGAGACGACGGCATCGGTTTCCACTACGGCCGGGGAGCTGGCAGTGATCGAGGTTGGGGGAAGGGCTTTTCTCGATGCGGACTCCGACGAAACCTTCACGGAAGGCGAGGGCGCGTTGGATCGAGGTTTGCGAGGAATTTCGGTATTGATATACGACGAGAACGGCTTCCAGATCGGCACCGCCGAAACCCAAAGCGATGGAACTTGGAGCACTCAGGTCAACGTGGTTCCGGCGTGGGTGTCGGTCGATGGATCCGATCCCGACTTCCCGGATTCGTTGACGCTCGCCACCGCAAACGACCTCCAAGAAGTGGACTGCGACGACAACGTCTGCGTTTCTATGCCGGTGGGGTACCAAGCGGCGGTGCTGCCCCTCGAGGTGCAGGCGGCGGCCCTACAGGCCGAGCATGAAAGCCTGAGCCCGGCAACAGTCGAGCTCCTGGTCGCCTACGCCACCGGAGATGTAGTGCGGGCCGCGATCGGCGAACCGAGCTGGATCGGAGCCGTGGCAGAAGGCGCCCAAAGCGAACTTGCCGAGATCTTTGGGACCCGCGTGACCGCCGGCGACTTGGCGCAGATTCGCAACGATGTTCTCGCCAACCCGCCTCTGGTCCTGATCGGCTCCACCGCCGATCCCGACGGACGTAGTGCGGCCGCCGACATCGTCAGCCAGGCTGTCCAAGCCAACTACGTGTTCGACCGCGAAGCTACGGAGTTGCAGGAACAACTGGCCCGCGACGAGGTCGAGGAAGTAGTTGTCAACTTCCTGCCCGGTCAGAACATTGTCCGCGAAGGCGAACCGCTGTCCGCTTTGCACATCGAAGCAATTGAGGAAACCAATGCGGTCAACCTCGCCGAGAGCGGGCAGTCGCTCGGTCTCTTCGCCGTCTTGACGGCGATGATCGTTTCGATCGGAACCTACCTCGCCCGGTTCCGAAGGGAGTTCTGGGACCGCACGCGAATGGCCGCCCTTCTCGGCCTTTTGATCGTGCTGGCCGCAGGCTCGGTCCGGCTCACGATTCAGGCACAAGCCGGGGTCGAGTCCGTCGCGGCCTGGTACCTGTTGCCGACCGTGATCTTCGGTCTCATGACCACCGTCTTGTTCGACTCACGGGTGGCGGCGGTGATGAGCCTGGCCATGGCTGTGCTGGTCGCCACCGGCACCCGCGACCCGGGACTGACCGCGTACGCAGCCATGTCGACCATGGTCCCGGTTGCCTTTGTGTCGAGCCTTTCCACCCGGGGCGGTTATCGCAGAGCAGTGATCGCCTCTGCGGCCTCAGTAGCGGTCATCGCCGCGGCCGTCGCCTGGTACTTCCACACCGCTCCCGATCAACAACCCTGGCTGGTGATTGGCTCGTCCGCGGCGCTTGCCGCCGGGATCTCGGTTGTCAGTGCGCTGCTCGGGTTGGCGGTCTTGCAGTTCTTCGAGAGTGCATTCGATATCACCACCAATTTGCGGCTGCTCGAACTGACCGACCTCAACCACGATGCCCTGGCGTTGCTCCAGGAAAAGGCCTTCGGAACCTTCAACCACTCGCTCATGGTTGGCACCCTCGCTGATGCGGCGGCGCGAGCGGTCGGAGCCAACCCGCTGCTCGCCCGGGCCGCGGCCTACTACCACGACCTCGGCAAGACGGTGAACCCCACCTTTTTCATCGAGAACCAGTTCGGCGGCGGCAACCCCCACGACGAGGTTCCGCCCCGGCAGTCTGTCGAGATGATCCGCAATCACGTCACCGAGGGCGTCGCGCTCGCCCGCAAATATCGAATCCCCACGGAGGTGGCCGAAGCGATCGTCAGCCATCACGGCGACGGCATCATGCGTTTCTTCTACGAAAAGGCCCGTCTGGCTGAGGGGGAGGACATCGACCCCGACGATTTCCGTCATACCGGCCACAAACCGCGCTCAGCCGAAATGGCCATAGTGATGCTGGCTGACTCGCTCGAGGCTGCCTGCCGGGCGGTCTTTCAGGCCGAGGAGCCAACTCCGCAGGCAATCGAGAAAGTTGTGACCCGCGTGATCGATGAGAAGGTCAACGACGGCCAGCTCACCGAGTCATCACTCACGCTCGCCCAGCTCACTCGAGCCCGCCGAGCATTCCTCGAGGCCCTGGTTGGCCACTATCACCAGCGGATCCAATATCCGAATTTCCCCGGCACCTGATTGATGGTGGCTGTCGAGGACGAGAGCGACTCGGCCGATATAGATCTAGAGCAGATTCGTTCCTGGGGTGAGCAGGTGCTCGCCGCCGAGGGCTACCCGGATTCGGCGGAGGCCTCGATCGTCCTCGTGACAAGCGACGTCATGGCCAGGCTGAATGCATCCGCGCTCGGTGCCGAGGGCCCGACCGATGTCCTCAGTTTTCCGATCGAACATTTGACGCCGGGCCAGGTACCAGACACCCAGGGGCCTCCGATCGTGGTCGGCGATGTTTTCCTTTGTCCCGATTACATCCTTCGCCAGGCTGAGGATCTCGGAACCAACAAGTCCGACGAGTTCGCCTTACTGGTCACCCATGGACTGCTGCATTGTCTCGGATACGACCATGTCGAGGATGGGGATGCCTCACTCATGGAAGGAAGGGAACGCGCGCTTTTATCGAACTGGGGAATGACCCGCCGATGATCCTCACGATCTTTCTGTCGGCCGCAGCCCTGTTATTGGCCGCGGCGTTGCGGGCCGGCCTCACATCAGCCCTCCGGACAAATCGCGGTGATGCCTTGCGAGATGCCGCCGAGGGCAGGAACGGCGCGCAGAGGATTGCCCGTCTGCTCGAAGTGCGGGAAGTCCTCCACCCTTCGATCAACGCCGTGCAGTCGTTTCTCCTTCTCCTCGGGGTAGCGCCCGCCACTTGGGTGTTGACCCGGGGAGTCGCCGGCCTCTCGGTCGCGGGGGGGATAGCCGCCGCCGTGCTCAGCTTCTGGTTCATAGGCGACTTTCTCGCCCGCGGGGTCGGCCGAGCCCGGCCTGGCGTGCTGGCCTATCAACTCGCCCCGTTGCTTGCCCTGGCGGTTCGTCTCGGGCGCGCCGCCAATGAGCTCATCGCCGACGATCAAAGCGAACCCCAAGAGATGCCGGCGGAGGCTGCCTCCGAGGAGGAGGAAGGCGAGCGCGAACTGATCGACTCGGTTCTCGAGTTCACAGAAACAATCGTGCGCGAGGTCATGGTTCCCCGCCAGGACATGGTCACCATTGCCCTCGACAGCGATCTCGCCCAACTCGCCACTGTGTCCGCCGAGAAGGGCTTCTCGCGCTATCCCGTTACGGATCCCGATGGAGAGGTGGTCGGGCTTGTGTTGACCAAAGACGTTCTTGGCGCCCATGCGGCGGGCCAAGAGATCACCGATCTGAACGATTTCCTGCGCGAAGCGCCGTTCGTTCCCGAGAACAAACGGGCCTCGGATCTTCTGCGCGAGATGCAGACCAACAAGAGCCATCTCGCCATGGTTGTCGACGAGTACGGCGACATCACCGGCCTCGTCTCGATCGAGGACTTGCTCGAGGAGCTCGTGGGAGAGATCTCCGACGAGTTCGACCCCGAGGAAGAGCTCATCGAACACATTGAGGAAGGAGTCGTGCGGGTCGACGGGAGGCTCGATGTCCAAACGCTCGGCGAGACCTTCGCGATCAAACTGCCGGACCTCGAATGGGACACGGTTGCCGGATTGGTGCTGGGCCTGGCTGGCCGGGTGCCCGAGGAAGGCGAACGGTTCGAAATAAATGGCCTGGAGCTCGAAGTCCACCGGCTGCAGGGAAGGCGGGTTTCCTCCATCCTGGCTCGACGCACTTGATGCGCAGCGGGCTCGTCACGCTGGTGGGGAGGCCCAATGTCGGCAAATCGACTCTCGTCAACCGGTTGGTTGGCCGCAAAATCTCCATCTCATCCAAGCGCCCGCAAACGACACGTTCAATCGTGCGCGGCGTGGTCAACGATCCGGATGCTCAATGGCAGATGGTGTTGCTCGACACTCCCGGTCTGCACAAACCGCGGACCGAGCTGGGGAGCCGGCTCAACCGGCTGGTGCACGGCAGCCTGACGGACGCCGATGTCATCTGCTTTCTGATCGACGCGACGCAGACGATCGGACCCGGCGATCGGCTTATTGCCGAACGAGTCCGTGAGACCGAGACACCTGTGGTCTTGGCCGTGAGCAAGGTCGACCGGGCCGCGAGCAGCAAGTTGTTGCCGCAGCTGACCATCGCGGCCGAGTGGGACTTCGCGGCGTACGTTCCGGTGAGTTCGGTCAGCGGAGAGGGCATTGAGGCGCTGACCGACGAGCTGGCGTCGAGGTTGCCGACTGGCCCAGCGTTGTTTCCTCCCGATATGGACACAGACCAACCCGAAGCGTTTCTCGTGTCGGAAATTATCCGGGAAAAGTTTCTCAATCGCTTGCGCGAGGAGCTTCCGCATTCACTTCATGTTCAGCTCAACGACATGGAGGACGAAGACGACCTCTTACGAATCGAGGCCGATGTGTTGGTGGAGCGCAAATCGCAGAAGGGAATTGTCATCGGCAAGGGTGGCCTGATGCTGCAGGAGGCCGGAAGCGAGGCGCGCCAGGAGCTCGAAGCTCTGCTCGGGACCAAGATTCATCTGCAACTACAGGTGAAAGTCGAGCCTGACTGGCAGCGCCGCCCGGCGTCGCTCGACCGCCTGGGTTTCACGAAGGGGTAGGTAAATGGACGCCGCCATCACTGTCCGGGCGCAACGCTTGCCACGCCTGGTCGCTGCCGACCGCCTGGCGGAAGCGTGTCTGTTGTTGGGAACTTTCATCGAGCCCGACCTCGATGGCTTTTCCTACTTGGGCCGGCTCGATCGGATGGCTGCTGCGGTCGAGGGGCACACGCATCTGTCGTTGCGGCGGGTGATCTCGATCCAGGAAGGGCTCGGGGGCAACACCGACGATTACGAGGCCACCGACAACGGGTTCCTCCATCGCGTCCTCGACACGAGGCGCGGCTGGCCGATCACCGTCAGCATTCTCTGGATGGAAGTCGGACGCCGGGCGGGCATCGAAGTCCAAGGCGTGGCTCTCCCCGGGCATTTCCTGGTATTTGCCGGCGGGCAGCTGGTCGACCCGTTCCACTTTGGCGAGGCGATCGGACGCGACGAGGCCGCGCAGCTGGTCGCCGATTCGATCGGGGGGCCGCCGCGCCTCGAGCCAACCTGGCTCAACGCGGTGGACACCACGACCATCGTCCAAAGAGTCCTGAACAACCTCGCCACTCGCTACGAGAAGCTCGGAGATGAGCGCAACCTCGAGTGGGTCCGCGCCTGTGCGTCGTTTCTCGCGCAAACCTAAGGCTTCAAGCCGTGGAATTGACGGCTTCTAGCCCGCGGTTTCGTTTCGGGTCTCTAGAGGCCGGAGATCGTTTCGGCTAGGGCGAAGTCCTTCTCCGTCACCGTGCCGGCGTCGTGCGTGCTCAACGTGAGGCGAACACGATTGAATTTGATGCTGATATCGGGATGGTGGTTCGCCTTCTCGGCCGCCTCACCGACCTGGTTGACAAAAGCGAGGGCCTCGGCGAAGTCGGCGAACTTCCACTCTCCGATCAGGGCGGCACCCTCGCGCATCCAGGGCGGTTTGAGTTCAGGCACGCGGTCAAGGTAGTCGACCCTCGGTCGGTACCGTAAGGATGTGGCCATCCGCTCTGAGCAAGGCATTGTTCTCCGCACCTATCCCTTCGGCGAGGCCGACCGGATCGTGGTACTGCTGAGCCCGAATCGCGGAAAAATCCGGAGCGTCGCTAAGGGAGTACGGAAAACGAAAAGCCGGTTCGGTGGCCGTCTGGAACCGTTCACCCATGTGGATGTGGTCCTCTACGAGGGTCGTCAACTGGACACCATCACCCAGGTGTCGGTGATCGATCCCTTTGCCCATCTCCGGCTCGACCTCGAGCGCACTTTGGCTGCTGGGACCATGGTCGAAGTGGCCGATGCGGTTGCCCAGGAGCGAGAAGCCTCCCACCGGCTCTTCTTGTTGCTGAATCGCGGGTTGAAGGCTCTCGATCTCGGTGGCGGTGGGCGTGACCTGGTCAGTTCCTTTCTCCTCAAGCTCGCTGGAGTTGTGGGCATCGAGCCGGCGCTAACTCGCTGTGCCGCGTGCGGTAATCGCGAAGGGCTGGACCGTTTCAGCATCGCAAGCGGGGGAGCGCTCTGTCCCAACTGTCGAACGGAGGGAGCCGTCAGGCTTCGCCCCGGGCTGACGGGATATCTGGCGAGCCTGGCCACGGCCGATATGGCCGTGCTTCCGCCGGCGGATCCGGCTCTGAGTGGCGAGGCGATGGGTTTAGCGCGCCGTTTTGTGGAGTTCCATCTCGATCGTCGGCTGATTTCGCTGGCGGTCCTCGATGGCTGATCCAGCGCGGGTTCCTCAACACGTCGGGTTGATCCTCGACGGCAATGGCCGTTGGGCAAATGCGCGCGGCCTGCCTCGCACGGCTGGCCATGCGGCGGGAGAGGCAGCTCTCTTTGACACGGTGGAGGGTGCTCTCGGGCTCGGGATCAAATGGCTGACGGCCTACACCTTCTCCACTGAAAACTGGTCGCGCGATCGGGAAGAAGTCGACTTCTTGATGTGGTTCAACCAGGACCTGCTGACACGCCGCCGGGACGCGCTCGCCGATCAGGGGGTGCGGATGTATTTCATCGGCGATCTGGCTGACTCCCGGATCCCCGACCACAACCGCAAGGAAATGGAAGAGGCGAGCGAGCTAACGAAGCACAACGACAGGCTGAATCTGGTGTTCGCTTTCAACTACGGGTCACGACGCGAGATCGCAAATGCCGCCTCGGCACTCGCCGCCAAGGCGGTTGCGGGTGAGATCGCGCCGGAGGCAATTGATGAGGAGGTGTTCTCGAGTTTTCTCTACCTGCCGGAGATGCCACCACTCGACCTGGTGATCCGGTCTTCGGGCGAGCACCGCCTCTCCAACTTTCTGCTCTGGCAGGCCGCCTACGCCGAGTTCTGGTTCCCGGGGATCCTTTGGCCGGATTTCAGTCGGCACCACTTACAGGAAGCGGTGATTGAGTTTCAGCAACGGGTTCGACGATTTGGCGCCGCGAGCGAAACATGATCGAGAAGGCCCACGTTTCGAGGCCCAAGAAGACCGCGTAAAGAACAAGCGCGATGACCTCGCGACCCGACCGGATGTCGCTGACGCCGCCGGCAAAAAAGACGATCTGAAAAACCAGGGCGATGAGCCCCAAGCCCACCCGAACCAAGAGCGGCCATTTTGTCCGACCTAGAGCGAGGCCTCCGACGACGAAACTGGGCAGCATCACACTGCCGGCAGCTGCCCCGAGCGGCAAATATGAGAGGGCGAAGAGCCGCCACCAGGTTCCCTTTCCCAGCTGCCAGCGGCGGTAGGCGAGTCCGGTCAGGGCTCCGGCGATCGTGGTGGCCCCGACGATGAACAACGTGCCCGACCAGGTGAATTCAGGGTCGGTTGAGATAAACCGCATCCACGCCCTCATTCCAACT
>CAVXIT010000012.1:0-202869 GCA_963761985.1 uncultured Acidimicrobiia bacterium
CCGGGGCCGGCCACGTAGGCCACGAGGTGCATGTGGACGTCCTCGCGGATCTCGTTGCCGCGCAGCACGTCCCGCACCGCCTCGTAGAGGTCCATGTCGGTGTAGGGCACCGTGAAGCGCATCATCTTCATGGACTCGCGCAGGCGCGCGAAGTGCTCGCCGAGGCGGAAGCAGTAGACCTCGCCGTCGGCCTCGTTCCAGTACGCCCGCAGCCCCTCGACACGTTGGTCGCGTAGAACACGGCCGCGCTGTTCACCGGCAGGACGGCCTCGGCCTGGGGGACGAGCTTCCCGTTCATCCAAATCTTGAGGTCTTTCGCCACGATGGGATCCTCCGTTGTCGGCGCCCCTGCGCTGCGGCGCCCGACCGCAGAGAGAATATCACCGATGGCGGGCGAGGTGGGAGAGGAGCCCGCGGTGACCGCTTCCGGGTCCTGGTCGGTGACGAAGTGGCCGACCCCGGGGAGGACCTCCAGGTGGAAGGGTCCCGTGACGAAATCGGCGGTGAATCGGGCCGCGGAGGGGCCGACGGTGGCATCGGCGTCCCCCCAGATGTAGAGCGTCGGCACGGTGACAGGGCCCACCTCGACCGTGGTGAGGGACCCCGCCGCGCGGTACCAGGCCAGGGCGGCCTCCAGGGCCGCGGGCTCGCCCAGCACCGAGAGGTACTCGGCCACCGCGGCCTCGGGCACGCCCTGGTCGGCGAGCCGGGCCCGCAGCCGGCGCGCGCCGTCTTCCAGGAGGCGGGGCCCGGTGGTCGGGTCGTGGAAGATCTTGTGGTGGCGCGAGCGGTGCCGCTGCTCGTCGGCGTTCTCCTTGAATGCCCGCCGGAAGGCGGCCGGGTGCGGGCGCGAGAGGACGGTCAGCGAGCGGATGCGGGCGGGATGGCGGTGCGCGGTGACCCGGCTCACGTGCCCGCCCCAGTCGTGCCCGACCAGGTGGAACGGCTCGCCGGGCCCGGCCGCGGCGTCGGCCAGGTCGAGGACGTCCTGGACCAGCCGGTCGGTCGCGTAGGCGTCGAGGCCCTTGGCCGGATCCGGCCGGACGCCGGGGAGTACCCCCGCTGATCGGGCGCCACCGCGCGATAGCCGGCGGCGTCGAGCGCGGGAAGCTGATGGCGCCACGTGTGCCGCGTCTGCGGATAGCCGTGGAGCAGCAGGACCAGCGGACCGCCGGCGGGGCCCGCGGTCTCGGCGGTGAAGTGGCCTTGCCGCGTCTCGATCGTCGAGGGCATGAGCTACTCCGGAAGCGGGCTGGTCCAGACCGTGAACTTGGTCAGCGTGGTGTTGCCGAACGAGGTGGTCAGCGCCACGTCCACCGCGTCGCGGCCGCGGCGCCATCAGCACGCGGCCGATGCGGGGCTCGTTGTGCCGGGCGTCCAGCGTGTACCAGCGGCCGCCCAGGTAGACCTCGAACCAGGCGCTGAAGTCCATCGGGGTCGGCGCCGGCGGCACGCCGATGTCGCCGAGGTAGCCGGTCGCGTAGCGGGCGGGGATGTTCAGCGCGCGCAGGAACGTGATCGCGAGGTGCATGAAGTCGCGGCAGACGCCCTGCCGCTCCGTGCAGACGTCGAAGGCGGTCTTGGTCGGGCCGCGCGAACTGGTAGCCGAACGTCACGTTCGTCGTGCACCCAGTCCATGACCGCCTGCACGCGCTCCCAGGTCTCGCGGCGTCTTGCCGAAGAGGTCCCAGGCGATCGGCGGTCATCCGGTCCACCTCGCAGTAGCGGCTGGCGAGCAGGTAGCGGCAGGACTCGGGGGGCAGCTCCGCCGACCGGGATGCAGCGGCAGGCCCTCGATCGTGCGGCTCGGGCGGTCCCGCTGTCCTCGACGACGTTGTCGTACCAGATCCGCAGCGTGCCCGGCGGGCGCGACGATGCGCGCGGCGCGGTTGCCGAAGCAGTCGATGAAGCTCCTCGACCGGGACGTCCGGCTCGACCACGATCCGCTCGGGCTGCTGGAGCGCCGGCGCCCGCTCGGGGTGGACGTAGAGCATCAGCAGCATCGGGGTCGGCGGGGCACGTCGAAGACCAGCTCGTAGACCGATGTGGATCAGCATGGCGCTCACGGTAAGCCCGCGTCCGCGGTGGCGGTCAATCGCGATCGCGCGCCGGCTTCTGGTAACATACATGCCGCGCGGATGCACCGCGAATCGGAGCAGCGGCCGCCGCACGCGGGAGCCGGCGCGCCATGACGTACTGCCTCGGGATCATGACGCAAGACGGCCTGGTGATGGCCTCCGACTCGCGCACCAACGCCGGCTACGACCAGGTCAACGTCTGCCGCAAGATGCACACGTTCGTGCAGCCGGGCGAGCGCGTGTTCGTCCTGCTGACCAGCGGCAGCCTCTCCTGCACGCAGTCGGTCATCACCCTGCTCCGCCGCGACTTCGACCAGGGCCAGGGCCTCGCGCAGGCGCCGTCGCTCTACGACGCCGCCCGCGTCATCGGCGAGCAGGTCCGCCGGGTCTCCGACATGGACCGCGACGCGCTCGAGCGCGACGACTTCAAGTTCAACGTCCACCTCCTCCTCGGCGGGCAGGTGCGCGGGCGAGCCGCCCGGCCTCTTCATCATCTACCCGCAGGGCAACCCGCTGCAGGCGACCGAGGACTCGCCGTACCTGCAGATCGGCGAGACGAAGTACGGCCGGCCGATCCTCGACCGCGGCATCCGCTTCGAGCGCACCACGCTGGAGGAGGCGGCGAAGTACGCGCTGCTCTCGCTCGACTCGACGATGCGCTCGAACGTGACGGTCGGCCCGCCGATCGACCTGCTCGTCTACGAGGCGGACGAGCTCGAGATCACCCGGCTGCGCCGGTTCCCCGAGGACGATCCCGACCTCATCAAGATCGGCATGCGCTGGGAGCAGGCCCTCCGCCAGGCGGTGGCCCGGCTGCCCCAGATCCGCTTCCGCGCCCGGCGGCCGACGGAGCCGTCCCAGATGCCGCCCGCGGAGACGATCGAGCTCGTCGAGCCGAGCGCGAGCGAATCGTCCATGAATGCCGAGCTGCAGCCCCAGGCCAAGCCGCCATCTTCCTGACCGAACGAAGGAGCGAGCGATGCGCACCTACTACGACATCCGCCTGAGCGACCGGAACATCACCAAGCGCGAGCTGGAGGGCGAGGCGATCGTCAAGGCCGGCCGGTACTTCATCGCCCGGACCCTGCTCGAGCTGGGCGCGGCCACCGTCGATCCGCTCTCGCCCGCCAATCCGCTGATCTTCTCGGCCGGGCCCTTCGCCGGGACCAGCTTCTCCAACGCCAACCGCACCAGCGTGGGCTGCAAGAGCCCGCTGACCGGCGGCATCAAGGAGGCCAACGGCGGCGGCAGCTTCAGCTACGGCCTCGGCCAGCTGAAGATCGCCGGCTTCACCCTGCTCGGACGCCTCGCCGGACTGGGTGGTGATCCACTTCAAGAAGGACGGCGGCATCGACTTCGACGACGCCGCGCCGTACCTGGGCAAGGGGAACTTCGAGGCCCAGGACATGCTGCACGCCAAGTACGGCAAGAAGGTCACGATCGGGCTCTGCGGCCCGGTCGGCGAGTACCAGGGCCTGATCGCGGGCATCTCGTTCAGCGACAAGGACGGCCGGCCCGCCCGGCTGTCCGCCCGCGGCGGCGTGGGCGCGGTGATGGGGTCGAAGAAGGTGAAGGCGATCGTGGTCGACCTCGACCGGATCCCGCCGTTCTCCGACCCCAAGAAGGTCAACGCGGCCATCAAGGACTACGCCAAGATGCTCCAGGCCGACTCGATGGTGTCGAACTTCTACGCCAAGATCGGCACGATGGGCATGGCCGATCTCCAGAACACGCTGGGCGGCCTGCCGGTCAACAACTTCAGCGCGGGCCAGCAGGTGGACGTCGCGAACGGCGAGAAGTTCAAGATGGGCGGCGAGTACATCAGCCAGCTCAACATCTCCCGGGGCGGCGAGCACACCCACGCCTGCATGCCCGGCTGCGTGATCCAGTGCAGCAACGTCTACCACGACGCGGACGGCAAGGAAGTGGTCTCGCCGGTGGAGTACGAGACCCTCGGGCTGCTGGGCACCAACTGCGGCCTCACCGACCCGGACGACCTGGCCCAGCTCAACTTCATCGCCAACGACCTGGGGGTGGACACCATCGAGACCGGGCGCCATGCTCGCGGTCCTCATGGAGGCCGGGCCTCGGCGCCTTCGGCGACGTGCGGTTCATGGCCGACTGCCTGGCCGAGATCCGGCAGGGCGCCGAAGGGCCGGATCTGGGCCCAGGGCACGGCCCGGGTGGGCGAGCACTACCAGGTCAAGCGGGTGCCGGTCATCAAGAAGCAGGCGATCAGCGCCTACGATCCCCGCGTGGTCGAGGCCACCGGGATCACCATGATGGCCACCGCCCAGGGCGCCGATCACACCGCGGGCAACCTGCCGCGGCTCAAGACCCGGGAGATGGAGGCTCCCGCCATCGTGGAGCAGAGCGTGGCCCACCAGACGCGGGTGGCCGCCAACGACTCGCTCGGCCTCTGCATCTTCGGCATGAGCGTGACCAACCCGAACATCGAGTGCCTCACCGACACCATCAACGCGGCCCACGGCACCACCCTCACCACGGACTTCTTCGAGGCCCTGGGCCGCGAGACGCTCAAGCTGGAGCACGAGTTCAACAAGCGGGCCGGCTTCACCGCGAAGGACGACGAGCTGCCCGAGTTCTTCTACGCGGAGGCGCTGCCCCCGACCAATCACGTGGCGCGCTTCCACGCCGCCGACGTGCAGGGCATGTACGAGCGCCTGGTTGTCTGATCCGGGGGGAGCGACCGCCGCTCCCCCCGGGCCGCCCACCGGTTTCGAGACGGGCAGGGCCCAGAAAGGCTCTGCCTATGAGTGATGCGGATCTTCGGCATCGTTCCCCCGATGACCACGCCGTTCCGTCCCGACGACAGCATCGACGAGGCGCCCTGCGCGCCGAGGCGCGCTTCATGGTGGAGACCGCGGGGGTGCACGGCCTCGCGGTGACCGGCAGCACCGGCGAGGGCCACGTGCTGTCCACCGACGAGGTGCGCCGCATCACCGCCGCGGTGGTGGACGAGGTGCGGGGCCGCGTGCCGGTCATCACCGGCATCATCACCGACAGCACCGCGTCCGCGGTGGAGCGCGGGCTGGCGGTGCGTGACCTGGGCGTGGCCGCGCTCCAGGTGACGCCGGTGCACTACCTGTTCCGGCCGGACGACGACGCGATGGTCCGCCACTTCGACACCCTGGCCGGCCGCACCGGCATGCCGATCATCATCTACAACGTGGTGCCGTGGACCTATCTCTCGCCGCAGCTCCTGGCCCGGATCATCAAGTCGGTGCCCGGGGTCATCGGGGTCAAGCAGAGCGCGGGCGACATGAAGCTGCTCGCCGATTTGTTGCTGCTGGTGGGCGACGATGCCCGCATCATGACCGCGGTGGACGCGCTCCTCTATCCCTCGTTCATCCTGGGAGCCCACGGCGCGATCGCGGCGATCCTGACCGCGGTGCCCGGCCTCTGCGTGCAGCTCTGGGACGCGGTGCAGGCGGGCGATCACAAGCAGGCGCTCGCGCTGCACGGCAAGCTGCTGCCGATCTGGAACGCGATCTTCCACGACAATCTGCCCGCGAACGTGAAGCACTGTCAGGCCCTCATGGGCCGGCCCGCCGGCGTGCCGCGCGCCCCGATGCCCGCCACGTCGCCGGCCCAGGCCACCGCGATCCGCGCGGCGCTCCAGGGCGCCGGGGTGCTCCGGTAGGTCCACCGACATGCGCCACCAATGGCCCCACATCCCAGTCCAGGAGGACACAGCATGGCTGATCTCGAAGAGAGCAAGGAGTCGGTGCGCGCGGCGACGGTCGACCGGCGCGGCTTCCTCAAGACCGCGGGCGCGGCCGCCGCGGTCGCGGGCGGCATCGAGGGCATCCTGGCCGCGCGCCGGGCCCCCGCCTTCGCGCAGGGGACCAAGCTGCACTGGGTGCGCTGGGTGGACTTCGTGCCCGAGTCCGACGTGGAGCTGAAGCGGCAGATGCCGGAGGCCTCCAAGGCCCTCGGGGCCGAGGTGGTGTTCGAGACGATCAACGCGAACGACCTGCAGCCGCGCATCACCGCCGCGATCCAGTCCGGCTCCGGCGCCGACATCTTCATGTTCCAGTACAACTGGGCGCACCTCTACCAGAACGCGGTGGTGGACGTGAGCGACGTGGCGGGCGAGATCGGCAAGGCGGAGGGCGGCTTCTACGAGATCTACCCGCCGTCCATGCAGGTCAGCGGCAAGTGGCTCGCGGTGCCGCACTCGATCGTGGGCAACGCGGTCGCGTACCGGAAGTCGTGGCTCAAGGAAGCGGGCGCGACCCAGTACCCGAAGACGTGGGACGAGGCCCGCAAGGTCTTCACCGCGCTCAAGAAGAAGGGCAAGCCCTACGGCCAGACCCTCGGCCACACCTTCGGCGACGCGCCGGTGTTCACCTACACGATGCTCTGGGCCTTCGGCGGCGCCGAGACCGATCAGAGCGGCAAGAAGGTCGTGCTCAACAGCAAGGGCGCGGTCGAGGCGGTGAAGTTCATGCAGGCGTTCTGGAAGGAGGCCTGCGACGAGGGCGGCCTCGCCTGGGACGACACCAACAACAACCGCGCCTTCCACGCGGGGGAGATCTCCGCGACGCTGAACGGGGCCAGCATCTACCTGGTGGCCAAGCGGCAGAAGGAGAAGATCAAGGACGACAAGGGCGAGCCGATGTGGACCGACATCGATCACGCCCCGCTCCCGGCCGGCCCGGCGGGCGGCCTACCTGCTCTTCCTGAACCACGGCCACGCGGTGATGAAGCACAGCAAGAACCAGAAGCTGGCCAAGGACCTGATCCGCTGGCTGCACAAGAAGGAGAACTACGAGAAGTGGTTCCTCACCCAGGAGGCCTACAGCGTGGGCGCCACCAAGACCTGGGAGAACCACGCGATGTGGGGCCGGGTGGACGAGCCGCTCAAGATGTTCCGCACCGCCGCGCGCAGCAGCCGCCTCTTCGGCTACGCGGGGCCGTCGACCGCCAAGTCCACCGAGGTGTTCACCAAGTACATCATCACCGACATGTACGCCAAGGCCGCGCAGGGCATGAAGGCGGAGGACGCCGTGCAGTGGGCGGAGGGCGAGCTCAAGAAGATCTACGAGGCGTGATCCGATGAGGGCGGCGGTGCTGCGCGAGCCGGGCCCGGCCGAGAACCTGCGGCTGGAGGACGTGGACGATCCCACGCCCGGCCCGGGCGAGGTCGTGGTCCGGCTCCGCGCCGCCGCCCTCAATCATCGGGACGTGTGGATTCGCAGTGGTACCGGCGCGTACGCGGGAGGGTTCCGCCAGCGCGTCATCCTGGGCTCGGACGGCGCGGAAGCGGGGCGCGGCGATCCCGCGCTGGCCGGGCGCGCGGTGGTCATCAACCCGAGCCTCGACTGGGGCGACGACGGCGTCGCCCAGGGCTCGGAGTTTCGCATCCTGGGCCTGCGCTGCCAGTTCCAGGCCTTGAGACGAACAGGCAATCTCCGTCAGGTCTTCCGACGGCGCTACTGTCACATTCTGGGTTGAACTCTCGCTTGCGTACATCATCGTCACCTCCACTGTGATCGCGCTGCAACGAGCATGCCCACGACGCAATCAGCGACCCAACTTTTTAAACAGTGGATTTTGATCGGAGGTGTGGGCGGAGCCTTTGAGAGCTCAGTTGGAAGTGAGAGTTTTTCCGCAGCCTGATGGGCCAAACTCCGCGAGAAGTTGAATTCAGCTTTCGATTTGAGCCAACAACTGACGGCACAACTATTGCCGTTTTCCACGAACATACATAGAGCTTCCCGCCCAATGATTTTGAAGCTTGAATTGTCAGAAGCAACCGCGAAGACGGGCTCTCGTGCCGCTACCAGGATTCATCGGCGTGAGGAGTTTATGACCCTGAGCTGAGGGCGTTAACCGGGTGGGATTAGCTTTTAACGCAAGCGCTTCGACAATATCACGATCGAAGGAGCAGGAATCATGAAGACAACGAAACTAATGGCGTTCGCCATCGCGGCTCTGACTTTAGTTCTTCTCTCCAGCGTGGCAAGAGCGCAGACAGGTGCTTTTGTTTCCTTCAAGGGGGTTGAGATTTCGGCAGGGCAAGAGGAACCAGGTGAGGCCTATGGCTGGATGTGTTTCGCAAGAACCACTGGAGACTTACCGGGAAACCTGACCGTGTCGATGAACTATGAAGGGACTAAGGCCCCGGGCACAGACAACTCTGTTACCGGCGGCGCCTGGACACTTCCCGTTTACGGTTCGGCCATGTTTCCCAGCGCCAGACCCATCAGAATAGATGCTTACCAGGGGTTGGTTTTTGGAAGCGTGGAGGCCGGCGTCATCACATGGGACAAGAGAGGTACTTTTGCCACCGTCGAACTTAAGATGCTCATCAACGGCGGCACTCAAGAGATGGCGAATCTCCGGGGAACAGCAGTTCTGTCTGGGCAATATCACTTACGATGAAAAGGGGGCAGGAACATTCAGCGGCAACATCTACTTCGAATTCAAATAGCCAATCTGTCTCGCTGACGAGAAAGGGCCACCGAGAGGTGGCCTTTTCTTTGAATGCTGTCGTACTCGCGCAGGCGACTCTCAACTGTCAGGAATGTCCCAGCACCTCTGCTAAAGCCTTGAGCAATGTCTCAGCTGTGTAGGGTTTGCTGAGAAATATCTTGACGCCTTCAAGTGAAGCGTCGCCGGCTTTATGACCCGCCGTGAGGCCGCTCGCAGCAATGATCCTGACCTTCGGGTTCATTTTCTTAGCACGCGGATTGTCGCCGGGCCATCCATGAACGGCATCACCATGTCCGTCAGCACAACGGCGATTTCGTTCTTCTTGTCGGCGTAGAGCGCGAGCGCTTCAGTGCCGTCGCTTGCCGTCAGCACCGTATAGCCAAAGGTTTCGAGCGTGCCGCGCGTTATTTCACGAATCGATTCCTCGTCATCCACCACCAGAATCAACTCTCCGTTTCCGAGCGGCAGATCCGTTTGCAACGCCGCTGACTCGACTGCTGCCGGGCGTATCGAGCGCGGGAAGGTACAACGTAAACTGACTTCCTTTATGTAGCTCACTATAGACGTTGATAAAGCCGCCATGACTCTTCACGATCGTCAGCGCGGTTGAAAGGCCCAGCCCGGTGCCTTTCGTCATCTCTTTGGTGGTGAAGAACGGTTCGAAAATCCTGCTTTGAATCTCCGGCGACATTCCCGGCCCGGTATCGGAAACAGTGATCATCACAAAGCGACCCGGCTTGGCTTCAAGGTGCATGCGCGCGTAGTTTTCGTCGACAAAAATATTCTCAGCTTTGATCGAGATCGAGCCACCTTCGGGCATCGCGTCGCGCGCGTTGACACAGAGATTCATCAGCACCTGATGCATCTGAGTGGCGTCCGCCGAAATGATCCAAAGATCGTCGGTAGGTCTGAAAGTTGATCTCGATCGACTTCGGCAGTGTTTCGCGCAGGATCTTAACGATCTCTTTGATCAGGTGTTTTGGCTGCAAAGCCACGCGCTCGCCTTCGACGCCTCTGCGCAAACGACAACACCTGACGCACCATGTTTCCGCCGCGCTCGGCATTGGTGCGCAAAACCTCCAGCCACTTCTTGCTCGCTTCGTCAGTCGTCTTCAACTGCAACATGTCGATCGCCATCAGGATTGGCGACAAGAACGTTGTTGAGATCGTGCGCGATGCCGCCGGCGAGTGTGCCAATGGACTCCATTCTTTGAGCGCGAAGAAACTGCGCCTCCATTCGCTTCTTCTCGGTGATGTCAGTATTGATCACGAGGATCGAAGTTGGGTTGCCCTTTTCATCTCGCACCAGCGTCCAGCGACTCTCGACGATGATTTCCGCGCCGTCGCGACGAATCTGATGAATTTCACCGCTGCCACTCTCCGTTCTCGAATTACAGCCTGTGCGGGCCTCTTCAAACTGCGCCGACGGCTCTTTGAAAAGCAGCTCCTTCGCGTTTTTGCCGACCGCTTCCTCGGCGGTCCAGCCGTAGATGCTGCTCGGCTCCCTTGTTCCAGAACAGAATGTTGTGATCGAGATCGCGCACGAGAATCGCGTCCTGTGCCTGGTCCAGCAAGCGCGGCCTGCTCGCGGATTTGTTCCTCGCCGCGTTTGCGTTCAGTTATGTCACTGCGGATCGCGACGTACTGGTAAGGTTTTCCTTCGGAGTTAAGAAAGGGAACGATCGTCGTGTCGACCCAGTAGTAGCTTCCATCTTTCGCGCGATTCTTGATCTCACCGCGCCAAACTTTGCCGCTGGCGATCGTGGTCCACAAGTCTCTGATGAACTCTTTCGGATGGTAGGCGGAGTTGATGATGCGGTGGTCCTGGCCGAGCAGCTCTTCTCGCGAGTATTTTGAGATCTCGCAGAACTTGTCGTTGACATAGTTAATGATGCCGCGTTGATCGGTGATGGCGACGATCGCGGATTCATCAAGCGCAAACTTGATGTCTGCCAGTTCCTTCTGCGAGCGTTGTAACGCTTCTTCTGGGAGAAGTGTGTATCGAGCGATGTGGTGTTGATGGCCGTCATGGAATTACGACGTCGTGCTTCGGATCGGCGGCGAGGCTCTGAGCGTCTTCGAGCTTCTTAAGCCGGTATCTTAGCTGATCGCGCGAAATGCCGAGTAGTTCCGCGGCGCGTGTTTGATTGCCGCCACTGCGCTCGATGGCTTGTCGAACAAACGACAGTTCTGCTTCGTCGAGAGAGATTCCTTCGTTTGGTAAAACAAACTGGGCTGCCACGTTCTGACCGGAACTGGTGCCGTGCTCGCAGTCGTGGTGGTTCCAGCAAGTCCGCCAGGCAAATACTCCGTGGTGATCTGATCGTTGTCTTCGAGAATCAGAGCACGCTCAATAACATTGCGCAGCTCGCGAACATTTCCGGGCCAATTATATTTTCGAAACACTTCCGCTACTTCCGGCGACAAGCCTGTGATTTTCTTTCGCCGGCGAAGTCTCGCGCCGATCGTATCGATGTAGTGTTGAGACAGCAGCAGGACGTCGTCGCCTCGTTCGCGCAGCGGCGGGATATCGATTTGGATAATTGAGAGACGATAATAAAGATCGAGTCGAAAACGTCCGGCTTCGCTTTCTGTTTTCAGATCGCGATTGGATGCGGCGAGCACTCGCACATCAAGCGGAATATCTTTCAAGCCGCCGACGCGACGGAAAGCTCCTTCTTCCAGAACGCGCAGGAGTTTCGCTTGCAAAGCGACAGTTCGAGCTCGCCGATTTCATCCAGCAGCAGCGTGCCGCCTTCGGCCTGTTCGAACAAACCTTCCTTGCGTGCTTTCGCATCGGTGAAGGCGCCTTTTTCGTAACCGAATAGTTCCGACTCAATCAGCGTTGCCGGAAGTGCGGCACAGTTGATCGCGATGAACGGGCTCTCGGCTCGTTGCGATCCGTAGTGAATCGCTTTCGCGACGAGGTCCTTGCCGGTTCCCGATTCGCCCTGCAGCAGTACGGAGGAGACTTCGCTTTCGGCTACCTTCGCTGCGAGAGCCAGCATCTTCTTCATCGCGGGAGACTCGCCCACGATCTGCCGGAAATTAAATTCTCTGCGCTCGCTCTTTTCTTACCTGTTCCACTTCACGCCGCAAGTGGCTGGCTTCAATTGCGTTGCGAATCGTGACGCGTAGCTCTTCCAGGTTGATCGGTTTGCCGATGAAATCGTAGGCGCCGCCACGCAGAGCAGAGATAGTGTTATCGATCTGCACGTTGCCCGTGATCATGATCACGATCGCTTCGGGCTGCTCGCGCTTGATCTCACGCAGCACGTCGAGTCCGGAACCATCAGGCAGATCGATATCGAGCAAAACTACCGCGGGCAGATTCTCGTCTTGAATTGCTTTACAGCTTCAGCGACTGAATCCGCTTCAACTGGCGCGAAATCCCCAACTCTGCAAAGCTTCGCTGCAGCGTCCAGCGAATCGCCTCGTCGTCATCGACTACGAGTATTTGTTCTTTTGTATTCTTCAGCGGAAATTAAACCTCATTGGTCCAAGACGTGATTACAGGGTCTTTTGCGCATTATATTCAGCAGACCACCGCTTCGGGAAGTTGGCTTCCGTAAGCTCTAGCGCGTCCCGCTCTCAGGCGAAGAACACAGCGGTTCTTCAATCGAACTGCTTTTGAGGTCTTGCCTCCAAATTGTTGCGTCGGTTGGCATTGAACAGTACTAACGCTTGCCGCCGCTCCTCTGCGACAAACCTTTCTCTGTTAGAACATCCTTAAAAAGAGCCTGAAGTCCGCTCGCGCAGCGGCGTACTCTTGGTGAAATGGCATCATATAAAGGTCCGAGCAAGGGGGTTCGCTACTACCCGAGAAGGACTGGAATGTGCGATCTCAACCTCGCTGAAGCCATGCCTAATCCTTGTGTTTTCGCGTCGGTTGTCGGCTTCGCAAGAAAGCACGAGAGTCAGGCGCGATCGATTACATCACCAAAACGAATCTTATGCCCCTACAAGAGTTTCTGCAGTCGAGGTTGTAGCAAATTGAACCTAGTAATAGGTCAGTTAGGAGCGCGGCGTCTCGCCCGCTATTGTGCAAATTCTCAGCGTCATGCGGGCGAGACGCCCGCGCCCCCACTGCAGACTGAGCCACTACCCGAACTCTGCCAAGGTACGAACTTCACAGGACGCTGTGTTACGCTGACCCAAAAGCGCCCCCTATCTACGTTCGTACAACTTGCGACAAGTCGCTTCGCTGAGGCCGGTAATCAGGCAACCACGTTGAGGCAACTTGTTTAAGGGAAAGCATGTGTTCAAAGTCCACGACACTCTCGCGTAAGGAGCAATCAAGATGAATGCAATAACACAGATTATCACGCAACAACTGGGAGGTAGCGCAGCGCGCACAATTGCTCAGCGATTTGGATCAGCGAAAGTACCGCTAACACGGCTGTCCAGATCGGCGTACCGCTAATTCTGGCAGCATTAGCGCGCAACGCTTCGAAACCGCAGGAGGCTGAGAGTCTCAATCAGGCTGTCAGCAACGATCATGACGGCAACAGCAATCCTCCGACAACCCACGGGGATCTCCAAAATCCGCAAAGCGCAAACGGCGCAGGGATTCTGGCACACGTTTGGAAACCAGAGACCGGCGATTCAAAGTAACCTCGCCCAAGCCACGGGAATGCCCCAGGACTCGCCGCCGGTTTGATGGAGACCTTAGCCCCGCTCGTGATGGGTTCGCTCGGAAAGGCACAACGGGAAAACGGACTCGACGCTTCCGGTTTGTCGAACCTGCTCAACGATCAGAAACAGGAGGCTGAAGCAAACGCTCCGGATGCTATGGGCATGCTTAACTCCTTGTTGGACCAGAGTAAGGACGGCAGCTCCGATCCACGATCTTCAACGTATGGCTGCGAGTTTTTTCAGTGACTGGCGCTTAACCAGCTGCTGGCTCTTCTGGGTGGCGCCGTTGCTTGGTGCCGCGTTAGCTGGTCTTGTATCCGATGCTGGCCCGCGGCACAGAGAGTTATGCTGACGCCGATGACTAGTGACCACCGGTGGGTTTTCTGCGAAAACGTGTTTCAGAGTAAGTTTCGAAGACTTTACCTGGTCCGGCTAATGCGAACGTCTCTATAAACTCATCATTGCTCAGAAAGCGATACGTTTCGCGCGCGACCCAGCCGGGGCGCAAATGTTCTTGATGGCCGTGCTCGTAAAGACCAGGGTTCGGCCATCGTCCGACATACTCTCCAGCGAGTATTGGACCACGAAACCCTCAACATGAAATTGGCGGAAGCTAAGTTTCTTTAGAGCTTTGTCATAACCAAAGAAGCCCAAAATCCTCGTGAACCTCACCCTTAGGATCTTTCTCTGCGGTGCGTACACGGCCTTATTCCGGTATCCCAATAAACCGTTCCTTCAGGACAAAGGCATATCCCCGCTCCATCTTGCCAATACCTGGTTCGCCCTCTGATTAGGTTCATTTCCCCATAAAAAGCCGCAGCGGTTTCAACGGATCGAGTTGGGCAGATTGTTTATCAGCAGGTGCCTGATGGATTGGAGCAGCATTCGGCGTGGCCAGCGCCAACCCCAAAAAGACGATCAGCGATAGAGCCCTGCGGCTAAATCCGGCCCTGAATCTCAGCATAGCTCCTCCATCTAAATATCGTTCGGTCGTTCATGTCATATCGATAGCAGAGTTTCAGGCGGTTCGCTTGTAAAATCTGCATAATGCACATCTGGCCATCTTCGGAAATGTGAATAGCTCACGCGGTGACATGCCGGCCATCTCACGAAACTCATGGTTGAGATGGGCCTGATGAGTAACCGCAAGCCAGCGCTGTATCAGTCAATGACCTCTCCTGCCCGTCTCCCAGACAGCGAAGGACGTGGAGAAATCTACTGACGCGGGCGAACTCTTTCGGACTCAATCCAACCGTGTTGTGAAATCGCCGCGTGAGTTGTCGACTGCTGACGCCTAAATCCTTAGCAAGCTGGGCAACACTCAACCGCCCGCAGTTTGTTTCAATAAGCTGCAGACAGCGGTCAACCGTCTGATCATGGCGACCGTGGTGAGCCAGCATCGCAAGCAGTTCGTTCTCGATGATGTGCAGCCGTTCCTCCATGTTACCTGCGAGAGCTATCCGGTCGGCCAGTTCGCTTCCGGCGTTGTTCCAAATGTCTTTGAGGTCAACAACACCACCCGCCACCTCGCGGAGCGGTCTTTTAAAAAAGAGATAAGCGCCGCGTGCATAGAATCGCACCGCTATGAAACCCATCCGGCCTTCCGGCTCGATCTCAAGAAAGCGCTTCATCTGCCCTACGACAAATGCCTGAGGCTGCAGGGCGGTGGCTCCGTCGGCGAAGTGACTACGGAATGTATCGCGAAAGTGAAACACGAGTTCCACGCAGCTGTCAGGCAGAATCCTCTCACGTCCTGCATTGAAGATTGCCTGATCGCTTTCTTGCGACCAAATGCACTTGATAAAGGGAGCAAGAGAAGGTTGGACTGGATAT
The DNA here is from genome assembly GCA_963761985.1 of uncultured Acidimicrobiia bacterium. Classification (GTDB taxonomy): domain Bacteria; phylum Actinomycetota; class Acidimicrobiia; order Spongiisociales; family ZC4RG35; genus JACCTH01. The sequence goes on from CAVXIT010000012.1 coordinate 15,009, forward strand.
GCCGGTCGTGGAGCCGCTCGTGCCGCACCTGCGCGAGCTCGGGCACGAGCCGGTCGCCTGGCTGATGCCGAGGCGCAGCGGGCGACCGGCCGCCGCCGCCCTGGGGGGAGTCACCGACAGGATGGCGCCCAGGGGATCAGCCTCCTCTTCGCGCACGACAAGTGGGCGGTCGCGCCACTGCTCGCGGGCTCGAGCCCGACCTCGTGCTCTGCTGGGTTTCCCTGGAAGCTGCCGCAGGAGGCGCTCGACGTGGCTCGCCTCGGCTCGGTCAACCACCACCCGGCCTGCTCCCACGCACCGCGGGCCGATCCCGATGGCCTGGGCGCTCCGCGAGGGCGACGGCGAGTTCGGCGTGACCTGGCACCGCATGGACGCCGAGCTCGACACCGGCCCGATCCTCGCGCAGACGACGGTGCCGATCGAGGACGACGACGACGACGATCGAGGAGATCGGCCCGGAGCTGATCCAGGGCGCCGTTCGGGCTCCTGCCACGCAGGTCTTCGAGCGCCTCGAGGCCGGCGATCCAGGCGATCCGCAGCCGACCGAGGGCGCCACGTGGGCAGGCATTTCGAAGAGGACGACGCGCCGTGACTGGACGCAGCCGGCCCGGAAGATCCACGACCAGGTGCGCGCCTGGCGGCTCACGTTCGGCATGTCGCGCGGTCGACAGGGGCCGATCGCGGAGCTCGACGGCGAGCGCGTCAAGCTCGTGCGCACGAGCCTGACCGACCCGGGCGACGGAGCGGGGCCGTCGAGTGCGGCGAGGGGAGGCTCTGGATCGTCGAGTCCGAGCCGGCGGATAAGTTTCCGCCTTGCAAGTTGCAATACGGGCGGAGAGTAGACCAGGAAAGCGTCTGCCCCTGCGGCTCAACCGAAGGAGCTAATCGATGCTGGATCGGCCAGAAAACGAGCCCGGGGCGCCGCCTGAGGAGTCAACCGGCCCGCGGAGTCATGCGGACGTCGGCGGCAAGGTGAACGCCATCATCGAGGCCGCCGAGGCGGCCGCGAAAGAGATCGGCCAGAACGCGCGTCGCGAAAAAGCGCTCGAAGGTCGCGCAGCAGGCGGAGAAGCAGGCCGCCGCGCTGATCGAGGAGCTCACGCGCGATGCAACGCAGACCAAGATCGAGGCCGACCAGTACGCGCGCGACCTCCGCGAGGCCGCCGACTCGTACGGGTCGCAGCATCGCCGGAGCGCGGAGGAGGAGGCCCTACGCCTGGTCGCCGAAGCGGAGGCGAAGGCCCGCGTGACGCTGACGGCGGCCCAGAAGAGCGCCGAGGAGATCGAGCGTGACACCGTCCAGCGGCACCAGTCGCTCCAGAGAGAGGCCAAGATGCTCGAGAAGCGCAGGCAGCGCGTGCTCGAGAGCCTCCGTGGCCCCCAGCCGCCCAGCTCCAGGACGCCCTCGTCGAGCCGGCCGAGATGGCGCGTCGACGTCGAAGTCACTCGTGGACGCGCTCGACGTCGACCGCCGCCGCTAGGCGGCAGCGCGCTAGCTCAACGGACGCAATCAACCGCGAGGCTTTTCAAGCTGCTCGGGTCGGACATGGATCCAACCTTCGCGAGTCGCAGCACCCGCCTGCGTGGTGCTGGATGTGCGGTTAGACCGACAGCAACAGCGCGTGCCACCAAGGCGCACACAGAAGAGCGTCGAGACAATGATCGGATAGTTCGTAATCGAGACGAACTGAATCGGGCAATTGAATCCAGTTGACGCTAGCCAGCTGAGCGACTAGCGCGTGCCGACGGAGGACATTTCTGCGTTTCTTGCCCTTGTACCGAGTGCAGTCGAACGGCCACGCCCGTCCTGAGCATGCTGGGTACGCCTCGATGATGTGCCCGTTGACTCGGTCGACCTTGGGGTACCCCGTGCAAGTCGGGAGAACTGATCGGCAAGATGTGCGCGCAGCGCATTGCCGTCGCCCCGAGATGGACCCGTCGGCCACTCTCGACGCTCTCGGGGATCCGGCCGATCCGCCTTTGCGCGAGCGAAAGATTGTTCAGAGCGGCGGCATGGAGATCATCGCGTCCACTTCCTTCAGCGAGCCTGCAAGCTTCCTCCAACTTCGCCAGGTTTGTCGGCCCGATCATCCCGTCGATACTCGCCACCCTCGCTACGGCCACTTGATCGTGGCCAGCTGCGGCGAGACGCGCCGCCTCGGCGACGAGCTTCCTCGCTTCGGGGAGATCGCCACGGCGGCTGGCGACTAGCGCGCGGTCGGCCGTAATCCGGCTCAACAAACCAATCTCAGGATCGAGGGCAGCGGCCTGTTCCCAGGACGCCGCCGCTAGCTCGGGCCGTCCCAACCGCATGTAGATCTCGCCCACCCGGTGTGCGACTTCCGCATCTTCGGGAACCGTTTCATAAGCCGCCAGGGCGGCGCCATAGTCGCCGAGCCGGACGCAGGCTTCGCCGAGAACCGTCCCCAGCAGCGAACGATCGGGATGACCCAGCTCCAGAGCAGTGGCCAGGTGGGACCGTGCGGCGTCGTAGGCGTGTATACCGATCGCCGCCAAGCCCGCTTCGCCATGGGCCAGCGCAGCCTCCTTCGACTTTCCGGCCGCCTCGAGGTGATTCGCCCGCAGCGACGGAGGAAGGCGCAGCTTTTCTCCCGCACGACCATGCAGGATGCGGGTGCGGGCCTTGGAAAGCCGCCGACAAACCGCCCGGCGCACCGCATCATGCGCGAACGCAATCCCTTCGTCGGACTCGATGACCAAGCGCTCAGCGAGTAGCTCCTCCAGTGCCGGTACCATCTCCTCGGAAGCCCGGCCGCTCACCACGCGAGCATCTTCGAGCTGGAACTCGGCCCCGACGATTGCCGCGGCGGAGAGCACTTGCAGAGCTTGCTCGCTAAGCCGGCCCAATCTCGACCCGATCAAATCTTCGATGTCAGCCGGCAGTTCGGCTCTCGCCGAACCCAACGCCTCCAGATAAGAGATCAAGAAGAGCGGATTTCCCGCGGACCTTTCAACAATGGTCTCCAGCTCGCGGTTGGTGGTTCCGGCTTCGGCGCGGAACTGCAAAAGCTCCCAGGCTTCGTTGTCGCTTAGGGGCCCCACCTCGATCCGAACGCCGGTGCCGCCGCGCTCGACCTTGCGCACGAGGTCGAATAGCGGCGTCGGTAGCTCTCCTCGCCGCCAGCTCATGAGGAGGCGAACGCGAGCCGGTCTGCTCAGGAGCAGGGCGAGAATCGAAATCGACGACGAGTCGAGCCACTGGGCGTCGTCCACCACCAGCCACCCATCCGCCAGCAAGTGTTCGAGCGCGGCCGCCACCCCAAAGTGGAATCTCGCCGCCGCCCCTGGTCCTGGATCGGCCGGCGCCGGCTCGGCAAATACCGACCCTGCCAGTTCCGGGACCAGGCGCACAGCTTCCGACGCGATCGGGGGGGCCGGTCCGACTTTGAAGCGCGCGGCCTGAGTCAGCGCATCGCTCATAGCCAGGTAGGCAACCTGTTCGGCACCCGGTGGAGGTGCACAAACAACCACGGGCCCGCTGACGTCGATCAGAAATCGCTGCATCAGTTCGCTTTTCCCAATGCCCTCTTCGCCCTCGATGAAGACATGGCCGGCGGCCCCGGCCAATGCCGCCAGCTCGTCCTTGCGGCCGACCGCGAGACGTTCGGATGCCTGCTCGATCAAGTGCGGCCGACCGACCGGGGCCAGCTCAAGCCGTCCGGCGGGTGGAAGCGGCTCGACACCTTCGAGAATCTCCTCGTAGAGCTCGCGCGTCTCCGGTAGCGGCGGCACCCCGAGCTCGCGGTCGAGCAGCGAAGCGCACTCCCGGTACTGGCGGAGCGCGCCGACCCGGTCGCCATCCCAGACGAGATATTGCATCAACCGCCGGTACCCGGCTTCGTCCAGTGGATCGAGGTCGAGACGTCGCTGGGTGATCTCGGCTGCTTCTCCGAATCGACCGCCGCTGGCAAGGGCCAGGGCCCAGCGGTCGACAAGCTCCCGCCAATTCCGTCGTCGGAGTTCAGCCTGGTTGCGCTGCCAGTCCTCAAATTCGGGAGAATCGCGCAAGAAGAAGCCGTGCATGAACGGGCCCCGATAGAGAGCGGCGGCCGATTGGAGGGCGGTCACACATTCGGGGCAGACCTTGTCCGGACCATGACCGTGGTCGTCCTGCAAATGCCGGTCGACCTCTTCGATGTCGAGCCATACCCGGGTCCGATCCAGCGCCACTCGATCCCGATTCGCTTCGATGACGTCATTGCCGAGTACAGACCCGATTGCTGTGCGGAGCGTGGAAAGGGTCCGGCGGAGGGCGGCCCGACCGCGTTCGGCGTCGAGTTCGGGCCAGAGCAACGCCACTAATTCTTCTCGCGTGGGCTGATGGGACTCGACGGCAAGGTAGCTGGCCATCGCAATAGCTTTCCGCGTGTCGACCTCGAGAGCATCTTCCCCAACGAGGATGCGGGGCGGGCCGAGAAGTTCGAAGCTGAGAACGGACTGCAACGCGAGCACTGTATGCGAAACGGACCCGTATCCGTTTTTCGTAACGCTTCCGGAACGATGTCAGGTAAGAATGGGGCGTAATGGCACTAATGCGCCGCAATCGAACGGCTCCGGCCGATACCGCACCGGCCATACCCACCGAGGTGATCGAGGGGGGTGCCATCCCCGATAACGACCCGCTGTTTGCGTTTCTGCTGGCGACGGGCGGGCCGGTCGAGGTCGATCGGATCAACATCTCGTCTCCGGCTCTCGAAGAGATCCGCGAACAAGGGATTCAGCTAATCGTGCCTCTCATCTCCCAGGGCGAGCTGATCGGGACATTGAGCCTGGGCCGGCGCCTCTCCGAGCAGCCCTACTCCACCGACGACCGCAAGCTCCTAGCCGGCTTGGCCGGTCAGGTGGCTCCGGCGATTCGAGTAGCCCAACTCGTTCGGCAGCAGGAGGCGGAAGCAAAGGAACGAGAGCGGATGGACCAGGAGTTGCGCGTGGCCGCGCTCATCCAACAGACTCTGCTGCCCAAGGAATTGCCCCAGCTGGACGGCTGGAACATCGAGGCCTACTACCAGTCGGCGCGGGCCGTCGGTGGCGACTTCTACGACTTCATTCCCCTCACCGGCGGGCGCATCGGTTTGGTGATCGGCGACGTGACCGACAAAGGCGTACCAGCCGCTTTGGTTATGGCCACCACCCGCTCGACTCTCCGCTCCATCGCCACCCAGCACGATGATCCCGGCAAGGTTCTGGCTCTGGCGAACGATTCTCTGGTCCCCGAGATTCCACCCGCCATGTTCGTGACCTGTTTGTACGGAATTCTCAACCCTGAAACCGGCGAACTCGTATTCGCCAACGCCGGGCACAACCTTCCCTACGTCCGCAGTGCCACAGGTGTGCGCGAGTTGCGCGCCCGCGGGATGCCCCTCGGTCTGATGCCGGGCATGCCCTATGAGGTCACCTCAGCGAAGCTCGAACTTGGGGAGACCGTTCTTCTGACCAGTGACGGCATCGTCGAAGCCCACGATGCTGACGGCGAGATGTTCGGGTTTGAGCGACTGATGGACCTGGTAGGCCGCCAGGACCAGGAAAACGACCTCATTTCCCAGGTTCTCGCCGAGTTGCGGCAGTTCCGTAGTGCAGAACTTGAGCAAGAAGACGATGTAACGATGGTGGCAGTCCGTCGCTCATCTTCGGCGATCGAGTCGGCTTCGGCTTTCGACGACGACCCCGGCCTGATTTCGACCTTCACGTATCCATCCAGCTCGGGAAATGAACGACGAGTCATGGACGAAGTAGCCCAAGTTGTGGCAAGCCTCGGACTGGCCGGCGACCGACTGGAGCGGTTGAAAACAGCGGTCTCCGAAGCTGCGATGAACGCCATCGAGCACGGCAACCAGGGTGACCCCGACAAGCTGGTGGGAGTCGACGTTCTCGCCAGCGCGAAGCGAATCGTGGTGCGAATTCGCGACCAGGGTTCGACTCCGGTTCCCAAAGCCCTCATCCCCAACCTCGAGGCGAAGCTTGCGGGCGAGCAGAGCCCCCGCGGGTGGGGATTGTTCTTGATCGAAAAGATGGTCGACGCGATGCGTACGACCGATGACGACGGTCACCACACCGTCGAGCTTGAAATGGCACGAGAAGGAGTGTGACTGTGCCGGGTACCAAATTCACCGCCGCCGTCCGCAGAGAATCCAGCGGATCGATCATCGACCTGGGAGGTGACATCGATCGCTCGGCCGGCGTTGACCTGACGACGGCCTACGACGAAGCCACGCTCTCCGGAGATGGAACCGATCCCGTGATCCTCAACTTCAGCCAGGTCGACTACATCAACTCGACCGGAATCGCCGTCATCGTCACCTTGCTTGCGCGGGCTCGCTCAGAAGGCCGGCAACTGCGCGCATTTGGATTGAGCCCGCACTACGAGGAGATCTTCCAGATCACCCGATTGTCGGACTTCATGTCGATTCACCACAACGAGCCAGAAGCGCTGGCGCTCACTTAGGAGGACAGGTGCCCGAATCAAAGATTGCCATGACGGTGCGCGAACCGAAAGGGGATGTTCGCATCATCGACATCGCCGGCGAGCTCACGTCTTTCTGCGAGCCGATCCTCACCGAAGCCTACGAAGACGCAGATCGGCCCGGAGTAAAAACAGTCCTCCTCAATTTCAGCGACCTGGAATACATGAATTCAGGCGGCATCGGCCTCCTGGTGACGACGTTGATACGAGCACAGCGAAAGAATCAGGCACTCGGTGCATTCGGCCTCACTGAGCACTACAGACAAATTTTCGAACTGACCCGTCTCGACGAAGCCATCGGGATCTACGACGACGAGCAGTCCGCGCTCAAAGGGAGTTGATACAGGTGGACCCCATGGAACCCAAAGACGACAAATCGAACTGGTCGCCGCCCAAGCCCCACCTCGACGTTGGGATGGCTCCCGAAGGTGTCAACGCCAAGCGAGTACAGGGCCGGCGTCTCACCGGGCCCCAGCAGGGTTTCGGGAAGCTCTGGCAGAAGACCTACAAGGTTGCGATACCAAACCAGACCCCCCAACAGGTGATCTCGACCTGGAAGGCCGAGTACGGGCGATTTTGGCCCTCAAACAATAAGTTCTACGCGCCGGTGGCGGGAATCCAGCCAGGCGAGATTGGCTTGATCAAGTCGTCGACGGGGCCAGTCCCGTTGTCGACGGGAGTACTCGTGCTCTACTCCGACGATGTCTCCTTCTCCTACATGACTCCCGAAGGCCATCCCTTTGCCGGCTTTATTACTTTCAGTTCTCACGTCGAAGACCCGGTTGGCACCATGGCTCAGGTGCAGCTCTTGATCCGCGCTAACGACGCGGCATATGAAGCGGGCATGATGCTTTTCGGAAGCAAGGCCGAGGACAGAATGTGGGAGCACACTTTGCGCTCGCTGGCCGACTATCTCGGGTCGAGCTCACCGGTCGACACCAACGTGATCTGCGTGGACCAAAAGCGGCTCTGGAAGAACTTCAACAACCTCCGCTACAACGGGGCGCTTCCCTGGGCGCGACGATCCAAGTCGCGGCAAATCAATTGAGCTTGGCCGGCTAGCCGGAGAGGACGAATAGGCCGAGGCCGGTCAGCAGCACCATCAGGGTCAGCATCGCATATTGCGAGCGGACCGCCCCGAGGCCCTTCCAATCATGGAGTGCGCGATCGTGGGCGAGGACCACTCCTGCCACGTGTCCCGCGACGATTGTGGCGAGCTGGACGTACCAGACCGGAATCGCTCCGAGAAAGAAGTCGATCTTGTAGTTGCGGCCGCCGAACAGGTTCCAGCCAAGACCGAACGGATCGGCTCCGGCACTGATGATGCTCTGACCCTCGAAGATCACAAGCGTGAAGTAGTGAGCAAACGCGTAGGCGGCTGCGATCGGCACCAACGTGTGCGCGAAACGTGCGGCAACGCTGCGTGCAGTGTGCGCCGGTTCACCGCCTAACCGGGCCGCCAGGGCGCATGCCAGGTAATAGGCGGCGCCAATCACGGCGCACGTCAAGGGCAGAAGCAAAGTCTTGCCCAAGACACTCATCCCGAAATCGCCGGTCAAGGATTCGTACCAGGTGGTGTTGGCAATTCCGTCGAAGGTCACGGACCCGATCATGACGACCAGCAACGCGGCCAGGCCGTTCCAATCCGGGATCGTGGGCAGGCTCCGCAACCACCCGCGGTAGGCGAGTCGTCCTTCCGCGGTTCGTCCCCATGGACTGATCGACGAGAGCAGCCGGTTGTAGGGCGTGAAGAGGTCGAAGGAGGCGAGGCTCGACTCGCGCCCGAACCGAGCCATCAATGCAAGCTGGAGCACCGTGTAGCCGGCGGCAGCGATGGCAATGGCCCCGGGCGTCGATCCACCGGGGTAGACCAATTCCAACCAGGCAAAGGCCAGAAGACCAAGAGCTGCTGGCCAAACCCCAAGCCGGAGCGGTCCTCGTTCTCCGTCGCCAATCCCGAGCCACTGACCCAGCTTCCGCCAGGGATTGACCCCGGTGTAGAGGTTGCCAAAGGCGATCCCCAGAAAAGGAACAACGAGCCAGAAATACACCCAGAGAAGTACGGGGGCGATGTTGCGCGTTCCCGTCCGCTCTTGCCCCGTGACCATCGCGGCCAGGCCGGCGACGATCGCCAGACCGAGACCCAGCACGCCCAACCAACCCAGCCACCCCAACGAAACCCGACGGCTGCCTCGCGGCTCGTAGGTGGGAGCCGACTGCAGCCGGGGTGTTCTCCAGAGAACTGCCAGAGCGACGAAAGAAAGCACCAACACGAGGGCGGCCCCGGCGACAAAGTAGGTGATGGGTACTGGGAGATCGAGCCGGCCGCCGATGCCATGGGCGACAATCGGCGTTCGGGTCAAGGCGTGACCTCTATGTCAACGATGTGGACAGCAGCCGCCTCCAGCTCGACCTCGAAGATACCGGTGCTATCAGGGATGAACTCGATCCGGACGGTCTGGCCAGGCTCGACATCGAAAAGCAAGTCGAAGCCATGCACATGAACTTCGTCGGCGACATCGGCGACAACGTCGAACACGACCTCTTCTCCAACCCGGACCGACAGAGTGTCAAGCCCCTCGATCTTTTCACCGTTTTCAACCCGGATCAGGGGCACCGCCATCGCAGTGGTACCGGTCTCGGCGGCCGTGGTGGTTGCGATCTCCTCAACTGTCGTAGTGGTCACCTGGGCGACGATGGTTGTGGTGCTGGCCACAGTCGATTGGGGTTGAGGTCGTCGACGAGGTCGTGGCTCCGCAAGCAACGAGGACCGCGAACAGGGCGACGAGAAAGAGCAGTCGAGTTCTCATTGAGGCCACGATCGTACTTTCACCCTGATTTTGCGGAACTATTAACCTCGCCTCAGGAGGTTGACATGAAGAAGCTGCTCTTGATTCTGAGCATCGCCGGAATTGCCTTTGTGGCCTGGCGCTACTTCTCGAACGAACCGATCTAGCGGTCGGCTAGAAACTCGAGGATTCGCCTACCTAGCTGGTCCGCGTGTGTCCATGGAACTTCGTGGTAGGCGCCTTGGATCTCGAAGACTTCTGAGTTGCGAATTCGATCGGCCAAGTCGCGCTGCCAGCTCGCCGGCACCAACTGATCACGGGCGGGGATCACCACCAATGTCGGAACATTGATCCGATCCAGCCAGGGCCGCGAGTCGAATCGAAAAAGGGCGAGGCTCGCTTCGGCCCCAGCATCAGGATCGCGGCGATGAGTTTCTTCCCACAACCAGCGGCCGTGTTCGGGGGCAACCGCGCCCACAGCTAAGAGATACCCGGTCCGTACCTCGGGCGTTCCGGTGCCGGTGATTCGTTCCCAAGCGCGGGCGATGATCGCTCCGGCGATGCGAGCTTGCTTCCACCACTTCGGGTGATGCGACATGGTCCCGACGAGCACCAAGTGCGAAACGAGCTCCGGGTGTCGGTAGGCAACGGCCTGGGCAATGGCGCCTCCCATCGAGTAACCCACCACTGGCGCTGAACGGATTCCCAGCTGGCGCAGGATGTCACCAACATCGTCGGCTTCGTCGGCGATCTCGAATCGCCCGCGCTCGGCGATGGAGAGACCGTGCGATCGGTGGTCGATCATGATCAACCGATGGCTCTCCGCGAGGATCGGTGCGATCTTGTACCACTCGGCCATCGACGACCCGGCTAGGCCATGGATGAGAACGATCGGCGGACCCGACAACGGCCCGGCTTCCCGAATGGAGAGCTCGCGGTCGGCAACAAAGATCGTTCGCGCCGGCACGCGCCAGGGATGCTCCTGTGGCTTGCGCCAGCGCGGAGCGAGAACAGGCCCAAATAGCCGCCAGGCAATGGCCACGAACAGGCCGCGCCAGATCCGCTTCATGGCAACGGTGCGACGATGAACATGTGCTCTTCGACGGGCCGACCACCGATCAGGTGCTCGGTGATGATCCGCTCCATGACCTCGACGGTGACTCCGTGATACCAGGTGCCCTCCGGATAAACCAGGGCAATCGGTCCGCTCTCACAGATCCGGAGGCAGTCAACTTTGTTCCGCAGCACCCGGCCGCCGCCTGGTGCCACCGGCACGGCTTCCTGGTCCGGCTTGCCGCCCCAAGACGGGGGCCCCGATGTGAGGTCGAGCTCCTTGAGCCTGGTCTTCAGGTAGCGCCAGACCTCGGACGTCTCCTCATAGGGAGCGCACTTGGGATTCTTCTGCTCAGCACACAGAAAGAGGTGTCGCTCCACTCCCCCAATGGAGAGAGCGGAGGCGATGTATGAAAGCCGTTCTTCCTGGTCCACGCTCCGAACGCTAACCAGGGACGAAGGATCAGAAGCCAGCTGCCAATCGATTCGATTACTTGCTCAGCCGTGCTCTTGGTTCTGACCTGTAAGTGTCCCTGTCGACTAAGAGGTCCAACATCTCACCAATCGACCGTTCCCGGCTGATGGCTTCGCGCAGGGGCAGATGAGCTTGGATCTGATAGCGATTGCGCCTTCCATCCGTGCCCTCCCTTTTCTTCCTCACGTAGCCGTCTTCGGTCAGCTCGGTGACGATGCCATAGGCGCTGCGCTCGGTGATTCCCAGCTTGGCCGCGATGTCGCGCAGACGTACTCCGGGGTCGTTGGCGATGCAAAGCAAGACCCGGGCATGGTTAGTGAGGAAGCTCCAATGCGCCACAACGACAATCATAGTCCGTTGTTTCAGGAAACAATTTGCTAGTTTTCTATGACTAGGTTAGAGTGCGTTTCAGAGCTCGAGGCTCTACGGTCGCCGACCGCCAGCACTCGAGACTCAATGAAGGATTCAACAATGTTGATGCGATGGGAAACATTCCGCGAGTACGACCGGCTCACCGAGGAGATGCTCAACCAGCGCCGAGTGCGGGCGATTCCGGCGGACGCGTACCGGCGGGGCGACGACCTGATGGTTCATCTCGACATGCCGGGCGTCGATCCTGGCACCATCGAGATGACGGTCGAAAAGGATGTGCTCACTGTTAAGGCAACTCGCACCTGGCTCCCAGCCGAGGGCGATGAGATCCACATGACGGAGCGAGCCCAGGGTGACTTCCACCGTCACCTGTTCCTCGGCGAGAGCCTCGACCGTGAGAACATCACCGCCAACTACGAGAACGGTGTGCTCACAGCAACCATCCCCGTAGCGGAGAAGGCCAAGCCTCGCCAGATCGAGATCACCAACGCCGATGGCAAGATGCCGGCCCTGACAGCAAAGACCGTCGCCGCCTAAGCACCAACTCCCTGCTCAATGATGCGGCTCTTTCGGGAGCCGCATCATCTATTTGGCAGTTAGCGAACGGCTTATCGAAATGCGTCACCAGCGATACGGAAACGGTCCGCTGGTGCCACAGAACAACAAGGCGTTCGTCACCTGCCAAATTTTGGTGCAAACGAAGGTCGGGTTTTCGGGTCAAGCCTGCTGAACCCGTGCACTCCACTTTCGTTGGATGAGTCGCATCAGCGAGGGATACACAACCCAATAGCGGAACGGCTTGATAAAGGCCATGTATCCCTTGCCGAATGCACCGCGGGGTTTGACGTATACCGCCATCTGTCCCTGGTAGTCGCCTCGGCTTTGCTCGACCCAGGCGAGATGCAGGACCGCATGCACGGTCCGATTTGAAATCTCTGCGGCAAACTCGACGTCGGTGCGATAGAGAGAGGCGAACGGCCCGGAGCCGAAATCCAAATCGCCTGCCGTGCCGCGTAGATCCTCTGGCAATCGATCGACGAGTGACACCTCGGTGCTTCCCGGAATGGGAAGTCCGTCTGCCGGCCCATCCCCGCGGTCATCGGTCCGCGAGATTCGGCCGAGGTCGAGCCATTTTCCGAGGAGGTCGCGTACCCGCCAAAGCAGGCGGGCCGGGAGGGACCCACCCTTCCCGGGGTCCAACGCCAGGAAAAGCTCGATCAAGTCCTGGAAGTCCTCCGCGCCTCCTTGCACGGGAAGGGCCCACACATCCTCCAGGGTGAAGTCCCCGACGATGGCCCTGATGCGCCAGGGATGGCTTGTGTGCGCAGTCTTCGGAATCCTCAGAAGCGGAGACTAAAGACCTCGGATCTTCCGGTCTTCGGGTCTTGTCCCAGCCCATTCGTAGAATCGGCCTCGTGCCCGAGTTCCGCGTCCAATCCGACTTTGCTCCTGCTGGCGATCAGCCCAAAGCCATCGAAATGCTGGCCGAAGGAATCAAAGCCGGCGAACAGTCGCAGACGCTGCTCGGCATCACCGGCTCTGGAAAGTCGGCGACGATTGCCTGGACGATCGAGGCGGTCCAAAAGCCAACGATTGTCATCGCCCCCAACAAGGCTCTGGCGGCCCAGCTGGCCAACGAGTTCCGCCAGTTCTTCCCCGAGAACCGCGTCGAATACTTCGTCTCCTACTACGACTATTACCAGCCCGAGGCCTACATCCCCTCAACTGACACCTACATCGAGAAAGACGCCACGGTCAACGATGAGATCGACCGGCTCCGCCACTCGGCGACTTCGGCTTTGCTGGTCAGGCGGGACGTGATCATCGTCGCTTCGGTTTCGTGTATTTACGGCTTGGGTTCGCCCGAACAGTACGAAGGTCAGCTGTTACGTCTCTTCCAAAACGTCGAGTATCCGATGAGAGATGCCATTCGCCGGCTCATCGACATCGGCTATGAGCGCAACGAAGTCAACCTGATCCGGGGGAAGTTCAGGGTGAGGGGGGACACGCTGGAGGTGATGCCTGCCTACGAGGAGTCGGTGATCCGGTTCTCATATTTCGGTGATGAGGTGGAGCGGATTCTGCGGATGAACCCGATCACGGGCGAAGTGATTGAGGAGATGCCGGAAATCGTGATCTTTCCTGCCTCTCACTATGTCACCGAGCGCGAGCGGATGCTTCGTGCCACTGCCCTGATTGAGGAGGAGCTGGCGCAACGGCTGGCCGAGCTCGAGAGCCAGGGGAAATTGCTCGAAGCGCAACGATTGCGGATGCGGACCGCATACGACCTCGAGATGATCCGTGAGGTAGGTTTTTGCACCGGGATCGAGAACTATTCGCGCTACCTCGACGGACGACAGGCGGGCGAGGCTCCTTACACACTGCTGGATTACTTCCCGGATGACTACCTGACAATCATCGACGAGTCCCATGTCACGGTGCCTCAGATCGGCGGACAGTATGAAGGGGATCACAGCCGCAAATCGATGCTGGTCGAGCACGGCTTCCGCCTCCCCTCAGCGATGGACAACCGACCGCTCCGATTCGACGAATGGCTGGAGAAAGCGAACCAGATCGTGTTCCTCTCCGCGACTCCCTCGGACTTTGAGATTGCCCGTTCATCGCGGGTGGTTGAGCAGATCGTGCGCCCAACGGGGTTGGTCGACCCCGAGGTCGTAGTCCGCCCGACTCGCGGACAGATCGACGACCTCCTGCATGAAATTCGAACCAGGGCCACGATCGAGCAAAGAATCCTGGTCACGACTCTGACGAAGAAGATGGCCGAGGACCTCACGGACTATTTGCTGGAGATGGGAGTGAAGGCGCGATATCTCCACTCCGAGATCGACACCCTCGAGAGAATCTCGATCCTGCGCGATCTCCGGCTGGGTGAGTTCGATGTCTTGGTCGGGATCAACCTTTTACGCGAGGGTCTCGACCTTCCCGAGGTCTCGCTGGTGGCCATCCTCGATGCCGACAAGGAAGGTTTTCTCCGCTCCCAGACCTCCCTCATCCAGATCATTGGCCGGGCAGCTCGAAACGTCGATGGCCAGGTGATCATGTATGCCGACCAGGTCACCCGTTCCATGCAGTACGCGATCAATGAGACCAACCGGCGCCGTAGGTTGCAGGAGGAGTACAACGAGGAGCGCGGGATCGATCCGCAAACGGTGCGGAAGAAGGTTTCAGACATCCTCGACCTGGTCGCCTCAGAACCTTCCCCGGGGGACCGCCGCCGCCGAGAGCTGACTGCGCGGGAGCCCCTCAACCTGGGGGGCGACGACCTCACGAGGCTGATCATGTCGCTCGAGGATGAGATGCACCAGGCTGCCAAGGAGCTCCGCTTCGAGTATGCGGCTCGGCTGCGCGACGAGGTCAACGATCTCAAGCGCGAGCTGCGCCAGATCACCCAAGCCGTCGGCTAGACATGAGGCCAGACGTCAGACTCGTTTCCCGATCTGACATCTGATCTCTGATTCTAATCTTCCACTGATGGCTGATTCAACGACGTGGCTTACTCCGGCGGCTTTTGACAAGCTGACGGCCGAGCTCGATGACCTCAAAACCAACGGCCGGCGCCAGATGGAGATGCGGCTGGCCGAGGCGCGCGCCCACGGAGACCTGCGTGAGAACGGCGACTACGACGCCGCCAAGAACGATCAGGGAATGATGGAGGCGCGCATTCGCCAGGTGGAAGCGATCCTCGCTCACGCCCAGGTGAAGGAGGCAAGCGACGACGGCACCGTGCAAATCGGGTCAGTGGTCAAGGTGGTGGACGCGGATGGCGATGAAGCCGAGTACTTCGTCGCCACTCCGGAGAACAAGGAACCGGGATTTCTGCTGGCTTCACCGGCCGGGCCGTTGGGGCATGCTTTGATCGGAGCCCGCGCCGGTGAGACGGTGAGCTACAAGGCTCCCGGCGGCACTTTTTCGCTCACGATCAAGAGCGTGCGCGCCTTCCGCAGCTAGGGCGGTCTTACCCTGAGAGGGTGAAACTCCGGCTTCGCAGCCCTCGCCAACTTGCCCGGCAGCTGCTGACCCAGGCGCGCCGCGAGCCGGAAGAAGTCGAGGAATATCTCGACGCCCACGGCGAGGAATGGGAGGCCCTCGCTGAAGCCGCCCCCGGGGCGGCCGCTGCAATCCTCGAAGAGCTCGACGAGGAAGCGCTCGCCGAATTGATCTCCGACCTCGAAGCGCCCGAGGCGGCCGAGGTGCTCTCAGAGCTCCAGACAGAAATTGCGGCTGATCTGCTGGAAGAGCTCCCCCCGGAAGAGGCTGCCGCACTGCTCGCAGAGCTACCACCCGAAGATGCCGCTGACCTGCTCGGAGAAGTCGAAGGCGAGGCTGCCGCCTCAATCATCGACTTCCTAACCGACGAAGCCGCGAGTGAGGTCCGCCGGCTGTTGGCTTATGCGCCCGATTCGGCCGGTGGTTTGATGACTACCGACGTTGCCAGGTTGCCGCTGGGGTTGACGGCGGGCGAGGCAATCGAGCGCATTCGCCAGTTACGAGAGGAGCTTGAAGACCTCTCCTATGTCTATGTCACCGGCGATGCAGGGGAGTTGCTGGGGGTGATCTCATTCCGTGACCTGGTTTTCAATCGGCCCGGGATCGGCCTGGAAGAGGTGATGGTGACCGATCCGATCGTGGTCGGTGCAGCTGCTGACCGGGAGGAAGTCAACGAGATCATCTCGCAATATCACATAAGAGCAGTGCCAGTCGTCGACACTGCCGGGGTCTTGCTCGGCGTTGTGACGACCGACTCCGTGATCGAATCGGTGCAGGAAGAAGCCAGTGAGGACTTCGCCGCTGCCATGGGCGCCGGTCTCACCGAGAACGTCCGCAGCCCGGTCTGGTCCTCGGTGCGGGCTCGGCTGCCCTGGATTACCTTTGACGTCTTCCTGTCCGGACTTGTGGTTTGGGCGGTCAGCCAGTTCCACGAAGTTCTAGATAGCTTTGTCGTCCTCGCCGCGTTGATGCCCCTCGTGGCTCGGATAGGCGGGGATGCGGGTGCCCAGAGCCTGGCAGTAGTGATCCGTGGTTTGGCCGCCGACGAGATTCCAGCCGCGAGCGGCAGGAGGGTTGTCGCCCGTGAGACAACGATCGGGGCGATAAACGGAGTGGCAATCGCCTTGCTCTCCGGAGCCTTGGGTTTTGCCATGCAAACGCTGCGCCACGGACCGAGCCCGGGCCGGATCGGGATGTCGATGGCGCTGGCGGCGATGGCGAACCTGGTCATCGCCGGCGCCGCCGGCTCGGGCATTCCCCTCGTCCTGCGACGCATGGGCTTCGATCCTGCCCTCGGTTCCAACCTCTTTCTCACCACGGTCACCGACCTGCTCGGCTTCGCCGGGTTTCTGGCCGTGGCGACCCTGCTTCTGACCTAGCCCTTTCGGCCGATTTTCGCGAATCGGGGGTTCCTCAGCCAGAAGGCGGGGGG
This sequence comes from uncultured Acidimicrobiia bacterium, assembly GCA_963761985.1. GTDB lineage: Bacteria > Actinomycetota > Acidimicrobiia > Spongiisociales > ZC4RG35 > JACCTH01. The sequence goes on from CAVXIT010000012.1 coordinate 31,619, forward strand.
TAGTCTCTGGCGGCGCATGAGGGAGCGAGGGTCCCCGCTCTTTTTCTTGGCGGTATTTGCCCTGCTATTGGCGTTGCCTGCACAAGCCACCGATCTTGCCCCTCCGGCGGATCCTTCGACGGTTGTGACGACGACGACCATCGATCCCAATGCATGGCCTGAGATTCCCACGGCGACGGCGACGGCGCCGGCAGGCGACGCAGTTGCGTTAGTCGAGAGCGGACCTGCCCCGCTCAACCGAGTGCGGCGCACCCGTCACATTCTCTGGCCGCTGCCCGGCTACCTCGATGTAGCGTCGAGTTGGGGTGCAGACCGAGACGGTGGCACTCGCCTCCACCGTGGCAACGACATCATGGCCCCCAAGTTGACGCCGGTCGTGGCGGTAGCCAACGGAACAATCGGGTCGATTCGCGCGCAAAGAGGAGATTGCTGTTGGATCGTCCTCAACCATGACGACGGCTGGTCGTCCTGGTATCTCCATCTCAACAACGATGTCCTCGGCTCCGACAATGGGCGGGGCAACGGCATTCGGCCCGACTTGATTGAGGGATCAAGGGTCGCCGCCGGTGAAGTGATTGGTTGGGTAGGTGACTCGGGTAACGCCGAGCCGGGAGCACCCCATCTCCACTTCGAGCTGCACATGCCGGGAGTCGGTGCGATCGATCCCTATCCCAGCCTGCGCTGGGCTCGCAACAACACCGGCCAACCAGCCTTTGCCAGTTCGTTCAACGGAGCCTTCAGCGATGACGATGGCCTCCGCTCGGAGTATGTATTCGAGCTGTTGACCACCCTGGGGGCTACCGTTACCTGCGATTCGTGGGCTGGCCAATCCTGTCCGACGCTCGCCGCCACCGAACTCGAAACAGCATCATGGTTGAGCGCCATCTCCGGGGTGACGATCGAGCCACCCGCCCCTGAAGTCCAGATCTCAGCGAGTGTGGCGATGTCCGCGGCCACCGTTTGCGCACCGGAGCTTTGCCCTCCGCCACCCATAACCAGAGGTGAGCTGATCACGATGGTCCTTTGGTCGCTTCACCAGCAAAGCTCCGCGCAAGCGGAGGGTTCTGAAGCGGCTGAACCCCAGGCCCGGGCCGAAATGAACCCGGTTTCCGCGCTCGCCGAGCTGCAGTACCTGGGCCTGACCGATGTCTGTCCGCTGCTGGAGCTGCCGATGGACAGCCTGGTGAGCCGCGGGCAGGTCGCCGAGACGATCGGCCAGGCTTTCGGGTTCGTCCCCTCCGTGGTTTGCGGCCAAGTTTCCTGACTGGCGGTTAAGACAGTCGACCGGCGGGTACCTGCTCGCTAAATGCTTAGGTCCGCCAATGACTGAAAGAACCTCGCTCGGCCGGGTGATCGGCGACCTCGTGAATCGACTCGATCAGGCCCGACCAGCCGATCTTGCGGCCGTGGCCGTGACCGAGTTGGTTCGATTCGGCATTGCCGAAGAAGCAGCCATCTGGATCGTCGACCACGGGTTCAGCCGTCTCTCCGACCTCTCCGGCATCTCAAGTCCCATCGGTGTGGGCGACGGCCCTGCGGGGCGTGTCGCGATTTCTGGTGTTCCGCTCCTAGACAAGGGGCGCGCATATCTTCCATTGAGCCGGCGCGGTCAAGTGATGGGGGTGCTCGTGGTCTACCCGGCCACAGAGGAGGTAATCGACGACTTGGCCCCCCTGGCGACAACGATCACCAACGCCTTGCTGGCGACTCTGCTGATCAGCGACGTCGTTGACCGCCATCAAGGATCCGGTGAGCTCAGTCTCCCGGCCACCATCCAGAAGCGAAACCTGCCCCTGGGCGCTTATTCGGATGACGAAGTCGAGGTCGGAAGCCGGCTGGAACCCGCCTACGACGTGGCGGGCGACGCCATCGACTACGCGATCAACCCCGAAGGGATTCACCTGGCGATTTTCGACGCGGTAGGTCACGGGCTCCGCTCCACCACGCTCAGCACGCTCGCCCTCTCGACCTATCGATTGCTCCGCCGGCAAAACGCTTCGATGGCCGAGACCGCCAAAGCGATCGACGAGGTTGTGGCGGCCAACGGCCGGCCCGGCGATTTCGTCACCGGGATACTGGCGGTGATCCGCCCTGAGGAGAATGTGCTGGAGCTTTGGAACGCTGGACACCATCCCCCGCTACTCATCAGAGATCGGAGCCACCAGTTTCTGACTACCGATCCTCCCGGGTTGCCCTTCGGGCTTCGTCATGACGGCGACGGCCATGAGTCGTTGGTGTCTCGAATCGGCGACGTGATCTTTCTCTACTCAGATGGCGTGATACAGGCTCGCGACCCCGACAAGGCGATGTGGGGCGAGAGCCACTTGGCGGAGACCGCGGTGCGCAAGGCAAACGACGGCGAGAGCATGTCTCAGATTTGCCGGGAGATTCTGAACGAGGTCATCGACTGGACCGCCGATCCCTTGGCGGACGATGCCTCGATCGTCGGGATGCGCCGGGTCGCCTAGCTCGCACCGGCTCGAGCCGCTATTCAGCGGGAATCATCTCCAGAACGGTGCGCAGGCGCGTTAAGGCTTTCTGGAGCAGCCGGGAGACATGCATCTGCGAAACGCCGATCCTCTCGGCAATTTCGCTTTGCGTGAGATCCTCGAAGAAGCGCAGATAGACAATCTCGCGCTCGCGGGTAGGCAGGCGACCCAGCTCCTCGGCGAGCTCAGGCCACAGCTCGTCTTCGCCCGACCCGGGAAGGAGCTCCGAGAGCAATTGGCCGGTGTTCGGATCGGGTGCATCAATTGACTCCCACCGATAAGCAACTCGCGCTTCCTGCGCGTCCTCGACCTCTTGCTCGGACAGGCCAACATCGGTCGCGATTTCGGCTGGAGTCGGAACCCGACCCAACGTCTGGGTGAGCCGATCGATGGTCTTGCCCACGCTCAGAGTGTTCTCCTGCAGCCCCCGTGGCACCCGCACCGACCAGGCTCGGTCCCGCAGGTACCGCTTGAGCTCACCGACCACCGTCACCGCCGCGAACGGCTCGAACTCACCTTTCTCGGGGTCGAACCGCCGCATGGCCGAAACCAACCCAAGCAAAGCGACCTGCTCAAGATCGCGGTCGGGGATGCCTTTGTCACGAAACCGGCGGGCAATGGCCGCCGACAACGGGGTGAATCGCCTCACTGCCTCGTCTTGATAGAGCGGATCGGTTCGAGCCCGATCCAAGACCTCCCGGTTACTCACATCCGCGAGTGCCTCGCCAGTTCCAGCGGCTTTGACCTCGAACCAATAAACGGTCGATCGCTCGTCGCCGTCTTCGCCCCATCGTCTGCTCAAACCGTCGAGGAGGGCTTCGGAGAAAGGTTCGAGCGGGCGCTGGACTTTGCGCGAACTCATCTCGACCCGCCAATCGGTCACAGTGGTCATCAATCGAACTTCGATCGGCGATTTCTTTCCCTGGCCGACGAAGTGGCTGACTAACTCGGTCGCCATGAGTTGCGCCTCGGCCAAGCGCACTGGCTCAAGTCGCGCGTGCTCGTTGAGCAAACGCCGGACCCACTGGCCGGATGCAGACTCCGCCGGAAGCTCGTGGACTATCACGACGCTTTCGGGCGACTCTTCCTCGTCGCGCAAACTCTCCTGGCGCAAACTCACGCTGTTGCCGCCGCGACGGTATCGAAGAGCTTGAGCAGCCGATCTACGCCTGTGACGGCTAGAGCCCGTGCGACCGGTCCGCCGGACAGGACGACTCCCAGAGTTCCGTTCTCCCCTTCTAACCGTTGCGAGGTCACGAGCAAGGCCCGCATCCCCGTCGAATCCATAAAGCTGACCGCAGTGAGATCGATCACCATCCGGTTGAATCCTGCACTTATGGCACTTTCGACTGCTGCTTCGAGCATTTCTACCGTTGCAAGATCGAGTTCCCCCGTCGCCACCAGCACTGAGGTGTTCTCCTGATTTTGGGAATCAACCCGAAATGTCACAAGTCAAACCCATAAATGAATCGCGTTTGATCCTATCCATTCAGGGGTACCGGGGTTTTCGGAATCCCTACACGGAGGAAAACCTTGGGAATCATTGTTTGGTTGATTATCGGGCTCATCGCCGGCTTCTTGGCTCGTGCGATTGTGCCCGGAGCAGACTCGATGGGCGTCGGCGCCACGTTGATTTTGGGGCTAATTGGCTCTCTTGTCGGCGGGTTCCTCGGCAACCTCTTCGTCGAGGGTCAGTGGGACCTCGAGGCAGCCGGGATCATCGGCTCGGTCATCGGGGCGATCGTCGCTCTGCTGATTTACCGGGCGATGGGGCGGGGAAGAACGGTCTAGGGCCAACTCTTTGGCGTTTGACTCACCGCTAGGAAAACCGAAGGAGACAATGAAATGACTGACAGAGAAGTAATCGTCAACAACGAAGGTCGCAGCACCGGAGCCTTGGTGGCGGGGATCGTGGCAGTGCTCTTGATCCTCATCGCCATCTGGTACTTCGCCAACAACGGGACGACTGCCGGCGACGGAGACGTCGACGTCGACGTCAACGTTCCCGCAACGACGAACTAGCGAAGCGAGAAAATGATCGGGTCTTCGGATTCGATCGGAGAGAAAGGGGACGCTATGGACCGTCCAATGGATCAGACGGATATGTCTGATCGCATGATGGATGAGGGCCGCTGGCAGCAGGTCAGAGGCAAGATCCGCGAGACCTGGGGCGATGTCACCGACGATGACCTCGACCAGACCAAGGGGAACTGGGACCAGCTCGTCGGCAAAATCAAGGAGAAGACCGGCGAGGCCGGTGACGCAGTCGAGAGAAAACTTCGGGACTGGTTCGCCTAACCCAGGAAGTTCATTTCCCCAACAGGAAGGTGCGCGCAAGCGCACCTTCCTTGTTTCTCCCCCCGGAGGGGGGAGTACCCGAGCGCAGCGAGGGGGTAGGGGGCGTAACTACTGGTAACCGTTCGTGATCGGGATGCGGCGATCCCGGCCAAACGCCTTGGTCGTGATCTTGACCCCGGGAGCCGATTGCCGCCGCTTGTACTCGTTGCGATCGACCAGCCGGGCAACCCGCCTGACAACTTCGGCGTCATGGCCGGCGGCGATGATCTCTTCGACTCCACGATCCTCTTCGATATAGAGGGCGAGGATGGGATCGAGCTCGTCGTAGGGAGGGAGGCTGTCGCTGTCCTTCTGGTTCGGCCTCAGCTCGGCCGAGGGTGGCTTCTCGATGGAATTCAGGGGGATGACGTCGGACTGAGAATTTCGCCATTGGGCCAACTTGTAGACCGTGGTCTTGAAGACGTCCTTCAACACCGAATACCCGCCGACCATGTCGCCATAGATCGTGGAGTAACCCACCGCCATCTCCGACTTATTTCCGGTTGCCACCACCATCGGCCCGAACTTGTTGGAAATCGCCATCAGCAACGCTCCCCTGATCCGGGCTTGAAGGTTCTCCTCAGCAACTCCAAAAGGCTCCCCTCCAAAGACGGGCTTGAGCGTGTCCAGGTAGGAGGTGAACACCTCTTCGATGGGAATTAGGTCGAACCGAATCCCGAGTCGTTTGGCAAGCTCAGCCGCATCGGTTTTCGAGTGATCGGAGCTGAAGCGCGTCGGCAATCCAATTCCCCAAACCCCGTCCGGTCCCAGAGCGTCGGCCGCAATCACCGCCGTTAGCGCGGAGTCGATCCCACCTGAAAGCCCGATCACCACACGGCTGAACCCGTTCTTCTGCGTGTAGTCGCGCAGGCCCAGCTCGACTGCCCGATAGATCTCCTCCTCCGGGCCCATCAGTTCGGTCACCTTCCCTGTTGCGAGCTCGTCCTCGAATTCGAGAAGGAACCGATCCTCGACGAATTGGGGTGACCGGTGGAGAACTGCTCCCTCAGCGTCGATGGCAACTGAACAACCGTCGAAGACCAACTCGTCCTGGCCGCCCACCATGTTCAGATAAACGACGGGCACTCCGGCCGCCCGGGCGCGGTCGGCGAGCATTGCCTCCCGGGCTCTGGCCTTGCCGTAGTGATAGGGAGAGCCGTTGATGTTGAGCAAGATCCGGGCACCGGCCGCAGCCTGTTGAGCGGGAGGGCCGTCGGGCAGCCAGATGTCCTCGCAGATTGAGATCCCACAGCGAACTCCGCCGATCTCCCAAGTGAAAGCAGGGTCATCTCCCGGGAGGAAATAACGATCCTCGTCGAAGACGCCGTAATTAGGCAGCAGGATTTTGTGATAGGTGGCCTTCAAGTTGCCCGCATGGAGCACGGCGGCGGCGTTGTGGATATTGCGGTGACCCCCGGCGTCATCCGCCCCTGCCTGATCCCCGGTGCCAAAGTCGACGTAGCCAACGATCGTCGTGCAGTGCCCGGAACGAGCAGCCAGCCGTCGCACCACGTCGAGGTTGTCTTCGACAAAACCAAACTTGAGCACGAGATCCTCGGGTGGGTATCCCGTGACGGCAAGCTCCGGCAGGAGCAGCACGTCGGCCCCTTCGGCTTCCGCCCAATCCATGGCGTCGGCGATCAGTGCTTCGTTGGCGTCAAGGGCGCCGACAGTGAGATTGAGCTGGGCGCCGGCGATTCGCATCGAAAACACGAGCCTAGAAGCAATAACCTGTTGGTATGCCGCGTTCCCCCAAGAGCCGAGCTCGGGCGAGTCTCCTCAACTTTCAGGTCTTGTTCCAACCCGAGATCGAGCATGTCATCGAGTTCGAACAGACGGCCGACCTGATCATCTACGCCGAGACCTCCGAGCCCCTTCCACACACCCTCACGGAAGAGGAGGAGCCGTCGCCCACCCCGGAGTGAGGTCTTCGCCGGCGCGGCTCGGCCTGGGTGAGGAGGACCTCCCTCGGTTGAGGGCGCTCGGTTGGATGGATGGGGAGGACCTCCAAGGAGAGGCCGTGGAACTGTTGCGGATCATCCGCTCCGGGGCTGACCCACTAGGGACCCTGAAACGAATCCTGGCTCTGGCCGAACGTACCGAGCTTTCCTTGTCCTCGCCTCAAATCAAGGAGTGGGCGCTTCTCGCCGGGGCGAGCAAGGGTCTCTGGGATGCAACGCTCCGGCACCCCGAGTGGATCAATGGCAACGGCACGGAAAATGATGATCCCCGAGTCGTAGTCCAGGAGCGGCTGGTCGAAATTGCCCGCCAGGACCTGATTGGGAACTGGCCACTCGATCGTGTCGCAGCCGAAGTAAGCGCAACTGCTGACGACGCCGCAGAGCTCGCTTTGGCTATGGCGACCAAGCGGTTCCAGGAGCGATCACCCGACAAGGAGCCGCCCCTCTTTGCGGTCATCGCCCTCGGCAAGTGGGGAGCGCAAGAGCTCAACTATGCCTCCGACATCGACCTCGTGTTCGTCGCCGAGCCCGCCGATGGGGATCTGCGCCCGGCAGTCCGGCTCGCGACGAGCTTCATCGACCTGCTTGCCACGCCAACGTCTGAAGGCCTCGCCTTCCGGGTCGACGCCGGTCTGAGACCCGAAGGCATCACCGGGCCATTGGTGCGAACCCTGTCCAGCTATCGGGCCTACTACGAGCGCTGGGGTGAGCCGTGGGAGTTCCAGGCTTTGTTGAAGGCACGCCCCGCTGCCGGCGATGCCGACCTCGGCAATCGCTTTCGGCAGATGGTTGACGACTTCGTCTGGCAGCAGAGTCCCGAGGCCGTCCGGGAGTTGCGCAGACTCAAGCAGCGAGCCGAGCAAGAGGCCGACGACGACGACATCAAACGTGCCCCCGGGGGAATTCGCGACGTCGAGTTCACGGTGCAGCTTCTCCAACTGATCCACGGGCGGGCTGACCCGACCTTGCGTGTGACCGGCACCTTGGCGGCCATCGACGCTCTGATCGATGGCGATTATGTCGGGGCTGAGGATGCCTTGGCGCTGACCGACTCCTATCGGTTCCTTCGCACTCTCGAGCACCGGCTTCAACTCTGGCAAATGTCACAAACTCATCAACTCCCAGCAGACCGGGCGGACCTGGCGTTGACCATGGGATACCGGCCGGGCGATCAAAGTGCCGTAGATCAATTGAACCGCGACATCGCGGAGCATCGCCGCAGGGTCCGCGAGCTTCATGAGGCGCTCTACTACCGGCCTTTGCTCGAAGCATTTACTTCGTCGACCGGACTCTCACGCGAACAGGCCAACGATCGGCTGGCCGCGCTCGGTTTTCAGGATCCGGTCGGCGCGGCCCGAGCGTTCGAAAACCTGACGTCTGGACTGTCGCGACGATCGCGTCTCATGCATCAGTTGCTCCCGCTGATGCTCGAATGGCTGGCCGACACTCCCCATCCTGACCTCGGGCTTTCACAACTCGCCAAGCTCGTGTCGAGCGGATCGGACCAGAGCGCGCTGATCAGCGTTTTGCGAGATCGGCCGATGGCGGCTCGGTACTTGTGCCAGCTCGTGGGTTCATCGCGCTGGATCGGGCAGTATCTCGATCGCATACCCGAGTTCCTCCCTCGCCTCGGCGATGACCGGCTGCTGCTCGATCTGCCCATCGGCGCTGCCGTCACCGAGACAGCCACCGAGCGGATGCGTCTCCGGCCGGATCGCAATTCCCGCATGGCTTCGCTGCGGCGGCTGGTGCGCAGGCGAGCGTTGCGAGTGGCCGCGGCAGATCTCCTCGCTTTGGTCGACGTGAGCACCGTCGCCACCGCACTCTCCGACACAGCCGACGCGGCCGCCGCCGCGGCCCTCTGGACCGCGCAACAGGAAGAACCGGGCGACCTCTTGATTGTCGCCATGGGCAAGTGGGGAGGACATGAGCTCGGATACGGATCGGACCTCGATCTCGTCTATGCCGGCGATGCCCAAACCGGATCAAGAATCGCCTCGGAGGTTGGATCGGTGCTGGGTCAACCCACAGCAGACGGTCTCGCCTATCGGGTCGATCTCGATCTGCGACCCGAGGGCAAGCAAGGGGCGTTGGTCCGCAGCCTGGAGGCCTATCGCCAGTACTACCAAACACGTGCGGAGCCCTGGGAACTCCTCGCTTTGATCAAGGCTCGTCCGGTGGCCGGCCCTTCCGACGACAGGACGAGGTTTGCAGCGATCCGGGAGCAGTGCGCGTTTCCGCCCGTCGTCAGCGAAGCCATGTTGCGGTCGATCAGACACATCAAGGCGCGGGTGGAACGAGAACGCGTCCCCCGCAACGAGGATCCCGAGTTTCATCTCAAGCTCGGACCGGGAGGGCTTTCCGATATCGAGTTTCTCACTCAGCTCTGGCAACTCCGGCTCGGTGCGGAACGAGAAGATCTGCAAACTCCCTCGACCGTGCCAGCAATCGTTGCTCTTGAGGCAGAGGGAATCCTCAAGCCGCGCGAGGCGGAGCATTTGATCGCGACCTATTGGTTATGCACAACTTTGCGCAATCGGCTGTATCTCCAGACCGGATCCGGGCACGATGCTCTTCCGATCGAAGGCGCCGAGCTCAGCCGCCTCGCTCAATCTCTGGGCTACCGCGACCGCGGCACGTTGCGGGAGGAATACCGAAGCATGACCCGTCGCAGCCGGCGTATCTTCGAACGCGTCTTTTTCGAGGCTCCATGACCGGTCACAGCCCCAGCGCTCCTGGAACCCGGTCCTCCCATCGCCGGAGGTTGCTGTTGGTCTTCGGGCTGGTTGTCATCTTTATGGTGGCCGAAGTTGTTTTCGGAGTGCTGACCGGATCCCTCGCCCTGATCTCCGATGCCGGCCACATGGCAACTGATGCACTTGGCCTCGGTATGTCGCTCGCGGCGATCACAACCGCCAGCAAAGCGAGCCGCGGTAACCACCGCACCTTCGGGTTCTACCGCTTGGAGATTCTGGCCGCTCTCGCCAACGCGATCCTGCTCTTTGCCGTTGCTGGTTACGTGATTTACGAAGCTATTCAGAGGCTCAATGAGCCCTCCGGCGTCGAAACCCCACGATGCTGATCGTCGGTGCCATTGGCCTCGGAGTAAACCTGTTCGGATGGTGGGTTCTGCGCGGTAGCGCGAGCGAATCCATGAACGTCGAAGGCGCCATGCTCGAGGTCGTGGCCGATCTGTTCTCCTCGCTGGGCGTAATCGTCGCGGCGCTCATACATCCTGATCACCGGCTGGGTTTACGCCGATCCGCTGATCGCCGCGACCATCGGCCTGTTCATTCTTCCACGGGCGTACCGGCTGGGTCAGAAAGCGCTGCGGGTGTTGATGCAGGCAGCGCCCGCCGACATCGATGTGGCGTTGCTTGAGAAGAGGTTGAAATCACTTGCCGGAGTCAACGGCATCCACGACCTGCATGTGTGGACGCTGACTTCAGGAATGCCCGTCGCCACGGTCCATCTCACCACAACGCTGGAAAGCAACCGTGATGCGGTTCTCGAGCAGGCACGCCATCTCCTGCGCGACGAGTTCGCAGTCACCCATGCCACTCTTCAGGTCGAGAGCGCTGATGCAGTCTGTGCTGAGCTCACCTGGTAGCCACCGATAGCCACCAAATTTCGGTTGAACTAGCCTCTGTCGCTGGATGAACTCCAATTCCCTCCGGGCTGAGGTTGGCGCCGTTCTGCCTTTGGTCACCAAGATTCGGCGGCATTTCCACTCCCATCCAGAGCTCTCGTACAACGAGGTCGAGACCACTCGACTGATCGCCTCGACTTTGAGTGAGGCGGGTCTTGAGCCCCGGCTCCGCACCCCTCGTACCGGTTTGATCGTCGAAATTGGAGATCGGGACGGTGGCGAGAAAGTCGTGGGCTTCCGCGCCGACCTCGACGCCTTACCCATACAGGAACCGGAGGGGCTCGAGTACCGGTCGCTCACGTCTGGAGTCATGCATGCCTGCGGTCACGACTTTCACGCGGCGATTGGCACCGGTCTCGCTTTGCTCGCAACTCGCCTCGGGCTCAAAGCGCGGTTCATTTTCCAGCCCGCCGAAGAGGCGTACCCGGGCGGTGGCGAGGAAATGGTGGGAGAAGGGGTCGCCGAAGGTTTGAGCTCGATCATCGCCTTCCACTGTGACCCCACCCTTGAGATCGGACGAGTAGGAATGCGACCAGGCCCGATCACTGCTTCAGCCGATCGATTCTTCATCACCCTCGAAGGTCCTGGCGGCCACACCGCTCGCCCGCATCGCACGGTGGATCTTGTCTACGCGGCGGGTTTGCTTGCCACCCAGCTTCCCGGCCACCTCGATCGCCTCACCGACGCCCGGCTGCCCAAGTCGGTCGTATTCGGGAGGATCTCCGGCGGCACGGCGGTCAACGTGATCCCGAGTTCGCTCGAAATGTCAGGTACTTGTCGGACTCTCGATCGTGGGGTTTGGGAAGAAATCCCCGGACTCCTGGAACGCCTGGTACATGAGATCGTTGCCCCGGCGGGGCCGAAAGTTTTGTTCTCCTATCAGCGAGGCATTCCTCCGGTCATCAACGACGACCAGGTGGTCGCGGTTTGCATGCGTGCCGTCACAGAGTTGCTGGGTCCCGAAGCCGTGGCCGAAGCGCCGACCTCAATGGGGGCCGAGGACTTCTCGCAATTCACCCAGGCGGTTCCCGGCTCGTTGATCCGACTGGGGGTCAAGGGCGACCAAAAGATGATGGACATCCATTCCTCCACCTTCCGCGCCGACGAAGGCTGCATCGAAACCGGCCTGCTGGCCGGCATGGCCTCGCTGGTTGCATTGTCCGCGAACACCTAGCCCACCCCGCTTTCGCGCATCGAACGCGACCTATGGCGTGCATTTGATGCGCGAAAGGAGGTTCGGCGTTAGATCAGGCGGAAGCCTTCGTTGCGCAGGGTCTCGGCCAGCAGCTCGACTTCTGCGGCCCGAACTGAGAGGGTGAGGATGCCGCCGCCGCCGTGGGTGGCGTGACGGAGCTGGAGGTCGCGCAGGTCGACTCCGGACACCTCGAGAGCGTGTCCGACGCGGGCGATCTCACCTGGCTGGTCCTCGAGGATGACACCCACCGAGGCGACCGGGGCCGTCAGCGAACCCCGGGCGGCCCGAGCCGAGAGCATCGAGGCGCCGATTTGGTCGTGGTTGCCTTCGTCGACCAAATCGGCCCAGGCCTCGAGGTCGCCACTCAACCGGCGCAGCAGCTCCGCCAGAGCTTTGCTGTTCTCAGTGAGGACTTCGGGCCACCACGACGATCCGGATAGGGCGATCCGGGTGAGGTCGCGAAAACCGCCGGCGGCAAGATCGAGGGCGGATTGGTCCCGCGCCACCCGGTTGACCAGCGCCCAGGCGACCACCTGCGGAAGATGGCTGATGGCGGCGACGGCTTGATCGTGGTCGGCTGCGGCCATATGCACCGGGATCGCTCCCAACGTGGCAACGAGGTCGGACATGAAGGCCAGGTCGTCGGCTTCGACCCCGTCGGTGGTCAGCACCCAGGTCGCCCCCCGGAACAAGCCCCCCGATGCCCCCGCCGGACCTGACGTCTCCCTCCCGGCCATCGGATGACCGCCGACAAACCGGGGAAGATGCTTCGCCGCGGCCACCATGGGCTCCTTCACCCCTGCGACATCGGTCACCAGAGCTTGAGTTTCGATGTCCGCCAGTTCCGCTTCGATCGCCGCCGGCGGTCCGGCCAAGACAATGAGCTCGACGCCGGCGATCGCCTCGGCCAGATTGGTCGCCGCTTGATCGATCGCCCCCACATCGAGTGCTCCCCGCAACGCCTCCGGATCAGGATCCCAGCCGACCACGGTCCAGCCGGCGTTGCGTAAGCCAATTCCAACGGACGACCCGATCAGACCGGTTCCGAGAACGGCAGCGGTAGTCACCCGGCTAAATGGTGTAACCGAGGACGTTGGCTATCGAGCGGATCGAGTCCATCAGCTCGGCGAACTCGGCTGGCAAAAGGGCCTGCGCCCCGTCGACTTTGGCGGTATCAGGTGAGGGGTGGACATCAACCATGATGCCGTCGGCGCCGACTGCGATCCCCGCCCGAGCCAGAGGGGCGACCAACGAGCGTTTTCCGCCCGAATGGGAGGGATCCACCATGATCGGCAGGTGCGACATCGATTTGATCAAGGGCACTGCGGTGATGTCGAGGGTGTTGCGGGAGGCCGTTTCAAAGGTTCTGATGCCTCGCTCAACGAGGAAGATCTGATGGTTTCCTTCCTTATAGATGTACTCAGCGGCGTTGAGCCATTCTTCGAGAGTGGCGGTGAAGCCCCGCTTCAGCATCACCGGTTTGGGCTGGCGCCCGACTTCGGCCAGCAGCGTGTAGTTCGACATGTTGCGGGTGCCGATGCGAAGGATGTCGGCGTATGACGAGACAAGCGCCACGTCGCGAGAATCGAGAACCTCGGCGACGAAAGGCAACTCGAACTCTTCCCGCGCTTCAACCAACAGCTGCAGGGCCTCCTCCCCCAGTCCCTGGAAGGCGTACGGTGAAGTCCGGGGCTTGAAGGCGTCACCGCGCAATATGCGGGCGCCTGATTTCTTCACCGATTCGGCGGTTCGCATCAGCTGCTCGCGCGACTCCACGGCACAAGGACCGGCTATGACGGTGAAACTTCCCCCACCGATCGACACACCACCCACGTCAATCACGGTGTCCTCGGATTGAAAGTCCCGTGACACAAACCGGAACGACTTCAGGACCGGCACGGCTCGCTCGACCCCGGCCATCGCTTCCCAAGGCAGCGTTTGAATGACGTCGCGATCACCGATCGCCCCGATGACCGTCCTCGTCTGTCCCGCCGAGACGTGCGCCTCGCAGCCAATCTCCGCCAGTCGTTCAACGACGGCAGCGATCTCGGATTCTGAGGCCTGGGGGCGCATGACGATGATCATGGAAGACACGGATTGGGTGGGTGGCGATGGTAGTGAGAGCCGGATTGGCTATTTTGGCGGCTTGGACGAAGTCGTCTATGAGCCCCACATTGGAGACTCCCGTCAGTACTGGCGCGATGTCGTCTTGGGAGTGAACGACGGGCTCGTCTCGATGCTTTTGTTGATCGTGGGTGTGGTGGGTGGCGGCCTGCCCCGTCCACAAATTCTCCTCATCGGGGTAGCCGGAGCCCTGGCGGGAGCAGTGTCGATGGGTGCCGGCGAGTACCTGGCTACCAAGTCCCAGGACGAAGTATTCAAGGCCGAAGTCAATTTGGAGCGGGTTCACATCGAACACTTCCGCAGCAATGAGGTGAAGCAACTCGAGGCCATGGTGCGGGATCTCGGCGTCCATGGTGACGATGTCGAGGAAACAGTCGCAGCCTTGAGCCGCAATGACAACGTGCTGCTCAACGCGATGAAAGTGCTGGAGTTCGGCATGGTCGGCAAAGAGCGACGCGTGCCTTTCAAGGCGATGGTGGCGTCGGGAGGTCTCTTTCTCGCCGGATCGGTTCCCTCGGTGCTGCCCTTTCTCTTTTCGATCCCCGTCTCTACCGCAATGCTGATTGCGATGTCTCTCACCGGCGCCGCGCTTTTCGCAGTTGGGGTCGCCAAGACCACGATCACGCACACTGTTCCCCTCCGGGCTGGGGCGGAGAACCTGGTGATCGCCGGGATCGGAGGCGGCGTCGCCTATCTGGTGGGCCGTTTGGTCGGCGGATCCTTGCTCTAGGCCAGCTGGTTGCAAAAGAAGCCCCCGCGCTTGCATTTGCTAGCTGCTTGCTGTAGCATGCACTTTATGAGTGCGAGCAAGCAGGCGCCGGTGCCGGAAGTAGCTCCCGAGGGCCTTACCGGCCATGTCGGCGAGTTCATCCGCCTCCAACGCGAGAGGGCCGACCTCTCGCTCCGCCGGCTGGCCGACCGGGCCGGGGTCTCGAACCCCTACCTGAGCCAGATCGAACGCGGGCTGCGTAAGCCTTCGGCCGAGATTCTCAAACGGCTTTCCCGCGCTCTCTCCATTTCGGCCGAGAGTCTCTACTCCCGAGCCGGATTGATCGAAGAAGGACCGCGGCCGCCGGAGGTAATCGATGCCATCGATGCGGACCAGGTCCTAAGCCAAAGCCAGAAACGAGTTCTGGCCGATTTGTACCGCACCCTCATATACAAAGGAGATACCAAATGAAGGCCCCCAAAGCCCTCTACGCAGCAGTAGGTGCGCCAGTGGTTGGTGCCCGCATGGTGGGAGAGCAGGTCGAAGAGATCCGCACCCGCCTCGGAAAGGAAGCCACCAGCTTCAGCAAGACAGCGACCAAGCGCTTCAACACCTGGGCAGTGGAAGGTGAGAAGCTGTTGAACAAGCTCACCGACGCCAAGGTCGTCGACGACATCGCCTCGCGAGTCGACTTCGATCAGGTGAGCACCCAGGTCAACAAGCTTCGCGACCAGCTCGAGGATCTGTTGGCCACCTGGCGCACGTCCTTCCGCCCCGAGAAGCTCCCGGCCGTCAAGGTCGAAGCGTCGACCGACGGCGTGAAGTTCCAGACCATTCCTGCCAAGAAGTCCCCGAGCAGATCAACTGCCAAGAAGACGGTGACGGTCAAGAAAACCCCGGCCAAGAAGGCAACTGGCAAGAGCCCAAGCAAGACCATTGCCAAGAAGTCGCCAGCCGCCAAGAAGACGGTGACGGTCAAGAAGGCGCCCTCCAAGCGGACTCCGGCCCGCCGCCCGGCAGCCAAGAAGGTCGCCGCCAAGGCCAGCTAGAAGACACAAGATCGCCCGGCTCCGCTGGGCTCAGAGTCAGAAGTCAAGAGACGGAATCGTCTTTTGTCTTTGACTTTTGTCTATTTGACGAGGGGCTCGACCCCCGCTGAGGCGTCGATCCACCCATTGACCATGGATTCGGTCGGCAAGCGCTTCACGGTCGCCCGTCGTCCGTTGAGATCCACCAGCCTGGACGCCAGCGCCGCGGCGTTGCGACGGCGCAGGTCTTTGATCGTCGAGACCCCGCACATCTCCAGGAGCATCGCGTATTCCGAGCCGATCCCCTTCACCCGCATGAGATCGGCACGTTGCGCCCAGCGCAAGATCAGTTCGGCCGAGAAGCCCATGTCGATCGCCAAGGCGTCCCGGCCCGGCTTGCTTCCGGCGCGTCTCAAGAGTGACTCGGTGGTTCGAATGCCAGCTTTCCGAAGTTTGGTGGCGTCCTTCGGGTCGATGCCAGCGATCTCATCGATTCGGGCCACACAACTCCTTTGCAAACACCAGCGGCGGCGACTTTACCGAAGGTGTCCGATCAGTGCTTTGGCCGAAGGTCCTCAATATCGCGTTCTGTGTCAACATCGCGAGGTAGCCGCGCCTCGAACCAAACTTCCTCGACCCACTCCGGATGGGCCTTGAACAAATGCATGGCACCGTTGTCTCCCTCGAGGCTCATCAGTCGGGGCCAGAGCGGTTTGGAAACTATCACCGGATTGCCCCATTCGTATCGATACTTCGGGACAACAACATGGCGTTTGCTTTTCGAATGCGTCGCGAGCAACTCGTCCAGTATCGATTCGTCGACATCCGGTTGATCACCGAGGAAGATCGCCAAGGTCTCGGCCCGGGTCAGTCTCAGAACCGCGTCGACTCCCACTCGTAGCGACGAAGCCAGCCCGTCCTCCCACTCCGGATTCTCGACCACGGTCCACCCATCGAGGCCCACCGTGTCGAGAATTTGGTCGAGGAAAGCACCGATCACTACGAACCGCTCTTCGAATGGACCCATTTCGACCTGGCGCAACACCGTGTCCAACAGGGTTGCACCCGCCCATGGTTCGAGTTGTTTCGGCCGACCCAGGCGCGACGAGCCACCGGCGGCCAGGACCAAGGCTGCGATGGGACCTTTGTCTGCCATCAGACCCCGGGCAGTCGGCGAGCCGTCCCCCGCAGGGCAGGTCGAGGAGAGCGTCGGACCGAGATCACCTCGGCCATGATGGCCACCGCCACCTCGGCCGGAGTCTCTGCACCAATTCCCAGCCCGATCGGGCCATGGATTCGCTCGATGTCCTCTGGGGAAAAGCCCTCTTCGAGGAGACGCTGGCGCCGTTTGGCGGCGGTTCCGCTGCTCCCCATCGCCCCGATGTAAGGAATCGGACTGGCCAGGAGGCGCGGCCACAAGGGGTCCTCGAAGCGCGCGTCATGGCTCAACACCACCACCGCCGTGTTGCGGCCAAGCTCGACGTCGACCTGGTCCGGCCACCCCGGCAGCAGGCGATCAGCGGTGGGGAAACGCTCGACGTTGAGAAAGGCCGGGCGCGCGTCGGAGACGGTGACGTGATAGCCGAGTTGGTGGGCCAGTTGGGCGAGTTCCTGTCCAATGTGCACTGCCCCGAAAATCACCAGGCGAGCCGGCGGCGCGACCGTTTCCAGATAGATCTCTTCGTTGTCGTACTCGAGGGTCAGGCTTTCTTGTCGTTCGGCCAGTACGGCGGCGTCGGCGAGGACATCAGCAACCAGCGCCGGCGGGAGGGCGCCGACTCTCACACTTCCATCTTCGAGCACAGCCGATGCACCCAGGCTTGGTCCGCCCACGACGACTGCCAGCATCCCCAGGCCTTCGCGCTCGATCAAACCTTCGAGCGCGTCGAGCACTTCGCTTTGAGTCTGATCTTCGAGGAACACCTGAATACGTCCACCGCAGGCGAGACCAACAGCAAACGCTTCGTCGTCGGCGATCCCATAGCTAACCAGTTCCGGATCTCCGTCCTGCAGCACCTTTTGGAGGCGGACAAAGACGTCGTTTTCGACACAGCCTCCCGAGACTGACCCAGCCATATCGCCCGCCGATGACATGAGAAACCGGGAGCCAATCGGACGCGGAGCCGAACCTGATACTCGTGCAACCGTGGCCACCCCGACCTGTTTTCCTTCTTCGATCCAACGCCGGCGGAGCTCGAGCTCTGCTTTCACGAGGCCCTCACGCGCGAGTATTGAGGAACCGAATCGAGTACCCGAATCACCTTCTCCAGGTTGGCGAGATTTCCCACGGGAAGGAAATCGTCGACATAGGGCAGGGCTGCCTGCATACCGCGGGTCAGTGGCTGATAGCCCTCGCGCCCCGACAGCGGGTTGAGCCAGATTACGCGATGAACGCTCCGGTGGAGCCGGGCCATCTCAGTAGCAAGAAGGGCGGGGTCGCCGCGATCCCAGCCGTCGGAGACCACGATCGCGATCGGGCCGCCCCTGGTCACTCGCCGCGACCATTCCCGGTTGAATCTCCCGATCGCCTCCCCAATTTTGGTGCCGCTCGACCAATCGGTCACTGCGTGCGCCACCTGGGCGATAGCTTGCGAAGGGTCCCGGCGTTCGAGTTGGCGGGTGATCCGGGTGAGGTGGGTGGCGTAGACGAATGCCTCCATCCGGCCAAGCCGACCCCGGGCGGCGTGGGCGAAGTAGAGCAGCATCTCCGAATAGCGCTCCATCGAACCCGACACGTCGGCAATGAAGATCAGCGGACGCCTCCGCTCCTTTCGCACCCGATAGGCGAGCCGCATCATGTCGGCCTCGGACCCAACGGAGCCACGCAAGGTTCTTCTGAGGTCGGGACGACCCGGCCGGCTGGCTGGTCGATGGCGCCGGCTCCGGGCACGGGCTGGCGACCACTCCATGGCATCGATCATGGCACGCACCGCCGCGGCTTCCGTAGGCGTCAGCGAGGCGAAATCCTTGTGGCGAAGGCGCTCAGCATCGCTTGCCCCTCGGCCGGTTCGTAACGACTCTTCGCCCTCGCCGTTGCCGTCACCTTCATCTTCTCCTGAGACCGCCCACTCCCGCTCGCGGGGCCGGGTGAAAACGATGCCAGCCGGGACGGGCTGGCGAAAGTAGTCGACAAAGACCGCCCCGAATCGGTCGTACTGCTCAACCGAGGTGCAACACAGCGCCCGCAACGCGTAAAAGACGTCACCGGGCGGTGCGAGGCCGACTATCTCGACTGTCCTCATCATCTCTCCGCTGGCTCCAGCCGGGATCGGCACGCCCTCTTGGCGCAGTCGATGAAAGAAGCCCACGAGGACCTCGAGGCTGGTCGTGCGAGTCGTAAACCGTTGCCTAGCAGCCGTTGCTGGCAGGTCGGAGATACCACAGACCGCCGCCATAGAGGTAGGCGAGCGAAAGTTCGGCGCAGGTCGTTGTGTATTCGCTCGGCAGCTGGCGCCATTCGAAGTGCATTCCGTCGGGAACCACCCAGGTGCCGCCCCAGGAGAATCCCCAGCGGCGGAAAACGTCAACGACATGAGGCGACAGAGACGGTGCCGCACCGAAGGCGTTGGTGGACGGGTTGATGTCGATCGCAATTCCCCAGGAGTGACGGGACACCGAGAAGCCGGGGTCCGCCCCCCGATTGAGCCGAGCGTTGAAGCAGCCTCCGGCAAGTTGGAAGTCGCCCGGGTCAACTTGGTCGAGCAACTGCGCCCGGGTCAGTTCATCAACGACTCCGCGGATGTAAGGAACCAGCAAGCGGTGGCATTCGAACAGCCCAAGCGGAGCCAGGTCGACGGTGACGATGTTGGCTGCCTTCCAGGTCGGATCGACTTCGATCTCGTCACCTCCCAACGAGCGCATGGCGAACTCGCCAAAGCGTTGTTTCACGACTGCGATCGGCAGAACCGGATCGGACATCGGCTCGGTGGTGGGACCGACCAGTCGTACCGACGGATCGAGCTGGCTGGCGGCCAATACCTCCTCAACTCGAGCGAGGTCGCCTCCCCACAGAAAGAGGGCAAAAGGCCGATCGATCCCGAGCTGCACACCGACCGATCGATCGATCAACAGCTCCGACCAATGAATGGCTTCATCGGGAACGATCGCGCCGATAGGCAGGTCAACCGTGGTCCCGGCGACAGATTCCAGGCTCAACACATCTCCCACCTGGGCACCGCGCAACGAGGCAGCGAGAGTTCCGATCACGACCTGACCGGCGCTGAGGACGTTGGCGATTTCGTTGCCTACGAGGGGCGAGTAGTAGTCGATCGTTGAAACGAGAAGCGGGTAGCCGAACCCTTCGGTTGGCGCCTGCACCACCGCCTCGCCCCTTTTCACCGCCAGGAGGCGCAGCGTCACCCGATCGATGTCGGTCACCGCAGCACCGCTCAGAGCTGCGGCGCCTTGCACGCGGGCAATCGTGTCTTCGGTCAACCCACCACTTTGCCGGACTTCGACCGTCGGAGGAGGCGACTGCGTCTGACCTGTGACCGGCGCGTCGACTCGTCCCGGATACGAAGCAAAGAGTCCGATCGAGAGCGCGATCAGCAAGGACTTCATCAGTGAATCAGTGAGGCAAGGCCGTGTTCGCGAACCCGCTCGATGTCCTCTCGGTATTTGAGAATCGCGCCAAGGGTTTCATCGATGACATCGGCCTTGAGTTGACCGGCATTGAGCAGCTTGAGGGCAGCAGCCCAGTCGAGAGTTTCCGCTATCCCCGGGGGTTTGAAGAGGTCGAGCGAACGAAGATCGGACATGGCCAGTGCCAGCTGGCGGGCGAGAACTTCATCGACGTCCGGCATTCGAGCTCGGAGAATTTCCACCTCACGGTCGACCGTTGGATAGTCGAGCCAGTGATAGAGGCAACGGCGCTTGAGCGCATCGTGAATCTCCCTGGTTCGATTCGACGTGATCACCACCACCGGCGGGTCCTCGGACCGAATCGTCCCAATCTCGGGAAGGGTGACCTGGAAGTCGGAAAGAAGCTCGAGGAGATATGCCTCAAACTCCTCATCGGCCCGATCGAGTTCGTCGATCAACAGCACGGGCTTCTCCCCAGCTGCAGCCGCTTCGATCGCCCGCAGGAGAGGACGGGGTCGGAGGTACTCACGGCTCATGATGTCGGAGACATCGGCGTCGGCGCCTTTGCCGGTCGCCTCGATCATCCGGATCGCGAGCATCTGGCGCGCGTAGTCCCATTCGTAGAGCGCCTGGCTGGCGTCAAGGCCCTCGTAACACTGAAGTCGGATGAGCTCGGTTCCGAGGATGGTGGAGAGGGTTTTGGCGACCTCGGTCTTGCCGACCCCGGCCTCACCTTCGAGGAAAAGGGGACGCCCAAGTTGCAATGCCAGGTGAGTGGTCACGGCTAGGCCGCGATCAGCCACATACCCGTGTTGCGCGAAAGAAGAGACGACACCGTCGACGGAGAGCAAGGATGGGAATTCTACGGTGGCCGGTTCGGTGCGAAAAGAGGGGTCAGACCCCTTACCCTCAAGCGAGGGCGAGGGTAAGGGCGCGTTTCGCGTAGACCGTGGCAAGGTGCGCCTTGTACTCCTCGGAACCGTAGAGATCCTCCAACACCGAGACGCCGTCTGCGGCCTTGCTGGCGGCTTCGGCTATCGCCTCCGCTGAGCCATCGGACCCGACCATTGCCTCCGCCGTGCCTTCTGCCAGCGTTGGCCGGCCCGCGACGCCGGTCAGCGCCACCCGGCATTCGGTGATGCTCCCGTTGTCTTTGCGGACCCAGGCCGCCGCTCCCGCGACCGCATAGTCGGTATGTCCTCCGCGCCGGCCCAGCTTGTCGTAAGCGGACAGGCCACCTTTGGGCAACTTGACTGCGGTGACGATTTCATCGGGCTCCACCGCCGTAGTGAGGGTGTCGACGAAGAAGTCCGATGCCGGGATCTCGCGCGTCCCGTTGGGACCTTGAGCGATGATGATCCCACCGAGGGCGAGCACGGCCGCGGGTTGATCCGCCGCCAGGTCACCGTGGACCACGGCTCCGACGGTCGTCCCGCGATTACGAACCTGAACGTCGCCGGTATAGGACGCTGCTGTCGACAGAGCTTTGGGGACGGAGCTCGATGCCGCCGTTTGGTAATGGCGTACCAGAGCACCGATGGTCGTGATCTCACCGTCCTCGGTGATCTCATCGAGCCCGGAGATGCGGCCGATGTCGACCACAAGTTCGGGCGAAACAAGTCTGAGCTTCATCAAGGGGAGCAGGCTCATTCCGCCTGACATCACCTTGGCAAAGTCGGACCTCTTGAGGGCGTTGATCGCTTCCTCCACCGACGTAGGGGCGACGTAATCGAATGCTCGTGGATACACGATTAGCTCCTTGCCTTCTGAATTGCATCCCAGACCCGTCGCGGTCGCATCGGCATTTCGATGTGAGTGACTCCTAGCGGGGCCAGGGCGTCTACCACGGCATTGACCACCGTCTGTGCAGAGGCGATCGTCCCCGCCTCGCCGATGCCTTTCACCCCGAGTGGATTGACCGGGCTCGGGGTCACGGTTCTGGTGAGGTCGAAAGACGGAAGGTCCTGAGCAGTCGGGAGGATGTAGTCGACCAAAGATGTCGTCAGACAGTTACCCTCGTCGTCGAACACCGCCTCTTCGAAAAGCGCCTGGCCAATTCCCTGTGCGATCCCACCTTGCACTTGACCGGCAACGATCATGGGGCTGATCACGTTGCCGCAGTCGTCGGCGCCCACGTACTTGAGCAGCTTCACATCACCTGTTTCGGCGTCTACTTCCACTACCGCAAGGTGGGTTCCAAACGGCCAGGTGGCGTTGCCAGGACTGAAGCCGGCGTGAGCTTCGAGGCCCGAGTCCCATCCGGCCGGCGCCTTATGGGCCTGATAGGCGACTTTGGCAATCTCTGCCCAAGGCACGGCCTTGTCTTCGGAGCCGGCGACGTGGGCACCCCCATCGGCGAAAACGATGTCGGCCTCCGATGCCTCGAGGAGATGGGCCGCTAACGCCGTGGCCTTCTCCTTCACCCTCCGGGTCGCTTCGAAGGTCGCGGCTCCGTCGACTGCGATCGACCGGCTGCCAAAGGTTCCGACCCCCATTGGCGATTCCGAGGTGTCGCCATGGCGCACGCTGATCTGGTCGTAGGGGATTCCAAGTCCGTCTGAGACAATTTGGGCCCATGTTGTCTCGTGCCCCTGCCCGGACGGACCCGTCCCAATCAGAACGGTTGCGGTCCCGTCCGGATTGACCCGCACCAGACCAGAGCCGTTGAACGAAGCTGGGAGCCCGTAGCCGGCCCAGGAGAAGCCAATCTCGGCCAGGACCGCAGGCCCGAATCCACACACTTCGACGTAGGAAGAAACGCCGATCCCAATGTGGCGCCCCTCCTTCCGGGCCTCTTCCTGCATCTTTCGCAGGCCGTCGTAATCTGCCACCTCTTTGAGCGCGGCCACCGATGCCTCATAGTTTCCCGAGTCCAGAGAGAAACCGCATCCCATCGTCGCCGGGAACTGATCGGCTTGCCAGTAGTTCTTTTTCCGAACCTCGAGCGGGTCCATCCCGATCTCCCGGGCGTACATATCGATGATCCGCTCCAGGTAGTAGATCGCCTCGGGACGGCCAGCGCCCCGATAGGCATCAGTAGTCATGGTGTGGGTGGTGACGCAGTCGATCTGAAAATGGGTCGGGAAGGTGTACTGCCCCGAAGCCACCCAGAGCCCAAGGAGCGGTATCGCGACGGTGAAGTTCTGGGTGTATGCCCCCATGTCGGCGAGGCCATCGATCTCATAGCCGAGGATCTCGCCATCCTTCGTGCCGACGATCGTCGCTGTTGCGACCCAGCCGCGACCGTGGATCGTGGAGCCGGCGGCCTCGCGTCGCGTCTCGGTCCACTTCACAGGACGGTTGAGTTGTTGGGCGGCGAAGCAAGCCAGGATCTCGTCGTTGTAAACATTGAGCTTGCAGCCGAAGCCGCCTCCCACCTCGGGAGCAAACACCCGGACAGCGTTCGCGGCGATGCCAAACGTCTTGGCGATCGCGCCCGAAAGGGCATGGGGAATCTGGCTCGACGAGTGAACCGTGAACCGCTCGTAGCCCCCGTTCCACTCGGCCATCACGACCCTCGGTTCGATGGCCACGGGAATTAAACGCTGATTGACCATTTCCTGGGAAACGACAACCGCGTCCTCTCGCTTTTTGGCCTCTTCGATCTTCGGCTTCTGAGATTCGAGCCCCAACGCAGCCCAATACCCGTGATACGTCCAACTGTGGATGACGTTCGAATCGAGCTCGTCGTGGACTTTGACTTTGTCGGAGGCGGATTCCTTTAGGTCGACAATGGCTTTCAATACCTCGTAGCTGACTTCAATCGCATCGGCGGCGTCTCTCGCCTGGGCCGGCGACTCGGCGACGACCAGGGCGACGGCTTCCCCGACGTGCTTTACGACCCCGTCAGCGAGAAGGGGTCGCAGTTTTCCGATCGGCACCTGGGCCAACAGCGGACCGAGATAGGAAACGTCTTCATGGGTGTAGACCGCGACCACCCCCGGCATCGACTTCGCGGCTTCGGAGTCGATCGAGTTGAGTCGAGCATGGGCGTGGGGGCTCCGAACAAACGCCATATGCAGCATGCCAACGGCCTTTATGTCATCGACATACGTGCCCCGCCCTGTGATCAGAGCCGGGTCCTCTTTTCTCCTGACAACCCCGCCCATCACACTTGTCGTGCTCATGCCGACACCTCTACTTCCAGGTCTTCCTGGTCCGGTACTGGCCAATCGGGTGCTGGTGGTTTTTCGCCCCGAAGCTTTGCCCCGGCGTATTCAATCGCCTTGACGATGTTGTGATAGCCCGTGCAACGACAGAGATTTCCCTCGATGCCATGGCGGATCTCGTCCTCGGTCGGGTTGTTGTTCTCTTCGAGCAGCCCAACTGCAGCCATGATCATCCCGGGCGTGCAAAAGCCACATTGGAGACCGTGTCGCTCCCAAAAACCTTCCTGAACGGCATGAAGCTCTCCGTTTTGGGCTAGTCCTTCGATCGTGGTGATGGTGGCGCCTTCGGCGGCAACCGCCAGCATCGTGCACGACTTGACGGTTCGTCCGTCATACATCACCGTGCAGGCGCCGCAATAGCTCGTCTCACACCCGATATGGGTTCCGGTGAGATTGAGGTTCTCGCGGATGAAGTGGACGAGGAGGGTGCGAGGGTCGATGTCCCCGCTGACCGATCGCTCATTGACCGTCATCGAGACCTGCAAAAGACCTCCTTGGTTCTAGATCCGGAAGGTATCACGGGGGGTATGCCTGGAGTCGGCCGGCGCCGGTATTAACTATCGTTTTTGCCACCTCGATGCGCGAAAGGAGCCCAGATGGAAACAAGACCCGAGCACAACAGGGGGTATCTGGCGCCGCCGCATAACCGGCGTCTTGCTGGTTGGCTTCGATCGCCTGTGCCGGTACCGCCCCTAGCGCAGACGATCCTACCAGCACGGTCGCAGTCGTCCGCGCCAGCGACGACAGCGGTGACATCGGAGACCGTTACGACCACATCCGCGGCGCCCACGTCCACCACCTTGGCGGCGGACGCGGCACCTCCAGAGCTGGAGGGACTTTGGAAGGTCGACGCCGGACAAGGCGAAACTCTACGGATAACCTTCCGCGGGAACAGTTACAGCTGGGCCCACGGGGCCGGGGGCCACATTTCAGTCAACGGAGACGTCATCGAGTTCTCCGACGCAATGGACCAGATTTCGTGTCCGGGCTCGGGGAGTTATCGCTGGCAGATCGAAGGGGACATCTTGACTTTCACCCTTCTCGAGCCCGGGGATGATTGCAGCGTGAGGCAAGCGCACTTCGCCGATGGTAAGGAGTACTACCGCTAGCGCAATCGGGGCCCAAATGCTCCAAGTCACGGATCTATCGTCTTGGGCCGCTGATGGTCACGGCAGCACCTCCGATCTCAACTTCCTTTCGTTGGTTGCGGTCTCTCTCTGGCTTCGTGATCATCCTCCTGATCCTCGCCGGGATCTGGGAGGGCTACAAGCTTCTCGCCGGAACCGGGCTACCGCTGCCGGTCCGGGCCGACGACCGCTCGATGCCGCACCTCTGGGACATCGTGCGATCGATCTTCGAACCGGCTCGTCGCGGGAGCGAAGAATCTTTGGGCTGGCTCCTTACCAAAGCCTCGTTCGTGACTTTCCGAGAGGCTGTCGCCGGGTTTGCCGCCGGAAGCCTGATCGGCCTCGGACTCGGCCTCCTCTTCGTGCGCTTGCCCCTGGCCGAACGAGGCCTGATGCCCTGGGTGGTCGCTAGCCAGACAATCCCGCTTCTTGCCATCGCCCCAATGGTGGTGCTGTGGGCAGGAAAGTACCGGCTGCCACTCTGGATCCCGATCGCGGCTCTCGCTGCTTTTCTCTCGTTCTTCCCGGTTACGGTCAACACCATCCGCGGCCTGCGCTCTCCAAGTCCCACCTCAGCCGAGCTGTTCCGATCCTTTGCCGCTTCTCCTTCCCAGGAGTTTCGCAAGCTCCGAATTCCAGCCGCCTTTCCGTTTCTCTTTACCGCCTTGAAAGTTGCGGCGGGTGCAAGCGTCGTCGGCACGATTGTCGGCGAGCTCCCGAGCGGTCTTCCCAACGGTCTCGGCCGCCAACTGCTGACCTTCAGCTACTACTACTCGAGCGGGCCAGAGAAGCTCTTTGCGGCGGTCCTCTTTGCGGTACTTCTAGGGCTCGTGTTTGTCGGTCTGGTGTCGTTGGTCGAACGGATACTGATCCCGCCGGCCCGCCGGGTGCAGTCATGACCCCCATGGTCGCCCTTGAAGGCGTCGACAAGGTCTTCACCGGTCGCAAGGGAGCCACGACCACCGCTCTCAAAGGGATCGACCTCGAGATCGGCGCTGGCGAATTCGTCTCCGTGCTCGGTCCCTCGGGGTGCGGGAAATCGACGCTCCTCCGCATCGTGGGGGACCTGCTCGAACCTACCGCGGGCACCGTCACCGTCAACGGCAAGTCTCCCGCCGAGGCGCGCAGGGATCGCGACTACGGGATGGTCTTCCAACAAGCCACCCTCCTCGATTGGCGCCGGGTTCTGCGCAATGTCGCCCTTCCCCTCGAGATCACCGGCATGAGCGAAGACGAGCGCGAGAAGAAGGCGCGTGCGATGCTCGAGCTCGTCGAACTGACCGAGTTCGCCGACCACTATCCGTGGCAGTTGTCTGGTGGTATGCAGCAACGAGTGGCGATCGCGCGATCGCTCACCCTTGAGCCGGCTCTCTTGCTGATGGACGAGCCCTTCGGCGCGCTCGACGAGATGACCCGCGAGCGAATGCAGATGGAGCTGATGAGGATCTGGCAGCAAACCGCCAACACTGTGATCTTTGTCACACACTCGATTCCCGAGGCGGTGTTCCTTTCGACCCGGGTGGTGGTGATGTCGCCTCGGCCGGGAAGGGTCGCAGGAGTGGTCGAGATCGATCTTCCGCAGCCGCGTCAGTTCGAAACCCGCGAAGAACCGCGCTATTTCGAAAAGCTCGTCGAAGTGCGCGAGATCCTGCGGAAAGTCGAAGAGTGACCAGGTTCCTCCGGCGGGCTCTGGCGCCGGCCCTGGTGTTCCTGGCGGTGGTCGCGCTGTGGGAGATCTGGGTGCGGGCCGCTGGAATCCAAGGATTTCTGCTCCCGCCTCCTTCAGAGATCATCCGCACTTTGCGCCACGAGTGGCCGGTGGTCTGGCCGGCTGGGCTCTTCACCCTTCGGGAGGCGCTCGGTGGGCTCATCGGCGGAGCTCTCCTCGGCACCGCAGCTGCGTTCGCAGTGGCGCGGTGGACGACCATCCGTCTCGGTATCCTGCCTTTCGGCGTAGCGGCCGGATCGGCCCCAATCATCGTCCTCGCCCCGATCACCAACCAGTGGTTCGGGATTACGAACCCCGTCGCCAAAATGACTGTCGTGGCGGTGATGGTCTTCTTCCCGGTCATGATCAACATGGTGCGGGGACTCACCGACGTAGGCGGGGCCAAGCTCGAACTGATGCACTCTCTGGCCGCTCCGGACTTCACCACTCTGTGGAAGGTCCGACTGCCCAACGCCCTCCCGTACCTGCTCTCGGCGCTTCGGGTCGCCGTGGCGCTATCGCTGATCGGGGCCGTGGTGGCGGAGTACTTCGGGGGTTCTCGCGCCGCCCTCGGGGTTTACATCTCACAACAGGCCGGGCTCACCCGGATGGCCGAAGCCTGGGCCGGAATTCTGGTCGCCACTCTGCTTGGAGCGGCGCTTCAGCTCCTGGTGATGCTCGCCGAGCGAATACTCATCCCCTGGCACCCTTCCCGCCGCAGCGCAGTTGTCTGAATTGTTCGCAGCTGCATAAACGGTCCTAAATTGCGATTCGCGCCGGAGTACCTCCGGCCTTTGAACGAGGAGAGATATTTGTGAGCAAGCTCATTCGAGCACTGGTTCTCGTGACGCTCCTGGCAATGGTGATCGCCGCGTGTGGAGGCGACGGAACCGCCACGACCACGACCGCCGGCGCGACTCCAGCGACGACTGCGGGCGAAACCCCCGCCACGACTGCTGGTGGTACCGAGACAACGGCGGCACCCGAGGTGACTACTGGCGAACTGATCCCGGTTCGTCTGCAGCTCCAGTGGGTTACCCAGGCCCAGTTCGCCGGCTATTTCGCCGCGATCGAGCAGGGCTTCTACACCGAAGAGGGTTTGGACGTCACGATTCTCGAAGGCGCGGTCGACATCGTTCCGCAGCAGGTCGTCGCGGCGGGCGGAGCTGAGTTTGGCTTGGCGTGGGTACCCAAGGCATTGGTATCGCGCGAAGAGGGCGCGGAGCTGGTCAACATCGGTCAAGTCTTCCAGCGCTCCGGGACGCTCGAGGTCTCGTGGGCCGACGCCGGCATCACCACCCCCGAAGATTGGGAAGGCAAGCGAGTCGGGACCTGGGGCTTTGGCAACGAGTTCGAATTGACCGCGGCTATTACGTCGGTGGGTCTGGACCCAACCACGGATCTAGAACTGGTGCAGCAGCCGTTTGACATGTCGCTCCTGCTCAACCGGGAGATCGACGCCGCCCAGGCGATGACCTACAACGAGTACGCGCAGGTGCTGGAGGCGGTCAACCCCGACACCGGTGAGCTCTTTACCCCCGAGGACCTGGCGGTGATCGACTTCAACGACGTCGGGACCGCCATGCTCCAGGATGCGATCTGGGCCGATGCCGCCTGGCTCGAGGCCAACGAGGAAACCGCCTCGGCTTTCTTGCGGGCCTCTTTTCGCGGTTGGATCTTCTGCCGGGACAATCCCGACGATTGCGTCCAGATCGTGCTCGACCGCGGGTCAACGCTCGGGGCAAGTCACCAGGCATGGCAGATGAACGAGATCAACGCGCTGATCTGGCCGTCACCCGGCGGCATCGGCGTGATGGACGAAGCTTTGTGGGCACAGACGGTTGAGGTGGCGGTGGGCCAGGGCGTGATCAGCGCCGACCCGGGCGCTGACGCTTATCGCTCTGACCTGGCCGAAGCCGCCGTGGCAGAGCTCGAAGCCGAGGGCCTCGACGTCACCGGCGAAAGCTGGGAAAAGACCGAAGTGACGCTGAACGAAGGCGGCGAATAGCAACTGCGAACCCAGGGTTGGTAGGGCTGTACAACAGCCCTACCACCCACAGAACGAGAGGAATGACATGGCGAACGTGGTGCGAGCGGCGCTGGTCCAGACCGAGTGGACCGGCGACAAGGAGTCGATGATCAAAAAGCACGCCGACTACGCCCGCCAGGCCGCCGAGCAGGGCGCGCAAGTGATGTGCTTCCAGGAGGTGTTCTACAGCGCGTACTTCTGTCAGGTGCAGGAGAACGAGCACTTCGACGACGCCGAACCCATTCCCGACGGGCCGACAACTCAGGCGATGATCGACCTGGCCAAGGAGACCGGCATGGTGCTGGTGCTTCCGATGTTCGAGAAGGAGCAGGACGGCTTCTACTACAACACCGCCGCGGTCATCGACGCCGACGGCACTTATCTGGGCAAATACCGCAAGACCCACATCCCCCACGTCAAGGGGTTCTGGGAGAAGTTCTACTTCCGTCCCGGCAACACCGGCTACCCGATCTTCGACACCAAGGTCGGGCGCATCGGGGTCTACATCTGTTACGACCGCCATTTCCCTGAGGGCTGGCGGGCTCTCGGCCTCAAGGGGGCGAAGATCGTCTTCAACCCTGCCGCGACGAGCCGCGGCCTCTCGATGTATCTCTGGAACCTCGAGCAGCCGGCCGCAGCGGTTGCCAACGAGTACTTCATCGGTGCGATCAATCGGGTCGGCAAGGAGCCCTACGGCGACAACGACTTCTACGGCTCGTCCTACTTCGTCGATCCGCGCGGCCAGTTGGTCGGTGAAGCGGCGTCGGACAAGGAAGAGGAACTCGTGATTCGAGATCTCGACCTCGACATGGTCGAGGAGGTCCGCAAGACCTGGGCCTTCTATCGCGACCGCCGCCCCGACGCCTACGGAGACCTGGTCGCGCCCTAGAGGCGCGATCTTCCGATGGTCCCTAAATGCGTGTCGGTGAATGAGCCGGAGAGCTTGAGCCCGTAACCAAGAAGGCGGTCCATGCCGATGTGGGCCAGCCAGATCGAGCCGACCGCAAGAGCGCTAAGCGGGCCACCGAGCAGGTACCAACCGAGCAATAGCCCGGCCCACAGAAACGTGTGGCCGAGGTTGTAGGTCGTGGCGCCGACGGCCGGATTTGCCAGGTACCCGATCATGGACAAGTCGGGCACCAACAACAACAGAGCGAACCACCACCAAGACCACTCGCTCTGCGAGAAACCATAAACCGCGAGTGCGAGCAAGAAGCCGCCCTCCAAACGTTGCGTGAGGACGGACGACATATCGTCTAGCCGCCAGGAGCTCCGAGAGTTTCGACGAAACGCAATCGATCGATCACGTCGAGCAACTCCGACTCGCTGCGGCGCGACCAAATGTTGTAGAGGCAGTCCTGGCCGGCGACAGAGAGGAAAGCCAGCTGCGTGGGCGAATCGACTGCACCCGTTGCCGGATCGTCGACAACCAGCTCACTTCCGGCCGCACCCTCGATTCCGTAGCCAACAATGCTGCCATCGTCGAACTCGACCACGTTTGGCCACGAGGTGATAACGGATTCCTCTGCGGGAACCCCGGCACCGGCCACTCCCACCGCCGACCGCCCACAGTTTTCGCAGAAGGTGCCGTCAGCATTCATCCCGGGACCGTCGGGAGCATCCCAGGCGACCGCCCACCCCCCGGCAAAGTTGGCTGCGCGAGGGGTGGCTCCCGCGATGCCGCCCTCCGGACTGAGCGCCGCGCAGGAGGCGCTGTTGTCGGCCGCCTGCCATTGCTCGGCCAGGACTGGAGTCGCTTCGCTCGCCGGCATCGAGGGCGCGGCCCAAGGTGCGGGCTCTAACGCAGCAGTCGAAGTCGTGGCCGCCGCGGAAGTGGGTGTAGGCAAGCCCGCGGTGGTCGAGACGTCGGGAGTAGTCGTCGAGCCGGTTGAGGGGCCGCAGGCGACGGCGATGAGCAACAGGGTCGACCCGATCCAGGCCCGTCGCTTCACAAGGCCACTGTATTTCGTGTCTCACTAGCCTGCGGCCCAATCATGGGTACGCACGCCGAACTTCACGCCCGTCATCAGAAGGTCCTGCCGAAATGGATGGTCCTCTACTACCAGGAACCGATCTCACTGGTGGAAGGAGATGGACGGTACGTCACCGATGCTGAGGGCAACGAGTACCTCGACTTCTTCGGCGGGATCCTCACCACCATGACCGGATACAACGTTCCCGAAGTGGTGGCGGCGATCCAGGAGCAGGCGGGGAAGATGCTCCACAGCTCGACGCTCTACCTGATCGAGAACCAGATCGAACTGGCGGAGAAGATCGCGGCCCTTTCTGGGATCCCCAACGCCAAGGTCTTCTTTACCAATTCGGGCACCGAGGCCAACGACGCCGCGCTGATGATCGCTACTCAGTACCGCAAGTCGAACCAGGTGCTGGCGATTCGAGGCAGCTATCACGGAAAGTCGCACTCGACGGTGGCGATCACCGGGCAAAGGAACTGGTCGGCCACCGCGAACTATCCGTTCAACGTCACCTACGTCCACGGGCCGTACAAGCTCCGGAGCCCCTTCGGGCATCTGTCAGACGATGAGTTCATCGAGGCCTGCACTGCCGACCTCAAGAATCTCTTGGAGATCGCGACTGCCGGCGATGTTGCCTGCATGATCGCCGAGCCGATCCAGGGAGTCGGTGGATTCGCCACGCCACCTGACGGGTTCTTCACCGCGTTCAAAGAAGTCCTCGAGCAAGAGGGGATCCTTTTCATCTCAGACGAAGTCCAGACCGGATGGGGAAGGACCGGGGAGCACTTCTGGGGCTACCAGGCCCACGGGATCGTGCCCGACATGATCACGTTTGCGAAAGGTCTCGGGAATGGAATGGCTCTCGCCGGGGTCATCGCCTCGGCCGAATTGATGGACTCGCTCCCGGCCAATTCCATCTCAACTTTCGGCGGCAACCCGCTTTCGACTGCGGCCGGACTCGCCAACCTCGACTACCTGCTCGAACACGATCTCCAAACGAACGCCTACAAGGTCGGCAATCGCCTCAAGTCAAACCTCGATGCACTGGCGGAACGAAGCGACATCATCGGCGAGGTGCGGGGCAAAGGCCTCATGCTGGGCGTCGAGCTGGTCCGCAAAGGAGGACTCGACCCGGATGCGGCCGCCGCCGCGGCCGTGATGGAGGAGGCGAAGAAGGAAGGCCTCTTGATCGGCAAGGGCGGTCTCTACGGCAACACGCTCCGCATCGCGCCGCCGCTTTCCCTCACCGAGGCCGAGGCCGACGAGGGCTATGAGAAGCTGGCCCGAGCGATAGAGCGCGTCGAGGGTTAGGTAATCAGCGGCCGGCGATCAGATCGCGATACCAGTGGTAGCTGGCTTTCGGCGTCCGGACCTGGGTTTGATGATCGACATGGACCAGACCAAAACGCTGGCTAAACCCTGACACCCACTCCAGGTTGTCGAGCAACGACCACACGAAGTACCCGTCGACCGGCACGCCGGAATCTCTGGCGTCGGAAACAGCATGAAGATGCTGTTCCAGATAATCGATCCGACGCTGGTCGTCGGGCCATTCCGAATACGAAGCGCCGTTCTCGGTGATCACAATCGATGGCGGCGAGTAGTCCGCGGTCAACCTGCCCAAGAATTCCGTCAACGCCACCGGTGTGATCGCCCAACCCATCTCGGTGTATCCATCCGGAGGGTCAGCCCCTCGGGGAGTGTCCTCGAGCTCGCTCTCCTCGTTGCCCGAGCGCACATTGATACTCGTGTAGTAATTGAGTCCGAGAAAGTCGATCGGGGTGGCGATGGTTTGCATGTCGTTGTCCTGAACCAGGGAGCCGTCCCACCGGTTCCGGTGGCGATAGATGGCTTCCATATCAGCCGGATAGCCCTTACCAAAGATCGGGTCGAAGTACCAACGGTTACGAAACCCGTCGAAGTGACGGTTGGCTTCCTCATCGGCAGGGGTGGCCGGCCGGCTCGGCCGGCAATCGATCGCGATCCCCACCGAAGCCCCTGCTCCCCTCAGGATGGGCACCGCCTTGCCATGCGACAACAGGATGTGGTGGGCTACAGCCAACCCCGATTTCCAGTCGGAGATGCCCGGAGCAAAAACGCCTTCGATGTGACCGAGGGTCGAATAGACCCAGGGCTCGTTTTGGGTGATCCAGTTCTTCACGCGGTCGCCAAGAGCGTCCGACACAACCGTCACGTAGCGAAGAAACGCATCGACCGTCGCCCGGGAAGCCCACCCACCACGATCCTGAAGCGCTTGGGGAAGGTCCCAATGGAAAAGCGTCACCCACGGCGCGACTCCAGACTCCAATAGGCCGTCGATCAGCTTCCGATAGAAGTCGAGCCCCTTCTGGCTGACCTCGCCATCACCATCGGGCAGCACACGCGACCAGGCGATCGAGAACCGATAGGCGTCGAGGCCCTTGAGCAGAGCGACGTCCTCTTCAAATCGGTGATAGTGATCGCAGGCGACGTCACCGGGGTCGGCCAGACGACCCTGATCTGAGAACGTGTCCCAGATGGACTGCCCTTTGCCGTCTTCCCGGCCACCCTCGATCTGATAGGCCGAGGTCGCCGCCCCCAATACCGGCGGCAGGTTCATTCAGCCGGCCCTCATTGCCCAGCAGGCGTGGGCAGGGAAAGAGATCGTGACGTTGTCGCCTACTTCCGGGAGCTCGAGCAGGCGTTCATTGAACAGATCGGCGGTGATCATCTGCTCGCCGCGCGTGATGCGGACTCGAACGATGGCGCCAAGGAAGTTGACTGACTCGACGACCCCGTTGAGCTGATTCTCCTCGCCCGCTCCAATGTCAAGCTCTTCGGGTCGCACCATCACATTGACCTCAGTGCCCACACTTTCTTCGATCGGGGTGGTGGTCTGCAAGCGATCGTCGCCGCATTGCACGGTCTTGTCGTCGATCACCACGCCCGGAATCTGGTTGAGCTTGCCGACAAAGGACGCCACGAACCTGGTCTCCGGATAGTTGTAGATCTGGAACGGCGGACCGACCTGTTCCATCACTCCCCGGCTCATCACCACCACACGATCGGAGAGAGCCATCGCTTCCTCCTGATCGTGAGTGACATAGATGGTCGTGATGCTGAGCTGGCGCTGGATTCGCCGGATCTCGGTGCGTAACTCGTCGCGAATCTTGGCGTCGAGAGCAGACAGCGGTTCGTCCAGCAGCAGAACCTGGGGCCGGATGGCCAAGGCCCGGGCCAAAGCAACCCGCTGCTGCTGCCCACCCGACAATTCGTGCGGGTAGGCGTCGCCCTTGTCGGGAAGGTGGATCAACTCGAGCAGCTCGGCAACGCGATTCTTGCGTCTCCTGGCGGGCGACATTTTTCAGTTTGAGTCCGAAGCCCACGTTCTGGCCCACCGTCATGTTGGGGAACAAGGCATAGGACTGAAACACCATCCCCACATTGCGCTCGTTGGGCCGGGCGTTGGTGATGTCCCGGCCACCGATGCTGATCCGGCCGTTGGTGGGCTTCTCGAAACCGGCGATCATCCTGCAGAGTCGTGGTTTTTCCGCAACCCGAGGGCCCGAGAAACGAAACGAACTCGCCGGCCTCGACCTCGAGGTTGAAGTCCTCTACCGCGGCATTTCCGCCGAAGTCCTTGCGCACCCGATCGAGGACCAGAAACGACATCAGACGCGTCCTCCTCTCTTCTTCGAGCCCGGTTGCCGGCGGGTGAGATAGGAGATGATCCCCATCGCCCCCCAGGTCATGGCGAAAGCTGAGGACCGTGAGCGCTGCCGGCTCGGCGACGAAGTTGCGGACCAGGTTGGCCATGTAAGGGCCCGAAACGTGTGCTGGCCGAGATAGAGGGCGATGGTCAGCTCTCCGATGACGATTGCGAAAGTCAGCAGGGCTCCCGACAACAGCGCGACCTGCAGATTGGGAAAGATCACCCGCCAGATGATCGTGGGCCAGGTCGCCCCCAGGCTTTGGGCGGCTTCGGTCAGAGTGCGGACGTTGATTGCCCGCAAGCCGTTGTCAACCGAGCGGTACATGTAGGGAAACGAGAGAGCGGCGTAGGCACAAATCAGAATGACTCCGTGTCGAGCTGTAACGACTTGAGTAGCGACAGGGGCGGCGGCTGTACATCCGCGATAGCCCGAACACCAGCACCACGGCCGGGATGACAAACGGCAGCAGAGTGATGAACTCGATCACCGAGCGCAGGCGGGGCATCTTCAGCGTCACCCAATAGGCGGTGGGAACGATGACGAGCAGCGACACCACGATGGTGGCCACGGCGTTGATCACCGAAACGCCGAAAGTCCGAAGAAAGTCCGGGTCGGTGAGGATCCGGCGGAACGCCTCGAAGCCGAACGTGTCGCCGATGGCGCGGAAGGCACGCTCGCCGGTGGCCACCAGCGGCGTGAAGAAGTAGAGCAGCCCGCCGAGAATGACCAGCCAGGCGAGATACTTTGCTCCCTGTTCCGGCCCGGATCGCGGGTTCGGCGGTGGCGGGTGCCTCGATGGCGGCCGGTGGCGCGGTGACGGTCATCCGAGCCACCTTTCTGCCCGCCGCTGCAGGACGGTGTAGACGATGATCGAAACGCCCATGATCACCACCATCCCCATCGCCACTGCGTAGCCGAGACCCTGGTTCTTGAGGACGTCGCCCGAGATCTGGGCTCCGATCAGGATCGTGGCCAGACGCAGGGTGCCGCCGGTCAGGGCGTAGGCGGTGGCGTGCGCGCCAAAGGCGTTGCCAAAGAGCAGAATGATCGTGCCGAGGATCGACGGCATCAGCACCGGGAGGCCGACGTGGCGCCAGTACTGCCAACGAGCTGGCCCCGAGGTTCTCCGACGCCTCCTTCCACTCCTTCTTCAAGTCCCTCCAGAGCCGGAGTGATGGTGAGAACCATCAGCGGGAACTGGAAGAACATGTAGACGACCGAGAGTCCCCAGAAGTTGTAGAGCGAGAAGCCGGACTGGTAGAGCTCGAAGCCGAAGAAGCCGAACAGTGCGGTGACCAGGCCGATCCGGCCAAGGGTGAAGATGAAGGCGGCGGCCAGGGGGACTCCGGCGAAGTTGGAGGCGACCCCCGAGAACGTCGTGAGCACTGAGCGGAAGACCCGGGGCAGTCCGCCGTAGATCACCGCCCAGGCGAGCAGGAAGCCGAAGATTCCACCGACGACGGCGGTGACCAGGCTGATGCGAACCGAAAGCCCGTAGGACTGGAGGACCTGCGGATCGACCAGCTGCCGGTAGTTGGCCGAGGGTGAGGCCGCCTTCGTTGGCCTGCGAAGCTGCGGTAGAGGAGGATCGCGGCCGGGCCGAGCAGAAAGGCCGACGAAGAACAGCAGGAACGGCAGAATCCCACCCAGTTCCAGGAGCGCTGGCCGTCGGCCTTGGGGGGCCCGTCCGACGGGCCCCCCGTTAGCTGATCGGCTGACTGCGGTCACTCATCCTCCGACGTTGCACCCGACGACTGAGTCCCATTGGGTCGTGATCAGCTCGCTGGCCGCAGTGATCTGGTCGAGCGTCGGGAAGACCGCTCCTTCGACATCAGGCAGCGCGTCGAGCTTCTCTTGGGGAACGGCGTCGGCGGCGACCAGGTCCTCGTAGCGGATGGGGTGGCAGTAGCCGTCGAGCCAGAGGTTCTGACCCTCGTCCGAGTAGAGGAACTCCATCCACAGCTTGGCCGCGTTGGGGTGCGGCGCGTAGGCGCTGATCCCCTGCACGTAGACACCGGCATAACGGCCGCTGTCCTCGGGCACCACGACCTGGATATCGGCGATGTCGGCGTTGGCATCGCGGTTGGCGAGGGCGTTGTACGTCCAGCGGATCGTGATCGGAGTTTCACCCGAGGCGACACGGTTCCCGACTCGGCGATCACCGGGACCAGGTTGCCCGACTCCGCCAACTGGGCGAAGAAGTCGAGACCCAGCCTGGGCGTCGTCGAGCGAGCCGCCATTGGCCAGACCCGCAGCGAAGACCGCCGACGATGGCCTGACTCGACACCCGGGGGTCTCCGGCCAGAGCGCAATCTGGCCCTCGTACTGGGGCTTGAGCAGGTCGGCCCAGGTCTGGGGCACGTTCTCGACCACGTCGGCATTCACCTCGAAGGCCAGTACGCCGTAGTAGTCGCCGTACCAGTAGCCCTCGGCGTCCTTGGCGTCTTCGGGGATGGAGTCCCAGGTCTCCACCATGTATGGCTGGAGCAGACCCTCGTCCTTGGCCTCAGGGCCAAAGGCGAGGCCGACGTCAACCACGTCAGGTGCCTGCGGGCCGGTCGAGCCCTGGTTGGCTCGGATCGCTTCCAGCTCGTCGGCCGAACCGGCGTCGGGAGCGAGTTCGTTGACGTCGATGCCGTACTTGTCCGTGAAGCCGTCGATCACCCCGCCGTAGTTGCACCAGTCGTGGGGAAGGGCGATCGTGGTGAGCGTGCCCTCTGCCTGAGCCGCTGCAATCAGGGCGTCCATACCTTCAGCCCCGGCGGTGGTTTCGGTCGAGCCAGCAGTCGTCTCGGTTGAGCCCGCGGTGGTCTCGACGGCTCCGGCCGTTGTGGCCGTTCCCGTATCGGCTGTAGTTTCGGTTGTGTCCCCCCACACGCGGCCACCACCAGGCCGAGGACGAGAAGGATCAGGATTGTTTTCTTCAGAAGTGCCTCCTTAAGACACGGACACACCGAAAGTTAACGAGCCCAAGCTGGTCGCGCGTCCGCCGACCGGGGGTGACCGGCCCGCGAGCGCTAGGTTGGGCACGTGTTCACCGAGTGGCGGCCGCATCCCTGGCACGGCCTGGCGTCCGGGCCGGAACCCCCTCTCCTGGTAACGGCCTACGTGGAAATCACGCCATTTGATGTGATCAAGTACGAGGTGGACAAACCGTCGGGATACTTGAAGGTCGATCGCCCGCAGCAGACCTCTTCTTCGCCTCCCACCCTCTACGGCTTCATACCTCAGACCTACTGCGCCGAGCTGGTAGCGGCCCTGTGTCCGGGCGCTCAGGGCGGCGACGGCGACCCGCTCGACATATGTGTCATTTCCGAACGGCCCATCAATCGGGCCGACATCCTGCTCAGCGCCCGGGTGGTCGGAGGGCTGCAGATCCTCGATCACGGCGAGGCCGACGACAAGATCATCGCCGTCCTGGCGCGCGACCCGATCTGGGGAGAGGTCACCGAACTCGACCAACTACCGCCAGCGCTGGTCGACCGCCTCGCCCACTACTTCGAGAGCTACAAGCAAATGCCCGGCCAACCCGACGTCATCACTATCCAGGAGCGATATGACTCGGCGAGGGCGGCCGAAGTGGTCACCGCCGCGCAAAAGGACTACACCAACCACTTTCCGAACAATGGAGGCCATCGATGAGCACCCTCATCACCAACGGGACGGTTATCACCCACGCCGGTTCCCAGGAAGCCGACGTCCTGGTCGAGGGCGAGAAAGTCTCTGCACTGCTCGCACCGGGAACCGCGATCGAGAACGCGGAGGTGATTGACGCAGCGGGGAAGTACGTGGTTCCGGGGGGCATCGACGTCCACACCCATATGGAGCTGCCGTTTGGCGGAACCTTCGCCTCGGACTCGTTCGAGACTGGAACCCGGGCCGCGGCCTGGGGCGGGACGACCACGATCATCGACTTCGCCGTGCAGGCCAAGGGGCAGGGGCTGATGGACGGATACGAAGCCTGGAGCGAGAAAGCCGAAGGCAACTGCGCCATCGATTACGGCTTTCACCTGATCGTCGGCGACGTCACCGAGCAATCACTCAAGGAAATGGACATTGCGATGGGCGAAGGCGTCACGTCGTTCAAGATGTTCATGGCCTATCCCGGGGTTTTCTATTCCACCGACGGCGAGATCTATCAAGCAATGCAAAAAGCGGCCGAGAACGGCTCCACGATCATGATGCACGCCGAGAACGGCATCACCATCGATGTCCTCATCGCGCAGGCGTTGGCGAGAGGTGAGACCGATCCGCTCTACCACGGTGTGGTGCGGAGATCGATTTTGGAAGGTGAGGCGACCCACCGGGCGATCAAGCTGGCTGAGCTCGCCGGGTGCCCGCTCTACATCGTCCACATGTCGGCCCTCGAAGCCCTGGCTGAAGTCACCAACGCCCGGGACGAGGGTCTCAATGTGTTCGCCGAGACTTGTCCGCAGTATCTCTTTCTGAGCCTCGAGGATTTGGGCAACGGGTTCGAGGGTGCGAAGTACGTTTGCTCGCCGCCGCTGCGCGACCGCACCGAGGGACACCAGGAAGCTCTTTGGTCGGGCCTGGCGACCAACGACCTGCAGGTGGTTTCCACCGATCACTGTCCCTTCTGTTTTGAGGACCATCCCGAGCTGGGGCGTCAGAAGCGCCTCGGGGAGGGGGACTTCTCGAAGATTCCCAACGGACTGCCAGGCGTCGAGCACCGGGTGGAGCTGATGTATCACGGCGCGGTCGCCGAGGAACGGCTGAGCCTCGAGCGTTGGGTGGAGGTTTGTGCGACAACCCCGGCCCGGATGTTCGGGCTCTATCCGCAGAAGGGCACGATTGCGGTCGGATCTGACGCCGACCTCGTCATCTTCGATCCCAACAAGCGGCACACCCTGTCAGCTACGACCCACCACATGCGAACCGACTACTCCTGTTATGAGGGGATGGAAGTCGTTGGCGGGGTTGACACCGTTCTCTCCCGGGGCAGAGTGATCATCTCCGACAATCAATACCTGGGGTCGAAAGGCGACGGCCGCTACCTTCGTCGTGACCTCAATCAATACCTCGTCTAAGGAAAGGTGTTCGAGATGCGCCGCGTTGGGTTCCTTCTGGCCCTACTGACCCTTGTTGCCAGCTGCGGTGGCGATGGCGACGGCGGCGGCGACGCGGATGTGTTTTCGCTTTCGGTCGGCACTTGTTTCGACGATCAGGACGACGGCGAGATCAGTTCGGTGCCGGCGGTCGACTGCTCTGAGCCACACGACAACGAGGTGTTTGCGTTGATCGATTACACCGAGACCGACGAGTATCCGGGATCAGAGGAGATGTCAGAGATCGGCACCAACCTCTGTATCGAGGAGTTCGAGGCGTACGTTGGTCTTGACTATCCCAGCTCGGAGCTGGAAGTCTTCGCGATCTACCCGACCGAGGCGAGCTGGGCCGGGGGCGACCGAGAGGTGATCTGCAACCTCTACGACTCTGACCTCGACAAACTCACGGGGACCATGGAGGGCGCCGCCCGGTAGGCGCGCCTTTAGACGTCGCCGGAGACGTAGAAGCTGGCGAGGATGCGGTCGAGGGCGTCAAAGTCGCGGTCGGCGTTGGCCTGCACCTGCACGAGCAGGATGAAATTCGCCTCGAGCGGACGTGCCGCCACGATCACATAGGTAGCCCCGGTGTCGCCGCAGTTGGAATACGTGTCGTAGCTCCCGGAGTACAAGGCGTCCTCGTAGGGCTGGCGACCGTCGTATACACACACGGTTTCGAGATCGGTGACGAATTGATCGAGGAGACCCTCTTCAGTGGTGGTCGCCGCCCAGTCGGAGGAAGCGCTGAAGATCATCCCCGGCGTGTCCCACGTTTCAAGGAAACCAGTGAGGCTGGAAGCGGCGCGCACATCGGTGATCGACCGGCCCTCTTCGTCCTCGTAGGGAGCGCCATCGATCTCAGCCCATTCAGTCGGCACCTCAACTGACATCGCGCCGGTGTCGTCGCTGATAACGACGTACTCCGCATAGGTGCCAACGTCCTCGGTGGTGTCGTCGAGCTCATCGGCAAACGAGAGAGCTTCAACCAGCGCCTCGCCATTGAGCTCACCGCGTAAAACCTGGCTCGTGTCGTTCCGCACGACTTCGACTGGGATGACGCCGTCGCCTCCCTGGGTCCGGATGACATCGCAAAAATCGGCCATTGTCGGTTCGAAGCCCACCGAAACGCCTGCCATTTCGGTCACGATGTCACCGCCGGTGATCCCGGCGATGTCGGCCGGAGATCCCGATTGCACCGTCTCGACCCAGATTCCGGCCGTTCCATCATCGGACACAATCGAATACCCGTTGATCCCGACCGAATCGACGTCGGTTCCGGAACGCAACTGCTCGACGACGCCGCGCGCTTCGGAGACACTGATCGCAAAGTTCTGATCGAACTCGTCGTTGCCTGCATAGTTGACCCCGACGACTTGCATGTCGGCGGTCACCAGCGGCCCACCCGAGTTGCCATTGCGAATGCGAGCGTCGTGTTCGAGGATCGCATCGATCGAGGCCCAATCGGTGTCGCCGGGAGCGTCGGCCTTGGAGATGATCCCCTGGGTGAGGGCGAACTCGGGCTCGCCCAGCGGATAGCCGGCGGCCGAGACCTCGAGACCGGAGAAGATCTCCCCGTCGTACCACTCGAGATAGCTGTAACCGTCGCCTTCCAGATCGATGACTGCGAGATCGTTGCATTCCGAAACTCCGAGAATGCGGGCGTTGACCGTTTCGGAACTGCCGCCGATGTGGACTTCGATCAACCCAGCACCGCTCACGACATGGCTATTGGTCACCGCCACACCGCTCGGATCAATGATGAACCCGGAGCCGGCGCCGCCCCCCTCGAAGGATCCGAAGTCGGGCGTGACGAACGTCCCGATCGACTCGATCTGGATCGTGGCTTGCGGTAGGTCCCGGACGCTGGTGACCAATCCTTCCGGCGTCGTCTCTACGGTCGTGCCTGGTGAGGCGGTGGTGTCAACCACCTCGGTCGTATCAGAAGTCGATGACGCGCTCGTAGTGGTTGCGGCGGTTTGGCCGCAGGCTGCGAGCAGGACAACTAGCAAAGGAACAACGGTTTTAGAGAGCTTGCGCATGGCCTTTTTCTGTCTGGGTGACGGGGAAGGTTAAGAGCCCCGGAGGGCCTGTGCTGTATCGGCTTAGACTCGAGCAAGGAGTAGAGAAAATGATCACACATTGGATCAACGGTCAGCCCTGGGAGGGAAAACCCGCCCGAACGGGGCCGATCTATAACCCGGCCACCGGCGAGCGGGCCGACGAGGTGGCCCTAGCCGAAGCCGCCGACGTTGACGAGGCCGTGGCCGCCGCCCTGGCCGCGTTCGACGAGTGGCGCGAGACTCCGGTCACCCGGCGCCAGAACGTTATGTTCGCTTTTCGCGAACTCGTCGTAGCGAACCGACATGACATCGCCAAGCTCATCACCGCGGAGCATGGCAAAACCCATTCCGACGCGTTAGGTGAGGTGCAGCGGGGACTGGAAGTGGTCGAGTTCGCCTGCAACATCACCCACCTCATCAAGGGTGAGTTCTCCGAACAGGTCTCAACCGGCGTCGACACCTTCACCATGCGTCAACCGCTGGGAGTTGTGGCCGGAATCACCCCCTTCAACTTCCCGGCGATGGTCCCGATGTG
This sequence comes from uncultured Acidimicrobiia bacterium, assembly GCA_963761985.1. GTDB lineage: Bacteria > Actinomycetota > Acidimicrobiia > Spongiisociales > ZC4RG35 > JACCTH01. The sequence goes on from CAVXIT010000012.1 coordinate 74,051, forward strand.
GATGTACCCGCTCGCGATCGCCAGCGGCAACACCTTCGTCCTCAAACCCTCGGAGAAAGACCCTTCACCGTCGATGCTTTGCGCCGAGTTGCTCAAGGAAGCCGGGTTGCCTCCGGGCGTCTTCAATGTCATCCACGGTGACAAAGTCGCGGTGGATCGCATCCTCGAGCATCCCGACATTGCCGCCGTTTCCTTCGTGGGCTCGACGCCAATCGCTCGCTACATCTACGAGAACGGAACCCGGGCCGGAAAGCGCGTGCAGGCGCTCGGCGGGGCGAAGAATCACATGGTCGTCCTTCCCGACGCCGATATGGAACTCGCCGCTGATGCCGCGGTTTCGGCGGGGTACGGATCGGCCGGCGAAAGGTGCATGGCGATCTCGGTGGTCGTCACCGTCGGCGACGCCGCCGATCGCTTGATTCCCCAGGTAAAGGCACGAATCGCCAAGCTTCGCACCGGACCAGGTGACGACCCCGACTCGGAGATGGGCCCGCTCGTCACCGGAGAGCACCGGGACAAAGTGGTCGGCTACATCGACTCGGGTGTCGAGCAGGGAGCTGACCTGGTCGTCGATGGGCGCGGCTTTGCTCCGGAGGGTTTCGAGGCGGGCTTTTACGTCGCGCCGACTCTCTTCGACCGCGTCCAACCGGGTATGAAGATCTATGACGACGAGATCTTTGGGCCGGTGCTGTCGGTGGTGCGCGTCGAGCACTACCAGGAGGCGATCGATCTCATCAACGCCTCCCCGTTCGCCAATGGGACTGCGTTGTTCACCAATGACGGAGGCGCCGCGCGCAAATTCCAGTCGGAGATCCAGGTGGGAATGGTGGGGGTGAACGTTCCCATCCCGGTCCCCCTGGCGTTCTATTCGTTCGGGGGCTGGAAGTCGTCGATCTTCGGATCGAACGCGATCTACGGCCCCGACGGCGTTCGCTTCTATACCCGGCAGAAAGTGGTCATCTCCCGCTGGCCCGACCCGCTCCATCGCGGCGTCGACCTGGGCTTCCCCCAGCACGGTCGGTAGGACCTACACGAAACCTAAGGCTCTGAGCCGTCGATATCACGGCTAACGAGCCCGCGGTTTCATCGATCGCGATGAGACGACCCCCTAGAACTCTTCCGGGCCGTGACTCATGATCTCCCGGTGATCTCTGAGGCGGAGGAGCGCGTCTACCAACTCGCCGGAACGCAAGCCGGGTACGTCACCCGTCGTCAAGCCTTGGCCTGCGGCATGACGACCGACGCGATCGATCGACGCGTTGAGACGAAAAGGTGGAAACGGGTCAAGCCTGGTCTCTATGTGATTCCGGGATTCTTGCCGACGCTTCGAGGTCGACTAATGGCTGCCACGGCTGCTCTTGGCGCCGTCGTGTCTCATGAGTCGGCTGCCGAACTGCACGGATTTCCCGGTCTCCCAGTCGGTTTGGCGGTAGTGACGGTGCGCACCCGTCACACGAACCGGTTTCCTGATGTCATCGTCCATCAGTCGACCGATCTCACCAAAGCTCAGGTCATCGAAGTCGAGACTCTTGGCAGTGACTTCGCCTGTACGAACTGTGATCGATCTCGCGACTACGAGAAATCCCAAGGTCATCGGCAGGCTCGTCGACCATCTGGTCGTGGCCAAGGAAGCGACCATTGACGAGTTCGGCGAGGCTGTAGGACAACTCGCCCGGAGGGGCAAGCCCGGGATGCGGACAATGCACAAGGTTCTTGAGATACGAACAGGCGAAGCGTTCATGGGAGACAGCGAGTTCGAGCTGTACGGGCTCCGGCTTCTGCGAGAGTGGGGGTTTCCTGAACCCGAACCCCAATACCCGCTGCCCTGGCGCTCTCCACGGCGTGGCCGGGTTGATTTCGCTTACCCGTCGATCCGATTGATCATCGAGCTCGACGGCCGAAAATGGCACTCGACCCTCGACGCCTTCGAAGAGGATCGGTTACGCGACAACCATCGCCCAGCTTGCAGGATGGCGAGTCCTCCGGATCACCTATCGCATGCTCAGCGAACAACCCGAATTGGTCCGCAGCATGATCGAACAGGCCTTCGCCGCAGCCTCCTGAGACGAAACCGCGGGCTGAGTAAGCCGTGAAAGTCCGGCCTAGAGCCTTAGGTTTCGTTTTTGAAGGCGGGGATGATCTGACTGCCGTAGGCGGCGAGGGTTTCGTCCATCTGGTCGTGCATGAGGTAAATCGCGAACTGATTGACGCCTAGGTTTTCAAATTCTCGGAGCCTCTCGAGATGCGCTTGCACCGGTCCCAGTAAGCAGAAGCGTTCGATGATCTCGTCGGGGACGAAATCGGTTGACGGGTTGCCGGCCTTGCCGTGGTGGTCGTAGTCGTATCCCTCGCGCGCTTTGATGTAGTCGGTCAACGCCTGCGGAACCGCCGAGGAGCTCGCGCCGTAGCGGTTGACCAGGTCGGCGACGTGGTTGCCGACCATGCCCCCGAACCAGCGCACCTGGTCGCGCTGATGGGCGAGGTCGTCACCGACGTACGCCGGGGCCGCGACACAGATGGTCAACGAATCGGGATCGCGACCGGCCGCAGCGGCGGCTTCACGAACCACTCCAACGGTCCACTCGACGATCTGGGGGTCGCCCAGCTGCAGAATGTACCCGTCGTAGTGAGTCCCGGTGGAAACGAGGGCCTTGGGCCCATAAGCCGCCATCCACACGGGCAGATCCCACTCCTCCGAGATCCAAGGAATCGTCAGCTCCTTGTCGTTGTAAGTCACCGTTCTTCCGGCTACCAGGTCTTTGATGACCTTCGTCGCGGTCGCCGTGGTTTCGAGCGTCGTCGGCGTCCGGCCGATGTAGCGCAGCGCGGAATCTCCGCGACCCATCCCGCACACGACCCGCGGCCCATACATGTCCTTCAATGTGGCGAAGAGTGAGGCGAGGACCGTCCAATCCCGCGTCCCCGGATTGGTGACCATCGGACCGACGATCAACTTCTCGGTCCGGCCCAGGATTTGGCTGAAAATCACAAAGGGCTCCTGCCAGAGGACATGGGAATCGAATGTCCAGGCATAATCGAAACCCAACCCCTCGGCGGCCACAGCCCGATCGATCACCTCACGCGCCGGCGGGTTGGTCTGCAACACGACGCCGAAATCCATCGGGTCACGATAAACAGGAGGTTCCATGGCGCACTCAATCCAGGTGGTCTTCGCGTGCGACAACCCAGCAAAGCTGGCCGAATTCTGGGCCGCGGCCCTCGGCTACATCGTTCAACCCCCACCCGAAGGCTTTGAGTCCTGGGACGCTTTCGCCGAGAAGATGGGCATTCCCAAAGACAAATGGAACGACGTCTCGGCTGTTGTCGACCAGGATGAGAAAGGCCCCCGAATCCTCTTCGAGCGCTACGACGGCGGGGCACCGAACCAAAGGGTGCACGTCGACGTCAATTCCGTCGGCCGCGAGCCAGACAGTTTTGGGGGCAAGCAGATCGACGACGACGAGCGGCGGAAGCGGCTAGCGGACGAGCGCACCCGGCTCGAAGGGCTGGGTGCCACTTACAAGCGTGAGGCGAGCGGCATGGCCGGAGAGATCTGGATCGAGATGTTCGACCCCGAAGGGAATTGGTTCTGCGTTCAGTGACCTTTAGCGGCTGAAGGCGCCAACGATCTCAATGTGGAACGTCTGCGGGAACATGTCGACCGGTTGCGCATATTCGAGCCGGTAGCCGGCGTTGGTAAGAAGCCCGGCGTCACGAGCGAAGGCAGCCGGGTCACAGGCGACCAACGCAATCGTGCGGGGCCGACCGGCAACCACGGTTTCGACTCCTTCCCTGCCCAGACCCACGCGAGGCGGATCGACTACGGCAATGTCCCAAGCCTCCGGTAATCGGGGCAGGCTCCGCTCGAACTTTGCCCTCACCGCGACCGAATCCGTGTTTGCTTTCAGATCGGCCAATGCGACCGGATCGGACTCCACCGCCACAACCTCTCGACAACCCGCCCCGACCGTCGCCGCAAAGAGACCCCCGCCCGCGTACCCGTCGAGCAGGCGATCGGTGGGACCGGGAGAAAGAACATCAGTGACCAACCGCACCAGCTCTTCAGCGCCGGCGGTGTTGGCTTGGAAAAACGCCCGATCGGTGATCTGAAATCGGTGTCCGGCGACCTCTTCGTGGATCCTCCCGTTCTCGTGATCGAAGAGAACGGCGGTCTCCCCGGTGGCAACGCCAGCCCGGAGGGTGACCCGCTCCGCCAGGGGCCGAACTGGTAATTCGACGAACAACTGGAACAGCGGATCGACCAACAGGAGGCAAACGCTGAGCTCGACCAACTCCGAGCTCTCCTCACGGTGGAGAGCGGGACGGCCCCCGACGATTGAGAAGTCCATCCGGTTGCGATATCCGAATTCCGGACCGGGGCTGATCGTCGGACGGACGTCGACCCCATCGAGCTTCCCGACGAACCGCAGCTGATCGGCCACGACCTCGCGCTTCCACTGCGCTTGTGCCCCGTGTTCGGCCGACTGCCATTGGCATCCTCCGCAGGGACCGAAGTGCGGACATGGCGCCGCACGTCGGTGAGGTGAAGCCTCGAGAATGGATACTGCGCGCGCGAACGAGTGGCGCTTCTTCGATTCGGTTACTTCAACTTCCACCACTTCGTGCGGATACGCGTCAGCGACAAAGACCACCCGGCCCTCGTGTCTCGCCACTGATCTCCCGCCGTGAGCCATCGACGAAGTTGTGAGCTCAATCGTCACGGGCTAGATCATCATTGGGAAACTCGAGCTCCTCGCCGATCAGTGCGACTACAAGCAACTGCTGCATCCCCGCGAGGTAGTCGAGGGCCGCCTGATCGTCGGAATCGAGCAACTCGAGATCGCCTTCCTCCTGTACCCCGAGACGCGCCGCCAGTGCCAACCTCGCCTCGTTGAGGACTCGGAGCCACGCTTCTGCTTCGGGACGAGATACGACCGTTCCCGAACCGGCCGATTCCAGAATCACCGCGAACGCCGATCGATCGGCGGCGCGGGACTGTTCGAACTCCTCGGCCATGAGCCGCCACCACTCATCTGAAGCCTGGTCGTCATCCAGGTAGACCGGCGATCGGAGCCGGGCCGCACCCGGATCGTCCTCGGGCGAACCGAGACTGGCGAGAAACTCGGGAAGCTGGTTGAGCAAATCGAGATCGTCGGGAGTAAGCGTGACCAGGATGCCGTCGGGCACCGGGAGAAACGGGATCATTTCTCGATCGTTGCCCAGAGCCCGTGCTGGTGCAGCCGGTAGGCGTCCATCTCGGCTTGTTCGCGCGGACCTTGCGTCACTGTGGCGCGGCCCTCGTTATGCACCGCCAGCATCAACCTCGTCGCCTCTTCGAGTGAGTGGCCAAAGAGCCGCCGCAGCACCCAGACCACGTAGTCCATCAAGTTGACGGGGTCATTCCATACCACCACCTGCCACGGCAGGTCTTCCTTGACCCGCGTATCGGTCACTGGTCGCTCGAGCGGACGGGTCGTCATGGCCAGGAATGCTATGTCGGCTAGCGAAGTACCGACCTATAGCTTCCGAGAAACTGGAGGTCCGCCAAAGAAGACGGAACCGGATCGAAAAGCGACTTGACCCCGGCCGGGCCAGGGGCATGGGTGAGGTCGACAAACATGCGGTAGCGCCATGCGGTTTCGGTTGGCCGCGACTCGATGCGGGTGAGGTTCGCCCCGCGTAACCCGAGCTCGGTCAGGGCGAGCGCCAGGGCTCCGGGCGTGTGACTGGTGGTGAACGCCACGGTGGTCTTGTCGGCTTCCTCGTCGATCTCGGCGTCGCCGGCGACGAGAACCACAAAGCGAGTGGTGTTGTGGGGCCGGTCCACAACATCGCGGAGGAGGACCGCAAGTCCGAACGGAGCGGCGGCTCGCTCCGGGCCGAGAGCGGCGTCAAAGGAGTCGCCGGATTCGGCTACGAGACGGACCGCACCGGCGGTGTCGTGGGCAGGGACCGCCTCCCAACCCCAGTGGGTGAGGATGGCCTCGGCCTGGGCCAGTGCCTCGGGGTGTGAATGGACCCTCCGCAAATCTTCCAGCGAACTGCCGTGGTGGGCCAGTAGTGCATGACGAACTTCAACCAGGTGTTCGGCGACGATCTGGTTCTGGCCCAGCCGATCAAGCACGGATAGGACGCTCCCGGTGGTCGAGTTCTCGATCGGGACGACAAGCCGTTCGACGCCGCCATCTCGCAATGCCTCGAAGGCGGCGACGAACGTCCCGAAGCCGACCCTCTCCGCCTCGGGGAATAGCTCGGTCGACGCCTGGTCAGAGTACGAATACTCCTCCCCCTGATAACCGATTCGCATGGAACCAGTTAAGTCGTCGCCTGCGCCAGGTTCGGTTTACGGCGACAACGTCATGGCCGCCGCGCAGGACTCGAGGGCGGTGTTGAACTCGGGGTCGGCGAGCGGAATCTGTTCCGGCGGGAAGGGTGAAGTGGTGCCGTCAAAGCCGGGCGCAGGATCAGGAAAGTCCTCGACGCCACTGGCTCGCATGCACTGGGCGTACAGGACCAATTGCTCGCGCACCATGGCCCGGAGGCCAGGGCTATCGGTCAGGGACAAGAAGGACCCGAGCAGCGGGGCGCAATTGGTCAGCGCCTCCCGAAACCCGGGCACCGACTCCGAGTTGCTCGGGAGCGAGGCCAGGTCGGGCCTTCCATTCTCATCCATCGGCACATCACCCACGTCAAATCCGGCTGTGCCCATGCAGTCACGAAACGAGGCCGAAGCTGACGCCGCGTCAACCGGGGCAGACGTCGTGGTCGTGGTCGGAACAGTGGTGGTCGAAGCCGGGGTTGATTCCAAAGTGCAGGCAAGTAGTGCGGCGGCCATGACCGCCAGCCCGAATCGACCCATTCGAGCAGCCTACGGCCGAGGGTTGTCTATCCCCGGCGCTGACGGCGCAAGCCTGCCTTCGCTCGCGGCTCTGCCGGCAACTCGGTGAGACCAAGCGTGAAAAGCGTCGGGCGGCGCGAGCGAAAGACTTTGACGGCGTCGTCTTCTTTCCACTGGCCACCCATCAAGTCGACCTGAACTGAACCGCATTTGCCGCATCGGCGACGCGTTCCTTGCGCCTCGTATTGATGCCGTCCCCCGTCACAAAAACGCCCGTGTGCCATTGCCCCAGCCCCTTCCCAATCGGTTATCCCACCACTCTAAGTGGTCGGCCTTCAGAATCTGAAGGACGATCGCGAATTCGTTCGAACTGACTAGTCCGCCTCGTCGAGGAGCATCATTGCCAGGTCGCGCACCCTCACGTCGTCGCCTCGCCCCAATTCTTTCACGCCGTCGTCGAGCATCACGTAGCAGTACGGGCACGACACCGCGATCTCGCTCGCCCCGGTTGCCAGGGCCTCTTCTGCCCTTTCAATATTGACTTTCTTGCCCGTGTGCTCCTCCATCCAGAAACGAGCTCCGCCCGCTCCGCAGCACAGGGCGCGGTTGCCATGGCGAGGCATCTCGATCAATTCCCCTCCGGCCGCCGCAGCAACTTCGCGGGGGGCGAGGTAGATGTCGTTGTGCCGTCCGAGGAAACAGGGATCGTGATAGGTCACCGTCTTGCCCTTCCCGCCACCACGCGGAGTGACCATTTTCTTGGTCAGAAGCTCGGCCAGCAGCTCGGAGTGATGGACGACTTCGTACTCGCCGCCGAGCTGGGGATACTCGTTCTGGAGCGTGTTGAAGCAGTGAGGGCATTGCGTGATGACCTTTTCAACCGCGAGCCCGGAGAAGGTTTCGATGTTGGCCAGGGCCAGTTGCTGCCAGAGATACTCGTTTCCAGCCCGGCGGGCGGGATCACCGTTGCAGGTCTCCTGGGGGCCAAGGATGGCGAAATCGATTCCCGCCTCGTGTAAGAGCTTGGCCAGGGCAATGGACACGGCGGTGTTGCGGTCGTCGAAGCTCCCGGCGCAACCGACGAACCAGAGGTAGTCGGCTTTGTCGGTGTCAACGCCGAGGACCGGAACCTTGAAGTCGAGCTTCTCCGTCCAGGCAGCCCGCTTTTCGCGGCTGATCCCCCATGGGTTGCCCTGGTTCTCCATTGCCACAAACGCCTTGGAGAGCTCGCTGGGAAAGGAGGACTCCATCATCGTCAGGTAGCGCCGGATGTCCAGGATGCGATCGAGGATTTCGATGTTCACCGGGCAGATTTCGTCGCACGCACGACATGACGTGCACGACCACACTTCCTCGGGTCGGATCCGTTGCATGACGTTCTCGCCGTCGATCTCGATCCCTTCGACCAGCCCGACCGGCGGCGAGACTCCCGCAGTTACTGCCGCCACCTCGCCGACCTTGAGCACCATCTCGCGCGGATCGAGCGGCTTGCCAGTGATGTTGGCCGGGCATACCGATGTACATCTCCCGCAGATCGTGCAGGCGTCGGTGTCGAAGAGCTGCTTCCAGGTGAAGTCGCTCACGACGGAGGCACCGATAGTGTCGATCTCCTCGACCTCGGCCAGGTTCACCACCGCCCGCATTGCCCCTTTGGGCCGTTCCTTCGGCGAGAGGAACATGTTGGTGGGACTCGTCACCATGTGCCGGAGCTTCGTGATCGGGAGGATGGCGAGGAAGGCGAGGAAGGAACCCGCGTGGATGACCCACGAAGAAAGGTGCACATCTCCGGCGGAAGCCTCGGGAATCAGGAACGAGAGCGGATAGCCAACCACCGACCACTTCTCAAAGTTGGGTCGCGCCGCCAGCGAGATCCGGGCCGCTTCGGTCACGAGCCCAGACACCCCGACGAGAAACAGAGTGAAAAGAATCCACCGGTCCTCCGGCTTGGTCTTCGAGCGAATCCGCCAGGGCTTTTGGATGTAACGACGGAACACTGCCCAGGCCAGACCTCCCAGGAACATGAGCGAGGCAAGATCGAGGATGAGCGAGTAGCCCATGTAGACGCCACCCTCGAGGAACTTGAGGTTGTTGGGAAGGAGGTGATCGATCTCGAGGGTCACCGTCCCGGCGAAGAGGATCAAAAACCCGAAATAGATCATCGAGTGCATCAGACCGGCCGCGCGATCGCGCAGGAGCGTCTGCATCGACAGCCCCTTCCACAGCTGACGCAGACGCTCGCTGAAGTTCCCCCAGCGACGATCGGGCTTGCCCCGTTCCCACGAACGGGCCCGCATCGCAAACAGGGCCCCGGCCAGGGCGATGAAGGACGCCGTGGTCACATAAAAGACCGCCTGCATCCAGCCCGGGACGTTCCCGAAAACCTGTCGGCCAACCTCTGGCTCGACAACTTCCGGAATCGTCCCGAGATAGCCCAGCAAAACGGCCGAGAGGGCCCCCAGAGCCCCCAAAGGGCCGATCAGCGCCGCCGCCGAACGCTTGGGACGACCCTCGACCGGAGCGATCGTCGGCGTCGACTGCTCGACTAGATCGGTATCAGGCGAGGCCAAGCTCTTTCTTCAGCTCTTCCAGCCGGGCGTCGGCTTGGGCCATCGAAACTGCCTCGCGCAGTTCAGTCTCGGCGCCTTCCGGTGTGGCTTCCCGCAACTCGGCGTGCGCTTGTGCCTCCGACAGATCGCCGCTGAATCTTCTCCTCCACACGGTCGAGACTGGGGGCCTCAGTCTCCATCGAAGCGGAGATCGACTCCACCGCGCTGTTGACCGCCTCCTGCATCCGGGCCTGTTCAAGCTGGCCGACCAGCTGCATTCGCTTGGCCGCGAGCTCCTGCAGACGCATCGCATTTTGGGTGACGGCACCCTTGGCAGAGTCGGCCTGGGTGATGGCAATTTCGTACTGTTCTTTCAGCCCGCTGAGATTCGACTCGGAAGCCTGCAACTTCAGGGCAATGGCCTGGGCGGCCGTCGTCCACTTGGTTTGGGCAGCGGTGTCACCTGCCGTCCTGGCCGCCTCGGCCTTGAGCAAAGCCTGCTTGGCGGTTTCTCGCGCTTCCCCAACATCCTTGGCCGCGTCCTCGATTTTCGCTTCGATCTGCGTGCGGTGCGCGATGACCTTGGCGGCTTGATTACGAAGCTGCTGATTTCTCGCCTTCGCCTCGTTGATCGCTTGTTCGATCTCGACGGCCGGATCCATCGCCCGCTCGGCCGCCATTCCAAACAAGGTCTTCAAGTAGTTCCAAATGCGAACCAGCATCAAACTTCCCTTTCGCCGTAGTCGCCTGCCGAGAATAGAGGTGTCAACGCCGGCTGCGAGATCCCGAAACCTTTCCCCGGGCACTCGAGCCCCGGCGTCCCCCCACCGATCCCCGCGAGCGTCCCAGCGTCGGCACCCCGACTCGCCCTCGCGAAGGTCGATGCGAGGTGCCGCTCCAGTCATACGAGCGAGAGCTGCCCATGCCGCCGACGATCACCGAAAACACGTCAAGCCAATCCATTCCCTGCCCGCCATGGCTGCGGGGAGCCTGCGGCGCCGGGACTGGCTGATTGCCATAAGGAATCTGACGCGCCTCGGGGTTCTCGCCCCGGCGCAGTTTTTCGGCGCAGCTATCGCAGACCATCACCGTCTTGTTCCCTGCTTGCGTCTCGAGGGTTGCCTGTTCGCGCCCGGCACCATGGGTCGGGTCGAAGAAGCAGGCGATCGGCGCTTCCGGCTCCGGTTCGGGCGGAGGGGTCTTGCCATCGATCAAAGCCTGCGTCGCCTCGAGTTGCCATCGGGCCCGGTCGAGGTCGTCGGAAAGGTCCTCCAGCGCCGGCAGGTTGGTTGCCGCAGCGAGCCGGCCCTCCGCCGCCTGGAAGGTCTCCGATGCCTGCCGGTAATGAGTCTGGGTTTCGGGGTTCGACTCGACCCGGGGGTTGTCGGCCAAATCGACGATCTGGGAAGCGATCACATCCATCTGCTGACGAATCTCCGTCCGGGCCTCTTCGAGCAGGTTCGCCCCTGCTTCCTTCGCCTTGCGGCTCCCTCGCCAGACGGCATAGCCAACCAGGCCGACGATCCCCCCGACGATCACGACGGGGACAATGCTGAACCCTCCGCTCTCGGATTCAACAGGTGCGGCTCCGGTCAACTCCTGGGCGAAAGCCTCAAAGTCCTCTGCGTACGACCGGCCGAATTCGGTGTTGGAGAACGCGGTCTCCATCGCACTGTCTCCGAAATCGGAGCTGACCGCGCCGGCTTCTTGCGGGGTGAAAACCACGACCGTACCGGAGCCGAGCTCGTCGAGAAGATCGTCGGCGAGCGCTTCGGAACCGTCAGTGACCTCGTCGCCCAAAGCAACGAAATAGAAACCCGGATAGGCCTCGACCAGGCGCTGCATGTCTGCTGTCTGGGCCTCGACTCCCTCTTCTATGTAGAAACGGTCTTCGCGCAGAGAGGACTCAATGGCATCGAACAGTGCCGCGGCTTGCGCGCCTACCGAGAGGAGCATCAAACCGACGACGGCGACCCGTTTCATCGGACAGCTCTCATTTGGCCGACGTTAGAGCGCGGAGGAAGAAGCCGAGATTGGCTGGACGTTCTCCGAGTCGGCGGACGAGATAGGGATACCAGCGGACGCCGTAGGGGACGTAGATCCGGAGCGGATAGCCGCTGGCGGCGAGTTCACGCTGCATGGGGAGCGCCACTCCGTAGAGCATTTGAAACTCGAAAGGCGCTGAGCGCGAGCGCGCCAGGCGCCGCGTCAGCTCGACGAGACGGCGGTCATGGGTGGCGATGGCGGGCATGATCCGCGACTCGGCCATCAACGGTTCGAGCAAACGGACATAGGCAGCGTCGACGTCGTCTTTGTCAGTGAAGGCGATCTCTTCGGGCTCGACGTAGGCGCCTTTGCAGAGACGCAAATGTCCCCCACCCGGAGCGAGCAAAGCAAGATCGGAAGGGGTGCGGCGGAGGTACGCCTGGAGAGCGACGCCGAGATTGCCGTGTTTGGCCTGCGCCACTTGGAAGATCTCGACCGTAGAGGCGGTGTAGGTCGAATCCTCCATATCCACCGTGATCGTGAGGTCGAGGGAAGCGGCTGCTTTCGCCAGTTGGTCCAACGTCGCCGCGGTGAGCTCTTCATCGAGAGAGAGGCCGAGTTGGGTGAGCTTGATCGAGATATTTCCATCGATGTCTTCGGAGGCGATCCGCTGCAGGCACTCCTCATATTCACGCCGAGCCTGCTCGACCTCGTCCGGCGTGGCGACCTCCTCGCCGAGCAAGTCGAGAGAGACACTCATCCCCAGCTTGTTGATCTTGCGAGCTGCCTCGATGGCGTCGTCGAGAGTCTCGCCGGCGACGAACCGCCCGGCCACGCGCTTACCGATTCGCGTGGACGTGACGAAAGCCTTGACCGGGGCAGATTCTGCTGTCCCGACGACGAGCCGGGAGAACAGGCTCATCCCTGACCGGGTTCTTTGGCTGAGCCCAGCTCCCGAGCTCGTTGGGCTGCTGCCCGCACCGCGTCTTCCACGAGCGCCCGAAAGCCTCGCTCTTCGAGAACATGAACTGCGGCGGCCGTAGTGCCACCCGGCGAGGTGACCTGGGACCGCAGCTCGAAAGGGCCCCGCGCAGTTTCGGTGAGAAGGTGGCCGGCCCCGCGAATCGTCTGATTGACGAACGCTTCGGCGATGTCGCGCGGGAGACCCTCGCGGACGGCGGCCTCGGTGAGGGCCTCGGCGAGAAGGAACACGTAGGCCGGGCCTGTGCCCGACACGGCGGTGACGGCATCGAGCAGGGCTTCATCCATGACACGGACCGCACCTACGGCTTCCAGGATCTGACGCGCCTTGGCGATGTCGTCGGCTGTTGCGTACCGACCGGCAGCAAGGCCGGTGACTGCTTCTTTAACCAGGGCGGGAGTATTGGGCATCGCTCGCACGACGGCCACCTCACCGAAAGCCTCTTCGAAGGTCGCAGTGGGGACGCCGGCAGCGATAGTCAATATCACCTGGCCGGGGCGGATCTTGCCCGCCATTTGGCTGAGCAGCGCAGGTAGATCCCGCGGTTTGACCGCCACCACCACGACTTCGCGTTCGCTGACCCCTTGGTAGTCGAGGGTGGCCTCGATGCCGGTGCGGGCGCGTAACGAGTCGACCTTTTCGGGTCTCCGGACGACGAGGGTCAGGGACGCAGGTTCCCAACCGGCGTTGATCAAGCCCGACGCGAGCGCCTCGCCCATCGCCCCCACGCCAACTACCGCCACACTGGGAAGACCGGTCATGCCGGCGAGCTTATAGAGCCGCCCCCCTCCCGGCTTGCGCCGGCTCTCCCCCCTTCGGGGGGAGAAACAGAACGGTTCCGCACTGCCAGATAGGAGCGGATCATGTCGACAACTGTCGCCACCGCTCGCGGGTTATAGCCCTCGGGAATGATGAGGTCGGCGTAACGCTTCGAGGACTCGACAAACTCCAGGTGCATCGGGCGCACGGTCGCAAAATATTGCTCGAGGACGGAATCGACGGTTCGGCCTCGCTCTTCAATGTCACGCTTGATCCGGCGGGCCAGCCGCAGATCGGGATCCGTGTCGACATACACCTTTAGATCCAGGTGGGATCGCAGGTCTGGTTCGGCGAGGACCAGGATCCCTTCGACGATGATCACCTGAGCCGGTTCAACCGGCACACTCGCTCCTGAGCGGAGGTGATCGGCGAAGTCGTAGGTCGGCAGCGACACGGCGTTTCCTTCGATGAGGTCTTCGAGGTGTGCGATCAACAGCTCGGTCTCGAGCGAGTCAGGATGGTCGTAGTTGATCTGCGTCCGAACTTCGAAATCGAGCTCGGGCCGATGTCGGTAATAGGCGTCGTGTTGGATCAGGAGCACTCCGGGCAAGGCGCCGACAACTGCCGCGGCGATGGTGGATTTTCCCGAACCAGTGCCGCCGGCGATCCCAATGACCAATGGCTGAGCTTGTCCGAACTCCGATCCGCCGTCCGTTTGGACCTCCCCAGCTTGCCGAATGGGGCGATGCTACGTCAGTGGCCGGTGCGTAGTTTGCGCATCTCGCCCAGTACTCCCGACACGAGAGTCGTCTCGGGTGCGGCGGCGATGCCGCGAGCGGACTTCTTCGCTTCCTCGGCCTCGTCGGTCTCGGCCGTTTCTTCGAAGATGTTGGCGGCGGGATAGGCCGGCTCCAGATTGACTGGCGCTTCCACTTGATGATCACCGAGCCAGTCGAGCGTCGGCGGTTCGGGCTCAATTTGCAAGCTCGCCGCCTCTTCGAGGTCAATCGGTTCCGGAGCCGGAACAGTTTCGTAGCTCGGCTCCATCGCATCGCCCTGGACCGTGCTGGTCAGCCCGCGGTTAAGGAGCGCACTGACAACTTGCAGTGAGCGCGAGTTTCCAAACATCTCCTCCAGCGAAGCGAGGCTGAACGCGGGGACCAACGCCACGAGAGCCTGCCACTCCTCGGCATGCAGGCTGAGGGGAGTGGCGGCTTCGGCGGAAAGGCGAAGCGGGGTGAAGTCGTTGACACCCTGGCTGACGATCTCGGATTGCAGCTGTCGGAGACGGTCGACCTCCATCATCAGCTCGGAGACGTCCCACCCGGGAAGAGCAGGATCGAACTGGGGCTCGGCGACGAGGAAGGCGCCCTCGGAGAAAGCGGTGAGGACGTGAAGGGCGTCCACGGTCGAACGCAGGGCCTCCTCGGTGGACGCCGGGACGCGTTGCCCGGCGAGAGCGGCCCCGACGATTCGACCATCACTGAAGTGGATCAAACCAGCGCGGTTGCCGTCGACGCGCAATGTCGCGGTCTTGGCCGTTACCCGCATGATCTGGAGCAGGTCGGCGACCGACCAGTTGCTCAGATTCCCAGATAGCAGCATGCCTCAACTTCCTCCTGGAGGTATGGGCAAAGTATCGGCGCGCCCGAGCCGCGAGTTGAGGGCTACCCCCTTGAGGGATGCGCCTAGATGAGAAGATTTGGCTAGGCGGACCGGAAGAGGACGCTTATGACCCAGATCGCCAGCAGGCCCACCGGTGAAAGCTGGAGCCAGAGTGAGGGTTGTCGCAGTGCGGATCTATTCGAGTTCATCCTGTTTGTCATCCGACGTGTTGTTCGGTGCATCGGTTTCCGAAGTGGTGGGCTTGAAACCGAAAGAGGTCCGAATGCCCAGGCGGTAGCCTCCCGATCGTGCAGGTGCTCCCCACCCGGGTCGATCGGCGCAGCGAAGATTTCATCGCCAACTACAAAGCGTTGAGCGAACGCGTGGCCGAGTTCGAGTCGTTGCAAGCCGAGGCGCGGATGGGCGGCGGGCAGAAATACATCGACCGACATCGCGCCCGCGGAAAGCTCCTCGTGCGCGAGCGGATCGAGCTGCTCCTTGACTCAGACAGCCACTTCCTCGAGCTATCGACCCTGGCTGCCTGGGGGACGGACAAAAACCTCGGGGCCAACGCGGTGACCGGCGTTGGAGTGATCTCGGGAGTCGAGTGCATGATCTCCGCCAACGACCCCACCAGCCAAGCGGGCTCGTCGAATCGCTATTCGCTTGCCAAGACCCTGCGTGCCCAGGACATCAGCCGGGAAAACCGGTTGCCGCTCATCAACCTCGTCGAGTCGGGTGGAGCTGACTTGCCCGATCAGGCCGAGGTGTTCATCACCGGTGGCAAATGGTTTCGGAACCTCACCCAACTCTCGCGCATGGGCATTCCCACGGTCGCGCTGGTCTTCGGCAACTCGACCGCCGGGGGCGCCTATGTACCGGCGATGTGCGATTACTCGGTGATGGTGAAAGAGCGCGCCAAGGTGTTCCTCGGAGGTCCGCCGCTGGTGAAAATGGCCACTGGCGAGGAATCGACCGACGAGGAGCTCGGCGGAGCCGAGATGCACTCGCGTATTTCTGGGCTTTCGGACTACTTCGCCAACGACGAACTCGATGCGCTGCGCATCGGTCGCGAGATCGTCGCCCATCTCAACTGGCGCAAGCTTGGCTACGGTCCCACGCAGGCCCCGGATGATCCGATTTATGACCCAGATGAGATCCTGGGGGTGGTCTCGGCGGACCTGCGGGTCCCTTTCGACCCGCTCGAGATCTTCGCCCGGGTTCTCGACGGGTCGCGTTTCGAGGAATACAAGGCACTGTATGGAACCTCGTTGGTGACCGGCTGGGGTTCGATTCACGGATTCGTCGTTGGTGTGATTGCCAACGCGACAGGAGTCCTGTTCTCCGAGGAAGCGCAGAAGGCGACCGAGTTCATCCAGTTGTGCAATCGCTATGACACGCCGCTCGTTTTTATGCACAACACGACGGGATACATGGTGGGCAAGGACTACGAGCAGCGCGGAATCATCAAGGACGGAGCCAAGATGATCAACGCGGTGGCAAACTCGACCGTTCCTCACTTTGCGATCATGGCGGGAGTGTCCTACGGCGCTGGCAATTACGGGATGTCGGGCAAGTCCTACAACCCGCGTTTCGTTTTCGGCTGGCCCAACCACAAGGTCGCGGTGATGGGTCCCAAACAGCTCGCCGGGGTGATGTCGATCATTGCTCGCCAAGCCGCCGACGATCAGGGCAGACCGTTCGACGAAGAGGCCGATGCTCAACGACGGGCACTCATCGAGGCCCAGATCGGAAACGAAGAGCAAGCCTATTTCTCCACTGCCCGGCTCCGCGACGACGGGCTCATCGATCCCCGTCATACCCGTGACGCGCTTGGAATCGCGCTTTCCGCCTCCCACTCAGCCGAAGTTAAAGGCACCACGGAATTCGGAGTGTTCAGGATGTAAGGCGGAAGTCGGACATCTCCGGAAAGCGTTTACGCTTTCCGGATGGCTGCTTCTTCGACAATGCTCCCGCTCTACACGTCACTTCCGGAATTCGAGCTACCCGATGTCCGGACGGGCCGAATGCTCTCGTCAACCACATTTGACGGTCATCCGCTGCTGGTGGTTTTCCTATGTGTGCATTGCCCTTACGTGAAGCGAATCCAGGACGGGATCGCGGAGTTCGGCAAGGACTACGAGAACACGGAGCTAAAGATCGTCGGCATCGCTTCCAATGACGTCGGTGCTCATCCGGAGGATGCGCCCGAGAACCAGGCTCGAGTTGCGGCTGAGATCGGTATCAATTTCCCGATTCTCTACGACGAGTCCCAGGAGGTGGCCGCGGCGTTCAAGGCAGCATGCACTCCCGACTTCTTCCTCTTCGACGCCGATCAAGAGCTGGTTTATCGAGGTCAGTTCGACGATGCGCGTCCGAGCAATGAGGTCGACGTGACCGGCAAAAGCCTCCGCGCCGCGGTCGACTCGGTACTGGCCGGGGAAGAAGTAGCTGTCGAGCAGAAACCATCGCTCGGCTGCTCCATCAAGTGGAAGTCAGACGGTCTGATCACAATTTCGTAGGTCAATAGTCGGCCTCGACCGGCCGATAACCCACTCAATGAGGAGTTGGAGGAAGGCCGCTTCGGCTTTGGCGCTGCTCGTTTTCCTGACAGCCGCGTTGCCTCCGGGTGGCACTTTCTCCGATGACAACGGCAACCCCCACGAGCCTGACATTGAGGCGCTTTTTGCCGCCGGTATCACGACTGGTTGTAGCTCCTCTCGCTTCTGTCCCTCCGAAGCCGTCACCCGCGGCCAGATGGCCACGTTTCTCACCAGGGCGCTGGGGCTCCCCGCCGCCTCGAGCGATCGCTTTGCCGACGACAACGGTTCGCCCTACGAGGACTCCATCAACCGGCTGGCGCAAGCCGGCATCACCAGCGGTTGCGAAGCCAACGCCTTCTGTCCCAACGCCTCGATCACCCGCGAACAGATGGCGGCTTTCCTGGTGCGTGGCTTCGCTTTGGCAGAAGCAACGGGCGATCCGTTTACCGACGATGAATCTTCGCCTTTCGAGGGCGCGATCAACGCTTTAGCCGCTTCCGGGATCACCACGGGCTGTTCGACGGCAAGGTTCTGTCCTGGAAACCCTGTGCTGCGCGAGCAGATGGCTTCCTTCCTGGTCCGGGCAGGAGGTCTCACCCCGATTCCGGTGCCTCCGGCTGCTGGTTGCTCGATCCTTCCGCCCAACAACATCTGGAACACGCGAGTCGACAGCTTGCCGCTGGCCGCGCAATCGGCGGCCTACATCAATTCGATCGGTGCCGGGGCCACTCTTCACCCCGACTTCGGCTCGGGGGTATGGCCTCCCGGAAGCGACTCGCCAATCGGTATTCCCTACATCGAGGTCGATGCCTCCCAGGCCGACGTCGCGATCAACTACACGGCCTACGGCGACGAGTCGGACCCCGGGCCCTTCCCCATCCCCTCCAATGCACCGGTGGAAGGCGGTCCCAGCGGCGACGGCGATCGACACGTGCTCGTTCTCGACCGGGCCAGTTGCAGCCTCTATGAGTTGTATCGCGCCTTCCGCCAGGGAGACGGCTCGTGGAACGCCGACTCCGGCGCCGCCTATGACTTGACATCGAACGCGCTTCGGCCCGCCGGCTGGACGTCGGCGGACGCCGCCGGTCTGCCGATCTTTCCTGGCCTGGTCCGCTATGACGAAGTTGCCGCGGGATTCATCGGCCATGCCATTCGTTTCACCGCTCCGACCACCCAGCGTGCCTACGTCTGGCCCGCCCGCCACTTCGCTTCGTCGAACAGCAGCACCAATCTGCCGCCGATGGGGCAACGGTTCCGGCTCAAGGCGTCCTTCAATATCTCAGGTTTCTCGCCGGAGGTGCGCGTCATCCTGACAGCGATGAAGCAGTACGGGCTGATCCTGGCCGACAATGGGTCTCCCTGGTTTATCTCCGGCGCGCCCGACGACCGATGGGACAACGACATGCTGCGCGAATTGAAGACGATCCCCGGGTCGGCGTTTGAAGCGGTCAACGTCTCCGGTCTCCAGGTGTCTCCCGATTCTGGCGAGGCGTCCGGATAATTAGCCACCGCTAGCCTCGAACGCCGTGATCAAAAAGGTGCTCGTGGCGAACCGAGGAGAGATCGCCCGGCGCATCTTTCGCACCTGCCGGTCGATGGGCCTGGGCACCGTGGCGGTTTTTTCAGAAGCCGATGCGAGGGCGCCGTTCGTCTCCGAAGCAGACGAAGGATTCGCCCTCGGCGGTAACACGCCCGCCGAGTCATACCTCCGCATCGACCGGCTGATCGAAGCGGCCCGGGTCACCGGTGCCGACGCCATCCATCCGGGTTATGGCTTCCTCTCCGAAAACGGCGCGTTCGCCCAAGCGGTCATAGACGCCGGTCTGACCTGGATTGGACCCACACCCGAGTCGATCACCGCCATGGGGTCGAAGCTCGAAGCCAAACGCCTGGTCGAGGCGGCCGGGGTGCCCACGCTTGCTTCGATCGATCTCAGCGGGCTTGATGCTGCCGCGGTCGCTGGAGCAGGAGAGCAGATCGGTTTCCCGGCTTTGGTCAAGGCCTCAGCTGGCGGCGGAGGCAAAGGCATGCGAATAGTTCACGCCGCCAACGACCTCGCGGAAGCGGTAGCAAGCGCAGGGCGGGAGGCTGAAGCTGCATTCGGAGACGGGTCCGTTTTCATCGAGCGCTACTTGGAGAATCCGCGTCATATCGAGATCCAGGTATTCGGCGACAACCAGGGAAACGTGGCCGCTCTTTTCGAACGCGAGTGCTCAATCCAACGCAGGCATCAAAAGATTCTCGAGGAGTCACCGTCGACAGCCCTGGACGATTCGACTCGCCAGAAGATGACCGACGCCGCCATTGCGGCTGCGAAAGCGGTCGACTATCGAGGGGCCGGGACTGTGGAGTTCGTGTACGACGAAGGCGACTTCTATTTCCTCGAGATGAATACCCGTTTGCAGGTCGAGCATCCGGTTACCGAGGAGATCACCGGTATTGATCTGGTTCGATGGCAGATCAAAGTCGCCAACGGGGAACCCCTTACCGACGAGGTGCTCGAGCCGGTGCGGGTGGGTCATGCGATCGAGGTGCGGCTTTACGCCGAAGACCCGAGCCACGATTTTCTCCCGGTCAGCGGCCACATCGACCGGTTCGAATTCGACGACCTCATTGGTCTACGCGTGGAAACGGCCGTCGAGTCGGGCTCGGAGATCAGCCCGCATTACGACCCGATGCTGGCCAAGGTGATTGCTTGGGGAGAAACCCGTGACGAAGCCGCTGCATTGCTGGCGCGAGCTCTCCAGACCGCCCGCATCCACGGACCGGTCAACAATCGCGAGCTGTTGATCCGCCTGCTTCGGCATCCTGAGTTTCTCTCCGGTCAGACTGACACCGGTTTTCTCGAGCGCCATTCGCCTGCGGATCTCGGCGCCCCGTTGTTGGGCGACGAGGAGCGCTCCTTGGCGGCTCTGGCCGCGGCCATCGCCTCAACTTCAAGCGGCGAAAAGCTTCTTTTACCTGCGCTCAGCCCCGGTTGGCGCAACAACCCCTCGCAGCTGCACGAAACGAGATTCTTGCTCGGCAGCGACGAACTCCGGGTTGGATTCCGTTTCGGCGAAACATCTGCCAACTCGGCCTTCGTCAACTCAGTGGCTGACAACGTGAAGCTCCATTCGGCCAGCTCAACTCGTGTCGGTCTATTCAAAGGCGACCGTCTGCTCTGGTTCGACGTGAATGCGGTCGGCTCCGTTGTCCACGTCGACGGCCCCTCAGGCTATGTGCGACTTCTCACAGCCGACCGATTCCCGGCTGCAACGCTGGAAGAGGAGGCTGGCAGCCTCCACGCCCCCATGCCGGGCAAGGTGATCAAGGTGGACGTGGCCGAGGGCGAGAGAGTCGAAGAAGGGCAAATCCTCCTCGTACTCGAGGCGATGAAGATGGAACACAGCCTGAGGGCGCCTCACCCAGGAACGGTGCGCGAGATCCGGGTCTCGGCCGGTGATCAGGTTGAAGCCAACCAGGTGCTGGTCGTCGTCGATTAGTTGAAAGAATCCGCGAGGAGATTCGTCAGCGGCCAGGCGCCTTCGGTGGTGTTGGAAATGACCGTATGGGTGAGGTCGCGGAAAGGGTCGTGTACCGACCGAAAAGAAACCCCAGTGTCCGAGCCCTCGAGGGTGGGGGCATTCGTGGATGGCTGCAGCCAGAAGCCAAGCCCGTAGTGCCAACCCGCTTCTCCCTCGCTACGCGGGCGGATCATCTTCTGCACCCACTCCTCGGACACGATTCTCCCGGAGATAAACGCTGCCCACAGCGAACGCATGTCGGCGACCGTCGAATAAATCCCGCCGTCGCCGTTGCCGCGCACGGGAAGATGAAACACGTTGGTTCTCGCCCCGATGGGATCGAGATAACCCAGCGCGGTGCGT
This sequence comes from uncultured Acidimicrobiia bacterium, assembly GCA_963761985.1. Taxonomy (GTDB): domain Bacteria; phylum Actinomycetota; class Acidimicrobiia; order Spongiisociales; family ZC4RG35; genus JACCTH01. The sequence continues at coordinate 95,179 of CAVXIT010000012.1, forward strand.
CCCGGCAACTCGTCGGAACGCAAGAAAGCCGTGTCCTTCATGCCCGCCGGATCGCAAACCTTCTGCGCGACGAGGTCGTGAAATGGAATACCGCTTGCCCGCTCGACAATCAACGCGAGCACCACGTAGCCGCCGTTGCAGTAAGCGAACCGCTCGTTTGGTTTGAATTTGGTCGGATGCCCGTCGAGCCAGCCGAGGAACTGCTCGGTTTCGGCCAGGGCGTGGGCCGAGCCCGGCATCAAATAGCCGATCAGATCAGGTTCAGCGTCCTCGTCAAGGTAGTCACCGATGCCCGACCGGTGAGCCAGCAGGTGCTCGACCGTCACGGCATCGTCGATTAGCGGCAGGTCGGCTCCCAGGACCGACCGCGCGGTGGTCGCCAGATCGAGTTCGCCATCCTCGATGAGGCTGACGACGGTGAGAGCCGTGAAACCCTTCGCACCACTCGCGATCGCGAGTCGGGTCTCGACTTGATTGGGAATCTCGTATCCACGATGGGCGAAGCCGTACGGCTTGGCGAGCTCGACCTGTCCGTCGCGATCTACCCGGACGACGCCCGAGAAATTCGTTTCGGCGGCGAGCCGATCTAGCTCCGATTCGAGGTTGGGCATCTAGCTGGCCGGGATGACCCGGACGTTTGAGTAGCCGAGCCCGAGCAAGAAGTTGGTGATCACGTCGCCGGCGTTTTCTTCGGCCTCGTCGATGATCCCGGAGGTGAGCGCCTGGTCGACCAGGACGTCTTCGGCCACGTTGCGGGCATCTGTCTCCAGGCGGGGATCGCCCTGAGTGAAAACCCCCGTGGACCGGTCGAGAACTTGCGTTGCGTCATTGTCGACTGCAACGTATTGGATCGCCGCCTCCGGCAGACGCACGGTCACCTCCCCGGTCTCCGAATTGACATCGAAGGCCGAGGAATCCATTTGCGAGAGGTCCACCCCTGCCCCGATCCGCGCCACGGCTAGCAACGTCAGCGAATCACCCGTTGCCCAGTTCAGGATCCCGGAGTTGGTTCCCTTCTCGACGATCGTGTACTCCACATACTCAACGGTGGTGAGGTTCGCCAGCTCCTTGATCGAGCGGATCACAGTCGGACCCACGTTCTCAAACGGCTCCCCTTCAACGGCTTGGGTGATGTCGTCGACTGAAGGGATCGCACTGACGACCCCCCTGATCGCCAGCCAGCCCGCGAACAACAGCAGCGCGGTCATCGCGACTAGGGCATAGGGCCAGCGCGACGCCTGCTTGACGACTGCCTGCTTGACGTCAGGATGGGTGGGCTCGGTCACCTGCGGAAAGCTACCCGATAAGGTGAGAAGCCATGGGTGAGCGAGTCGGATTCATCGATTCTGGACGGCTGATTGCCTGACGATCATCCCTTTCGCAACCTCGCACTTGTCGCGCACGTCGATCATGGCAAGACCACATTGGTCGATGCGATGCTCGAAGCCACCGGTGTTTTCGGATCGCATGAAACGCGGGTCGACCGGGTGATGGACTCTTCCGACCAGGAACGCGAACGTGGAATCACGATCCTCGCCAAAGCGGCCTCAGTGATGTGGAAAGGAACGCGGATCAACCTGGTCGACACTCCCGGTCATGCCGACTTTGGGGGCGAGGTGGAGAGAGCGTTGGCCATGGTCGACGGAATACTCCTCCTGGTCGACGCAGCTGAAGGACCGCTACCGCAAACCCGCTATGTGCTGTCGAAAGCTCTCGATCGCCACCTCCCAACCGTGCTGGTGCTCAACAAGGTTGATCGCCCGGATTCTCGCCCCAACGAAGTGATCGACGAGATCTATCAGCTCTTCTTTGATCTCAGCACGACGGATGCCCACATCGAGTTCCCGATCGTCTCCACGATTGCTCGACAGGGAAAGGCCATCACCGGCATCGGGATTCCGGGGGATGACGCCGATCTGGCGCCACTGCTCGACACCATCGTTGAGCACATACCGGTCCCGGGCGGCGATGCCGAGGCGCCACTGCAGGCCCTGGTCACCAACCTCGACGCCTCTGACTATTTGGGTCGCCTGGCGATCGGTCGGGTCGTCGAGGGCACTCTGCGCGCAGGGCAGCAGGTTGCTCTCTGCCACGCCGATCCTGATGAGCCGCCGCTGCGAAGGCGGCTGACAGTGTTGATGGGCTTCGAGGGCTTGCGAAGGTCCGACGTCGAAACCCGGACCGCGGGCGACCTTTTCGTAATCGGAGGATTTCCTGAGGTAGAGATCGGCGATACCCTGGCCGATCCGGTCGATCCGAAAGCACTCCCTCGACTAGAGGTCGACGAGCCGGTCCTCCGGATGACGTTTGGGGTCAACACGTCGCCGCTCGCCGGGAAGGACGGTGGCAAGTTCCTCACATCCCGACACATTCGGGAGCGTCTGGAAAGGGAGGTGCTCGGCAACGTCTCGATCCGGATCGGACCCACGGCGTCACCCGAGGTCATCGAAGTCGCCGGCCGCGGCGAGCTGCAGCTGGCAGTGTTGATCGAGTCGATGCGCCGCGAAGGCTTCGAGATGCAGGTGAGCCGCCCCGAGGTAATCCTGCGCGAGATCGATGGCCGCCCCCACGAGCCCGTCGAGCGGGCAGTCCTGGACGTGCCCGACGAGCACGTGGGCACAGTCACGCAGGCGGCCGCTCCTCGAAAAGGACAGGTTCTCGAGCTGCGACCCGGCGACCGCGGAAGAACTATTGTGACGATCCTCGCTCCGGCCCGCGGTTTGCTCGGATTTCGCTCGCAATTGATGACGGCCACGCGCGGCACTGCTCTCATTCACCAACACCACGACGGGTGGATGCCCTGGGCTGGAGAGCTGCCCCATCGAGACGGTGGCGCGATGATCTCAGACCGGGCAGGAACCACAACCGCGTATTCCCTCGACAACCTCCAGAAACGAGGCGAACTTTTCGTGGGCGCAGGAGAAGATGTTTACGAGGGGATGATTATCGGCGAGAACTCGCGCAGTTCCGAGCTTCCCGGCAACCCCACCCGCCCCAAGCAACTCACCAACATCCGCACGGTCAACGTTGACGAAGCAATCAACCTCCGGCCCCATCGAGCGCTCACTCTCGAGCTGGCGATCGAGTGGATTGCTTCTGATGAACTCGTCGAGGTGACCCCAAAGTCGATTCGCGTTCGCAAGCGCTATCTCACCGAATCCGACCGCAAGCTCGCGGCCAAGAGACCGGGTAACTAAGAAGGAAGCATGCGCGCCATGATCCAAGACCTCGAAGCCGAGCAGGCCGACCTCGACGGGATCCTCGTCGGGCTCGGGGACAGATGACTGGGATCGGCCCACCCCGGCCATTCCCTGGACCATTCGCGACACGGTCTCTCACCTGGCGTTTTTCGATGAGCGCCAGACCCAGTCGATCGAAGACCCGGCTGCCTTTGCCGAAGAGGTCAACCAGCGCCTGTCCGGCGACTACGACGAGTACATGGCGATCGCTCTTGAGCGGGGCAGGGCGTTAGAACCGGGCGAGGTCCTCGAGTGGTGGCGAGTCGCGCGCGCGCAGGCGTTAGCGGCTTTCGCCACGGTCGCCCCCGATGCTCGCCTCGCCTGGTACGGGCCGCCGATGAAAGCCGCCAACGCCGCGGCCGCCCGGCTCATGGAAACGTGGGCTCATGGCCAGGACGTTGTCGATGCGCTCGGAATCACCCGGGCTCCGACCGATCGGCTCTTCCGAATCGCAGACCTCGGGGTCAAGACGTTCTCGTGGAGCTTTGCCAACCGCGGTCTGTCAGCCCCGGAGGGAAGAGTGCGGGTCGCTCTGCGCGGGGTCGGGGGGCGCGCTCGAGGTCTGGAACGATGAAGCCAACGACTCTGTCACCGGACCGGTCGAAGAGTTCTGTCTGGTCGTCACCCAGAGGATCAATTACCGCGACACCCACCTGGTCATCGAGGGCGAGCTGGCCCAGAAGTGGATGGAGGTCGCGCAGATTTTCGCCGGGCCGCCCGGACCGGGACGGCCCGCCCGCGATGACGATTTTCCGATCTATCGGGCGGCTCACGATGCGTCCGCGCCGTCGTCCTGATCCTTATCTCAGTTCGACAAGAGGACCCTTGACTCTCCCGTTAGCTCATCCCACGACTTCGGATGTCTCCTTGAGAAACGTCGATCCTCCAGCCACCAATCCTCCGACCAAAGGGATCCAGTAGGAAACAACCCGGTAGACGAGGACAGGCCCCAAAGTCAGCTGAGCATCAAAACCGAACGCAGCCAGTGCTCCGACCAGGCCGGCTTCGGCGAAACCAAGCCCGCCAGGGGTTCCGGGGAGCCCTGCGGCCAATTGACCGGCGCCGAACGCAGCAGCAGTCTGCATGGGGGTGAGGTGGATCCCGAAGGCCTGCATCACGCCGAAGAGGGCAAACGCCTCTAACGCCAGCCGAGCCCAGGCCAGAAGTTGGGACTGGCCGTCCGGGACATGGCTGTCGGCGGGGGGACCCATCCGCTCGCGGAGCCGATGTGGCAGGCGCCGACCGAGCAACCCGATAAAGCGGAGACCGAACATCAACACCAGGCCGACGAGGATGGCGATGATCCCCAGAACCCAGGTGCCGGCTTCGAGCGATTCGAAGAGGCCCCGGTTGATCACCCACAGCAATGCAATCCCGGTCCCGACCAACAACCCGGCGTAATTGAGCACCGTCGAGTGCATGGCGGCGCTACCGGAGGCGCGGGCTTCGTCTCGAACCATCCAGGCCATGGCGATGGGGGTGACGGCGCCCCCGGCGGGGATCAACCGCGCCACCCCCGAACCAACCAGCGCCGCTCGGAAGGCAGATCTAATCGAGACGGATCCGCCGGATTCGATGATGCCGTGCCGGAAAAGACGAGCGAAGAAGTACTGGCCGGCAAGCTGCGCGACCGCGGCAGCGAGCAGCAGCAAGATCGCGATTATCCCGAACGGCGGCAAGTCGAGATTCCGGAGCGAGATCACCAACACCACCGCATAACCGATCGCAGCGACTGCGGCGATGACAAACAGTGTGCGGCGACGAAGGCGCCGCATCAGATTCGAGCCGTCTCCTCGGCTTCTCCCAGTTCCATCCCGTCGGTGTCAAAGATCGCACGATGGATTGCGGCCCTGAGACCAGGAATCCGACCCGGGTTGCCTTGCATTCGCCGGAAAACACACAGCACCGCTAGCCCGAAGCACGCCAAAACTACGGCCGACGACCATTGGAACAGGACCGCGACCACCGGCAGTGAAGCCCAGGCGATAAAGCCGGCGAGTCCGCCGCCGAATTTCCAGCCGGCCACCGCCCAACCGCCCGGCCAGACGATCAATGGCGGCGCAACTCCGAGGAGAACTCCCGACGAAGGTGCCAAGCCTCGCCCCGATCGACCTCCCATGAAGATCGACCAGTTGTGGCCGACGACGATGGCCAAGCCGGTCAGCGAGATGATTGCAGGACCGAAATCGAGCGACTTGAGAACGAGCATCGGAATCAGGCCTTTGAATCCGTCCAGCAGCGCCGCCGCAATGCCGGCTTTCATCCCGACCACCCTCGTCAGATTGCCGGCGCCGGGATTGCCGCTGCCCACCTTCCGCAAATCGACTCCTGCCATCTTTCCGAGCAAGAAAGCGAAAGGAACGGCTCCGAGCAGGTAGCCGAAAATCGGAGCCAGCCACTCCAGAGGTTGATCCATTGCGCAAGGAAAGGTAACAGTTAGGGGCTAGGCAGAAATGTCGAAAGGGACTTCCGCACTGTGTCCGGAGAGTCTGTGTTCATGAAGTGCCCGCCGTCGGCGATGAACAGAAACTGGGCATCGTCGATCGCAGCCGACATCTCCTTCACCCCAACAGAGGGCGCCATCCGGTCGCGGCCCCCGGCGATAACCAGGGCGGGCATCTTCACGACACGCACGGCTTCAGCTCCATCTTCATAAGACGACGTGGCGAATAGGTCGGGACCGAGGTTCGTCAGTTCGGACTCGAGCAGGCGGGCGGTAATGCGGGTGGGATTGATTCCGGGCTCGGGATGGCGGCCAATGTGGCCCGAATAAGACCAGGCGACGATCATCGCAATCGCGCTCGGATCGCGAGCATCGGCCGCCAGTTGGAGGCGAGGGTTCACCTCCATCCGGGTGCTGCAGCCAAGCAACCCGAGACGCTCGACGAGATCTGGCTGGGTACGGGCCAGTTCGAGGGCGATCAACCCACCCAGGCTGTGTCCGATGATCGCGCCGGGCTCCGGAAGGCGATCTCCCACCCACGCAGCAATCTCCGCGACTGAGCTCAGCCCGGGTGCGCGATTCGAGCCATGACCCGGCAGGTCGAAAGCCATCACCCGATAGCCGCGGTTGGCGAGAAACCGCGTTTGGTAGCGCCAAACGGTGTGATTGGAGCCGGCACCATGTATCAACGCCACCAGCGGACCGCCATCTGGACCATTTGGGGCGTGGCCTCCGTCGTAGAAGTCAGGCACGGAGCGCTCGCCGCAAGTCGGCGATTAGGTCGTCTGCGCTCTCGAGCCCAACCGACATCCGCACCATGCCCTCGTCGATCCCGGCTGCGGCCAAACCGGCTTCGTCGAGCTGCTGATGTGTGGTCGAAGCGGGATGGATCACAAGCGAGCGAGCATCCCCGACATTGGCAAGGTGTGAGAACAAGGAGACTGATTCGATAAAGCGCGCTCCGGCGGCGCGCCCACCTTTGACCGAGAAAGCGAGGACCGCGCCAGCGCCTCTTGGCAAAAGACGTTGGGCAACTTCGTAATCCGGATGACTCTGGAGGCCCGGGTAGAGGACACGTTCGACTTCGGGCGCCGCGGAGAGAAAGTCGATCACCCGCGCCGTGTTGGCCTGATGCCGGTCCATTCGCGCCGGCAAGGATTCGAGCCCTTGTATGAGCCGAAACGCCGTTTCCGGGCCCATGCAGGCGCCGAAATCGCGGAGGCCTTCGGCTCGGGACCGCGCGATGAAGGCGGCCGGTCCGAACTCCTCGACGAAAACGATGTCGTGATAAGGCGCGTACGGCTCGGTCAGTTCGGGGAAGCGGTCCGAGCTCTGCCAGTCGAAACGCCCGGAGTCGACCAGCACCCCTCCAATCACCGACCCGGTGCCGGAGATGAACTTGGTGGCCGAGTGGATCACCAAGTCGGCACCGAACTCGAACGGCCTGCATAGATAAGGAGTGGCGAAGGTGTTGTCGATGAGGAGCGGGATCCCGGCCTGATGTGCGACCTCGGCGACGGCCGGCTGATCGATGACGCTCATCCCCGGATTCCCGATGGTTTCGCCGATCACGATTGCGGTGTTATCACGGATCGCAGACTTGAGGGCGTCGGGTTGATCGACGGGGATAAACGTGGTCTCGATCCCGAAACGGGGCAATGTGACCCGCAACAGATTGGCGGTGCCGCCATATACCGCCGAGAAACAGATGACGTGCGCCCCGGCCCCGGCGAGAGTCATGACTGCCAGCGCGAGAGCCGCTTGCCCACTGGCGGTCGCTACCGCCCCGACGCCGCCTTCGAGCGAAGCCATCCGCTCCTCGAACGCACCGACCGTGGGATTGGAGATGCGCGAGTAGATATGGCCGGGGCGTTCGAGATTGAAGAGCGACGCGGCGTGATCGGTGTCCTCGAAGACGAAGCCAGCGCTCAGGTAGATCGGAACGATGCTTGCCCCCGTGAGCGGATCGGGGCTTACCCCGGCGTGGACCGCGCGAGTTTCGAAGCCGGGACGATCCGGTTCGGTCGGGTCGGTCACCCGTTCGATCGAGCCGAGGCCACGGTGACCGGAATACCGTTCAGCACGGCATTACCGGAGAGTTCGTCGATCGATCCGTCGCTAAGGAGGTTCACATTTGCTCCCGCATAGTTAGCCGCCACTTTCATCGACGAACCTGGCTGCCCGTGCCCCCAGCCATAAGGGATCGAGACGACTCCGGGGCGGATGCTGTCGGTGATCTCAACTGGCAGCTCGACCTTCCCGACGCTCGACGTCACGAATGCGAGTTCGCCATCCGCCAGCCCCCAACGGGATGCATCGTCGGGATGAATCTCGAGGGTGCAGCGTTCTTTTCCTTTCATCAACACTTCGACGTTGTGGGTCCAGGAGTTGGCCGAACGCAGTTGCCGGCGGCCGATAAGGACCGTACTTGATCCGTTGGCGGACTTCATTGCTTCTAGCAATCGGGGTAGGTCGGCGACGATGGCGGCGGGAGCTATGTCGATCTCGCCCGATTCCGTGCTGACCACCTGAGATAGACGCGGCTCGAGCGGACCGAAATCGATGCCGTGCGGGTTTGCCTCCAGCTCGGCGAGAGTGAGCCCGCCCGGATTGGCCCCGAAATGGTCACCGCGGTGGCCCACTCGCAGCATGAGGTCGAGGGAGCGCTCGGGCCAGGGTCGATCGCCTAGAGCGTCAAGAATCTCGACTGGATCGCGACCCCGGATCGGCGAGTCGGGTTTCTGAACTTCCGTTTGTATCGCCGCCGACAATGCAGCGGCGGCGAGGAGGTTCGGGTCGGCGTCAGGACCGAGTCCACCGGCTATCGCCGAGAGCTTGACGAGGATCTCGAACTCCGTTGGCTGATCGGTAGAGAAGACCGGTGGGGAGTAATCGGCGTAGTCGCGGATCGACAGCGCGGTGAAAGCGAGGTCGTAGTGGCTGCGCTCGAGAGCAGATGGCGGGGGGAGGACGACGTCGGCGTGCCGGCTGGTCTCGTTCAGATAGACGTCGACCGAAACCATGAAGTCGAGGCCCTCCAATGCCGATTCGAGGGCGGCGCTGTTCGGAGTGGTGAGGGCCGGGTTGCCGGCGACCGTGAGCAGCAACCGAATCTGCCCGTCTCCCGGCGTGGTGATCTCCTCGACCAGTGTTGCGGCCGGGAGTTCCCCGATCACCTCGGGTCTCCCGCTCGCTCGCCCGTTCCATCGTCCGAACGACCACGGTTTGCGCGATCGCTTCTCACCGATATGGGCGGGATAGGGAAACATCGCCCCACCGGGCTTGTCGAGATTGCCGGTGATGACGTTTAGGAGATCCACCGCCCAGGAGGCGAGAGTTCCGAACGCCGCGGTGTGGGTCCCGATCCGTCCATAGACCGCCGCACTCGGGGCCGCGGAGAGCTCACCTGCAATCTCGCGGACCGTGTGCGGTTCCACCCCGGTGAACGAAGCCGTGGCTTCCGGGGTGAAGGGAGCAAGGTGATCCTTGACTTCTGCCGGCAGGTCATCCTCGGCGGCGATCACGTTGGCGATCGCCAAGAGGAAAGCGGCATCGCTTCCCGGCTGGATCGACACCCAGCGGTCCGCTTTGGCCGCGGTCTTGGTGCGACGCGGGTCGACGACAACGAGCTTGCCGCCCCGCTCCCGCAACGCGTCAAGCCGGCCAGGAAAATCCGGTGCAGTGCAAAGGGAGCCATTCGACTCGTAGGGGTTGGCTCCGAGCATCAAGAGGTAGTCGGTTCGGTCGAGGTCGGGCACGGGAATGCTCAGGGGATGGCCAAACATCAACCCGGCAGAGACATGTTTCGGGAGCTGGTCGACCGACGAGGCTGAGAAGATATTTGTGGTTCCCATCGCCTTGACGAGAGGGCGCAAGGCAAGGTTGTTCTCAAACTGGTGCGCGTTTGGGTTTCCGAAGTAGATCGCGGTTGCCGGCCGACCGTGCTGGGCGACCACCTCTTTCCACCTGCGATCGATCAGTTCGTAAGCCTCCTGCCAGGTAGCCGGCCGGTGACCGCCGTCCTCGCGAATCATCGGAGCGCGCAGCCGATCTGGATCCTCGTACAACTGTTTCAGACTCGACCCTTTCGGACAGATAAATCCGTGCGAAGTGACGTGCTTTCGGTCGCCGCGGATCCGCTTCACTCGCTCGTCGACGATTTCGATTTCGAGCCCGCAGGTCGCTTCACAAAGGGGGCAGGTGCGGAAAGCAGTCCGATCCATGAGTGGAGGTTAGGGGAGGGGATTACCCTCCGAACCATGACGCAGAAGATCACGTACGCCACGATGTCGGCCGACAACGAGGAGCTGAACCGTAGCTATGACGAGGCGGTCGACCGGGTCCGCAAGACCCTGGGCGCAAGCCATCCTTTCGTCGTGAACGGCGAAGAGCGTTGGGGTGATGGCCTCTACGAGGAGCGTTCGCCGATCGACTCCGAGATTGTCATTGGGAGTTATGCGCAGGCGACCGAGGCCGACGTCAACGACGCTGTCGCGGCGGCCAAAGCCGCTTTCTCAGAGTGGGATCAGACCCCCTGGGAGGACCGGGTTGCCCTCATGCGCCGGGCGGCAGATGTCATGGAGGAGCAGCAATTCGACCTCGCCGCCATAGTCGCGCTCGAGGTCGGAAAGAACCGGCTCGAGGCATTGGGCGACGTGGCCGAAACGGTCGAGTTCTTCCGTTACTACTCACGCCAAATGGACGAGCACGACGGATTCCGCACCACCCTGTCCCAGCTCTCGCCTCAGGAGGAGAACCAATCGGTGCTCCGTCCGTACGGCGTTTGGGCAGTCATCGCCCCCTTCAACTTTCCGATGGCTCTGGCCGGCGGCCCTTCGATCGCAGCGTTACTAACTGGCAACGTCGTCGTGTTGAAACCGTCCAATGCCGGCGCCCTCACCGGTCTCGAGTTTGCCCGGGTCATGCGCGAAGCAGGCGTTCCCGCCGGGGTCATGCAGGTCATCACCGGCTCGGGGCGCAAGGTCGGATCGACTCTGGTTAACCATCCCGACGTCGGCGGCATCACTTTTACCGGGTCCTACGACGTGGGGATGGGGATCTACAAGGGTTTCGCCTCCGACTATCCCAAGCCGGCTGTATGCGAGATGGGGGGCAAGAACCCCGTCATCGTCACGGCTTCAGCCGATCTTGACCTGGCGGCCACCGGGGTGATGCGCGGCGCATTCGGTTACAGCGGCCAGAAGTGCTCGGCGAGCTCCCGCGTGTATGTCGAAAAGCCGGCCTACGAAGGCTTCGTCGATCGTCTGGTCGAGCAGGCCAACCAGGTCAAAGTCGGCAACCCACTCGAGAACGGGATCTTCATGGGTCCGGTCATCGATCAGAGCGCGGTGGAACGCTTCGAAAAGGCGGTAAGCGAAGTCAAGGACAGTGGTGGAAAGGTGCTCGCCGGCGGCGAGGTCATCACCAAAGGAGACCTCGAGCGAGGCAACTTCGTCGAACCGACCGTCGTCACCGCCCCCGAGTCTTCGTGGGTTTGGGACACCGAGCTCTTTTTGCCATTCGTCTCGGTGATGCCGGTCGATTCGCTGGACGAAGCCATCACCCGGGCCAATGACACCGAGTTTGGCTTGACCGCAGGGCTCTTCGCCGGGACCGAGGACGAGATCGAGGAATTTTTTGACCGTATCGAGGCAGGGGTGACCTACGTCAATCGCGCAGCGGGAGCCACCACCGGTGCCTGGCCCGACGTGCAGTCTTTCGGCGGCTGGAAGGGCTCGGGTACGTCGGGGACCGGCGGCGGCGGCCCCTACTACCTCCGCCAGTACATGCGCGAACAGAGCCGGACGCGGGTTCGCAGCTGACGATCCTCGTCACCGGCGCCTCAGGAACATTGGGGCGGCGGGTGGTCTCAGTTCTCGAGCAGCGATCCATCCCCCATCAAAGAGCAAGTCGCGAACTCGCCAGTCTGAACCTCGACGAAGTCAGTGCGGTGGTGATCTGCGCAACCGACGGCGCCCGGCCCCACCTCGTCGATCTCCCCCAAGTGGAGTTCTTTGCCCGGACCGGCTTGCACGTTGTCTACCCATCGATCGTTGGTTGCGATTTGATGCCCAACCCGTACTACGACGCCAAGGTGGCATGCGAGCAGGTGCTGACGGGTACTTCTCACTCGATCATTCGCGCGACTCAGTACCACCAGCTGATCTGGGGCTGGTACACGGCCAGTAGCCGCTGGCCCTGGCTAGTGGTTCCGGCCGCCACCCGCTATCAGGTGCTCGACCCGGTGGTCCATGCAACCGCCTTGGTCGAGGCGGCCGTCGCTGACTCGATCGGTCGCGGCGCCGACCTCGGGGGCCCGATCGCATACTCGGCAACCGATCTGGCTCGTTCGTGTCAGCGCGCGGCCGGGCGTCGGTCGGATCGTTGTGCCGCTCAACAAGCGCGGACTGCTTGGAGCCGCGTTACGAGCCGGCGCCAACCTCACACCGAATCGTGATGAATCCGGGGAGACCTGGAACCAATTCATCGAACGCAGGATGACTAGCGGGTCTCGCCGAACCAGATCCTGACTCCGTCGGGATCATCCACGCCGAAAACGGTGTCGCCCCACGCTTCTCGTTTGAGCTCTCGAGTGATGGTGACTCCGCTCGCGACCAGGTGTTCATGCCAGCCCTGCGCGTCCTCAACGAAGAACCCGAGCTCGATTCCGCTCGGCCGCGGCCAGGAATTGCCCGGGGGTGGACCGAGCAGCTGCAGCGTCTCGCCGCCAGCCGCTTCGAGCACCAGCCCTGATCCGCTTGACCGGTCCCAGCTCGTCAGCCGGCGGAAGCCCAGGACCCGTTCGTAGAACTCGAGCGAGCGTTCGAAGTTCGAAACTCGCAACAACGCCCGCAAGCCTTCTACCCGGCCCGGGGCTCGTGTCGGGGCTTCACCGGTTATCACCCTTCGGGCTTCGGCGATCGTGAACCGGCCCGCGGTGACTTCGCGTCCGACGACGACGCCCGCAAGTTGCCGGCTCCCAGCCCGCAGCCGGCTCAAGGTCGCCAGGTCGTTGAGGTCGCGAACCCCCCCGGACGCGATCACCGGTTCCTCCACCGCGGCCAGCGCCTCGGCCAGGACCGCGAAGCCGGGTGGTTCGGTGAGGGCATCGCGCCGCGCTTCTCCCACCAGGAACGCTGCAGCCCCGGCCGACGACATCTCGACCAAAACCTCTTCGAGATATCGACCCGAGTGCCCGGTCCAGCCACCGGTAACCACTTCGCCGTCGCCGAGCACGTCGAGCGCCACGACCACCTTGCCGGCGAAATCCCGACACGCCTCCCAAACCATGTTCTGGTTTTCGATTGCCGCAGTGCCCATCACCACCCGCCAGGCGCCGGCCGAAATCAGCCGGTCAAGCTCTTGCTCGGAACGGACTCCACCGGCAACCTGCACCGGCAAAGAGCAGGCTTTCAGGATCTCGTCAATCAGGGGGCGGTTGCGATATTCCCGCCGGATTGCGGCATCAAGATCGACAACGTGGAGGTAGTCAACGCCGAGCCTTTCCCAGGAAAGGCATCGACCCACCGGGTCGGCATCGAGGTGGACCACCTCGCGGAGATCGCCGTGGGTTAGTCGAACCGACCGACCTTCGAGGATGTTGACCCGGGCGTATAGGTCCATGAGTCATTCTGCCTTTCGCCCGGCACCGGTGTCCTCGATTCGTGGAGTCTTCTAACCGGGAGCTGTACGAGGCACGATCTGTTGGACCGCCCAGGCATTGCCGTCGGGGTCGGCGAAGAACACGAAGGATCCCCAGGCTTGATCGTCGATTTCGCTCACGGCGACGCCGGCGTTCTTGAGATGCATACGGGCCGCTTCGATGTCGCCCACCACCATTTGCAGGGTCTGGATCGGCCCATGGGCCGCGTCCACCATGCCCTTGCCAAACGCGATCGAACACCCCGAGCCTGGTGGAGTCATCTGCACAAAGCGGATGTTCGCGTCAACTGTGTGGTCATGATCGAGATTGAATCCGACCTGATCGCGATAAAAAGCGATCGAACGATCAGGGTCGGCTACAGGCAGCGAAATGAGTTCGAGTTTCCAATCCATCGAGGTTGTTTAGTCGTCGTCGATTGCCAGCGCATCTTCGGCGGCTTCGATCGTCTGATCGGCGAGGACTACCGGAGCGAACAGATCACCAAAACGCGCGAGCCGGTCCCAGATGTTGGCAATGGTGAAATCGCCGTTTCGATGCTTGTCGAGCTCGTCCCAAGTGATAGGCAACGAGATCGGCGCTCCGGGTCGGGGACGGACTGAGTAAACCGAGGCGATGGTCTGCCCAAAAGCGTTGCGGTTGTGATCGATGAAGACCTTTCCCTTTCGCCGGGGAATGTCCCACTCCATTGTCAGGTCGCCCGGATTGGCGGCGACGAGGAGCTTGCCGACCGCTTCGACGAAGCGACGTACTCGCGAATGGGCGTAATTGGGCGCGATGGGCATGTAGACGTGAAGACCTTTCGAGCCGGAAAGCTTCGGGTAGCCGCGCAGCCCCAACTGGCCAAGGAGCACGTTGAGCAGCTTGGCCCCCGCCACCAGCTGTTCCCACTCGGCGCCTTCGGCGGGGTCGAAGTCAAATATGGCGATGTCCGGCTTTTCGAGCGCGCCGGCGCGCGAGTGGAATGGGTGGAACTCGATGCAACCCATGTTGGCGAACCACATCAGCGATTCCCGATTCGAGGCGAGGAGGAACTCGATGTTTCCTCCTGACGAATCGGAGGGGACGGGGGCAGTCTCCATCCAGGGCGGCTGGTGTCCTGGAGCTTTCTTCTCGTAGAAGGTGGGGCCGTGGATCCCGTCGGGGTAGCGAGACATCGAGATCGGACGGCCGGCCAGATGCGGCAAGATCAAGGGGGCGACCGAGGCGTAGTACTGGATGAGGTCGCCCTTCGTGTAGCCCTCCGGGAAGAACGGCTTGTCGAGGTTGGTCAAGTTGAGCGGTCGCGAGCCGGCAACGATGAAGCCCTTGCCGTCCTTCCGCGCCCGCAACCGATCGGGAAAATCGACCTTGCCGGAATCGAGCTTGCGGCCGGTTGCGCTCTCCTTGAGCGGTGTGCTGATCGCGGCGTTGAGTTCGGCCTGGATGGCGTCGTGGCTCGACTCCTCCCGGGCTTCGGAGATCACCACCATCGCCAGGTCGGTGGCAAGTGCGGCTTCGACCAAAGGTTTGACCCGCAGGGTCCCTTCGCCATAGGGAAGGTGTCTTACTTCACCCCCTGAATTGAAAAGATTGTCGGTGAACTGCGTCTGCAGGGGATCGATCATCCAACCCGGGAAGCTTTCTTTGATGAACCCGATGACGGATTCGAACGCCGCAGTGGAAGTGAGAGCGCCACCGGTCTGGGCGTGGACATGGGCCCAGTCGACGATGGGCCGGATGAAGTTGAACTCTTCGGCTAGCAAGGCGATGTCGCCGAGGGTTCCGAAGTTGCGTTCGGCTCCGCTCGTTTCGAGCCCAAGCCCCACCCCCATGTGTTCGACCTTCGAGGTGATCCGCCGCAGGCGCTCCTGGATCATCTCGGTCAACCGCTCCGGATCGCGTCCCTGGGCTGATCCAAAATGGGCGCAGATGATCCGGCTGCCGAGCGCCCGGCCGAGCTTCATGGTGTGTTCGAGGGCGGCCAGACATTGCTTGGCGCGGTCCTCGTCCTCGACTGTGAGGACTGCGAAGTAGGGGGCATGGACCGAAACCCAGATGTCCCGTTCTCGAGCCAGCTCTCCGAACGTGCGACACCGGGCTTCCTTCCAGGGAAAAGCGGTGACGAATGCCAATTCGTAGGCGTTGTGGCCCCGGGCAATGAGCCCATCGAGGAAGGCGGCGTCCTCCTTGGCCTCGCCCGGGGGAAGCCCGGAGATTCCGAATCGAATTCTGGCGCTCATAGAGCGAGAATACGGGAGCCATTCGAACCGTTTCTTGGCCGGAACCGTTTCTAGGCGCTATTCATCTATACCGAGAGGGTCATGACGAGCACACAGACAAGGCCGGTCGCGAAGGGGTCGACGATCTCGTCTCCGTGGCGATTGCTGGTCATCGCATTGGCCGCCGGCGTCGTTTTCGAAGTTCTGCTCGATCCGACCCTGCGCCAGGATGAACAGCTCGGGCTGGGTTTCAGCGTGGCGGCGGTACTTATTGCCTTCGTGGCTGGATCAGGCATCTTTTCGCCCGGGTTAGCTCCGAATCGAGAGATCCGCATGGCCAGCGCCGTCCTGGCTTTCTTCGGAGCAATGGTTTTTCTGCGCGCTTCTCCGGTTCTGGCCACGTTTAACGCGCTGGCGGTGGTCGGGATGCTGCTGCTCATCGCGCATACCTATGCCGGCGCACCACTTGCACGTCTTTCGCTGTTCGACTACTTGCAAGCTGCGTTCGGAGGCGTGGGTTCTGCCATCGGGGGCGCCGGCCCGTTCTTGACCCAAGACCTCAGCCCGGCGCGACTCCGGTTCGGCCGCATCGCACCGCTGGTTCGCGGAGTGATCCTGGCCTTCATTCCTCTCCTCGTTTTCTCGGTTCTCTTTGCGTCAGCCGACGCGGTCTTTGCCGGCTATTTGGATCGGCTGATCAACTTCGATATCGGCTCGATCGTCTCGCGGACGATGTGGGGAGCTGTCATCGCGTGGGCGGCTCTCGGCTTGATGCGACGAGCTGTCCGAGGACCGAAGACGTTCGTTCCTCTTTCTGGCACACCGAAGCTCGGCGCCACCGATGCCGTCACGGCACTGGTGTTGTTGAACTTGCTATTCGGTGCGTTCGTGACGGTGCAGGCCGCGTATCTATTCGGAGGCGCTGACACTCTGGCGGTAACCAGCCTCACCCGCGCCGAGTACGCCCGCCGCGGCTTCTTCGAGTTAGTCGCCGTAGGGATCCTTGTCGTTGGTTTGGTGCTCACCCTCGATTGGCTGGTGAGGCGCGATGACCAGCGCAAGGTGATCGTCAATCGCCTGCATGCCCTCCTGCTCGTGCTCACCGGTGTGATCCTGGTGAGCGCCCTTCAACGCATGCGCCTTTACACGGACGCATTTGGCCTGACCGAGCTGCGTCTCTACACCACCGTGTTCATGTTCTGGGTAGCCGTCGTTCTCTTCTGGATGGGATTCACCGTGCTGCGCGGCAGACGAGAACGCTTTCCTTTCGGCGCTCTGGTCTCGGGGCTTGTCCTGCTGGCTGTCACCAATCTCGCCAACCCCGATGCATTGATCTCCCGGCTCAATGTGAGCCATCACATCGCGAGTGGCCGCGAACTCGACACGGACTACCTGACCGAGCACCTCAGCAATGACGCTGTCCCGGCTCTGGTCGCGAGCCTCGACCGCCTCGACGAGTGCACATCCAACCGTGTTCTGACGAGCCTGCTTGACCGCCCCGCCGAGGGCCCGAGCTGGCAAGGCTTGACCTGGGGAGAGCTGCATGCACGGGCCGTGCTGGAGACAACGCCGCCGAGCGTCACGCCGCAAGATTGTTGACGAAGCTGGGCATCAAGGCTGTTTCAATAGTGCCGGGCCTGTAGCTCAGTTGGTAGAGCAGGGGACTTTTAATCCCAAGGCCAGAGTTCGATTCTCTGCGGGCCCACGAGGGCGGGCGCGACCGTCCAATTCGAGAAAGTGCTGAGAAACATCAGGGGCCCGGCTAACGGCGCAAGCATATCGCCATCCCAGGATTCGCCGAGAATGAACCAAATTGGCTGTCGACGACGTATCTCTCGACGAGGCGAGTGGAAGGAGAAAACATGCGACGTCTCATGGTTCTGGTGCTGGCCCTGGCCGCGCTGGTGGCGCTATCTCTGCCAGCAATGGCCGAGACCCAACCGACCGGGGTTGCAAACGCCCTCGGAAGGAACGGTGGCAACAGTGCCCCCGGCCCTCACTGTCACATCAACCTGGTGGCGAGCCAGCATTCGCGCGGCTTCGACTTGATCATGGTGGGGGCGACTCATCAGGCTCACACGCAAACAGGACTCCCAACCGGGATCTTCCAGGCCGATCCAGACTGCGTGGCCTAAGACCTCTGACTCGGAGCCTCGGGCGTTTGCCCGGGGCTCCGTCTCGCACCTTCTGACCAAGGGTGCTCCCCCCTTCGACGTTGGCCAAACTATCGAGGACCTCTATCAACCGACGAAGAGCTTTTGCGTCAGTCGAGCGAACAGTCGTAGGGCCCCTCGGCGGGCTGCATGGGCGCGGTCCCGTTGATTGCCCACGCAAAGACGAAGGCCAGTGCGTCGAGGTCACAGTCAGATAGGACTGGGTCCCCGAAGTCGGGCCAGCCATACCCCATGAGATCAGTGCTTTCGAGCAGGTTGGTCGCATGACCAAGGCCGAGTGCATGCCCTATCTCGTGCAACGCCACCCAGCCGATGTACTCGGGGGTGTACGGATCGCGATCCTGACTTGGGGGCAAGTCCGAACGAACAATTATGTTCGGGCACCCGTGATCCCCGCAGAGTGCGTATCCACCAAAGACGACCCCTCCCGCGGTGGGCACGAAGTGGACGACGATGTCCGCCGCCCTGCGCTTGCTCCCGGTGACGTCAGTCAAAGTAATAAGCCCCTCGAAGCAGTCCGCGAGCGTGTCCGACCACGTGTCAATCGCATCCGTGATCGCTTGAACTTGCTCCTCGGTGGCGCTTGGGTGGGACTGAATCGCAATGGTCAAATCAGTGTGATCCCACCAATACCCGGGGTAATAGTTGCTCAGAATCTCGAGCCCTTCGGCGTTCGACTCTGGCAGGTTGCAGCCAACGGAGTTGCCTCCGCCGCCTCCGTTTCCTCCCCTCCCGGCAAGAGCAGTAGAGGGCAACAGCATGAGCACGCAGAACGCAAACGCGGTGATTTTCCGCATGGTTTTCCTCCCCTTGTCTAGGGAAGCACCATATCAGTGGCTCGAACATTGAGTTCTACGTTTTGGTGACCGAATCGCCCCGCCAGAGGGCACGATCTGGTCGCGAGAACAGACGAAGGAGTTTTGAATGAGTTTGCGAATTGGGTTCAAGACCTCGCCCCAGGCGGTGGACTGGAACACGCTCGACGATACGTGGGCCGCGGCGGGGCAGCTCGACGTGTTCGATGCCGGATGGCTGAACGACCATCTAGTCGACATCGTTGCCAGCCGAGGGCACGACTCGTGGGAGTCATTGACCCTCCTCGCCTCCCTCGCTCACCGCGTCCCTGGAAAGTGGGTGGGTCATGGCGTGCTCTCGAACACATTCCGGCATCCGGCGGTCCTGGCAAAGGCGGCGACGCTCATGGATCACGTGACTGGCGGTCACTTCATCCTTGGGCTTGGCGCTGGCTGGCTCGAAGACGAGCACCAGCCGTTTGGCATACCGCTTCCCCCGATCAGCGAACGGATCGGCCGTCTCGAGTCGGCAGTCGCAGTACTGGCAGCTCTGTTCTCCCCGAACGCAGCAACGCCGCCCGGCGTCACCCTCCCAGATGAGTTCTATCCACTCGCCGGAGCCGTCAATTCCCCACCGCCGCTCACCCCTGGGGGTCCACCGATCTACCTGGGGGGTCAGAAAAGCCGGGGCATTGCGTTAGCCGCCCGTTCAGCCCAGGGCTGGATCATGCCCGGAGATCGTGCAGGCGACCTCGCCTATCTCGTGGACCGACGCCATGCGATCCTGCGGGCTCTCGAGAAAGAAGGTCGGGATCCGGCCGGGTTTGCATTCGTCGGTCAGATTGCTTCGTCTCCCGATGCTGCGGGTAGACGTGAGGCTGTTGTTGCCGCGCAAGCAATGGTGCAGGCTGGGGCGACCGAGATCATCGTTGGTATCCCAGCCGCCGAGGGAACGGCGGCCCTCGAAATCGCAGCTTCCGAGATCGCCCGGCCGATCCGCCGAAACCGTCTGACCTGCCCCGTGGCCTTCTTGGAGCAGGGCGGGTCGGCTTCTTCCTCCGCGTCGAGGAGTTTCAAGCGAGCTACGACCGCTTGGCGACTGCCGGCGTGGAATTCGTAACGGAACCCCGCACCGAGAATTACGGCCAGGTCGCCGTGTTCGTCGACATCTGTGGCAACCGATGGGACCTATTGGGTTCCAACTGAACTTACAAATTCAGAAACGATCGGTCTAGTTCCTTGATCGATGAAACCCCAATCAGGGTCATCGTTCGGCGCATGTCGTCGGCAAACCAGCGCAATACTTGATCGACACCGCGCTCACCTGCCGCGCCGAGTCCGTAGAGGTAGGCACGACCTGCCATGCAGGCAGTCGCCCCCGCGGCAACCGCTTTGACAATGTCGCTCCCTCGGCGGACACCGCCGTCGCAGATGATTTCCAATCGGCCGGCAACAGCATCTGCGACCGGGGCGACCAGGCTGAAAGGGGCCGGCGAACTATCGAGTTGACGACCGCCATGGTTCGAGAGTGCGATGGCCTCAACGCCTGCGTCGGCAGCGAGGACGGCGTCCTCAACCGACTGAATTCCTTTGATGACAATTGGGCCAGCCCAGACCGAACGTAGCCACTCCACGTCCTGCCACGAGAGCGCGGATTCGAACTGTTCATTGAGGTACTCGGACAGGTTCACCGGGGTAGATCCATCTCCGACTTCGCGACCAACCACGTTGGCAAACCGGATCGGATCGCCTCTAAGAAACGACCAGGTCCACGATGGGTGGATCGCGGCATCGAGGATCGTTCCGGGTCCAAGTTTGGGCGGTAACGAGAAGCCCCGGCGCACGTCGCGCTCTCGACGGCCGAGCACTGCTGTGTCCACCGTCAGAACCAAGGCTTCGTAGCCCGCGCCGGCGGCGCGATCGGCCATCTCCTTGATCAGCCCACGATCCTTCCATGCATAAACCTGGAGCCAGAGACGACCGCGGCTCACTGCCCGCACTTCTTCAATCGAACGCGTGCCGAGAGTCGACAATGTGTATGGCAGGCCCGCACGGTCGGCAGCCCGAGCCACCGCGAGCTCGCCCTCAGGGTCGGCGATCCGGGTAAATCCGGTGGGGGCAAGCGCCAGCGGATAAGACAAGGGCTGACCGAGAAGCGTTGATTTGATCTTGACGTCTTTGACACCTCGCAAGACACGAGGTCGAAATGTGGTTTCGGCAAAGGCCTTCTGGCTTGCCGCCAGACTTCGTTCGTCCTCAGCCGCGCCGTCGATGTAGTCGAACACGCCCCCGGGAAGACGCCGCCGAGCAATCCTGCGGAGATCCGCAACCGACGCCGCCCGCATCAGGCGTCGCTCAACAGGATCGGTCTCAAATCGTTGGAATCGGACCACCGATCTGAGAGTTGCGAGGATCTGGCGCACGGAAATCGATCGGTTCACCAGGCATTCTGGCTCATCCGTACAATGACCGGATGAGCAGATCGTTTGAGCCGATTGCCTGCTCGCTACCTGCCCGGGACGCTTCGGACCAGGTCAGCGAATGGCAGGATTTGGCGTATAAGACTCTCACCAGGGACCGGGTGGCAGGCGGTTTCGTTCTCACCTTTCGCGGCAGGTAACACAGAAATGGTGGAGGATCTTGCCCGGCGAGAATCGGCTTGTTGCGGGTTTCTCGACATTGCGACCGAGCGATTCGCCGGGGGTATTCGCCTCGCAATGACTTCGGACAACCCAGAAGCTTTGCCGGTTATCGATCTCTTGGTTGGGTCACGACCCGACTGACACCACTTGGTGGGCTTAGGGCGTGACGCCGCAATTCGACCGTTCGGAGCCATGGCCGCTGTAACGAAAGGCCCCGTCCTGCGACTTTTCTGGAAAGCACATCGATTCCTGCTTCGGATGACTCGGGGTCGGCTTTTCACTCGCCTGGGCCCCGGACGCCAGCTGCTGCTGACGACCCGCGGGCGAAAGTCAGGCGAGCTGCGATCAGTGGCCCTGTCATATCTGAAAGATGCCGAGCGCTGGATGGTGATCGCCTCCAACGCAGGGGAGGATCGCCACCCGGCCTGGTGGCTCAATCTCCAGTCAGATCAGAACGCCACTGTCACTGTCGAGGGTGAATCCTTTCCAGCCACCGCCCATGAATTGGAAGAGCCCGAACGAAGCGAAGTCTTCTCGCGCTTCGTTGCTGAGCTTGACGAGAGCTATCTCGAGTATCAAAAGCGAACGACGCGTAGGTTGCCCGTCGTGGCCCTAACGCGAACAACGATGTGACGACTCCGACCGAACTCGCGACCGAGATCCTGGCCGGACACTTGCCGATCCTGGCATTCACCGGCGCCGGTATCTCGACCGAATCCGGGGTGCCCGACTTTCGGGGTCCCAATGGGCTGTGGACCAAGATGGATCCTGCCGACTTCACCATCCAGAAATACCTCAGCGATCCCGAGCGCCGCCAACGCGGTTGGAAGTTGCATGCCGAAGGACAGCTGTGGGGAGCAAGGGCACCGCTGGAGCCGAATCGCGCGCACTTCGCACTCGTTGATCTCCATCGCGCGCGAAAGCTCCACGGATGCGTCACACAAAACGTCGACGGACTCCACATCAAGGCGGGGTTGCCCGAGGAAGTGGTCGCCGAGGTTCACGGTCACGTTCGCGCGGTGCGCTGCGTCGACTGCAAAGCCACCTGGCCCACTGAAACCGTGCTGGCGCGAGTGGACGAAGGAGAGGCGGAGCCACGTTGTGTCGAGTGCGGGGGCATCATCAAGACGACGACGGTGATGTTCGGCGAGCAGCTCGTCCCAGAAACTATGGAGAAGGCATGGGATCTCGCGGATCAGTCGGGCTCAGTCCTGGCTATCGGGACCACTCTCGGCGTTTGGCCAGCGGCCGAAATTCCCTTTGCAATGGTTCAGGCAGGGAAGCCTTTGGTGATCATCAATCAGGGCGAAACCGAGATGGACCGCCTCGCTGAGGCACGGCTCGGTGGTGGTGCCGGTGAGCTGACAAGCGAGATCGCGACCCGGCTTATTCGCTGACATCCCGCCCTACCTTTTCTTATCGTCTTTCTTGTGAGCGACGAACTGCGTGCGATAACTGAAGCCGATCTCCCCGAGCTCTATGAGCTTCAGCGGAGGGCTGAGGTCTATGACAAGGTGCCACTTGTCACCCCCTGGGAGGAGTTCGAGGAGGTTAAAGATGACCCCGCCACGAATCTCGCCGCTGATTCCGTGATGGTGCTGCGCGACAAACGGGCGATCGGTTTTGGACGTGTGTGGTATCGCTCCTCCCACGACGGCGATCACGCCCGGGCCTTCATGATGGGTGCAGTCGATCCGCCGTTTCGCCGTCAGGGTGTCGGCAGCCAGATCCTCGAATGGACGATGGCGAGAGGCCGGGAGGCAATGTCCACTGCCCCACCCGAGCAAGAGCGATTCCTACGGACCTTCGCCTTCGACTTCGAGCACGAAACGATCGCCCTCTATGAACGCCACGGGTTCAAACCAATCCGCTATTTCGCCGAGCTGGTTCGCCCCCTGCCGGAACCGATCGCTGTATTTGCAGTCGAAGGTGTCGAAATCACGGGCTGGGACCCAACGAGAGCCGAAGAGGTCCGGCAGGTGATGAATCTGGCCTTTCGGGATCACTGGGGCTCCACTCCGACTGACCCTGCCAGCTGGGATCACCGGCTCGGGGGGGCCGGTACTCGCCTCGACCTCAGCTACCTCGCTCTAGCCGACGACAAGGTGGTCGGAGCCTGTCTCAATGCCCACTTTCCCGACGATCAGGAGGTGACAGGACGGCTCGACGGGATCATCGATCAACTCGGGACGCACCCCGGCTATCGCAAGCGGGGCATTGCCTCGGCCCTGATCGAGACATCCTGTGAACGCTTCCGTCAGCTCGGGTGGGATCACGCCATGCTCGGAGTCGACAGCGACAACCCAACCGGGGCGTATCACCTCTATCAGCGACTTGGCTTTCAACCCCTGCACCGCTCGCTGCAGCACCAGCTCCAGGTGTTTCTCCCCCCGGAGGGGGGAGTACCGCCGCAGGCGGGGAGGGGGCGCAGCCCTTCACACGCGATTAGAGAAACGTATCTCCCTACTTCCGGCTACGCCGGCTTTCCCCCTCCGGGGGGAAAAACCAGGGGGCGGGTAGCCTCCGACTTATGGGTTATAAGGCGCCGCTCGACGAGATCGAATTCACACTCGCCAACATTGTCGACCTCGAATCGATCTCGAAACTCAACGGATTTCAACACGCAGATTTGGCGACGGTCAGTGGCGTGCTCGAGGAAGCGGGACGCTTCTTCTCGGAGGTAATCGCACCGCTCAACCGAATCGGTGACCAGCAAGGGAGCAAGCTCCAGGCCGATGGCACGGTGAAAACCCCCGACGGTTTTCGGGACGCGTACAAGAAGTATGTCGAGGCGGGTTGGGGCGGGGTCCACATCGCGGAGGAATACGGCGGCGGCGGCATGCCCTACACCGTTGGGGTGGTCATTCAGGAGATGTTCAAGTCGGCGAACATGGCCTTTTCGCTCTGTCCGCTTCTGACCCAAGCATCGATCGAAGCGCTCATGAGCCACGGGTCGCCCGAACAACAGGCGCTGTATCTCGAAAAGCTGGTCAGCGGGCAGTGGAGCGGAACCATGTGCCTGACGGAGCCGCAGGCCGGTTCGGATGTCGGGGCGCTTACGACGCGAGCAGAACCTCAGGACGATGGGACCTACCGCCTATTCGGGCAGAAGATCTTCATTACCTGGGGAGAGCACGACTTGGCGGAGAACATCATCCACCTTGTCCTCGCCCGCACTCCTGGCGCGCACCCAGGCACCAAAGGCATCTCGCTCTTTCTCGTACCCAAGTTGGTTCCCGACGCCAATGGCGATCCGGGGGAAGCCAATGATCTGAAGGTGGTCTCGATCGAGCACAAGATGGGAATCAACGCCTCGCCGACGTGCGTGTTGTCGTTCGGCGACAAGGGCGAGGGGGCGGTGGGCTATCTCATCGGCGACGAGCAGTCGGGCATGAAGTACATGTTCACGATGATGAACACCGCTCGTGTGGGCGTCGGCGTGGAGGGTCTGTCGATCACCGAAGCCGCCTATCAAAAGGCGCTGGAGTTTGCTCAGGTGCGTAAGCAAGGCCGCGAACCCGGAGCTAGCGAGGATGCGGTCATCGTCGAGCATCCCGATGTGCGCCGCATGCTCTTGACGATGAGGGCCTACAAGGAAGCGATTCGTGGGCTCCTCTATTTCAACGCCCGGCAGGTCGATCTGGAACGCCATGCCGAGTCGACGGAAGAGCGGGGTCACGCCAGCGAACTCAGCGCCCTTCTAACCCCGATCTCCAAAGCCTGGTCGACCGACGTCGGCGTCGAAATGGCCTCCATCGGCATCCAGGTGCACGGCGGCATGGGTTTCATCGAGGAGACGGGAGCCGCCCAGTTCTATCGCGACATCCGCATCGCCCCGATCTATGAGGGAACCAACGGGATCCAATCGATCGATCTTGTCACCCGCAAGCTCGGGATGCGCCGCGGTCAAGTGGCAAAGGAATTCTTCGAGCTCATCGAGAGCCACGTGGCCGAAGCGCCGGAGGAGCTAGCCGATGTGGCCGCCCCGCTGCTCGCGGCACTATCGAGTTTGCGAACTGCAACCGATCATCTGCTCGCGGCAGAGAATCCCAACGAATTGCTGGCCGGTGCTACTCCCTATCTAAAAATGTTCGGGCTCATGATCGGCGGATGGGTGCATCTGCAATCGGCCGTGGCCGCCAACGCGAGTTTGAAGTCGAAGTCCGACCATTTCCTCGAAGGGCGCCTCGGGCTCGCGCGTTTCTACAACTCGCAGATTCTCCCCCAAGCCAACGGGCTGCTACTGGCCGTTACCGCAACCAGCACGCAACTCGACCCAGCGTTCCTCTAGACGGATGGACCTCGCCGGCAAGGTGGCGGTGGTCACCGGCGGCGCCAGCGGAATCGGTGCAGCTCTGGCGCGGGCGTTCGCCAAAGAAGGAGCACAGGTGGCCGTCGCCGATCTCAATGCAGCCGGCGCGAATGAAGTTGCGGCCGAGGTCGGCGGTATCGCCTTGACGATCGATGTCTCCATCGAGGCCGACAACAAGCGCCTAATTGAGGAAGCCGAGAACATCCTGGGACCGATCGATCTTTTCTGCGCCAACGCCGGAATCGCTCTCGGCGGATCCGAACAAAGCCCCGATGAGGATTGGGAGCGGATGTGGCGAGTCAACTTCCTCTCCCATGTCTATGCCGCCCGGCACCTCATCCCACGCTGGAAAGAACGGGGTGGGGGCTACCTGCTGGTGACGGCTTCGGCGGCGGGTTTGCTCTCCAACCTTGGTGCAGCTCAGTATTCAGTGACCAAACATGCCGCCGTGGCCTTCGCCGAATGGCTATCGATCACTTATGGCGACGAAGGGATCAGAGTCTCCTGTCTCTGCCCCCAGGGCGTGCTCACCCCGATTCTTGACCTCGTCTCCGAAGTGAGCGGGTTCCTGCGGTCTACGGCAATAACGCCCGAACAGGTCGCAGCCGACGTCGTGATCGGAATCGCCGCCGAACGATTCTTGATCTTGCCCCACCCCGAAGTAGCTCAGTACGAGCAAAGGCGCGCAGGCGATCGTGATCGCTGGCTGGAAGGTATGAGACAACTCAGTCGTAACCTGAAGGGGTGAACAAGCGACGGGTAGCCGTCACCGGGCTCGGCATCGTTTGCCAACCAGGTATTGGCGTCGATCAGTTTTGGGAGGGGCTCAAGATGCCTCCGATCGCCGGCGAACACCATCAAATCGAGGGTTGGGACGCTGAGAAATGGATGCCCAAAAAGGAAGCGCGTCGCCTGGATCGTTTCGCTCAGATGGCGGTCGTCGCCGCCGAAGAGGCCCTCGCTCAGGCAGGCGAACTAACTGCTCCTCTAGACCGCATCGCCGTACCTGTGGCCAGCGGGATCGGTGGTCTCGAAGCACTCGAAGAACTGGTCGAGGTCGCGTACTCGGAGGAGCGTCGCCCCTCACCGCTGTTGGTGCCGATGATGATGTGCAACGCAGCAGCTGCAGCTATTTCGATCAAATTCGGATTTGGCGGGCCCATCACCACCCAGGTGGTCGCCTGTGCTGCTGGCGGCCAGGCGATCATCGATGGCGTGCGGGCCATCCAATGGGGCTACGCCGACGTCGCAGTGGCCGGTGGCGCGGAAGCCGCGATCCGAACCCCTTCCATTGCCGGTTTCGTCTCCGCCCGCGCCATGTCGCCGACACTGACCGCGCGTCCGTTCTCAGTCGATCGAGATGGAATGGTGCTCGGCGAGGGTGCGGCCATCCTGATTTTGGAGGAGTGGGAGATGGCCCAGGCGCGTGGCGCCACGATCCTGGCCGAGATGACCGGCGGTGCTGCAACCGGCGACGCCCACCACCTCACCGCCCCTCATCCGGATGGGGCCGGGGCCGAAAGAGCGCTACGCCTGGCTTTGGCCGATGCCGACCTCGAGCCGGCTGACGTCGGCTATGTCAATGCCCATGGGACCGGGACCGATCTCAACGACAGCACCGAAGGTGCGGTGATCGCCCGGGTGTTCGACCAACAACCTCCGGTGTCGTCGATCAAGGGAGCGACCGGCCATGCGCTGGGTGCCAGCGGAGCGATCGAAGCCGTCACTGCGGTGGTGGCCATCCAGAAACGGGAATTGCCTCCAAACCTCGGTCTCACGACTCAAGACCCGGAAATCCCCTTGACCGACCTTGTTCTTGAGCCTCGAGAGTTCATCCCTGCGCCGATCGTGTCCAACTCCTTCGGTTTCGGCGGTCACAACACTGTGTTGGTGATCTCGCCTCCGTCGTAAACTGACAGTCGTAAGACACGGGAGCCCCAGATCATCAATTTGGGGGCTGAGAGGGAGTCGCACTCCGACCGTAAGAACCTGATCCGGGTCATGCCGGCGTAGGAAGGACAGATGAAAAAATTCTTGATGGCGGCAGCGGTACTGCTGCTATTGGTCGCTTGTGGCAACGACCAACCGACGACGCTCACTTTGATGGCGCACGACTCGTTCGCCGATGCGGTAGATGAAACAACGTTCGCGGCGTTTACCGATTCCACTGGCATAGCCGTCGAAGTTCTGGCTTCAGGTGACGCCGGCGCGATGGTCAATCAGGCGATTCTGACCAAGGACAACCCGCTGGCAGATGTCCTCTTTGGCATCGACGACACCTTCTTACAACGAGGACTGAACGAAGGCATCTTCGAATCATTCGTCAGTGAGCGGCTCGCCGAAATCCGGCCCGAGTTGCTGCCCGCCACCGACGCGGTCACGCCGATCGACTACGGCGACGTCTGCCTCAATTACGACAAGGATGTCTTCGAGTCGGCGCCGGTCACTTTGCGGGATTTGCCCGGACTGGCCAGCCAACTCGTGGTCGAGGATCCCTCGCTGTCTTCGCCCGGTCTTGCTTTCCTATTGGTGACAATTGAACGCTTTGGGGAAAGCGGCTGGCAGGACTACTGGATCGAGTTACGGGACAATGGCGTGCTCGTTGCACCTGGCTGGACCGAGGCTTATTACGGAGAGTTCTCCGGTGGCGCCGGGGAGGGAACGAGACCGCTGGTCGTGTCGTACGCGTCGTCGCCGCCGGTGGAGGTGCTCTTTTCCGATCCGCCGGTCACCGAGGCACCGACCGGGGTGATCACCGACGGCTGTTATCGACAGACGGAATTCGCCGGCATCCTCGCCGGAACCGAACACGCGAAACAGGCGGGCGCGCTCATCGATTTCATGCTGTCCCCTGAGTTTCAGTCGACGATCCCACTTACCTGGTTTGTCTATCCAGCCAATTCCACAGTCGCCTTGCCCGAGGTTTTCGTCGAGCACTCCACTGTCCCCGAGCACGCAATCACGCTGGACCCGGAGATCATCGAACAGAATCGAGAGCGATGGCTGACCGAGTGGGCCGACCTCTTCGCCTGAGAAGCTGGTGGGTCTGGGTCCTGCCAGTCGCGTTCCTCGGCTACTTCTTCCTCTTTCCGGTTACGAGGGTGCTGATCCACGCCTTCGAAGAGAACGCGTTCGCCGAGCTGACCAGGCCCAGGTTCTTGGCCTCGGCCTGGTTCACTGTTTGGCAAGCGGTGCTGTCCACCTTGCTGACCCTGGTGGCTGCCCTGCCGCTGACCTGGGCGCTCGCTCGATTCAATTTTCCTGGCAAGCCCGTCGTCAGAGCTTTGGTCACCATTCCCTTTGTGCTCCCCACGGTCGTGGTCGGAGCCGCGTTTCTGGGGCTTATGCCGCGCGGGGTCGGAGCGATCCTTGCCGCCCATGTTTTCTTCAACATTGCAGTGGTCGTGCGAACCGTGAGCGGAGTCTGGAGCCGGATCGATCGGCGAATGGAAGAAGCTGCCCGCGTGCTGGGAGCTTCGCCATGGCGGGCTGCCTGGGCAATTTCCTTTCCCTTGCTGCGGCCGGCGCTGGTGTCAGCCGCAGCCGTCGTCTTTCTCTTTTGCTTTGCGTCGTTTGGAGCCGTGCTGATTCTCGGCGGTGGACGTTTACGCACCATCGAGGTTGAGATCTATCAGCAGGCAGTCAACTTCGGCAACCTCCCGGTGGCCGCGGCGTTGGCAGTCTTGCAACTCCTCTTTGTGACCATCTCGCTCTGGCTGTCGTCGCACTGGCAGCGGCAGACGACGGTTGACCTCAGCGCGGAGGCCGCTCTCCCCCGGCCGCGTGCACGGCAACAACCTGCGGTGATAACGGTCGTTCTGGCAAGCTTTGCTTTGCTCTCGGTCCCACTCTGGGCACTGGTCGTGAGCTCTTTCGGTGGGTGGTCGTTCTCGGCACCAGGCCAAAGCCTTGACCCGCTGGCAGCTATCGGCAACTCGCTTCTCTACGCAGGCATCGCCACCCTGATTGCGACGACCATCGGACTGCTGGCCGCGCGCACCATTGCGGCAAGTCGCGGGCGAGCAGGGAAATGGTTCGACGCTGGGCTCATGCTTCCGTTGGGCACTTCGGCGGTCACTGTCGGATTCGGGTTCCTGCTCGCTCTCGACTGGCCCGTCGATCTGCGCGGAACTGCGGCGTTGGTGCCACTTGCACACGCACTGGTGGCATTGCCGTTCGTTGTGCGAGCGACCCTCCCGTTGCTTCGGTCGATTCGACCGCAGCTGCGCGAAGCGGCGGCAGTGCTCGGAGCCTCGCCTGCTCGCGTCTGGCGAGAGATCGACTTGCCGATTGTCAGCCGCGCCGTGCTGGTTGGGGCGGGATTAGCTGCCGTCGTCTCGCTCGGCGAGTTTGGGGCGACCTCGTTTGTCGTTCGTCCCTCGAGCGTGACGGTGCCGACATTGATCTTCCGTTTGCTCGGCCGGCCGGGAACTGCTTCCTATGCACAGGCGATGGCACTCGCCGTGATCCTCGCCGGGCTGACCGCCGTCGTCGTCCTTCTTATCGACCGCCTGCGGGGCGAGTGGGCCGGAACTTTCTGATGTTGCTGGTCGAGGACGTCACGGTGCGTTTCGGCGAGAAGGTCGCTCTGGACGGCGCCACGCTCGAGGTCGGATCGACCGAGACAGTCGCCCTTCTTGGCCCTT
Source organism: uncultured Acidimicrobiia bacterium (assembly GCA_963761985.1). Taxonomy (GTDB): domain Bacteria; phylum Actinomycetota; class Acidimicrobiia; order Spongiisociales; family ZC4RG35; genus JACCTH01. The sequence goes on from CAVXIT010000012.1 coordinate 125,290, forward strand.
CAGGCTCGGGTAAGTCAACCTTGCTCCGGGCTATCGCCGGGCTCGAAGTGCTGGATCGGGGCCGTATCACCATTGACGGCCAAGACCTGGCAAAGACTCCGACCCATCTCCGCCGCTTCGGGCTCATGTTCCAGGGCTATGCGCTGTTTCCTCATCTCACCGTGGTCCAGAACATCGCTTTTGGTCTGCGGATGCATGGAATGGACGAAGGCAAAGCCACAGAGGCGTTGGCCCTCGTCGGCCTCGAGGGTATGGCCAGTCGTTCGGTGGATCGCCTCTCGGGGGGCGAGCAGCAGCGAGTCGCCCTCGCCCGCACCCTTGCTCCCGAGCCGCGAGTGGTCATGCTTGACGAGCCAGTCGGTGCCCTCGATCGACAACTGCGACGCCGGCTCATCGAAGAGATGGGCGAAATTTTGACCGGACGTTGTGTGATTTACGTCACCCACGATCACGACGAGGCTCGTTCAATAGCCGACCGAATTGCCTTGTTGCACGATGGCCGTGTCGTCCAGACCGGACGTTATGAAGAGCTGGTCGACACTCCGGCCAACGATTGGGTTGCCGGATTTCTTGCGGGCTAGATCGCACCCATTAGCTCGGCGAAGTCCGGAGGCGGACGCGTCGGGCGACCTTCAAGGTTGGTGAATGCGGCTCGCAAGTCGAGGGTGGCAATGACATCGTCGCCGCGCCGGATCTCCTGGGACCATTTCGAGCTCGCCCGAGCGATCTCGGCCACGGCCGTCGAGACGACGAGGTCGTCGTGCAGAGTCGCGGCGTTGAAGAAACGCGCGGTCAGCTCCACCAAGACGATCTGAAACCCGCGTTGGGACATGACGTCGAGACCAAGGCCGACCTCCGCTAGAGCCTCGACTCGCGCGGCTTCGAAGTACTGCAAATAGGACGTGTGGTTGACGTGGTTGTAGGGATCGAGCTCGTAGAAACGGGGACGGAGCGAGAACCGATGAACCACGGAAGGCCCTAATGCTCTGCCGCGATGCAGAACTCGTTGCCGTCGGGATCGGCCATCACCCTCCATGAAAACCCGGGCACTTCGTGATCCTCGACGTGTGAGCCACCCAACTCGATTATTCGCTTGCTTGCGGCCTCGACATCGTTGACGCTGGTGTCGAGGTGTAGCCGTCGTCGCCCGGGCGTGGGAGCGGCCACGCGCTGGAACGCAATCGAGTAACCACCGGCCCGCTGTGGTTTGGTCCAGATGAAGCCCGGAACTTCCCGCGCTATCTCTACGCCGAGAAGCTCCGTCCAAAACTTCGCCAGCGCCATTTCATCGGTGGTGTTGATCACCACCGATCGGACCTTGATGCTGGCCTCGGGCATAGCTCCTCCTACTCTCGCCGCATGCGTGCTTGGCTTCTCGATGACACTACGGGAATAGGCGCTCTTCGGCTGGGCGAGGTGCCCGAGCCGCGGCCCGGTCCGGGTGAGGTGCGAGTGCGATTGCGCATCGCCGGTCTCAACCACTTGGACGTCTGGGTAACGCAGGGACTTCCCAAACCCAAAACACTTCCCCACATTCTCGGTAGCGATGGAGCGGGCACTGTGGACGCAGTGGGCGAAGGTGTAAGCGAATGGGCGGTGGGAGATGAGGTGATCATCAACCCCTCGCTGTCATGCGGGGAGTGCGAATACTGCACGACAGACAACATGGTCTTCTGCGCGCAGTACACGATTCTCGGGGAGCGAGTGCCGGGAACGCTGGTCGACATGATCGTTCTCCCGGCTTCGAATCTCTTTCGCAAGCCAGCCAATGTGTCATGGGAGGTCGCCGGTAGCTTCGGGCTGGCCGCCTCGACGGCGTATCGCATGCTTGAGCGAGCTGGACTCACATCTGACGACACCGTGCTCGTGGTCGGCGTAGGAGGCGGGGTTTCGTCGGCCGCGGCACTGATCGCTCGGGCGCTGGGAGCGCGAGTGCTCGTGACGTCTCGGGACCAGGCCAAGATTGATTGGGCAATGGCCTATGGAGCCGAGGCAGGCTTCGACTCGGCCGGCGAATTCTCAAAAGAAATCAAGGAACTCACGGGACGCGGTGCGAATGTCGTGGTCGAGAACGTCGGTCAGGCGACCTGGGATCAGTCGTTTCGCTCGCTCGCGCCCGGCGGTCGGCTGGTGGTGTGCGGCGCGACGGCAGGAAACAAGGTCGAGCTGTCATTGCCAGTCCTCTGGTTCAAACAATTGGAGATCATCGGCTCAACGATGGCCAACCGTTCGCAGTTCACAGCGACGCTCGATCTGGTGGAGTCCGGGCGACTGCCGATATCGATCGACCAGGTTTACGACTTCGAGAACGCCCCCGATGGCTTCCGACGCCTTGAGTCGGGCGACCAATTGGGCAAAGTGGCGATTTCCTTCGCCTAGAAGATCGAGGCCGGGTCGAGGTTGGCGCCTGACAGCACCACCACAACCGTTTCGTCTTTTCCCGGTCGGTAAACACCGGAGAGAAGGGCAGCGGTGCCGGCCGCCGCGCCAGGCTCGACCATGATCCGAGATTCCGACCAGAGCCGGCGTTGAGCTTCGAGTACCGCGTCGTCGGTCACGAGAATCGAATCGTCGATCCACTTCTGGCTCACCTCCCAGGCAATATTGCCCAATCGCTTCGATCCCAATGAGCTGACTGCGATTCCACCCACCTCGACATCGACCGGTGCTCCCTGGCGGCGAGCCTCGAACAGGGTCGGAGTCAACTCGGTCTCGACGCCAACGATTCGCGCGTCGTCCTGGACCGCCAGTGCAATTCCGGCTATCAGCCCGCCACCACCGACCGAGACCACCACCGTGTCGGCGTCGGGAACTTGTTCCTGGATCTCGAGTCCGCAGGTGCCGGCACCTTCGACGACCTTGTCCTGGTCGTAGGCGTGCGCGAGAACACCGCCGTTCGCCGCCACGAACTGGCGACTCGCTTCGAGGGCGTCGCCGTAGAAGCCGTCGATGACCGTGACCTTGGCTCCTGTCGAACGAACGTTGGTGATCTTGGCCGGCGGCGAGGTGCTTGGCACGAAGAGATGGGCTTTGGCCCGCAGCCGACTCGCGGCGTAACCGAGGGCAAAGGCGAAGTTGCCTCCAGAGGCGGCCACCACCGGGTCGGAGGGGGAATCTCCGTGCATGTGAGCGAGGACCAGGTTGAAAGCGCCTCTGACCTTGAAGCTGCCGGTCCGTTGGAGCATCTCGAGCTTGAAGAGCAATCGGCCGTTCAGATCGAAGTCGGCCGCGTTGACCTCGATTACCGGCGTACGACGGGTGTAGGAAGCAAGGCGTTTGGCAGCAACGCCGATTGACTCACGACTGATTTCCATCCGTGCAGTTTGGCCCGGCCCGAGAGACGTCAAACCCCCGCCTCTATACTTTCGCGGCGCCGGGTTGGACCGGTCCACACGGGGGTGTGGTGAAGTCTGGAGTTCACGCCGGCCTGTCAAGCCGGAGGTCGCGGGTTCGAATCCCGTCATCCCCGCCCAACACCCAAACGCGGCCAGGTAGCTCAGTTGGTAGAGCGACGGTCTGAAAAACCGTAGGTCGGCAGTCCGATTCTGCCCCTGGCCACCTGCTAATTCTTCAATGCTGACGGGGTTTTCGGCACCCTGAGGGACTTACTCACCTACGCTGAAATCGCCCCAGGACGCGCTGGGGACGCGAAATCAATCTCTCGACTCCCAATCTTCCCGGTCCGGGTCGATGTTTGAGGCGCCGGCGCGAGCGGCGTAGGCGGCGGCCTCGCTTCGCCGACTCATCCCCAACTTGGTCAGGAGGTTTGATACATAGTTCTTCACGGTCTTCTCGGCGAGGAACATCTCTTCGGCGATTTGACGATTGGTCTTGCCCGCTGTGATTAGGTCAAGAATCCTTCGTTCCTGCTCGGAGAGCTTGCTCAGCAGGGGGTCGGAGGGCTTTCCTCCCCGTAATCGGTTGAACAGTTTCGAGACCATCTCCTCGTCCAACAACGATTCGGACGCGTCAAACAACTGTTCCGAACGCGGCGCCGATGGCGGCAGTCACCGCCATGGCCAGGGCGCCCCAGAAGGCAACTCGCAATGCTGCCCGAATGACCGGTGCGCCTCCAGCACGTGCTCCAACGGCTCCGAGGAGGGTGAGGAAACCCAGCGACATGGCCGCAACCAGCCAAATCCGAACCCTGTCGCCCGCGAGCGCCGCAGTAATCAAAGGGAGGGCAGCCCCGATAGCGAAGGCAGCAGCGGAGGCCAACGCTGCCTGCACAGGACGGGCGGCCGTAACTTCGGAGATCCCAAGTTCCTCGCGAGCGTGGGCAGCCAAACCGTCTGACTGCATTAACTGCTCGGCTACTTGGCGGGCGAGGACGGGGTCAAGACCTCTCTTTTCATAGAGGCCGGCCAGCTCCGCACGCTCAGCCTCAGGGTCGTCGGTGATTTCGCGCCGCTCACGCGCGAGTTCGGCTGCCTCGGTGTCGGATTGGGAGCTCACCGAGACATACTCTCCGGCCGCCATCGATAGCGCGCCTCCCACGAGACCTGCGATACCCGCTACCAGGACACCGCTCCTGCCGATGTCCGAAGCGGAGACGCCGATCACGAGACTCGCCGTCGAGACGATGCCATCGTTCGCCCCGAGCACGGCCGCCCTCAGCCAACCCATTCGATGTGTCCTGTGGACCTCGGAATGTGCCATCACACGTCGTCGTAACCGCCAATCTCGAGAGGGGAGTCACCATACTGACCGTCAATTCCGTCCATCGATGGCCAAGTCTCCGGACTGAAATTGCCGGCTGCAACCAAGGTCTCTCTAACGACCGTTCGGCGAGGTAACACAAGCGCATCCACCTTGGAAAGGGCAGATAGGAGCTCTCCAAGAAATCATCGCCCCTCAGAACTTCGAGACGGTCCTTAATCCGGGACCCGAATCGTGTTGTGTCGTGATCAGGGACGCCAGCTAGGCAGTCGAATACCCCGACTAGTTCTTTCCGGCGAAACTGCCCCTTTGTCGTGCCACAACAAGCAGAGCGAGCGCCCCAGCCAGGAGGTAGATGGCGGCTTGGCCGTTGAGCATCGGCTGTAGGTCGACCCGGTCGACCAGTGCACCGGCGGCGATCGACCCGATGCCGAGGCCGATGGCCTCGCTGGTCCCGAGGAGACCGACGACTCTCCCGACTGTTTCTCGTGGGCTTTGGGTTTGGATCGTGGTGAATAACCCGACCGAAAGGGCAGAGCCAGGAATTCCTGACAAAGCGAACAGCACGACATAAACCCAGAGCGACGTCGTGACAGATGGGGCGTTCCAAAACATGAGCGACACAAGGCCCAATCCGACAAGCCCTACCGCGAACAGCATCAGCGCATCGACGCGCCGCGAAATCCGACCGATAATGGCCGAGCCGGCAAGCGCTCCGATCGCCATGGTCCCGCGGATTAGACCCAGCCCGCTTCCGTCATCGCCGAGGGTTTCGATCACAAACACCACGAACAGCACGACAAACCCTCCCTGTGCAACCTGGGCAAGCCCTTCGAGAGAGAGAACGTGAGCAAGGGGAGGATGGGCAACAACTGCTTTCAGTGCCGTCCGGAGACGCCCTTTTGGCTCTTCGTGCGATGCAGCTGCGGCTGACGTGTCGGCTCGGATGAATTGAATCGCTATCGCCACTGCCAAAAAGCTGAGGGCATCGACAAGGATGATCGGCCCGAGTCCTCGCCAGGCAACCAACACACCACCGAGTGCAGCGCCGCCCAATCGGGCAATGCTCGAGGCGGCTCCAAGAGCCGCGTTGGCGCCCGCTATTTGATCGCTTCGCACTACTCGTGGCAGCAGAGAGACGTTCGCCGGATTGTTCAACTGGGCAAGGGTGGACTGCACGCCCATAACCACATAGGCCGGCCAGATCCGATCACCGGTGACGGCGAGAAGCGGCAGCAAGGCGACGGCTTGAGCGAGGTTCGTCCACGTCAGAACCCGGCGCAGATTCCAGCGGTCGACGAGGCTGCCGCCGATCGGGCCGAGAAACGCGCCAGCGACAAACTGCAAAACAAAGAGGATTGCGGTTGCTCCGCCCGATCCCGTCTCGACAAAGACGAAAACTGGCAAGGCGACGGCAAGTACCCAGTCTCCAGTGTCGTTGACCAGAACCGCTGACCAGGCGATTCGAAAGTCCCGATTGCGCCAAATACCCGAGGCGCTCACCTTGGGAGTAGTTCCAAAGGTGCTTTCACACGGAAAGGATGGCAGCCGCGGCCTCGACGTCGTCCTTGGTGTTGTAGAGATGAAACGACATACGCACCCGTCCCGCCCGCATTGCAGCGGTAATCCCGGCGGCGGCCAGCTCTGGGCCGAAGGGGGTGTCGACGCTGACGATTGCGGTGTTGGACGGTTGGAGGCCCAGTGCGTGCCTGAGGCCGTTGGCGAGGTCGACGTTGTGCTTTCCGATCGCCTGCGGTCCCATATCGGCCAGAAGTTCGAGCGTGGGCGCAGCCGCCGCATAGGAAAACCAGGCGGGTGAGGCGTTGAAGCGGCGGGCGTCGCCGGCCAGTCGCAGCGGTGGTCGGTAGATCGAAGTCCAAGGGTCGTCTCCGGCAAACCAGTTCGCGTAGCGGGGGACAAGCCAGTCTTCCGTGTTCTTGCCGACGGTCAGAAACCCAGCCCCTCGGGGCGAGCACAGCCACTTGTAGGCATGGCAGGCAGTGACGTCGAATTTGTCAGCCCCAATCGGCAACCATCCTGCACCCTGGGTCAAATCGACATAAGTCTTGACGCCTTCGCGCTCTGCCCGACTGGCAAGCTGATCGAGATCCAACACCCGACCGTCGGCTGATTGGACGGCACTAACCGCCACCAAGTCGACGCCGCTCCCGATCGAATCCAATAAGGAGTCGAGAGGAACATGTCGGACCTGCAAACGCTCGTCGGCAAGGAACGGAAACAACACCGAAGAGAAGTCTTCCTCGGCGCAGAGAACGACGGCCCTGTCGGGAAGCGAGCTCGCCACGATTCCGGATACCACCGAGACCTGACTCATCACCCCGACCGAGCTCGGTTCGGTTTCTACCAACCGGGCGTAGGCCACTCGAGACCGCGCGATATCGGAGTCGAAGGATTCGGGTCGGTCCAGGCCGCGCTCCCAATTGTCCACCCGGTCACGCAGAATTTCGACGGCCACCAGCGGTGGACGCCCCACCGAGGCGGTATCGAGGTAACCCGGCACCGTTGCGAACTCGTCGGACAGCAACCCGTCATCGGACACGCCTCAGATTCTGACATCGCCGCCGCATGCAATCGCTCCGCCGCCTAGATTCGACGGCTCCGACCAGTCCAACTAGGAGGCAACATGGCGGACCATCCCAATGCGGCCAAGTACCGCGAGGTCACCGAATCATTTGCGGCTGGAGATTTCGGGCCGATGATGGAATCCGTGGCCGATGACGTCGAGTGGTGGTACATCGGAGGCGACACTCCGATCCGGGGCAAACAGGCCATGATGGAAATGATGGGAGGCTCAGACACCGAGATAAGAGCCGACCTGCACGACGTCATCGCCAACGATGAACATCTGGTGGCGCTGGTCGACGCCACCGCCACGCGGAATGGAAAGACGTTGAAATACCGGACGGCGGAGATCCACCACATGAAGGACGGCAAAGTCACCCACCGTTGGGCGTTCTCCGACGACACCGAGGCCATAGTCAAGTTCTTCGCCTAGGGAAACTCCCCAGCCCTTTCACTTGATCGAATCGCGAGCTGATTCGTGCGATTAGCTCGCCTAGGTCCGCCGCGCTGTCGACTTCGATCGAGGTCGAGGCTAGGGGTTAGCCGCTAATCGCCTCTCCGGCCGCGTCGACCACCCACCAGATGTCAGCCACACCTTGGCCGTTCGTGTCGCCCGGTGCTTCATCGCCAATGAAGTAGTAGAGGGGCCAACCGTTATAGACCACCTGGTCGCCTCCGTCGTCAGTACGGGTCGCCGTCGCTAGCAAAGATGCATCGACGCCATCGCCGGCACTTACCGTCCCTGTGAAGGCGGGCCAGTTAGCGGCACAGTCGTCGTAACAGGTCGGCTCGCCGCCCTGCTCGTCAGGCATGAACAGATAGAGGGTATTTCCCTCGGAGTCGGTGAGGACATCACCGAGCTCGGTGCTGCTCAACATGAGCGTTTCTTCGCCGGCAGCTCCTGCCGTGGTTGTCGCGCCAGCTGCGGTAGTGCCGGCGGGTTCCGCTGTTGTCTCGGTCGGAGCCGTTGTTGCCGGGGTTGCGGCCGTGGTTGCAGGTGAGGCGTCGGTCGTTGCTGTCGTGCCGCCCCCGCAAGCGAAGACAAGGGTTAGAACGGCCACAAGGGCCAAGGAATGTCGTTTCATGTTTCCTCCTTGTGGAGCAATACGAACGCGATAGCCGCTGGGGTTCGCGTCGTTCTCTGGGCCGTTATCCGTGTCTAGCGCGGCTGCGAACCCTGGGTTCCCAAAAGAACTACACCGCGACCGCAGCCCGGGCGGTGGGGAGGGTGATCTCAAATACTGACCAACCGTCGCGGCGCTCGTAAACCAGGTCCCCGCCCATCAGTTGGGTGAGTTTGCGAGCGACGGCTAGACCAAGACCCATCGATCCGGGCAGAGCGGGCCCTGTCGTAGAACGGACGTACGGGTCGAAAATGTGGGCGGCGTCTTCGGCGGGGATCCCCCGGCCATTGTCCCAAAGACTGATCGTGGTGAAGAGGGCGTTCTGGACTGCCTGCAGCCGCAACTCTGGACCTCCATATCGCACTGCATTCGTCAGCAGGTTGCGAACGACCTGGCGCAGGCGGAACGGGTCGGCAACGACGGGCAGTTCCGCCTCGAGGGACAACTCCGCAGGACGCTCAGCCGGTACATAGAGCTGCACACACGCGCCGAGCTCCTCGTCGAGGTCGATCGGCTCGGGTTTTATTACGAGCTGGCCTCCCCCGTCCGACCGGCCGATCACCAACAAATCCTGGACGATGTTGGCAAGCTCCCTCGACTGCTCGGCGATGACGCCAATCAATTCTTTCACGTCGGCCACCTCGAACTCATCAAAGGACCTCCGCAATTCCTCCGCCATCCCCACGATCACAGTCAGTGGCGTGCGCAATTCATGCGAGACGGAGGTAACGAACTCGTCCTTCGAGGCAAGGAGGGAGGTCATCTTCTCTTCCGTCTGTTTCCGAGAAGCGATGTCGGCGGCCACCGCTCCAAAACCCATTGGCTCGCCCTGGCTATCGAGAACGCGGGTCAATGTCACCAGCGCTGGAAGCTCGGACCCATCCGAGGCGGCGAGCGTCACTTCTCCTCGCCAGGTGCCACTGCGCGGGACAGAGACCCCCTTGAGTGCCTCCCGATCCGCCGCGCAGACCAAATCGAAAAGCTTGGTCTTCCGCATCTGCGCCGGCCGCAGACCCAAGGTGTCAGCGGCGTTCGCGTTCGCGTAGAGGAGCGTGCCGTCGAGGTCGGCAGCAACAACCAGGGTCCGCACTTGATCGAGCAACGCCGCTTGAAATTCGATCCGACGCAGCGTGCCCAGCTTCTCGGTGACGTCGCGCATGATCGCCACCCGCAGGCCGGGTTTCGAAGAACGGCTAACAGTCACCTCGAGTGGAACCTCGCGTCCATCCGCCCGCACCCCGGTCACCGGCCGGTTGAAGTCAGACTTGGCCTTCAACAGCCCCGGGAGAATGCGGTCGACTGGCGAACCGATCACCTCCGCCGGATCTAAACCGAACATCGACTTGACGGTGCGGTTGGCGAACTCGATCCGGCCGGCGCCATCGAACGCGACGATCGCGTCGGATGCATTATCGGTGACTGTCCGCAGCTTCTCCTCCTGGGCTGCCTCCTGAGCCGCGATCTCCTGTCGCGTTCGGAGGAGGCGGGTCGAGGCACTGATCAGCCAGGAGATGGTTGGAAAATGGACGGCAACTGCGACCAGCGTGAAGACGACTTGTTCCTCTGTCGACCTGGCCAAAGTTCCATGCTCGGCCATCACCAGCGCCACGACCGCGACCAGCGCCTGGATCCCGACGATGAAGCCACCGGCCCTCCACCCGTCGAGCGAGAGCACCGTCGCCACCATTAGGTAGGTGAGGCCGGGGACGACCGCTGCGGCCGGGGCATGGCCGACCACGAAAATAGTCGCCACCCACATCAGGTCGATAAGAAGGGAGATGCCGATCGATCGCTCGGGCATGGCGCGCCGGATCTGAGCGTGGCCGGCGACCGCCAGCGAGAAAAGGGCAAGAACCCACCCTTCGGGCCATCCATAGACCACGGCCATGGCCCCGAAGCCAAAGAAGCCGACGAGCCCGCTGGCGGCCCGAGCCAGATGGAACGGTTCCCCGATATTGCCCAAAGCAGGGCTAGTCGCTCCCGACCGAAAGATGGCGCTCATGGCTGCTGATTCTTCGGCAAAATGCGTTCAGAACCTGATTGGAGGGAAAGTCCGTCGCTCCATGGGCTGGAGACGGTGTACAACCCCGCCACCAACCCTGGGTTCGCATTTAGCGGCGTTTTAGACCCGCCGTCTACCCTTCAAGCAGTTAGGTGACCCCTTCCCCCGAAAGCTTGTGGAGGATTCAAGGACGATGAAGAAACTGGTTACGGTCGCGTTCGCGCTGGCTCTGGCGGCACAACTCTCTCTTCCCGCCATCGCCCAAACCACGGGTCTCTCCGTGGCGACCGCCTACCCCGGACTGACAGTGGAGCCCGGCGACACGGCCGGTTTTGACCTGGCGATCACCGCGCCAACGAACACCATCGTGGCTCTGGCCGTAGATGGAGTTCCCGACGGCTGGACGGGCACTTTCCGCGGCGGCGGATTTGTCATCAGCCAGGTGACGGTGGGCCCTGACCTTCTCCCTGAGGTCCGCCTCGATGTCATCGTTCCCACCGGGACCGCCGACGGCGACTACCCCTTGACCGTTACCGCTAGTGGGAACGGGGAAACGATCTCGGTCCCCGTCAATGTGACGGTGCTGGGAGGCGCCGGAGGCTTAGTGACAATGATCCCCGAATTCCCTGGCCTGCGCGGGCCCGCCAGCTCCACCTTCCCCTTCAACGTCGACATCAAGAACGACACTCCGGCCGAAGTACAGCTCGAACTCGCCGGCGAAGGTCCGATCGGCTGGCTCGTAGAGGCGCGGCCCCAAGCGTCGAGCCAGGCCTCAACGATCACGATCGACTCCGGGGCCACCGGGCGGGTGACTGTCACAGCCACTCCGCCTGCCGGGGTACAGGCCGGCGATTACCAACTGCGAGTAACCGCCCGCGGCGCCGGGGTCGATGCCGAAACCATCTTGGAGGTTCAAATTACCGGCAGCTTCGACATGCTGCTCACGACCCCCGACGAGCGTCTCAACGCCAATGTGACTGCCGGACAACCGGTCCAGTTTCCGATAGTCATCTTCAATAGCGGCTCCGCCGATTTGCTCAACGTCGCCCTGGCCGCCACCCCACCCAATGGGTGGGACGTCACCTTCGACACCGAGGGGGTGGCCACAATCGCGGCCGGTGAAGTCGCCACCGTGAACGCCACGATCACCCCGTCAGCCGAAGCGATTGCCGGTGACTACGTGATCGGCTTCAGCGCAAACACCAATGAGGCCGACGCCACGATGGATGTCCGGGCCACCGTTAATCCTTCGGCATTTGGCGGCTTGGTCGGTATCGGTCTGATCCTGTTGACGCTGGCAGCCCTGGGCTGGGTGTTTCGTCGCTTCGGCCGGAGGTAGCCGGTGAGCAAACCGACGGTCGTCACCCGCAGCCTGACCAAGGACTACGGGGAGGCGCGGGTGGTGAACTCACTCGATCTCAAACTCGTCCCTGGTGAAGTTTTCGGGCTGCTCGGGCCAAACGGCGCAGGCAAGACGACAACGATCCTCATGTTGCTCGGGCTGGTGGAACCAACTTCGGGCCAGGTCGAGGTGCTCGGCCTCGACCCCACCCGCAACCCGCTTGAGGTCAAGAGCCGCGTCGGCTATCTGCCCGACGCGGTTGGTTTCTATGACTCCATGACGGGCTTTGAGAATCTCGGCTTCACCGCCGAGCTCAACCGGATCCGCCCGGCCGAGGCTCGCAGTCGAATCGATCAACTGCTCGATGAGGTTGGATTGGCCGATGCCCGTAACCAAAAAGCTGGCACCTACTCGCGGGGGATGAAGCAGCGTCTCGGCATCGCCGACGCGTTGTTGAAGCGGCCCGACGTACTCATCCTGGATGAGCCGACCACCGCCATCGACCCCGAAGGTGTTGCTGAGATCCTGGCGATGATTCGCCGCCTCGCCGATCACGAGCAGGTCACGGTGCTGCTTTCGAGCCACCTCCTGCACCAGGTGCAAGCCGTGTGCGATCGAGTGGCGATCTTTGTCAAAGGAGTAGTCGTGGCGCAGGGAACCCCGCGCGACCTCGCCAGCCGGAGCCGGGGTCCGGAGGAAGTAGAGGTGGTGACTCCGAGCGGGGAACAGACTTTGCACCGGGCCGTGGACGGACGGAGATTCGTCCACGCCGTCGCCGCCGGCCGCTTACCCGGCACTTACATGATCGAAGTCGAGCGCGGGGCGACGAAGCAGTTGGTAAGCGCACTGGTCGAAGGAGGAGTTGAGATCGACGCGGTGCGACGCGCCTCTGACGATCTCGACGAGGTCTACCGCAGGTACTTCCGCCAGGAGGAGTCGCGTGTCTGACGAGCACTCCACAAGGCTTCGACACAAGCGTTGCCGACAACGACGGCGCCCGCGCCGCCGCGGGAGTACGGTCTTGGCTCCGGGTGGCGGGTAGTGGCGCGCAAAGAGTTCGCCGATCACCTGCACTCCGGCCGGTTCATCGTCCTCGCCATCCTCTTCGCCATCGTCGCGGCTGCGGCAGTCTTCGCCGCTTCGACCGGCATTCGGTCGGTGGCCGCGGACACCCAGGGAGTGCCTGCTCTTTTTCTCAAGCTCTTCACCATCACCAACGACCCGGTGCCGTTTCCGCTGGTGGTCTTCATTGGCTTTCTCGGCCCGTTGCTCGGCATCATGTTCGGATTCGACGCGATCAGCGGCGAGCGCAGCCAGGGAACCCTGCCCCGTCTCCTGGCCCAGCCAATCCACCGCGACGAGGTGATCCTCGGCAAATTCGTCGGTGGGCTCGCGGTCATTGCGGTGCTGCTCACAGCCCTCACCACGTTCGTCGCCGGAATCGGGATCTTTCGGCTAGGTCTCATCCCGGAACCCACCGAGATCGCCCGTCTTCTCGTCTGGCTGCTCGTGGCCGTCATTTATGTGGGTTTCTGGCAGGCGCTGGCCACCTTGACCTCAGTGACCGGTCGCCGGGCGGCTACCTCAGCGATGATCGCGGTGGGCGTTTGGCTCGTACTCACTCTCTTCGGCGGCTTCTTGTTCCAGGCCGCGGCCTCGATCCTGGCCAATCCCGATGACCAGACCTCGAGCCTGCGGGCCGAGCTCCTGCTCTCCCGACTGTCTCCATTTACGCTCTTCTCGGAGACCTCGACGGTCCTGCTCGATCCCACCGAACGGACTACCGGGCTGGTGACGATCGAGCAAGTCAGCCAGGCGCTGGTCTCCAACCTCTCGATCACCCAGAGCCTCTCGGTGGTGTGGCCACAAATCGTCGCTCTAGTGGCGATGTCGACCGCGCTCTTCGCCATCGCCTATGTCGCTTTTATGCGCCAAGAAGTCCGCGCTTAGACTGCCGGCTTCGTGGCTCTTCGACTCTCTGGATCCAGGTGTTGTCGGCGCTCTCGGGTGGTAGATCCGGGCGCCCTTCGCTCGTAGCACACCGCCACCACCCGAGAGCTATAACCCCCGCTACCGCGGTGCTTTCACCTAAGTCGATCCATAAGGTCGATCTAATCCCAAAGGAAGAACTAATGAGCAATTACCGCTTCGAGACCTTGCAGGTCCACGCCGGGCAAAACCCGGCCCCGGGCACCAACGCCCGGGCCGTGCCGATCTACCAGACCACTAGCTACACGTTCAACGACGCCGATCACGCGGCCCGCCTCTTTGGGCTGCAGGAGTTCGGGAATATCTACACCCGAATCATGAACCCGACGACCGATGTTTTCGAACAGCGTGTCGCCGCGCTGGAAGGAGGGGTTGCGGCAGTAGCGACTTCCTCAGGACAGGCGGCCCAGCTTCTCGCGTTTACCACACTGCTCGAAGCCGGCGACCATTTCGTTTCGACGTCATATCTCTATGGCGGCACCTACAACCAGTTCAAGGTTGCCTTCCCGCGGCTCGGCTTCGATGTGTCATTCGTTGACGGCGACGACCCGGCCGACTTCGAAAAGGCGATCACGGACAAGACCAAGGCGCTCTTTGTCGAGACCATCGGCAATCCCAAGTACAACATCCCCGACTTCGAAGCCCTAGCGGAGATCGCGCACAAGCATGGGATCCCGCTCGTTGTCGACAACACCTTCGGGGCGGCCGGCTATTGGTCGCGACCGATCGACTTCGGGGCCGACATCATCGTGGAATCCGCTACGAAGTGGATCGGAGGACACGGGACCTCGATTGGCGGGATCATCGTCGACTCGGGCAACTTCGACTGGCGCAACGGCAAGTTCCCGATCTTCACTCGGCCGGCGCCGGGATACCACGGCCTCGTCTTCACCGACGTGTTCAACTCCGATTCACAATTCGGCAACATTGGGTTCGCCATTCGCGCCCGGGTCGAAGGTCTGCGCGACCTGGGGGCCGCGCTGTCGCCGTTCAACAGCTTCCTCTTCCTGCAAGGACTGGAGACGCTTTCGCTGCGAGTCACCCGTCATGGCGAAAACGCGTTGGCGCTGGCGAAGTGGCTCGAGAATCATGAGCAGGTGACCTGGGTGAGCTATCCGGGTCTCGAGTCTCATCCCTATCACGCCGCGGCGAAGAAGTACCTGCGCAATGGCTTCGGCGGGGTGCTCTCTTTCGGAATCGCTGGCGGGTATGAGGCCGGCAAGCGGTTCATCGACCACACGCAGCTACTCAGCCATCTCGCCAACGTCGGCGATGCCAAGTCGCTCGTGATTCATCCTGCGTCGACCACACATCAGCAGCTCGATGAAGGCGAACAGCTCACCACCGGCGTAACCCCCGATCTGGTCAGAATCTCGGCGGGAATCGAGCACATCGATGACATCAAAGAAGACCTCGACCAGGCGCTCGCCGCAGTGGCCTGACCGATGACAGGGCGACACCCGGGGACGGGTTCTCGCTCGAAGACCGAGTTCTTCGAGCTGCCCGCACCTTTCCGGATGCGGAGCGGTGACCTCCTGCCCCGGGTGCGCCTCGCCTACGAGCTCTACGGAGAAATCAACCCCGCCCGCGACAACCTCATCCTCCTTTTCCATGCGTTAACCGGGAGCCAGCACGCGGCCGGCTTCACCGAGTCGGTTGACGGAGTGGAGCGTTGGTCGGAAGAGAACCAGACCGGGTGGTGGGAAGGCTTCGTGGGCCCGGGGCTGGCTGTCGACACCGATCGGTTCGCAGTCCTCTGCGTCAACTACCTCGGTGGTTGCTACGGCAGCACCGGCCCGCCGTCAATCGACGACGAAACCGGTCAGCGTTACGGCCCCGAGTTTCCGCCGTTGGCTCTGGCTGACATTGTCGACAGTCAGCTATTTCTCCTCGATCACCTCGGCGTTGAGAAGGTCAAGGCAGTAGCGGGCGCCTCGGTTGGGGCTTTGCTGAGCCTGTCACTCGCCGCTCGCCATCCGGGCAGGGTCGACACGGTTATCTCGCTCGCCGGCGGGCTCGGGGCGACCACGCTTCATCGAATGCTCAACTTCGAGCAGAAGCTGGCCATTTTCAACGACCCGAATTTTCGCGGCGGCGACTACTACGAAACCGAGTTCCCCGCCGCGGGACTCGCCCTGGCACGGATCATCAGTCACAAGGCCTTCGTCTCCATCGAAGCCATTCAGACAAGGGCACGGCAGGAGATCGTCGACCATCCCTACGTGAGCCATCCGGTGGAGTCTTATTTCTGGCACCAGGGGGGGAAACTCGTCGTGCGCTTCGACCCCAACAGTTACATTCGCATCATCGACTCCTGGTCTAATTACGACCTGCTCACCGATACCGGCTCCGCAAACTATCAAGAGGCGCTGGCGGCCTGCCGGAACCAGAACTGGCACGTCTTCACGATCGACACCGACCTCTGTTTCTATCCCGACGAACAAGGACAGCTAGTGCTCCAGCTCACCGAGGCCGGCGTTCCGGTCGAGTGGCATCGGGTGCATTCCGCCAAAGGTCACGATGCCTTTCTGACCGAACCTCAGCTCTTCGAAACGGCGATCAAAGCCGCGCTCAGCTAGCGACCGTCGAGAGGAGCCGGGCGTCATCCCTTGCCGGCGTAAAACGACGGGATGCCGGTGATCGCTTGGCCAAGGATCAACGTGTGGATCTCGTTGGTCCCCTCGTAGGTGAGGACAGTTTCGAGATTCGCCATATGACGCATTACCGGATACTCGAGCGTGATGCCGTTGGCGCCGAGGACCGAACGGGCAGTGCGCGCCACATCGAGGGCATTCCGCACATTGTCGAGCTTGCCAAAGCTCACCTGTTCAGGACTCAACCGCCCTTCATCCTTGAGCCGACCGAGATGGAGCGCGAGCAATGTGCCTCGATTGACCACCACCATCATCTCGACCAGCTTCTGCTGCGTGAGCTGGAAGTTGGCGATCGGGGTTCCGAACTGCTGCCGCGTTTTGGCGTACTCGAGTGCGGACTCGTAGCAGGCACGCGCTGCGCCCATCACTCCCCAGAGGATCCCGAAACGCGCTTCGCTCAAACAAGAGAGCGGACCTCGCATCGATGAGACCCCGGGAAGAACGAAGTCGTCCGGTATGCGCACGTCCTCGAGCACGAGCTCGGACGTGATGGATGCCCGCAACGAGGCCTTGTGATGAATGAGGTTCGCTTTGAAACCGGCACTCTCGGTGGGAACGATGAACCCTCTGATGCCACCGTCGGTGCGAGCCCAAATGATGGCAATGTCAGCAACGTTGCCATTCGTGATCCACATCTTGGTTCCATTGAGCACCCAGTCGGATCCGTCGCGGCGCGCATTGGTCCGCATCGAGCCGGGGTCGGATCCCGAGTCAGGTTCGGTCAGCCCGAAACAACCGATGACGTCGCCCGCCGCCATCTGGGGAAGCCACTGCTGCTTCTGCTCCTCGGAACCGAATTTCCAGATCGGAAACATCGCCAGCGAACCCTGCACCGAAACGAAGCTCCTCGTCCCCGAATCGCCTGCTTCGAGCTCGAGACAAGCAAGTCCGTACGCGACAGCGCTGGTCCCCGCACACCCATAGCCCTCGAGGTGCATCCCGAGCAGACCCATCGCCCCCATCTCCTTGGACAGCTCGTGCGGGAAGGTGCCTTGCTCCCACCACTCGGCCACCTCGGGGATGATCCGATCTTCGGTGAAGCTCCGAACCGTCTCACGCAAAAGCTTCTCCTCGTTGGAGAGGAGCGAATCGATGTCGAGGAAATCGGTAGCGGAGGCCATTGCGGCCAGACTAGGGGTCAGAGATCAGTGGTCGGATGAGAGCCGGCGAGGGCTACTTGTTGTAGTCCTTCTTGGGCCGCGACAAGTCACCGGCCTTGCGTTGCAGTTCGATGAGCTCGACCAGGTTCTCTTTGGCGGTCTTGACTCCGGCCTTCTTGATCGTCTTCGTTTGGCCCGAAGCTTTCAGATCCTCTTCGACGATATTGGCGGGATCTCCATGATCCTCGTACGGCAGCTTGCACCCACACGTGTAACACATAGCCAGAACATACCCGGTCTAGTTCGAGAACGATACGGCGAAGGCGTTGGCCCAGCGGTTCATGAGCTCGCCATAAAAACGGCCCGCCTCTTCCAGGTTGCCGGCGGAGAGCGCTTCGATCGACGCCCAGACGTCAGCGACGGATTCATCGATCACAAGCACCGATGGTTCGAACATTTCGGCGACACCGCCGTAGTCGAGCTCAAGCATTGCTTCGGCTGGGAACTCGGCCAGCCAGAGGCCAAGACTGTTGACCTCAGCGACGAGATTGTCGGGCAGGCCGGCGGAGATCATCACTTCGGCGGCACGGTTGACACGGTCGAGGCCTTTGGCGAGACCGGTTCGATATTGAATGCACGCGTAGCGGCCGCCGTCGGTGAAGATCCGCTCATCGGGCGCAAACGGAACCAGCCATCTGATGGGAACGTGCCACGCCGAGGTGAGAATATGCGAGCGGATGTCGGGCTCGGTGGCGCGCAAGCGGCGGAGTTCCCTTTCCGCTTGCCGAGCAACATCTTCGGGAACTATCACAGCTCTACCGAATACTTCAAGATGGTTGAAGAGTGCCAGCACACCTTCGAGCATGCGCAAATGCGGGCGCCGCGGACAGACGTAACGACCGCCGCGCCAATCGGTGATCCAGGCGTCCTCGACCATCGACTCGCCGATGAACCCGTAGGGCTCCCACCTCCGGGGTCGACGCGGTGTCGACAAGCGAGTGAGCTTCCCACGACCGGATCTGATCTTCGGGCAGATAGACGCGCAGATAAGAGGACTTGATCACCGAAAGTCATCCTAAGGGAAGGTGTTCGCGGCCCAAGGGAGAGTTAGACTCGCTCACCAAAGGAGTAGCGCGGCATCGCCAGTTCCGCAATAGTTCTCCCAAGTGCCCAGTGATTCTCAAGTGATTGCGCACTGGAGGCCCAGCCGGTAATGGATTGGATGCGACGCGAGCTTCACCACGCCGACCTCGGTCTGAGCGATGCCGACCTGCGCGAGATGTATCGCTTCATGCTGCTCGCCCGGCGGGTCGATGACCGGATGTTCGCGCTGAACCGTCAGGGTCGGGCGCCGTTCGTCGTCGGTTCATCAGGGCACGAGGCGATTCAGGTGGCTTCGGCGATGGCCCTCGACCGCGAGAAGGACTGGGTGCTCCCCTATTACCGCGACATGGGTGTGGCACTGGCGTGGGGGCTTTCGCTGCTTGACATCTTCGGCGCCGTCTTTGCTCGCGGCGACGATTCGTTCTCCGGTGGCCGCCAGCTCCCCAACCACTGGTCGAGTGTCGAGAAGCGAGTTTTCACTCAATCGTCTTGCATCGGCACCCAATACCCGCATGCGGTGGGAATCGCCAAGGCGCTGCAGATCAAAGGCGACGATGCGGTAGTCGCGGTCTATGGCGGCGAAGGCTCCACCTCCGAGGGCGACTGGCACGAAGCAGTCAACTTTGCCGGCATCCATGAACTGCCCGTCGTTTTCATCACCGAGAACAACCGCTATGCGATCTCGGTCCCGAGCAACGACGAAGTGGCCGGCTCGGTTCACGGTCGCGCGGTCGGCTACGGGATCAAAGGACATTTGATCGACGGCAACGACCCTCTCGTCGTCTATCGCACGGTCAAAGAAGCGGTCGAACGCGCCCGGCAAGGTGAAGGGCCGAGCCTGATCGAGGCTGAGACTTACCGCTACTACGCCCACACCTCCGACGATGACGACCGGCTTTATCGAAGTCGGGAAGAAGTTGAAGAGTGGAGGCGTCACGATCCGGTGGTGACGCTGAGGCAATACCTGATTGAAGAACGCCTGCTGACGGAGACAGAAGAAGAATCGATCGCCAATGAGGTGTTGGCGACCGTCGCGGCCGCAGTCGAGCAAGCCGAAGCTGGAAACCGGCCGGACGATCCTTTCAGCCATGTTTACGCCAACCCGATCGAGCTGGCTCCGGCAGCGCTTTACCCCGAACCGGCGGTGGTCGGCCCCGAGGTGAACCTGATTACCGGGATCAACCGGGCGATTGCCGATGTCATGGCTGCGCATCCCGAAACTGTTGTGTTCGGCGAAGACGTGAGTGGCGCCAAGGGTGGGGTGTTCAAGGCCACCCAGGGAATCTCGGATCGCTTCGGCGAGGATCGCTGCTTCAACACTCCAATCTCGGAATCGTTGATCGTGGGCCTTGCCATCGGGATGGGAGCAACTGACCTGCGCCCGCTCGCGGAGATTCAATTTGCCGACTACATCCACCCCGCCTTCGATCAAATCGTGTCAGAGGCATCTCGAATCTCCTATCGCTCCAAGGGGGCCTGGACTTGTCCGATCGTGATCCGGGTGCCATTCGGTGGCGGCATCCATGGCGCTCTTTATCACTCGCAATCGATCGAGACGTACTACGCCCACGTCCCCGGCCTCAAGGTTCTCGTTCCATCAACCCCGGCCGACTTCAAGGGCTTGCTGGCTTCGGCCGCCGAGGATCCCGACCCCGTCCTGATCCTCGAACCGAAGAAGCTTTACCGACTGGGTAAAGGGCCTTACCCCGAAGGGGACTACAAAGTGCCGATCGGTCGGGCAGCGATCCGGCGCAACGGAACCGACATCACAATCCTCACCTATGGAGCCATGGCTCACTTCACGATGGAAGCCGTAGGTCCGCTCGCGGAACTCGGGGTGTCGGCCGAAGTGATCGACCTCCGCAGTCTGCGCCCGCTCGACTGGCCGACGATCGAGGCATCCGTGCGCAAGACCAGCCGCGTCTTGATCGTGCACGAAGCCAACGAGTTCCTCGGCTATGGCGCGGAGCTTGCCGCCCAGATTGCCGACAAGACCTTTGAATGGCTCGATGGCCCTGTCCGCCGTTACGCACTGGGCGAGTTGCCCGCCATGCCTTACGCGTCGGAACTCGAAGACATGGTCTACCCCAATCCCGAGGGGATCATCCGCCATGCCCTGGAGCTCGCTAAGTACTAGGTGTGTCGCGTATTGGATCAATCGGGCTTGAATCCGGGTTGAGCAAGTGAACAAGAACCGGTCACCCGTGAAGAATCCCGCCGCGAAAAAATCTGGCGGCGTCGAAGTCCTCGAACTGGATCGCTCCTCGGACAAGCAGGATCAGCAACCTCGGGGAACCCGACAGCTTTTGGTGTTGCTCGGACTGGCTGCGCTGATTGTGCTCGGGCTCTTCTTGCTCCCCGATCCGATCGCGCAGCCGACCGACCTTGACGACACCTTGCCGGCACCGGTAGCCGCAACGACGATCCCTGATCGGGATCGAGTCTCCGTCGGGGTCATCGGGCGCGACACATTCGCCGTGCAATTCGAGCCGAGCCTCGACGGGTATCGCATCCTCGCCGGACCCGCATACAACAGCGGTGCCTGGTGGATGATCGGTCAGGCCGAACAGCCAGCGATTCTGACTTCCATTGACGGCATGGAATGGACCTTCGTTGCCAATTTCCCAACCGACGAAGGCCGCTTTGTCGAGGTACATGACCTGATCTCGAGCGGGGATGCATTGATTGCGGTCGGGCCGGAAGGAAGTCGTGACGTCTCCGGACGATTCCCCGAGCAAATGGAGGTCTGGCGCTCGCCCGATGGGCTCACATGGATCCCCGAAGTTGTCGCCCCCGGCTTGGGGTTCACAAATTCCCGGGTTGTAGCCAACGGACACAACCTTGTCGTCACGGCGAGCGACACTATTGGGCACGACCGGCTCTATCACTCGTCCTCATTCACTATCTGGGAAGAAATCTCGATCACCTTCTCGACCGACGAGGGAATTCTGCTGGCTCCCGAAGGAGGTCTGATGTTGAGCACTGCAGAAGGAGCGGTCCTCACGTCAGCCTTTGGCGTGAACTGGAGCCGGACCCAGGCGATCGATCGTGGCTTCTATTCGCAGTGGAGAGACCGAGTCGTCGGCACTTACACGCAGGGCGGTCAGCCCTTGATGCGAGTGATGGATGAAGACGACGTCGAGCTCACCGAACTTCCGCAGGCCTTGAACGGCTGCCGGATTCACGGAGGTCTGACCGGTTTGCTGGCGATCTGTCCGAACGCAAGTGGTAACGCGTTCAACCTCTTCCTGAGCGAAGACGGGTTGACCTGGATCCGGTCGCAGTCGGCGATTTTTACCGACGAGCTGATCTATGAGGGTGACACCGATCGCGGCTTCTTCGTTTCTGCCGCCGGGATCGACGGAACTCTTCTTGTGGCCCGGGCGAGTTTTCCCTAAATCCTCCCTAAAAACTTGCGGGCCGCTTCTCGAACCATGGGCGAGCGCGCTCGAGTTGTCCGGCGACCTGGAACAGGAGGCCGTCGGCTCCATAAGGCGCTGCGAATTGGACACCTACCGGAAGCCCGTCCGGGGCGGTATGAAGCGGCATCGACATCGCCGGCTGGCCGGTCATATTGAAAAGTGGGGTGTTGGGGATCGTCTCGGTCACGGTCTTGCTGAGCTGGCGGAACAGGGCGAGGAGACCGGGGCCCACCGGGGCCCGGCGCAGCGTTTCCAACAGGCGACGCTCGATCGCGGTGGGAGCGAGATCCCCGTGGCGCCAGGGGACGCGCGCCAGCGTCGATGTGACGAGCAGATCGAACTGCTGGTGGAAGCGCCCCATCACCCGGCCGGCCATACGAACCTGGGTGAGCGCGCTGGCCAGGTTCTCGGCGGTGAGGTGACGTCCAACCGCTCCCAAGATCCAGGTAGTGAGCTCGTAGTCATTTCGATCGGGCTTCGCCTTCCCGCTCATCAGGGCCGTTTCGGTGATCGCCTGTGCAGTGGAACCGGCCGCCAGAGTCAGGAACGCCTCGGTCCAAGCCTGTCGCTGAACCGGCACTTCCACATAGGAGACTCGATGGCCGAGCGACTCGAGCAGGCGCCCGGTTTCATGAACCGCGACCCGGCACTCTTCTTCCATGCTCTCCCCGAGCAGCGGATCAGGAGAAAGGGCGATCCATAGTGGTGGTGGGTCCCGATCAACCATCGCCTGAAAGCTGCCCTCATGCTTCGGGGCTGTATAAGGATCGCCTGGCTCGAAACCGGAGATCGCGTCGAGGATCGCCGCTGAGTCACGAACCGAACGGGTTAAGGCATGACCGCTGCTCATGCCAAACCAGCTCTCGCCCAGAAGCGGGCCGGTGGGAACGCGGCCCCGGCTCGGCTTCAATCCGAAGAGTCCATTGACCGAAGCGGGAATCCTGATCGAGCCTCCACCATCGGAGGCGTGCGCGGCCGGCACCATCCCGGAGGCGACCGCGGCTCCAGCGCCACCCGAGGACCCACCGGCCGTGCGTCCCAGGTTCCAGGGGTTGGCAGTAACCCCGTAGAGCTCGGGTTCTGTCACCGGCAAAAGACCGAACTCGGGAGCGGACGTACGTCCCAGCACGACGAAACCAGCCGCCTCGAAGCGATCGACGATGGTTGCGTTCCAATCGGGAACGAATCCCGACATCGAACGTGACCCCATGGTGAGCGGAGCCTGGGCATATTCCGCGCCGAGGTCTTTGAGCAAGAACGGCACTCCACGGAAAGGTCCGTCGTTGAGCCCATGCTCGATCCGGGCCAGCGCACGATCGAAAAGCTTGATCACAACCGCGTTGAGCAGTGGGTTGTGGGTTTCGATCCGGGAGATCGCCTCATCGACCACCTCGCGAACGCTGACCTCGCCCTGCTTGATCAGTGCCGCGAGACCGGTGGCGTCGTAGTCGGTGTACTCAGCGAAACCCATCAAATCCATTCTTGCGTATCCGCGCTACGTCAAATGATTCAATTTTGGGGGCGCCGATTTACGCAAGAATGATTGGTGGCAATGCAATCACTACTCAGCCAGTTGTCCGATCGAGTCGGCGCCGCGTTTGCCGCGGTGGGGCTAGATCCCGCCCTGGGCCAGGTCGTGGTTTCCTCGCGCCCGGAACTGGCCCAGTTTCAATGCAACGGCGCCCTGGCGGCGGCTCGACAGGCGGGGCGTCCTCCCCGAGAGCTCGCCGAGGCGGTCGCCGGCAAGCTCAGGGCCGATCCCGGCCCGTTTGCTCAGATTGAGGTGGCGGGGCCCGGTTTTCTCAACCTCAACGTCGACGACCAGTTCCTGGCCGAAGCGGTGGCGGAGAGGGCGAGCGACGACAGGCTCGGCGTGGAACCGGTGTCGGAGCCGCTAACGGTGCTGGTCGATTACGCCGGGCCCAACGTTGCCAAGGCTATGCATGTCGGCCACCTCCGGGCGACGATTATCGGCGACGCGCTCGCCCGCCTCTTCCGTTTCCTTGGCCACCGCGTCATTCGCGATCCGCACTTCGGGGACTGGGGATTGCAGATGGGTCAGGTGATTGCGGCCATCGAAGAGCAGCAACCAGATCTGCCTTATTTCGACCCCGACATCGACGGCCCCTACCCGGAGTCATCGCCGGTGACTCTCGATGATCTGCAGGAGATCTATCCAATCTCGTCGGCGAGGTCCGAAACCGATCCGGAGTGGGGCGAAAGGGTGCGGCAGATCACCGTCGATCTTCAGCAGAGACGTCCCGGTTACTTCGCACTGTGGCGACACATGAAGCGAGTCTCCGAAGAATCCCAACGCAAAGACTTCGCGGACCTGGGGGTCGAATTCGACCTTTGGTATGGCGAGTCGGACGTCGCCGATCTCGTCGCTCCACTGATCGCAGACCTCAAGGAACGCGGCCTGGCTGAAGAGAGTCGCGGGGCCTTAGTTATCCGGGTGGACGAGCCCGACGACAAGCGAGATTTGCCGCCGCTGATTCTCGAGACGTCACGCGGCGCCGTTCTCTATGGAACCACCGACCTAGCCACCATCGTTCACCGCGTGCGGGACGTCGGCGTCGACCTGGCGCTCTACGTCGTCGATGCGCGCCAGTCCGATCACTTCGAGCAGCTCTTTCGGGCAGCCCGAAAGACCGGCTACGCGCCCGCGCAGGTTGGTCTCGAGCACATTCGCTTCGGAACGATGAACGGTCCCGACGGCAAGCCTTTCAGGACCCGTGCAGGTGGAGTCGTTTCCCTCGGCGATCTCATCGGATTGATCACGGATGCCGCACGCCGGCGCCTTGACGAGGCCAACCTGGCGAGTGCCTATCCCAGCAGCGAAAGGGAACTGATCGCCCGTTACGTCGGGGTGGCGGCCTTGAAATTTGGCGATCTGATCAACAATCGTGCCTCCGACTACACCTTCGATCTCGAGCGCTTCTCCTCCTTCGATGGCAAAACCGGTCCCTATCTCCAATACAGCGCGGTTCGCGTCAAGTCGATTCAACGTCGCGCCGAGAGCCTGGGGATGGAAGCGGGCGCGGTCTTGCCACCTCTGCAGGACGTCGAACGAAGCCTCATGCTCACACTGCTCCAGTTGCCGGAGGTGCTAGCACGCTCGGCCGACCTAAGGGCGCCCAATCACCTTGCCGAATTCGCATTCGAATTGGCGGCTGCCTGGAACCGCTTCTATGACTCCTGTCACATCATTGCGGAGCCCGACCCAGACCGGAGAGGATCCTGGCTCACTCTGGCTGACCTGACCCTTCGGACGCTCAGCACCCTCACCGACCTGCTCGGCATACGAAGTTCCGGACCGGATGTGAACGTTCCCGATCTGAATATTCGTAGGGGCCGGCTCGTGGATCACGAAGCGATCAAGTCGTTCACCACCGAGACCTTCCCGTGGGGCGACTACGTGGCCTCGGTCTATCCCGAGTGGCTCGCTGAGCCAGATGGGGATGTCCTGGTGGCGGTCGACGACGAAGACCGCCCGGTGGCGATAGTCCGGGTTCGCCTCGTGTCTCCTCAAGAAGGTTGGATTTCAGGAGCGCGAGTCGCGCCGGACCATCAACGTCGGGGAGTTGGCTCGCGACTCAACAACGCCGCCGTCGACTGGCTGACGGACAAAGGTGCGCTAGTGGTACGTCTGGCGATCGAAGAGGTGAACGAAGGGGCCCGCGCCCAGGTAGCGAAACTTGGCTACCGCTCGGTGGCCAGATTCATCCATGGTCAGCGAACGTTTCCGCATCTCGCCCCAAATCTTGAGTCTGGGGCCAACGGCGGACGTCGGCTCCCGGCGCCCGAGCGCTTCGACCTCGCCCCGGCGGCCGAAGCCGAGCCTGCCTATGTCGTCTTTTCGAGTGGGGAACTGGCACGTGCGGGCCACGGGCTCTTTGCCCCGCGTAGCTGGGACTTCCGCCGGTTGTATCACTCGGACCTGCAAAGCGCGGCGCGCCGGCGTCAGTTCTGGACCAGTCCATCGGGCTGGGCAACAACCGACCAATCCGAGAGGGCCATGTGGGTGGGCCTGCTCGTCACGACACCCGACGACGCGCCCGCCACAGTGCGGGCCATGATCGATCTGGGCCAGGAGCAGCAGGTCGAATCGCTCGAGCTCGTGGTGCCCCGCATCGCCTGGCTGGAGGAGGCGCTCACAGCCGAGCACGTCGAGCTCGGCCACAGCGCCCTGATCTACGAGCGGCCCCTGCGCTAGCCACAGAACAGCTGCGCTAGTTCATCAGCACCAGCGCCACGATCCAGACGGTGAACATGATCGGAAGCTCAACTTCCACTCCTGCATCACCCAGCACTGAAGGATGTCGGACCAGCCACGCCAGCGGGACCCCGATCAGCGACACCGGCCAGAGCCCGGCAACCCCGGTCGCACGCATGAGCCCAACCGCTTGGGCCATCGGGGCGGGAAAGTCTTCGACGAGTGGCAACAACACACCGGCCGCATAGATCAAGCCGATTCCGACGAGCACGGAGCTCACCGCGCGGGAGAGCGCCCGCTCCAGTTCGTCGTGGACAAAGGCCCGATTGTTGCGGCGCGCCGGTCCCTCGGAGGCGATGCCCATAAAGAAGGCTCCGGCTACTCCGAGAACAATGGCCGAGACGAGCCCGGTCCCGGTAGTGAGGCCAGTGTCGCGACCGACCAGACCCATGCCCGCCAAGATGAGGGCGATGCCGAGGCCGCCGAATGCAGCACCCAAGGCGTAGAGCCCGAGGTCCAGCATCGTGGCAAAGGAGTTGACGATCAGGCGGGCGTAATAGCGCCAGTCGTCTCCTCGCCAGTCCTTTACTCGTTTGGGCTCGACCGCGGCGCTGGGCTCAGTCATCGACGAAGACATGATCGTCCTGTGAGCGTATCGCCTCAAGGTAAAGCTCCACGGGATGGACCACCCGGTAGCCATTGTTCAAATGGGAGCGGAGTTGCATTTCACATCCTGGGTTCGCACTTGCCACTAGCGAGTTGGTCGCGACGCTCTCAACAAGTTGAGCTATTCGCTCGCCGAGCTGATGTGAAGCCACGGGATGAGTAAGGCTGTAAATTCCGGCCGCGCCACAACAGATGCCCTCTGGATCCGCGTCGATGATCTCGTAACCGGCCGCCGTGAGGATCTCTCGGGGAGCAGCAGTGATGCGTTGCGCATGGCGCAGGTGGCAGGGATCGTGGACGACGACCGCTTCTCCTCGCGATCCGAGCGCCGGGAGCCGACCTTCATTGAGAAGCCGAGCGATTAGCTCGGTCACATCAAAGGCGCGCGATGCGAGCGAGTCGCCGTCCGGGGCAATCTTGCCGTACGACTTGAGGTGGGCACTGCAACCCGCTGCCGTCGCCACGATGAGGTCCGTGTCCGCGAATGCTGCAATGTTTCGGGCGGCCAACCGGCGTCCGTCCTTGATGTTTCCATCGTGCACCGCGAGAGCCCCACAGCAGGTTTGCGATGACGGGACTTCCACCTGGTATCCCCCCATTTCCAGCAAACCGATGGTCGCCTGGTTGACATTGCCGAACCACTTGTCCATGACGCATCCGACCAGGAGTCCAACCCGGGGACCGTCAACCGAAGCCAGCGCGCGCGAACTGCGGGCGAGTGGTCGCATCCCATTCATCGAGCGACGAGCACGGCCGGCGAGCAGTGTGTGGAGGCGCAGTGTCTGACCGAGGCGGAGGAAATCGGTGAGAACTCCGGCGATTCCTCGATTCGGGATCACCCGTCCGAGGAGGAAATGGCGCAGGCGACGTGTCGTTGTTGGTCTCGCCGCAGCGACCTCGGCGCGGGCACCCTCCATGGCTCGTCCGAATGGAACCAGGCTCGGGCAGACCGCTTCGCATGCCCGGCAATTGAGACAAAAGGACATGGTTTCTTCGAATACGTCGTCGAGGGCGAGGACGCCCTCAGCCACGCCACGCATCGCCGCCAACCTGCCTCGGGGCGAAGCAGTTTCGAGACCGGTCAGCCGAAAAGTCGGACAGTGCGGCAGGCAGAGCCCGCAAGCGACACACGCATCGAGCTCAGCAGTCGTCGGAGCGAAGTCGGTGCGCCACACCGGTGAAGTTGCTTTCATCACAGGTGCCAATTAGATCCGCCCGGGGAGCCGGCCGGGGTTGATCACCCGGACCGGATCGAAGGCAGCGATCAGCTGGCGCTGCAGATCACGGGTGCTCGGTGGCGACCCCCAAGGGTCAAAGGTCGCGTCCGCGGCGCGAGTGACGACCAGAACACCACCGTCGGCTTCGGCCAACGAACGCAGCTCGGCCATTCCGTCCAGAGTTGAGGAGGCGATGGCGACCTCGCCTATGCCGACCTGGTGGATGTAATCGGCCCCGGCAGGCAGCTTCGCCAAGATTTCGGCTGCGCGTCGCGGAGTGACTCGAAGGGAGAATGCCCAGGGCGTCTCGGGAAGTACGGGCCAAACTAAATCGTCTATTGACTCGCCGCCCAGACGCGCAATCTGATCCCGCACCTCGGCCTCGGTCCCACCCAGGTAAACCGTCTTCCGTGTGCCGTCCTCGAGGACGGCGAGGGGACGATAGGTGTCGACTGCCTGATCGAGACCGAGCGTGACAGTCGCGACCGCTCGCGGGGCCGGCCACAGTTTGAAGCAACACGACACGATCACCCCCAGCGAGCCGAACGACCCCACGACCAAACGCGGCAGGTCGTAACCAGTTACGTTCTTGACCACCCGCCCGCCGCCCCGCACGATGCGGCCGTCGCCGGTGACAATCGTGACCTCGAGCACTCGGTCGCGGGTCGGCCCGTAGCGGGCCCGGCGATAACCGGAGATTCCGGCCGCGAGTACTCCGCCCACCGTGGCAGTGCCGGCGTTTTCCAACAACCCCGCAGTCTGAAAACGCGTGGCCAGTTCGGACTCGAGGTCGGAAACGGTTGCTCCCGTTTCTACCACCACCGTGAGGTCATCTGCTTCCCACTCGATGAGTCGGTTGAGACGGTCGGTGAAGATCACGACTTCGGGTTCGACGTGATACCCCATGCCCTGGTGGGTGCCTCCTCCCCAAACCAGAACCGAGCGTTTTCGGGCTGTCGCCTCGGCGAGTGCAGCTGCGATTTCCTCGGCCGACGCCGGATGAAGCAGTTCAACTCCTTCTCCGAACGCGGGCCGATTGGCGATCTCGGCACGACCAAATCGATCCAAACTTGGCCGGATGCTCAAACCCAGGCTCCGGGGGGGATCGTCACCCCGAGGTCGAAACAGCGGGCGCCGGCCGGAAGGATCTTTCCCGGATTGAACCGAGAATCCGGATCGAACACCTCCTTGATGCGCGCCTGGGCGTCGAGATCGGCTTGGTTGAACATCAACGGCATGAGCTCGCGTTTCTCGCGTCCGATCCCGTGTTCTCCGCTGAGCGCCCCACCGACCGCGACGCAGGCGGCGACTAGTTCGTCGGCCGCAAGCTGCACCCTCTCGGTCATGCCGGGAATCGACGCGTCGAAAACCATCAGAGGATGGAGGTTGCCGTCACCGGCGTGAAACACGTTGAGCATCTGCAATTGATGGCGCACGCCGATTTCGTAGACCTTTTCCATGGTTTCGACCAATCGAGTCCGCGGGACGACGGTGTCGTGGAGGTAGTAGTTGGGGGCGGCCTGGGCCACCGCGCCAAAAGCGGACTTCCGGCCCTTCCAAAGAATCTCCCGCTCGGCGTCGTCGGCCGCGACTCGAACCTCTCGGGCATTGTGGGCATGCGCAACATCGGCCATGACCTCGGCTTCTGCTTCGACCGCGGCCGTCTCTCCGACGACCTCGGCCAGGAGTATCGCGGCGGCGTCGGTCGGAAGCCCGGCGTGAAGCCAGTTCTCGACGGCTTTGGTGATGGCTTGATCCATGATCTCGAGCGCCGCCGGAACCACTCCGGCCGCGATAATTCCTGACACAGTTGCCGCTGCCTCGGCGATGGAGCTGAAGGAACAGAGAAGGGTTCTGACGTCCGGAGGGTTGGGAAGCAGTCTCACCAGGATCCGGGTCACAATGCCAAGGGTGCCCTCCGAACCGACGACTACGCCGCGCAGGTCGAGCCCGATGGGATCGGGAGCGGGCCCACCTACGGTCACGACTGAGCCGTTGGCGAGCACCACTTCCATGGCCAGGACGTGGCTAACGGTCGACCCTTCGGCGAGGCAATGAGGTCCGCCCGAGTTGTTGGCAACGTTGCCCCCGATGGTGCAGGCGGCTTGGGAAGAAGGATCAGGTGCGAAGTGCAGGCCGAAAGGCTTCGTGGCCTTGGAGAGGTCGAGGTTGATCACTCCCGGACCAACCCAGGCAGTCCGGTTTGCTGGATCGATCTCCTCGATCTGGTTCATCCTCGTCGTGACGAGCACGATCCCGCCTTCGGTTGCGACGGCACCGGCGGCCAGGCCGGTGCCCGCGCCGCGGGCCACGATGGGGGCGTTGTGCCGGTTGGCGATCTCCACGATCTTGACCACGTCGGCGGTCGACTCCGGCATCACGACCACCTGCGGCTGGCCCCGATACACACCAGCGTCCCTTCCATAGACGTGGAGCGCGAGCGCGGTTTGCAACACCCGTTCCTGGCTCAGGGCGGCGACCAGGTCTTCGTACATGCTGCGACGTTAGGGCGCGCCGAAGCCGCCGCCCCCGGGGGTGCGGACCAGGAGGCGAGTGCCGGGGGTCACGGTGAGGGTGGTCTTGGCCGGCAACCGTTCCGGGGCGTTTCCGGGTCGGATCAGCCAGTCCTCCCCGCAGGCCCCCGAGCCACCCCCGGCCAGTCCCCAGGGTCGGTGGCGGCGACGTTCGCCGATGAGCGATAGCTCACAGTCATCCAAGAACGTGATCTCCCGTTCCAGCCCCTCGCCGCCCCGAAACCGGCCTCGCCCACCGGAGTCGCGGCGGAGCGTGTAGCGCGTGACCCGAAATGGATAGTGCTGGTGGAGTGACTCGATCGGAGTGTTGGCCGTGTTGGTCATGCCGGTGTGGATCCCCGACTGGCCGGGCTTGGTCGGGCGGCCACCCTGTCCTCCGCCCAACGTTTCGTAGTAGGCGAAGCGTTCGTTGCCTATCAGCACGTTGTTCATCGTCCCCTGGCTGGCGGCAGGCACTCGACCAGGGGCCGCCTGCGCGAGAGCCCCGAGCACGACGTCGGCAATTCTTTGGCTCGTCTCGACATTCCCGGCGGCTACTGCGACCCCGTTGACGGCGTTGACCAACGATCCCGCCGGGGCGATCAATCGCAGCGGCCGGTAGCAACCGCTGTTGGCCGGAATCAATGGATCGGTTGCTACCCGGACCGCGTAGTAGAGGCATGACCTCGTCACCGCTTCGACCGCATTCAGATTCCCTTCGATCTGATCCTGAGTACCGGTGAAATCGGCGGTCAGCTCTCCTCCGCTGATCTTCAGCGTCACCCGAATCTCGAGGTCCTTGTCGTCCCATTCGACGAAGTCGGTAAATGAGAACCAACCCTCGGTGAGATCTGCCAGCGCGGCGCGCATCAGCCTTTCCCCGTATGCGAGCAGCGAGTCGAGGTAGCGGAGATAGCCGGAGACGTCATCGCCTACCAGCTCGGTCACACGATGGGCACCCACCTCGTTGGCGCCCAGCTGGGCAGCGAGATCCCCCGCTCGTTCCTTTGGTGTCCTCGTGGCCGCAATGAAAGGGATGTGAAACTCATCGATCCAGGCACCGTCACGTACTGCCGCCATAGGCGGGACCACGTGTCCTTCTTGCGACAGACGGGTAGCAAAAGCGGGCATCGAGCCGGGAGCCTCGCCCCCGACATCGGCATGGTGGGCGCGATTGGCGACCCAGCCAATTAGAACCGAGCCAACGAAGACCGGACGCACCAGGGTGAGGTCGTTGAGATGGGTACCGCCGGCGAAGGGGTCGTTGACCGCGTACTGCTCACCTGGCACCGGATCGAAGCGCGCGATCACCTCGGCCACCGACGCAGGCATTGACCCGAGATGGACCGGAATGTGTTCGGCCTGTGCAACCATCTCGCCCCCTGGATCAAAGATCGCGACCGAGCAATCGGCCCGCTCTTTGATATTTGGTGAATGTGCCGTTCGCCTGAGAACATCACCCATCTCACCGGCGATTGCCGACAGTCGGTTCCGAAAGACTTCGAGCGCAATCGGGTCCATCGACTCGCGAGTCACCAGGTGATCTCCATCGTCCCGTCCGCAAGCACGACGAGTCTCTCGCCACCGTCAAGAAAGATTGTGGCATCGCGACCTTCAATCAGCTCTGGTCCCGAGTACTCCGAACCAGGGGCCATGGAGCCGCTGACGTCTCGCCAACCAAGCACCGCAGGCGAGGTCGCAGCTACCCGCACCGTGACCACCTCGATTTGGACTTCCGGCGTGACAAACCCATTGCGCGCTTGATGTGCTCTCTCGAAATCGGACGTCAGGCGATCGCTCCCCCGTTCGTAGATAACCGACGTCTCGTGAGACTGCCCGCGATATCTAGCCTCGACCGTTACCACCAGCGCTTGCGCCTCGACGCCCAGCAAATCTTCCATCTCTTGACGGGCCCGATCCCCAACCTGGACGATGACCGTGTCGAGATCGCTCAGGTCAACTCCGATCACCGACTGCGAAACGTCGTGACGCAACGGGCTAAGCAGAAGTCCCAGGGCCGAAAAGACGCCCGGATGCGGGGGCACGAGGACTGCGGCCATACCCAGCGAACGGGCGAGCGCGGTGGCATGAAGCCCACCCGCCCCCCCAAATGCAACGAGGGCCGCTTCGCGCGGATCGGCGCCTTCCTCGACCGTGACCCTCCGAATCGCCCCCTCCATGTGCGAGTTGACGATCTCGACCATTCCCCGCGCGACCTCCTCCGGCCCCAAGCCCAGATCCTGGCCCAGAGATGTCAGCGCTCTTGTCGCCGCCGCCCGATCGAGCTCGACGCCTCCGGCCAGGGTCTGGCCTAATCGGCCCAGGACGAGATTGGCATCAGTCACCGTGGCCTGGGTTCCGCCGCGGCCGTAGGCCGCCGGACCGGGCCACGCGCCGGCGCTTTGCGGTCCGACCCGGAGCGCGCCACCGTTGTCGATCCAGCCGATCGAACCTCCTCCTGCTCCGATGGTGTGGACCGCAACCGCCGGTATCCGGCACACATAGCCCCCAATCGAGCGATGCCCGCTCAGCTGTGGTTCGCCGGCTTCGATCCGGCAGACGTCGGTCGAGGTCCCGCCCATATCGAAAGAGACGACTCGACTCCAACCATGCGCCGATCCACAGGCTGCTGCTGCGACCACGCCGCCAGCCGGACCGGACAGAAGGATCGAGGCTGCGAGCTCGGCCGCACCCCTGGTCGAGGTGAGGCCACCCGCAGACTGCATGACGAACACGCGTCGGCCGAGCCGGTCCTCCAACGCTTGCAGATATCGCTCGACGCCTGGCCGCAGGTATGCGTTGAGGACAGTCGTGGCGATTCGCTCGTACTCCCGAAATTCGGGATTCACGAACGACGATCGACTTATCGGAATCTTGCCGTTCCATTTGGCGACCGCTTGCGCGACCGCGATTTCCTCCGAGCTGTCTTCGTGAGCTCCGAGCAAGGCAATTGCCACAGAATCAGGGGCAGTGCTGGTGAGGAAGGCATCCAAGCCTTCGGGCGTTAAGTATCCAAAGCGCTCCGATCGCTCAACCAGACCGGGCGGTCGATCGGCGTTGCTGTCGTAGAGCGACGGGCGGTTCTGCCGACCGATCTCGATCGCGTCCTCAAAGCCGGCAGTCGTGATGAGAACGGTTCTCGCCCCTTTGCCTTCGAGCAAGGTATTGGTCGCAACCGTAGTCCCATGGAAGAGAAGGCCGTCGGGGGCGCCTTCGATGCCCGCAGCAACTCCTTCGCTCTGTTCGCGGGTGGTGGGCACTTTGTTGACCCGCAGGGCGTTGCCGTCCCACGACACGACGTCGGTGAAGGTACCCCCGACGTCGACTGCCACGGCACCTGTGATAGAAAGTGGCGCGTGATCCAAGTCGAGTCAACCCCCAACCCCAACGCGGTCAAGTTCAGCGTCGGCCAGCCCGTGGGCGGGCCCGCGACCTTCGTTGCCGGTCAGCCAACCGACAACGCAATGGCGCAGGAATTGCTGGAGTTGCCCGGCGTAACCAGCATCTTTATCACCGCCGACTTCGTGACAATTTCGAAGTCGACCGAAACTGCCTGGGACGAGATCGTCCCGAGAGCCAGCGAGATCCTTGCCGAACATTTCGCTTGAGCATTCTGGCTGAAACCGCTTCGGGCTATTCGCAGGTCACGAGATGGCTTCATTGGGGCATCTTTTTTCTGATGGCCGCTCAATTCGTCGTTGGCTATGCCCTCGAGGAATTGGATGAGGATGAGGGCTTTTCCGAGGACCGGCTCTTCGCCCTTCACGCAGCTTTTGGTCTGACGATCTTGCTCCTGGCATTCGTGCGGACCTGGTGGCGACGGACCCGGCCGCTCCCACCCTGGGCACCGACGCTGTCGAGCTTCGAGCGTCGCTACGCCCACCAGGTCGAACGAGTTCTCTACTTGTTGATGTACACGATCCCGCTCAGTGGGCTCGGCCTGGCGGTCGCAGACGAGCGACGGTTGCCGATCCTTGGCCGGTTTGAACTGTCGGATCTATTCGAGGATGCAGAGGACTTGTTCGAGCTCGCCCACATCGGCAGTCATGTTGTCTTCTTTATCTTCTTCGCTCTCCACGTGGGACTGGTTCTCAAGCACCAGTTCGTGAACGGCGACCGCTTGTTGAATCGAATGCTTTAGCCAGGCACAGGGCTGCCATCGGGAGCGAACCAGAAAACGACAGGCCACGAACCCCCGAACCGATCGGCCACAGCGACAACCACCCGCCAGAGATCACCGACCTGAGTGCCTTCGAGGACCGTGCCACTTTTGGTAGCAGCCGAGAGGATTGGTTCGGGAACCGGTCCGGCGGCGAAGGGAGGGCCCGGACGGAGCTGGGGGGCGGTCACCTCTTCGGGCAGGTCGACCACAACCCAGCCGCCGGATTCCCAGCGAAGCGTCCATGCCAGGGCGCGGTCGGGAAGCCTTTCGTATGGCGCATCACCAGTAGCGGCGAGAAGCCTGGCCAGGACAACTGCTCGGTAGTTGTTCCCTTCCTCGGCGACCGCGATGGTGCGGGCCGATTCGACAAAGACGCGTTGGCCGTCAACGGGAGCAGGCAGAGCTGAGCCGGCCGGGAGCAGTGCGGCCAAATCGGTGCTCGCCGACCCATCGACCGTTAGGTAGGTCTCGGTCATCCACTCCGCCCAACTAGCTGCTTCGTCGGCGACGTTGGGCACGGCCATCAAGGCTTCCTCGGTGAGGAGAGAAGTTGTCGTGGCTTCCGCCAAAGACGTGGTGGTCGCAATCACGACGACTTCGGTAGTGGGTGGCGGCGAAGACTCACTGCGAGCAAACACAAAAAACAGCGCGGCTATCGCGGCCAAGCCGGCGAGCCCATAACCGAGATGGCGAGGCGGAATCGGATTCCGCTTCGGCCCCGACGCACTCAAATGCTCCCAAGGGATGCGCTCAAAGGTTTCGTCGTCCACTGGCCAAACGTACGAGACCCGGGGGTTGTCTTCAATCCCCTTGCCAATCCCTTTGTCTGGGCCGACGCCCTCTCATGACTACCCTGCCACGCGTTCTTGACCACTAACTACGACCCCAAACCCGGCCGGTGGATGCTGCCCCTTGTGGTGTTAGCGATGGTCGCCTTCACCTACTTATTCGTTCGCGAGTTGCCGGCGGCGGCGGGTGGCGACTCGGATGAATCGACCACAACGACGGCGTTTGGGGCGACGACTACCACCGACGTCGACTCGACCACGACCACCGAACAGGTGGTTCTTGATCCGGAAGCCCAGGTCTACTTCGACAACCTGGCCGGGTACCAGACCCGCATGACCGATCTGCAAACCCAGCTTGCGTCCGCCAACAGCGGCTGGGACGCAAACCCCCGCACCGTCACTTTCGATCAAGCCGAGGCCGCGTTCAGTGCCGTGGCAGAGGGCGCCGCGGCTCTCGCCGCCGAAGCAGCCGCGCTGGTTCCTCCGGCGGATTTCACCGAGAACCACGCAGGTATCGCGGCGGCAGTCCAGCAAGCCGCCGATGCGGCCACCGCCGCCCTAGCTGGACTTCGTGCTCCCTCGCCAGACACGGGTGAAGGCCGACGCACAGCGGTGGCCAATTTTGATACCGCGGTCGCCGCCCTCGACCAGGCGATAGCCGACTCCATCCCGGCCGGGTAGAGCAGTCGATGGCGATCGAGATCCGCCCGGCCGAACCGGCGGAGGCTTCCAACTTTGCCCGCACGATGGCCGGCGTGTTCGCCTGGGACCTGGAAGACGCCAACCTCGAACGATTCAAGACCACATGGGAACCCGAACGCTCCCACTGCGCCTACGACAACGGGAAAATGGTCGCCACGCTTGGGACTCTCAGTCTGGAGTTCAGCGTGCCGGGCGGCACAATTCGTGCCGGAGGGACCACCCAAGTGTCGGTCCTCCCAAGCCACCGGCGACAGGGAATCCTCCGCAAGCTGATGACCGCTCATCTGCGCGAGGTAGCGGATCGCGGCGAAGCGGTTGCGGCGCTTTGGGCTTCGGAAGCGTCGATCTACGGGCGGTTTGGCTTCGGACCGGCAACCTCGGCGTTGGAAGTGAAGATCCCCACGCAATATGGAACTTTTCATCGCCTCGCTCCTGAGCCGGCGGCGGTGGAGCTGATCTCCCTCGATGAAGCTCGGGAGGTATTGCCCCCGATCAACGCTTCCATCTCTAGGACCTGGCCGGCTATGTTCGCCCGACAAGAGAACTGGTGGAATGCGCGCTGGTTTTCCGACCTGCCATCCGATCGCTTCGGCGCCACGTCAATGCGAGCCGCCGTGACCAAAGCCGGAGACGGATATGTCTTGTACCGGCAGAAGTCGAAATGGAACGACGGCAACTTCGCCGGCGAACTCATCGTTCGCGATCTGATGGCGCAGAGCCCCGAATCGTGGGCCGGACTCTGGGCCTTCGTCCTTGGCCATGATCTCGTGGCGACCGTGGAGGCTGAGCTGCGTCCTCCGCAGGAGCCGCTCCTGCAACTGCTCGCCAACGAGCGTCGCGCCTTGGTCACGCAATCCGATGGGCTTTGGATCCGGCTCAACCATCCCGCGACGGCACTCGCCGGGCGCCGATACAGCACGGAGGGAGCACTGGTCATCGAGGCGCACGACCAGCTCGACGGGTCCATCCACACCCTCCTTTTGGAAGGCGGACCCGATGGGGCGACGTGCACCACCACCGACCGTCCGCCCGACCTGGTGCTGGACACCGAGGACCTGGGCGCGGCCTATCTCGGCTGGTCACGCTTTCGCAGCCTCGCCCGCACGGGACGAATCGGTGGAGACCAGCAAGCCCTCGCGTTGGCTGACCACATGTTCGGCTGGGACCCGCTCCCCTGGTGCCCCGAGATCTTCTAATACGTCGCGCCGGGAGGGGGGCGTTTTCTTGCTTTGCGAGGTCTAGACGTCGTAGAAGAGGTAGAACTCGTAGGGATGGGGGCGGAGCCGGATGGCGTCCACCTCGCGGAGGGTCTTGTACTCGATCCAGGTCGAGATCAGCTCTTCGCTGAAGACCCCGCCCGTGAGCAGGAACTCGTGGTCGGCTTCGAGCGCGGCGAGCGCCTCGTCGAGGCTGGCCGGAACCGAAGGGAGGTTCTTCAATTCCTCCGGCGGCAAGTCGTAGATGTCCTTGTCAACGGGGTCCATCGGCTCGATCCGATTCTGGATGCCGTCGAGGCCGGCCATCAACATCGCCGAGAACGCCAGGTAGGGGTTGCAGCTCGGGTCGGGACAGCGGAACTCGAGCCGCTTCGCCGCCGGCTTCTGGCTGTACTGCGGGATCCGAATCGCCGCCGACCGGTTACGGGACGAATAGACCAAATTGACGGGTGCCTCGTAGCCGGGGACGAGCCGCCGGTAGGAGTTCGTCGTCGGAGCGGCAAAGGCCAGGATCGACGGTGCGTGCTTTAGCAGCCCGCCGATGTACCACCGGGCCATATCCGACAGCCCGGCATATCCGGCTTCGTCATAGAACAGCGGCTTATCACCGTTCCACAGCGATTGATGGGTATGCATCCCTGAGCCGTTGTCTTCGAAGATCGGCTTGGGCATGAAAGTCACCGACTTGCCGTGCTGCCAAGCGACGTTTTTCACGATGTACTTGTAAAGGGTCACTTTGTCGGCCATGCGCAGCAAGGTGTCATAGCGCATGTCGATTTCGGCCTGGCCGGCTGTTCCCACCTCGTGATGCTGGACCTCGATCTCTATTCCCGCCGTCTCGAGCGCCGCGGTCATCTCCGAGCGCAGATCCTGGAAATGGTCGGTGGGCGGAACGGGGAAGTAGCCCTCCTTGTAACGAGGCTTGTAGGCCAGGTTGCCTCCCGGCTCGTCGCGACCCGAGTTCCACGCGCCTTCCTCTGAGTCCACGAAGTAGTAGGCCGAGTGCTGATTCTGTCCGAAGCGGGCCGAGTCGAAGATGTAGAACTCCGCCTCCGGACCCCAATACGAAGTCTCAGCCAGGCCCGTCGATTGGAGGTAGGCCTCGGCCTTCTTAGCGATATAGCGGGGATCGCGGTCGTAGGGCTCGCCTGTGAGCGGGTCGTGCACGAAGCAATACAGGAGCAGCGTCTTGCGGCTGCGAAAAGGATCATCAACCGCGGAAGCCGGGTCGGGGATGAGCAACATGTCCGATTCCTGGATGGCCTGGAAGCCACGAATCGAGGAACCGTCGAAGCCAAAGCCGTCCTCGAACGAATCGGCCGTCAACTGCTTGACCGGCACCGTGAAATGTTGGACCTGACCGGGAAGGTCGCAGAAACGGAGGTCGATGAACTCGTACCCGCCGTCTTTGACCATCTTCAATACGTCCGCCGGCGAATCCGCCATGCAGCTCACTCCTTCGTTTTGTTGAACGACGGCATTGTGGCCGCTGAGGGATTTCCTTGCGGTTGCTCGATTGTTAAGGCTCTGTTACGAGCCGCTCTCGGCGAGTTCAGAAACGACCTGCCCGGCCCGATGAAAGCGCCGCTCGGCATCCTCGGGACTGGTTCCGACTGCCGTCACCCCCAATCGGCCGGCAACGGCCACGGCACTTACAAGATGAAGGGCGATCCCGGTCTTCGTATCCTCGTCCCAACGCAGCCGGGGATCTTCCACTCGGTCCAAAACATCATCAGTCGTTAACGCGCGATATGAATCATCCTCGAGATGATCGGTGGCGACATAGAACCGCTCGCCCCCGTCGACGGGAAACGTGTTCGAGTCCGGATCGAATTCGCCGTCCGTCAGGGCGCTGAGAGTGAGCATTGGATGAGTAGTGCCGCCGTTCCTGAGATTGATCTCGATTGCATACGGCTGCCAACCGCCAGGCTTCTTGACCACCACGAAGTCGATGCCGAAACGGCCGATCACCCCTTGATTGGCGAGATGTTCTCCGACCTTGGCACCAAGCTCGGCGATCTGGGCCCCGTACCCCGATTCGGCGGGAAACTTGCAACCAAGAAAAGTCTGCCCGGTTGCTCCTCCCAGCACCTGATCGTGGGTGGACAACACCTCGACCTCACGAAGGGGATTGGCGCGAAGCTGAACACTGGGGCTCCGAATTTCGGGGCCTTCAATTCGTTCCTCGACGATTCCTCCGCGATGGACGAGCGCTGCTAGGAACTCCTCAGCCGTCCCCTCCTGATCCTCAACTTCCAGATGCTCGACACGCCGGCGTAGAGCGGACTTGGAGTCGACTCCCTCGACCCTGACCTGGGCATTGCCCAGACCGCCAGCCGAATCGTCCAGCTTGACCATTGCGACCTTGAGCCCAGGAGTGGACGCGCGCAGGCTCTCCAATGCTGCGACGACGTCATCGGCACTGAATACTCCCTCGACCCCGGACGGGTACGGGACGCCGGCTTCGGCAAACGCTTGCCGGCTCCCGCTCTTCGTTCCCAGGAAGGCGAGCGTGGGGTCAGGCCCATACACGGGGGTGTCCAGGAGGTTCCCCAAGAGCACCTCCTTGGGAGTGGTGTTGAACGGGAAGATGACCCGGAAAGGGCTAGTCGCGGCTAGGCGCTTTAGCCGCTGCACGAGCAAGGGCCGCTCAAGGATCTTGTCGATCAACGGCCGCGCGGAGCCATCGCCGGCGGAGACCAGGGTTACCCGTTCATGCAAACCGGTCGGACGCGCACCGGGCATCAAAGACATGTAGTAGTCCACCAACCGCGGGAGGATTGGCTGGGAGGTGACGTAGATCACCCGTGTCCCCGGATTCTTGACCGCTGCCAGCATCAGGAAGAGAAACCGCTCTTCGTAGGCCGGCACCACCGGGTAGAGGTGACTCGGCAGATCCATGTTCATCGAGTTGACAACAACGAGGGTCCGTGGTGTCTCCCCGACCCGGCGAGTCGTCATGGAGCCCCAGTTTTCTGCCAGCGAGGCCTGCAAAGTTCGGAAGCGAGTCAGGTCGGAATCTGACAGGAAATCCGGACTGTGACCCGCCACTCGCCGATCCTATTGAGCCTGCCTTGGGCGATGCCGTTCAGGTAGGTACCGTTGACGTTGGATGCCCGCCACCATTGTCCTCGGAGCCCAATGGGGGGACGAGGGCAAGGGCCGGGTCACCGACTTTTTCGCCGAGGATTCCGATTTCGTCGTCCGCTATCAGGGCGGAAACAATGCCGGGCACACCATCGTCGTAGGGGACCAGAAAATCGCGCTGTCCCTGATTCCCTCGGGGGTCCTCTATCCGGACTGCACGCCTGTCATCGGCTCAGGCTGTGTGATTGATCCCAAGGTGCTCCTCGAAGAGATGGACATGCTCGCCGGCAAGGGAATCGATCCTTCCCGACTGCGGATCTCCGCCAACGCCCATCTGATCATGCCCTATCACCGCAAGCTCGATCTCATGATGGAGCGCCACCTCGGGCGCAACCAGATTGGGACCACCAAGAGGGGGATCGGCCCCGCTTACACCGATAAGTACTCGCGGACAGGAATCCGGGTTCAGGACCTCTATGACCCCGACATCTTCCGAGCCAAGGTCAAAGTCGCTCTCGACGAAAAAAACCGTGTCCTCACCCGCGTCTACAACCAGATCGGGATGAAGGCGGACGAGATCGCTGAGGAGTACCTCGACTACGCCGAGCGCTTGCGGGTCTTCGTGGACGACACTTCGCTGCTTTTATGGCAAGGCCTCGAAGATGGAAAGAACGTTCTCCTCGAAGGGGCGCAGGGGACGTTGCTCGACGTCGACCATGGCACCTATCCGTTCGTCACGTCATCGAACCCGACCGCCGGTGGAGCGCTGATCGGCGCGGGTATCGGCCCAGCAGCGATCAAGGATGTCGTCGGGGTTGCGAAGGCGTACATCTCCCGCGTCGGAACCGGGCCGTTTCCGACCGAGTTAGAAGACGAGACCGGCGACCGCTTGATCGAGCTTGGAGGCGAATACGGAACCGTGACTGGCAGGCGCCGACGTTGCGGCTGGCTCGACCTCGTCGCGTTGCGCTACGCGGTCAGAGTGAATGGCATCACCAAGCTCTTCATAACCAAACTCGACATTCTCAGCCACTTCGACACCATCAAGGTGGCGGTGTCCTATGAGAGCGACGACGGCGCCCATGTTGACTTTCCCCGCCAACACCGGGTGTTGTACAACTGCCGGCCGGTCTACGCGACCTTCGAGGGATGGCGCCAGGACGTTTCCGAGGTGCGCACATACCAAGACTTGCCCGAACCGGTCCAGAATTATCTCGGCTTCATTTCCGAGGAGTCGAAGACCCCAATCTGTTGGGTGTCGGTAGGGCCGGAGCGGGGCCAGCTCGTCTCGGTATGAAGGTGGTGTTGCTCGGCGGAGGTGGTCGCGAGCACGCCCTGGGCTGGAAGCTGTGCCAGAGCGATCGGTTGTCGTCGCTCATCTCAGTTCCCGGCAATCCGGGCCTCGCTTCGCTGGGCCCCGTGGTCGCGCTCGATCCCACGAATGCCGCCGCGGTCGTGGACCTGGTGCAGCGGGAGTCGGCCGACCTGGTGGTCGTCGGACCCGAGGCACCCCTCGCCGCCGGAGTGGTCGACGCGCTCGAGCGCACCGGAGTACCCACATGGGGCCCGAGCCGGGGTGCCGCCGCCCTCGAATGGTCCAAATCGTTCGCCAAAGAGCTCATGGATAAGGCGGGAGTGCGAACCGCGGCATGGGAGTCATTCACCGAAACGGAACGGGCTCATGCCTATCTCCGCTCGCGTATCCCGCCCTTTGTGATCAAGGCCAACGGACTTGCCGCAGGTAAGGGGGTGCTGGTGACGACCGATCGCGCCGAGGCGGAAACCTGGATAGAGCGATGTCTCGACGGAGAGTTCGGCGAACGACGGGTCGTCGTCGAGGACTATCTGGAAGGCCCCGAGGTCAGCGTCTTCGCCCTCTGCCGCGGCGAGGAGGCAGTCGCCCTCGAGCCAGCTCGCGACTTCAAACGACTCCGGGACGGCGATCAGGGCCCCAACACCGGCGGAATGGGCTCGTATTCACCTGTTGCTGATCTCCCTCCGGGACTGGTTCAGCACACGCTTGATCGTGTGATCAAACCGGTGCTGAAGACGATGGCGAATGATGGCAAGCCCTACACGGGTTTTCTCTATGCCGGCCTTGTGCTGACTGATAACGAGCCCACGGTTCTCGAGTTCAACTGCCGGCTCGGAGATCCTGAGACACAGGTGCTGATGCCACGCCTGGCAAGCGACCTGATCGACCTGATCGAGGCTTGGCTTAGTGGCAGCGCGGCCGCCCCGGAATGGCATGACATTGCCTGTCTCAACGTGGTTCTCGCCGCCCCGGGCTATCCAGACTCACCTGTGGCGGGGGCGCGAGTAGAGATTGAAGATCTTCCGCAATGGCGCTCTCGTCTTTCATGCCGGGACCGGCGAGGACGAGAACGGGCTCTTCGCTCAGGGCGGCCGGGTCCTCAACGTTGTCGGAACCGGGTCCGCGCTGCCTGAAGCTCGCGCCAATGCCTATGCCGCGGTCGACGCAATCGAGTTCCCCGACGCGCTGTTTCGCCGGGATATCTAGGTTGGCCCACATGAAAGTCAGCAGGT
Organism: uncultured Acidimicrobiia bacterium; assembly: GCA_963761985.1. Taxonomy (GTDB): domain Bacteria; phylum Actinomycetota; class Acidimicrobiia; order Spongiisociales; family ZC4RG35; genus JACCTH01. The sequence continues at coordinate 168,384 of CAVXIT010000012.1, forward strand.
GAGAGTCGCCATCGTGATGGGCTCGGGCTCTGACCGTCCGATCATGGAGAAAGCGGGCCAGATGCTCGACCGGTTCGGCATCGAATCGGTGACCCAGGTGCTCTCGGCCCACAAGACGCCCGATCAGGCGATCGCGTTCGCCGAGGGCGCCGCGGCCGATGGCTTTCAGGTGATCATCGCCGGAGCGGGCAAAGCCGCGCACCTCGCAGGCGTGATGGCGGCCAAGTCGCTGCTCCCGGTGATCGGGGTGCCGCTCAGCGCTTCGCTCGATGGTCTCGATGCTCTCCTATCCACAGTGCAGATGCCAACTGGAATTCCCGTCGCCACCGTCGCGGTTGACGGATCGACGAACGCGGCTTTGCTGGCGGTGGCGATCCTCGCGATCGACAACGCCGAGCTGAGAGAGAAGCTCTCGAGCTATCGAAGCCAGCTCGCGGCGGACACTCTCGCTGGCTAGATCTTCTGCAGCGCGGCGGCCAAACCGCCATTGGGCTCGACTACCACGTCCTCGAGTGACAGCCAGTCCGCCATCGTTCGCAGTTCTTCTTTGATGCGACGCGCCAGTTTCTTCGGGTCACGCCCGCTTTCGATATGGGCACCGCGAACCAACAGCGCGGATCGAGCCCGGTCGGCTTTCAGGTCGAGTCGTCCGACCAGTTCGCCGTCGAAGAGCACCGGGAAGACGTAGTAACCAAAGATTCTCTTGGGCTGGGGCGTATAGATCTCAATTCGATAGTGGAAGTTGAAGAGACGCTCGGTGCGAGGGCGGTACCAGACCACGGGATCGAACGGGCAAAGAAAAGCCACTCCTTCAATTTTGCGCGGAGTCGACGCTTCCGGATCGAGGTAGGCCTTGTCTTTCCAGCCTTCGACGTTGACTTCGACGGCCTCGCCGGCCGCCACCATCTCTTTCAAGAGTGGCCGGCAGGCCGCATTCCCCTGTCGGTAGTAGTCGGTGAGATCGGCGAGAGTCGCTACTCCGGTATGACGAAGAGACTTGCGCAAGAGCTCCCGGCGCTGCTCCGACTCGGAGAGTGAGCGGTTCAGAATCTCCGCGGGGAGAACCCGCTCGGTCAAGTCGTACGTGCGAGAGAAGTTGATTCGGGTCGGCACTGTCAGCTCGCCTTGGAAGAACAAGTTCTCTAACGCAGTCTTGGCGAACGACCAATCCCACCAGGGGCCACGCCCGGTCTCGTGTTGTTCCTCAAGTTGGGCCGGTCGAATCGGGCCCTCGCGACGGACCCGCTCGCGGATCTCAGCCAGGGCTCCGGGATGGTCTTGCTCATAGGCGGAGACCGAGCGGAACATGCCCCACCCTTCCATCCGGTGTCGAAAGAGAGGCCAATCTTCGATTGGGATCAAAGCGGCCATGTGCGCCCAATATTCGACCAACTCGCGCTTCTTGCCCCAGGCCATGTCGTTGAGAAGGCGCACTGGATAGTTCCCGAGGCGGGCAAAGAACGGGAGATAGTGAGCGCGGGCGACGACGTTGACGGAATCGATCTGCACGACCCCGACCCGATCGAGCACCCGCCGCATGTGGCGCACGGTGACCTTTCCAGTCGGCCGCGGATCGGAGAATCCCTGCGCGGCCAGAGCTATTCGTTGCGCTTGCGCGATCCCTATCTCTCGCATGGAGCGGGCACGGTAGGGAGCCAGGAGAAATATGTTTGTAGCCTGCCGCCGGTGATCGGCCGCTACTCATTGCCCGAGATGGCGCGCCTCTGGACCGAAGAGCACAAGCTCGAGGTGTGGAAGGAAGTTGAGATTCTGGCGCTCGAAGCCTGGGGCCAGACTGGAACTGTTCCCGCCGAAGCAACCGCCGCCTTGCGTCGCGCGCCGACGCCGACACCGGCCGAAGTGGTGGAACGAGAAAAAGCTACCGATCACGACCTGGCCGCTTTCGTCGATCTGCTCGCAGCCAGCAGCGGTCGGATGGGCCGGTTTGTCCACTACGGACTGACGTCGTCCGATGTGCTTGATACGGCGCTCGGCCACATCCTCGGCGAAGCGGGGGATTTGCTGGCTGGCTCGGTCGCGGCGACCTTCGAAACCGTGCGGCGGCGGGCAATGGAGGAGAGGGACACGGTGATGCTCGGCCGGACACACGGCGTATGGGCCGAGCCAACTTCGCTGGGGCTCAAGCTGGCTTCGTGGGCATTCGAGCTCAGTCGCGATCACGCCCGGTTGGTGCGCGCGACCGAGGCTGTCGCAATCGGCAAGATCTCCGGTGCTGTTGGTAGCTACGCCCACACTCCTCCCGAGATCGAATCATTCGTCTGCCGCCGGCTCGGGATCGGGGTAGAACCCGCTTCTTCGCAGGTCACCGCGCGCGATCGACATGCCGAGTTTCTCGCGGCGGTGGCGCTTACTGGAGCGAGCTTGGAAAGGATGGCGACCGAGGTCCGGCATCTGCAAAGGTCGGAGGTGGGCGAGGTGCGCGAACCGTTCACTGCCAGTCAAAAGGGATCCTCGGCAATGCCGCACAAGCGCAATCCGATCGTGTCGGAGCGGATCGTCGGCATGGCGCGGCTGCTGCGCGGCTTTGCCCAGGTCGGTTACGAGAACGTGGCGCTTTGGCACGAACGCGACATCAGCCATTCCTCGGCCGAACGCGTCGCCCTCCCCGACGCCTGCCTGCTGCTCCATTACATGCTGGTGAAGATCGAGCGTCTAATCGACGGTCTCGTCATCGACCGGGACCGTATGCGACGAAACCTGGAAGGGACCGGTGGGTTGGTCTACAGCCAGGCTGCGCTCTTGGCTCTGATCGAAAGCGGACTTTCACGCGAGATCGCCTACCGAATCGTCCAGGAAAACGCCCTCCGCACCTGGGAGGACAAGACTCCACTGGTCGAACTTCTGGCTGCCGATCCGCGGGTGCAGCTCGAGCCCGATCGGCTCCGGGCGTGTTTCGACCCGGCCCGTTTTCTGCAGCACACCTCGATCGTCTTCGATCGCCTAGCCGACACGGTTCTACAACCGCGCCAATGACCGAAACGTTCGGCGCCGCTCAGCCCAACGACATCCTTCATCTCCTGATGATGGTGGCTGTGCTGCTGGCGGGGGCGCGGTTGCTTGGCGAGGTTTTCTCCCGGTTGGGACAGCCGACCGTGGTGGGGGAGATCCTCGCTGGAGTCTTACTTGGGCCTTCCGTTCTCGGCGCGATTGCTCCGGGTCTGTCGGCCTGGACGCTTCCCCAAACTGCGACCCAGGGTCACCTGCTCGAACTCGTGGGTCTCATCGGAGTGATGTTCCTGCTGCTGGTGATCGGCATCGAAACCGACCTTGTCCTCATTCGCCGAAAGGCGCGGACTGCGATCGGGGTTTCTCTCGGAGGGTTGTTTCTGCCGTTGGTCCTCGGCCTACTGTTGGGTCTGGTCTTCCCGGCCGACTTGTTGGCCGACCCCAATCAACGAGTGGTCTTTGCGCTCTTCCTGGCAGCAGCAATGTCAATCACTGCGATCCCCGTCCTGGCGAAAGTATTGATCGACCTTGGCTTGATGCGACGAGACATCGGTCAGACCATGCTCGCTGCCGCAATGGTCGACGACCTTGCCGGTTGGACCCTCCTGGGAATCATCACGTCGCTGGCTTCTGAAGGGGGTCTCGAGCCAGCGACGGTTGCTCGAGCGCTGCTCACTGTCGGCGGTTTCGTCGCTGTCACCGCCCTGGCTGGACGTGTTCTAGTCACCCGGACGCTGGCCCTCGTGCAAGATCGACTGACCAGCCGCGACCGCCTTCTAACTTTGGTAGTGGTTTTTGCTTTTGTCTGGGCGGCGTTCTCGCAAAGCTTGGGCCTTGAGCCCGTCATCGGGGCATTCGCGGTCGGCATACTTTTTGGACAACTTCGCCGTCTCCCCGCCAACGTGCCGCAACGCTTGGAATCAGTGGCCCTGGGGATCTTCGGGCCCATCTTCTTCGCGATCGCCGGCCTCAAGGTGAACATCCCCAACCTCGCTCAGCCGCGCCTGCTCTTGTTGACCTTCGTCGTCATCGCGGTTGCTACTTTCTCGAAGGTCGTTGGCGCGTACATCGGCGCCCGCTACGTCAGCGGGCAAGGAGCCTGGACCGCTCTTGCTTTCGGAATCGGGATGAATGCGCGCGGGGCGGTTGAAATCATCATCGGCTCGGTTGGTCTTGCTCTCGGATTGATTTCCCAGGACGTCTATTCAATGATCGTGGTGATGGCCGTGGTGACGTCGATCATGGCTCCCTTCGGTCTGCGAGCCGTGATCCGTCACCTCGAGCCCGAAGGCCAGGAGCTGATTCGTCTCGAACGCGAGAAGGCCGCCGAAGGTTCGCTGATCGCGGGGATTCGCCGCGTGCTTCTACCGATTCGGCCCCGGGAGAACGCGCTGGGCGGAGCCCAAACCATCGAAGCCGTCCTGCTCGGGAAGCTGGCGCGTACCCATGGATTGGCGGTGACGCTGTTCTCGGTGGGATCGCGCGACGCCTATGACTTCCTGGGGCGGATCGAGCATCTCTTTGCCAGCGCGGAGGTCCAGAAGCGGGTGGTCGAAAGCGAAAGTCCGGTCTCGGCGGTCATCGCCGAGGCGCAACGGGACTACGACCTGGTCGTGCTGGGAGCGACCGAGGTCGACAACACCGCCGAAGCCTTGTTTGGAGGAATGGTGGACGAGGTCGTCCGTCTGGCCCCGGTGCCTTCGCTGGTCGTCCGGGGCGGGAACATCGAGGAGGGTTGGGCGCCGCGTCGCATCGTGGTTCCGACCGACGGCACGCCGAACTCGCGACGAGCGGCCGAGCTCGCCTTCGCCGTCGCCGAGCGGGACGCGGTGGTGACCGTGGTCCATGTCGTCACCCGGCACACGTCGATCACCGGCAGCTTCCGCGACCGGGCCGCCGCTCGTCACGAAATGGGGCACCAAATCACGGCTGACTTGCGCCAGCTTGGCGAGTCGATCGGCATCACCACCGAGACGGAAGTGCGCATGGGACCGGAACCCGAGGACGCGATCCTCGAGACCGCCCGCCGCACCCGCGCCGACCTCGTCATACTGGGAACAGGCGTACGCGCCGCTTCCAGCCGGCTCTTCCTCGGCCCCCGCGTCGAACGCATCCTCGCCGCCTGCCCCTGCCCTGTCGTGGTGTTGAACACGTAGGTTTTGCGAACCCAGGGTTGGTAGCCGCGCTTGAACGCGGATAACAGCCCGCAGAACGAACCCCTACCGACGCCATCGCCAATCTGGCACAGTTGACCTTGTGAAGCTTGACTATCGAACTAGGGCGATCTGGCTGCGAATCGCAGGCTGGATACATCGGACACGAGCAAGCCATCAAGCTTGGGGCATGACCAGAGATGCAATCAGGTGGCGGTTGCGAGACAGGAGATGTGGATTCCGCTCGGACGTGGGCTCTATCGGGTCAACGGTATTGAGCGGCGACTATCGGGGACTGCTCAGAGGCAGCTATGGCGATCCTGCCCGACCCCACGGTTTCGCATCAGTCGGCCGCCGAGCTCACCAGGATGTCGAATGTGCCTCGCCGGAAATTGGCCGTTGTAACGGTTCACGCCGGAACGACTCATGACTTTCCGGGAGTCAAGATTCACCGTTCGATCGACCTGCCCGCACCCATCGAATGGCAGGTCGATGGCATCCTGACGACTACGCCGGCTCGCACTTTGATAGATCTCGCTGCTGTCCTCCGGCCGCGCCACATGGCACAGGTGCTTGACGAGGCTTTGGCATCGCGAATCGCTGACCCTCGACGACGTGCAGACCGTCTTTGCAGACGTGGCGAGACGTGGACGCACGGGTACGGCGGCGATGCGAGGCCTTCTGAAGGACCGTGTTGGATCTGAGTTGATCACTGCGACCGGCTGGAGCGGAGTTGGTATGAAGTGTTTTCGAGAGTGGCGGCTTCCCCAGGCCGGAATTCCAGTATCCGGCGCCTTGGAATCCAGAGCCGACGCATCGACTTCGCTTGGCCGCATTTCCGATGTTGGCTGTGAGTGCGATAGCCGGCGCTGGCATACCAGGGACAACGACTTCCAAGCGGACCGCACTCCGCGACAACCTCGCCCTCGCCCACAACTGGCGAATTTACCGGTTCACGTGGGAAGATTTTCGCCAACGCCCGCATCTCGTCGTTGCGCAACTTCAAGCGGCACTCGCAGCGTGAGACGCTACGATTCTCTGGGCTGGTATCCGGCTGTACTGCGTACGTCCGAACCCTGGGTTCGCTAAATGCCCACCAACCACGCCGCTCCGCGGACGCCGGAGGAATCACCGTGGGTGTTTTTCAACAGCGGCGTTTGGACTCTGTCCGAGAACACATAACGGTCCCAGCGGGACGGGGTTTGGGTGTAGAGCTCGTCGACGTTGCTCATTCCTCCCCCGAGAACGATCGCGTCGGGGTCGAGGACATTGATGATGGTTGCGAGACCTCTGGCCAGACGGTCGCAGTAGTCGGCGAGATGCGCGGAAGCCTCGGCATCGCCTTGCCGCGACGCTTCGACCACTTCCTTCGCTGACGCCGCGCCGGCCAGCGCGGCAAAACCGGTTCCGGAAAGGAACGTCTCGATGCATCCGTGGAGTCCGCAGTAGCACGACGGACCCGGCATCTCATCGGGCCGGGGCCAAGGCAACGGGTTGTGACCCCACTCTCCTGCGACTCCGTTGGGGCCGTCGAGCGCCCGACCATCAACAACAACGCCGCCGCCAACTCCGGTGCCGATGATCACGCCAAATACGACTTGGTGTGAAGCCGCGGCACCGTCGGCTGCCTCGGACAGGGTGAAACAATCGGCGTCATTCCTCAAGACCACCTCGCGGCCCAGTGCGCGCTCGAGGTCGGCGTGGAGTGGTTTGCCGTTGAGATAGACGGCGTTCGAGTTGCGGAGCGTGCCGCCGGAGATCGATCCCGGGGTTCCGATGCCGATCGCGGAAGCGACCGGTCCGGCTTTGGCCTCCAGGTTTGAAACCAGTTTGCCGATCGCCGCCAACGTGGCTTCGTAGTCTCCCCGGGGCGTGTCGATCCGGAGACGGGCCGGCTCACCACCTGCGGGATCGAGCACCACCCCCTCGATCTTGGTTCCGCCAAGATCTATGCCAAGTCGATTCATCTTGGTCGATTCATATGCTTGCTCAGCGGGCAGCCGCCGGATAGACCTCCGCGAGAAGATCGTTGAAGTTCGTCGTGGGGGCGAGTACCAGCTCACCGGCTCCCGTGCGGAAGTCGGTGACGTCGATCGAGAACCGATTGACTCCCTCACGACTGATCCCGCGGTATGCCCAGGCCGTGGAGATGGCATCCCCGAATGACCAGCCGCTATCCACCCGCACCGCCCCCGCCACCGCTTCCAGTCGGGAGGAGAGCGACCCCAACGAGCCGAAGTTGGCCATGTTCTTGGCGAGCTGGAAAAGGATGTCTTGCTGGCGGCGCATCCGGTTGAAGTCAGAGCCTCCGACGATCTGCCATTCCCCGTCGATCAACTGCTCAGTGTTGCGGGATCGGGCCCAGGCCAGGGTCGTGTAGCCGTCGGCCCAGATACAACCGCCGGGTAGATCCAGCCCCGAGTTGGGGTCTCGGGCCGGATGGTCGGTGCAAATGCTCGTCCCCCCCAACGCGTTCACCACCGCAGCGAACCCGTCGAAGCTGAGCCGGGCGACATGATCGATCGGGACGCCGGTGAAACCCTCGACCATCAGCGCGATGAGCTCGGTTCCTGAGGCAAAGTCGGTGCAGCCGCCGAGGCCGGCGTTGATCCGGCTCCAGCCGCCGGTGCACGGGTTGGCCACATAGAGATCGCGCGGCAGCGAAACCAGGATCGGAGCAGCACCGTCATTGGGGGCGAGCGCCAGGATGATGGTGTCGGCCCGCGAGCCCGATTCATCGCTCCCCACGCCGAGATAAGCATCGAACATGTCATCGGGCAGCGTCCGCCCGATCGCCGCCGGATTCGAATAGCCGCGCTTCCGTTCGGTATCAGAGGCGTAGAACTCAGCCTCGATCTCAGCTGCGGCAAGATCGCGTGCGGCCGCCTGGTCGATCAAAAGCCGCTCGGCCGCTTCGAGGCGAGCGGCGGCGTCCCGAATCTCGTCGGGACTTCTCTGCAGCATCGCCATCGAAGCACCCATCGGGTTGAAATCGTCGGTGGCAACCGCCTCGAACGTCAGCCAGATCTGAGAGACGAAGAAGCCAACCGTGCCCAGCACGATTCCGCCGACCACGATGACGGTCGTGCGAATCGGATGTTGCAGCGCGTACCCAACCATGGGGCCTCCGGGGTGAACAGAAATGGTAAGGCGCGCGAGGCTTCAGCTCTGGGAGATGAAGACCGTTCCGGTGAAGTGGCCCACCACGCGTTGATCGGAGCGATGCACGAGCACGCGATAGGTGGCAAGAGTTCTTCCGCGATGAATCTCGGTCGCGGTGGCGGTCAACTCATCACCCGGCTTGGTCCCAGCTGAGAACACCATGTGGGTATCGATCGCTGAAGCGTTCGGCTCGTAGGAGTTGGCATAGAGCGAAAAAGCGCAATCGGCCAGGCTGAAAACGACGCCACCATGGGTTGCGCCGTGAAAGTTGGTCTGCTCCTCGGTGATCGTCATACCAACTTTCAAGAAATCGTTCCCCACCTCGACCAGGCTGATGCCAAAGCTCTGCGCGTAGCGATCAGACTCGAGACGGGCGCTCACCCTGCCCGCATCGATCACCCCTCCTCCAACCACGACCGAAAGAAGGCGCGAGAGGTGCTGTCCAATTCGCGATCGGCCTCTTCGAGATGCTGGCTATAGCTGTCGTAGTCAATTCCAGCCTTCGGGAGTAACGACCAATCCTCTTTGCCCCATCGTTTGGCGAGATCGAGGTCGGCATCGGGGTGGAACTGCACCGCCAGGGCCGAGCCCAGGCGAAATGCCTGCGGGAACATTGCGCTTCTGGCAAGCAACGTCGCGCCGGGCGGAAGGTGGAACGTGTCCTGGTGCAAACTGAACACACGACTGCCAAGCGCCTGAATAGAAGGGTCAGCCTGGCCTTCCTCGGTCAAGACGAGGTCGACAACATCGGCCTCCGGGCGTTGCGCGGGAAAGGCGGTTCCGCCAAGGGCTGCGGCCAGGAGCTGACTCCCCAGACAAACGCCGAGCACCGGCAGTCCCTCTGCGACCAGGCCGGCGAGCCACTCCTTCTCGGCTTGCATCCAGGTGTGGAGGTTGTCCTCGTAGGCCCCCATCTCCCCGCCGAGCGTCACGACCCGATCGAACGACTCGCTCGTCGGAACTTCATCGCCCTGATGGAGGTAAATCCGAGCCACTGCTGCGCCGATGCGGGCAAGTTCGTCATCAAGGCGACCAGTGGTTTGTTCGCAGTGGTAGACGACACTGACGCGCACGGCGGCAACGCTAACGCCCTTTAGGATCGACCCAGTGAGAAAGATCGGTTCCGGCAAGGTTCGAGACATCTACGACGTCGGTGACGACCGCCTTTTGCTGGTCGCCAGCGACCGGATCAGCGCCTACGACGTTGTTCTGCCCGACCCGATCCCGGACAAAGGCCGGGTGCTCACGGCTATCTCCAAGTTCTTCTTCGAGTTGCTAGACGTTCCGAACCACTTCCTCAGCACTGACATCTCCGAATTCGAGCTGCCCGAATCAGATTGGCCCGATCCTCAGTACTTCGCCGGGCGATCAATGGTGGTTAAGAAGGCCGAAGTGGTGCCGGTCGAATGCGTCGTGCGGGGATACCTATACGGGTCCTCCTGGCGAGAGTATGAGGCCGGAGGAGGACCGACGACGGAGCACCTGCCGGCGGGATTGCTGCTCGCCGACCGACTCGCCGAACCGATCTTCACCCCCGCGACGAAAGCGACCGAAGGGCACGACGAGAACCTGGATGAAGCGGGAGCGCGCAGCCTTATCGGTGATGATCTGTACGAAGAGCTCAAGGCGCGCTCGCTCGATATCTATAAAGGCGCCGCCGAGCACGCGACAAACCGCGGAGTGATCCTGGCCGATACGAAGTTCGAGTTCGGACATGCCGGAGACGAGCTCATCCTCATCGATGAGGTCCTCACTCCCGATTCCTCGCGCTACTGGCCGGCTGACGAATGGAAGCCGGGCAAGGACGTTCCTTCCTTCGACAAACAGTACGTGCGGGATTGGCTCGATCGATCCCGGTGGGACCATCAGCCGCCTGCGCCCCATCTGCCCCCGGATGTGATCGAAGGCACTCATCAACGCTACGTCGAAGCCCACGATCGCATCACCGGGACGAGCTTCGCCCACTACCTGGCCGCACACACATGAAAGTGATGGTGACGGTTTCCATAACCCGCCGGCCCGAGATTTCCGACCCCCAAGGCACCACCGTTCGTCGAGCCTTGCACAACCTCGGTTTTTCCGAAGTGGAGAGCATTCGATTTGACCGACTGTTGACGCTGGAGGTGGAGGGCACTGACGACGAAGCGATCCGCCGCCGCGTGCAGGAGATGTGTGAACGACTGCTCGCCAACCCCGTACTCGAGGACTTTGCGGTGGAGGTCGGCGGCTGACCCGTATCGCTGTTGCGGTCTTTCCCGGAACGAACTGCGAATTGGACGTTGCCGAAGCGCTCACGCGGCTCGGAGCTGACGCCGAGATTGTTTGGCACAACGAATCGAGTCTGAGTGGCTTCGACGGCGTGGTCTTGCCTGGTGGGTTTGCCCACGGCGATTACCTTCGCACCGGCGCCATCGCTCGCCTTTCGCCGATCATGTCAGCCGTCGCTCAATTCGCCGCCGACGGCCGGCCCGTTCTTGGTATCTGCAACGGTTTTCAGGTGCTGTGCGAATCCGGCCTTCTTCCGGGCGTTCTCATCGCCAATCACGATCTGAGCTTCATCTGTCGATTCGTCGAGCTCGAGGTCAGCGATCCAACGTCGATGCTCACTAACGGCCTGGCCCGTGGTCAGTCGCTGCGGCTTCCACTCAACTCGTATGAGGGGAACTACATCGACCCGGGCCGTTCGGGACGGAGCGTCTTGAGGTATCTCGACAATCCCAACGGTTCCCAGGATGGCATCGCCGCCGTCGCCAACGAGGATGGAAATGTGGTGGGGATCATGCCTCACCCCGAGCGAGCCAGCGGTGATTGGCTCGGCTCGACCGACGGCAATGTTTTGCTCGAGTCCTTCTTGCGAGCGTCCGGATGACGGTCGAGGAACTCTCGAAACACGAGCAACTCGGCCTCACCGACGACGAGTACGCATCGATCGTCGAACTTCTCGGGCGGGAGCCGCGAACCGCCGAGCTGGCGATGTTCTCGGTGATGTGGTCTGAACACTGCTCGTACAAGTCCTCCCGCGTGCATCTGAGCCGCTTCCCAACCGACGCGCCGTGGGTGGTGGTGGGGCCAGGTGAGAACGCCGGTGTCGTCGATATTGGCGATGGGCTCCTGGCGGCCTTGCGAATCGAAAGCCACAACCACCCGTCTTATGTCGAGCCGTTTCAGGGAGCCGCCACCGGGGTGGGCGGAATCATCCGCGACGTTTTCACAATGGGAGCGCGGCCCATCGCCCTTTGGGATTCCCTCCGCTTCGGCCCCCAGGATCAGCCACACAATCGTTTTCTCTTTCAGGGAGTCGTCGCCGGAATCGCTTCGTATGGCAATGCCGTGGGGGTGCCAACTGTTGGTGGCGAGTTGTCCTTCGCCGAGCACTACTCGGACAACCCGTTAGTCAACGTGATGTGCCTCGGACTTCTCCGAACTGATGATCTCGTGCTTGCCACGACCGGCGCTCCGGGCAACAAAGCGATTCTCCTGGGCGCCGCGACTGGCCGCGATGGAATCGGCGGCGCCTCGGTGCTTGCCTCCTCTTCCTTCGATGAGACCTCGGCAAGCAAGCGCCCCGCAGTGCAGGTCGGCGACCCCTTCGAGGAGAAGAAGCTCATCGAGGCTTGTCTTGAGCTCTACCAACGCAAACTGGTCGTGGGAGTTCAGGATCTCGGCGCGGCTGGCCTTTCGTGCGCGATCTCGGAGCCAACCGCGAAAGCAGGGACCGGAATCGACGTCAATCTCGACCTAGTCCATACCCGTGAATCCGGCATGACCCCACCCGAGCTGCTCATGTCGGAGTCACAGGAACGGATGCTGGCCTTCGTCGAGCCCTCGCAGGTCGACGAGGTTCTGGCCATCGCTCGCAAATGGGAGATCGATGCCTCGGTCATCGGCACCGTCCTCGACGAGCCGATTGTGCGGGTTCACGCCGACGGTCACCTCGTGGCCGAGATGTCTGCGAGAGCGTTGACCCTTGACGCGCCTCGCTATGAACGGCCCCTCGGCGAGCCCTCCTGGATGGAGGACCTCTGGTCGAACACTGTCCATTTCGTCCGAACTCCCGATGTGGCCACAGCAGTGCTGCAACTTCTCGCCGAACCCGAACTCGGGTCGAAGGCGTGGGTCTTTGAACAGTTCGACCACATGCTCTTTCTCAACACAGTCGTCGGACCAGGGCATGACGCGACGCTGCTTCGGGTGAAGGACACCAATCGGGGCCTCGCCCTCTCGACCGACGGCGATGGGCGCCTTTGCTATCTCGATCCTCGTCGCGGCGGCGCGCGCCTGGTGTGGGAGGCCGCGCTCAATGTTGCGGTGGTAGGAGCCGAGCCGCTGGCCGTGGTCGACAATTTGAACTTTGGCAATCCCGAGAAGCCAGACGTCATGTGGCAGTTCCGTGAGGTCGTGCATGGGATAGCCGAGGCATGCGAATCTCTCGGCGTTCCTGTGATTGGCGGGAACGTGTCGTTTTACAACCAAACAGACGGGCTCGATATCTACCCAACTCCGGTGATCGGGATGCTGGGACTGATCGAGGAACTGGTGCTTCCTGCGCCGCGTCTCGACCGGGCCGAAGCAGGAATGGACATCTGGCTGATAGGGAGCGACTGGGCAATCAACCTGGCCGGCTCCATCTTCGAGAAGGTCACCTTCGGACACGTGGGCGGCCGGCCCTCGTCAGCTGATCCGACGATGGGCAAAGCGATCCTGCGCGTCGCGCGCCGTTTGGCCGCAGCCGGAGCACCAGTCCTGCACGACATCTCCACCGGCGGTTTGGCAGTAGCGCTCGCGGAGATTTGTATCGCCTCTGGAATCGGCGCCGACATCTCATACGACGACTGGCGATCTCTTTTCTCCGAGGACCCACACCGACTGCTGCTTGTCGCGCCGGCATCTCTTGATGTGAGTGAAGTTGCCCGCGACGAAGGGGTGCCCATCCGAAAGCTCGGAGCCATGGGTGGATCGGTTTTTCGGCTGGGCCGATCCGAGTTAAATCTCGCCACCATGAGCGACGTGTACAAGTCGAACTTCGTTTCCGTATGAGCACCCCCCTGCGGAGACTTTGGCGTTACGCCGGTCCCTACCGCCCGCGAGTGGTGAAGGCAACGGTCTTCTCTGTGTTCAACAAGCTGGCCGACGTTCTCCCCGAGTTGGTCATCGGGGCTGCGGTCGACGTGGTCGTGCGTGGAGCCGACTCGTTTATCGGCCGCGCGTTCGGCATTGCGGATCGATTTGGCCAACTGGTTGTCCTGGCCGGGATCAACTTTGCGATCTGGCTGATCGAGTCGATCACCGAGTACATCGCCTCGCTCGAATGGCGCAACCTCGCGCAAACCATCGAACACGACGCTCGCATGGATGCCTACCGCCACGTACAGGAACTCGAGCAGGCATGGTTCGAGGATCGGTCGACGGGTGGTCTGCTTTCGATTCTCAACGATGATGTCAACCAGCTGGAGCGCTTCCTCGACATTGGCGCGTCGGACCTGATCCGTACTTTCGTCAATGTGGTGTTCGTGGGAGTGGTCTTCTTCGTCGCCTCGCCTCTGGTCGGCCTAGTGGCCTTTCTCCCCATTCCGCTGATCGTGTGGGGATCCATTCTCTATCAGTCGCGCCTCTCACCTCGATATCAGGCCGTGCGCGAGGCTGCAGGCGACCTCGGTGCGCTGCTCGCCAACAACATCTCCGGGATTACGACCATACGCGCCTTTTCGGCCGAAGAACGTGAGTCCGAGCGTGTCACGGCGGCCTCCAACCGCTATCGATTCGCCAACCGCGACGCCATTCGCCTCTCGTCGGCGTTTGTTCCGATCATCCGGCTCGCAATCTTGGCTGGCTTCACGCTCACTTTGATCCTGGGTGGTCGCGCGACTCTTGATGGAGCGATGGAAGTGGGCGTCTTTTCGGTGCTGGTCTACATGACCCAACGACTGCTCTGGCCATTGACCAGGTTGGGAGAGACGCTCGACCTTTACCAACGGGCCATGGCCTCGACCCGCCGGATACTCGATTTGCTCGCTGTGTCTCCCTCGATCATCGGGGGATCGTCGACTCTGCCCGCAAAACCAGAAGGGGCGGTCCGTTTCGAAGAGGTGTCGTTCGCTTATGCCGACTCACGACCCGTGCTCGAGCAGCTCAATCTCGAGATTCCTGCCGGTGAGACTCACGCGATCGTCGGGGCCACAGGTGTCGGCAAGTCCACCCTGGTCAAGCTGCTGCTCCGGCTCTATGAGCCAACGAGCGGAAGAATCACCTTCGATGACGTCGATCTGAGCGACCTCACTTTTGAGGCGCTCCGGGGGGCGATCGGCTATGTCGGCCAGGATGTGTTCCTCTTCCAGGGAACTGTCTACGAGAACCTCGCGTATGGCAACCCGGACGCGACCGATAGCGAAATCACTTTGGCGGCCGACCTCGCCGAGGCGACCGAGTTCATCGAAGAACTCCCCCAAAGGTACGAGACCGTCGTCGGGGAGCGTGGCCAGAAGCTCTCCGGCGGCCAGCGTCAGCGGCTCTCCATCGCCCGCGCAATCTTGCGCGAGCCGGCGGTATTGGTCTTAGACGAAGCCACGTCATCGGTCGACAACGAAACCGAGGCAGCCATCCAGCATTCGCTCGACATCGTCGGCAAGGACCGGACCGTCATTGTCATCGCCCACCGGCTCTCAACGGTGCGAAATGCCGATCGCATCCATGTCATGGCCAACGGCCGGATCACCGAGGCCGGGACGCACGAGGAGCTGGTCGCCCGCGACGGCGTTTACGCCGCCCTGTGGAGGGTCCAAACCGGCGAGCGGTGATCTGTCAGCGAGGTGTGTCGGAATCAGGCGTGAAGGCGGGGCCGTGGCCGGGGACGATCAGATCGGCCACTGCCAGAATCCGTTCGCGACCCGCGTGGAGCAACCCGGGGTCGGTGGCAAAAGGGTCCTCCGGCGGTCCTGCGGCGTAGAACCAGAGGTGGGTGAAAACGACCAGGCCGGCGTCGGTTTCGACCAGCGTTGAGATGTCCTGGGGGGTGTGGCCCGGCGTCTCCCACAGGGTCATCGCCGGTGACACTTTGAACCCCTCCGCGGGATGGCTGTCCCAGGAGTCGTAGTGATAGGTGGCCCAATGATCATGGACCCGGGCATGCGGAAACATGCCGACATTGACGGTGTGATCGGGGTGGTGATGGCTGATGACTACATCGGTCACCGCGGCGACTTCCACTCCCAGACCAAGTAGGGGCCGCGAAATCGCTTCTTGCGACGGCGCCAGGCCCGGGTCGATGACGACCCTTCTGGTCGCCATCAATCACCAAGCTGACCGTCGAGCGGACTCGTGGGCTCCCCGCTCCCGGCTGCAGGACATGGAAGGCTGCCATGTTCGGATGGTACGGCGGCCGTACCATGCGACGGTGATCGTGGACGAGAAGGGTGGCGAGGCGTGTGGGGTTTTCGGCGTGTATGCCCCGGGTCAAAGAGCCGCGCAGCTTTGTTATTACGGACTCTTCGCGCTGCAACATCGCGGCCAGGAGTCGGCCGGCATCGCCACTTCCGATGGCCATACCCTCACGGTGTACAAGGATCTCGGGCTCGTCGCCCAGGTGTTCTCAGACACATCCCTCCACGCCCTCGAGGGACACGTCGGCATCGGTCACACTCGCTACTCGACAACCGGTTCCAACCGTTGGGAGAACTCTCAGCCGGCGAATCGGCAAGTCGGACAGATCTCGATCGCCTTGGGCCACAACGGGAACCTGACCAATACCGCCAAGTTGAGCGAAGATTTCCCGGTGGCCCCCGCCGAGGGCACATCCGACTCGGCGATCATGCTGGCCGCGATTGCCAGCGCGGTCGATGAGCACCGCAGCGACGACCGCGGGCTCGAACTCGCTTTGGCGGCCACGCTTCCCAGCTTTGAGGGTGCTTTCTCGTTGGTCGTCATGGACCAGGGGCGCCTGTTCGGAGTGCGCGACCCTCACGGGTTTCGCCCGCTGTGTCTTGGCCGCCTCCCGGAGACAGTGTCAGGAAACTCAGGGTGGGTCATCGCTTCCGAAACCGCGGCTCTCGACATCATCGGCGCTTCGTTTGTCCGGGATGTCGCGCCCGGAGAAATGGTCATCGTCGATGCCAGTGGGATTCGCTCCCGGTTTCCATTTCCCCTCACCGATCCCAAGCTCTGCGTGTTCGAATTCGTCTACTTCGCTCGACCCGATTCCACTCTCAACGGGCGCAACGTTCACGGGGCGCGGACGGAAATGGGTCGGACGCTCGCCCGCGAGCATCCTGTCGAGGCCGACGTCGTCGTGCCGGTGCCGGAGTCGGGAATTCCGGCGGCTCAAGGGTTCGCTTCCGTTTCGGGAATTCCCTACGCCGATGGCCTGGTGAAGAACCGCTACGTCGGCCGGACGTTCATCGAGCCCAACCAGCTGCTACGCGATCGGGGCGTGAAACTAAAGCTGAACCCGATCGTCGACACCCTTGCCGACAAACGCGTCGTGTTGATCGACGACTCCATCGTGCGCGGGTCGACAACGCGACAATTGGTGGCGCTGGTGCGCGAGGCCGGAGCTCGTGAGATTCATCTCCGGATCAGTTCTCCCCCGTATCGCTGGCCGTGCTTCTACGGAATGGATACCTCGGATCGCAGCACTCTGATCGCGGCACGGCTCGAGACCGAGGAGATCTGCCGTCACGTCGGAGCCGATTCCCTCGGCTATCTCTCACTCCAGGGGCTGTTGGCGGCAACCGGCTCTAACCCACGGGCCTTTTGCCATGCTTGCCTCTCGGCCGAGTATCCGACCGATGTCGAGGGAGCGCAGGGCAAATTCTGGCTGGAGGAGCTCGTCCCCGAGACCGTCATGCGGCGGCCTGATTGACTGGGTACCGGCGAGCGGGGGTCGATCTCGCCGGCGCCGACCGTCACGTCCAGGCGATCGGCTCAAGCGTCACCGCGACGTGGGGCGCGGACGTCATTGGCAAGTTCGGAGGCTTTGCCGCGGGGATCCGGATTCCGGCCGGCTATCGCGACCCGATCATGATGCTGACCACCGACGGTGTCGGGACCAAGCTCGAGCTGGCCCGCCGGTACAGCCGTTGGGACGGGGTCGGCTACGACCTCGTGGCGATGGTCGTCGACGACCTGGCCGCAGTGGGCGCAAGACCCATTGCCGTCGTCGACTACCTCGCTGTCGGCCAGCTCGAGGCAGGTCGCGACGCAGCCATTGTCGACTCGATTGCGAAGGCTTGTCGGGAGGCAGGGACCGCTCTCCTCGGGGGGGAAACTGCCGAACACCCGGGAGTGATGGAACCGGATCAGGTTGACCTGGCCGCGACTGCGCTCGGCGTGATCGAAAACGGTGCCGAGCTCGGTCCTGACAAGGTCCGGCGCGGCGACGTCATCGTCGGTCTCCGCTCCCCCAACCTCCGCTCGAACGGCTTCTCGCTGGTCCGTTCGATCGTCGCAGGACGCGACCTCGACGCTTCCTTTCCCGGAGAGGACGCTTCCCTGGGAGAGGTCTTGCTGACGCCCCTCGGTCCTCTATTCGCCGAGAGTCCAGCCGATCCTCAGCCTCTGTCACGCTGCCGTCCATGTCACCGGGGGCGGACTTCCCGGCAACCTCCCTCGAGTTCTACCTGAGGGTTTGGGTGCGGTGTTACGAACGAGCGCCTGGGAGGTCCCGGCTGTTTTCCGGATCCTCGGCGAATGGGGTGAGATTCCCGAGATGGAGCTCTTTTCCGTCTTCAACATGGGAATTGGTTTTTGCCTGATCGTGCCCCCCGCAACCCTCGACCAGGTGCTTGCTGCGACGCGGGAGTGGAGATTGGTCAGATCGTCGACGCTCCGGGAGTGACTTTGGCCTCCTGATCCGGGCGTATGAGTAGGGACAACGACTCATATCGGTCCGGTGACCCTGTGGATAACTTGATTCTGTTGGGGCAAGGGAGTGGGCGGCGAGCGCCGCCATGAGCTGGGAGGCTTTGTTTGCGTCGTTATCGCCCGCGGCATTTGGCGCGCCGGATCAAAAGCAGTTTCACGCCAACGCGCGCTTTGGCGCTTGCTTTGGCGTTCGTCACTGTCACGAGCACTGTCTCGCTTGCCCTCGTAACCGACGCCACTGATGCTTTCGATGACAATGTCGCGGTCGCGGGAGGCAGCGGGGCCAACCCAATCGA
Organism: uncultured Acidimicrobiia bacterium; assembly: GCA_963761985.1. Classification (GTDB taxonomy): domain Bacteria; phylum Actinomycetota; class Acidimicrobiia; order Spongiisociales; family ZC4RG35; genus JACCTH01. Next base: position 186,817 of record CAVXIT010000012.1, read on the forward strand.
CGTGCTCGCCAACGACACCGTGGTCGAGGGCGGGGAACTCTCCATCACCGAAATCTCTGGAGATTCTGCCGGCGAGGTAATCGATCGCCGAAGGCGGGCTTGATCTGACCTACGAACCCGCCTTCGATTTCTGCGGCCTCGATGTCTTTGCCTACACCGTCTCCGACGGCCTGGGCGGCACTGACACGGCGACCGTCGACAGTGGAGGTCACCTGCCCCGACGAAACCGAAGTGGTCGACGAAACCACCACGACGACCGCTCCGGTCGAGGAAGTCACTACCACTACAGCTCCGGTCGAAGAAACGACCACTACCACGCTCCGGTCGAAGAGACGACAACGACCACCGACGGTTGAAGACCACCACCACGACCACGGCATCCCGCCGAACTCGATCTCTCGACCGCGGCCAACCTGATCGTCAAGCTCGTCGCAGGCCTCAGCCCGGAAGAACAGGCCGCGGTCATCGATTCCCATGGCGGTGTCGAGACTTCGGCCGTAGACGTGCTTCGACTCCACATGGTGGCCGTCGCTCCCGAGACGCTCGATGAAACAGTCGCCGCGTTTGCTGCCGATCCCGCCGTCGTGAGCGTTGACCTCGACCTGCCCCGCGCGGCCGAGTCGGTTCCTAACGATCCTGGCTATGCCGATCAGTGGGCGCTTCCGCTCATCGGTTGGGAAGACGTCTATGGCGTCGTCGCGCCTTCGGGCAGTTCGACGATCGCGGTGCTCGACACCGGGGTCGAGGCCAGCACACCTGATCTGGCTGGTCGAGTGGTCGGCGGCTGGTCCTTCGACGGTGCCGATCCCGCGACCGATGCCAACGGCCACGGCACCGATGTGGCCACGATCGCCGCCGCCGGAGTCGACGACGGCGTCGGGATCGCCGGTGTCGGTTATGCCGGCGTCAACGATCATGCCAGTCCGCGTTCTCGGCGACGATGGCACCGGCAACGACAGCGACATCATCGAGGGCCTGGTCTGGGCCGTCGACCACGGGGCCGATGTCGTGGTCATGGCGTTCTCCAACCCGGGCGAGAGCGCCGCTCTTCAGTTTGCGGTCGATTACGCCTGGGCCAACGGAGTCGTCCTGGTCGCCGCGGCCGGCAACGACGGCGGCAGCGCTCCGACCTATCCGGCCGGTCTGCGCAAGGTCGTTGGCGTCGGCGCCACGGACTCAGCCGACAATGTCTGGTCGGGCAGCAACCAGAGCGACGCCGTCTTCATGGTGCTCCCGGTGTTGGCATCGCAGCATCCAACGGAACCGTGACCGGCACGTCGGCCTCGGCAGCCATGGTCGCCGGCGCCGCCGCGGTTATGCAGGCCAACGACTCGAGCGCGTCTCCGTCAGTGATCGTCGGCCGCCTGGCCCGCAACGCTGAAGGTGTCGAAGGTGTGTCCGGCAACGGTCGCCTCCACCTCGGCCGCGCCCTGATCGATGAGTCGACCAGCGGCGTCACGCCTGCCGGCGCCCCCGGCGGCGGGTCCCGTCGTCGGCCCGTATGCGGCGGCGGCTCGAAACCTAATTTTGACCTTCGCAGGTACCGGTACAGGCTCGGTAAAGATTACGCCCAGTACGGGCACCGTGTTGGCGCCAATCGCCTGTGGAGGTACAGGCGCGGCCGCGGCTTCGCAAACCGTCACCAGTACGTGTTCGCCAAATATCACGACTTCAGACAATGGCGCCACCGTGACATTTCTTGCTACCGCGGGCGCACTTTCGACGTTCGCAGGCTGGAGTGGTCAGGACGCCCTGAGCAGTTCGACATGCACAGGCACTACAAACCCATGCTCGGCGGTCTTGGGAGGCGGCCCGGATTTAACCGTAACGTTCAATGCCCAACGGTCCACTTCGACCTCGGTCGATTGCCCGGTTTCCCTGGCCCTTGGCGAGGGTGGGACCTGCACCGCCACCGTCACCGACACCGCCTCTGGAACCAAGTCTGATCCCACCGGGTCGGTCGACTTCACCCGGAGCGGAGTTGGCACCGGAAGCTTCTCGGCGGCCAGCTGCGCCCTGGTCGCTAACCCCAGCCCGAGCATCCACGCTAGTACTTGCTCGGTCACCTACACCCCCAACGCCGGCACCGGCAACCACGTCGTCACCGGCACCTATAACGAAACCTCCTCGGCCACCCATGCGACCAGTTCGGGGAACGACACCATCACCGTCATCCTTATCGCCACAACCACCGCGATTACTTCCGATACTCCGGATCCCTCAACCGTTGGTCAGGCTTACACGGTCACGGCCACAGTCACCCGGACGTCCGGTAGCGCCGCCATCACCGGGACGATGTCGATCTCCGACGGGACCGACTCCTGCACCGATACCACCCCCGACGGCGGCTCCGGGTCGCCGGTGACCTATTTCTGCGAACTCACCTCGACCACCGCCGGGGTCAAGACCCTCACCGCCTCCTATCCGGGCAATTCGACCTACGGCGCCAGCTCGGGCACGGCAGCCCACACCGTCAGGGCCAATCAGACGATTACGTTCGGGGCGCTTGGATCGAAGACCTACGGTGACGCACCGTTCACGGTGTCGGCTACTGCTAGCTCAGGACTGACAGTCACCTTCTCCACGACGACCCCCAGTGTCTGCACCTCCGGTGGCACAAATGGCGCCACTATCACAATCATCAGCGCTGGCACATGCACCGTTCAAGCCGACCAAGCTGGCAACGGGTCCTTCGCCGCTGCTCCGTCGGTCCAGCAGACCTTCACTATCGAACCCAAGCAGCTGATCGCCGAGGTGACCGCCGACGACAAGGTCTACGACGGCGACACGGATGCAACCTTTACCTGTGCCTTGATCGGGGTGGTCGGCCTCGACGACGTCGACTGTGACACTTCGGGAGCGTCGGCGAGCTTTGCAGACCCGAACGTCGGGACTGGCAAGACGGTCACCGCTACCGGTCTCGACATCTCTGGCGCGGATTCCGGGAACTACCTGGCCGATTCGAGCGATACCGATACAGCTGACATCGACCAGGCCGACCTGACCGTCACCGCGGTCGACCAGACCAAGGTCTATGGCAGCCTGTTCGTCTTCGACCAGACCACCCCCTCCACCGACTTCACCGTGGTCGGACTGGTCAACGCCGACACCGTCGACTCGGTCACCCTCACCTCGACTGGGGCCGCCGCCGGCGCCACCGTCGCCGGTAGCCCCTATCCGATCGTGGTCAGCGCCGCGGTCGGCACCGGGCTCGGCAACTACGACATCGACTATGTCAACGGCGAACTCGAAGTCACCCCCAAAGACCTGACCGTCACCGCGGTCGACCAGACCAAGGTCTATGGCAGCCTGTTCGTCTTCGACCAGACCACCCCCTCCACCGACTTCACCGTGGTCGGGCTGGTCAACGCCGACACCGTCGACTCGGTCACCCTCACCTCGACTGGGGCCGCCGCCGGCGCCACCGTCGCCGGTAGCCCCTATCCGATCGTGGTCAGCGCCGCGGTCGGCACCGGGCTCGGCAACTACGACATCGACTATGTCAACGGCGAACTCGAAGTCACCCCCAAGGACCTGACCGTCACCGCGGTCGACCAGACCAAGGTCTATGGCAGCCTGTTCGTCTTCGACCAGACCACCCCCTCCACCGACTTCACCGTGGTCGGACTGGTCAACGCCGACACCGTCGACTCGGTCACCCTCACCTCGACTGGGGCCGCCGCCGGCGCCACCGTCGCCGGTAGCCCCTATCCGATCGTGGTCAGCGCCGCGGTCGGCACCGGGCTCGGCAACTACGACATCGACTATGTCAACGGCGAACTCGAAGTCACCCCCAAAGACCTGACCGTCACCGCGGTCGACCAGACCAAGGTCTATGGCAGCCTGTTCGTCTTCGACCAGACCACCCCCTCCACCGACTTCACCGTGGTCGGACTGGTCAACGCCGACACCGTCGACTCGGTCACCCTCACCTCGACTGGGGCCGCCGCCGGCGCCACCGTCGCCGGTAGCCCCTATCCGATCGTGGTCAGCGCCGCGGTCGGCACCGGGCTCGGCAACTACGACATCGACTATGTCAACGGCGAACTCGAAGTCACCCCCAAAGACCTGACCGTCACCGCGGTCGACCAGACCAAGGTCTATGGCAGCCTGTTCGTCTTCGACCAGACCACCCCCTCCACCGACTTCACCGTGGTCGGACTGGTCAACGCCGACACCGTCGACTCGGTCACCCTCACCTCGACTGGGGCCGCCGCCGGCGCCACCGTCGCCGGTAGCCCCTATCCGATCGTGGTCAGCGCCGCGGTCGGCACCGGGCTCGGCAACTACGACATCGACTATGTCAACGGCGAACTCGAAGTCACCCCCAAAGACCTGACCGTCACCGCGGTCGACCAGACCAAGGTCTATGGCAGCCTGTTCGTCTTCGACCAGACCACCCCCTCCACCGACTTCACCGTGGTCGGACTGGTCAACGCCGACACCGTCGACTCGGTCACCCTCACCTCGACTGGGGCCGCCGCCGGCGCCACCGTCGCCGGTAGCCCCTATCCGATCGTGGTCAGCGCCGCGGTCGGCACCGGGCTCGGCAACTACGACATCGACTATGTCAACGGCGAACTCGAAGTCACCCCCAAAGACCTGACCGTCACCGCGGTCGACCAGACCAAGGTCTATGGCAGCCTGTTCGTCTTCGACCAGACCACCCCCTCCACCGACTTCACCGTGGTCGGACTGGTCAACGCCGACACCGTCGACTCGGTCACCCTCACCTCGACTGGGGCCGCCGCCGGCGCCACCGTCGCCGGTAGCCCCTATCCGATCGTGGTCAGCGCCGCGGTCGGCACCGGGCTCGGCAACTACGACATCGACTATGTCAACGGCGAACTCGAAGTCACCCCCAAAGACCTGACCGTCACCGCGGTCGACCAGACCAAGGTCTATGGCAGCCTGTTCGTCTTCGACCAGACCACCCCCTCCACCGACTTCACCGTGGTCGGACTGGTCAACGCCGACACCGTCGACTCGGTCACCCTCACCTCGACTGGGGCCGCCGCCGGCGCCACCGTCGCCGGTAGCCCCTATCCGATCGTGGTCAGCGCCGCGGTCGGCACCGGGCTCGGCAACTACGACATCGACTATGTCAACGGCGAACTCGAAGTCACCCCCAAAGACCTGACCGTCACCGCGGTCGACCAGACCAAGGTCTATGGCAGCCTGTTCGTCTTCGACCAGACCACCCCCTCCACCGACTTCACCGTGGTCGGACTGGTCAACGCCGACACCGTCGACTCGGTCACCCTCACCTCGACTGGGGCCGCCGCCGGCGCCACCGTCGCCGGTAGCCCCTATCCGATCGTGGTCAGCGCCGCGGTCGGCACCGGGCTCGGCAACTACGACATCGACTATGTCAACGGCGAACTCGAAGTCACCCCCAAAGACCTGACCGTCACCGCGGTCGACCAGACCAAGGTCTATGGCAGCCTGTTCGTCTTCGACCAGACCACCCCCTCCACCGACTTCACCGTGGTCGGACTGGTCAACGCCGACACCGTCGACTCGGTCACCCTCACCTCGACTGGGGCCGCCGCCGGCGCCACCGTCGCCGGTAGCCCCTATCCGATCGTGGTCAGCGCCGCGGTCGGCACCGGGCTCGGCAACTACGACATCGACTATGTCAACGGCGAACTCGAAGTCACCCCCAAAGACCTGACCGTCACCGCGGTCGACCAGACCAAGGTCTATGGCAGCCTGTTCGTCTTCGACCAGACCACCCCCTCCACCGACTTCACCGTGGTCGGACTGGTCAACGCCGACACCGTCGACTCGGTCACCCTCACCTCGACTGGGGCCGCCGCCGGCGCCACCGTCGCCGGTAGCCCCTATCCGATCGTGGTCAGCGCCGCGGTCGGCACCGGGCTCGGCAACTACGACATCGACTATGTCAACGGCGAACTCGAAGTCACCCCCAAAGACCTGACCGTCACCGCGGTCGACCAGACCAAGGTCTATGGCAGCCTGTTCGTCTTCGACCAGACCACCCCCTCCACCGACTTCACCGTGGTCGGACTGGTCAACGCCGACACCGTCGACTCGGTCACCCTCACCTCGACTGGGGCCGCCGCCGGCGCCACCGTCGCCGGTAGCCCCTATCCGATCGTGGTCAGCGCCGCGGTCGGCACCGGGCTCGGCAACTACGACATCGACTATGTCAACGGCGAACTCGAAGTCACCCCCAAAGACCTGACCGTCACCGCGGTCGACCAGACTCGACAGTGGGGCGTAATGAACCCAGTGTTCACCTTTGTCTACAGCGGATTCGTCGCCGGAGATGACGGATCCGACATCGACACGCCACCGACCTGTTCCACGACGGCCACCCAGTTCAGCCTTATCGGAACCTATCCGATCACCTGTTCCGGCGGGGCAGACGTGAATTACACGTTCACTTACGTTGCCGGCACCCTGACAATCACTACGGCGTACACATTTACGGGGTTCTTCAGCCCAATCGATAACCCGCCCATGGTGAATCAGGCCAACGCGGGCCGCACGATACCAACCAAGTGGCGACTGACGACTACGAGTGGTGTCGCCGTTTCGGATCCGAACAGCTTCGTCTCCCTCACCTCTCGTCTGGTCACCTGTGGCACGTTCTCGGGCGCGGCCCCAGATGAGATCGAAACCTACGTGGGCAACTCCGGACTTCAGTATCAGGGCAACGGCAACTGGCATTACAACTGGGCAACACCCAAGTCATACGCAGGTCAGTGCCGGATCATGACCGTCACAATGAACGACGGCAGTACCCACACTGCCAACTTCAAGTTCAAGTAACGCGTCCGGCTGAAAAGGCGGATTGGCAAATGGGCGACGTCGTTGTCCTCGAGCCTTAGGGGTCTCTTGTTCGACGAGGTCCCTAATTGTCCGCTTGCGTCGATCGAACCAACCACTATTTGACTGCGACAGCAAGGACCATTCAAGGACTCCTCCGTTTCCTTTGCTAACTGGTTCCGATCGGATATTCCGGAGGGTGTTGTCGACCATTGCGGCAGTAGCATGCCTCAGCTGATGGTCGCGTTCATTCGAGCGCAAACCGTTCGCTGTTGCCCAACTGACCACTTGACCGTTTCGCCCAGCCCGCATTGAGGAGTTCCACGATGAGCGATCTCGTTTCCCGCCATCAATCACTCATCGCGCCCGTCATCGCCTTCGATACCGACGTGGTCGCTGAACGCGCGGAGGGAATCTGGATTCACACCGCCGACGGGAAGAAATACGCCGACTTTGCTTGTGGGACCGCAGTCGTCAACCTGGGCCACAACCACCCGGCGGTGGTCGCCGCGGCCCATCGCCAGATCGATCGTTTCCTCCACTCAGGCTGCATATTCCGCTATGACACAGTCGTCGAAGCCGCCTCGCGATTGGCCCAAATCACCCCACCCACGATTGAGAAGTTCGGCTTCGCCAACTCGGGGGCGGAGGCGGTGGAGGCAGCGGTCAAGCTGACGAAGAAGGTGGTTGGCCGCCAGGGGGTCGTCACCTTTCGCGGCGGTTTCCACGGCCGCACGATGGGATCGGTCACCTACACCACCTCCAACGCCAAATATCGCGACGGGTATCACCCCGTACTCGGATCGGTGTTCGTAGCTCCCTTCCCGCATCCCTATCGCTGGGGAATGAGCGAAGAGCAAGCTGTCGAGTATTCGCTGTGGGAGCTCAAGCTGATGTTCAAGCACGAGGTCAGCCCGAAGAACATCGCCGCCTTCTTGATCGAGCCCGTCCAGGGTGAAGGGGGCTACTACCCGGCGCCGGCCGCGTTTCTAGACGAACTACGCAGCCTGGCCGACGAGCACGGCATCAAGATCATCTACGACGAGGTGCAGACCGGATTCGGGCGGACTGCCGAGTGGTTCGCCACCGACCATTACGCCGCCAAGCCGGACGTGATCGCCCTCGGAAAAGGCATCGCCAACGGGTTCCCGCTGTCGGCCTACGGAGCCTCGGCCGAGATGATCGATGCTTGGCCCCGCGGCTCGCACGGCACCACTTTTGGCGGTAACCCGGTGGCCTGTGCCGCGGCAGTGGCGGTGATGGACACGATGGGTGGATTGCTCCCCCATGCTCGCGAGCTTTCGACACGGGCGTTCGAGCGGTGGAACAAGCTCGCCACCGAGCATCCAACCATCGGTGAGGTGAGAGGTTTGGGGCTGATGATCGGAGTCGAGCTGGTTAGCGACCATGAGGACCGAACCCCCGATCCCGAGGCTTTCAATTACATCCACCGTTTCTGCCTCGAACGCGACCTGATCATCATCGACTGTGGGCCCGATGGGAACGTCATCCGGTATATCCCCTCACTCGTCACTTCCACAGAGGAGCTCGATTGGTCGATCGATCTGATCGACGCGGCGCTCAGTGAGTACGAGAGCCGTTAACCAGGAACCGGAACCAGGAACCGGCCGCTACTCGCGTAACGTCCAAGGGACATGACAACTAATCGTCGGCGAGTGCTCGTCGCGCTCGCCCTACTGATGCTGATAACGGCTTGTGGGGGTGCCAGCGGAAGCGACGACCTCGCTCAAACCCTGAAGTTGAACGATGATCCCGAGTCGACCCTGTTGGTGATCGAGAGCAGCGGCGGGTTCGTCCCGGTGGAGTTTCTCGTGGGCTCGGGGCCGAGCCTGGTGTTACAGCGTGACGGAACCGTCATCGGCCAGGGCCCGCAGATCGAGATCTACCCGGGACCGCTCCTGGCCAACTGGCAAAGCTCCCAACTCGATGAGGAAACGCTGCTCTTCGTGCTCGAGGAGCTCGACTCTATCGGATTCGCCGGCTTCGACCGGGTCGAGAACAACGACATCGTTAACGTCGCCGACGCTCCGACCACCACGGTCACCTTCTACAACCAAGACGGTAAGCACGAGTTCTCCGTGTATGCGCTGGGCATGGAAACCGAGGTGAGCGATGACCGCGTGCCGATCCTTGCCCGATTGGTCCAGGAGCTATACGACGCCACGGCCACCGGGAGCGGCCAGAGCTACGAACCGGAGGCGATTCAAGTCGTGGCTACCGAAGCGAATGATCTTCCTGGCGCCGACGACCCCACCGTCAACTTCGTCGACTGGCCCCTGCCGCAGTCGTTCGCCGACATGCAGGAGCTTGACCTCGAAGGCTGGCGTTGTGCCACGTTTGAAGGCGCGGAAGCCGAGGAGCTACTCGCGGGTTTCGAGCGCGCGAACCAGTCGACCTACTTCACGGAGGGCGAGGTCAATTACCGGCTGTTGGTGCGTCCGTTGTTTTCCGGCGAGGAGCCCTGCTCGGTGTCAATCTCCTAGGGGCTCAGTTGGGTTTGCGCTAAACGCGGCCCTTGACTTGGCGGTAGATCAGGAGAGCGACGATCGCCCCGATGATCGACCCGATGATGCCGGCGGCCGAAAACTCGTTGAAGGTCCGGTTGGTGAAAAGGACCGCCAACAGACCTCCGACAAAGCTTCCGACGATTCCGAGCAGGATGGTGGGCAGAACCCCCATCGCGTCTCGGCCGGGCACGAGCGCACGGGCGACAAACCCGGCGATCAAACCGATGACGAGGAACCAAATGATTGCCATAACCCTCCTAGACGGACCGTGACCAAAGAAAGATAGGCATGACTCCGACCCGATGCCGGGAATCGGGCTATTCCCCTGTCGGCCGCTCGATAACGAATGACTCGTCGTTCCAGTAGATCTCGTCGTACTTCTCCATGATCTCCCGGGTGGCATCGAGGTATGTTCCGGCCGCCATGGCTTGGGCCAACCGCGTTTCATCGATCTGCGCGACGTAAGTCGCGGCATTCCACGCTGCAAGCACCGACGAAGTACCGATGCTTTCGGCCTCGGCCGACGGCATGGTGTGAAGCGAAAAACGGAAGACCGATTCTTCGTCGGACAGCTCCGGAAACCGGAGATCTTCATCGGCCAATTGCCGTTCGGCCTCGGCGAGCACGTCCCAGCGGCGATGGGGAAACGGGTTCTCGTTCGGCCACACCGCCCGGACGATCTCGAGGCCCGGATCTCCGCCCGCGGCCTGGACCCCGATCAAACGTCCCCCCGGGGCGAGGGCACGCGCGATCGGAGCGATCACCAGGTCTACTTTGCGCTCGAGGGCCGTGGCGGCCCGGTATGCCTGCGAGGCAATCGCCAGATCGAATTCGATTGCTTCCCCCGGCTTGGGGAGCAAGGGTCCGAGCAAGAATTCGTGGTCCGCTCGAAAGAGGATCACCGCCGCAGGATGGACATAGACGGGGTTCCCGGTCTGTGTGTTTGTGCGGACCTGCCAGTCGTCGGCCAGGTCTGCATACAGACCTTCGATCTGCTCGGCGAACTCCGCGCTGGTGTCCCCGGAGAGCGCGACCTGGCGCCACCTTCCACCCTCTCCGACCTGGAGATGGGTGGCATCGGGAAACCGCAGGTTGGTGACCACCACAACCAACTCGGGATGCTCGAGGAAACGATCAGGCAGCCGCGCCAGACCCTGGCGGACGTCTTCGATCGAGATTTCCTTCGCCACCACGAGCCAGGGGATATAGATGAACCGGCGGTGCAAACGCCTCATCACGTTGGCCAGCAGCGCCCCGTCTCCCATACCGGCGTCGAAGATGCGCAGGCCCGGCTGGCCGATGTCAAGCGTCTCTCCCGCCGAAGCCACCCGGTCGGCGACCACGGTCTTCTCGTCGGTGGCATTGACGAACATGTTGTAGGCCGCCCGGGTATCAAAGAAGCGGGCCATCAGGCCAGCGGCACGATTGTGTAGCCCTCCGTATTGATAGTCACCAGCACCGCCCGGCCCTCGGCGGCGTTGATTGCGGCCAAGATCCCGGGCGCGTCCTCGGCACTCACGATTCCGACGCCGTCGCCACGGCGCAAGAACCTCATGCCTTCGATCAGCGAGGGCAACGGTCCAGGATCGCTCGCGGCCACCGTCACCACTTTGTCGGATCGTTCGCCCGGTCGCGGCGCGGTGGCTGACTCTCTCATTACCGGCGTGCTGGCAAGTTGACGTCTGAGGCCGACGATGTGCCAGCAAACCGCTCCAGCCACCAGGGTGATCGGGACGGCCCACGACAGCGGTTCGGCCAGTTCCTCGCCTCCGCCGGCCAATACTGATCGCAAAAGCGTGTACAACACAAAGATCAGAGCAATCGCCCCCGTGAACGCCGAGCTGAAGAAAAGGATCAACAAAGCCGCCCGGCGTGACGGGGATTGCGGCTCTCCTAGTCGGAGTGCCCGACCCCAATAGCGAACGGTCGCCGCCCCTGAAATCCCGAGTGCAACCAACATCCCGAGCAAGGCGTTGCTGTAGTCCGACAGGACCTGGCCGGTCTCGAAGGTTCTTTGCAGGAGCAAAGTGAGGAGAAAGGAGAAGCTGCCGGCGAAGAACGCGAGTGAGTAGGCGCCGAACACGTACTCGATGGCCCGAACCGTTTCCGTCCGTTCGGTGCCGAGAAACGCCCGGTGATGCCAATAGGCGATTGACCCCACGATGACCGTAGACACGGCGGCTGGAAGCGAGCGGAACTGACTCGCGGCATCCCCCTCCCCAATGCCAAAGACCCACTCCAGCACCTGATAGATGACCACACCGAGCGCGTGGAGCGCGGTGAACCAGGCGATAACGGCCACTGCGCCGGCGTAACCGTTGCGAAATGGAGTGCTCGTACGGGAGAACCCGCGTAGCCAGAAGAGAGTGAAGTAAACCGCCCCGACCAGGAGCAATGTGAACCCCCAACGAAGGCCCTCGGAGAAGTCACTCTCGCCGATCAGGATCGGTTGTTCTCCAACTGCCGTCTGCAGGCTGATCGTGAGCACGATTCCGAGCCCAGCGGCAGCGAGCCCGAGGCCGATTACCGAAGCCCAGAACTGTCGAATCTCATCGAGCTCGAAGTCCGACCCCCGCCAGCGGAACATGAGTAGCCACAACGCGCCGAAGCAGATCAGATCGGCGAGGGTCGCCGGCTCGTACTCGTCGACTCCGAGCAGCGAGGCGATGAGTCGCACCGCCCCATAGGCAACAACCGTCATCGCCACCGAAGCGGTGAGGGCGATATAGAGGTTGCGGCCGGTGCTCGAACCAGAACGTCGCTTCTCGAGGGCGATCCACACCGAACCCCAGACGAGACCCGAGACGATCAGCGTCGAAAGGGTGAGCGCGATGTCGTTGACATCGTCGAATATGACGTTCCGGCCCGGCAGGATCGACTCGACAATCGACGAGAAGGACGACGTCGCCACGATCGAAGCCACAACCAGGATCAAGTAGGTGATGACCAGGGCCGGGGAGTTGGTGCCTGGCTCCTGACGCCGGCGCGCGATTGCGACCATAGGCAGTGCGATCACTGCGGCCAGAACTGCGAGGAGAATCAGTACTAACGACATCAGTTGGACTCGCAGAAGAACGGATAGGGAAGCCGATCGATCTTCATGGCGCCGCTTTCGTCGATCAGGGTGAACTCAAGAGTCGTCTCGTAGGTGTACGGATCGATGGGGTCGACCTCCATGACTGTTGCATCGAGGACGACCAACGTTTCGTCGCCGAACTCGGTCACGTCGTCGACGACCACCCGGCCCATGTCCGGCTGTTCGATTGCGAGGTCAGCCGAGGTGCAGTCTGCCTGTGCACCAACCGACAGCAGCTGGTAGGCGCTGTCAAACCTCTTTTCGTCGATGGCGACGAGAAAAGCCTGAACGACGCCCTCAGGACTGTCGGGATCGAGTGGCTGCACCGGCCTAAGGGTGTTCACGATCGCGGCGCCGACTACGGCCACGATCAAGATGACACCGACGATCAGCGCCAAACGCTGACCGCCATTCTCGGCAACCGCGCTTTTGGCAATATCTGGTTGACTCATTTCGCTCAGAGTTTGGGCCGACTCAACCTATCCGGCAATCCGGGAACCCCCTGATCCGATTCCCCTGGTCGCGAACTCGAGCACGGCGTTCGCCAATGCCCTTCGATCGAGTGATCCGCCGGGCCGGTACCAGCGCTCGAGGGCGTTGAGCACCGACAAGATAAGGATCGAGGAGAGCTTGGGGTTGATGTCCGTGCGGAACGACCCATCCTTTCGTCCCTTCTCAAGCGCGGCTCTAAAAACTGCTTCGTATTCATCCCGGGCAGCAACGACTCGCTGCCGATGCTTTGTATCGAGCGCGTTGGCCTCGTAGAGAAAGGTACGCGCCTCATCGAGGTGATCCACCACAACATCGATATGTCCTCGCACGAGCGCGGTGAGCAATTGCGTCCCACCACCGCCTTGCGCTACAGCCTCTGCCGCGGCTGCTTGGAAAAGGGCGGCACCGATCTCAACTACCTCGACCAGAAGATCCTCCTTCGAGTCGATGTGGCTGTAGAGCGAGGATCCGAGCACCCCGACCTCACGGGCAAGGTCGCGGATCGATGTGCCGTGATAACCCTGCGCGGCAAACAACCGGCTGGCCGCTTTGACCACGTCCTCGCGCGTTCGCGAGCGGGATGCAGTCATACGTCGAAGTCGACTTCGACCGAATCGGTCAGTGGATGAGCCTGACAAGTGAGCACGTAGCCAGCTTGAACTTCGGAGTCGATCAGTGCCCAGTTCTTTTCCATGTGCACCTGTCCCGTAACCAATCGGGCCTTGCAGGAGGCGCACATCCCCCCCTTGCACGAATACGGCAGCTCCGGTCGGACTCGCAAGGCGGCATCGAGGATCGAGGTTTCCGGCCGCATGCGAGCCGAAGTCGCTCGTCCATCGAGCGTAAAAGAGAGCCGAACGGCTCCTTCGTCGTCCATCGGCTCAGGAGGAAGCGTGCTGAGATCTAGGGGACCGGCGAAGAAAAGCTCGTCGTGAATCAGCTCTGATGCAATGCCACGTTCTTCGAGGACCCGGCGCGCGGCCGTAACGACTTCGAAGGGACCGCAGAGGAACCACTCCTCCGGCCGTGCGGGTGCGACCAACTTCTCAAGCAGTTCGATCAACCGTTCCTCGTCGAGTCGGCCAGAGAGCAATGGGGATAGAGCTTGCTCGCGGGTGAGGACGTGGATGATCTGGAGCCGGTCGGGATAGCGATCCTTCAGACCCTCGAGCTCGTCGAGGAACATCACGCTGTCCGCCCCCCGATTCCCGAAGATGACTGAGAACCGGCACCCAGGCTCGGACTCGAGAAAAGTGGCCACTAGCGACAGCACCGGCGTGATACCGCTGCCGGCCGTCACCGCTCCGTAATGGATCGGCCGCGGGATCGCTGTGAACTCGCCCACCGGGGCCATGACATCTAGCTCATCGCCGGGAGCGAGGCGGGTCGTGGCGAAGGTGGAGAACGCCCCGCCAGGAAGCTGCTTGATCCCGATCCGAAGCCGGCCTCCATTCGCGTTCGAGCAGATCGAGTAACTCCGCCTGACGTCGACCCCGTCCAGATCGGCTTTGACGGTTACATGCTGGCCCGGCAGATAGGAAAACTCCCTTGCCAGATGCGCTGGCACATCGAAGGTCACCGCGACGGCGTCGTCCGTCAGGCGCTCGACTGCGGCCACCCGCAGCCGGCGGAAGTCCCGTGGTCGAGTACCCGTCAACGCAGCTCCTTGAACAGGTCGAAGGGTTCGCCACAGGAACGGCAAACCATCAAGGCCTTGCAAGCTGTTGACCCGAACCGGCTCACCATCTTCGCCGGTCCTTCGGAACAGCGCGGGCAGGTGACCCGGCTGTCAGGCTGCGGAGGGGCGAAGCCGTGGTCGCTGAGCAGCGCGCGGGCCTTCGGGCTCAAATCGTCGGTGGTCCAAGCCGGAGCGAAAGTTGTGATCACCTCGGGCTCGAAGCCGTGGCTGGCGAGCATCGATTCAATGTCGGTCCTGATCACGTCCATCGCCGGGCAGCCGGAATAGGTCGGGGTGATTGTCACCCGCACCCGCCGGCCATCGCTTTCGACCCCGCGGAGAATCCCCAAATCGTCGATCGAAAGAAAAGGGAGTTCCGGGTCCATCACCCTCTCTAGAAGCTGGCGTGGAGCAGAAGTTGTGATGGTCACCAGCTCACCCCGGGGTAGGCCCGCGCCAACGACTGCATCTCGGCCAGCAGATGGCCCAGGTGTTCGGAATGGACTCCGCGTCTTCCCCCCCGGCGAGGAAATGGATCACCAGGGAGGAAAAGGCCTGCCTCTTCGAGTACGGGGGCGAGCCGCTCGTCAAATCCCACTCGGAGGTCTGGATCCTCGTCGAACAACTCATCGATGTAGCGCGCCATCGCGTCCAGGCCCGACTGGAGGCGACGATTGCTCTCTTCGGTGCCTTGACCCAGACGCACGGTCCATGTTGCCGAGTGTTGGAAGTGATAGCGGGCTTCGAGCAAGGCCTTGGCGGCGATGCCGGCGACTGTCTCGTCCTCGGAGCAGGAAAGCTTCTCCCAGAGCCCAACTTGATAAGAGTCAAAGAGAAGCTGGCGGGCGATCGTCTGGCCAAAGTCTCCATTCGGCTGCTCGCACAACAAGAGGTTCGTGAACTCACGCTCGGTGCGAAACATGGCGAGATCGTCCTCGGTCCGACCCTCCCCTTCGCGATCGCCGTAATGGGTCAGTAGGGCACGGGCCACACCGAGATGGTCCAGGGCGATGTTGGCCAAGGCAATGTCCAGCTCTAGATCCGGTGCCGCGGCAACCCACTCCGACAATCTCTGCGCCATGATCAAGTTGTCATCCCCCAAATTGAGGATCTGATCCGCTGGTTTCGGTCTGACGTCTGACCTCTGACTTCTAACCGCTTCCCCACTCACATTTGGCCGACTTCGTCGGGGATGTCGTAGTGGGTTGCGTGCCGGTAGGGCTTCTCGATCGCCTCGAAGAATGCTGGAACCTCATCCGGATCGGAAGCGACGATCTCGGCGGACGCCACGACCCAGATGCTGACCCCTTCGACCCGCCGGGTATAAACATCGCGTGCCGCGAGCAAGGCCGTATCGGCGTCGGGCGCATGGAGGCTGCCGGCGTGGACATGCGCCAACCCACGCTTCTGACGGATAAAAACCTCCCAGAGCGGCCACACACTCTTGGTCTCGCTGTGACTGACCTTCGTATCCGCCTCGCCGG
>CAVXIT010000013.1:0-527231 GCA_963761985.1 uncultured Acidimicrobiia bacterium
CTTGTTCCGGGTTTGGCAAGCTCGGGCTTCACCCGGGCAATCGCGATGTGCTTTTGCAGGACGGGTGAGTACATGAAGCTCGTTGCGTATCCGACCCTTTGGTAGTCGGCGTCATAGAGCATGAATTCCTCGGTGATCGGGACATGGTCCTTCGGCGGGACCAAGCCCACGCTGTTGTACATGTTGTCGTAGTCATGCCAATCGACCACGAGGCCGACGAGTTTCCAGCGGGAGGTTTGTTCGTTGAGTTCGCGCCGGATTGCGTTGCGGCCGATGAAGGGGCGGTCGTCTTCGAGATCCCGCAGCATCCAGCCCAGGCCAAGTTCGATCGGCGTGGACCGGTGCTCGTCGTTCCAGGCGTAGCGACTCGACTCGAAATCAGCTTTGAGCAGAAGCAGGCCGGCTTCGATCCGGGCCATCAAAAGGGCGATCTGGCCAAAGGGGAGAATCCCATGGCCGTCACCGGCCTCCATGATGTCATCCCATACCGAGAGGGCGTCGGACGCATCGGCCCAGACCTCGTAACCCAGATCGCCGGTGAAACCGGTGCGCGAAATCGTCACCGGGGCGTTGCCGATCTTGGTGTCGACCAGGTGGAAATATCGAATTCCTTCCATGTCGGGGGCGAGCGACGCGATGACCTGACGCGACCGGGGTCCCTGGACGGCGAGAGCGCAAATGTTCTCGGTGACTTCCTCGATCTCCACCCGGCCGTAACCAACGAGGTTCCGGAAATAGGCGAGGTTGGGATCGGCGGAGGTGAGAAGGTACTCGTCGCCGGCCAGACGGAGGATGACGCCATCCTCGACGACGTAACCATTGTCGTCGCACCAGATTGTGTAGTGAGCCTGGCCGGGCAAACACTTCTGAATGTTGCGGGCGAGGACGCCGCTCAGGAACTTCTCGGCGTCTGCTCCGGTGATCCGGTACTTGTAGAGGGGGGAGGTATCGAAAACGCCAACGGCGTTCCGGATGGCGAAGTACTCGAACTTCTCGGCCATCTGATACTTCTCGGCGACGAGATAGCCGGCCCAATGACTCCACAGCCCGGTCTCGTTGGCCGCCTGCACCCGCGGATGAAACGGAGTGGTATGGATCACCAGCCCACTCTAGATGTTGTTGGACAAGCGCGCAACGAGGACTATTACCGCCAAATCGACCCCTCTGAGCACCCGGTTCGTTAGCAACAGAAGGTTATTGTCGCCGGGGAACGGGGCAGAGGGATCTAACAGGGAGGCAGATATGAGGCGAAGCTTCAAGCTCGCCGTATCCGTCGGTTTGTTGTCGACGATCCTGGCATTCGCCGGAGTCGCAACCGCCAAGCCAGTCGTCCAGGAACACTTCGACGAGTCAACGTCCACAGTTATCGAGGACTTCTGCGAAATCGACGGTTTCACTGTGCGAGAGGGCACTGAAATCAGCGGTCACACCGTGATTAACGCCCGCGGTACCGACCGACTTCTCTATTTTCATGAAACTGTTCATGGCACCGTGACCTGGACCAACCTTGCTAATGGCAAGAGCATGTATCAGGTATTCACGATCAACGACAAGGACCTGGAAGTGACCGCCAACGGTGACGGCACCTTTACAGCACTGGTGTTGAACAC
Organism: uncultured Acidimicrobiia bacterium; assembly: GCA_963761985.1. Taxonomy (GTDB): domain Bacteria; phylum Actinomycetota; class Acidimicrobiia; order Spongiisociales; family ZC4RG35; genus JACCTH01. The sequence goes on from CAVXIT010000013.1 coordinate 1,611, forward strand.
CGGCGGCTTCAAGCTTTACGGACCCGAGGGTCAGAAGCTCAAGGACGCCGGCCAGATCCGCTTCGAGATACTCCTCGATGAGGAGGGAGAGTTTCTTGAGTTCGTCCGGCAAGTGAAGGAGTCAACAGGGACCAACGATCTCGAGGGTCGGGACTTCTGCACCGACGCCCTCGATTTCATCGGGTGACCGGAATTAGCTAACCAATCCGAGAGTTCTCCGGCATCATCGGGGGGCGGACCGCTTCGCCCTGGTACGCCTGGCCGACCATGTTGAGGAACTGGTAATTGGTGCTCTCCCACGGGCTCAGCGGTCCCGGACGAAATCCGCGGTTGGCTGATCCTCGCTGGACGTTCTCGCACACGTTCCAATCTTCGCGATTGGTGATGTCCCAGAAGTCGACCGCATAGGCCGGATCGAAACCGTCCTTGCCAATCGACTCCGGGGCGAACAGCCAGTCACATTCGATGAAGGTCCGTCCCGGGGCGAGCGGGACGATCCGGTGAGTCATCACATAGTCCGGATGCGGGCTGATCAGGAGGTTCGGGTAGGCGCCGAGATAGAGCACTTCTCGCTCCTGGCCAGGCCGCAACCCGCGAAAGTTGACGCCTTGGGAGGCACCGCTCAGCGACATCGTGACGGCGTGGTCTTTCAGGATCATCGTTCCGCCACACCAGAGTCCTGATGGAGCAATGTCCTCACCGGAGTCGGGCGGGGTCACCTGGCAAAGCTCGGGATGGATCGAGGTGCAGTGGTAGCACTCGTGATAGTTCTCGACGACCAGTTTCCAGTTCGCCGCGATCTCGTAGGAGTGGCGCGTCACCATCTGTAGCCGCTCCGGTTCGTAAGGAGTAAGGACCTCGGCGAGGTTTCCGAAAGTGTCCTCCAAAGACGGAGCGCTTCCGCTCAGATCAAGAAAGATCCAGCCGAGCCATTCCTCGACCCGCAGATTCATCAGCGGCCAGGCAGACATGTCGAAATTGGGACTCTGGGTGAGGGTCGGAGCTGCCCGGAGACTGCCGTCGAGGCGGTAGGACCAGGAGTGATAGGGGCAGCGAATCAACCGCACGTCGATGGCGTCGCCGACCTCGACCAACGGATGGCCGCGGTGCCGGCAAACGTTTGAGAAACCGCGCACGATGCCCAGGTCATCACGGGCGAGAAGGATGGTTTCGCCGCCGTGGTCGAGGGATCGCACCTGCATCTTGTCGAGCAAATCATCCTTTCGACCAAGACAGACCCACTGCTGGTTGAAGATGTGCTCGCGCTCCCAGTCGAAGAGATCCTGGGACTGGTAGGCGGCCGCCGGCAGGGTCCGGCTTTCACCAAACGGAGCCAGGACATCGGCAATTGCCGCTTGATCGATGGGGGCGTGCATGAAAATATCCTAGTTTCTTGAACGGACGTTCAGTTTACCTGATAGTGTCACGGTGGATAACCAAAGGAGTCCCTCAATGGTGGCGTCACCTGCCACCACCCGTTCCCTCGTAGATCTCACCGAGACCAGAAATCTCGATCGGATCATTGCCAGCGAATCGGAGCGCTTCCGCCGACAGATGCGGCGTTCGGCCGAGATGACCGAGATCGCGAAACAGAACCTCGCCGGCGGCGTCACCTCGAGCTGGCAAATCTCCGAGCCGCACCCCATCTGGATCGATTCCGGCCGCGGGTCACGAGTTATCGACGTGGACGGCAACGAATACGTCGACTTTCACGGTGGCTACGGAGCGATGCTGGCCGGGCATGCCCACCCGGCGATCGTTAAGGCCATTAACGAACGCCTGGCCAAAGGCACCCACTTCGCCCAGCCGGTTGAAGACGCGATGATCGTCGCGCAAGAGTTGGCGGCTCGCTATGGCCTTCCTCTGTGGCGTTTCGGCAATAGCGGCACCGAGGCGACGATGGATGCCATCCATTTGATGCGAGCCTTTACCGGTCGGGACGTGATCGTCAAATTCGAAGGTGGCTATCACGGCCACCACGACTCGGTCCAGGTGTCAACCTGGGTCGAAGAAGGCCTCGGCTCATACCACCGGCCTCGCTCGGTAGCCGGCTCTCCAGGGATTCCCGAGGCGATCGTGCAGCTGACGAAGGTCGCACCGTTCAATGACCTGGCCGCGGTTGATGAGATCTTCGCCGAGGGTTCGGTCGCGGGAGTGATCGTCGAGCCGGTGCTGATGAATTGCGGGATTGTCCCGCCCGAGCCTGGCTTTCTCGAAGGCTTGCGCGAGTTGACGAGAGCATACGGTGCCCTGTTGACCTTTGACGAGGTCAAGACCGGGTTGACGATCGGCCGAGGTGGTGCGACCGTGCGATTCGGCATAACACCTGACCTCATCTGTCTCGCCAAGTCCCTCGGTGGTGGTCTTCCGGTTGCCGCGATCGGCGGTTCTGAGGAGGTCATGGGTCTGATCTCCGACGAGATCTACGAACAGGTCGGTACGTTCAACGGCAATCCGCTGGGCATGGCCGCAGCCAAGGCGATGCTGACTGAAGTTCTCGTGCCCGCCACCTATACCGATCTCACCCACACCACCGAGAAGATGGGCGAGCAAGTTCGACGGTTGGTCAAGGACTATGAGTTGATGGCATACGTCACCGACCTCGGAGCCAAAGGCGCAATCACCTATTCGCCGCGTCGGATCACCAACTACCGGCAGTTCCTCAAGGTGGACGGTCGTTACTCGCTCGCCGCCTGGTTGACCCAGTTCAACCGTGGTGTCTTCCTCCCCCCTTGGACCAAAGGCGAGCAGTGGCTGCTCTCTGTCCAGCATTCGGATGCCGACATCGATCTCTATCTCGAAACGCTCGAAGAGTTCGCCCGCATGCTTCGTTCCTAAGTGCTTTAGGCTCGCCCAATGTCAGGCGGAGCTGTTGCCCTAGTCGACCTGCACAGAACCTTTGGGGAATTGACTGCGGTTGACCACCTGAATCTCACAATTTCCCCCGGCGAGTTCTTCTCGCTTTTGGGGCCTTCGGGATGCGGCAAGAGCACCACGCTGCGTCTGATTGCCGGATTCGAGCGGCCCACTTCGGGTCAGGTTCTCATCGACGGCGTCGACATGTCGAACACTCCCCCTCATTTACGGCCCGTCAACACGGTGTTTCAGAGCTACGCCCTTTTCCCGCATTTGAGTGTCGGTGACAACGTTGCCTTCGGGCTCAAATATCAAACGGCCTCCAAAGAGGAGAACGCTCGCCGGGTAGCCGAAGCGCTGGAAATGGTTCGTCTCGGTGGCTTTGAGAAGCGCAAGCCCCACCAACTGTCCGGTGGCCAGCAGCAGCGGGTCGCGTTGGCGCGATCCCTGGTGCTCAATCCCTCGGTCCTATTGCTCGACGAGCCCCTCGGTGCGCTCGACGCCAAACTCAGAAAGGCCCTGCAAGTGGAGCTGAAAGGGCTGCAGGAGGAGGTCGGGATCACCTTCATCTATGTGACTCACGACCAGGAGGAAGCGTTGACGATGTCCGATCGTCTCGCGGTGATGTCGGCAGGTCTGATCGAGCAAATGGGCACCCCCGCCGAACTCTATGAGCGGCCGCAAAGCAGCTATGTCGCCGACTTTCTCGGCCTCTCCAATCTGCTCGACGCCACAGTGATTGGCCCCCACCCCGACGGCGGTTGCCTGCTCGACGTTGGGGGCCACCAGCTATTAGCGCGAGCGGGTGCGATCGACGCGCACGGAAAGGTCCAGGTCTCGATCAGACCGGAACGGGTCGAATTGAACCCGCAGATCGGTTGGGACGCAGCGGCCAGCTTGCCGAACGCTTTGAACGGGACCCTCAACCGGATGATCTACATGGGTCCCACCCTGGCCGCACTCGTCGAAGTCGAAGGGATTGGGGAGGTCCAAATGGCGCTTCCCAATCGCGGCTCGATCGAACTGGAACGCGGCGCAGCCGTGTCGCTGGTCTTTCCTCCTGATGCACTACGGGTACTAGAGCTCGAATCGGCCTAGCGTGGTCAGAGCGCCTTCGCTCCTTCCTTCGCGAGCTCCATAGCGCTGCATCACCAATCCCGCGATCGTGACGGCGGTCAAGGTTCCAACCAGCATCAACGTGGCCAGGGCGTTGAGCGAGGGCGGCGGGGCTTGGCGGGCGCCGGAATAGAGCCGCACCGGGATGGTCTGCGTATCGACGCCGGCCGCGAGGAACTGGCTGATCACAAAGTCGTCGATCGAGATCGCAAAGACGATTGCCAGCGACGAGAAGATGGCAGGTGCCAGCAGCGGAAGCAGGACCCGACGCAATGCTTGGCGGGGCGAGGCGCCAAGATCCATCGCCGCTTCTTCGTAGTCGCGACCTATGGCAAACAAACGGCCGCGCACGATGATGACCACAAAAGAGATGGCGAACGTGACATGCCCAAGGAGCTGTGCCCAGGTACCCGGGGCGACAAAGTCGTAGAGGTTCGCGAAAACCAGGAATAGGGCGACGCCCATGACTATCTCGGGAGTCACCAGCGGCACCAGCATCAGGAGGTTGGACGCCCGCGCTCCTCTGCCCTTCCAACGGGCGAGGCCGATCGCCAGGGCGACGCCGAGGGGGGTTGCGACCAGCATGGTCAGAAATGCGAGCCGCAGACTCTGGATCGCCGCCAGCCGCAACGAGTCGTCGCGGAGAACCGACGCGGGATCATCGACATACCAGCGCAGGGAGAAACCCTGCCAGGTCGAGCGGGAGCGACCCGCGTTGAACGAAAACTGCACAGCGATGAGCACCGGAAGGATCGACCAGGCGACATAAGCGAGCGTGAACAGCCTGAGTCCCCATGCCTTCTCAGAGTTCGACGTCATGACGCCTCGCGGGTTGCCTGCGCGACAGAGCGCAGGTAGTAGAGCATGAGGATGCCGACTGCCGCCATGAGGATCAATGTGAGCGCCGCCCCCTCACCGCCCTGGCTCGAGGTTTGGTTGACGAATTGGTCGATCTGGTTGCCGATCATGCGAGTGCGAGGTGATCCCGACAAGAGGTTGGGGGTGTAGTAATCGCCAAACATCGGCAACATCACCAGCACCAAACCGGCCAGGATTCCCTGTCGCGAGAGAGGCAGCGTGACGCGAAAAAATGCCGCCCGGGCACTGGCGCCGAGGTCGCGCGCCGCTTCCAGCACCTGGCGGTCGATCCGGTCAAGCGCCGCGTACAGAGGGAGGATGAAGAAAGGAATGTATCCGTAGACGAGGCCAAGGATGACTGTCGAGTGGCGGCCTTCGAGCCAGGCTTGTGGCGGGATCCCGACCGCCTGCAACCCACGGTTGACGAGTCCATCGGGGCTGAGCAGGTTGACCCAGGCCATCATGCGCATCAAGTAGTTGATCCAGAACGGAGCGAGCAGCGCCACCAGCCATAGGCCTTTGTGTTTGTCGACCTTGCGGCTCACGAAGTAAGCGACTGGGTAGCCGATCAGAACACAGATCACGGAGGCGGCCGCGACGTAGCCAACGGTTCGCAGCGCGATGGTGCCAAGTTGGCCCCCAAAGATTTCGCCGAACACTTCGACGAAGGCGCTGGCATCCCAGCGCAGCGGGTTCCACTGGGGAACGGGTCGCAAAAAGATGGGATCGAGCCGCCCCATCGCCACCGCCACCACGCCGTAGAGCGGAACTATGAAGAGAAGGACCAGCCAGGTGACCCCGGGTAAAGCGAAAGCCTTCCAGGTCCAAGGTGAGAGCCCGATGGCGCGGCTCTCACCCGCCTGAACGTTGCTTGGCATCTTCGGGTCTTCGGGTTAGCCGCCAGCCTGGACGCGGGCCCAAGCATCGAGCAGGACGGCTTCCTGGTCGGGAGCTAGCTGGGTTGGCACCACCGCCCGATCGGTCTCGAAATCCTCCGGACGGACGACGGCGGCCGACACGTTCTCCGGCACCCATTCATCAGCCACCAGCGTCTCAACGTCGACCCCGTTCTGTGGTGGCTGGTATCCGTTCCAACTGAAATTCTCCATCGCGTTGCCCTCGTCGAGCATGAAGTTGAGGAATTGGTGGGCGAGCACCGGATTGGTCGCTCCCTTGAGCACGGCCAGACAATCGTTGGCGATCGATGCTCTCACGCCTTCGCCCACTGCCGCCGGCCAGACATAGCGCAACACCGAAGGATCCCCGCCCTCGGGGAAGTAACCCTGCGAAGCCACCACGTCGCCGGACCACGCCTCGTGCAACCCGAATCGCCCTTCGGGGATGCCGGCATATGTCCCATCGATCGTGTACCTGATCGCCATGGTTTCCACCAGCTCGATCAAATCTTCCGCAGCCGCATCCACTTCCTCGGCTGATGCGACCGCAGGATTTGTCACGCCGTTGCGCATCATCGCCATGTAGAGCGTCTCGCGGTAGTCGTCGTATAGACCAGTGATCCCTTTGTACTTCGTGTTCCAAAACACGTCCCATGGGTTTTCGAGTTCGAGCACGTCGGCGTCGTCGACGAGGTCCGTTCTCCACCCGATTCCAGTGGTGTACACAACGTAAGGGACCGTGTACTGCGACCCCTGGTCGTAGAAAGGATTGGACAACTGTGGCCAAACGTTGGACAGGTTCGGCAGATAGTCCTGATTCAGGGGCTGAATCAGTTTGCCGGCGACAACCTTGGGCACCGATTGGCCGGTTGGAAACCAAACGTCGAAATTGAGCTCGCCCGCGAGAAGCTTCTGGAGAGCCTCTTCTTCGTTGAAGTAGGTGGTTAATTCGATCTCCACCCCCAAGGCCTCTTCGGCGGCAGGGATCGTGTCGGGATTGATGTAGTCGGCCCAGTTGTAGAGCCGCAACGGTCCGGCTTCGGGTGGCATTCCCGACGCGATGACGGGATTGTCGTCGAAAAGAGGTTGAGTTACGGGGCTGGCCGGGGTTCCGATCGCGAGTTCGGCCACCGCATCTTCCCCTCCACCGCAAGCGGCCAGAATCGCCGCGATCGAGGGAAGAGAGATTCCCAGCGCCATCGCCCGACCGATGAACTGGCGACGGGTGAACCCATCCGGAAGTAGGGGAGAAGTCATCAGGCTCCTTATTGAACGAGTGCTCAGTTAGGAAGATAACCATGAGAGAGTGTCCCTGGCTGCGTCGATACCATCCTTTTCGTGGCTCGCCCTCGCATCACCGACGAACGCCGCCGCCAGATTCTTGAGGCGGCAGCGGCCGTGATTGCCGAACGGGGTTTCTGCGATGCGCGCATTAGCGATATCGCCGCCCGAATCGGTACGAGCCCCGCTCTGATCCTCTATTACTTTCCCGGAAAAGACGTCCTTCTGGCGGAGGCGCTTGCCTATCGGGACCAGCAGTTCCTGGACGGGGTGGCATCGGAGGTAACCGACACCGACACCGCCACCGAACGCCTGCGCTCGCTGATCGAGGCGAGCTGTCCTCCCGATGAACCGCTGGAAAAGGACAGCGAATGGCTGCTTTGGCTGGATGTCTGGACCCGCTCGCGCCACGACGAAACGCTGGCCAAAACCAGGCGGGATATGGACCGACTTTTTCGGACGGCGATTGAAGAAATCGTCACCGATGGCATCGCCGCCGGCGATTTCCGACAGGTCGACGTTGCCGACTTTGCAATCAATCTCTCTGCGCTTATCGACGGGCTCGCAATTCAGGTCCTGCTGGCCGATCCGTCCGTCGATTCGGCGACGATGCGACGCCTCTGTATTGCCTTCGGCCAAAGTCAGATTGGCTTGGGCCAAGTCGGCTTGACCGTAAAGGTCTGACCGTGGGGGACCTCTCCCCTCTTCTCGAGGCGCAATCAGTGGCGGTGGTCGGTGCTTCACCGACGCCGGGCTCGGTCGGGCAGCAGGTCATCGCCCAACTCGAGGGCGGCGGGTTTCGCGGACGAGTACTCCCGATCAATCCGAAGTACACCGACATGCGGCCATTCCTCGATGAGCCGGTCGATCTCGTGGTTCTGGCGGTGGCCAATAGCCGGCTAGAGGAGCAGGTCGAGATTGCTCTGGCCGCGGGAGCGAGGAGCTTCCAGATCTTCGCCAGCTGCCACGGCCCGGCCAGCGACGGTCAGTCTTTGCAGGTCTGGCTCTCGCAGCGGTTGGCCGGGCTGCCGGTTTGCGGCGGCAACGGGATGGGCTTTCTGAACCTGACCCGGTCGCTGCGGATCTGCGGTTTCTACCAACCCATCAACCTTCGCCAGGGCCGCACGACGTTCGTATCTCACTCGGGTTCGCTCTTCTCGGCGATGCTTCACAATCAGCGTCACCAGTCCTTCAACCTGGTGGTCTCGACCGGCAACGAACTCACCCTGACTCAGGCGGATTACGTCGAATACGCCCTCGCTCAACCGGAAACAAGGGTGGTGGCGATGTTCACCGAGACCGTACGCGACGCTCAGACGATGAGTCGAGCTTGGAAAACTGCTGCGGCGCGGGACATTCCGATCGTCGTCCTCAAAGTGGGTCGCACTGATGCCGGGGCGGCCGCGGTTGCCACTCACTCGGCCGGGCTTGCCGGGGCCTACGAGCCCTTTGCTGCCTTCGCTCGTGCCCACGGAGTTCGCCTCACCGAGTCGATGGACGAGATGATGGACACGATCGCCCTTTTCGACTCGCTCCGCCGCCCGACCACCAGGGGCCTCGGGGCGGTCCATGATTCCGGAGGGGAACGGACACATTTGATCGACCTCGCCAGCGAGTTGGATGTGGAACTGGCAACAGTCGAGGCCGCCACCTCCGAACGTCTGCGCGAGGTGCTCGACGAGGGGCTCGAGCCGGTGAACCCGGTTGATGCCTGGGGAACCGGCCGCTCCTCACCCGAGGTGATGCTCGAATGCTTGGACGCCCTCGCTGACGACCCCGCCGTCGGAGGCGTCGCTTTCGCAGTCGATTTGACAGCCGAGGAGAATTCTCGGACCGACTACGCCGACATCGCACTCAAGGCGGCGGCCGGAATCGAAAAGCCCTTCTTCGTCCTGGCCCATTTGTCGAGTGCGATTGACCCGCTGCAGGCGGCAGTCCTAGCTAATGCCCGAATTCCTCTGTTGCGGGGCACCAACACGGGGCTGCGGGCGATCGCCCATTTCCTGAACCGGCAGCCACTACGCCCAATGCCGGTGCCCGCTCCGCCCGATTCTCTCGACCATTGGCGTAACCGCCTGCAAGCCGGGATCCTGAACGATGTCGAGGCGCTCGATCTGCTTGCCGAGTTTGGAGTTCCGATCGAAGCAATGCACCGCGTCCCGAACATGACCAAGGCGATCGAGCTCGCTGGTCGGATCGGTTACCCGGTGGCCCTCAAAACTGTGGGGCTCATCCATAAGACCGAACATGACGGCCTTCGTCTCAATCTGCGCAATGCCGAATCCTTGTCGAACGCCTGGAGAGCAATGAGATCGCTCGAGCTTCCTCTGGCGGTTCAAAAGATGACCCCGCGCGGGGTCGAGGTGGCAATGGGCATGATCAACGATCCCCAGGTGGGTCCGATGATGGTGGTCGGGACCGGTGGAATCCTGGTCGAATTGTTGAACGACCGGGTCGTCGTCGCTCCCCCACTGGACCACGAAGCGGCCAACCAAATCATCTCGCGCTTACGAGTTGGAGAGCTCCTGTCCGGATTTCGTGGTGCAGAGCCTCTGCCCAGGGCGGAATTGCTCGACGCGTTGGTCGCCTTTTCGGGATTGACTTATCACGTGGGCGATCTCGTGCAATCGATCGACGTCAACCCCCTCATTGTCCACAGCGCCGGTGTGGCGGCCGTCGATGCCGTCGTTTTTTGATAGGTTCCTGTCGTGTGCTTTGACTACCACTCCCTGCCTCCCGTGGTCGCGGGGGCCGCGGTCAACCATCGCGACATGGTCCTCACGGCCGACGATGGCAACCTCTTTCTGGCCTACGAGGCATTCGCTAACGAAGGAGGAGCAACGGGAGTCGTCGTCTTGCCCGACGTGCGCGGCATTTTTCCGTTCTACACCGAACTCGCCAACCGATTCGCCGAGAACGGTCACGACGCCGTGACCATCGACTACTTCGGGCGTACCGCGGGTCGGGAACCGCGAGACCCGGACTTTCCTTACCGAGATCACGTGGCGCAAACCACCTTCAACGGAATTCGACTTGACGTCGCCGCCGCGGTGGCGCGCCTGCGCGAGGCCAACATGGACCGGCGGATTTTCACTATCGGGTTTTGTTTCGGTGGTTCCAACTCGTGGCATCAGGCCGCCAACGGCCATGGTCTCGCCGGGGTTATCGGCTTTTACGGTGTGCCCGGCCGGGCGTGGCCACAAGGAGCACCGTCGTCGATCGAAGCAGCTGCGGACATGACCTGTCCGGTTCTCGCCCTGATCGGTGGCGACGACGAGTCGATCCCGCCCGCAATGGTGGAGGAGTTCGACCGTGCCCTGACCGCCGCCGGTGTCGAGCACGAGATCAAGGTCTACGAGAACGCCCCCCATTCATTCTTCGACCGCAAGCAGGAGCAGTTTCAGCCCGAGTCCGACGACGCCTGGCGCCGGACCCTGGCATTCATCGCCCAATATTCGTTGACGGATTCGTGACCGACTGGACCAATTGGGCCGGTAATCAGTCTTTCACCCCTCGCGAGGTGATTCCGGTCGCCAACGAGGGGGACATTCAGGCGCTGGTGAAGCAAGCAATCGCTGGTGGATATGGAGTACGCACTTTTGGAACCGGTCATTCCTTCACCCCAATCGTGGAGACCGACGTCTTGATCGACACTTCCGCCCTGCGCGGAATCATCACTATCGATGAGGCATCGAGGCGCGTCCGCGCCCGGCCCAAGACCAGCATCGGCGACTTCGGGAGACCACTTTGGGAACAGGGACTGGCGTTGGCGAACCAAGGCGACATTGACACGCAAGCCATCGCCGGCGCAGTCGCCACTGCGACGCATGGCTCGGGCCGGCGCTTCCCCAACTTCTCCGCCACGGTCACCGGTGTGCGGCTCGTCGATGGAAGTGGCGAGGTCGTAACAATCGATTCGGCTCATCCGGATCTGCCGGCTGTGCAGACGTCGATCGGCCTCCTCGGAATCATGACCGAGCTCGAGATCCAGGCCGTGCCCGCCTACGAGCTCGCCGCCCGCACCGACATCATGCGCTTCGACGAAATGGTCGAGAGCTTCGAAGCTGACATCGACCTCTATCGGCACTATGGGCTCTTCTGGATGCCGACCGATGCTTCGGCCCAGCTGTACAACCTGCACGACGCCGGAGCAGACGACTGTGTTGTCAAGCGCTACCTCGAGGTACTGCCGGGCACCGACCCGGCGACGCTGCCCGAGCACCATCGGTTCGGAACTTCATTCGAGATCTATCCGATGATCTATGACCCCAACTTCCACGAGGTCGAGTACTTCCTACCTCTCGACCAAGCCCAGTCGATTCTTTCTGAGATGCGCAAGCTCATGCGAAAGTGGCTGCCGCTCAGCGTCTACCCGCTCGAGATCCGGGTGGTGGCCGCGGATGATGCCTGGTTGAGCCCGAACTACGAGCGGGAGAACCTCGTCGTCTCCATCTCAGGGGAACCAGGGACCGACTATTGGCCGTATCTGCGTGCGTGCGACAGCCTATTTGCCGAGTTTGACGGCCGCCCCCATTGGGGGAAGATCCACTTCATGACCGCAGAACGGATCTCTCGGCTCTTCCCGCGCTACGACGACTTCGTTGCCACCCGCCGACGCTACGACCCCGCCGGGGTCTTTCTCAACGACCATACGCGCCCGCTTTTCGCTTGAACGGTGACGAGCTGAAGATTCGCGTCGGGGCCCAGCTTCATCCCCAGCACGGTGACTACACCGCACTTCGCACGGCGGTGAGCACGAGCGAGGAGCTCGGATACGACATCGTCTACAACTGGGATCACTTCTTCCCGCTTTACGGAAATCGCGAGGGGAAGCACTTTGAGTGTTGGACGATGCTCGCTGCGTGGGCCGAGCAAACCGAGACCATCGAGATTGGCCCGCTGGTGGCCTGCAACAGCTATCGCAACCCCCACCTGGTCGCCGATATGGCCCGGACCATCGACCACATCTCCGGGGGGCGGTTCGTCCTTGGCCTGGGTGGAGGCTGGAAGAAGCGGGACTATGAGGAGTACGGGTATGAGTTCGGCACCGCTGCGACTCGACTTCGCTCGCTCGGGAGGAACATGCCGGTAATAGACGAGCGGCTCGAGAGACTCAATCCCCCACCGGTTCGCAAGATGCCCATCCTCCTTGCGGGGACCGGATTGACCATCACCCTGCCGATTGTCGCCCGCCATGCCGACCGCTGGCACGCGGCGTTTCCGGACCACACCGACGAACTGGTGAAACCCGTCGCGGTCCTCCAACGACTATGCGAGGAAATCGGTCGCGATCCGGGCGAGATCATGTGGTCCGTCGGAGTCCAACCCGAAGAGTTGGACGACTTTCTCGCCAACGAAGCGGATGACTTCGTCGAGATGGGCGTGACCGAGTTCACCCTCGGGTTCAACGGCCCCGGATGGGATGTCGGTCGTGGTCGAAATTGGCTCGCCTGGCGCGACGATCTGAACTCGAGGCGCTGAGCTACCCGAAATTGTCGGGGTCGGCCCATACGATCGCTCCTATGGACCTGCCGATCGACGTCGTTCGTAGTCGCCGGAGAAAGCGCACCATCGCGGCATATGTGGTCGACGGTCGGGTAAGAGTGATGGTTCCGGAAGGAATCCCGCCCAAACAGGAAGCTTCTCTAGTCAACGAGATGGCGGCGAAGGCGGTTCGCCGATTTACCTCGACTCAGGTTGACCTCGTCTCGCGCGCAGCCGCGCTTGCCCGGCTGTATGACTTACCGACGCCCGACTCGATCGAGTGGTCCGATCGCCAACAGTCTCGCTGGGGTTCGTGCACGACCAGTTCCAAGCAGATCCGAATTTCGAGCCGTCTTGCCTCCACGCCACCGTGGGTGCTCGACTGGGTGATCCTCCACGAGCTCGCTCATCTGGTTGTGGCCGATCACGGTCCGCGGTTCCAAGTCCTGGTCGCGGGATACAAGCTCGGCGAAAGGGCCGAGGGTTACCTCATCGCCAAATCCGAGGAGTCATTTCTACAGGCCCGGTGAAGCATCTCGACGAATCGGGCACGATCGACTTCTGTCGTGATCCGGGCGTTTGCTTGCTGGCCGCGTTCGTTCTCCCAGTCGATCAGGTCCTTTCCCCGATCGTCCCCGTCGCCGGCCACCACGTCGATGTTGTGCTCCTCGAACTGAGCCATGCTGGGATCGATCGCGACCGCCATCGCGATCGGATCGGGCAGATCGAAGCCGACCAAACCCGATTCGGTTCGCGCGAATACGTCGACCACGGCCTGGATGTCGACACAGAAAGCACCCAGCGGTCCGACCTGGCGAAGCGACTCGGCTTCATTGGCGTCAAAGGTGGCGTAGAGGACTGACATATCCCATCCCACGACGGTAAGGGGCATTCCCGAGCCGACCACAAGGTGAGCGGCCTCGGGATCGGCCCAGAAGTTGTATTCCGCCGCTCCGGTTACGTTTCCGGCTCCCGAACAGGTGCCACCCATGACAAAGCAGTGATCGACCTGTTGGGCAATGCGGGGATCTCTCGTCAAGGCTTCGGCAACGTTCGAGAGCGGACCGAGGGTGACGAGGGTGATCTGGCCCGGGGAGCCCGAAATGGTGTCGATCAACACATCGATCGCATCGCCCTTGTTCGGTGACCGGCCGGAGAGGGATAGTCCGATGTCGCCCATCCCATCTTCGCCGTGAACGTATTGCGCCGTCGACAGCGGCTGCGCCAGCGGCTCCGCCCGCCCGGCATAGATCGGCACTGCCGATTCGCACAACTCGCGGGTGTAGAGCGCGTTCTGCACCGCTTGCTCGAGGGGCACGTTCCCCGCGACCACCGTGATCGCCTCCACGGTGATCGAAGGTTCCCGCAAAGCCATCACCAGGGCGACCGCATCATCAGATGCGGTGTCGGTATCGATCAGAAATCGGCGCTCCACGCCGGCGGGAGGATAAGCCGACCTAGTGGCAGTCGCGACGTTGAATCCCCTAGCAAATTCGTACGTGGGAACGGCCTCTAGCTAGTTCGGCACCAAGCCGACGTGTTCCGTCCTTGTGGTGCCGAATTGCGTTTAGGCGTTCACCACCTGCCCGATTTCGTCCAACAGCTTTTGTGCTTGCGGCCCATAGATGGGGTGAAATCCCGGATTCAGTTCGAGCGCCGCATTGAGTTCATCGGCCGCGGCTTCTTCGTTCCCGAGCGCGAAAGAGATGGCGCCAGAGTGAAACAACAGGATGGGGTCCTGCGTCCCGAGAAGCATCGCCTGATCCATCGCTTGCCGCGCTTCTTCCGAACGTCCTTGGTGGTAGAGCGCCCAAGCCAGAGCGTCGTACGAATAGATGTCTTTTCGGGTTGCGAGCCCCGCCTCGGCCAGATTCACTGCATCGTCGGGCCTCCCGTGCTCGGCGAAGTAAAGGGCCAGCGCGCGGTCATAAGCACCGTCGGCTAGCTGGGCAATTACTTCAACCGTCGCATAGCTGTCGGTGGCCTCTGCGCTTTTCCCGGCAGCGGAGTAAACGTCACCCAGGGCCAACATGATCTCCGGTCTGGGGAGGACGGCAGCCGCGGATTCGTAAAAGTCGATTGCTCGATCAAAATCTCCTCTTGCGGCACTGACTTTCGCCCTGCCTGCTAGCGCCGACCAATAGCGCGGAAAGAGTTCCAAAGCGGCCCTGTAGCGATGGTCGGCCTCTTCGAGATTTCCGATCGAAAAGTTGAGATCACCGAGGCGGACCTGGAACCAGGCCGCTTCTTCCCCCACCCCTCCCTGTCGCAGATGGGTCGCGGCAGCTTCCTCCATCTGGGCAATCGCGTCTCGAGGCCTGCCCGACAGCTCATTGAGATGAGCGATGCGAGCGGTGAGTCCGGGTGATGACGTGGTGGCAGCTACCTCCGAGTAGGTCAAGGCCGCTCCTTCGTAGTCCCCGGTGGCGAGCAAAACGTCACCTACCAGGGCGAGAGCGCCGAGGCGAGGATTGAGATCGTGCGCCCGATGGGCGGCGGCGAGCGCTTCATCAAATCGATGTTGGGCGAAGAGCAAGGAAGCCAGAGTCGAAACCGCCGGGGCATAGTCGGGTTGCGCAGTCAGGGCTTGGTTGAGCGCCGCTTCGGCGCTGGAGAGTTGGGTGATGTCGCCGGTTTCTCGGCTGCGCCGGGCTTGAAGCTGAGCGAGCAGGGTCAAATTGATCGGGTTGGGGTCGGTCGCCACTCTGTCCTGGAAGAGCACGATCGCGGCAGCGGTATCAGCAAGCGGACCGATCCGGCTCGGATCGGGGTAACTGCTCTTGTTGGGGACCGGACCCAAGCCGGAGGCGATTACCGCTACAACCGCCACTATCAAGGCGATGAAGATGTTTCGAAGCTTCATTGACAACCTATTGGAGGTGGGGCGGCTAACCGACGCCCCACCTCCAAGCGTTCTCTCAGTTCTTCGGTGCCAGGTAGGGATGGACTCCGACAAATGCCGAGTCGTTTCCTACGCAGTCGGTGGTGACCGCTCCGTTGGTGACGATTCCCAGCTCGGCATCGATCACGTCGTCTGCCAATTGACGGCCATTGAGGAAGCCATCGGTTGACGAGAAGTCGACCGTGAGGACATCGGGTAGGAGAAGGTCGGCCAGACCTGCGATGGCAGCGGGATCGTCATAGAAGATGTCGAGCGTGTCGACTATCTCACCACGAAAATCGCGCTGGTCACGTTGTGGCATGCCTGCATTAAAGGCGTTCCTCTGGGACGGCTCCGAACCAACCGGTTCGAAGATGTTGTTGGGGATGAACACCGTATTGATGGCCGGTCGCCCCATCCGATCGATCTGTTGACCATCGAACAGGGTCCTCGCCCAAATGCCGGCGGTTCCCGACAACTCCGAGCTAGGGAACTCCAACACGATCGCCAGCGTGTTCAACCCCGCGAAGAAGTTGCTGGCTGGCGTCGTGTCCCCGGGCGTCTCGTTGGTCCCGCATGTGAAATCGGAGGCGAGGAAGTTATTGAGATCGAAGAAGAAGGGATCATCAAATGTCCCAGCGGTGACCTTGAATCCGCCACCAAGATCGGTGGTGACGCCGGTCACTCCTTCGATCGCACGCCCGCCTCCCTTCAACTTCAGTCTCCAACTCTGCTGCCCGCTGCTGTTCATCGGCCCGAACGTAAACGAGGCCCGCTCATCCGGTTTGGCGTTGGTGTTTGTGTCGGCCAGGATCTGGTACTTGGCGTCCGGGTGAAAACCCAACTGCCCAGTCAGAGCGCCGGCGGCTGGATTGACGGTCACTATCACGACGGCATTCTTCGAGTCGGCCGGCGACTGAAACGCGTACACATCGTTGATATCGAGCCTCGAATCACCGCCTGGTGGGGTCAAGCCGGGGGCATCCAGGTGATCGGCGGCCATCAGTCCCCCCGGTCCCGCTGCCACAAACACGGCCAAAGCCGCGACCGCCCCAAACAGGGCGGCTTTTCTAGTCACGACACGCATGAAACTCCCTTCCTCTTCCAGATAAGGTGTCGACTCTTCTTCGGGGCGGAGATGCCGGCGGATTGCCCAATCAAGAGGCACTTTCGGGCGGCAGATTCTTCTGATAGACCGGAAAGGTCGACGTCAACCGAGTAGTGCCTGATCAAAACCGCGGGCTGTAGGCCGTGAAATCCACGGCCTAGAGCCTTAGGTTTGTAAACAAAGAGCACGCCCGGAGGGACTCGAACCCCCAACCTCCTGATCCGTAATCAGACGCTCTATCCAATTGAGCTACGGGCGCACGGGAGAAGAAGTATTACAGAGCTTTTTGGGGATACGAAGCCGCCGCTATCTGGCTCGACCGGGGAGGACGCCGTGCATCCTCGCCAGTTCTGTCAGATCGTCTTCCGAGGCGCCCTCGGCCTCGAGACGCAGATAGGCCTCCGGATACCCGTCGAGAGCCCGAGGCCAGATCGCAAGCCAGGCAGCTTGCTCATCGCCGACGATGCGCAACCCGTGCTCGGTGTCTGGAGGAATCAGCACGAACGAACCCGGAGTGAGGGGGATAGTGCTCTCGGCTCCGAGCAGCTCGATCGCTCCTCTAAGGATGAAGAAGGCCTCGGTCTCCCCGCGGTGGAGGTGGGTGTGTCCGCCCTCACCGGGGACCCCGGTCACCACAACCACGCCCCATCCGCCAGTCTCGGCAGCAGTCGCCTTGATCGTCAGATCGAATGGTGACCCGTAGAAGTCACCATCTTCGGGCCCGAGAACCGTGAGACCATCAAGTGTGCGCACCCGACGCACATTGAAACAGGAGAAGATGAGCTATATAGCGTTCTGCGGACTAGAGGACTCGGCTAACCACCCGACCGCAACCGCCGCCAAGACATGCCAGACCGCGTGTGGTTGCCATAGCGAGCTCGGGTTACACAGTGGGCCTCCGGTGGCGCCTAGCCGCCCATAGATGCCGGCGATGCCCGCCATAAGAAGTGGCCCGATTGTGGCCCAAGAGCGATCTCGCCAAAGGACCGAGCCCACCGCAAGGATGGAGAGGAGCACCGCGAAGGGGTCGGCAACCCCCGGGAGCAAGAAAGTCACCACAGCCAGGATGAGTGCCGTGGGCAGTCTCGCCCAGTTCTCCCATTTGGTCCCATGGCCCGCGATTACGGCGAGCAACCACGCCAGGCTGACATCGTGCGCCCACTCACTTCCGGGTGGCATCGGCCCATGGAAGAGAAATGACCCAAGGCCAGTCGCGATCAAGGCGATACCTATCCAGCGAGGCCGCGACCCCCGCCGCACCACCCAGAGGCCAGCAACGAGAAAGGCAATGGTCGACACTGCATTCACTGGCTGACCGAGGACGCCAGACGTGATGGCCTCGCAGTCCCGAGCGGCGCCGAGCATTCAGAGGACCGTCTCTTTAATTCTCGTTTACCTTCCCAATCCGAGGTTTAGTCGGTGTCGAACAGCTGGTATGCAATTTGCCCTTGCGCCGGTTTTCCCATTGGCGCCGGCGCGCGTTGTTGGGCTAGGCCTACTCAGGCCGTTATTTTTCAGGCCTGTGAATTCTGGACCGGGCCTCGAGGCCCTGCTCGAATCGATCGGTCATGGAGATCGCTCGGCGTTCGAGCGGGTCTACGACCAGACCTCTTCGATGGTCTATGGCCTCACCCTGCGAGTCCTCCGCTCGGCCGCTTTGGCTGAGGAAGTCACCCAGGAGGTCTACCTCCAGATTTGGAAACAAGCCGACCGATTCGACGCGAATAGAGCACCAGCGCGAGCCTGGATCGCAACCCTGGCACATCGACGAGCGGTCGACGCTGTTCGACGCAACCAGAGTTCGCGCGACCGCGAGCTTGGCCTGGCGCAAGACCCCCCGGTGCCGGACGCGTCCGAGCTGATCATTGCCCAGGAAGACACCACGCGACTCAACAAAGCCCTCGGCCGGCTCTCGGACCTGCAGCGCGAGGTAATCGAACTCGCCTATTTCGGAGGCCTAACCCAAAACCAGGTGGCCGAAAAGCTGGGCACCCCTCTCGGGACGGTCAAGACGCGCGATACGCGACGGATTGCTGCGGCTGCGCTCGGTGATAGGAGACGAAGGTGTCTGAGGAACACGACTCCGTAGCCGCTTACGCTGTTAACGCGCTCGACGAACTCGAGACGCGAAGGTTCGAACGTCATCTCGATTCGTGCGACGAATGTCAACGCGACCTCACCGAATTGATGGAGGCGACGACTCTTCTCGCCGACCTCTCAGCCGAACCGGCGCCGGCCACGTTGCGACGGAATGTCCTGGCCCAGATTCCGGTGCCCGCCCGCAGGCGGGGCCCGGCCTGGCTGATTGCCACAGCCGCGGCGGTCCTGGCCCTCGTCTTTGGCGGTCTCTGGGCGACGTCATCCACCCGGCTCACTCATCTTGAGCAGGTCGCTGCGGTCTACGCAGCCGCGGACGCACGCCCATTGGAATTGACTGGCACCGAGGGCGAGGGCCGGTTCACCTACTCACCGTCTCTTGGCACCGGGGTGTTCGTGTCCCACGATCTGGCCGCCGCCCCTGCTGGATCGACCTACGAGCTTTGGCTGATCGACGACACCGGGCCCCATCCCGCCGGGCTCTTCGAGGCCGGTGAATCCGTCTTGGTGGAAGGGGCGGTTGCCGGCCAGCACGTGATCGCCGTCACTCTCGAGCCAGCCGGTGGAACCGAACTCCCAGAAGGCCCGGTTGTGCTGAGCGCCGAAGTCTAAAGAACGACAAAGACCTGTCTTTAACGACGCAGTTACCAATCCAGCCTCATCCCGGTTGCGAACCGATGAGGCATGACAGCAACAGACACCGGGCCGACTAGCCGCCCCTTTGCGGCCGCCGCCGGAATCGTTTCGGGCTTAGCCGCCCTCGGAGCAGCTGAACTGGTTACCGCTGCCGATTCTCGGTTCGAGTCTCCTGTCATCAGCGTCGGGAACCGGTTCATCGACTTCACTCCCGCCTGGCTCAAAGACCTGGCCATCTCGGCCTTCGGCACGAATGACAAGATCGCCCTCCTCGCCGGAATCGGGCTCCTCTTGCTCGTCTATTCCGCTTTGGTCGGCATCCTCGCTTTTCGCCGCCGCTTCGTCTGGGGCCTGATCGGGATCGGTCTATTTGGGGTTATCGGCGCCGCTGCCGCCATCTCCGAGGGGGAGGTTCTCTCCTCTCTTCCTTCGGTGGCCGCAGCGCTTGCCGGTATCGCCGTGCTCTGGTTCCTCCACCAGAGATGGCAAAGGGGCGCGGAGGTGTCCGAGTCACGTCGGCAACTGCTGGCTGGACTCGGCGCCTCAGCCCTCCTCGCCGGCGGCTTGGGAGCAACCGGTCTGTTGCTGGGCCGCCGATTTCAGATCGATCCTTCGTCCGGCACGCTGCCGCCGGTCCGACGTTCGTTGCCACCGATTCCGCCCTCGACTGGGTACGACATCCCCGGGCTCTCCTCGTTCGTGACCACCAACGAAGACTTCTATCGAATCGACACCGCACTCAACATTCCTCAGATCGCGGCTGACGACTACTCGCTGCGCATCTTCGGCATGGTCGATCGCGAGATCGTGCTCTCCTACCAGGACCTACTCAACCGGCCGCAAGTCGAAGCCGACATCACGATGACCTGTGTCTCCAACGAGGTTGGCGGACGCCTGGTCGGCAACGCCAGATGGCAAGGTGTCCTCCTCGCCGAGCTGCTCGCCGAGGCAGGCATCCAAGCCGGCGCCGACCAGATCGTCGGCCGCTCCTACGACGACTACACCTGCGGATTCCCGACAACGATCCTCGAGGACGGACGACAAGCGCTTCTCGCTTTGGGGATGAACGGAGATCCGCTGCCCGAGGTTCACGGCTACCCGGCGCGTCTCGTCGTCCCCGGCCTCTACGGATATGTCTCCGCCACCAAGTGGCTGAAGGAAATCGAGATCACCACCTTCGCGGCATTTGACCAGTACTGGGTCCCGCGCGGGTGGGCAGCTCAGGCACCGATCAAGACCCAATCACGGATCGACACCCCGGCGGCCCTGGCCACCCTCCCGGTGGGCCTCCACATGGTCGCCGGGGTGGCCTGGGCTCAGACCCGCGGCATCGAAAAGGTCGAAGTGTCCATCGACGGCGGCGATTGGCAGGAGGCGGAGCTCGCCGATGAGCTGAACCTCACCACCTGGCGACAGTGGCGTTTGCCCTGGGAGGTCACCGAGGGACGCCATTCGATCACCGTCCGGGCCACGGACGCCTCCGGCACGACCCAGACCGAGGAGCGAGCCCGACCGATGCCCGACGGCGCCACCGGCTGGCATCAGATTGTCGTGATCGGGCAATGAGTTTCCGCACAAACCTTTGTGCGGTTGGCAGCGAATAGCTGCAGACAAGGGGGGCCGGAGCCCGGCTCCGAACCACGAAAGGAACCCATGACAACCAAACTACGAATCCCCGGCCTGGTGGCAGCTCTCGCCATCATGCTGGCCGCGTGTGGCGGGGGCGATGCAGCAAGTACAACCGCTGCGACGACGCCTGTTACCACTGCCACCAGCGCAACCGAAACCACTATGACCGAAACGACCATGACCGAAACCACGATGGGTTCGGACATGTTGATGACACAGAACGTCGGTCCCGCCTGCGGTGCGGTCCCCGCCGACGGTGAAGGCTCCTTCGACGGCATGGCCGACGACCCGGCTGCCACTGCGGCTTCGAACAACCCCGTGTTGTCGACGCTCGTAGCGGCCGTGGTACAGGCTGAGCTCGTGGACACCCTCAACAGCGAGGGCCCCTTCACGATCTTCGCCCCCTACAACGATGCCTTCGCGGCGATCCCCGAGGATCAGCTCAACGCCATCCTCGCCGACCAAGAGCAGCTGACCTCGATCCTCACCTACCACGTCGTGGCTGGTGAGCAGCTCGATCTCGCCGCTCTGGCCTCCGACATGGAGATCACCACGGTGCAGGGTGGAACCGTCACGGTTGAGCCCTCCGGCGATCTCGTGACCGTCAATGGCGCCAACGTCATCTGCGGCAACGTGCAGACGTCCAACGCCACTGTTCACATCATCGATGCGGTGCTGGTGCCTGCGGCCTAGGCCACTTCCGATCCAACACTGATCAGAGGGCCGGGTTCACCCCCGGCCCTCTGGCTATTCAGAGATGTAACAATCAGCGGATGGAACCCATTGATCGAATCGCATCGGACTTTTGGGATGACGTGCTCCGCTCGTCGCCGACGACGGCGACCATGCTCGGTGACCGTCGCTTCGACGACCAGCTCGATGACATCGGCCCGGAAGCAACTGCTGCGCGGCTCGCCGAGCTCAACAAGACACTCGACGCTGTCATGAAAACATCGGTCGACGGGCTTGAGGCTCAACAACAGATCACGCATTCGATGCTTCTATCTGAGGCCCAAAGCCAGATCGACCTGATCGAAACCGGCTTTTACTACGCAGCCTGTGATCCGAACACCGGTCTGATCTCCTGGCTCCTGTCCTATGCCACTCAGACGGTGGCAACGACGCCCGAACAGGCCGAGATGCTGGCAGAGCGCTACCAACAGCTTCCCCGTTTGTTCGCCCAGACGGCTGAACGACATCGGACAGAGTTTGCGGCCGGACGCACGGCCACCGCCGCCAACATCTCCCGGGTTCTCAGCCAGATCGATGGCTACCTCGCCTCATCGATCGACGAAGACCCGTTCGTCAACACCGCAATCCCGGAAGATTGGGAAGGTCGAGAAAAGTGGCGCGCTGATCTGCGGGAGATGGTCGAACAAGAATCCAGGCCGGCGATCGCCGAATATCGCTCCGCAGTCGCGAATTTGCTCCCGCTAGGACGTGACGATGACCATCCCGGCGCCTCCCACGTCGCCAACGGGGAAGCGGACTACGAACGGTGCATCCAGGTGTTCACCAACCTCTCGATCACGCCTCAGGAGTTGCATGACTTTGGCCGCGACGAGGCGGAGGGACGACTGGCCGACGAGTTCCGCAGCCTCGGCCAAAGCGCGCTCGGCACGTCGGAGCTCAAGGAAGTTCTCGATCGTCTTCGCAACGACCCTGCGCTGCGTTACGACAATTCGCAAGAGATCCTCGATGACGCCAATGCCCATGTCGCCCGCTCCTGGGCGGTCTCTATGGACTGGTTCAATTTGAAGCCGTCAGCCAATTGCTCGGTGGTGGAAGTGCCCGCTGCCCTGGCCAAGGATTCGCCTCCGGCCTACTACTTCCCACCGGCCCAGGACGGCAGTCGCCCCGGCACCTACTTCATCAACACCCACGACGCGCCCAATCGGGTTCGGTATGGAGCTGAAGCCGTCGGCTATCACGAGGCCAATCCCGGCCACCATTTCCAGTTGACCCTCGCCGCGGAACTGCCCGACCTCCCTGAGTTTCGCAAGCACGCTCTCACCTACCCCTTCGTCGAGGGTTGGGGCCTCTACTCCGAACGGCTCGCTGAAGAGATGGGGCTTTACACGAGCGACCTCGCCCGCTTGGGAATGGTCTCAGCCGATGCCTGGCGCGCCTGCCGGCTGGTGGTCGACACCGGACTTCACGCCTTTGGCTGGACCCGCCAACAGGCGGTCGACTACCTACACGAGTGGTGTGCTATCGACGAACCATCGGTGCAGACCGAGGTCGATCGCTACATCGGGATGCCGGGCCAGGCGCTGGCTTACAAGGCGGGCCAGCGCGAGATCTTCCGTCTTCGCGCACTGGCCGAGAGCACCCTCGGCGACCGCTTCGACATCAAGGCCTTCCACGACGTCGTCCTGGGGAGCGGCAACGTCACCTTGCCGGTCCTCGCGAAGTTGGTGGAGGATTATCTGCGAACCCAGGGTTCGTAGGGTGGTTGTACCGCCATACCAGCCCACAGAACGATCGGTTTTGCGGAGAGGGAGGGATTTGAACCCTCGGGAGAGCTATATCACCCTCCACTCGCTTAGCAGGCGAGCGCCTTCGACCACTCGGCCACCTCTCCAGGGAAGACTCAGGCTAACTGACCGACATAACCATCGACCGAGCTGGGTACGACGCACGCCGGAGTGTCGCAGGGCAAAATCAGAATCGGACTTTCAGGGTGGTCCTATCGTCATTGGCGGGGTGACTTCTACCCTGCCGGTTTGCCGGCCAG
The DNA here is from genome assembly GCA_963761985.1 of uncultured Acidimicrobiia bacterium. GTDB lineage: Bacteria > Actinomycetota > Acidimicrobiia > Spongiisociales > ZC4RG35 > JACCTH01. The sequence goes on from CAVXIT010000013.1 coordinate 25,190, forward strand.
AGCTGAACTCGACTTCGCGCTCACCCAGTTCTCGACTCTCGAGCTAAACCGAACCTTCTATTCGTTGGTGACCCCCACCGCCTACCGACGCTGGTACACGACCTCTCCGGCCGACTTCTGCTGGGCGGTCAAAGGCAGCCGGTTCATCACCCACAACAAGAAGCTTTCGCAGGTCGAGGGTCCGCTGGCCAACTTTCTCGCCTCGGGGGTGCTCGAACTCCGCGAGAAGCTCGGTCCGATCCTCTGGCAGCTCAACTCGAGTTGGCGACCCAACGTCGAACGCCTGGACCACTTTCTCGGCCTGCTCCCCGCCGATACCAAAGAGGCGGCAGCCCTTGCCAGCGAGAACACCATGCCCGAGCGGGATACGAGCACCGAGACCGACTACCAAGGACCGATCCGCCATGTCCTCGAGATTCGGCAGCCCGATTGGTTCACCCCTGAGGTTGCCGACATAGCGCGAACCCACCGAGTGGCGCTCGCCTTCTCGCATTCCTCCCGCTGGCCCTACACCGAGGAGATCACCACCGACTTCCTCTATCTACGTTTGCACGGCCCCCGCCAGCTCTACGCCAGCGCCTACAACGCCGCCGAGATGGACGAGTGGGCGCGCCGGATCACAGCGTGGGCCGGCGGACGGCGTGACGTCTACGTGTACTTCGACAATGACGGTGCCGGCTACGCACCCCGCCAAGCGCTGCGGCTAATGGAGCTAGTGGGGCAGCGATGAGTGTCCACGGTCGTAGTCATGGGCGTTTCCGGCGCTGGCAAGACGACGATCGGAACCCGACTCGCACGCCGCCTTGAAGTCGACTTCCTCGAAGGCGATTCCTTACATCCGGCGGAGAACATCGAGAAGATGCAGTCCGGTCGTCCCCTGACCGACCTGGACCGTGAACCCTGGCTGACCGCGATCGGGCAACGGGTGGCCGCCGAACCATCGCTCGTTGTTGCCTGCTCGGCTCTCAAGCGCAGCTACCGCGATTTCATTCGTCGCTCGGCGCCGACAGCGGTTTTCATCCATCTCGACGGCCCAAGATCGGTGATCGGGTCGCGACTGGCCGACCGGAGCGGTCACTTCATGCCTGCCGAACTCCTCGAATCTCAACTCAACACCTTGGAGCCGCTGGAAGCCGATGAGCCGGGGCTCACGGTCGAAGCGATCCGAAGCCCCGAAGAGGTGGTGACCGAAGTCGTCCGGCGCCTTGACGGAACTCAGGCTCCGCTGAGCGCCATCCCGGCCAAGGCGATGGCGAACAGGTAGGCCAGGATGTTGCCGTAGGTCGCCATCTTCGTTTGCAGGCCGGCCATCTCGGTGGCCTGCTCCTGGGTAGGCGGACCACCCCCGGCCGCAATGACACCGCCAAGGTTTTCTACTTTCTTGCCGGTCGGCCGCTGCAGCAGAACGCCAATGAGGAGCGCGACGATGGCGGAGAGGGCACCGATAGCCAGCGCATAGCCCTGCCACCTCGCCATGGACGGCGGTCGCAAGGCCCAGAGCCAAATGCCGGCCAGGACATTTACAACTCCAGAGCCCACAAGAATCTCAGATAGTCGCCGCTTCAAAAGGGCTTGCATGAATGGACCCGAAGCCGGGCCGACGGAACGGGCGGTGGGCACCACAAACCAGCCCATCAGCATTGCTGCCCCCGCCCAAAAACCACCAAAGACGATATGAACAAGACGGAGGATCGCAACCATGTCCTGCTTTATAGGTCGGATGAAATCGCCATGCCTCTAGTGCACGGGATCTTTCTTCCCGATCAATATGGCCAGGGAGCCGAGAATAAGACCCGCACCTAGCCATTCCTGACGGGTGAAAGTCTCGCCCAGCAGGATGAACCCGGCTCCGATGCCGAAGAAGGGGATCAGGTTGAGAAAGCTTCCGGCGGTTGAGGCAGATGGTATCGCGTAGGCCTATCAGGTAGAACCAAAAACCCGCGGCGTAATACAGAACTCCAGAGCCGACCGCGCTAGCCCAGGCGGTTCCTGAAATCTCGACAAACTGCATCGGCGAAAGCCAGAGGGCGGAGACGCCCAGTACTGCAAGTGAGAAGCCGAAGGCAGCGAGTTGCTGGACGATCAGGCCAGGTAGGGCCGACGTGTTGACCAAGAGCCGCTTGGCAACGATGGTGTAAAAGGCGCATGCCAACACACCCGAGAGGGTGAGGGCGATACCTGCCAACGACCCTCGCCGATCAGCCTGAAGCGCAATGAGCAGGACGCCGCAGATCGCCCCGAACGAGCCAAGGACCATGTGATGTCCGACTCTCTCTTTGAGGACCAAGACCGCCAAGCCGAGTATCAGCAGTGGTTCCGTCGCCCAGAGGAGCACCGACATGCTTGCAGTTATTTGGGTGAGACCGATCAGGCCAAGGGTGTATGCGACACCCGGATTGAGCACTCCTAACCAGGTCAGAGCCCGCCTCCCGACGGGTTGCAAAGGACGGGAGCGACCGAGGAGCAAGAGGGTTCCGAGGGTGACAAGGCTGACTCCCAGTTGAACTGGAAAGAGGACTAGCGGCGGGATTTCGTCGACAGCTCGCTTGCTGACCGCGGTCGCAAGCCCCCAAGCAGCTGCCGCACCTACTAGGAAAAGGGAAGATCGCCGGGGTATGAAATCAGAAAACACGAGCAACTCCTTTGATGTGAGCGAACGGATGGCCGAAATCGATTGGCCGGCCCTTCGCTATCGCAGGAGGCGTAGCCAGGCAGCCGTCGAAGTCGACGGGGGTGCCGGCTGAGGTTGCTTTTGGTCACTTCATCCAATTTGGCGATGAGCCTCTACTAAGCCCGTTTCATGGCTCGAATGATGACCGAATCCATGCCGGAGGTGGCTTCGTGGGTCTTGGTCAACGTGATGTCGTCAAACCCGGCGGCGACGAGGCCGTCCTGATACTCCTTGTAGGAGAGCGCTCCCGCGATGCAACCGACCCAGCTACCTCGTTCTGCTCGCTCGTCTGGAGTCAGAGCGTCGTCGGCAACGATGTCAGAAATCCCGATTCTCCCGCCGGGCTTTAGAACTCGATGCATCGAGGCGAAAACGGCTGCCTTGTCGACGGAGAGGTTGATCACGCAGTTCGAGATGATCACGTCAACTGCGGCCTCCGGGAGTGGGATGTCCTCGATGTATCCCTTGATGAACTCGACGTTTCGCGCCCCGGCCTCGCTCGCGTTTCCTCGTGCGATGTCCAGCATCTCGTCGGTCATGTCGAGTCCATACACGAACCCGGTCTCGCCAACCCGGCGAGCGGACAGCAACACGTCGATGCCGCCCCCAGAACCCAGGTCGAGCACGGTCTCTCCTTCGGCCAGATCGGCGACCGCGGTGGGATTTCCGCAGCCGAGACTGACCTCGGCCGCCGCCTTTGGTAGGAGATTCAGCTCGGATTGCGTATAGAGGCCGCCGGTGATATCGGTGGAGAGGCTTGCATCGCCACAACACGACGAATCGCAACAACCTCCGCCCTTGGCGGCGGCGGCGTAACGGTCGCGGACGTCCTCGCGGGTTACAGACTGATCCACCATTTCAACTCCTTGAATCGACAGCCATCGATACGTTAACATCATATCGATGAATGTCGATATGATGCTAACGATGACAGAAGCCTGCTGCAGCACCGACTGCGAAGCGCCCCTTTCTACCGGGGCCGCCCAGGACCTAGCCGTGGTTTTCAAAGCTCTCTCGGATCCGGTGCGGTTGCGCCTCCTGAGCATGGTCGCCAGTTGTGACGACGGCGAGGTTTGTGCGTGTGACCTGATCGAACCGGTATCGCGGAGCCAGGCCACCGTCAGCCATCATCTTTCGGTCCTGCTCTCAGCCGGTCTCCTGATCAGGGAACAGCGCGGGAAGTGGGCTTGGTTCCGATTGGCGCCAGAACGTCGGGACCTGGTCCATCGTCTCCTCGAGCACTCGTTGCCCGCATTGACCGCTTGAAACCCACCGTCCTCTTTCTCTGCACCCACAACGCCGGTCGTTCGCAGATGGCCGCCGCGTTCATGCGCCAAATCGGAAATGACGAGATCAACGTTCTTTCGGCTGGATCAGAACCCGCCTCCGCCGTCAACCCTGTAGTCGTTGCGGCAATGCACGAGGTGGGCCTCGACATCGGGACCGAAACTCCACACGCCTGGACAGACCAGAACTTTCAGGACGCCGATGTGATCGTGACGATGGGTTGCGGCGACAGCTGTCCATTTGTTGCCGGCAAGCGATACGTCGAGTGGTCACTCGATGACCCTGCAGGCAGAGACCTTGCTGCTGTCCGGAGAATTCGCAACGACGTCGAGGTCCTCGTGACGTCTCTCCGGAACGAACTCTTAGGCAAGGGCAGTTAAGAACGCGTTTCAGAGGAGCCTTTCGCTGTTAAGAAGCCGTCAGGCCACGGATTCGTCGGTGGCGACACGCCTAGAACAATCGTATGGCTGCGATCAAGGAAGTCCCTCGCTATGTGGTTGTCGACGACCTACCGGTCAGAGGGGCCCATCGACGCAAGGAAGACTTCGAGCCGCTGATGGCGTTGCTCGGAATTTTCTACGGGTGGGTCTTCGCCGGCGCTGCGGCCGTCGTGGCGCTGCTGATCATCGTCATCAACTAGTCCGCTCGGCGAACTCTTCGTGCGGCCGAGAGATCGGGTCATGACCGGCCAAATGGAAAGGGACGCTGGTCACAGCCACGTCGGGCTCAGCGGCGAACACGCGCTTGATCCCTAACCCGGTTTGGTTGTGGAGAAGCTGGGACAGCCTGCCCGGGACAATGAATTCCGGAAGCACCACGTTGACCAACGTGCCATGGCCTTCGTCACGACGTCGGCGTCGCACGTATCGCACGAGCGGTCGCGTGATACCACGGAAAGGGCTTTCGATGATCTCGAGCTCCGGGGCCAGATCGAGGCGTCGCCAAGCGGCCTGAACTCGCTCGCGCTGGGCTTCGTCTACGTCGATAAATACGCAACGGAGGCTTTGCGGCTTGAGTTGCTTGGCATAGGCGAGTGCTTCGAGCGTGGGACGGGTGACCTCGCTGACCGCCACCACGACGGCGTGCCTCGTGATCGTGGTCTGATTGCGCATTGCGCCGGGCTTGGCCGTTGACCACTGTGAGATCGGTCACCGCCACATTGGGCTCGAAGAGGAGCAAGGCCTTGAGAATGAGACTGTGGGGATGAGTGAAGATGCTCCGGAGCCGGCGCGTTCGGAATCTCTCGGCAATAACCACGGTGACCCGGGCGCCGGGATGCGCATCGCGCTCCTGACGGATGTACTTGCGAAGCCTCCGCACGATCGGGTCTCGGTCCGGCTGCAGTAACACAAGAGGGTGCTGGGGGTAGAGCCGGCTCCAGCTGTGGAGCAGGTCGTCATTCTCCTTGCGTTCCACCGCGTGGACGACACTGACGCTTTCGGGATTCACCAGAGCGGCATAGCGCAGCGCCCGATCGGTGGCCGAGTCGGTGTGAGCGGCGAGAACGATGATCCGGTTGCGCCGATAAACCTCACCGAGGGGCACCGCGCCCAACTGGGCGGCCACCGTCAGGTAATGACGACGGATCGCCAGCATCAGGGCCACCAGGAGAGGGGCGGCGACGAGCACGATCCACGCTCCGTGGGCGAACTTGACCACCGCCACGATCACCAGGACGATCGCTGTCGTCACTGCGCCAATCGCATTGAACGCGACTGACCGCATCCACCCTCGCTCTCGAGTGCGAAGCCACCGCCGCACCATGCCGAGTTGGCTGAGAGTGAAGCTGGTGAAGACTCCCACGACGTAGAGCTGGATGAGTCTCGACACCTGGGCGTCGAACGCAATCAGCAGAAGCACGGCGAGCATGGCGAGGACAAAGACGCCATTCGAAAACACCAGTCGATCTCCGCGATTGCGAAGCTGACGCGGCATCAGCCGATGCGAACTGAGGATGGCCGAGAGACGTGGGAAGTCCTGATAGGCAGTGTTGGCGGCCAAGAACAGAACGCCCGCGGTGACCACCTGCAGAATCCAGAAGCCGACCCCTCCTGAAAACGCCGCCCGGCCGATTTGTGAAATCACGGTGCCGTATTGATCGGCCAGATCCTCCGAGATGCGGACTTCGAAGGCTCGGGCCAGAGTGGATATTCCCAGGAACATCGTGATCGAGATCACCCCCATGGCACCCAGCGTCACCGCCGCGTTGCGACTCTTGGGTTCCTTGAAGGCGGGAACGCCGTTGGCGACGGCTTCGACTCCGGTGAGCGCGGTTGAACCTGAAGCGAAGGCGCGGAGAATCAGAAAGAGCGATATCCCGGCGAGTTCGGGCTCCAGCGAAGCTCCTGCGGAGACCGCCCGGGGGCAGTCGCCGTCGGCGCACTGCACAAAACCGACAACAAGCATCGTGAAGACGGTCGCCACGAATGCATAGGTCGGCAGAGCGAATGCTCGCGATGCTTCCTTGGTGCCTCGAAGGTTGACCACCGTGAGAAGGACAACGCTGGCGACCGCTAGCTCAACCCGCCAAGGGAGGAGCGACGGAAGTGCCGAGGTGACGGCGGCTACTCCTGCCGCCGACGATACGGCCACCGTGAGCACGTAGTCGATCAAAAGTGCAGCGGCGGCCACGACCCCGGGACCGATGCCGAGGTTCTCGAGAGCAACGATGAACGCTCCTCCACCGCCTGGGTAGGCCCGGATTGTTTGTTGATAGGAAACGACAACGATCGCGAGCAGCGTGGCGACGGCCAGGCTGACCGGCGTCAAGAGAAACAACGCCCCACTGCCGGCCAGGGCGAGCACCAGCATCGCTTCCTCGGAGGCGTACGCGACCGAAGAGAGCGGATCGGAGGCAAAGACCGGGAGGGCCAACCTCTTGGGAAGGAGCTGATCGCCTTCTGCGTCTGAAGCAAGCGGGCGGCCGATAACGCGCCGTTTGAAGCCTGTCCAAGTGGTCATCGATGTCTCCAGCGCGCGCGGGTCAGGACCGAAGAGATCCCAGCCGGGAACGACTGCTGCGGTGATGCCTCACTGCACCTTGCTACACCTCGACCCGCAACCAGATCGCGATCTTGACGCTTTCTTAACGGACCCGGTCTTTTCCTGACGCGATTCGCCAGATGTAGCTTCCTTGTATGGATCCACGTGTGCGCAAATTGTCCGGCTCCTTAGGAATATTGAGCCGCGAGCGGCGCCTCCTCGCCTGGGCGGTGGCAATTCTCGGTCTGCCCGCCCTGACCTGGCTCCTCACTGCCGTATCAAACCGGCTCGGGTTGCACAACGTCCTCCTCTTGTACCTGTTGACAGCAGTGACCGTGGGGGCCATCGGCGGAGCCCTCCCTGCCCTCGTCACGGCGGTTGCCGGCTTCCTGCTCGCCAACTGGTTCTTCACCGAGCCGGTGGGGACCTTGATGGTGGCCGACCCCGACCATCTGGTGTCGATCTTCGTCTTCCTCGTCGTTGCGCTGGCTGTGGGGCTGTTGGTCGGACTTTCCACCCGGCGAAGCGCCGAAGCCCACCTGGCCCGAGCACACGCCGAAGCGCTGGCAAGTGTGGCCTCGCAAAGACCGGTCCTGGCCGCAGAGGGAGAGGGTCTGCTGAGCCCGCTGGTCGAAGTCTTCTCCTTGACTGCTGCCAGTGTGCTCCGGCGGGAGGGAACCGGTTGGGCCACTCTGGCCTGGGCCGGGGAGCGCGAGATCAAAGTCCCCAGAGATGGATCTGAAGTGATCGAGCTCACGGACGAAACGTCGCTGATACTGCTCGGAGGAAGACTTTCCGGCGACGACCGGGTGGTGCTGCGGGCGTTCGCGAACCAAATCGTCCTCGCGGCGGAACGCGAGGAGCTCGAACGCGAGGCTCAGGCCGCCGAAGCAATGGTGGCTACGGACCGCCTTCGCAACGCCCTCCTCGACACGGTGTCCCACGACCTCCGAACCCCTTTGGCGACGATCAAGGCTTCCCTTACGAGCCTCCTCGAAACCGGAGTCGAATGGACACCGAGCGAAACGCAGCTCTTCTTGCGCGAGGCAATCGATCAGGCCGAGCGACTCAACCGGATGGTGGGACGCCTGCTTGATGCCAGCCGTCTCCAGGTCGGGGCCATGCATGTCTTCTTCCGAGCGGTTGGACTCGACGAGATCGTTTCCGCTGCGTCCTCGAGCCTGGGCGCCGCTTCCGGCCGGGTGGTGGTCGACATCTCCGACTCCCTTCCCCAGATCGAAACAGATCCGGACCTCCTAGAAAGGGTCGTGGCCAACCTGATCGAGAACGCCTTGGCGTGGTCTCCCCCGGACAGGCCAGTGCAGGTCAGCGCCAGCGCGGCTGATGGCCGTGTGCGTCTGCGGATCAGCGACCGTGGACCCGGAATCCCTGACGGGTTTCGCGATCTCGTGTTCGAGCCATTTCACCGTCTTGGCCAGGCGGGCCGAAACGAAGGAGTTGGGTTGGGGCTGGCAGTCTCCCGGGGATTGCTGGATGCGATGGGCCGGACCTTGACCATCGAAGACACCCCCGGCGGCGGGACGACGATGGTGATCGAGTTGAAGGCCGCCGCGCTCAAGGAAAACCCGGTCGGCCTTGGCTGAACAACTGCGTGTTCTCGTTGTGGACGATGAACCGGCGATTGTGCGCGCTCTAGGGATCAATCTGAAGGCCCTCGGCTACCAGATCGACTCGGCAGAAACGGGTGAGGATGCCCTGCGCAAGGCTGCCGACCACCGACCCGACGCGGTGATTCTGGATCTGGGTCTGCCTGGAATCGATGGAGTCGAAGTGATCCGGGGACTCCGCGGTTGGACCAACGTCCCGATCATCGTGCTCTCGGTGAGGGATGCCGAGCGACAGAAAATCCTGGCCCTCGATGCCGGAGCAGACGACTACGTCACCAAACCATTCGGCATGGGTGAACTGCTCGCCCGGCTGCGAGCTGCCTTGCGAAGAGAGGTAGATGTCGAAACCGAGTCGCCGATCATCGTCACGCCTGACTTCACCATCGATCTAACCGCCAAACGCGTGCTGAAAGGCGGCGCCGAGATCAAGCTCACCCCGACGGAGTGGGGAGTCGTCGAGGTTCTCGTGCGGCACCAGGGAAAGCTCGTGACCCAGACCCAACTCCTCAAGGAGGTGTGGGGGCCGCAATACGAAGAGGAGACGAACTACCTCCGGGTCTTCATCGCGCAGGTACGGCGCAAGCTCGAGCCGCAGCCAAGCCAGCCTCGCTATTTCCTCACCGAGCCCGGCATGGGCTATCGGTTCGAGATCCCAGCCTGACTTGGCGCGCTCTGGTCGCGCTAACTCCAGATACCACCGGTGACAAAGATCAACAGAAACACTCGGTTCCTGGACCGGGAAGGGCGAGGCAGGGCAAACAATCCAAATCAAGATGGGCTTTGAGGAGGGAACCACGCCTGTACCGGCGGTAATCGAAGTTTGCGAGCCGCCTCGGCGACTGCGCGTCTCGACAATCGGCGATCACGGCTCCTGGCTCCTCGAACTGGAACTGAGCGAGTCCGACGGGACGACCGAGCTGCGCTTCACACACCACCTCGAGGAGGGGATTGACGTCGGAAGCGTCGGGCCGGGTTGGGAGTACTACCTCGACAACCTCGTCGCGGCGGAGGCCGGGCGACCCGCTCCCCGACTTCAATGACTACTACCCCGCGCAGCAAGACCACTTCCTGCGTTTCGAAACGAGTCCTAGTCGAATCGCCGCCTCGGGCCATACGAATGTCTACATAGACATGAAGGGCGTAAAAAGCTTGGGTTGGTCGTCGGTCAGCTTCGCCTTGAGCTCTGCACTCGGCTCACCAAGGAGTTCGCCAGAGACGATGCCCGTTGCCAGGATTGCATCCATGAGGTCGGCAAGGTTTTCACCGTGCTCGAGGAGCGCCTTGGAGTCCTTGAACCTCTCAACGGTGATGCACTCGGTCTGATCGTCGTTGAAGTATGTGTCGTATTGCAGCGTGCCGGGTTCCTTGCTCCGCACGATCTCCATGCACTGAGCGGACAAGCGCTTGAACTCCTCGAGCTTGCCCTCGTGAAACTTGAACCGAACGATTCCCAAAAGCTCACTCACGACTCCGGCCTCCAGTTTCTACGCCATCAGGGACAGCGCCCGCTCGAAGCTAGCCCACCGCGCCAACCAGGGCTTCCAAGGCATTCACTTCGTTGCCGTGGACGATGCGAAGCGTCTCCGCCATCCGCTCGAAGAGTTTCCTTCTGTCCCCGTCTCCCAGGTCGGCATCGGCCTTCATCAGCTCGGCGATACGAAGCCCGGCGGCCTTCGCCTCATCCCAGCCCTGGTCGCCTTGGCGTAACGCGTTGCGCCGTTGTCGGGCGAGACCGACGATCTCGTTGACGAGGGGAACCTCGAGGCAGACCGAGGCAAACTCCTCCCACGACTTTGCGGTCTTGCGATAAGCCCGCTCGGCCTCGCCGAGGGGCCGCCCGGTGATCTTGGCCGCCTCCCTCAGGAAGTCGGCGTACATCGAACGCAGGTTGCCTCCGAGGATGCCCACCTCATCCACGCCCTCGTACGTTTAACGAGCGACCGACAAGGGCTACTTGGAGATGGTTGCCTGGTGGAAGACCATGGTCCACTTGCCGCCACGCCGGCGCCAGACCGAGCTCCGCAACTTATCGACCGGTGGCTCGCGATGCGCGTGAATGCGGTAGGTCAGAAGTGCTGCATCCGGAGACAATGCGGTGACTTTGAAGTCGCTCGTTGTCTGCTGCGATGGTGTCTCGGCCTGGAGTGCCTCCACGAGAGCGGCCTTGTCGTAGATCTGGCCGGAACTGCCGAACTCGACGAAGTCGTCGGCGAGAAGGTCTACGAGCGTCCGAGACTTGCGTATGTCAGGTTGCAACAGCGACTCCTCCAGCTCGCGGAAGTGCTGCGTCAGAGCGAGATCGCGTTCGTGATCCTTCATCGGAACCTCCTGCGAATTGGGCGTCGAACCGGAAGCGGTGACGTTACCCAGGCGCTCGGGTCGTCGATGCAACCTGCACCACCAACTTGATAACGCTCGCTTGGCCAGCACGCTGGCGACGGCCGACGTATCCGGATGGATCCCGCCCCGGAGTATGTACTGGTCCGACGGAAGCCGGTTGAGAACGTGGCGGCGCGCCACCATGTAGCTCTCACCGGTCTGGTCCATGCGAGCGCGAACCGATGCTTTGAGTTTCTTCTGAGCGGTCATGTTGTCTCCACGGACGAGCCACCCGATCGATTGATCCCATGCCTCTGATTCGGGTGCACGTCGCGTTCACACAACATTGCTCGCTCTCGATGGCAAATGGCCACCTTCCCTTGCGCAAATGCCTGGCGGCATGGGCGCCAGGTCAGCAAGTGAGGCGAAAGAGCTCGCCGACCCGAAGCCTAGAGGAACGGCGGCCTTTTTGGCGGCCCTAATGGGACTACGTTCGAACTCCCGTCCGTGGGCAGAGGAAAAGTGATACGGCTAACCGGCAGGAAACGTGGATGCGCGACCTGTCAATGAGCCCTTTTGATGCGGCGGCTCCAGATACTCACTCCGACCAGAACGGTAACGGCTCCCACACTCAAGAGAGGGATGGTGAGCAAACCCATGCTGACGCCCACACCTGCTGCCAACAGACCAACCAGCATTAAGCCGATCGGGAGAATCCTTGGCCGCGGACGGACGGCAACACCTACGCGTGGTGCGTGCCACCACGAATTGAAGGCGCCAACACCTGCTGCCGTGGCGACCGCGCTTCCGATCCCAACAGGCATCCACCACCAGCCCTCACCACCCATCAATGACGCGACCAGCCCAACAACGATCCCGATCCCGAATCCACCGATAAGCGCCAACGGGAGAAGACCACCGATGACCATGCCTGCACCCAGGCGGGGCCTCGTGCGATGAACGGCCAGTCCCAGGAGTATCACGGCCCCTGCACCTACAAACACGACGAGGGCACCGATTTTTCCTGGGCTTACTCCGACTGACACCTCGTCAGTGAAGAACTGACGGACTCCTGCGTAAACCGTGGCTCCGGCAGTGAGCGCTGCTAAAGCTTGCCACCAATACCCTCCGAGCGGGTTGGTCATCATTCTCTCCTTCGTTGTTCGACGATTGCGACGCACCTGGGCAGCCCGCCAGCTCAAGTCAGCTGGCAGCCCCGCGACCCATCTCCCGAGGATGGAGCGCGAGGTGGACGCAGCGCTCTCACCCTCGTTTCGGGCGTAGGTTCTGTGTTCCCAAAGATCAGAGTCGATCTCCGCCGCGCGGCTGTGACGGTCATCAGCTTGGAGACCGAGTGTGTACAGCCGCACCCAGCGGCGAACCAGGTTCTCGGCGACGTAACGCGGGGCATTCACGAAGGAGCCAGCCCCAATCTCCTAGCGGACACCGAGGATCCGCGCTCGGCTCTCAATGACGCAAGGGCACGTTCTCCGACTCCCGTCACCCGATACAGGCGCCGCCTAGGCCGGCCCTCCGCTAGGGCCAAGTCGGGCTCCTCCCATCGCGACTCCAGTAGCCCAGCAGCAGCCATTCGTCCGAGGGCCTTGTACAAGGTTCCGTGCGCAGTCAGCTGCTGCGCATCGCCGACTTCCTGCATGCGCTTGGCGATGACGAAGCCATGGAACTCGCTGTTCTTGCGGCTGCGGAGATCCAGGCCAGCGGCCAGGATTGCCTCCTCGATCGGCAGCAAGGCACCAGGTTTTCTCCTCATTGCCAAATTATAGGAAGATATCTGCCCATACGCAAAGATGAGCGGCCCTAAGTGGGACTACGTTCGAACTGAGACCGAATGATTCAAAGGTCGGCAGTCGTTGAATCCTGGAGCGGCACGCGTGGGCAAGCTGTCTGGGGTGTCGCTCCGCCGCAGTTGAGGTGCAACTCGGTCGTCGAGTCGCACCTCTCCGACGTCAAGGGGCTGTGTTCAGACTTCGTCGTGGGCGAGGTTGCTGGAGAGCTCGCGGTGAGCGTCGACCTGGGCAAGGAGATCCCTGGCCTTTTGCTCGACAGTCTGGACGGCGTCGGCGCCGGCCACGAAGCGCAGTGGTGGCTCGTCCTGACTAGCGAGTTGGACTAGGGCCTTGGCGAGCTTGGCAGGGTCGCCTCCCTGCTGGCCGTTCATACTTTCCAGGCAGCGATGGTCTGCTTAGTGCGCTCGGCGTAGTCATCGATCGAAGGGGCCGGCGAACCTGGTCGATTCTGGCGTGAGCAACTCGGTGCGGAAAGAAGCCGGGCTCGACGAGCATCGTTCGGATCCCGAATGGCGCGATCTCAGGGGTCAGCGATTCCATCCACCCCTCCAAGCCAAACTTCGAGGCCGCATAGGCGGTGCAGAACTCCTGGCCCACGATGCCGGCGGTCGAAGAGATCGTGACGACCAGACCCGAACGTTGGGATCGCATGACAGGAAGCACGGCACGAGTGACATTTATCGGCCCAAAAAGGGTGGTCTCGAGCTGCGCCCGGAAGTCCGCAGGAGTGATCTCCTCGAAGAAGCCCGCATTGAAGTTGCCCGCGTTGTTGACCAGGACGTCGAGGCGACCGAACCGTTCAACTGCCAGCTCGACAGCCGCCTCGGCCGCGGCCGGGTCGGTGATATCGAGCTTGACGGCCAGCAAACCGTCCTCTCGACCCAGGGCAGCAGTCACACTCTCACTGTTACGGGCCGTAGCGACCACCGCCTGGCCGGCCGCGAGCGCGGCCCTGGCGATGTCGACGCCCAGGCCACGTCCAGCCCCTGTGACTAGCCAGACTTTCTTGTCGGTCATACGAACGCTCCTTTCTTTAGGTTGAACAGCGGGAACGACTCTGCGCAAAATGGCTGAACAGATCGCCGGCGACCACGAAAGTCACGTCGAGGAGTCCCCAGGAACTTACTGTCGCATCACTCAAGACCCCATCCCAGCACCTAACGCACGTGTACGTCGATCTTGACTGGGCCCGCCTGATCTAGAAACAGACTCCAGCGGCCCTCTAAGTTCGAACCACGATCTCGAAGAGTCGCCATTCCCCGGGGACGCCTTTCAACTCGTGGCTACCACGGTCTTCGAAGAGAAGCCCTGATCCGACCGTTAGATCCTTGACGGTGCTCGAAACCAGGACCTCGCCGGCCTTCGCCAGAGCGGAAATTCTCGCTCCTATATGGACTGCGAGCCCGGCAATGTCGTCTGGTTGGACTTCTATCTCACCTGTGTGTAGACCGGCTCGCACCTCGAGACCGAGCGCTCGCAACTCATCACGTATCGCCATGGCACAGCGAACACCGCGAGCTGGACCATCAAATGTGGCGACGACTCCGTCACCGGTGACCCGGATTTCGCGGCCACCGAATCGCTCGATTTGCGTGCGCACGGTGTAGTTGTGCTCGGTTATGAGGCTATGCCAGCGCTCATCGCCGAGCTCGGCTGCCAAGTTGGTCGATCCGACAATGTCGGTGAAAAGAACGGTGGCGAGGATTCGCCGGGGCTCTGGGACCGGTCGAACCCCAGTCAAGAAGTCCTGGATCTCGGCCACGATCGCTTCCTGATCGCCCGCCCAAATCAGATTGTCGACGCCAGGTAACTCGACGTACTTCGCGCCCGGAATGTGCTTCGCGAGATAGCGGCCATGCTCGACAGAGAAACCGGTCGCGTCGGAACGGTGGATAACGAGCGTCGGGACGCGAATTGCCGGCAGCACGTCCCGTACATCGCTCTGATAGATAAGTCGGACGATTGCAACCGTGCTGCCCGGAGTTGTGGCGTTCCGCTCGTATCGTGACCAGGCCTTCTGAAGTCGCTCATCCCCGGCGACGCTGGGGGCGAAAAGGTCGATCATCAGACCGCGACCCATGTCGGCGTCTGCTTGCGCGAGCTGTTCCTCGACCGCCTCGGGCGGGGCGCCAATCGGGAAGTCATCCGCAACCTGAAAACGGGCGAAGGCGTCGACGAGGACGAGGCTCGAAACTCGCTCCGGATGAGCAGCGGCGAATGTCATCGCCAGGATTCCTCCGCCGATGTTGGCGATGAGGGCGGCCCGTTCGGAACCGACCGCGTCGAGCACGGCCGGAATATCGGCCATGAACTCCTCGAGCGTCGGCAGAGTCGATGTCGGAATGGGGTCCGAGAGGCCCGTTCCACGCTTGTCGAACATGATGAGTCGGCCGAATGAAGCCAGGCGTTCGCGGAATAACGCGAGCGGTCCAACATTCCACTGCGCCTCCACATGACCAAACCATTGGTCGAGAAGGAGGATGTCGGGAGGTCCTTCCCCTAGCACCTGATAGGCCAAGTGGAGTCCGGAGAGACGGGCATAGTTTGTCTCAGGAACCATTGACTTCAGCCTATGTTGGCGAGTGATTTGGTGCTTGCCAGCGGCAACTGGGAGATGTTGTGGGCGACAGGCCTGTTCTGCATGAGCACGGCTGCGGTTGTTTGGGCGTAACCCAGGAACCGCGCTTATTGAGGGGCTCGCCCCAAGGCAGAGCGGAGGGAATGGGATTCGAACCCATGAGACCCCTTGCGAGGCCTAGCAATTTTCAAGACTGCCGCCTTCGACCGCTCGGCCATCCCTCCGAGCCGAAAGGCTAAACGGCTGCGGGAACGCCAGTCCCGAAGCGCGCTTCGAAGCGCTCGGCCTTAGCCATGATCTCGGCTGGCAAAGCCATCAACGCGGCTTGCAGCTCCGACGCCTTGGCGTCGAGACCCTTGAGGTCGGCGATGGCCCATTGCTTCAACAAAGGCATCAACACGTTGTCATGATGCACGCGGAGGTTGTACACCCCGGCCTTGGCGATCTCGATCGACCTGCGAAGGAATCCAGGGATACCGACGCCGGGCATCTGAAAGTTGCGCATGGTGGTGAGTATTCCCTCGAGGGCCATCGCCGGATGAAGGTCGATCATCGCCTGCATGACCCCCTTGTAGAACATGAAGTGGTGGTTCTCGTCGGCGGCAATGTTGCGCATCAACTCGAAAGCGGTCTCGTCTTCGGTGATCTTTCCGGCGTTGCGGTGCGACACCCTGGTCGCAAGCTCTTGTGCTGAGGTGTACGCGAAAAGTTCCGCCGGCTTCGAGTAGTCGGGAAAGTAGCCGGTGGTCATCGTCGCCATCCGGTCATCTTCGAGTTCGACCGGGTCACAGTTGCGGCTGGTGAGCAGGTACGAGCGAATCGCAATCGCATGCTGGCCTTCCTCGGCCGTCCATAGCCTCGTCCACTCATTCCACGCCGAGCCTTCCGGCATGTAGCGGTTGAGCAGCGTGTGGTAGTAGGGAAGGTTGTCTTCGGTCAACAGGTTCAAGACGAGCGAGGTTCGGGCCCGTTCGTTGATGGTGGCCTGCGATTCCTCCCATGGCTCCTTGACGAAACTACGACCTTCCTCCCACGGAATCAGTTCGTGGAAATACCAGTGCTTGCGACGGTCGCGATGCTCCGCCATAAGTTTGCGGACGGTTGGTTCGAGCGCTTCGACCAGCTCAAGGTCTTCGTTGTATGCCACGGGGTCTCCTCTATTTACATAACAAACACTAGGTGAAAACCAGTTTCAAGCGGAGGGAGAGGGATTCGAACCCTCGAGGAGTTGCCCCCTACGGCATTTCGAGTGCCGCGCACTAGACCGGCCTATGCGATCCCTCCAAGCTATTCAGTTGTAACCGCAAAGAAGCGCACTAGACCGGACAAACCCTTAGGGCGATCCCTCCAATATTCAGTTGTTGAGAACACGCTAGCGGAGGGAGGGGGATTTGAACCCCCGAGGGGTTGCCCCCAACGGCATTTCCAGTGCCGCGCACTAGACCGGGCTATGCGATCCCTCCAAATTTTTCGGTTGTGAGATCCGTGGGAAGGCGCACTAGACCGACAAGCTCACAATGCGATCCCTCCGGATTGATCCCGAGATGCAGCCACGAACGGCGGCGGTGGGGAACAGCGATGAGTCTAGATGGGCGGGTCGAGTTCGACCGCAGTAGGTTCCTCCAGATGGGCGAACAAGAGAACCGCAAGACGATCGAACGACTCGGTCAGGCTCTTAGTAACGGGGACCTGGAGCTATTTCACGAGCAGTTCCAACCCGATTCGGTCATGGACTACGCCCAATCCGGTGAGCGAATCGTTGGCGAGAACAATCGTCGCTCGCTGTACTCAGCGTTTCCGACACTCCCGAAGGTCTCTCCCCAGCAGCTGCGGGTGAGCGGTGACCTCGGGGTCCTCGAAGCCCGCCTCGATTACGGCGACGAGGTCGATTGGCGGGCGGTGTTCATCTTCGAGTTCCGCGACGGGAAGATCGCCAAAGAAACTGCGTATTGGACCCAGCCGTTCGAGGCTCCCGAATGGCGGGCAGCATGGACGGAACGAACTGACTGACGACGAGTTCATGGAGCTCGCCCTGGACGAGGCCCGTCAGGCAGCGAGTGAAGGTGAAGTTCCCATCGGGGCCGTTCTGGTCGACCCGCAAGGTGTCGTCGTCGCTCGCGATCACAACCGCCGCGAACAAAACTCCGACGCCACCGCCCACGCCGAGATGCTCGTGATCGCCGCCGCTTGCCGGCAGCGGGGCGATTGGCGACTGAACGACCTCACGATGTACGTGACGTTGGAACCCTGCCCGATGTGCGCTGGCGCAGCGGTCAACGCACGGCTGGCGAGAATCGTTTACGGGGCCGACGATCCCAAAGCGGGCGCGGCCTGGACTCTCTACAACATCCCTCAGGACGCCCGCCTCAATCATCGCTGCGAGATGCGACACGGGGTCATGGCGGACGAGTCGTCCGCGCTCTTGGCCTCGTTTTTTGAACAACGCCGCTGAATTAGCCTTGGTCGAGAGGGGGCGTTTAGTCCATCGGGCCCTGCGCGGCGGGAAACTGCGAACCGAGTCAGGTCCGGAAGGAAGCAGCTCTAAGCGGGCCTTCCCGGGCGCCGCAGTCCCGCCTGGTGGTTCGGCGCCCCCTCGCTAATCCTGGCTGTTCCCGGTAAAGGCCGCACTCGCCCCGAGAGCGATGTAGGCGAAACCGGCGAATCGCTTTTGTAGGGATACGAATCGCGGACTGCGACCAACCAGACCTCCAATTGCCCCCGAAGCCATCGCATAAGAGAAGTCGATAATGAAGGCGACTGCGATGAAGATCGCCCCGAGCAAGAGGAACTGCACGCCGACCAGGCCTTCCTCAGGTCGGACAAATTGAGGAATGAACGCGAGAAAGAAGAGCGCCACTTTGGGGTTGAGTGCATTGACCAGCACTCCCCGGGCGAAGGAGCGCCAAGGGGACGGCTCGGTCGCTCCGACTACTGACAGGGGTGAATCAGCCGAGCGCAAGGTCTTCCACCCCAAATAAAAGAGGTAGAGCGCTCCGGCGTATTTGAGGATCGAGAACGCGATCGCCGACGACGCCACCACTGCCGACGCTCCGACCGCGGCAGCGCCCACATGCACCATGGCGCCTGTTTCGATCCCGAGCACCGATGCCAGCGCCGCTCGACGACCCCGGCTGATCCCCGTCGACACGATGTACATCACCGCCGGGCCCGGGATCAGAACGAGCACAGCGGAGGCGAGGACGAAGGGGACAAGGGTTGAGGGGTCGAGCATTGTTAGTCGCGATAAAGCGCTGCACCGTAGACGAATCCGAACAGCCCCATCCGCCACACCGGTCCAAGCCGCAGACCCGTTCCGGCGAGGAGCCTTTCTGGCGCTGGAAGCTTGTCCAACGAGCGATGGAGATACCAATAATCGGCCGGCGCCCGGGCAATCAGTCCGGCCAGCGGAAGCGTGAGCGCAGTGCCCAGTCGATGCAAGGCTCTAGCCAGGACGTTGCGCGGACGGCCGAGATCCACGATGGCGGCGACCCCTCCGGGGCGGAGCACGCGGCGCACTTCGGCCATCGTGTCCTCAATCGAGGTGAGGTTCCTGAGCACATACGCTGAGAAGACGCCGTCGAAACTCTCGTCCGGAAAGGGCAGCGCTTCGCCCACGGCAGCAACCCGGAGTTTGTGGGAACTGAGACTCAGCATCTGTCGCACCGGATCGAGTGCGACAACCTCTCTGGTGCCAAAGATCGGGGCGGCGGCGCCGGTGCCGCAGCCCAGATCGAGAATCCTTCCCATGGGTAGATGGGCGACCGCTGTTCGACGCCAGGCCTGATCGCGGCCGGCCGACAACAGCTTGTTGAGCAGGTCATACCGGCGGGCGATCCGCCCGAAGATGGCGTCGCTTTTCTTGCTCAAGCTCTAACCAATCGCGGAGAAGCCGAGCAGGGGGACAAGCGGATCAGGCATGGCGACAGTCCCCTCAGCGTCTTGAAAGTTCTCCAGGATGGCGAGGATCATCCGTCCTACGGCGACGGCAGTGCCGTTAAGGGTGTGAACTATCTGGTTGCCTTCGTCCGTTCGCACCCGGACTTTCAGCCGTCTCGCCTGGTAGTCGGTGGTGTTCGAACATGAAGTGACCTCTCGGTAGGTCTGTTGCGATGGAAACCAGGCTTCGATGTCGTACTTCTTGGCGGCCGAAGACCCGAGATCGCCGGCGGCGACATTGACGACCCGATAGGGAATACCCAGTCCCCCAACGATGTCTTCTTCGATTGCAAGCAGTCGCTCATGCTCGGCGGGAGAGTCTTCCGGAAGACAGAAAACGAACATCTCCACCTTGTCGAACTGGTGGACCCGGAACAAACCCTGCGTGTCCTTGCCATAGGTGCCGGCCTCCCGGCGAAAGCACGTCGAGAAACCGGCATAACGCGCCGGAAGCTGATCGGGTTCGAATATTTCGTCGAGGTGATAAGCGGCTAGAGAAACCTCTGAGGTCCCTACTAAGTAGAGATCGTCCTCGGGAACGGCGTAAACCTGCTCGCGATCGCCCGGGAAAAACCCGGTGCCGTAGAGCGCCTGCTCTCGCACCAGGACGGGCGGGACCATTGGCGTGAGGCCAGCGGCGACAAGCTTGTCCAACGCGTAGCGAACCAGGCCGAACTCGAGCAGGACGGCCTGACCTTTCAGGTATCCGAAGCGGCTCCCCGAAACCTTGGCGCCACGCTCCATGTCGATCACATCGAGCTGGCTCCCCAGGGTGGCGAAGTCGCGATGGGGGAAGTCGAAGTCGGGCTGCTGACCGACCCGTTTGATCTCGGCGTTGTCGGCGTCGGAGAGCCCGTCGGCTGCACTTTCGTCGACCAGGTTCGGAACGGTCACCCACAACTCGTCGAACTTCTCACTCAGGCTGGCTGCCTCGGCCTCGAGTTTTCGATACTCGTCGGCAAGCTGGCCAGTTCGGGCGATGGCGGATTCCTTCTCGCTACCGGAGAGGCGCGCGATCTCGCGGCCCGCCTCTTTCTGGGCCGCCCGCGCTTCTTCCGCTCGCTGCCGAACGCGACGGAGGTTCTGATCGAGACCAATCAGCTGGTCGACATCGACGTCAAGGCCGCGCCGCTGCAGAGAAACGCGGAGCCGCGCAGGATCAGAGCGAAGGATGCTCGGGTCGATCATCGCTCCGGATGGTAAAGGGGAGTCGTTAGCCGGTCGGCTCGTTTACAAAGAAGGAGAGCGCCAGGCCGTCGTTGTCCGCGTTCCCGTCGGGCCCGGTCAGCTGCAGCGCGACCGACAGGTTGTACGAAAGCCCTGGAGTGACGGTCAAAGCCGGGAACGAGACGGTTGTCTGCGCGCCCGCCAGGAGTCCGGGGACTTCCAGCGTTTGGGAGACCTCCTCACCGTCGACCGGAGCCATGTCGAGGAAAAGGGTCTGGGCGGGGGCGTTGGTATTCCCAAGGTTGGCCACCACTACGTCGATCGCAATTGACTCCACCGCAGAGATGACCAGGTCGCCATCGGGGTCGGTCACCCACACGGGCTGGGAGGTCACCTGGCTTACGGCCAGATCGGCGCGGAGGACGAAAAGCGAGTTGTCGGCGCTTGCAGCTGAGGCGAAGAGGCGAGCGGCGGCGACCGGGCTCCGGCCCGTGGATTGAAAGCTCAAAAGTGGCATCGGGGTGATTGGGTCGGGCACGTCATCTCGCCCCAACTCGGCGAGGACGTCGCCATAGATCTCATCGCCGGCGGAGACCAGCTGCAGACCGGCGTAGATCTGCTCCTCCCCCGCCTCGGACTGGTCGGCTAGGCCGAGCACACCCTCCCGGAAGGTCGCCACTCCGCTTTCCCAGGTGCCGATCGCCAAACGCATCAAAGACGCCGCTCCGATCAGCGAGCTCCGTTCTGGCGGCTCGACCACTGCTCCGGAAGCGTCCGCCAGAGCCTCAAGCACGGCATTGGTGGCGGTCTCGAATTCCAATCGATCGAGGTCGACGACGTTCTGGTCGAGGCCCGAAAACGTCGAAGCCGCCGTGACCAGACCCTGCGCCGAACGCCGCATGCCATCGAGATAGTTGACTGCGGCCGAGGCCTGGGCATTGATGCGGGCCAGGATCAGCGCGGCCAGGACCACGATTACCAGACCCAGGGCCCACCAGCGCCAACGCTTGCGGTGGGTGGGGCGCTCGAGCATCAGTCCGGCTGGTCTCACGGCCACCCTGAGATGCTACGGATTTGGTGGTACGAACGGTCTAAGGGTGGGCGAAGGGGGACTTGAACCCCCACGTCCTTGCGGACACAGGAACCTGAATCCTGCGCGTCTGCCAATTCCGCCACTCGCCCGAGTGGGGTTTGAAGATTAATCGGACGCGATCCAATCGTTCTATGGGCTGGTGGCGGTGTTGTACACCGCTGCGAACCCTGGGTTCGCAATTAGCGTTTCCCGTCTATGAAGCTCGCCCGTCAATTGGAGCGGCGGTTGGAGGACGCCCTCGACCACCTTGCCGGCAAGATCTTTCGCGGTGGGCTCCATGTTTCGGAGCTGGCCGCCCGAGTCGCCCGCGAGGCCGAGCTGGCCGAGTTCAAGACTCCCGCCGGGCCTGCCACCGCCAACCGCTACAGCCTGTTGGTCAACCCGGCCAACCTGGTCGGAGATCCGGAGCCATTAGCCCGCCGCCTACAGCTTGCCTTCACCGAGCTGGCCGCCGAGAGGGGCTGGCGGCTCGAGGGGCCCGTGCAAATCGACCTCCGTGCCGATGAAGCGGTGGCGATTGGATCGGTTGGCTCCGCGGCGAGCGTCGAACTCGGCCCGGTCCCCTGTTGGGCCCAGCTCACCGACCAAACCGGCAACGTCACCTCGATCAATCACAACCGGGCGGTCATCGGACGGTCGCAGCAAGCGGACGTGGTGATCGACTATCCGGAGGTCAGCCGGACCCATGCCCTGATTTTCCGACAGGACGGGCAGTCATACATCGCCGACCTCGGTTCGGCCAACGGCACCTGGGTCGATGGTCAGCGGATCGCGACCGCACCGACTCCCGTGAACACCGTCGCCACCCTCAATCTTGGCAATCACCCTTTGCGTTTGACACCATGCCGGAGCTAATCCTCACCATCCTGCGCCTGATTTTTCTGGCGCTCATCTATCTCTTCATCTGGCAGGTGGCGCGAGCGATCAGTCGTCACCTTGGCTTTGGACAGAACCGGTCGACCCGGAAAACCGGCAAGCAGATCGCAGTGGTTCGCTCCGACACCCAGGCAGGGATGACATTTGCGGTGAACGGGGCGACGGTCGTGGGTCGCAGCGATCAATCGGACGTGCAGATCGAAGATCCGTATGCCTCTGAGTTTCATTTTCGACTGGTGAATCAAGACGGCACTCTCACCGTGTCGGATCTCGGGAGCACCAACGGCACCTATGTCAATGGTCGCCGCATCACGACCCCCACCCACTTGCGACGCGGCGACGCCTTGCAGGTGGGCAAGACGGTCATGGAGGTCAGATGAAATTCGTAACTCGTCCTCGTTCCTCACAGAGCCCCGAAAGTCCCATGTCGGCGGTGGCTAGAGAGGACGAGTTATGAAATACCAGTACGCCGCCGCCACCCACCGCGGGCGTCTGCGCAACAACAACGAGGACTCCCACTGGCCGACTAGCTCGGGCCGCAGCAAGGGGCCGCTCGTTGTCATGGTCGCCGATGGCATGGGGGGTGCGGTCGGAGGGGAGGTCGCTTCCACGCTGGCGATTGAGACAGCCAGCAACGGCGAGGGCAGCGTCGTTGACCGATTCGACCGGGCGAACTCCGGCATCTACGAACGGTCGCTCGAAGAACCGACTCTCGCGGGGATGGGCACCACCCTGACCATGCTTGAGCTTCTGGCCGAGGGCACCGCCACCCTCGCTCATGTCGGCGACAGTCGCGCCTACCTCTGGCACGACGGCGAGCTAGCTCAACTCACCGACGACCACACGGTGGTAGCCGAGCAGTTGGCGGCCGGACGCATCACCGAGGCAGACATTGCCAACCATCCCCAGCGCAGCATGCTCACCCGTGTGCTGGGTCTAAGTCCAGACATCGAAGTGGACCTGATAGAGGTCGACCTGGAACCCGGCGACCGAATCCTTGTCTGTTCGGACGGCCTCACCAACATGATCGATGATTCGTCGATCGCTTCCCTGATGAGCGACGGCAGCCTGGAAGAAGTCGCCTGGAACCTGGTGGAGGCAGCCAACCGGGCCGGTGGCCACGACAACATCACCGTGATAGTCGTGGCAGTCGAGCCGTGACCCGAGCCGCCGAAAGCGGAATGCTGGTTGCTGCGGGGGGAGTGGCGGCGTTCGGTGTGACGCTCGTGATCCTCGCGAGCGGACAAACCATCGATTCGCGGATCGGGCTTACTTTTGCCGTGATGGTGGCCGCGTTCGGCGCTGTCCATATGGCGATGAGGCGGTGGGCACCGTCGGCTTCGACGGTCATCCTTCCGCCGGCCGCCCTGCTCACCGCGATCAGCCTGGCCGAGATCCATCGCCTCGACCCGGTCCGCGCCGGGCTGCAGCAGTGGTGGCTGCTGATTGCTTCCGCCCTCACCGTCGCTCTGCTCTTCTTTCTGCATCGGCGGGGCATCGCCACAATCCGTCGCTACCGATACCTCTACCTGCTCGGCGGACTGGTCCTGCTCCTGCTGCCGCTCTTGCCGAGCACCGGACCAATCCCCCTGCGCGGTCTTGAGGTCAACGGCTCCCGGCTCTGGCTGTTGGTCGATCTCGGAGTCACCGAGATCAGATTTCAGCCCGGGGAGATCGTCAAACTATTGATGGTCCTCTTCCTGGCCGGTTACTTGGCCGAGCGTCAGTCGGCTCTCGCCGAACGCCCCCGCAAGTTCGGACCCTTCGAGTTCCCCGAACCGCGCCAGTTGTTCCCGGTGGTCGTCGTCTGGGTGGTGAGCTTGCTCGTGCTGATCGTGCAACGCGATCTTGGCGCATCGGCCCTCCTGTTCGGGGCCTTCATCGGAATGATCTACACCGCCACCGGGCGACCCACATATCTCCTGCTCGGTGGCTTGCTCACGGCTTCGGCGGGATACGCTGCCTTCCGGCTCTTCGATCATGTCGAGCGCCGCTTCCTGGCGTGGATCCAACCCTTCCAGAACTATGAGGACGCCGGCTATCAGGTGGCCCAGGCCTGGTTCGGCATGGGGACGGGAAGCCTGGCGGGTTCGGGGATCGGCCTCGGCCGGCCCGATCTCATTCCCAACGCCGCCACCGATTTCATCTATGCGGCCGTCGCCGAAGAACTCGGCTTCGCCGGCTCGCTGGCAATCCTCGCGGCCTTCGCTCTGCTGATCGGCGTCGGCTTCGGCATCGCTCTCCGGAGCCGCGATCGATTTCGCAAGCTGACCGCAGCGGGTTTGACCTGGGTGCTCGGTCTGCAGGCGTTTCTGATCATTGGCGGCGTCCTCCGCATCGTTCCTTTGACCGGAATCACTCTCCCGTTCATGTCTTACGGGGGCTCGTCGCTGGTCGGCAACTTCCTCCTCCTCGGTTTGCTCGCCCGGATCAGCCATGAGGAACCCGCATGAATCGACCGACCCGACGGCTCGCGGGCGCCGTGCTCATCGGTTTCGCTCTCCTCGGATTGATGACCACGTGGGTCCAAGTCGTCGCTGCAGACACCTACCGGCTCGACCCGCGCAACGCCCGCTTCAACCTCACCCAAATCGGCAAGGAGCGCGGTCTGATCATCAGCTCTGATGGGGTGGTGCTCGCGCAGAGCGACCCCGACCCTGCCACCACCGGCTCGTTTGTTCGCTCCTATCCTGCCGGCCCCACATTTGCAAACGTCGTTGGTTACTCGTCGTTGCTGTTTGGCGAGCAGGGACTCGAGCGGGCCTATTCGGACGAACTCCGCTCGCGCCGCGACCTGACCATTTCCGATTTGCTCTCTGTGGTCCTCGGCCGAGACCTCCGCCCCCTCAATCTCCAGCTAACCCTCAATGAGGCGTTGCAACGGACCGCATACGAGGCCCTCGGCGGCCAAGCCGGCGCAGTGGTCGCGCTCGATCCAATGACGGGCGCGATCCTGGCGATGGTGTCGGTGCCGAGCTATGACCCCAACGTTCTGGTCGGGGTCGATGCTGCGGCCGAGTGGCAGGCACTACTGAGCAATCCCAGCCGTCCACTTGCGGACCGGGCAACACGCGAGCTCTACCCGCCGGGTTCGACCTTCAAGACCTTGGTGTCAGCAGCCGCATTCGAAACCGGGGTGGCGACGCCGGAATCCAACTTTCCCGACGAAGCCTCCTTTCAACTCCCGGGATCGACGGCGACTATCGACAACGCCAGTGGAACGAACTGCAGCAACGGGATCACAACCACGCTGCTCAACTCATTCGTCAGGTCGTGCAATACAACGTTTGCGCGCCTGGCGATCGAAGTCGGCGCCGAGCCGATCGGCGAGGTCGCAGACCAGCTCGGATTCAACCGCGACCTGCCGTTCACCTGGACGGTGGCAGAAAGCGCCTTCCCCACGGGCGAGCTGAGCGGCGACGATGCCGCGCTCGGTCAGAGCGCCATCGGTGAACGGGACGTGCGAGCCACCCCGCTGCAGATGGCTCTGGTCGCCGGCGCCGTCGCCAATCAGGGGATCGTGATGTCTCCGTATCAGGTCGCTCGCACCTTCGATGCCGACGGCAAGGAGGTGAGCGGCAGCCAGCCGGAAGAACTCGGCGTTGCGTTCTCCGTCGAAACCGCATCCCTTCTCACCCAGATGATGGAAAGGGTGGTGACTGAAGGCACGGGTCGGCAAGCGGCGGTCCCGGGGATCAGGGTGGCCGGAAAGACGGGGACCGCAACCGGAGTTGAGGGACGTCCCCACGCCTGGTTCATCGGTTTTGCCCCGGTCGATGCGCCGACCATTGCCGTGGCAGTGTTGGTCGAGGCGGGAGGCAACGCGGGAGAGAGTGCCAGTGGTGGAGGCGTGGCCGCACCGATCGCCTCTCAGGTGATCAGCGGGTGGTTAAACCGTTGATCTCTAGAATTGCCTTCCGTTCTTGATGAACTTTCCCCACCCCTTGACGGATCGTTATCACCTCGCGTCGCATCTGGCTCGAGGAGGGATGGCCGACGTCTATCTGGGCACCGATTCTCTCCTCGGACGCAAGATCGCGGTGAAGATCCTTCACGCCCAGTTCTCCAACGACGAAGCCTTCGTCAAGCGATTTCGCCGGGAAGCTCAGGCCGCCGCCAACCTCACCCATCCCAACATCGTCGGCATCTATGACTGGGGTCAGGCCAACGACACTTACTTCATCGTCATGGAGTTGGTCGAAGGTCGCAGCCTGCGCGACGTTCTCCGCTCCGAAGGTGCATTGCTCCCGCGCCGCGCTGCGGAAATCGCCGCCGAGGTCGCGTCGGCCCTGTCGGCGGCCCATCGTGCCGGACTCGTCCACCGCGACGTCAAGCCGGGCAACATTCTTCTCGCGACCGACGGGACGGTGAAGGTCACCGACTTCGGCATCGCCCGCGCTTGGGACGACTCCCAGGAACTGACTCGCACGGGCGCAGTCATCGGCACGGCTTCCTACTTCAGCCCGGAACAGGCGCAAGGCGCCTCGGCCGACGAGCGCTCCGACGTCTACTCGCTAGGAGTTGTGCTCTATGAAATGTTGAGTGGTCGCGCCCCATTCTCCGGAGACAGCCCGGTCGCAGTCGCCTACCAGCATGTCTCGGCCAGTGCCCCGCCGCCTTCGGCGATCAACGCCGACGTCCCCCACGAGCTCGATGTCATCGTGACTCGAGCGCTCGAAAAGGATCCGGCCTTCCGTTACCAAACCGCCGACGAGATGCGGGCAGACCTCTTGCGCGTGCTCGCCGGCCAGAGTCCCGCCGCCACTGCCGCAGTGCCGGTCCCGGTTGCCGTACAGACAACCGCAGTGGCCGCCGACCCAACTCAAACCCGGGTGATCCAGGCCCCCCCACGCTCAGCGGGCCCGCCTACTCAGACCATTCCGGTGCTCGAAGATCGGCGCGGCAGTCAGGTCCCCTTCATCCTCACCGCGTTCTTGCTGCTGGCGTTACTGGGAACGATGGTCTACCTGGTCTTCCGCGCCGCTTCGGGCGACACCCCGGTCACGACCACCACCACGATTCCGCAGATCGTGCTGCCCGAGTTTGCGGGCATGTCAGAGCAAGCTGCTGCCGCCGAAGTGGAACGACTCGATCTGGTCGCACAGATCCGTACTGAGGAGTCGAGCGAAGTCGAAGTCGGAATCGTGATCCGCACCGAACCCGCAGCCGGAACCTCGGTGTCGTCGGGTACCAACGTTTTCTTGTACGTCTCGGCAGGCGAAGACCCGGTGACGGTGCCAACCCTGGTTGGTCAAACTCAGTCGGAGGCCGAACAGCTGATCAGGGATGCCGGACTCGAAGTGGGCACCGTGACTTTGCGGCCGGATTCGGAGGCGGAGCCTGGCGTCGTCATTGAGCAAAGTCCCGTGGCCGGGCTCGAGATCCCGCCGGGCGATTCGGTCAACATAATTGTCTCCGAAGGCGCCGAGCAGTTCGAGTTGCCCAATCTTGTCGGGATGGAAGATGGCGACGCCTTCGCCGAGCTCAACAACCTTGATCTGGACGGTGAACTTGTCCGCGAGGAGTCCTCGGAGCCAGAAGGGACCGTGATTCGCACCCAACCTGTCGCCGGCACCCTCGTCACAGCGGGCGACGTCATCACGGTTGTGGTCTCGGCTGGTGTCCCGACGACATTCGTGCCCAACGTCTCCGGTCTCACCTACGACCAGGCGCAACAGGTACTGGCCGATGCCGGGCTCGAGATCGTGGACAACCCTCCAATCTCACCCACTGCTGATCCAAACCTCGACGGACGAGTCATTAGCCAGAGCCCGCCGGCCGGCACCGAGGTGGAGGAAGGGTCTGTCGTGCAGGTCACCCTCGGCGACTTCCAGGAAGCGCCGACCACCACTTCCCCACCCCCAACGACGACTTCCCCGTAAGAATCCGCGAACCCAGGGTTGGTAGGGGGGTTGTACACCCTTACCAGCCCACAGAACGCAGAAAGTTGCCGAGGAGCTTCTTGCCTTCGGTGGTCATGATCGATTCGGGGTGGAACTGGACCCCCGCGACCGGATCGGTGACGTGGTGCATCCCCTGCACGACGCCGTCCTCGCTCCAAGCACAGGCGACCAGTTCGTCGGGCAGCTCCACCGCCGCCAACGAGTGATAGCGCGTGGCGGTGAAGGGATTCTCGAGACCGGCGAAAACGCCCGATCCGTCGTGACTGACCGAGCTCGTCTTCCCATGTCGCGGCTCCGGTGCGAGGTCAACCCGGCCCCCGTAGGCGACGGCAATGGCCTGGTGTCCGAGACATACCCCGAGGGTGGGAATCGTCGCGCCAAACGCCCGGACGTAATCGACGGAAAAGCCGGCCGCTTCCGGGACGCCTGGCCCGGGAGAGATGACCAGACGATCGAACTCGATCTCTTCGGTCACCTCGGACGGTTTCAAGGTGTCGTTGCGGATGACAACCGGATCTGCCCCCAGCTCACCTAAATACTGGACGAGGTTGTAGGTGAAGGAGTCGTAGTTGTCGAGAACCAGGACCCGCCCACCAACCGGCGGTCCGCTCACCGGTAATTCGTAGCCATGATGAAACCCGCCGCGATCATCAGGAAGCCGCCGATCAGAAAGTATTGCGGCCATTGGAAGATGAAACGGGCGAGGACCGCGAGCAACCCGACCCCAAGCAAGCCGGCCATCAGCACGACATACCACGTGGGGCTCGGTGGCTTGGCCTTGGCCTCTGCGCCTGCGGTTTTGGGCAGGCGTGGGGGTGGATCGCTTGGGCTTGCGACGCTTTGACTCAGGCATGGGGGCAGGACGCTAGCGCCCGACTCAATCGGCTCCCCTCAGCTGGCTTGTCTCATTAGGCCTGCCAAACCAGAACCATCTCCTCCCGGCAGTGCTTGGGCGGTGCCGGTTGGGTGTTGTTGGCCAAGCGAACGGTCAACTCGGTGCCGCAGACCGCGCACCGGTAATCCTGATCGGCTGGCACGACGTCTTCCGGGTCGACCTCCGGCGGCGGGGTGGCCAACATCCGGATGACGTACATCGAGACCCGCCAGATCACGACTCCCAGGCCGATCGCCAGGAGCACACGGAGGAGTCCGCCCATTCAGTCGATCAGTTCGAGGATGGTGCCGTTGGCCATGCCCCCGCCTTCGCACATGGTCTGGAGGCCATAACGAGTTCCGGTCCGCTCCATCTCATGAACGAGGGTCGTCATCAGCCGGGCACCTGAGCCGCCCAGCGGGTGGCCGAGGGCAATCGCGCCGCCGTTGACATTGGTGCGGGACCATAAAGCGTCGGGATCGGTGCCGCCGTGCTCCATTCTCCAGGCCGCGATCACCGAGGCGAAAGCTTCGTTGACCTCGAATAACCCGATCTCGTCGATTGAGAGATTGGCGCGGGCCAGCACCTTGCTCGTCGCTGGGATCGGCCCAGTAAGCATGATCACCGGGTCGACTCCGGCCATGGCGAACGCAACAAAACGAACTTTTGGTTGGAGGCCGAGTTCTCGGGCTTTCTCTTCGCTCATGATGAGGAGCGCGGCGGCACCATCGGAAATCTGTGACGAGTTACCGGCGGTGACCAGCCCCTCGACTTTGAACGCCGGTTGCAACGACGCCAACTTCTCGAGAGTGGTGTCCCAACGGATTCCCTCATCACGAGTGACGACTTCTTCGCCATGTTCGCCCTTCACGGTGACCGGGACGATCTGGCTCTCGAACCGGCCTTCCTCCGTGGCTCGGGCGGCTCTTTGGTGGGAGTCGAAACCGATCTGGTCGAGCGTGGCCCGGTCGATCCCCCACTTTTCATTGATCATCTCCGCGGAAAGTCCCTGCGGGATGAGGCCGTGGCTGTAGCGCTCGAGCATTAAGGGGCCAAACGGCATGCCCGGTCCCTGCTGCGCGGTGACTCCCATCGGGATCCGGGTCATCGACTCGATCCCCGCCGCGACGACGACGTCATAGGCGCCGGCCATGACTCCCTGGGCGGCAAAGTGCGCCGACTGTTGGGAGGAACCACACTGCCGATCGATGGTGGTTCCGACCACTTCCTCCGGGAACCCGGCGGCGAGAGCAGCATTTCGCCCGATGTTGTAAGCCTGTTCGCCCACCTGGGAAACGCAGCCCATGATCACGTCCTCGACCAGGCCCGGGTCGATGTTGTTGCGCTCGATCAACGCTTTGAGCGGAATCGAAGCCAGATCGACTGCGTGAATGTCCTTGTACTTGCCATTTCGCCGAGCGGTGGGGGTCCGGACCGCATCGACGATCACTGCATTCTTCACTTAGACCTCCTGAGTCGACACTTGCAGATCCACGTGGAGACGATGGGACTTGAACCCACGACTTCCTGCTTGCAAAGCAGGCGCTCTGCCGGGCTGAGCTACGTCCCCGGAGTCACCAATCCTACGTGGCCGCCCAAACGATCGATCCAGGAAACCACCAGGCCGTTGCCCTGAACCGCAAGCGAGGGCGTGCTCCGCAGTCCAATCTCCTCGTCGTTTGGTAACAACAGAATCGGCTCAGAGAAGCTTCCGCCGGAATCGTCGGACCGGGCGTAAGCGATGCCGCCTTCAAAGCCTTGGGTCTCCCAGACCATGTGGAGTGCCCCAGCCCGATCTGTGGCCATCATCGGCCAGCGATGAACCGCGTCTGTCGCAATTGCTTGGTCGATTCCGAAAGTTCGCCCTCCGTCGGTGCTGCGATCCAACCAAATCGTTGTCGAGGACTGATCCGGGTGGAGCGTCTGCCTGGCATCCATCCACGCGACGAGCAGGGAATCGCCGCTTCGGGCGAGGCTCGGCCCGGAGAACGGGCAGGCGTCGAGGAACCAGTGCTCGTCGGCCACGACAACCGGCTCCGCGAAGGTCTCACCGCCATCCTCCGATCGGATCGCAACAATGTCCCGCATTACCTCAGCCCCATCGTGTTCGAGGTTTCGATACGCCATCACCAGACCGTCGTTCACCAAAGCGGCACCGAGATTGCAGCAATCGCAGGTGAGATCATCGAGTTCCTCGTGCTCGACAGTGCGACCTGCGTTTTCTGGAGTGGCAACCGAGAGAGTGGAGTCTTCGAGCCAGGCAAACAGAGGTTGGCCATCTCCATCCAGTACGACGTGAGGGAGGGTGGTTTCGGGGCGCGGCTCACCGCTAATCAAGATCGGGCCACTGACCGCGGTTCCATCCCAAATCGAGCGATAGATCGAACCGGCGTCATGTTCGCCGCTCGTAAAGGCGACGTGGACGTGTCCATCGCCTGTGATAGCCAATGCCGGCCTCTCCAGACCGTGGGCGAAGGAGGTGACCTCGCCGCTCACCAGCACAGCTTCGTCAATGGTCTCGGTTTCCGGATCAAACGCGGCAATCCACGTCGAGGTTTCGTCGGTCCAACCAACGACAGCATGCTCGCCTCCGCCCGAAGCCAAACTGCCCGAGACCACGTTGATGGCGACGGCTTCCTCAAAGTCGAAGATCCGGACGACTTCCGGTCCGTCCGCACCGAGACCCGAGCTAGTCGTCGCGAGTTCGCTCTCCGAGATCGCCGGCGTCAGACAGGCGACCAGGATCAAGAGGAATCCACTGATCGCTGTTGAACGCACGGCCAGTCCCATCGATCAAAAATGCTACCGACGCACGGTTTTTTCGCGCTCGGACTTGCATGTCATGTCGAAATCAGGAAGGTTCTATTCGTTGGCTTAGAAAGGCCGAGACGCAGGGTCCGGTCGAAGGGAAGGAGAACCACATGAGAGTGATGGTCATGATCGAGGGCAGCGGAAAGGACGAGCCCAACATCGTCCCAACGGAAGAAATGCTCACCGCCATGGGTGCCTACAACGAGGAGCTGGTCAAGGCCGGGATCATGCTGGACGGACAGGGTTTGAAGCCGAGCTCCGAAGGTGCCCGGATCGTCTTTGAGGGCGGAAAGACCTCCGTGGTCGATGGGCCGTTCACCGAGTCAAAGGAGATCATCGCCGGATACTGGCTCTGGGAGGTGAGCTCAATCGAAGAGGCAGTTGAATGGGCCAAGCGATGCCCGAGCGATCCTGATGGCATGCGCCAGGTGCTCGAGATTCGCCCGATCTTCGAGCTCGAGGACTTTGGCGACGAATACACGCCCGAGCTCCGGGCGAAGGATGAGAAGCTCGCAGAGCAGATCAAATCCCAGCATCCAACTGGGTGACTGCAGAGACCGAGGTGTGCCGGCATGGTTGATCCCAAACGCACGATCGAGGCGATATGGCGGATCGAGTCGGCACACCTCATCGCCGCCTTGTCCCGCTTACTCAACGATGTCGGTCGCGCAGAGGAAATTTCCCAGGACACCTTTGTCACTGCCCTCGAGACCTGGCTGGAGGAAGGAGTGCCACCGAATCCCGGCGCCTGGCTGATGACCGCCGCGAAACACAAGGCGATTGATTTCATCCGCCGGGAAAAGGTACGCGAAGTGAAATATGCGCTCTTAGACGAGAGGCAGGAGCGAGACGACGACTTGTTGTCGTTGATCTTCATTGCCTGTCACCCGGTGCTCTCCCAGGAGTCGCGAGCGGCACTCACGTTGAGGTTGGTTTGTGGCCTCACCACCGAAGAGATCGCACGGGCATACCTCTCCCCAGCTGCCACGCTGGGACAGCGCCTCTCAAGGGCCAAACGGACTCTTGCCGAAGCGCGGGTTCCTTTCGAGGTGCCTCGTGAGGGCGAGTTGCGCGTTCGACTCGCCGCGGTCCTCGAGGTGGTTTATTTGGTTTTCAACGAGGGATACGCCGCTACCTCCGGCGAGATCTGGATTCGGCGCGATCTGGCAGAGGAAGCCATGCGACTTGGGCGAATGCTCGCCGGTCTGCTCCCTCGTGAGCCCGAGGTGCACGGTTTGGTGGCACTGATGGAGCTCCAGGCGTCTCGCTTTCCTGCTCGCTACAGCCCGCAAGGGGAACCGGTCCTGCTCCCCGATCAAGATCGGTCGCGCTGGGACAAGACCCTCATCACTCACGGGCTCGCCGCTCTCGATCGCTCAATCGCCCTGCAACGCCCGCTGGGGCCTTACGCGGTCCAGGCCGCAATCGCCGCCTGTCACACGCGGGCTTCGAGCTATGCGATGACCGACTGGGACGCCGTCCTCGCTCTATACGACGCTCTCCTGGCACTGACACCTTCGCCAGTCGTTGCGCTCAATCGGACCGTTGCGGTGATGGAAGCCGTCGGAGCGGCCGCCGCCCTGGAAGCGATCGACGGCTTGCGCAACGACCCTCATATGGCCCGCTATCACCTGTACGGCGCCGTCCGCGGAGAAATTCTCCAAAGGCTTGACCAATACGAAGCCGCCGCCGAATGGTTGGAAAATGCGGCGAGCCTTGCCCCCACCCAGCGCGAGCGCAGGACCTTTCTTGAGCGAGCTGCTGCCGCCAGCGAGAAGGCAAGTGCGCGGCAGTAGGTCATATTTCGCCGTATCGCCCGCCCCAAAGCCTTGTAAAGTTCCGGACCCCTGGGGGCCCATAGCTCAGCTCGGTTAGAGCGCGTCCCTGATAAGGACGAGGTCCGTGGTTCAAGTCCACGTGGGCCCACCCGATTCAGCCCTGAGCGCACCTCGACAACGTGGTCGTCCGGTATGGCCAGATTGCATTGAACGGGCTCGCCGACCCGGCGACCACTGCAGGGGTTAAACGTCTTCTCGTTGCCGCGCTTGTAGTTCCCGGTGACTCTGGCCATGACCTGCTGGGGGTCATTCCGCTCACGTCGGCGAGAAAACGGCTCGCCGCGCGACCGCGAAGCAGCTGCACCTCGCGGCCGTCACGTTCGATTGAGACTTCCCCCGAACTTCCGCACCTGATAGCTGAAACCGAGGTCCTCGCTCATGTGAGTTCGATCAGGCCGCCGTTGGTTGGGCGAAAACCACAGGCGTCGTAATAGAACGAGCGAAGGTCGTCATCGAAGTCGACGTGGAGGAATTCACAGCCGGCGCCCTTAGCGGCGGCTCGAACTTCCTCGACCAGACGCACACCGATTCCCTGGTGACGGGCCGAAGCGGCCACCATTAGGTCCTGGATCCAGGCATGAACGAGCCCGTCCCAAACGACGTTCACGAAGCCAACCAACTCGCCCGAACGCCGGCCAGTCACCCAACCCATGCTGTGGCGATTCGTGAGCTCGACCCAGTTCCACTCGGACTCGTCAAACACCTTCGTCTCGAAGGCCTCGGCGTGCAACGCATTCACTTCGACGTTGTTGAACGGTCCTCGCCAGCTGCATTCGATCACGACATCTAGTTTGGTCGCGATGACTGACGCCCGAAGCATGCGAGAACGAATGCTCGCCGGCGACCTCTATATCGCCGACGACCCCGACCTCGCCCGCGACAGCGAGCGGGCCCAAACGTTGCTCCGTCGCTTCAACGAGGCGTACGCCGGCGATGTTCGACAAGCCATCCTGACTGACCTGCTGGGTTCGATCGGCGAGGGCACCGAAGTCCGGCCACCGTTGTATTGCGACTACGGATATCAGACCTCCATCGGGGCGCGGACATTCGTCAACACCGGTCTCGTTTGTCTCGACGTTGCCCGAGTGACGATCGGTGATGACGTCCAGATCGGACCCAACGTGCAACTTCTCACCGCGACTCACCCGGTCGAGCCTGGTCCTCGTCGTGACAAGTGGGAATCGGCTCTACCTGTAACGATTGGTGACAACGTTTGGCTGGGCGGAGGCGTCATCGTCTGTCCCGGCGTCACGATCGGCGAGAACACAGTGGTCGGAGCCGGGTCGGTCGTTATTCGCAATCTGCCCCGCGATGTGGTCGCGGTCGGCAACCCCGCCCGCGTCGTTCGCCCGCTCACGTCTTGACCGAGAATCCCGTAACGATGCGGGAACGAAGCGCAAGTACGGTTTCCGCGTTGATGGCTCCTCGGCAACGCGTTCTGTTGGCCGTTATGGCCACGGTTGGAGTCGCCTTGAGCGGCCTGCAGCTCTGGCTTGTTCTCACCTCGTGGAATAACGAGATCGCCAACACCTATTACTTTCGACCGGCGGCACTCATTCAGGGAATCTCTGGAGTCATCTATCTGGTGGTTGGCCTTCTGATCGTCCGCGCTCGGCCGAGGGTCAACATCGGCTGGCTCGTCGCCATGATTGGTCTTGGCATCCTGCTCTATCACACCGCCGCCGAGTACGCGGTGAGGGGATTGCTGATGAACCCGGGCTCGCTTGCTGCGGCCGGCGAGATCGGGGTCCTCTCACAAACGATCTGGATCGTGCCGTTCTCATTCATCCCGATTCTCTTTCTCGTCTATCCGACCGGGAAGCTGGTGTCGCGGCGCTGGACGCCCATTGTCATCATCGATGTTCTCGCGGCAAGCACAGTTGTGCTCGTGGGGACCGCTGCCAGTTGGCGCTTCCGCAATGACGGAGCCGCAATCCTCAACGATGCGGCCCCCTCTCCCGGGGTCGACCTGATACTCAACATCGGTATCTTCGGCGTCCTGACTCCCCTCCTCTTGTCAGTGGCTTCGCTGGTTCTCCGCTGGCGTCGAGGGAGCGAGACGGTGCGCCTGCAGATCAAATGGCTGTTATGGACCGGGTTCTTCTTCGCTGCGCAGGGCCTTTTGATCATGCTCGACATCGATGAAGGTGGAGGCATCGTCGGGGAGGTGCTGTTGCTCATTGCCCTCGTGGCCCTCCCAGTTTCGGTGGGGATTGCGGTCACCCGTTATCGCCTCTACGAGATCGATCAGATCATCAGCCGGACGGTCACCTATGGCTTGCTCACAGCTGCTGCTGGTCGGCGCCTATCTCGGCTCGGTGTTTCTGCTGCGCTCGTTGTTACCGATCGAAGGACAGCTCCCCGTGGCGGTGTCGACACTGGCTATTGCCGCGCTCTTCAATCCGCTACGCCGCCGGATCCAGCGGCTGGTTGACCGCCGGTTCAACCGTTCCCGTTACGACGCCGAACTGGCCCTCACCGATTTCGGCGAGAGGCTTCGCACCCAAGGCGACCTGGTGTCGTTGGGAGATGAGATCGCGGAAGTGGTCGAGCGAACGATGCAGCCGAGATCGCTCGCGCTTTGGGTTCGTTAGAGAACGGCGCGGAGGAACTGCTGGGTTTGGGCGTGCTGGGGATTGCCGATGACTTCTTTGGGCGGCCCCATCTCGACGATGCGGCCCTCGTGAAAGAAGCACATGGTCGTCCCCACCTCCCGGGCGAATCCCATCTCGTGGGTGACCACGATCATCGTCATGTGCGTCTTGGTGGCGAGGTTGCGCATCACGTTTAGTACCTCGGAGATCGAGACTTCTCGATCATAGGTCCGGGCCTCTCCCTGCGAACGGTGAGAAAGCGCGAGAATGTGGGGGATGAACAACGCGATTTTGGAACTTGTCGAGCTCGGCATGCCCTGGACAGGCCTCGATCCGTTCATATTTACCGTCCATCACGTAGATCACTACCCCGCTGGCAACGAGATCCAGGGGCCGAATGCCCCTCTGGTCGGCCGAATGCTCGGTTCCGACTTCTCTTATCGCGACGGTTGGAGCATGTATCACGGGAAGCGAGTTCCCGGTTTTCCCCAACATCCACATCGCGGTTTTGAAACAGTCACCGTCGTGAGGCGTGGTTTCATCGATCACTCGGACTCGCTCGGCGCCACGGCCCGATTTGGCCGGGGTGATACCCAGTGGCTCACCGCAGGCGGCGGCATCCAGCACTCAGAGATGTTTCCTCTGGTCTCGACAACGGACCCCAACGAGCTCGAGCTGTTCCAGATCTGGCTCAACCTCCCCCCTCGCTCGAAGATGGTTCCGCCCTACTTCCGCATGTTGTGGTCCGAGGAGATTCCAACGATCGTCGCCGAAGGCGGCCAAGTGACGATCGACGTCATCGCCGGGCAGCTTGATGGACACCGGGCACCCTCACCTCCGCCCGACTCGTGGGCTTCTCAACCCGGAACCGACTTCGGAATCTGGTTGATCAGGGTTGGTGCCGGGGCGAGCTGGTCGCTCCCTCCGGCCCCGTCCGGAGTTAATCGCATGCTGCACTTCTTTGACGGCGATGAGGTATCGGTAGCCGGGACTCGACTTGTGCGGAATACCGGGGTGCGCCTGCTGCCCGAAGCTCTCACACCAATCGATAACTATGGGACGCCGGCGGAGTTCTTGCTGTTGCAGGGTCAGCCCATCGGAGCTCCCGTCTTTCAGATGGGCCCCTTCGTGATGAATACGCCTGAGGAAATCGCCCAAGCGATGATCGACTATCGCACCACTGCTTTTGGGGGCTGGCCGTGGCCCACCATCGAGCCGGTTCACGACCGGACCCAGGGACGCTTCGCGATACACGCCGACGGGCGAGTCGAGCATCGCGACCGCGATCTGACCGATTCAACCTCACTGATTTAGGGGTAGGCGCTTAGGCCGCTGCCGGGCGGCAACGCGGACCAAAGCACTCTCCCAACCCGCGTCGAAGGGCACGCCCGGGGTGTCAAGGTCGAGGACCGCCGGCGCATGATCGGAGGGGGTCGGTGGCCCCTTTCTCGCCTCCCGGTCGATCTCCGCCCAAACGATGCGGTCGGCCACCGGCTTGGTCGCATAGAAAAGGTCGATGCGCATCCCATAGTTCTTGTGGAACATCCCCGCTCGATAGTCCCACCAGGAGAAGCGGCCCGGACCCGGTTGGACCAAACGAAACCCGTCGGTCAGCCCCCAGGCGCGGAGCGCCGCCAATTCTTCTCGCTCAGGCTCGGAAACGTGGGTGCCTCCATGGGCGGCGGCGGGATCCCAGACGTCTTCGTCAGCTGGGGTGACGTTGAAATCGCCAGCCATTATGAGCTCGTTGGTCGGACTCGCGTTCTCCTCGAGCCACCGACGCAGCCGTCGATACCACGCCAACTTGCCCTCATAGAACGGCGATCCCACCACCCGGCCGTTCGGTGCGTAGACACAAACAATGCGAATCCCCTCGCAAGTGACAGCGAGCATGCGCGCCTCGTCGAAGGGATCAAAGTCGTCTTCGCCTCCAGTCTTGCGACTGTCACGCACGGGTCCGTCGCCAAAGTTGGTGACGACTTCACTTACGCTGAGCCGGCTGGCGACCGCGACGCCGTTCCAGCGTCCCTCGCCGTGGTGAACCATCTCGTAGCCGGCTGCGCGAAACGGCAATT
Organism: uncultured Acidimicrobiia bacterium; assembly: GCA_963761985.1. Taxonomy (GTDB): domain Bacteria; phylum Actinomycetota; class Acidimicrobiia; order Spongiisociales; family ZC4RG35; genus JACCTH01. The sequence continues at coordinate 63,630 of CAVXIT010000013.1, forward strand.
CGGGAACTTGCTCGTCGGCGAGCTTCGTCTCCTGCATAAGAAAGATGTCGGGTTCAGCCCTCGCCACCCAGCGCTCGACCGCCGGCAGCCGCGCCTTGAGCGAATTCACGTTCCACGTGGCGATGCGCATCGAGGTCGAACCTAACGGCTATCGGCGAGGGGCGATCAATTGGTTTGAGCGGCGGGGTCATAGACTCGCGACGTGAAGAAAACCTCACTGCCGATCATCATCGCGGTTGGCGCAATCACCGCGATCTTCGCCACTCTCCTCCAGAAGCGGATCGAGGCGGCGCAGCCGGCCGAGAATTGGGAACCCGTCAGCCTTGGCTAGATGAAGGTTCTCGTCCTCGCTGATCAAGAGTTTGAGCTCCGGGTTGCCCACATTCTCACCTCGGAAAGCGGCGTCGAGGCAGTGGCGTATTTAGGGGAAGCCCGCTCGTCGGTGATCCAAAAAGTGGATTCGGCGGCTGGCCACGACCTTGTGGTCGGATACGGACCGAAAGCGTTTGAGGTTGCGGCCGAATCGGGTGCCGCAGTCATCACCGCGGCCGAGGTCGATGTCAGCCCCGTACCGGCGGTGGTTGGAGCCTCTCTGCGGGGCCTCGGACTTGCCATGGCCGCCCGGTTGGAATCCGCCGGGGTCCGCGTTGACCGGGTAGCCACCGCCGAACCGAATGGACACCCGGCAGGGTCAGAGAAAGTTGGCTTCCCGAAGCCGGTCGGCCGCACGAGCGGCGTGCAACTGGTCGATCGTCCGGTGCGGGTGGTCGAATCAAACTCGGATGCGCCCTGGGCCGCGGTCATGGTGGAGGCAGGCCGGAAGGGCCAGGCAGTGGTTGATGACCACCGCTTCCTGCAAGCGATCGCCCTGGCGGCCGCGATTGCCCTCGTACCCCCGGCCGGAATCGTCCGCGTTTGGGACTCGCCACAGATTTACCTGGCCAGAGCCGAAGCGATGGGCCTGGTGGCGGCCGAACGGTCCTAGGCAACCGTTCTGTGGGCTGGAGAGGGTGTTGTACACCCTTGCGAACCCTGGGTTCGCAAAAAGCGCTAGGTGCGGACTTCCTCGGTGGGCTCGTCGGCAGGCACTGAGGTCGCGGCCCCGTTGGGTGCCGGGGCGGCGGGGGTGAAACGGCGAGGAGGGGCGGCAGGAGCCACGCTCAGCGGGGCGAGCGATTCCTCGAGCACGACGACTTCGACCCCTCCGACTACATCGGTCACGAGGTTGTACATGACGGCGGTCAGGGTCATCAGCCCAGTGGTGAGAACCGCCCAAACCACCGAGCCAAACACTGCGGCTCGGAGGAAACGCTCGCTGTTTGCGAAGGGGTTCTCCCCCTCATCGAGCAAGGTGATCTTGACCAGGATCTCGGTGATCCTTTCCGGGATGCCCGCGGCGGTGATCACCGACCAGAACATCACGAGACCCAGAACGAGACCCAGGCCCAGCACCACGTTGAGGAGGGCTGAGACTTTGAGGACCGTCCACGGGTCGATCTTGCGAATGATGCGGCGAACACGCCGGACCGTGGTCATGAAGTGAGGTCAGTTTACCGGGGGTGTCCGGCTTACTCGACCTCTTCCGGCGGAACAACGGTGAAAGCGGCCAACTGCGAGCCTGGATCGAGTCGCATCGCCTTGACTCCGGTGGAGTCGCGCTGCTGACGGCTGATCTGATCTGCCGGGATCCGGGTGGCGGTTCCTCGAGAAGAGATCAGAAAAACTTCAGTGCCTTTGGCCACTAAGAGGGCGCCCACCAGAGCTCCCCGAACCTTGGTGAGTTTGATTGCCTTGACCCCAATCCCACCCCGCTTCTGTCGGGGGAATTGCATTGTCGAGGTGCGCTTGCCATAACCGTTCGAAGTGAGGAGCAAAACGTCGTCCCCATCGGCCGACGATGTTGCCGCTACAACCTTGTCGCCGGCTCGGAGGCGGATTCCACGGACACCTTGGGTCGCCCGTCCCATCGGGCGCAGGTCCGCCTCTGGAAAACGAATTCCCTGACCGTTGGCGGTAAAGATCATGACATCGTTCTCGCCACCCGTTCTTCGCACCGAGACCACTTCGTCGCCTTCCGTGAGCTTGATTGCGACCAACGTCTGGTTGCGGCTGTCGTAATCGCGGAAGAGCGTCTTCTTCGCCGTCCCGAGCTTCGTTCCAATGACCAAAAAGCGCGACGTCTCGTAATCGCGTGTGTCGATGATGGCTTCGATCCGTTCCTGCGGATCGAGCGGCAGCACGGCCTGGGCCAGGACCCCCTTTGAGGTCCGCGCCTGGCGCGGAATCTCATGCGCCTTCACGCGATGCACAAGACCCTTGTTGGTGAAAAAGAGCAGATAAGCATGAGCGGTGGTGTGGACCAGATGAGCCACGACGTCATCGCCGGTCACTTCCGCGGCTTTCACTCCGCGTCCGCCCCGCCCCTGGGTCTTGTAGGTGTTGGCCGGGACCGACTTCACATAGCCCGAGGCGGAGACGGTGACGATCAGCTCGTCATCGGCGATCAGGTCCTCCAGCGACATCTCGCCTTCGTCGGGGATGATGATGCTTCGGCGAGGGTCCGCGAACTTCTCTTTGATCTCGGTGAGGTCCTCACGGATGATCGCCCTCCGCCGGCCCGGATCGGCCAGGATTGCCTTCAGATCGGCGATCAACTCGACCAATGCCGCCAGTTCGTCCCGCAGTTTGTTGACCTCGAGGGCCGTCAAGCGGCGCAACGGCATGTCGAGGATCGCGTTGGTCTGGATCTCGGTTAGCTCGAAGCGCTCCATCAGACGCGTCCGCGCGTTGGGAGTATCCGTAGAAGCGCGGATGATGGCGACAACTTCATCAATGTTGTCGACGGCCACGATCAGGCCTTCGAGGATGTGAGCCCTGGCCTCGGCCTCGGTCAGGCGGTGTTGGGTCCGCCGTTCGATCACCTCCATCTGGTGATCGAGGTAGTAACCGATCATCCCGGCCAGGTTGAGGGTCCGGGGCACGCCGTCCACCAACGCCACCATGTTGACCCCGAACGTTTCTTGGAGCGGGGTGAGCTTGTAGAGCTGGTTGAGGATGACTTGGGGAACGGCGTTGTTCTTCAGCTCGATGACAAGCCGGATCCCCCGCCGGTTGTCGGACTCGTTGCGAACGTCGGCGATACCGGTGAGTCGCTTGTCGTCGACCAGGACCCGGATCTTCTCCATCACCCGTTCGATCGACACCTGGTAGGGCATCCGGGTGACAATCAAGGCGATGCGCCCTTTGCGTATCTCCTGGGGCTCGGCCAGCGCCCGCATCCGTACCGACCCGCGTCCCGAGGCGAGATACTCCCTGATCCCGGCGGTGCCAACCAGGTAGCCGCCGGTGGGGAAGTCGGGGCCCTTGACGAACTGCATCAATTCTTCGGAGTCGGCTTCGGAGTTCTCCAACTTATGGAGGCAGGCATCGATTACTTCGCCGAGGTTGTGCGCGGGGATGTTGGTCGCCATGCCGACTGCGATCCCCTGGCTGCCGTTGACAAGAAGGTTCGGGAAACGAGCCGGCAGAACCGTCGGTTCTTCGATCTCACCGGCATAGTTTTCGACGAAGTTGACGGTGCTCTCGCCGATGCCCTCGAGCAGACGCATCGAGAGGTGGGTTAGCCGGCATTCGGTGTAACGATCGGCCCCAGGCGGGTCGTCGATGGTTCCGAAATTGCCTTGCGGATCGATGAGGAGATGGCGCATCGAGAAGTCCTGACCCATTCGGACGAGGGCGTCGTAAATCGCTTGATTGCCGTGGGGGTGATAGTTGCCCATGACCTCACCCACGACCTTGGCGCACTTGCGATGCGGCGTGGTCGGGCCGATGTTGTTCTCGAACATCGAATAGATGATCCGGCGCTGAACCGGCTTGAGGCCATCACGCACGTCCGGTAGGGCCCGACTGACGATGACCGACATGGCATAGTCGACAAAAGACTGCTCGAGCTCCTCGTTGATGTCGATGGAGCCCACGCCGACAGGCATGTCATCGTTGCGATCGGTCACCGGGAGCCCTTCTATATATCGAGGAAGCGAACGTCTTTGGCGTTCTGCTGGATGAACAATTTGCGTTCGGCGACGTCATCGCCCATCAGGATCGAGAACAACCGATCGGCGCGGAAGGCGTCTTCGACCTCCACCCGCAAAAGCGTCCGGGTCTCAGGGTCCATGGTGGTGACTCGCAGCTCCTCGGCGTCCATCTCACCCAGCCCCTTGAAACGAGAGGGCCGAACCTTTGGATGCTCCTTGCGGAACTCAGCGAGAGCCGAATCGTCTTTGAGGTAGTGGACCTTCGCCCCGACTTTGACCCGGTAGAGAGGAGGCTGAGCGATGTAGACGTAACCCGCCTCGATCAAACCCCGCATGTGTCGGAAAAGAAAAGTGAGTAGCAACGTACGGATGTGCGAACCGTCGACATCGGCGTCGGCCAGGATGATCACTTTGTGATAGCGGGCTTTGGCGAGGTCGAACTCGTCGCCAATTCCGGTGCCAACCGCGGTGATCAGATCGATGATCTCGGTGTTCTGCAGCGCTTTTGCCAGCCGGGCCTTTTCGACGTTGAGAATCTTGCCGCGGATGGGCAACACCGCCTGGGTGTGCGAGTTGCGACCCTGTTTGGCCGGCCCGGCGGCCGACTTTCCCTCGACGATGAAGAGCTCGGCCTCGTCGGGGTTGCGCGATGAACAGTCGGCCAGCTTGTCGGGCAACCCTCCCGACTCGAGGCCCGACTTTCGCCTCGTGAGGTCGCGGGCTTTGCGAGCCGCCTCCCGGGCCTTGGCCGCGGTGATGCACTTTTCGACGATCCGGCGCGCCTCGCTCGAATACCTCTCCAACCACTCGGGCAGATAGCGGTTGAGAACCTTCTCCACATACGAGCGGATCTCGGTGTTACCGAGTTTCGTTTTCGTCTGACCCTCGAATTGCGGATTGCGCACTCGCACGGAGAGCACCGCGGTCAGGCCCTCACGGATGTCCTCGCCGGTGAGGTTGTCGTCCTTTTCCTTGAGCAAACCCTTTTGGCGAGCGAAGGCGTTGACCGCATTGGTCATCGCCTTGCGGAAGCCCTCTTCATGGGTTCCGCCTTCATGCGTGTTGATGTTGTTGGCGAAGGAAAGAATCGACTCGGTATAGGTGCCGGTCCATTGCATAGCCAGCTCCAACTCGGCTTCGTCCGAGCGATCGATCAACTCGACAACGTGCGCGTGCACCGGCTCGCGGTTCACATTGAGGTGCTTGACGAAGTCGACCAGGCCCCCCTTGAAGTGGAACAGGTCGGCGCGCGGCTCTTCTCCGTCGTCGGGTGGACGTTCGTCGTGGAGAGCGATCTCCAAACCGCGATTGAGATAGGCCAGCTCACGCAGACGGCTGGCGACGGTGTCGTAGTCGAACTCCAGTGTGTCGGTGAAGATCTGGTTGTCCGGCCAAAAGTTGATCGTGGTGCCCGTGTTCTTTTTCCAGGGCTTCAGCTTCTCGACCTTGGTCAGGGCCTTGCCTCGTTGGAACGATTGCCCCCACACGAATCCGTCGCGTCGGATCTCGGCCGACAAATGCGAGGAAAGCGCGTTTACCACCGAGACCCCGACGCCGTGAAGGCCGCCGGAAACGGTGTAGGCCCCCTGTTCGAACTTGCCACCGGCATGGAGCGTGCCCAAGACGACAGTGAGTGCTGACTGTTTGGTCTTGGGGTGAAAGTCGACGGGAATGCCGCGGCCGTCGTCAACCACCCTCACGCCGCCATCGGCCAACAAGCTCACGTCGATGCGGGTGGCGTAGCCGGCCATGGCTTCGTCAACCGAGTTGTCAACCACTTCCCAGACGAGATGATGAAGACCGCGCGCGCCAGTCGACCCGATATACATGCTGGGTCGCTTGCGTACGGCCTCGAGACCCTCGAGGACCTTGATGTCGCGGGCGTCGTACGACGCGTTTCCGTTGGTCAAATCATCTCCCGGAAGCGCAAAACAGGCGGCGCGCAGGGCCGGAAAAGAGGCCTGATTGCACGTTTGTAATTATAGCTTCTGACGACCCGGTTGAGAACCCGGTCACAGCCACCCATTAGCGTTCAAGGTGTGCTGCTCAACTGGCTCAAGCTGACCGAATTTCGCTCCTATCGGTCGCTCGATTGGGCTCCAGCTCAGGGCGTGAACATCCTGGTGGGCGACAACGGAGCCGGCAAAACCAACCTTCTCGAGGCAATCGGCTATCTGTCGACGTTGCGCTCGTTTCGCTCGGCTCCCGACGAAGCGCTTGTGGCCGAGGGTGCGGAGTCGGCGGTAGTCCGAGGCGAAGCCACTGAGTTGTTGGAAGTGGAGATCCGCCTGCGCGGAGGCCGTAAGGCGAGGCTCGCGCAGAAACCACTCGCACGTTCGACCGACCCCTTGTCAGTTTTGCGAGTAGTGACATTTCTCCCCGAAGATCTCGACCTCATCAAAGGCGGACCGGGCGGGCGCCGCGCCTTCCTCGACGACGTCGCCATCCAGTTTTGGCCAGCAGCCGCCCTCGACCAAGCAGAGTTCGATCGTTCGCTCCGGCAACGCAATGCCTTCCTCAAGCATGGAGATCGCGACGAAGCCACCCTCGAGGTGTGGGACGCACGGCTCGCGCAGGCGTCGGCCAGGCTGATGATTCGCCGTGCGCGCACCGCACAGCTCCTCGAACATTCCCTGAGCGACGTCTACAACCAGATCGCCGGCAAGCGACACAGCCTCTGTTTCCAATACGATTCCGAATGGGGAGGAACGCTCGATCCGTCGACGCCGGCGGCCGAATGGACGGCAGCCCTCCTCGCCGCTTTGAGCAAACGCCGCCGGGGGGACTTCGAGCTCCGGACCACAGGAGCCGGTCCTCATCGAGACGACCCCGCCCTCCTCCTCGAAGGTCGCAGCACTCGCCACCAGTCGAGCCAGGGAGAGCAGAGGTCACTAGCGCTAGCGCTCCGCCTCGCCACCCATCGCGCCATCACCGAGCAAACCGGCCAATCGCCCTTGCTCCTCCTCGACGACGTCTATTCGGAACTGGACCATGATCGAGCTAAGTCACTCACCGACGCCCTCCCGGCTGCTCAGACTTTCATCACAACTACCAGGCCAGAAGAGGTTCCCTTGCAGGGGTTCGCGTGGCAGGTGGCCCATGGCAACGTCCGCGCCCACCCATGACCCAGCCCAAACCGGTCGAGCCGGAATCGGTCGAATCGGTGCTGCGCCAGATGTTGTCGCGCCTCGGTCTTCCCGATCCGAGTTTGATCGAAGCGTTGCGTGCCGAGTGGAATGAGCTAACCGGTGAACCGTGGGCCGGCCAATCCCAGCCCGCCTATCTCCGCAAAGGAGAACTCGTCGTGACCGTCGCCGTGCCTTCGCTGATCGCTCTACTGCGCTACTCCACCGGTGACCTATTGCGACGGCTCGATGCGCGCTTTGGCGAAGAGGTGATCTCCTCGGTCCGCGTCGTTTCTTCCCCTAGGGCTGGGTAAGAATCTTTAGATCCGCACCGGCATCAACAAATAGACGAAACCGTCGGATTCGCCGTTGTCGAGCACCGTTGCCTTGAGGGGGTCGATGATCTGAATTCGCACGTTCTCGCCGTTGATCGCGTTCACACCGTCAGCGAGGTAACGCGGGTTGAAGGCAATCGTGATCTCATCGACTCCAACGAACTCGGCGTCGAGATGCTCGGCCTCTCCTCCCACATCTTGCCGGGTGACGTTCACTTCCACGCCCCCGTTTCCGATCTTGAGCCTCACTGGAATGTGGTCCTCGGCCACAAGGCTGACTCGCCCCAGGGCGTCCAGAACATCTTCCTTCTTGATCGTCACTTGGGAGGGATAGCTCTCCGAGAACAATGTGCGGTACTTCGGAAATGACCCCTCGATCAGCCGCAATCGCAAGGAGCCCCGTTCAGAGCTGAAGACCGCTTCGCGTTGGGCGATCCCCGCCCGAATCTTCTCGGCTCCGATCGTGCGACCCAACTCCCGCAGGCCCCGCGCCGGAACCAATCCTGAACCGATGCTCCCCATCCCCGGAAGATCCCTCACTCCGAGCCGATAGGAGTCGGTGGTGACCAAGCGGAGGCCTTCGTCGCTCGGCTCAAAGAGCACACCGGTGAGGATGGGGCGAGCCGAGTCTGAGGAGGCGGCGACGACGACTTGATTCAGGGCATTAACTAATTCATCCCCGTCAACCTCGACACCGTCAACTGTCGAAGTATCGAGGTTGGGAAAGTCGTCAAGGGTCAGTGTCCGAAGCGTAAAACGAGGTCCCTTCCCCAAGATCTCAACCTCTCCCCCATTGACGGTCACCGTGACAACTCCCGGAGGCATCTTCCGCACCGCTTCGGCAAGAAGCCGGCCCGGGATCACAGCCCGGCCCTCTTCCATGACTTCCGCCGGGCCCGAGGTCGTAACCGTTACCTCGAGGTCGGTGCCGGTGACCGTGAGGTTGCCAGCCGCGGCTTCACAGAGCACGCCCTGCAAGACGGGAAGAGCCGATCGAGCTGCGACTGCTCGGTTCGCCCGACTGAACAGGTCAGCGAGATCGTCTCGCTCGCCACGGATTTTCACAGTTGGGGGGTTTCCTCTCTGGTTCTACTGTTTTATTAATAGAAATCTAGGAGCAGTAGTAGGGCCTGGGGAAATGGGGAAAAGCCCGCTTTTTCCGGGCAGGGGTTGACTTTCACCGGGGCACAAAATTGTGGAGAAAGCAGCAGTTATCCCCAGGTGAGGTTGCCGCCGGCGTGAACGCAGTGTTGTGCACCTCATTTCCGCAACGATGCCGACAGGCTCTGCACGCGGTTGTAAACCGTCAGGTCGCTCCGGATCACCCTCTTGACCTTCTCGACAGAGTGGATCACCGTCGCATGGTCCCGTCCCCCAAAGGCCTGGCCGATCTTGGGTAGGGAGAGGTCGGTGAGCTCACGGCAGAGATACATCGCAATTTGCCGGCAGGTCACCAAAGGCTGGCGACGACTGGGGCCTTGCACTTCTGAAACGGAGTATCCGTAGGACTCACCGGTCGCACGGATGATGTCGAACGCTTCGAGAGTCTTGGTCCGCCCCAGGGCGATCTCGCCGAGCACCTGTTGGGCCATGTCGAGATCGATGCTGCGGTTGGTGAGGGCGGCGAATGCGGTGACCCGGATAAGGGCACCCTCCAACTCCCGAATGTTCTCCGAGACCGAAACCGCGATGTACTCGAGAACGTCGACTGGCACCGGCTTGGGGCCGAGTTCCGCGTGAAGGCGAAGAATCGCCATCCGGGTCTCGAGCGCGGGAGGCTGAATGTCTGTGACCAATCCCGATTGAAAGCGCGAGCGGAGCCGGTCTTCGACCGTGGCGAGATTGCGGGGATGGCGATCCGAGGAGATCACCATTTGGCGCCCCATTTGGTGCAGGGTGTTAAACGTGTGAAAAAACTCCTCGAGGATTTGTTCCTTGCCTTCAAAGAACTGGACGTCGTCGAGGAGCAGGACATCAGTCGAGCGGTACTGGGACTTGAAGTCATCGACGCGCTTGTGACGAATCCCATCGATGAAGTCATTGAGGAACTTTTCCGAAGTCACATAACGAACGGTTTTCGAAGGGTGAAAATCCCGCACGTGGTGGCCAATCGCATGGAGAAGATGGGTCTTGCCGAGTCCCGCTCCACCGAAGATAAAAAGTGGGTTGTAAGCGAGGCCGGGCTGATCGGCTACTGCCATTGCGGCGCGGTAGGCAAAGGCGTTGGAGTCACCCATGATGAAGTGCTCGAATCGATACCGTTTGTAAAGCATGGACGATTCGTTCTCGGGTCGGATCTCGGGCTCGATCGGTTCGGTTGGAGTCTCGAGCGGCTGATTCAGGCTGACGAGGTTCAACACGCTGTCGGTGCCGAAGACCTCGGCATGAAGAGATTCGATTAGGGCGCTGTGTTTGACGACACGGTTGAGAGTGAATTCGTTCGGTGCGACCAAAGTGACCTTTCCGGGCCCGAATTCGGGTTCGAGTTTTGACAGCCATTTCTGCCAATTGGCCACCGAGACCGACGCCTGCAATGCGCTACTGAATTGATCCCACTGTGGTCCTCGGTGTCCCTCAAAGGGCGGAACTCCTTGCATCGATCCTCCTCATCCCGATTCTTTTCCACAACGTCATCAACAGGTGTGGGAAAACCGATCGGTTAGTCCTCTCGACGGGAACATCCCGTCTCTGCTTGCCAAATCTCTCCCTGCTAGCACTCCCTGACTCCACCCGGACGCGTCCGAACAGACCTCAACCAGGGGAAGTGAGTAGCGCTGCAATCGCAGCGGGGAAGGATTGTGCGGATAGCTGGCGGCGACGTCAAGAGCGCGGAATCCGACCTTGTGAACAACTCCCAACTCCGATTTGGGCCGCTCGTACCGAGCTATTCGGCGGATTTCGTTGGGTGATCAAGAAGTGGTTTCAGCGCCGCACTCGAATGTTTTTTTCGCGAGCAGGCAGGCTTTGCACAGGTAGCCAACTGCTAATAACCTAAGGAAGTCCCCTCTTCTTGGCCCGCGAGGCGGGTCCCAATCAATCGTGAATCGGCAATCATGAAACGAACTTTTCAACCCAAAGTCAGGCGCCGCAAGCGCAACCACGGCTTCCGTCACCGAATGTCAGATCGGGCCGGTCGTGCAATCCTCAAGGCTCGTCGGGCAAAAGGCCGCAAACGTCTCGCGGCCTGAATCACTTCGTCGACCGGCCGATTTTCGCCGGATCCTCGACAATGGCAGCAGGCAACGGGTAGGTGACCTGGTAGTAGCCAAGAGTGCCGGTCTGCCCGACCTCGCCCGCTACGGGCTGGTGGCGGGAAAACGAACAGGAAACGCAGTGCAGCGAAATCGAATCAAACGCCGGCTCCGAGCGGTCGTGGCCACCGTGGGATTGCCGGCGGGCTATGACTACGTGCTCGTGGCAGGAGCTCAGGTGAGCTCGGTCGACTTCGCGACCCTCAAAGCCTGGGTCAGTGAGGCCGTTCGATGAAACCGCTGATTCCAAGGTCTTTGGCCTGGCCGAGCCGGGTGCTTTCGGGCATGATTCAGCTCTACCAGAGGCTCCTGAGCCCGAGCCTGGGGCGCAATTGCCGCTTCCTGCCGACCTGTTCGCAATACGCGCGGGAGGCGATCGAGACCCATGGCGCTCTCCGGGGGTCGATCCTCGCTCTGCGCCGCCTGGGCCGTTGTCATCCACTTCACCCGGGTGGATATGACCCGGTGACCCGCTAATGGGGGCATTCTTCGACGGGCTCCAGGACTTTCTCGGTTCAGCGCTGGCCTTTTTCTACGACCTGATCCCGTCCTATGGGTTATCGATCGTGTTCCTGACGATTGCGGTCAACTTGATTCTCTTCCCTCTGACGCTGAAACAGACCCGCTCCACCCGTGCCTTTCAGTCGATTCAGCCCGAGATCCGCCGCATCCAAAAGGAGTACAAGGAACGCCCCGAGGAGCTGCAAAAGGAGCTCATGCGGACCCAGCGGGAAGCAGGCGCAACGCCAGGGGGATGCCTGCTTCCTCTCATCGTCCAGTTTCCGATCTGGTTAGCGCTCTTTCGGGTTTTGTCGGCTCCGGGTCACATCCCGGCCGAATCGAACCTCGCAGCTGCCATTGCCGCCGGGGAAACTCGGTTTCTGGGCATGGATCTGGGCACCCGGGTCTCCGAGGCCGTGGGGCTCGGGGTAGGCACAGCTCTCCCCTATCTGGCCATGCTGGCGGTCATGGTGGCCAGCCAGTACATCCAGACCTGGCATGCCACCGCCGGTCAGGTCAAGCCTGACAACCCGCAGGCGGCGGCCGGTCAAGCCGTGAGCCGGATCATGCCGCTCTTCATCGGGATCGTTTCCTACAACTTTCCCGCCGGGCTCGTGCTCTACTGGATGACTGGAAATATTTTCCGGCTCATTCAACAGGTTGTGATTTTCCGAATCGACGGTCGGCCTCAATTTGCGCCGGCCGAGACCTCAACCGCGAAAGCCAAATTGGTTGAGGATGCAAAAGAAGGCCGTCCACAAACCGGGTCGGCCGACAAACGACGCCGCCGCAAGAGGAAGTGAAACTGTGGTCGAGTGGGTTGAGGTGAGAGGAAAGACAATCGACGTCGCGGTAGCTGCCGCGATGAACGAGTTAGGGGTGGGCGACCGCAGCCAGGTCGACGTCGAGATTGTCCAGGAGCCGGAAAAGGGATTTCTCGGACTAGGAGGGCGGGATGCGATCGTCCGCGTCAAACCCAAACCAGCCAGCCGAAGGGGAAATCGCCGGCGTGGCAGAGAATCCGCATCTGCTCCCAGGCAGGGGTCGCGCGGACCCAACAGCCGGGAGGGCGGGGACCGCAGTAGCGGTAATCGTGACCCCAACCGACGGCCCGAACGTCGGGACCAGGCTCCTCGGGCGGCCGGTTCTGGCCAGGGCGGTCGGTCCTCTGGAGGGTCGCGGGGCCGGAGCTCGACGGAACGCCCGCAGCGTTCGGAGAGCCCTCGGCGGGAACGACCCATGGTCGACGTTGATCCGCATCAGCAGGCACCGGCGGTCGAAGAATTTCTTACCGGGCTGATTGGCGCCTTCGGTCTCGAAGGGTCCGTCAGAGTCCAGGTCGACGACGATGTCGTCATCGCCGCCGTCGATGGCGAGCAGACCGAGGCCCTGGTTGGGCCGCGCGGCTCGGTCATGGAAGCGATCCATGAAATAACCAAGACAGTGCTACATCGGCAGTTCGTCGACACGGCCCGGGTCCGGATTGACATTGCCGGCTACGCGGAGCGGCGCCGGCAGGCACTCAGCATTTACGCCAAACAGCTCATTGATCAGGTACAACGCGAAGGCGGAGAAATCATGCTCGAGCCGATGAGCGCTGCCGACCGCAAGGTCATCCACGATTCGGTCGGAGAGGTCGAAGGAGTGATCTCGTATTCCGAAGGTGAACCGCCTCGGCGCTATGTGGTGATCGCGAGCAATCTCGAACAGGCCTCCGGCTTCTCCCCCCGCCGAGCCTGAAGGTCGCCCAGAGCAGGACCCTGATTCCGAGTTCTAGACCCTCAAGTTCCACGTGAATCGGGGGTGGGAGGACTTAGCACGGAGGCTCAACCTCAACTTGACGCCGGCGATGGAGCTCCAAATCGAGAAACTGGCGGACTGGTTGAACGATGAGGCAGTTCCGGCCGGGGGACTTGGGCCTGGCGAAGGTCAACGGCTAGAGACTCGGCACCTGGCGGACTCTTTGCTCTACACCGGCGGATGGGATCAGCCTCCGCCAGACTGTGCCGATTTGGGCAGTGGAGTTGGACTACCCGGCTTGGTGCTAGCGGTTGTCTGGCCGTCTACCGAGATGACCCTGGTCGATCGGTCGTCGAAACGGTGTGATCTTGCTCGCCGAGCCGCAAGAGTTGCGGGAATTTCGGTGAGAGTCGTCGAATCGGACGTCTTTGCCCTTATGGGAGTCTTCTCGGCGATTGTCAGTCGCGCCGCCATGCCGGCACAGAAGCTCCGACCGGTGCTCGAGCGGCTTCTGGCTCCCGGAGGACGAGCTGTGGTTTCGGGAGATGGAGGACCGGTCGATGGTTATCGGACGCTCGAGGTCCTTGACCGACCGACCCGTTTACTTATGATGCAGAAGTCGTGAGTGGAATTGTCGTTGCGCTAGCCAACCAAAAGGGTGGCGTTGGTAAATCGACAACGGCGATCAACCTCGCTGCCGCGCTCGCCTTTCAAGGGCTGAGAAGCCTCATCGTCGATCTCGATCCACAAGGAAATGCCACTTCTGGGCTCGGAATCGACCGTAGCGCCATCGCCACCTCGATATATGACGTTCTTTTAAAGGATGGAGCGATAGAAGACGCTATCGAGCCCACTTCGGTGAAGAATCTGTTCGTCGTGCCGGCCACCATCGACTTAGCCGGAGCGGAGATCGAGTTGGTCCCGATGCTTTCTCGCGAGCAACGCCTCCGCCAGGCGATCGAGGGCGTCAAGGAGGACTTCGGAGTCGTGTTCATCGACTGCCCGCCGTCGCTTGGCCTGCTCACGGTCAATGCCCTGACTGCCGCCACTGAGATCCTCATCCCGATCCAATGCGAGTACTACGCGCTCGAAGGGCTCAGTCAGCTGCTCACCAACCTGGAGCTGGTCAAACGGCAACTGAACCCTCTGCTCGAAGTAGAGGGTGTGGTGCTGACGATGTATGACTTTCGCACGAACCTTGCCCGTGACGTGGCAACCCAGGTCCGCAACCACTTCGGTGACAAGACTTATCGGACGGTAATTCCCCGGTCGGTGCGAATTTCAGAGGCGCCTTCCTTCGGCGAGCCGGTGGAAGCACTCGACCCGATGACCCGGGGATCGATCGCCTACCGGGAGTTGGGGCGCGAGTTTCGGAGACGTCATGGGCTCGACGGGAATGGGCTCACTAAGGAGGTGTGATGACGGTTAAACGCGGGCTCGGGCGCGGACTCGAATCTTTGATCCCTATGGGTTCGAGCTCTGAGTCAGGCTTCGCCCATATTGATCTCGATGACATCCAACCCAATCCTCATCAACCGCGCTCGACTTTCGAGGAAGAAACCCTCGAAAGCCTGGCGGAGTCGATCCGCAGTGTCGGTGTGCTCCAGCCGATCGTGGTTCGCCCTGATTCAGAGGGCGGCTATCGGTTGGTGGCCGGAGAGCGCCGTTGGCGCGCTGCCCGCCGCGCCGGACTAACTCAGATTCCCGCCGTTATCAGGTCGGGGGAGGATGTGGCCTGGCTGACCGAGGCTCTCGTCGAGAACTTGCAACGAGCCGACCTCACTCCGCTCGAGGAGGCGGCGGCCTTTCGCCAACTCCTGGAAGATTTTGGCTTAACTCACGATGAAGTGGGCCAGCGGGTCGGAAAGAGTCGAGCAGCGGTTACGAACGCCATTCGCCTTTTAGGACTACCCGCCTCCATCCAGGCTCGACTCGAGCGGGGTGAGCTCTCGGCGGGTCATGCTCGCGCCTTGGCTGGCATCGAGGACCGGGTCTTCGCCGAGCATGTCGCCAAACGCGCCGTCGACGAGGGGTGGAGCGTCCGCCAAATCGAGGAGGCTGTCAGGCTGCGCAAGGGCGAGCCGACGCGTCGCCCGCGGCTTCGTGAGGTGCGCCCCGCCGAGATCATCGAACTGGAGATGCGGCTGGCTGATCGGCTCGGGAGCAAGGTAAAAGTGGATTTCAATAGCGGCCGCGGAGCCATGCATATCGACTATCGCTCGCTGGAGGATCTGGAGCGGCTTTACCGCCGCCTAATGGGTTAGCCCTAATGGGTTAGCTGGGGCTAGCCCGGCCCCAAAAGCCGGGCCGCAAAGCCCAATCCCGAATGCCCAATCCCGAATGCCCGGGCTGTGGGTAACTTGCCGGCTATGCGCCTCTACCGGTTGGGGGACGCGGGCGACGCTGTCCGTGATATTCAAGGTCGGCTCCTGGCACTCGGCTACGACGTCGAGATCACAGGGGAGCTTACGCTCGAAGCTGAGTCCGCCGTGAGGGCGTTTCAAATCGATCGGGGGCTCACCGCGGACGGGGTGGTGGGGCCCGAGACCTGGCGGGTCCTCTACGAAGCGGGCTACCGGCTGGGGGACCGGTTGCTCCTGTTGCGCAGGCCCTTCATGCGAGGCGAGGACGTTTCCGAGCTGCAGAGCCGGCTCAGCCATTTCGGATTCGATCCCGGAAAGATCGACAGCATTTTTGGTCCGGGTACGGAACGAGCAGTGCTCGAGTTCCAACGGAACCGAAATCTCACCGAGGATGGAAGTGCGGGTCCCGAGGTTCTCACCGAGTTGCGTCTCCTGGTGCGAGGATCTTTCGGCGAGGGTCGCGAGTTGGTACGGGAAAAGGAGTGGCTTCGGTCCTTGCCGGCGAGCGTGGTGGGAGCGAGGGTCTTTTTCGATGCCGCGTGCCGCACACCGGCGGAAGCACGCGTTGCGTGGCTGGCGGCGAGCACGGCAGCGATGGAGTTACAAGCGAGAGGTGGTCAACCGATGCTGGGACGATCGGCCGACACCAGCCTTCCGGAACGGGTGAGGGCCGGACGCGCCAACCGTTTGGGTGCGGATCTGGTCGTCTCGTTTCAGAACCGCATCGATGGCGGCCCGGGGGCGATCTTCTACTTCGCCAGCGATCGAAGCCGTTCCCGCGCTGGGGAAATGCTGGCGACGCGCATCGCGGTTGCTTTGGGGAGCCAGGTGGAACCGCGGGCAACTGCGATACTCCGCGAGACGCGGGCGCCGGCGGTGATCGTGGCTCTTCCACAGCTGAACGCAGAGATCGGTCGCCGCGTGGTGGATGGAATCAGCAAGTTCTTCGCGACGGCGGCCGAGCAGCAGACGATGGTGTAGTTCTCTCCCGGCTGAGGAGAGAACTAAGCGAGGTACTCGGAGAGCTCTGAGACCAACACGTGCTTGGGTCGGGCGCCGATGATTCGCTTCTTCTCGACCCCGTCCTTGAAGAGGATCAGGGTGGGAATGCTCATGATGTCATAGGAGCCCTGAATCTGAGGGTTCTCATCAACGTTCAACTTGCCGACTTTGATCTTCCCGGCGTATTCCGTAGCCATCTCCTCGAGGATCGGCGCAACCAGACGGCAGGGCCCGCACCATTCGGCCCAGAAGTCGACCAAAACGGGCTTGCCGGACGTGATTTCCTCGTTGAAATTGGAGTTGTCGAGGGTGACGGTGTTATTTGACAAAATCATTCTTTCTTTAGTTGGACCAACACAGTTGAACGCCTGATCATTCCCCTAGTGATCTAGTGCTGAGTGAGGTAGTGCTGAGCGTCGAGCGCGGCCATGCAACCGGTTCCGGCAGCCGAAACCGCCTGGCGGTAGCGGGCATCAGCCACGTCACCGGCAGCGAAAACGCCGGGGATCGAGGTGGCCGTGGTGCCAGTAGCCGGCAACTGCAGGTACCCCTTCTCGTTGAGAGGCAGTTGGCCAGCAAAGAGAGCGGTGTTTGGTTGGTGACCGATTGCGACAAAGACTCCGTTGGTGGTCATCGTTCGCTGCTCGCCGGTAACCGTGTCGGTGATGTCGACGGACTCCACCGTCTTGTCGCCATTGATCGCCGCGAGGGCGGAATTCCACTGGATCTCGATCTTGGGATGCTCCATGACACGTTTGGCCATGATCGCCGAGGCGCGAAACTGGTCGCGCCGGTGCACGATGGTGACCTTCGAAGCGAAGCGAGTAAGGAACAACGCCTCCTCCATAGCCGAGTCACCTCCTCCCACGACCACGAGCTCTTTATCCCGAAAGAAGAATCCGTCACAGGTGGCACAAGCGGACACACCGTGTCCGGTGAGGCGCTCTTCGCCCGGAATCGATAGCCATTTGGCGGATGCCCCGGTCGCGATGACGAGAGTCCGGGTCTCGTAGCGGTCGGCTCCAGCAAAAACAAGATGATGGGCCAGGCCGTTCTCTGGGGTCGCGAGTTGAACCGAGGTGACATCGGTGGCCAGAAGGCGCGCCCCGAATCGCTCGGCCTGTTTGCGGAAACGGTCCATGAGCTCTGGACCCATAATTCCGTCGGGAAACCCCGGATAGTTCTCGACGTCGGTGGTGATCATCAGCTGGCCACCGGCCGCCACCCCCTCGAATACCAATGGTGCCAGGTCGGCGCGAGCCGCATAGAGAGCAGCAGTTAAACCGGCAGGTCCGCTGCCGATGATGATCAATTCCTCGATGGCCCCGTCCGTGTCGGGGCTTTCCTGTCTCTGGCTCATTCAGCCTTGCTCTTCTTGGCCCAAAGGAAGATTCCTCCGATCAAGGCAATCGCCCCGAGCACGCCAAACGCGCCGTCGTTCCCCAGCGGGATCGCCAGCGCAGCAAAGATTGTGAGGAGAAGAAACACCGCCGCCATCAACCCCAGCGCTGCCGCAACCATTCCCAGCGAGGAGACCCGGATCCAGCGATTGACCCGATCGACGGTAAGCGATCGGATTCGGGTGGCAACCATTTCTAAGAGGTCGGCGAAACGGGTCGCGAAGTCGTCCATTGAGCGATCAGGTTAGAGAGCAGAGATCGGATGTCAGACGTCCGATCCGAGGCCCGCGTCTGAGCGTTTCGCGTGTAACTAAGGTCTCGCCCGGTGCTAGGTGGCTCTCCGATCAGGACCCCCGACCAGAGGCTGCGGGTGTTCGTCAGTTCCACGATTCAGGAACTCGCCCCAGAACGCGGCATCGTTCGAACAACGATCAGCAATTTGCGTTTGATCCCGGTTCTGTTCGAGATGGGAGCGCGACCTCACCCACCCCGAGACCTCTATCGCGCGTACCTGGACCAGAGCGACATCTTCGTCGGCATCTATTGGCAGAGCTACGGCTGGGTGGCACCCACATCGGACATCTCAGGATTGGAAGATGAGTTCCAACTTTCCGAGGGAAAACCGCGCCTGATATACGTCAAGGAACCAGCACCGGATCGACAATCGCGCCTGAGCGATTTGCTGGAACTCGTGCGGAACTCGGAGTCGGTGAGCTATCAACGCTTTCGGAGTCCGGAGGAACTAGTTGACCTGATCGCCAACGACCTCGCGGTTCTGCTTTCGGAGCGCTTCTCCACGCCAAGCGCCACGAGCAAGGCAAAGCCGGCCCTGGCAGCGCGGTCGTTGCCCAAGTTGGCGGACCGATTGATCGGACGGGACAACGAGCTGCGCGAACTCGAGGAAGTCCTGTTGCAGCCACAGCCAAGGTTGATCACCTTGACCGGACCGGGCGGCACCGGAAAAAGTCGCTTGGGACTCGAGCTCGCTCATCGCGTGGCAGCCCACTTTGAAGACGGAGTGCGCTTCGTGTCCCTGGGAGAAGTCGGAGAGCCGGCTGAAGTGGTAGGCCGAATCGGTCGTGATTTGGGGCTGCAGGACAGCGGGCGTCAGCCGATTGCCGAAACTGTCACCGAGTACCTCGGTGACAAGGGAATGCTCATCCTCATCGACAACTTCGAGCAGGTCCTGTCAGCATCGCCGTTGCTTAGTCGGCTGCTCGAGGCTGCAACGCGAGTCAAGATTCTTGTCACCAGTCGGGCGCCGCTCCGTCTGACCGGCGAATACGAGTACCACGTGAGCCCCTTGACCCATCCGGTCGGAGATCCATCCGAATTAGGAGTTGAGCTGGAGTTTCCGGCAGTCGAGCTATTCGTCGAACGCGCTAAGGAAGCAAACCCGGCGCTGGTCTTGGACTCCGCACAGATAGAGGCCATTGCCGGGATCAGTCGCAGCCTCGATGGCCTGCCCCTCGCCATCGAACTCGCCGCGGCCCGTACTCGCTATCTCGATCCCAAGACTCTGGCCACCCACATGACCAGCACACTTGACCTGCTGTCGAAGGGCCCTCGAGATCTGCCGGCCAGGCAGCAGACGATGCGCGCGGCAATCGGATGGAGCGAGGGCTTGTTGGAAGACCGCGCTCACAGACTGTTCCGCAGGATGGCGGTGCTCAACGGTGAATCGCTGATCGACTCGATAGAAGCCATCGCCAACTGGGAAGGCGACCTCGGCACGGATCTGTTCGAGGAGCTCGAGTCACTGGTCGACCTCGGCCTGGTGAGGGTCTCGAGCGCCCCGACAGGAGAGCCTCGGTTCTCGATGCTCAGAACAGTGCAGGAATACGCCTCAGAGAAGCTGATGGCCGCCGGCGAGATGGAAGCAGCCGGGCAGCGCCACGCCCACCACTTTCTGACTTTGGCCGAGGAAGCTGAGCCCTACCTCTGGCTATCTGATCGAGGACCGTGGATCGACCGTCTATTCGCCGAGGCCGACAACCTACGGCAGGCCTTTGACACCCTCCATGCGTCGAACGACCAAGTTTCGCTTTGGCGTCTGGCAGCCGCTCTCGGGCCTTATTTGATGGTGAGGGGGCCGCAGGGGCAATCGGTTCGCCTCCTCGGCGCGGTCGGCATCAATGCCGAGACCCCGCTACCCGACGGCGTGAGCCAGAACACGGCGGCGGCCGTCATGCGCGGCGCCGGGATCCTGTACGCATTGATTGGCGACTTTCAGGCTGCGATCCCACATCTGCGTCGAGCAACGGATCTCTTCAGTGACGCGGCAGACTCTCTGGGTGCGGCGCGGGCAAAGACTTTTCTCGGCGTTTCCGGGATCAGCACCGGCGACCCCTCAGCGATGCCAGATCTGGCGGGCGGTCTCCAACTCGGTCTCGAACTGGGCGATACCTTCGCCTCCGCGGTGGCATCCACATTCATGGCCGAGGTGAGCTTGGCCTTCGGCGACTTCGATGGCGCACGCAAATATGTCGCTGATGCGGAGGCCATTTGCCGTTCCCAAGGTGATCGATGGCTACTAGGAATCACGCTGCTGCAAAAGGGCAACGTGGCCATTGTCAGCGACGACATGGAGGCCGCTATTCCAACAACTGAAGAGTGCTACTCGGTGCTCCATGAAGGGCAGTCGAGCGTCGCCGGGTGGCCGATGGTGGGTCTCGGTTACTGTCACCTGCGACTGAAGAACGTCGACCTGGCAGCCAAATACTTCGACCAGAGCATCGAGCACGGTCGTGTGGCAGGCGACAAGACCATCGTGTTATCCGGCCTGATGGGTCTCGCCGGTGTGGCGGTGAACCAGGGCGAGATTGAGCGAGCGGCGATGTTGTTGGGAGCTTCCGATGCCATCCGGGCTTCGATTGGCTACCAACTCTGGAGTGCGACCCTGGTGATGAACAATCTTGTCGAGGCGCTGATAGGAGCTGCGGGCCACGAAGCACAGGTAGCTGAGGGACGCGAACGGGGCGGCCGACTCTCCTATGAAGATGCCGTGGCGCTGGCCACGAAATAGATATCAGACATCAGACGACAGACGTCAGATCCGAGTCTGAAATCTGATGTCTGACGTCTGAAGTCTGGTTTAGGGGAGGTCGATTTCGGAGCAGTCGTCGGTGAAATAAGCCCGAGCGCTCAGCACGTCGTCCTCCTCGATGACGAGGATGATGACGGGTCGCTCGTCCAGCGAGGCTTCGGCCGTCGTCACCACCGTCAATTCGGTTAGAGCAGGGCAAGCTGCCTCGTAATCGAGGTTGCCCGCAGCGGTGGTGGCCGTCGGAGCAGCTTCGTTTATTTCTTGTTCCAGCAACAGTCGCGCCTTGCCGGCGAGTGAGTCGAGAGAGTTCTCATCGGACCCGGCGATGCCGGCGCTGTCCTCCAGGTTCTGACCAGTTGCTCCAGCGAAAGTCGACTCCGAGGCTGCCGTGGTCGCCGCTGCTGCCGCCATTCGGTCCTCGGAGGATTCCCCCGCCGCCAACTCGAAGCCAATCGTGGTTGTGGCTGCCCCGTCTCCGCCGCCTCCAGTTGCAAAGATCGTGCCGATCACAACCACTCCGGCAAGCACCGCAGCCACCGCGGAGAGGCGGCCCCAGACCGGGGAGAGCAGCTTGCGGTTGCGGGCCGCAGCGAGGTCCACCACCGGCGCCGGGAGTTGGCTCATCACCCCTCTGTGCAAGGCGTCCGCCTCGAAGCTGGTCAGTTGGGCGGCGGGCACGTTCCCGAGTAATTGCCGCATAGCCAGCTGCTCTCGAAACTCGTTGGCACATTCGGGACAGCTCCGCACCAGCGACTCTGCTTGCTCGCGATCAGCCGGGTCGCCTGCGGCATGAGCGGCGATTAGGTCGAGGTCGTGGTCGAGGTGAGTCATGAGACTGAACTTGGATGCTCAGAACCCCCCAAAAGGTTCCCCAGCTGTGACGCCAGCTGCTTGCGGGCCCGAAAAAGTCGGGACTTCACCGTTCCTAACGGCAACTCGAGAAGTTCGGCAAGTTCAGGGAGGGCGTATCCCTCGATGTCTGACAGGATCACGACTGTTCGAAACTCAGGCGAGAGCGTGGCGAGCGCGGCAGAGATCGACGGAGCCAGTTCAACCGAGTCAAAACTATCGCCAGCTCGGACATCGGCCGGTTCGAAGTAGTCGGGCATCGGTTCGGATGGCCGCCGGCGTTCTTTCCGCAGAAGGTCATAACAAGTGTTGACCGCGATCCGATAAATCCAGGTTCCAACGGCCGCTGTCGCCCGGTACTGGTGGGCCTTGCGAAAAACGGTGAGAAAGGTTTCCTGGGTGGCATCGAGAGCCGCCGCTCGATTGTTCATAACCCGCAGACAGACTGAAAACACCCGGTCCTGGTGTCTGCGCATGAGGGTCGAGAAAGCGACGTGATCACCCCCTACTACCCGCTCGAGCAGCACCGCATCGTCACCGACTGCGGTCATCAAGCGAAGGTTATCTCCCCGATCGTTACCCAATAGGAACCGTCACTTTGAGCCGGGAGCGACGAGAACCACAAGAGCCAATGCCCGTCGTTGCGCGGAGGAAGCTGGAGTCGCAGCGGTCCCCCTTCACTTGCCCCACTCAGAATGGTTTCCCATTCGTCCGGTGTCGGGAGAACCGTCGCTGCCCAGCGGACGGAGTAACTGGCGCCCGCCGAGAGGCCGACCACTTCCATCGTCGTCGGTGTACCTGTTGTAGAAACGATCATTCCGACTCCGGGCTTCAAGAGCTCCATCGGGTCGCGGTAGCGCTCGGTACGCCAAGACGTCTCGGAGTTGCCATCGATTGTCTGCCCAATGTTCTGGTCGTTCTCGCCCCCCTCACCGAAAGGGTCGAAAGCGCTCGCTCCGACGATGGCCGCCGGCGGCGCCACTCCGGCGATCGATGTCGTGGTCGTCTCTAGTGCCAGTGTCAGGGTGGGCACGCTCGCTCCCGACTGCGGGATCACCGGCAGGCCGCTGCTCCCCGACAGGAAACGACCGAGCCAGATCAGGCCTGCTGCCGTCAGGAGCAGGATGGCGGCGAGCACAAGAACGCGGAGGTTGCGAGCCGGGGATATCTCGGGCGAAACCGGACGCGGGATCGCATCCAGGGCATGTGAGAAAGAGTTGGCGTCGAGGTCGCCATTCCGGGCCCGATACAGGATTCGGTCGAGCTCGGTGGGCACCCCGTCGACGACTTCCGAAGGAGGTGGTCCGCCTGGCTCAAATCCGGTGAGGGCCCGTTCGAGGACAGAGGCGAGGTCGGAAACATCACCCGCCGGAGTGGCGAGATAGCGCCGCGACCGACCGAACCCGCCGAGGCGGGCGGGACGAGAGACGGTGTACAGAATCGAGGAAGGCTCGATCGCGGCATGGGTCAGGCCAACTCGATGAAGGGCAGCGAGAGCTCCGGCCAAGCCGGAAGCATTTTCCGCAAACTCTGAGTAGTCGAGCGTCTCTCCCGCGTCGAGCCGGCTGGCGAGAGTCATGCCGCCGTTCCATTCGCTGACGAAGTAGGCGCCGTCCGTGACTTCCTCGGCCTCGAAGATCGGCTCGAGGTTGGGATGCCGAACCGCCGCGGCTGCCCGCACCATCGCCAGAAACTCGGCGCGGCGTTTCTCGTTGGCGTCGGGTCCCAAGAGCCGGATCAACACCGGCCGATCGAGATGCTCGTCGGTGGCCAACCATTCCTCAATGTCCTGGTCGCGGCCCAGTCGGATCTCGAGTCGATAGCGAGAAGGAAGCGGCGGCGGCATACGGCTATCTGGTTCCCATAACAACCAGACCGCCGGGAACGTTCTCAAAGCCAACCCGCCGGTAGAGATGGAGGGCGGGCTCATTCTCTGATTGGGTGTTGACCAATGCTCCTCGCGCCCCGTGGCCTCGGGCCCATAGCAAGCTCGCCCGGACGAGCGCGCCTCCCTGACCCTGCCTCTGAGCGAGGGGATGAACCGCGAGTCGTTGCAAATAGCCCTGACCGAGGCTGATCCCGGTGACAGCGAAACCCGACACGCTGCCCAGATCCCTGTCATTAGCGCTGGCTGTGATTCGATGCACGACGGACCGACTAGTGGCGGCCACGCTTTCGAGGAGTCCCTGTCGACCCATGCGCCAGCGGATCGGAAAAGCCGCCTGATCGATTTCATAGAGCTCGTCGAGCGGCTCGAGCGACCCGGCCTGAACGCGAGTTTCGTTCGCCGTCTCGTCAACCACAGGAGAGATGTTCCGCAAGTCATGTTCGAGCAGCGCAAGCTGATCGGACACTTCGAAACCGGCCTCCTTCCAGATCCGGGTGCGAGGCGGCATCAGGGCCGGCGAGAGCACAGTGGTGGCGAAGTTGGACACGAAGCCCGTGCAGAGGCGGAGGAACCGGGCACTGCCTCTCTCCAGACGGAGCGCGACGGCTTCGAGATCATCGTTCCACGGGCGCGCCCAGGCCTTGGCCCAACCCTGGGTCATTTGGAGCTGTGCGGGCCATTCGCCATGGACTCTCAGGCCGTCTGACTTCGTCACCTGTGGGAGAGTATGGGAGTGGAGGTCGCTTACGTCACGCACCCGGCCTGCCTCGATCACCTCGCCGACAGCGGTCATCCGGAGCGACCCGACCGCCTGCGCGCCTTTGATGCGGGTATCAAAGCGAGCGGGGTATCAGCCAGGCTTCTCGCTGCTGAATCTGCGGAGCGAAAATGGCTCGAAGCGGTTCACGACCCCGTCTATCTAGACCGCCTGCGTGACTTCTCGTTATCCGGTGGAGGCATTGTCGACTCCGACACCTGGGTCGATTCGTCCACATGGGAAGCCGCTATGCGGGCAGCCGGCGCGGGCGGGCTGGCACTCAGCGAAGGTGCTGAAATCTCTTTGCTCGGAGTGCGGCCCCCAGGCCACCACGCCCTCCGCCAGCGAGCGATGGGGTTCTGCTTTGTCAACAACGTCGCTGTGGCCACGGTCCAGATCCGGGATCGAGGAGAGAAGGTGGCGATCATCGACTGGGACGTTCACCACGGCAACGGGACCCAGGCGATGGTGGCGGAAGATCCCGGCACTCTCTATATCAGCCTTCATCAGAGTCCGTTTTATCCCCTCACGGGAAACCTCGGTGAAACCGGCGTCGATGGAACGACGGTGAACCTCCCTTTTCCGGCCGGGTCGGGGGGCGACGTTTATCGCCAGGCGTTTGCGCGGGTCATCGTTCCCATCATCAAACAGTTCGCACCTGGTCACATTCTTATCTCCGCTGGATTCGACGCCCATCGCGACGACCCACTGGCGGATATGTCGCTTGCGACGTCTGACTACGGATTCATGGCGCAAGCGATCCGCCAAGCGGCCCCTTCGGCACCGGTGATGGTTTTCCTCGAAGGTGGTTACGACCTTGGTGCGATCGAAGCTTCAACAGCCTCCATGGTGCGCGGTTTGGTCGGCGACTGGAGCGAGCCCTCGAACACCGCCGAAGTCTCTCCCGAAGCGTCTCCTGCCAGGGCCTTCGAGATCGTCGAAGAGGCAGAGCAAATCTTCAGCACCTTCTGGAGGTTGTGAGATGCGGAACAAGGGCTACCCAACATCGTCCAACGCCGCCTCTTCCTTCCATTTGCATTGGGTGATGCAAAACGAGACGGATGAAGCCAAAGTCCCTGACCGATTCGTTGGGGCCAGCGTGACCTTGGTGATTCCGGAATCGCCAGCCGTGTCAGACCTGTATTTCTGGGCCCTCCAGGTGAGCTTTGTGGGACCGGAAGGAGCGCGCGGCGGAGCTCATTTCGGATTGCAGTGGCACCCCGGTCACCCGGGCCGAACCGCGGTGAATTGGGGTGGCTATGCCAACGACGGATCGACTCTCGCCGGGAGCGACTCCGCGCTTAGTTCGGCGATGAACAACCCTCACACCCGCGACTATCTGTGGCGGCCGGGGAGCCCCTACCGGCTGGTCGTAAGCCAGGATCGCGAACGCGGCGCAGGCTGGTGGGCCGGCTCGGTGATCGACCTCGAACGGCAAAGTCCAACGATGGTTCGTAGCTTGTTCTCGCCGGGGGATCGGCTCACCGGTCTCATGGTTTGGACCGAGGCCTTTTGTCGATGCGAGGCACCCCCGGTCGCGGCCATATGGTCGAGGCCCGCAGCGTTGGGAGACGACGGCGCCAGCTGGCGACCCGAAGCCGTCAGCCTCACCTATCAAAGCGAGATCGACGGTGGTTGCGCGAACACCGATGCCTACGAATTGCCCCACGGGATCGCACAGGTCACGGGGGTCACCAGGACCAACCAGCCCGGCGCTGTGTTGCTCTGGCGCTAGAGCTCGAGACCCGCTTCCAGTGCCCGCGCTCGCAGCTCGTGTGGGTTGCGCGCGTGGGGCAGCGCAGAACGCACCGAGATCCGCCGGCTGAGGACGAGCGACTGCAAGGTCTGGTCGAAGGTGTGCATGCCAGAGAACTCAGACTCTTTGAGGACGTCGTCGAGGGTGCTGGTGAGGGTGCCGTCGAGGATGCGGTCGCGGGCGCGCTCGTTGTTGGTCAAGAGTTCGGTGGCGAGCACGCGCGCTCCACCATCGGTTGTCTCCAGGAGGCGCTGGCTGAGGATGGCCTTCAGGTGCGCCGCTAGCTGGCGCCGAGCAAGAGCTTGCTCGCTCACCGGGTAGTAGCCAACCAAGCGAGTGATGGTGTCGGCAGGGTCGACGGTATGCATCGAGGAGATCACCAGATGCCCCGTTTCCGCTGCGCTGATCGCTGCCCGGGCGGTCTCGAAATCGTCGATATGCGAAACGACAATCACATCGGCATCCTGGCGAACAGCGCGATGAATTGCCTCGGCAAAGTCAGCGGTGTCGACACCCACCTCCCGTTGCGCGACGACCGCGAGCTTGTCGGGGTGAAGCACTTCGATCGGATCTTCCACGGTGATGATCGAAACCGGGCGCGTGCTGTTGATGTGATCGATCATGGCCGACATCGTCGAGGTCTTGCCTGAGCCCGAGGGGCCGGTCACCAGCAGAAGACCTTTGGGCTCTCCCGAGAGTCGGCGGAGGATCGGCGGCAGACCGAGCTCTTCGAAGTTGAGGGAGTCGGACGGAACGCGGCGCATGACCAGACTGATCGAGCCGCGCTGACGGAACGCGGTCACCCGAAACCGACCGAGATCGGGACGACCGAAGGCAAAGTCGGCATCCCCGCGTTCCTTGAACTCCTTGACCGCTCGCTGCGTGAACACGCTTTGCGCGATCGCCTCGGTGTCATCGGGGCGCAAACTGGCAACGCCATGCAAGCGACGCAACTCACCGGCGACGCGCACTACCGGCGGCGAGCCGACCTTGAGATGAAGATCGGACGCGCCAGCTGAAACGGCCCGCTGCAACAGCTCTTCGATGCCAGTGTCCACGATGAAAAGGTTCCCTTCGAGGTTGAAACCGCTTTATCGGCGCGGGGCGGGAACGTCTTGAGGAGTCGGGGCCTTGCGGTCCTATCCTCGCCCGATGACCCCGAACCGGCTCTCCTGGCTGGTAGAGCCGGGCAGTCCGAGCCGGGAACTGGCCGATCTATTTGCCAGCGCCGGCTACCAGTTCTATCTGGTGGGGGGCTCGGTCCGAGACACGTTTCTGGATCGCGCGCATCAGGACCTGGACTTCGCTACCGATGCCGAGCCGACGGCGATCAGAAGCATTGTCGGCCGGTGGGCGGAAGCGGTCTATCGGGTTGGGGAAGTGTTCGGAACGATTGGAGTTCACAAACGAGGGCTCCGCGCCGAGATCACGACGTTTCGCTCAGAGATTTATCGCGACGCGAGCCGCAAGCCGTCGGTGACATTTTCGACAAAGATCGAAGAGGATCTCTCCCGGCGGGACTTCACGATCAACGCCATTGCCCTGCTGTTGCCTGATCTGGAAGCCGTAGATCCCTATGGAGGACTGTCCGACCTCCAGCTGGGGCGGCTCGATACCCCGCTCGATCCAGAGGTCTCCTTCACGGACGACCCTCTGCGAATGCTGCGACTGTTTCGTTTCCAAGCGACCCTTGGATTTGAGATCCAACCCCGGGTGTGGGAGGCGGCCAGCCGGCTGGCACCGCGGCTCGAGATCGTGTCGGCCGAACGCATTCGTGATGAGCTCTCCAAGCTGCTGGTCGCGCCGGCTCCAAGCGAAGCGTTGGCTGGAATCGTTTCGACCGGTCTGGCGAAGTGGTTTCTGCCTGAGCTGGGTGCCCTGGCGATGGCGCAGGACCCGGTTCACCAGCACAAGGATGTTCTCTCCCATTCGCTTGCGGTCGTCGACAAGACCCGACCAGAGCTGACCATCAGGCTGGCCGCGCTGTTGCACGACATTGGCAAGCCCGCCACCCGCGAGTACGGACCCGATGGCGTGAGCTTTCACCATCACGAAGTGGTCGGGCAAAGGATGACTCGTGATCGCCTCCGCGCGTTGCGTTACCCGAAAGAAATGATCGACGACGTCGGGCGGCTGGTCTTTCTGCATCTGCGGCCGCACACCCTCCAGATGGGTTGGTCGGACGCGGCGGTGCGTCGATACGTGCGAGACGCCGGGCATCTGCTCGAGTCTTTGAACGAGTTGGTCCGTTGCGACGTGACCACGGCCAATGCTCGCAAGGCGAAAGAAATCAACGATCGCATCGACGACTTGGAGGTCCGGATTGACGAGCTGCGGGCAAAGGAAGCCCTCGACGCTTTGCGACCGCCGATCGACGGTCACGAGGTGATGCAGTTGTTGGGCATCAAGCCCGGGCCGATCGTCGGCGAGATCATGGACGCCCTTTATGAACGGCGCATCGAAGACGGCCCCTTCTCGGTGGAAGAGGCCTACGCGATGGTCACTGAGTGGTACGCCCAAAGACAAGAGACCCGAGGATCCGAAGACCCATCGGTTTCTCCCCCCGGAGGGGGGAGTGCCGGCGCAGCCGGGAGGGGGGCGGCCGATTAACGCGCGAGCAGCTGTTCCTTTAGAAGTCGCGACGCCGATGAACCAGCTGCGTCGCGGCTGAGATAGCGCCCCCCTCGGCCCTAGCGGGCCACTCCCCCTCCGGGGGAGAAACCTTCGCTGCAGCCGCCTTCGTGTCTCGCATATGCGTATACTGTTCGGAGGTGACGTTGAAAACGGCGGTCTTTGGCGCGAGCGGTTATGCAGGCGGGGAACTGGTCCGGATCCTTGACGACCACGACGGATTCGATTTGGTTCATCTCGGCGCCCACAGCCATGAAGGTGGAGTCCTCCGTGATGTTCATCCCCACCTGGCGAACGGGGGGAGGCCGCTGGGTGCGATCGATGCGGGGGTGGGGCCGATCGACATTGCCTTCCTTGCTCTGCCTCATGGAGCATCGGCGGCGATCGGTCGCCAGTTGCGTGAACAAGGAGTCAGAGTCGTTGATCTCGGTAGTGACTATCGCCTCGACAAACCCGAGCGCTACGCCGAGGCCTACGGCCAGGAGCACCCGTTTCCAGAAGAACTTGGACAATGGCGGTATGGGCTTCCCGAGCTATACGACGTCAAGGATGCGTCAGCAGTGGCGAGCCCGGGCTGCTATCCCACTGCCGTTCTTCTGGCCCTGGCCCCGCTGGTCCAAGCCGGACTCGTAGCCAGCAAGGGAGTTGTCGCCGATTGCCTTTCCGGTGTGAGCGGGGCAGGTCGCAATCTCTCGAACGAGTTTCTGTTCGGCGAGATCGTCGAAGGCGTGCGCGCCTACGGGGTGACAACTCATCGGCACCGGCCGGAAATCGAGATGGGTCTTGAAATGCTGGGAGCGGAGAATGCGGTCGTTACTTTCACGCCCCACCTGGTGCCGATGCTGCGCGGTTTGCTCGCCACGGTCACCGCCCCGGTAAATGCCGATTCCGACCCCAGCCAGGTGCTCACCGATGCCTATGCCGGGTCTCCGTTCGTCGAAGTGATTGACCGACCACCCCAAACCCGATGGACGGTTGGTTCCAATCGCGCACTGGTGGCTGCCTTTGTCGACAAGCGCCAGGGGGTCGTCATTGCCCAGTGTGCGATCGACAATCTCATAAAAGGGGCGGCGGGCCAGGCGGTGCAAGCGGCCAACCTGATGGTTGGTTACGACGAGATTGAAGGTTTGCCTAGCTCCGGTTGGATGCCGTGACGATCGCCGATGGATTCATTGCCGGGGGCGTCTCAGCGGGGATCAAGAGCGACGGCAGTCTCGATCTGGCGCTAGTTGCCGCAACCCAGGGGCCCGTGCCGGCGGCTGGCGTCTTCACCCGCAACCGGGCGATGGCGGCGCCGGTCATCCTCTCGCGCCAGCGCCTGACCAGCGGGATGGCTCATGCGGTAGTCCTCAACTCCGGTTGCGCCAATGCCGGCACTGGCGACCAGGGGATGGCAAACGTCGAGGCAATCACCTCTGCCGCCGCCCAGCATCTCGGCACCCATCCCCAACAGGTGCTCGCCTGCTCGACGGGTCCGATCGGCGGCCAGTTGCGGGTGCAACCGATTCTTCGTGCCATCCCTCAGCTCGTCGCTAGCGCCACCACAAGGGGAGGAGAAACCGCGGCTCGGGCGATTCTCACCACCGATTCCCGCCCCAAGACGGTGCACGTAACTCACCAGAACTTCGCAGTGGGAGGGATGGCGAAGGGAGCCGGCATGTTGCGGCCCGATATGGCGACCATGCTGTGTGTTCTCACTACAGACGCCCAAGTCTCTTCCACAACTTTGCAAGGAGTTCTGGGAGAAGCCGTCGGCGGGACCTTTAACTGTCTCAACATCGATGGCTGCGAATCGACCAACGATTCGGTCCTTCTCCTCGCCTCCGGTACAGCCGGCCCTGTCGCCGAGTCTGATATAGGTTCGGCCGTGGAGAAAGCGTGCGCTGAGCTCTCGGCGGCGCTAGCGGCCGATGCGGAAGGGGCGACGAAAGTGGTGACCATCAAGGTGACCGGAGCCGTCGATCGCGAGACGGCTCGTCAGGTAGGCCGCACCGTCGCAGATTCGGGGCTGGTTCGCGCCTCGTTCTTTGGCTCGGATCCCAATTGGGGTCGGGTACTTGGCCGCGGCCGGGACATGTCCGGTAGAAGTCGAATCGATCTCCTATGAGGGCGTCACGGTCTACCACCGGAAGGACCCGGTTCTCTTCGACGCAAGCGCTCTCGGCGCTCGGATGACAAGCGATTTCTCCGTCACCATCGGAGTCGGGAGCGGTAATGGAGAGGCTGACGTCATCACCACCGATCTCACACCCGAATACGTCCGTTTGAACGGGGAACCTTCATGACCACCGGCCACTCGAGCCCCGACCCCCGCAAGAGCAGGATCGCCAACTCGATGGGCAAGGCGCGGATCCTCATGGAAGCCTTGCCCTACATCAAGGCGTTTCGAGGCAAAACGGTTGTGGTCAAGCATGGTGGTTCCACGATGGACGACCCGGAACTGCACGCCAGTTTTGCCGGGGACGTGACCCTGCTGACCATGGTCGGGATCCGCCCAGTGATTGTCCACGGTGGCGGCCCGCAGATCTCAGAGGAGATGGCCAGATTGGGGATCGAGCCCCGGTTCGAGAACGGTCTCCGCGTCACCGGCCCCGAGACGGTCGCAGTGGTCCAGCGGGTCCTGGCCGGCGACATCAATCCGAAGATCGTGGGCCTGCTCAACGGGCATGGAAGCTCGGCCGTTGGTCTGACCGGTCTTGACGGAAACATGCTGAGCGCCAGACCGCTGCAACCCGAGCTCGGCCTCGTTGGCGAGGTCGAGAAGGTGGATACGACCCTGATCGATGACCTTCTCGAAGCCGGAATGGTGCCGGTGATCGCGCCGCTGGCCACCGGGCCCAATGGCGAGGTCTACAACCTGAACGCCGACACGGCCGCCGCCGCGCTCGCGATCGCGCTCAAAGCACAGAAATTGATCTACCTGACCGACGTCGAAGGGGTTCGTCGGGTGCGCGATCAAGCCGAATCGCTGATCTCCCGTATGACCGGCTCCGAGCTCAAAGACCTTCTTGCGACCGATGAGATCGGAGGCGGGATGCGTCCCAAGCTCGAGTCATGTCGAGCTGCTCTGTCCGGTGGCGTCGCCCACGCTCACATTCTCGACGGCCGGATGCAACACGCGTTGCTGCTCGAAATCTTCACGCCCGAAGGCATCGGAACGATGGTGACCCAATGAGCAGTCAGCCAGAGAGCCGTCTCATGCACACTTATCACCGCTCGCCGATCACGTTCGTGCGGGGCGAAGGGAGCTGGCTCTACGACGCTCAGGGCAAGGGTTATCTCGATTTTCTGGGAGGCTTGGCCGTGGTCGCCATCGGGCACGCTCATCCCGCCGTCACGGCAGCGGTGCAAAAGCAGATGGACACTCTGGTCCATGTCTCCAACCTCTTCACGACCGAGCCGATGGGCCTGCTGGCCGATCGGCTGACGAGCATCTCCGGCCTCGACCGGGTCTTCTTTTCCAACGATGGCGCCACCGCCAACGAGGCTGCGATCAAGCTCGCCCGCCGACATGGCCAGAAACACTTCGGACCGGATCGCTACGAGATTGTCTCCCTCGCCGGCAGTTTTCACGGGCGGACCCTCGCCACACTCGCCGCCACCGGCCAACCCCAGAAGCAAGCGATGTTCCAACCCTTACCGCCGGGTTTCAAACAGGTCGAAGCCGGCAACATCGAAACGCTGCGCCGGACAGTTGACGAGCACACCGCCGCCGTCATGCTCGAAACCGTCCAGGCCGAGGGCGGAGTCCTGCCGCTCGCCGACGACTACCTCGCTGCCGTGCGCACCTTGTGCGACGAGACAGAAAGTCTGCTCATCATCGATGACGTCCAGGCCGGGATCGGCCGCACCGGTTACTGGTATTCATGGCAACCAACAGGGATCGTGCCTGACATCGCGACCTCGGCGAAGGCACTCGCCAATGGTCTGCCGATCGGAGCGTGTCTCGCCACCGAGCGCGTCGCCAGCGCATTCTCTCCGGGCGACCACGGCACCACCTTCGGTGGGGGACCGGTGGTTTGTGCCGCCGCGCTTGCCGTCCTCGACACCATCGAGAATGACCGGCTGCTGGAGAACTGCCGGGCCCGGTCCGACCAGCTGCGTCATGAATTGGCGTTGCTTAAAGGGGTTAAGCAGGTGCGCGGGAAGGGCCTCCTGCTCGCCGCCCAGCTTGAGAGCGACCGGGCGAGCGAGGTCGCTAGCGCGGCCCTCGAGGAAGGGCTTGTGGTAAATGCCGTTCTTCCCGACTCGATCCGGCTGACGCCGCCTTTGTCGGTGACAACCGACGAGGTTGCTGCTGGCATCGACCGGTTGCAAAAAGCGCTTGGACGATGACCGACACCGCCACCCGCCGACGCGCCCTCAGGAGAATGATCGAGGAAGGCGCGATCTCGAACCAAGCCGAACTTGTCAGCGCGCTGCGTCAGCAAGGATTTGATGTGACCCAGGCGACCGTTTCCCGGGATCTTGGCGCACTGGGTGTGCTGAAGAACGGAGGCCACTACAGGTTCCGCCGCGCGATCCACGCCGATAGCCATCTCACGCGAACCATCAGCGAGTACGTGCAAAGTTTCACCTCCTCGGGCAACCTGGTCGTCCTGCGGACTCCACCGGGGGCTGCGCAGGTCGTCGCCGCCGCCATCGACAGCGCCCAGATGGAGGGAGTTCTCGGGTCCGTCGCGGGCGACGACACCGTGCTGCTGGTCACGGCCGACACCCAGGGAGGACAACAATTGAAGAGCCGGTTGGAAACGATTGGAGACCCGAGATGAAAGTGGTGCTCGCCTACTCGGGCGGCCTCGACACGTCGGTGATCCTCGCCTGGCTGATCGAGGAACGGGGAGCCGAGGTCGTCGCCTACACGGCTGACGTCGGCCAAGGCCCTGAGGTCGAAGACGCCAGAGCCAAGGCGATCAACACCGGGGCGGCGGAGGCCATCGTCGAAGACCTGCGTGAGGAGTTTGTGGTCGATGCGGTGTTCCCAGCCTTGCGGGCGGGAGCCGTTTACGAGTGGTACTACCTCCTGGGAACGTCGCTTGCCCGCCCCATCATCACGCGAGGGATGATGCGAGTCGCCAAAGCTGTGGGTGCCGACGCCATCGCTCATGGCGCCACCGGCAAGGGAAACGACCAGGTGCGGTTCGAACTCGCGGCCTATGCCATCGACCCCGCGATCAAAGTGATCGCCCCCTGGAGAGAGTGGAAACTGCGCGGCCGGGCCGACCTGGTTGATTACGCCTCGGCCAAGGGCATTCCGATTCCGGTGACGGCGGAAAAGCCCTACTCGGTCGATGCCAATCTTCTCCATGTCTCCTACGAAGGAGGCGTCCTCGAGGATCCCTGGGTGAGACCCCCGCCTGGCATGTTCCGCATGACGGTCGATCTCGAGGATGCGCCTGATGAGTCGGAAATCGTCACAATCGTGTTCGAGGCGGGCAATCCA
The DNA here is from genome assembly GCA_963761985.1 of uncultured Acidimicrobiia bacterium. GTDB lineage: Bacteria > Actinomycetota > Acidimicrobiia > Spongiisociales > ZC4RG35 > JACCTH01. Next base: position 97,751 of record CAVXIT010000013.1, read on the forward strand.
GTTGCGATCAACGGAACCGAACTTGGCGCCGTTGATCTGCTTACCGAAGCCAATCGACTCGGTGGCAAGCATGGCGTGGGAACCGTCGACATTGTCGAGAATCGTTTCGTCGGGATAAAGAGCCGCGGTGTCTACGAGACTCCGGGTGGAACCCTGCTCCACCATGCGCGCCGCGCCGTCGAGTCGATCACACTCGATCGTGAAGTCGTCCATCTGCGCGACGAGTTGGCCCCACGCTACGCCGAGATGGTCTACAACGGTTTCTGGTTCTCCCCGGAACGACGAGCCTTGCAAGCGTTCATGGACGAGATTCAGAAACGAGTGAGTGGAGAGGCGCGGCTCCGTCTCTACAAGGGAAATGTCGTTGTAGAGGGCCGGCGCTCTGAGAGCTACGACCTCTACGACCAGGCGACCGCCACCTTTGAGCAAGACGACGTCTACGACCCCGCAGATGCGACGGGTTTTATCCGTCTCAATGCCCTGCGTCTCCGCCGGCTGGCCGAGGAACGACTGGGCGAAGGAGAATGACTCTCTGGGGAGGCCGCTTCGACGAGCGCCCGGCGGAGCTTGCCTGGAACTACACCGTCGACCATTCCGATCGACGGTTGCTCCCATACGACCTCGCCGGTTCGATTGCCCATGCCGGGATGCTGGGGGCCACCGGCATCATCGAACCGAACGAGGCGGCGACGATTCAGGGGGGACTGCGGCGTATTGCCGAGGAAGAATTCGAGTTCCGTCCTGAGGATGAGGACGTGCATTCGGCGGTCGAACGCCGATTGATCGAGCTAGTCGGCGCGGTGGGGGAGAAGCTTCACACCGGTCGCAGCCGCAATGATCAGGTTGCTCTCGATCTTCGGCTTTACCTCCGTGGTGCGGTTGCAGGAAGAGGGCACGATCTCGCCACGATGATCGGCGCACTCCTTGACCAGGCGGAGGCTCACGCGCAAACGCCGATCCCGACTTACACCCATCTACAGCAAGCCCAGGCGACGACTCTTGGCAACCACCTGCTTGCCCATGGCTGGGCCCTCAGTCGTGATCGCGACCGGCTGGCCGACCTCGATCGACGCCTGGCGGTCTCCCCTCTAGGTGCAGGAGCGTCGGCCGGGTCCAGCCTTCCTTTGGATGCGGATGCCACAGCGACGGCCCTGGGCTTCGAGAGCAGTTTCAGCAATTCCCTCGACGCCGTTGGCAGCCGGGACCTGGCGGCCGAGTTCGGGTTTGTGCTGGCTCAGGCAATGGTCAACTTGTCGCGGCTCGCCGAGGAGCTCGTGCTTTGGGCAACGAGCGAGTTCGGGTGGCTGTCGCTCGCGGACTCCTATGCGACCGGCTCTTCGGCGCTGCCGCAGAAGAAGAACCCCGACGTGGCTGAGCTCGCCCGGGGCAGAGCCGCAACTGCGATCGGCCACCTGAATGCCTTGCTGATCCTGCAGAAAGGACTCCCGCTGACTTACAACCGTGACCTGCAGGAGGACAAAGCCGCACTCTTCGCGCTCGACGACACTCTCTCCTCCACTTGCATTGCCCTGGCTGGCATGATCGCCGCGACGACGTTTCACCCGCCGGCGCCTTCATCGGGTACGGAAGCACTCGGGATTGCCGAGAATCTGGTCAGGAAGGGGGTTCCGTTCCGGACCGCGCACGAGCTAGTGGGAAAGCTCGTCTCTCGACTGGATGGCCGCCCCTGGGCAGAAGCCGGCGACGAAGACCTCGAGAAGTTTGGCCTCGAGCGTGGGGATCTAGCCCCTCAACCGAACCGGGCTGGCTGGCCCATCGATGGACAGATCGCCGCGCTGCGCGCCTCAATCAGCCGAATGATTTAATGAGCTTGTTGGCGGCGACGAAAAGACCTAACCCCTTCGCGGTTCGTACAGCGCGCCGAACAGTGCTTGCGCGAGTGGTTCCGGCTGACGTCGATGAAAACGTCCCGGCAATCATCGGCCGAACAGACTCCGAATCTTTCGGTGCCGTAGTTCACTACTAGTTCCGCCAGACCCATGCCGATGGTGGCCCCCAGCCAGCCGTCCGGCGTTCGCTCCTCAGGAGCCACGTGCATGTGCGGCCCACCGCCATGAATGCCAACAAAGGGCGTGGCGCCAGCCGCGCGCAGGATCGAGTTGACCACGGTGGCCGCCTGGTCGACCGAGCCTGCCTCGAAGACGGCTCGCACCTGGGTCCGCAGCCGGCGCACGGCTGCAACATGACTCTTTTGGACCCGGGGAGCACGCTCGAGGTCGGAGCGGTCGAGCAAATCCTGGACCAGGGCGACATCGAGGTTTTCGGTCCCGTCGACGACATCCTCGCTGTTCACGAGTGCGACGGCGAGCTTCAGGGGAAGATCTTTGTAATGAGAGAATTGCACTTGACGTATTACCTGATCGTAGTCTAATCTGTAACTAGTAAAAGAGCTATTGATTCTTACTAAGCCAAAGTTTGCCGAGATGAGAAAGCCAAGTTTCGAAAGGAGGGTGACGTCATGAGATTTCTTTTCTGGTACGCCGTCGCCGCCGATGCAGCGTCCGCGGCTGACGAGCGCGATCGCCACTGACGATAGCGATGAAGAACGAAAAACATCCGAAGAGTCGGGCTTCGTTCCGGAGAGGGTTCCGTGACACCCTGGTCCTGATTCCACCTTTGGTGGTCTTCGGGCTGGTGTACGGGGCCCTTGCCGCGCAGGTCGGCTTTAGCCCCTGGCTGACCCTCCTCTCGTCGCTGTTGATCGTGTCCGGTTCCGGTCAGCTGGCGATGGTTGGCCTGGTGCCGTTTGGCGCAGGGCCGGTTCTCGCCGCGACCAGCTGGCCTCGCTCTGCGCCACATCCCGATGTCGATGAACCTGGCGGCGCTGATCGGAGCGCAGCCATGGTGGCGCCGGCTCCATCTGGCTTGGATCCTGGTCGACGAAAGCTACGGACTCACGATCGCAGCGGCCGAAAAGGGTGTTCCCGACCTCGCCGCTTACAAGACCGCCGCGGATATAACTCTCTATAGCAACTGGCTGATCAGTTCCTTCTTGGGCGCCTTGCTAGGAGCGTCGCTCGATCCGGGTCGCTTCGGTCTGGACGCAGTGGTGCCGCTGGTATACGTTGGATTAGCCGCTGCCCTGATCAAAGGCCGGCGACGCTGGGCCGCCGCCGGGCTCGCCGTCCTCACGACCATCGGAGCGGTGTTCTGGCTGCCGGCGGCATGGCAGGTGACGACTGCGGCGCTAGTGGCGGCTGTAATCGCCAGCGCCCTTCCCTCGAAGCTGGATGAACGATGAGCAACCTTTGGCTCGTCCTCGCGGTAGCGGCGATTACCTTCGTCAGTCGTATCTCGTTTCTGGCGAGGCCCTTGTCCAGAGCCACCAATAACCGATTTCCTCGAGGTCTTTCCGGTCGCGTTGTTCGTGTCACTGGCCGGAAGGGATCTGTTGGCTCCCGAGGGCACTCTGATTACCAGCCCTTTCCTCGCCGCGGCGCTAGGAGCCATCGTCGGTGTTTTCGTGTTCCGCCGCTCGATGCTCGGTGTGGTTGGGGTCGGCCTCGCGTTCTATTGGATCGGCGCGCCTGCTTTTCTAGATAGCCAAATGCCTCTCATTGCGGCGCTGGCCGTCGTTCTCGCTGTTGCTTGCCTGGCCGCGTTCCTGGGTGGTTTCTACTGGGCCTTCGATCTGATTGCCGCCTTTCGGCCACAGCTGAGCCTGGTGCTACTACTTCTGGTTGTAGTGCTCGGGCTGAGAAAATGGCGCCGCACCGCGCTCACCACGGGTGCGGTGGCTCTGCTCAACCTGGTTGTCCTCGCTCCGTTCTATCTGCCCTCGGGCACAGCCACCGCCTCGGAATTGCGAATCCTTTCGTTCAACGTGCTGGCGAGTAACGAGAACTTCGCCGAAGTTGTCGAGTTCATTCGCCAATCGGACGCGGATCTCGTTGTGCTGCACGAGGCAAGCCGTCCATGGGAGGAGGCCCTCGCTGCGGCTGATCTGGGCTACACGATGTCGGTGAACCGCCATCCCGACGACATCTTCAGTTCGCTGGTGCTTGCACCATCCGCAGCAACCGTTGAATCCTTCGGTTTTCGGAGCAACGACCCGCGGGCGGTTGCAATCGAGCTGGCCGACGGAATCTCGGTGCTGGCGGTCCATCCGCTTTCGCCGTACAACTCGGAGCGGGCGGACCTGCGAGACCGCCAACTTGCATGGGCCCGCGACTGGGTGCTGGAGCAAGACGGTCCGGTCATTGTGACCGGTGACTTCAATGCCACTCCGTTCTCCTATTCCTACCGGGACTTGCGCGCCGCGACCGGCTTGAACGACTCGACTCGGGGGTTCGGGCTCGAACTGAGCTATCCCGCCGAAGCCTCTCCGTTCTTCCAGGTAGCGATCGATCACCTGCTCTACTCAGAAGGCCTCGTAGTCGTCGGCCGCGACCTCGGGCCGGCCCTGGGATCGGACCATCTTCCGCTCACCGTCGACCTAGCCCTCGCGTCGTAGCCGCACTAGCGTCGGGACCATGCCCGATCGATTTCGAGATCATCGCTCGGTGCTTGGGTCCCGCATTGGGAACAGCGCCGCTGCCCTGATCCCCGCCAACGACGAGACGATTCGCAACGACGATGTCACCCACGAGTTCCGTCAGAACTCGGAGTTCTTTTATCTAACGGGTTTCCACGAACCGGACGCCGTGGCACTGCTCGTGCCCGGCCATCCCGAGGGCGACTATCACCTGTTCGTCCGGCCTCGCGACCGCGACCTGGAGATCTGGAACGGGTACCGGGCCGGCACGGAAGGCGCTCGAGAGCGCTTTCAGGCGGATCAGGCCTACGAACTCGCCGAGCTGGATTCGATGTTGCCTCGCTTGCTGGTGGGGAGAGAGCGGCTCTATTACCGCTCGGGCAACGGGCACGATGACCGCGTCCAAACCCTTGTTCACAAAGCCCGCAACTATCACAATCGCACCGGAAAGGTGTTGCCGACGGCGGTGGTCGATGTGGCACCACTGCTCGGCGAAATGCGCTTGCGCAAATCACCCGCCGAGATCGAAAGCCTGCGCGCCGCCTGTTCCCTCTCAGCCGAAGGACACCGGGAAGCGATGCGTTTTGCCCATCCCGACCTGGCCGAGTATCAGGTGCAAGCGGCAATGGAATATGTCTGGCGGGAAGGTGGGTCGCCGCGAAATGGCTACCCGTCGATCGTTGCCTCCGGTCCAAACGCCTGCATCCTTCATTACGTCGAGAACGACCGCATGATCGAAGACGGAGATCTGATCCTGATCGATGCCGCCTGCGAGGTCGACTACTTCTCCTCCGATATCACGCGCACCTTTCCGGCCAACGGCGGTTTCTCAGGACCTCAAGCCGCGATCTATGAAGTGGTGCTCGCGGCGCAGAAGGCAGCCATCGCTGTTACCCGGCCGGGAGCAACGATCCGCATGACCCACGAGATTTCGATGGAGATCCTCACCGAAGGTCTGGTTGACCTCGGTCTCTTGCCGCGCAACGTCGAGGATTCTCTGGCGATGCACCATTACCGCGAATTCTTCATGCATGGCACCAGTCATTGGCTGGGGCTCGACGTGCACGATGCCGGCAGTTACCGCGTCGAAGGGAAGCCGCGGGTGCTGGAGCCGGGAATGGCATTCACCGTCGAACCGGGCCTCTACGTCGATAGCCGCGAAGAGATCGAGTTTTCGCTTTATGCCTACAACCACGATGAGCATTACGAAGACTCGCTGCTCGATCCTGTGGGGGCGAACCGTCAGCTCAAAGAGGCGAAGGAGAACGCCCCCAAGATCAAACACAAAGTGCCGGCCGAGTTCCGTGGAATCGGCGTGCGCATCGAAGACGACATCCTCATCACCGAGAGCGGGCACGACAATTTGACATCGTTTGTGCCTCGCGAGATCGATGAGGTTGAAGCGCTCTGCGCGCAACAGTCCTGGCTCAGCCGGGTTTGAGCTGGTCGAAGGTTTCTTGGTCGGCGGGTTCGGTCACGTCCTTCTTCTCGGCATAGCGCCGGGAGAGGTTCTTATACGCCGTTCGAGTTGAAGGCGAGAATCGTCGCCAAGAGGCCAATTGAGCCGGCGATGATGAAGATCAGAGCCATCCCCCGCTCAGGACCGGTCCCGAACCAGGGACCGAGCGCGTCGGCCCCCGCACCGTCGGTCATGAAAGGAATGACCCAGGCCTGAGCGACCGGACCGATGAGAAAAGCCGTGACCGGGGAGGCGGCGGTTTCGACCGTTTGCGCAAAGCCGAAGACTCGCCCCTGTTCCCGAAACGGCACGACCTTCTGGATGATCGTTTGCTCCGAAGCCTCCGCCATCGGGATGACCAGCATGTAGAGGAAGAAGCCGATCGCCAATGGAATGATCGAAGAACGGATCGGAAACAGGATCGTGATGGACCACATCACGACATTCACCATTAGCAGTGTGCGGACGGGGTTCGCGCCCAGACCTTTACGCGCGATAAGGATCCCCCCAATGATGAACCCGGAGCTTGTGATCGCGAGCATGATCCCCCAGGCCTCGACCGAGACGAGTTCGAGCCCGTAAGGATCCATGAGGGCCATGAACACGCCGCCGAGGAAGTTGTTGAAGGTGCTGAAGAAGAGCAAGGCCAGGAGTCCCGGCACGGCCCGCACTGCTTTCAGGGCGCCCTTGGCGTCGAACTTCTTTGGTCCCTCGGCTGCGGCCTCATCCTGGGTGTGCGGAGCGGTGTCGTTCTCGATCTGAATCGACGCCAGATGAGCGCCTGCGATCGCGGTCAGCGCCACAGTGATGATGACGCAGGCGCCCATGCCGAGTTGACCAATGGCCAGTCCACTAAAGACCGATGTCAGGGCGAAGGCGATTCCGTTCGCGGTTCCAACCAGACCATTGGCCCGGTCATGTCGATCCTCAGGGACAAGAAGGGTGACCGTCGTCGATAAGGCGACGGCGCGCAGATTTCCAACGACGGCCCCGGCGAGGACCAACGCGATGAACACCCATGTCAACGGTTCCCCAAGTGAAGGAAGCGACCCCTCCGGCGCCGCCAGATAAACAATCCCGGCCAGGACGAAGAAGATCAACGACGCTGCGTTCGAAACCACCATCGAGGTCTTGCGCTTGTTCCGGTCGACGTAGGTCCCGAAGAAGATTCCCGAGGCAGCGAACAGGAGCATGAACGTTCCACCGATGACCGACGACGCGACGACCGAACGCGTCTCGAGATAGACCCAAAACGTCAACGCGAACCACAGGAAGTTGTTGGTGGTGCTGGCGACGACCGTGTTGAGGACGAGCCGGTTGAAGGTCTTCACTGGGCGAGGACGTTACTGAGATTTACCGTTTCTCCCCCGGAGGGAAGCGAGACAAGTCGATGGCGTCGAGGGCGTCGGCGAGACCGGTCAAGGAAGGCAAGGTCTGCTGCGGCCGCGAGTCGGCGGGCTCGTCGAGACGATTGATCCAGATCGACGGGATTCCGAGTTCGTGAGCCGGGGCGATGTCGTGGAAGAGGCTCTGGGCAACATGAACGTGTGCTTCGAGCATCGCGACCGAGGCCTTCAGCGAACACCTCCCAATGCCGGCTGGCCGGTTTGTAGGAGCCGATCTCGCTGGCCACGATCGATCCGTCGAACGGCACCCCGATGGTCTCCATCGACGCCTCGAGCAGGTCGCGGTCGGTGTTGGAGAGAATGGCCAGCTTCCACCCACGATCTTGCGCCTCGAGGAGAGCCCCGGATGCGTCGGCAAAAATCGGCCACCAAGGCAGCGAGTTGGCTAGCGCTCCGACTTCCTCCGGTGGTAGTTGGCGTCCCTCCTCCAGCGCAAGCCGCTCGAGGGCCATCGTCAGCACCTCGCGATATGTTGCCTCCGGCTTTCCGCGTTGGATCTCTGGTTCGACCTCGTGGTAGCGCTGTAAGAGGCGGGTCGCTGCTTCGCCGCCAAAGAGTCTCGTTAGCTCTCGTTGGACTCCCGCGTTCCAGTCGACGATCGTGCCGTAGCAGTCGAAGGTTGCCCAGCGCCCAGACATATCAGGCGGAATTTGGCACGTCAGGCCGAATAGGGCATTACGTACCACCAAACCGAGAGGAAGTGGCACACGGAACCGACGATCACGAACACATGGAACAGCTCATGATGAGAGAAGCTGCGGCTGGCGAGGCGCGGGCGTCGCAGAGCAAAGATCACCGTTCCGATCGAGTAGGCAATCCCGCCGGCGAGCAAGAGCCAGACTGCTCCCGGACCAAGTCGTTGCCAGATCCAGGGAAGGGCGACAAGCGATAGCCAACCCATCGTGTGTTGCAGCGTGACCGACAGCTTCGTCGAGACGCGGGGGAGGACGAACTTGAGCCCGATCCCAACAATCGCAATCCCCCACACCACTGCCAAAAGCACAACCTGGAGCAATCCGTCGAGGACCACTACGCCGAATGGGGTGAAGGTGCCCGCCACGAGGAGGAAGATCATCGAGTGGTCCAGGCGCTGCAAAAACTGCCTTCGGCGCTCCTGCCAATCGACCGAGTGATAGAGCACCGACACGGTGTACATCGCCACGAGCGTCAAGGAGTAGATGAGCCCCGCGACGAGGTGGCGACCGCCCGAGGCGGCGTTGGCGAGCAAGGCGGCGCCGACGATGGCCGCCACTCCGGCGACACCGTGCAAGAGCGCTCGAATCGGGTTCCGCACCCGGCCCAGTTGCCAGCGATCCACCCAGGAAGCCTATTCGGGGCTTGGTAATTTGCGACTGTGGTCCTGCGCATCGCCAATTGCTCTGGCTTCTTTGGCGACCGACACTCGGCGGCGCGCGAGATGGTCGAAGGCGGTCCGATCGACGTGCTCACCGGGGACTACCTGGCCGAGCTCACGATGGCGATTCTTTGGCGGCAGAAGGGCCGCGAACCGGAATCGGGCTATGCCTCCACCTTTCTCACTCAGATGGAACAGGTGTTAGGAACCTGCCTCGACCGCGGGATAAAGGTGGTCACCAACGCCGGTGGTCTCAACCCGCGGGGCCTGGGTGAACGACTGGAGAAGCTCGCCGCCGACCTGGGATTGGCTCCCCGGATCGGAGTCGTCGAAGGGGACAACATCGTCGCTCACATCCCGGAGCTGATGGACCAAGGGGTCGAGTTCCGCCATTTCGACACCGGCATTCCGCTGGCAGGGTCGGGCGTGGAAGCTGTCACCGCCAACGTCTACCTCGGCGGCTGGGGAATCAAGACAGCCCTCGAGCTAGGGGCCGACGTTGTTGTCACAGGGCGGGTGACCGATGCTGCGGTGGTGGTGGGCCCGGCCGCCTGGCATTTCGGTTGGGAACGGAATGAATGGAACGCTCTGGCCGGGTCGGTGGTGGCGGGCCACATCATCGAGTGCGGGGCCCAGGCCACAGGTGGCAACTACAGCTTCTTCCGCGACGACCTCGGTGTTCCCGGTTTCCCGATCGCCGAGATGGACGCCGACGGTTCATCGGTGATCACCAAACATCCTGGGACAGATGGTGAAGTGTCGGTGGGTACGGTCACCGCCCAGCTGCTCTACGAGATCGGCTCGCCACGCTATCTCAACCCTGACGTGACCTCGCACTTCGAGACAATCCGACTCACCCAGGAGGGTTCCGATCGTGTACGGGTGACCGAGGTAAGAGGAAGCCCGCCCCCTCCGGACCTCAAAGTCGCGCTGAACTATTTCGGGGGCTATCGCAACTCGATGACGTTCGGTATCGCCGGCCTTGACGTCGAACGGAAGGCCGCCTTGTTGGAGTCCGCTCTCTGGGACGCGGTTGGAGGAAAGGCGCAATTCGACGTCGCGGAGATGGCCCTGATTCGCTCCGACCGCCCCGATCCGATCGACACCGATGCCTCGATGGCTTATTGCCGTTTCACCGTGAAGGACCGCGACCAGGACAAGGCGGGGAGAGCCTTCTCCCGCGGCGCCGTCGAACTCGTCCTATCCAATTATCCGGGCTTGTTCCTCACGAGCCCGCCCGGCGATGCCACGCCATACGCGGTCTACTGGCCGAGCACCATCCCCCCCGCCCTGGCCCCGATGACCGTCACCGTCGGCGACGGGGCTCCGATCGAGGTCTCCTCGGTTCCCCCCGAAACTGCGAACCCAGGGTTGGTGGCGGCGCACAACAACCTCTCCAGCCCACAGGACGAAGGGCCGACCGAAAAGCGGCCACTGGGAGAGGTGGCCGGGGCGCGCTCGGGGGACAAGGGGGGGAACGCCAACGTCGGCCTATGGGCGATCTCGGATCGGTCCTACGAATGGCTCCGGGTCTATCTGACCACCGACCGCCTGGTCGAACTGATGCCCGAAGCAAATGGCCTCGAGATCGAGCGCTACGAGCTGCCCAACCTCCGGGCGATCAACTTCGTCATTCGCGGGCTTCTCGGCGAAGGTGTTTCCTCCTCAACCCGGACCGATCCGCAAGCCAAGTCACTAGGCGAGTTTCTGCGGGCGAAGCTGGTTGACATGCCCCCTGGCCTGACTTCATTTGGCCTGACTTGATTTTTGAGCCTGCTCGGTAGCATCTCACGAAGTGCACGGTCCCCGCTCCCTTGCCTATTCGCTCTACGAGCGGCGCCTTCTAGCCAAGCTCGACCGTTCGCGCTTGCCCCATCACATCGGCATCATCCTCGATGGGCATCGCCGGTTCGCTCGCGAGTCGGGGCTCGCCTCTTACGCAGACAGCTACCGGGCCGGCATGTCGAGATTCAACGACTTTCTCGATTGGTCCCACGACCTGGGGGTGCCGGTCGTGACCGCCTGGGTGCTTTCCCGCGAGAACCTCGTGCGCGCGGAGAGCGAGCTGCAGCCCTATTTCGAAGTGCTCGGCGAATTCTTCGGGATGTTGCCGGATCGGGCTCAAGAGCGGAGCGAGCGCATTCGCTTTATCGGCAGCCTCGACTTGCTGCCCGCCGATCTGGTTGGGGTAGCCAAGCGGGCGGAGGACGCCAACAGCGACTCCGACGCGCATCGCACCCTCAATATCGCCATGGGTTATGGAGGCCGCCAGGAGATCGTCGACGCCGCCAAGGATCTCGTTTCCCGGCTCGCTTCGGAGGGAGTGGGAGCCGAGGAGATGGCCGGGTTTGTGGACGCCGAATCGCTCGCCCGCCACATGTACTCGGCCGACGTGCCCGATCCCGACCTCCTGATCCGCACCAGCGGAGAATCGCGCCTTTCGGGTTTCTTGCTCTGGCAATCCGCGTACGCCGAGTTTGTCTTCGTCGACGTTTACTGGCCAGCTTTCCGCCGCGTCGATTTCCTCCGCGCACTCCGCGACTTCACAGGTCGCAACCGCCGCTTCGGCCGGTAGGGAAAGCTACCGGGTCGACATCCCGGGCTCGAGGTGATGGAGATCGTTGAAGAGTCGGAGCGAAAACCCGTGACCGTGGGAGATCGGAATCGTCGTCATCCGGGCGACGCCGGTATGCGCGAGCTCGAGGCGGTCCCATTCCCACGGCGTCGGCGCCACTCCAAGAAGATGGCCAATCACGATCGCGTTGGTCCCTCCATGGGCGACCAATACGACCCGGCGCTCTGCGTCGGGGCTGAGCTGCCAGAGCCTTAGGTCCGATTCGAGTTCGACCACGCCTTTTTCGGCCATTGTGGCGGCCAACCCGGTGATGACGCGCTCGTGAAAGTCAGTGAAGCGTTCCCCGCCCGGCATTCCTTCCCAGATCTCGGAGATAGGTCGCAAGTTGCCGTCGATCCAGGCGGCGTGGATGTCACCGAGCGGTTTCTGTTCCCAATCATCGGGATTGCGGATCTCATGCGCCCAGTCCTGGACCTGGGCCTCAATTCCCAAGGCCTCAGCGATCGGGATCGCCGTCTCCCGCGCTCGGTTCATCGGCGACACCCAGAGTTCATCGACGGGTCCCCAGTCGGAAGCGCGGGCGGCGAGAAGCTTGGCTTGGCGCTGACCTAGCTCGGAAAGGTGAGGATCATTCCGATAGAAGGTGTCGGGGGCGAAGTCAGGCAGACCATGCCGAACCAAAATCAGTTCCATGTGGATACAGAGATACCAGATGCCAGATTTCAGACTCGTCTCTGATATCTGGTATCTGATAGCTCCATGGAGAAGTTGATAGCGCACCTGAAAGCGAACGCTCTCCGCACCGACGGCCCGTTCACGCTCCGTTCTGGTGCCACTTCCTCCTGGTATCTGGATGCGCGGATGACCACCTACTCCGGTGACGGAGCGTGGTTGGTGGGCGCAGCGCTGCTGACCACCCTCCTTCCCGAGGTTGTGGCTGTTGGGGGCATGACGATGGGGGCCGACCCGATGGCGGTCGCGACGGCCATGGTCGCCACTGCCCAAGCCCGGTCGTTGCGGGCGTTTTCGGTCCGAAAAGAGACCAAGGAACATGGCACCGGCGGCAGGATCGTGGGTCCGGTCGAAGCGGGCGAACGCGTCGCGGTGCTGGATGACACCGTGACCACGGGCGGGGCGCTGATGGAGGCGGTCGAGGTGTTGACGGCCGCGGGGATCCACGTTGCCCAGGTGGTGATCCTGGTTGATCGCAGCGATGGAATGGTCGAAGAAATCTGCCGAGGACGTAACCTGCACTACACCGCGCTTATCCGACCGGCCGATCTTGGAGTTGAGTGATGGAACCTTTCGAGTCCAACCCAATTGAGGTTCGGCGCGCCGGTCTGAAGATGTGGCTGCTGTCGTTGGCCGGGATTCCGCTGCTCGTGCTCGGTGTAGATGTGCTGCGGAGCCGGCGCATCATCTCGTTCTTTCAGAATCTGATTTGGCCCAATGGCAACCCCGAGTTGCTCGAAGCCCGCGACTACATCTGGGCGGTGGTCTTGATTGTGATTGGCCTGATCCTGGCGGCCTATGGCGTCGTCGAGTTGATCAACCCACGCCCGGTCCTGCAAACCGACTCCGAAGGAATACGTTTACGCCTCGGGCATCCATTCGCTCCCGCGTCCGTGATTCCGTGGGCCGACCTGGTTGATGTCGGATCCGAAGAGCTCGACGATGAGGGCGAAGCTGTGCCAGTGCTCTGGCTCCGCACCGCCGTTCCGGAGTCACTACCTCCGCATCCGTGGGGAGCCCGCTGGCTCGATTCGGAGACGATCGCCGTGCTGGCCTCCGACTGGGAACGGCCCGCTCCCGAGGTCGCTTTGGCCCTGGCTCAGACCTCGATGGAAGCAGCTCGCTATCGCCGTGTAGCTGCGCCAGCACCTGTGACCTCATAATCGCCTCTGACTTCATGAATTGAGGAAAATCGAATGACTGGAGTCGGTGCACATGTGGACCCGACTGATCCGCTCGCCGCGGCCGAGGCGAGGAGGGCAGACCTAGTCCAGATCTTCTTGTCGGATCCGCAGTCGTGGAAGAAGCCGGTGCCCCGTGACGACGCCGAAGCGCTGCGCCAGGCGCCGATCCCGATCATCGTCCATGCTCCCTATCTGGTGAACGTGGCGGCTGAGGCCTCGCGTATCCGGATCCCGTCGCGCAGAATCCTGCAGGAGTCCTGTGACGCGGCCACGGAGATTGGTGCGACTGCGGTTGTCGTGCACGGTGGGCACCTCACTGGTGAAGGCGAACTCGAAGAGACCTACCCGAGATGGAGAAAGGCGCTGCTGTCGCTCGATACATCGGTGCCGGTCTGGATCGAGAACACCGCGAGCGGTGACAAAGCCGTGTGTAGGCGCGTCTCCTCGATCGCCCGGCTCTGGCAGGAGATCGGCGATCTCGATCCCGGCTTTGTGCTCGACACCTGTCACGCCTGGGCAGGCGGCGAACCGGGCGAGGAGCTCGTCGGCCGGGTAGTTGCGGCGACCGGCAGGATCGACCTGGTGCATTGCAACGACTCACGGGATCCTTTCGATTCGCGCCGCGATCGCCACGCCAATTTGGGCCACGGGGAGATGCCAATTGAATTGCTGGCTGCGGTCGTGGCGGCGGCAGGTGCCCCGGTCGTGGTCGAAACGCCGGGGGGAGTCAATGATCACCTCGCCGACATCGCATTCGTGCGCGAATCGATGAAGGTCGGAACCCGCTGAGGAAGCGACCATGAGGAGAAAAATGGCGCTGGCCGCGCTATTGCTCGTGACCGCGTGTTTTCCGCCAAGCGGTCCCTGGCTGGACGAGAGTGGCCAGCGGCTCGAGGGCAGCCAGGTTGTCGAGTATCCAGGCTTCCGCCACTGCGGCCACGAGGACGTCCAGTTCCTGGTCTTCTTCGGGAACATGTACGCCAACGATTCGCAGGGCGCGCTCGGTCCGCTCGCCAACGCGTCGGGCGATCCTCTCTCCTTCGCCGTCCTCGATGAGGTCCCCGAAGGCGTCGTGGCTCAGGGAATCACCTATGGCGACCGAGAGATCTACCTGGATCCTGAGACTCGTGACGACTACCTCTACATCCATTTTGAAAACGGCAGCACCGAGAGGTGGCCGCGCGCCGAGTCCGACTGCGATCGGCCTGGGTCGGAATCCTGACCTCGCCCTAGAATGATCCTTCCACGGGCGACCCGCATGGTCGGGCGGCCGAGGGCGAGTTCTGATCACCCGACAATCGCTTGATTTCCTTCTACCGGTGATCCGGAGGGGAGAAAGGAAGCATCTCATGAACTACGCCGCCGGGAGCGACGATTCCCAAGATCGTCCCAAGGTCACGGCTCCGATGGTTCGGGCAAGAAAAGGTGGCCCCCCGCTCGTCATGGCCACCGCCTACGACTATCCCTCGGCTCGCATCGTCGACGAGGCCGGGATCGACATCATCCTCGTCGGTGACTCTGTGGCCAACGTTGTTCATGGTCACGACACCACCATCAAGGTAGGCCTCGACACGATGGTGCTCCATACCGCGGCGGTCGCCCGGGCCATGCCGCGGGCGTTGGTGGTGGGGGACATGCCATGGCTCACCTATCACCTTTCCACCGGAGCGACGATCGAGAACGCGGGGCGGCTCATTCGGGAAGGAAGCGCCGAGGCGGTCAAGCTCGAGGGTGGCCGGAAGCGGCTGCACATGATCAAAGCTCTGATCGAGACCGAGATTCCCGTCATGGGTCACATTGGCCTCACCCCCCAGTCGGTTCACGCCATGGGCGGCCACCGGGTCCAGGGCAAGCTGGTCGAGGATGCCCGCCAGCTGATCAAGGATGCTCAGGCGCTCGACGAAGCCGGGGTGTTCTCGCTGGTTCTCGAAGGGATTCCCGACATGGTGGCGGGGATCATCACCAAAGAGGTCTCATGTCCAACAATCGGGATCGGGGCCGGAATTGACACCGATGGCCAGGTGCTCGTATTTCATGACATCCTCGGCCTTAGCTACGGGAAGACTCCAAAATTCGTTCGCCACTTCGCCGACCTTCACGCAGAGGCGGTGGAGGGCATGCGTAACTTCCGTCAGGCGGTAGAAAATGGAAGCTTCCCCAATGAAGAAGAGACCTACCACCTTTCTGACGAAGTCGCTCGCGCGCTGGCCGAGGAGGCCTAGAGGCTTCCTGTTGGTTTTGCTATTGGTCGCGTGCGCGGTCGAACCGACGTCAACGACCAAGGCGCTCGCACCCAGCACGTCAGCCCCCGAGACGACTTTGGCCACTGCTCCGACCACGACCGAGGACGCAATTTTCGACCCGGGAGATCTGGCCTTTTTCGAACCGTTTGAAATTGATCTCGGCGGGACGAGGCACCAAGTCGCCCTCGCGGATTCCGAGGCGGAACGGGGAGAGGGAATGATGGGAATCGGGGATGTAGGCGACTTCACCGGGATGCTTTTCGCGTGGGAGGAAGAAGTGAGCACCGGGTTCTGGATGAAGGACACCCTGATGCCGCTCGACCTCTACTTTTACTCGGCTACGGGTGAACTCGTCGACCAGGTGTCGATGGTCCCTTGCTTTGAAGCCGACTGCCAGATGTACGTTTCCGACGTCCTTTTCCGGTGGGTCCTCGAAACTCCCGCCGGCAATCTCGCGCCGCCGCTCGGCCCGTTGACCTTGATCACCAGCTACTGAGGTGGACCGAGCGCGGAAAAGGTGGTTGCCGGCCCGGGTTACACTTCCGCACCCGGTGGGCCGAGCGCCCGCCACCACCCTGCTTCGTAATCAACCCAACAGTCACCTGATTGAGGCCGAGCGAAGCCTTCCGCGTCTGCGGATGTCCACAGGAGGAAAGAAGAATGCGCACCTACGAGGTGATGACTATCCATCGCCCCGATCTGGGTGAGGATGAGGTCGAGAGCCGTGTTGACGGCATCGCCCAATTCCTGACCGAGCGGGGAGCCACTATCAGTGGCCGCGATCTTTGGGGCAAACGTCGGTTTGCCTATGAGATCAACGACCTGCACGACGGTTTCTATTCAGTTGTGACCTTTGATGCCGAACCGGCCGCGATCAACGAGCTACATCGCATGTTGGCGTTGGCCGACGAGGTTGTCCGTCACAAGATCGTTCATCCGGGGGAGCCGAAGGCCCAGAAGGCGCCGAAGACAGATGAGGGCACTTGATTTGTCACTCCCAACCCGCATATTGGAAGGGACAAACATGATTGCTTGGGAGGAGAAGGAGAGAGCATGTCAACCAACACGGTGACCTTGGTCGGAAACCTGGTCGATGACCCGGAGATGCGGTTTACCCCCTCAGGAGTGCCGATGGTCAAGCTGCGCTTTGCCGTCAACCGTCGCTGGCGTGATCAGAACAATGAGTGGCAGGAGGAGACCGGCTTCTTCTCCGGCACCATTTGGCGCGAACACGCCGAGAACGTGAGCGAGTCGTTACAGAAAGGCGCCCGGGTGATCGTCACCGGCCGCCTCGAACAGCGTTCCTGGGAGACCCAGGACGGAGAAAAGCGTTCGGTCATCGAGGTCAACATCGATGAAATCGGTCCCAGTCTTCGTTGGGCCACCGCCACCGTGAACAAGACGGCCCGTTCGGGTGGCGGCGAATTCGGCGGAGGCAGTGGTGGCGGTGGCGGTGAACGCTCGATCCCTCCGGGCCCGGTCGCTCGTGACGACTACGGCCCCGACGAGGCTCCGTTCTAAAGAAGGATTACTGATGCCAAGAACAACCAATCTCGATCGAAAACTGAAAAAGCGCCGACCGGAAGGCAATTTCCGGCGGATGAAAAAGAAGGTCTGCTACTTCTGCCAGGAAAGGGTGGACTTCGTGGACTGGAAGGACGTATCCCTTCTCCGCAAGTACATGTCGGACCGGGCCAAGATCCGATCGCGTCGCGTGAACGGCAACTGTCCACGCCATCAGCGTGAGGTTGCGACGGCGATCAAGAACGCGCGCGA
Source organism: uncultured Acidimicrobiia bacterium (assembly GCA_963761985.1). Classification (GTDB taxonomy): domain Bacteria; phylum Actinomycetota; class Acidimicrobiia; order Spongiisociales; family ZC4RG35; genus JACCTH01. Next base: position 114,975 of record CAVXIT010000013.1, read on the forward strand.
GATGGCCCTGCTCGGCTACATGGGTCGCTGATGAAGCTCATCCTCAGCGCCGATGTCGAGACTCTCGGACACAAAGGCGACGTGGTCGACGTGTCCGATGGGTATGCCCGCAACTATTTGCTCGCTCGCAAACTGGCGACGAAAGCAACTCCCTCTTCGATTGCCGCGGCCGAGGTGCTGGTTGCTAGCCGCAATGCGGCCAACCGCAAGCTGCGTGAGGATGCCCAAAACGTCGCGAGCCACCTGACTGGCACTCGCGTTGTTCTTGCCGCTAAGGCCGGTGACGAGGGCCAGCTCTACGGCTCGGTGGGAACCGCAGATCTGATTGAAGGAATCAAGAGGTTCACGGGTCTCGAGCTCGATCGCAAGGCTGTCGAATTGTCGGAACCGATCAAGGCCATCGGCTTGCATGAGGTGACGGTCCGTCTCCACCCCGAGGTCGTGGTACCGGTAATCATTGATGTAGTCCCTGCTTAATCGACTTCTCTGCTTCATTCGCGAAAACCCACCACTTGGTGGGTTTTCGCGTTGGGTGGGGTCGGCTTTAGGTTGAACGCACTCCCCGTTTCAGTCACACCCGACCGTCAGGATCCAACTCATGACTGAGCGCACCATTTCGGCGCCCCGAATCTCTCCACGCGTGCCTCCGCACTCGCGTGAAGCCGAATTATCCGTCCTCGGTGCAATCCTCCTCGCTTCCGAGTCCGCGCATGAGGTTATGGACCTGTTGGTGCCGGACGATTTTTACGTCCCGGCCCATCAGACGATCTTCGAAGCCATGGTCACGCTCTACAACACGAGTCAGCCGATCGACGCCGTCACGGTGTCAGAAGAGCTGCGGCGAAGAGACCACCTGGAGAAGGTCGGTGGCATCTCCTACCTCGCCTCGCTCATCGACCTTGTTCCCGGGGTGTCCAACATCGACTACTACGCCGGGATCGTCGAGGAGCACGGCTTGCGCCGATCGTTGATCAGGGCTGGAGGCGCGGTCAACGAGCTGGCTTTCCGCACCGACGCCGACATTGCCGGAGTCCTCGACCGGGCAGAACAGACCGTGCTGTCCGTCGCCGAGAAACGCGGTTCCAAAGCCATGGTCTCCGTCGGGAGCCTGATGGATCAGGTCTTCACATTGATCGAGGAACTCGATGGCAGCGAACCGACCGGGCTCTACACCGGTTTTCGTGATCTGGATGCGCTGCTCGGCGGATTGCAGCCCGAAAACCTGGTGGTTATCGCGGCCCGGCCGAGCATGGGAAAGAGCACTCTGGCGTTGAACATCGCCACCAACGTCGCGGCCCAGGGAAAAACCGTGGCCGTGTTCAGCCTGGAGATGTCAAAGATCGAGATCGTCCAACGCGTGATCAGTTCGGTTGGCCGGCTCGACTCAAAGTTGCTCCGCACCGGAACCCTCGACGAACGCGGTTGGGAGAAAATCACCAACGCCGCCACCAAGATGTTCAAAGCCCCGCTGTATATCGACGACTCCTCGGTGGTCAACGTCACCGACATCCGGGCCAAGTGCCGGCGGTTGCAGCGTGCTCATACCTTGTCGCTGGTCGTCATTGACTATCTCCAATTGATGCAGGGATCCAATCGAGAGAACCGCCAGCAGGAAATCGCCGAGATCTCACGCAGTCTCAAGAATCTGGCCGCCGAGCTCGACGTGCCGATCATTGCGGTGTCCCAGCTCAATCGGTTGGCAGAACAACGGGAGGAGAAGCGCCCGAGACTGTCCGACCTGCGCGAGTCGGGCGCACTCGAACAAGATGCCGACATCGTGATGTTCATCTATCGCGATGAGTACTACAAGGCTGACACCGAGGCGAAAGGCGTGGCGGAGGTTCATGTCGCCAAGCACCGCAGCGGCAAGACTGACACGGTCAAGCTCACTTTCCTCCCGGACTACACGTTGTTCGCCGATCTCGGCCGCGATCGGCAATAGGTTTCTCCGTTTCTGCTCCCGGAGGGGTGAGGTGGCCGAACGCCAAGGGCGACGCCAGATTGCCGCGCGAGAGAAAACGCCCGCTACCCCTTCGCTTCGCTCAGGTATCTCCCCCTCCGGGGAGAGATAAACAAGAAGCGGCTTCGCAGCCGCTTCTTGTCGGTCCCTGACGTCGCCCGATGGAGGAGGAAGAGTCCTTGGAGGAGGGTTAGGAGACGCCGGGAGTTTTCAGTTGTCCTTCCTGCTATCGGACGTCAGTGCCCAGAGTTTGAGGGTCAGCGTGGGATTCCCCCAAAGAACTAGCCCTAAGGTCCATTTATGAGCTCGGGAGGCAACTGGTCGGAGGTAGGCGAGCGCATTTACGTGCGCCGCTACTCGGACCCATTCGACCACAATGTCGGCTTGATACTTGGAGGAGCGGGTGCGTTGGTAGTCGACACTCGATGCAATCCCGCTCAGGCCCGGGCCTTGTGCGAGGAGATCCGCGAGATCACGCCACTACCGGTCGGCTGGGTGTTCAACACCCACGAGCATTGGGACCACGTGTTTGGCAACCAGGAGTTCACCGAGGCGCGCATCTGGGGACACCTGGAGTGTCGCCGACAGCTGGTTGAGAACGGCGAGGAGACTCGCGTCCGAGTGATGGGCTACTACCCCGACGACCCTGCGTACGGCGAGGTGGCCGTCACGCCGCCGACTGAGACTTTCACGGATCGGGCCTCGATCGACCTCGGTGATCGAACGGTCGAACTCGCTTTCTACGGTCTCGGCCACACCTCCAACGATGCGGCCTTGCACGTCGATGGCGTGACCTTTGCTGGCGATCTGGTCGAGGAGGGCAGCCCCCCAACCTTCGACGACTCGTTTCCGATCGCCTGGGTCGAGACAATCGGCCTCCTAGCCGAAGCTGCCCGCCCCGTCGTGGTGCCCGGCCACGGTGCGCCGGTCGAACCCGACTACCTGGCGATGTCACGCTTCGACCTTGCCTGGATCGGCCGGACCGCGCGGAAAGGGATCAGCAAAGGCCTCTCGATCGAGGAGCTCGACCTCGCGGGTTCGCCGTATCCCGAAGAACCTGCCCGCATCGCCCTAGGCCGGGCCTACTCGGAGTTGAAGTTCTCCCAATAGCGCGAAGCGGTTGGCCCTTCCTGATCCAGATACTTCGATCTCAGGACTCCCTCGCCGTAGGGATGCTCCGCCGGCGATGACATCTGAAAAAAGCTGATCTGACCAATTTTCATACCGGGGTAGATCGTGATCGGGAGGTTGGCGACGTTGGAGAATTCGAGCGTGAGGTGGCCCTTAAAGCCGGCATCGACGAATCCGGCTGTGCTGTGGATGAGAAGTCCGAGTCTTCCCAAGGAGCTCTTTCCATCGAGCCTCGCGACGAGATCGTCGGGTAGCTCCACTCGTTCAAGCGTCGTACCCAGCACGAACTCTCCAGGGTGCAAGATAAACGGCTCGTCTCCCTCAGCGGTTACCAACTCTGTCAGGTCTTCCATCGGCTTGCGCACGTCGATGTACGGATGACGGCTGTTGGCGAAGACCCGGAACTGACTTCCGACCCGGAGATCGATCGACGATGGTTGAACTGCGTTTGGGCCGAGCGGCTCCACGACGAGATGGCCGGTCTTCAACGCCTCGTTGAGGTCGCGATCAGAAAGGATCATCGAGCGGATGAGGGGAATCGAACCCCCACTTCAGGCTTGGGAAGCCCGTGTTCTGCCGTTGAACTACATCCGCGCAAGCGTTTTGGACCCTAGCTAATCAGCTGAGGCCGACGATCAGGGACCCCACTCCCCAAATGGCCATCAGCAGTCCCACCACCATCAGGAATCGAACCCGGCCCGACCGAAACTCACCTTCGACTCCCTTGGGCCGTTCCCCCCGGCGGTGTTTGCGCCAGGCGAGGGCGTTTCCGATCACGAGCGCCAGCCCTAAGCCGGCCACCATCTCGGCCACCAAGGTGTCGAGCCCCAAGATCTCGCGCATCCGACGTTTTTATCACCGATTCGGAACCGAAAAGATAAGTCGTGTAAAACCAGGCACGCATGGCCACCGCCTCCGCCTCCGCCCCCGCCTCAGCCGCCAACCTCGGTCCCGGGTTCGATGTTCTCGCGCTGGCCCTCGAGCTGCGCTGCGAGGTAACGGCTCGCCGGGCCGAGACCTGGAGTCTGCGACATACCGGTCCAGAGATTCCTGGCGAGGGCCCCGACATCGTGCTCGATGCGGCCCAGCGTGCGGTCGGAACGGAGCAATCGCTCGAGTTGGTGGTCGATAACCGGATTCCGATCGGGAAAGGATTGGGGTCATCTGCCGCGGCGGCGGCCGCCGGGGCCGAAGCGGCACTCCGGGCAGTTGGGGCCGGCAACAAACCGGAGCGGGTCTTTGAACTCGTTTCAGAGATGGAGGAGCACGCTGACAATGCGGCCGCCTCGGTCTACGGAGGACTCGTGCTTTGCCCACCCGATGGCCAGGTTCGACAGCTCGTTCTCCACCCGAGTCTGCTGATCCTCATAGCCGTCCCCCTCGACTCCTTTCCCACCTTGGAGGCCCGGGAGGTCCTCGCGGATCAGGTGCCGAGATCGCTGGCGGTACGTTCGCTCGGTCGGATGGGCTCCCTCGTGATCGGGCTCCTCACCGGCGATGACGAGTTCTTGAAAGGCGCAGCCGATGACGAGATGCATGAATCTCCTCGCAACGACATTCGCCCTCTGGTGGGCGAGGCGATCAACGCCGGTCGGGCTGCGGGGGCCTCGCACGTGTGCTGGTCGGGGGCGGGGCCGGCAGTGCTCGCATTGGTGAAAGCGGACGCGGAATCGCAGGTGACCGCTGCTTTGGAGGGGACTATGCCGGGTGCTCAGGTGAGAAGATTTCAGGTTGCCACCGAGGGGATCCGGTAGTCCTCCGGCTTGACCAGGGTGGGCATAGCCGCCAAGCTGGAGCCGTCCACCGTTCCATTTCTTTGAGGATTGCATGGGTTCGTTGATTAAGAAGAGACGCAAGAAGATGTCCAAACACAAGTACCGCAAGCGTCTCAAGGCCAATAGGCACAAGAAGAAGTAGCGCCTTTGAGGGTTTTGGGGCTCCCGGAGTGGGAGCCCCAATTTTTTGCGTGGCCGAATTTCGAGGGGAAAAGGACTTGACTCGGCCCCTGGGGCAGGATCCACACTCATCGCATGAATGAGCCTTCCAGCCTTCTGCTGACCATCGGGAGCTTCTCGAGGCGCTCGCGGTTGTCCTTGAAGGCGCTGCGGCTCTACGACGAGATGGCACTTCTCAAGCCGGTCGAGGTCAACCCCGACAACGGATACCGGTATTACCACGAGCATCAGCTCGAGATAGGCCGTTTGATCGGGTTGCTCCGTCGCCTGGAGATGCCTCTCGCGCAGATAGCCGAGGTCATCGGGTTGGAAGGTGATGCTGCCGCCAAGAGCATCGGCGAGTACTGGCGAGGCGTCGAGTCCGACATCAAGACCAAACGCCAGCTAGTGCGGTACCTGACTGCTCATCTCAGTAGAAAAGGAGAAACCATGTTCAGGATCGACACGCGCGAGGTTGGCGACCAGAACGTGCTGTCCATGCAGAGGAATGTCTTGGTGGACGCGCTGCCGGGCTTTATTGAGGAAGCGATGGCGAGCCTCTATGAGCGTCTCGGACAACAAGCCCAGGGGATCCCCTTCGTGATCTACCACGGTGAGGTGGGGACCGATTCCGATGGCCCCGTCGAGGTATGCGTGCCCTACGAGGGCGATGTCGAACCTGCTGTCCAAATGAAGGCCCGCCCAGAACCAGCTCATCAGGAGGCTTTCACCAGGATCACCAAGCGGCAAGTGGCATTCCCGGGAATTCTCGAGGCCTACGAAGCCGTCGAAAAGTGGGTAGCGGACAACGGCCTCACCATCGCTGATGCCCCGCGCGAGGTCTACTTTGCCGACTGGTCCGAGATCGGCGACGACGACCCCGGGTGTGACGTCGCCTTCCCGATCAAGTCCTGACCGAGAGATGACCGCCACGTATCAGTCGAAGAAATTCGGTGGCGGTGTTTCTCCCCCGGAGGGGGGAGTGGATGCCGACGAAGGAGGCAGACGTGGGGGGCGCTTCTCAGACGCGATAGAGGTGATTCCTGTCGAGCCACGCAAAAGAGGAACAGTGTCACACGCGTAATAGAACGCCCCCCTCCCCTTCGCTGCGCTCAGGTACTCCCCCCTCCGGGGGGAGAAACGATAAGGACTAGCCGCCGTCTTGCAGGAAGCGTTCGATCTCATCGACCAGGCTGCCCTGGCCGAACTCCTCCACCGGCAGAATTGCTTCCAGTTTGCGGATGTGAGCTAGCAAGTCGGGCTGGTCCTCGAGTTCGGCATCGAGGGCGATGCGCATCTCAAGGCTGCGGGCGGCGATGTCTCCGGCAGGCACATTGATTTCGAGTACATCGGAAAGCTTGTTCAGCAGCGCATAGGCCGCCGGGGGGTAGTCCGGGTCCTCGAGGTAATGGGGGACGGCACCCCAGAGGGCCGCGGCCGGGATTTCCGATTCCGCGAGTGCGCTCGTCAGCACTCCCACGATGCCGGTGGGGCCCTGATAATTCGTGGAATTTAGCCGGTGCTCATCGAGGAGCACCCGGTTCCCGGTTGAACCGAAGATCGGAGTCGGGCGGGTGTGAGGAACCTCCCCCAGGAAAGCTCCCAAGAGAATCGCCTTCTGTACGCCGAGCCTGACCAAGGCGTCTGTGATGACCTCGGTGAAGAGTTTCCAGCGCAGGTGTGGTTCCTCGCCGAGAACGACAACCAGATCGCGACCGAGATGGTGCACAACATGGATCTGTGTCTCCGGCCAGCGGATCTTGCGCTCGTCCCCATCGAGATAGGTGATTGGACGCCGCACGGTGAAGTCGAAGAACTTGTCGGGAGGAATCTCGGCGACAACCCGGCCCGGATAGGTCTCGATCAGGTGTCGGGCCGTAGTCGTGGCAGCCCGACCGGCATCGCCCCACCCGGAGAAGGCCAAAAGAGCCGCCGGCTGGCGAAGATCAATTTCCTGGGCGTGCCAGACGATCTTCATCGGTCCACCCTAGATCCCTACATCACTCTTATCAGTGGGATCGAACCGTCGCAGGCGCAGACTGTTGAAAATCACCGAGACCGATGAGAGGGCCATGGCAGCCGCAGCCACCATCGGGTCGAGCAGACCGACAGCGGCGAGGGGGATCGCCGCAACGTTATAGGCGAAAGCCCAAAAGAGGTTCTGTTTGATCACCGTCAAGGTTCGGCGGGCGAGCGAAATCGCGGCGGGGATCAGTGCCGGGTCGCCTGACATGAGGACGACGTCGCCGCTTTCGACCGCGACGTCGGTGCCGGTCCCAATCGCGATACCAAGGCTGGCAGCTGTCAACGCGGGAGCGTCGTTGATGCCGTCCCCGACAAACGCCACCTGCCTGCCAGCGATTTGCAAACGGCGAATCTCGTCGGCTTTCTCGCCAGGAAGCACTTCCGCAATTACCTGATCGATGCCGAGTTCCGATGCGATCTGATTGGCGGTGAGCCGGTTGTCGCCGGTGAGCATGCCGACCGAAATTGAGAGACGGCCGAGACTTGCGATCGTTCCAACCGAGTTCGGGCGGAGGCTATCGGCGACTGCCAGCGCAGCTCTCGCCTTGCCGCGGTATCCAGCGAGGAAGGCTGTTTTCCCGTCCTTTTCAAAGGCTTCCATGGCCTCGAGCAACCGGTGTGGGATCTGGAGCCCGCGATCGGCCAGCAGCTTGGGTTTGCCGGCGACTACCTCGATCCCGGCCACAGTTCCGACGACTCCCAAACCGCCGAGCGTTTCGATTCTTTCGGGCCGGCCGAGTTCGATGCCGCGAGTCTCGGCTCCGAGGGCGACAGCCTTTCCGATGGGATGACCGCCAGCTGCCTCCACGGTCGCGACCAAATAGAGCAGTTCATCTTCAACTTCCGCCGTCTCGAGGTCGGAAAGTGTCATGGCACCAGTCGTGAGCGTGCCGGTCTTGTCGAAGATGACCATGTCCACGTCCTGCGCCCTTTCAAACACGTCGGGATTTCGAAACAGGACGCCGAGCTGGGCCCCGCGGCCGCTTCCGACCATGATCGCCGTCGGGGTGGCAAGGCCGAGAGCGCAGGGGCAGGCGATGATCAGCACGGCTACGGCTGCGCGGAACGCATCGGCTGGCTCGGAGCCGAGCACCAGCCAGACAATCAACGTGAAGAGCGAGATTCCGATGACGACCGGAACGAAGACCGAGGAGATGCGATCGGCCAGCCGCTGAATGGGTGCCTTGCCGGCCTGCGCCTCCTCGACGAGAGCAACAATTCGGCTCAGCGCCGTTTCCTGTCCAATGCGTTGCGCTCTCACAACCACTAAGCCTTCTTGGTTGATCGTTGCGCCGAAGACCTCTTCGCCCACCCCTTTGGTGACACCGATCGATTCGCCGGTCAACATCGACTCATCGAACGAAGAACCACCTTCGACGATGACCCCATCTGTGGGCACTTTCTCACCCGGATGAAGCACCATGAGATCACCCGGCAGCACCTGGTCTGTTGGCAGCATGCGTTCTCCGTCTGCGGTGCGGACCCGCGCTTGGGCAGGTCCAAGTTCGAGCAGCGCGGTCAGTGCGCGACTCGCGCTGCCTTTGGCCCGGGCCTCGAGCGCGCGACCGAGCGTGATCAGCGTCACTATTACGGCAGCGGTCTCGAAGAAGACTTGATCGTGACCCATGCCCGATCCGCTGAACAGAGCCCAAATCGACCAGCTATATGCCGCGAGTGATCCGAGAGAGATGAGCGTGTCCATCCCAACGGTGCCGTGACGCGCCTGGGTCCAGGCCCTGCGATGGAATTGGAATCCAACCCAGAGAACGACCGGAGTGGACAGGGCAAACTGCAGCCAGGAACTGGTGGTGCTGGGGCTCACGAACATGGCGAGCGCGAGGGTGGGGGCGGTGAAACCAGCGGCTATCCAAAAGCGGCGCCACTGCCTCTTCTCCTCCGCACTGTGCATGTGGCCAGTCCGGTCTTGGTCCGCCGGATCGATGTCGACTAGTCCGTAACCGATTTTGGCGACGGCTGCTTTGAGCGCGACTCCATCCACCGAGTCACTCGCTCGGACGCGTGCTTTAGAAGAGGCGAGGTTGACCGTGGCAGCTTCGACCCCGGGTTGTCGGGAGAGCGCCTTTTCGACTCGGGCTGCACACGAGGCACAGGTCATCCCTTCTACCCCGAAATCAACGGTCGTGACCGTTTCGCTCAAGTCGCTACCTCGTAGCCGACTTCGTCGAGCGCCGAGATGATTTGGTCGAGGGAGACAACCTCAGGATTGGTGTCGAGCTCAACGGTTCGGTCGTCGATATCGACCTCGACCTTGACAATTCCGGCGAGGTTGCCGAGTGCACCCTCGATAGTTGACTTGCAATGGGCACAGGAGATATCGGGAACGTTTAGAACTATGGACAAAGTTGCTCCTTCTTTGCGAACCCTGGGTTCACAGCGCGGTGTCAAAACTCTGTGTACAACGATAAGAACCCTGGGTTCGCCTCAAAAAATCCAAAGCGAGGCCCCGGCGGAGGGGTCGCCGGGGCCTCTGTTTCTAGGAAGACGTCTGTGTCGAGGGGAGGGGGAGAGAACCTGACCCAGCGCTCCTAGAAGCCTTGTTCACTCACGCGGATTCGGAAACGGGTCAGACCCCTTCTGGCAGAATCCTCCCCCGTACCCGTGGGAAACGCACCGGCGCATGCGCGTAGCAGTGGTCTCGACGGTTGTACTGGCTGAGACGGGTCTCGCATCCCTGGTGGTTGCAAACCCGATCCTCGGCGTAACGGCGCGAAGGACGGGTCATTCCCCGTATCGCTGAGCCTTTGAGTGTTTCTGACATTTCAAGGGCCTCCTTCCTGGCGGCCTCTATCCGGAATCAACCTTCATTGACGGCGTTTTCTTCCGGTTGCCAGATCCCAGCGCAAGCCCATTGGGAGCCCGGCCCGGTCTCAACAGTTTCATCTTTCCCTGTTAAACCGCCGCTAAAACATCCTCGTCCTACCGACTTATACGCTTTAGCGGTCGCTGCGGTTCCCGTCTTCACCCATCCCCAGCTTGCGCAAAAAGGCCTCGTTGTTGGGCTCACGGCCGAGGAACGCCCGCAAATGCTCGATCGCGTCCCGGGACCCACCGGTGGCCAGGACCTCCCGGCGGTAGTCGGCGCCCACCTCCGGGCTGCGCAGCCCTTCGCTGGCAAAACGGCTCCACATGTCGTCGCCGTACACCTCTGACCACAAGTAGCCGTAATACCCGGCGTCGTAGCCGCCGAGCAGGTGGCCGAAGGAGGCCGGGTAGAACGTCCCCCGGTGGTAGGGAAAGAGGCCGATCTCGGTCGAGCGGAGGTGGATGTCGTCGAGGTCCTTTTGCGGGTTCTCATCGTGCAGCCACATGTCGAGCATGCCGAATTGGGCCTGGCGGAGGGTCAACAAGGAGAGGTTCAGGTTCTTCGCCGCCGTCAGTTGGGCGACCAGTTCGGTGGGGATGGGCTTTCCGCTCTCGTAGTGACGGGCGAAGCGAGCGAGGATCTCTGGCTCCCAGGTCCAGTTCTCCATGATCTGGCTCGGCGCCTCGACGAAGTCGCCCTCGGTGGACGAGCCGGCGAAGCGCGTGATCTCGGCCTGGGTCAAGGTCTGGTGGAGGATGTGTCCGAACTCGTGGAAAAAGGTCTCTACTTCTTGGTGCTGCAGCAATGAGGGACGATCGGCCCCGGGTTTGGTGAAGTTGGCGACGATTGCCGAGAGCGGCTTCTGATAGGTCCCGTCAGACTTGCGGCGACCGTGGATCAGGGTGAAGGCGGCGGCATGGCTGAACTTTCCCTCGCGCGGGAACAGATCCATGAAGAAGCGAGCGATCTCTTCGCCGGTCGCCGCGTCGTCGATCGCGTAGGCAAAAACGTCGGGGTGCCAGACGGGGACGTCGATCAACCGATAGCGCAGGCCGAAGACTTCACCCGTCAATTCGAATAGCCCGTCGATCACGCTCTGCAGGGGGAAGTAGGACGCGATCTCCATCGGGTCGACGCCGTAGTCACGCTTGCGCAGCTGGGTGTCGTAGTAGCGAAAGTCGTAGCTCTGCATTTCGCTGTCATGACCGTCGGCTCCGAGCATTTCGGCCAGCTTGCCTTTTTCGGTCTGGCCGAGCTCGGTTAGCCCGGGGACCAGGCCGGCATAGAACCGAAGGACAGCGTCAGGGGTCTTGGCCATCTTTTCTTCGAGCTGGTGATGCGCCCAGGAGGGTTGGCCAAACAGCTCGGCGATCGTTTGGCGATGGGCGATAGCTTCCTCCAGCAAGGGCCGGTTGGCCTCCACCGCGCGACTATTGAATCGGCGCAGCAAGTCATCGCGCAGGTCACGACGCGATGAGTTCTCCATGAACGGGATGACATCGGGGTAGGCCATCCCGACCTTGTAGGTGCCTTCCTCCTCGCCGGCTTCAAGCCCCTCGAGATATTGGGGGGAGAGCCCTGCCAGGTCGTCGGGACCCAGGCTGATCGAATCCTGGTGTTCATCGATGTTCCTTTGGAACAGAACCCCGATCTCGACCAAGCGCTCGGTAAGCCGTTTGACCTCGGCGCGGGTCGATTCATCGAGTTCGTGTCCGGCCCGGCGCAGATCGCGCAGCAGAAACTCGAGATATCTGCGCTGCTCTCCGGTCAAGGCTTCCGCCTCGGAGGTGGACGCGAACCTTTTCACGGCCTCATAGAGGTCCGAACGAAAGATCAGTTCCACTCCCCACTTTTGCAGCCGTTCCTCGGCTGCGTTCCCCGCGTCTCGCACCGCCTTGTCGGAATGGACATAGCCCATGAACGCGGTCTTGCCATAGACCTGTCCGAGGAAGTCCTCGACGTCGTCAAGAGGAGCGAGAATGTTGTTGTAGGAGGGTTCGACCGATGGATCAACTACTCGCGCCACCATTTCGTCAGCCTCGGTGAGCGCTTCATCGAGGGTTTGGCCGACGCTGTCTGCAGTGACCGAGCCGTAGTCAAACATTGCAACGAATCATTTCATTAGGCATCGGGCCAACCTAACAAGAGAGGACCGACCCCTCAGATGAGCTCGAGAGTCGGAGAGAGCTCGATGGGTTCTCCGTGGCGATAGACGGAGATGACCCGATTGTCCCCCCCGATGTCGTCGGACTCGGTTTCGATCAGATTCGCCACGTCGCCCACTTGTAGTGATGGCCCATACAGCAGGTAGGCCGACTCAGGGCTGAGACCACTGCCCACCGCAGCTGCGATGGCGGGCCAGGGGTTTGGCGACTCCACCGGACAGTCGGAGCCCCCGAGAAGCGAAATGCCTGCCTCCTCCATAGCCGCGAGGGCGTAGGTGTAACCCGCGCGCTCTCCTACCCGGGCCGCGAGCCAATCGACCTCGGAGGTGATGAATGACGGTTGCACCGAGGCGGTAACCCCGAGTTCAGCCATCAGCCCGCGCGCGGCCTCGGTCAGCATGGAGGCGTGCTCGATCCGCAGGTGGCGCGAACTGGCTCCGTGTTCGACCAGCCCGGCAAAGAAGGACAACACGTCGTCGTTGGCGGCATCGCCAATCGCGTGGATGGCAATTGTTCCATCGAGATCGAGGCAGGTCCGCGCCATCGCCTCTGCGTGTTCGCGATCGAGGCGGAGAATCCCGCGGTTGCCAGGGTCGTCGCTAAAGGGCTCATGGAGGGCTGCGGTGTGGGCGCCCAAGGCTCCGTCGGCGAACTCCTTCCAACCGAAAAAGGTGAGATTGTCGAGCTGGGCCGTTCTGATTTGCTCGGCGGCGTCGCGTAGCTCGGGTGGGCTCGACGCGATCACCAGGACTTCGATATCGAACGGGAGCGCCGGGGCGACCTCGATCAAGCTGCCGATTTCGTCGTCGACTTCACACCAAAGCGGATCGGTCGCCGACACGATCGCGGTGATCTTGCCCAGGCCGAGCCCGGCCAGCCCGGCGAGCGCGCGAGTTACTTCCCCTTGGCCGAGCTGGGGGCGAAGCGGAGCGAGAGCCTCGGTGACCGGCACGATCTCGGTCTCCCGCAGGATTCCATCGGGATGGTCGGCGAGTCCGGCCAGCTCCAGCGCAGCGCTGTTGGCGACCGCCAGGTGGCCGCAGTAGCGAATGAGGAGGGTCGGGGTAGAGCCAGACCACAAGTCGAGATCCAACCGTGTCGGCAACCTGCGTTCGGTCAGGGCTTCATCATCGAGACGGTTGCCGACCAGAGCCTGACCAGGTGCAATCGCGGCAGTCGCATCGCGTACCGCCTGGGAGAGGCCGGCGAAGCTTCCGGCTTGCTTCAGCGAGAGACCTAGCACGGAACCGGCGTAGCCAAATGGGTGAAAGTGGTGGTCGTGACGGGGTGCCCCCAGATAGCCGTCGTGAGATATCGAGCGTGAGGCGGAAAAGTCGCCCGCTGCTCCGATAGCGACGACGCGGTCATCATCGATCACCACCGCGCTGGCTCCGGGGTGACCGATCACGCCCCGGGCGATGAGCAGCGTGCTCATCTCGTGAGGAGGGCGTCGATCAGCGCCTCGTGGATGTGACCGTTGGTTGCGACGATCACGGAGTCATCCAGTCGATGGGGATCTCGATCGAGGTTGGTCACCCGGCCTCCCGCCTCTTCGATGAGCAGCACCCCGGCCCCGGCGTCCCAGGGCTGAGTACCCGACTCCCAGTATCCCTCGTAGCGTCCGCACGCAACCCAGGCGAGGTCGAGCGCAGCTGAGCCGAAGCGACGGATCCCCTGAACTCTCGTGAGTACCTCGCCCAGGGTTGCCGCGTAGACGCGGCCGTGGATATTTCGGTCGTAAGGAAAGCCGGTGGCGATCAGGCTGCGGGCAAGATCACCCTCACCACTGACTGCTAACTGGCGATGGTCGAGCCACGCACCCTTTCCACGCTGAGCAGTGAACTCCTCGATTCGGTCTACGTCATAGATCACCGCAGCCTCAGGCTCTCCATCGATCCAGAGCGCCACCGATACGGCGACGTGGGGGATGTCGTGGATGAAGTTCACCGTGCCATCGAGCGGATCGATGAGCCAGACCCGGCCCTCCTCCCAGCTGCTTCCGCCGCCTTCTTCGGCCAATACCGAATCATCCGGTCGGAACCTGGCGATCACCTCGACGATGGCCGCTTCGGCTTGTTGGTCGACGATGGTGACGGGATTGGCATCGCTCTTCCATTCGGCGGTAGTCGGCTGGCCGATGGCTTGGGCAACTACCGCCGCGCCGGCCCGAACGGCGTCGATGGCTACCTCCAGATCCGAGGGACTCACAGCTCGCTGGCTGCCTTGGCACCCTGGGACCGCAGAAAGACAACCAACTCCTCGGCTCCCTCGCGTTCTGCCGCGTCGAGTGGGCTGAGGTTCTCCCAGGGCGGCAACCAGTTGATGTCGGCGCCGCGCTCGAGCAACACCCGGGCGCAGCTTTGGCTCCCTCCCTGGCAAGCCGCCCAGAATCCAAGATTGATGTCCTCGGGGGACGGAGGATCGGCAGTGAAGCGCTCCTCGAGACGATCGATCAAACCCAGGGCCGCTTCGTCCATGATGTGGGTCCTGGCGCCGCGCTCCACCAGTCGATGAGCCGCTTTCCACTGGCCGAAACCGCGAGCATCACTCAGAGGCGGGCCACCACCGAGCACGGAACCAGGAGCCTCGATATCAGCGCCGGCATCGAGCAAGGCATCGAGCACTTCGACGTCATCGCTCGAAGCCGCCCAGTGCAGTGGAGTTTCTTGATGCGGTCCCGCAAAAGGAGCGTTGACATCGGCCCCCGCGGTTGCCAACAGCGCCACCATGGCCGCTCCGTTGGGGAAGTGGCCCGGCCAGTCGGTGACGACATGTAACAAAGATCGGGACATCCCGTCCGAGTCGCCGTCGCCGAGGCGTGCCGTGGCCAGCCAGGGGTTATCGCGCAGCAACTTCGCCATGGCTTCCAAGTCACCGGCATGGATCGCGGCCACCGTGGCCAATGCGATCGGGTCTTCGGTACTGATCGGCCTCACAGCGAGACGCTACCCCTCCCATACACTGCCGGTGTGCGGTCGCTAGCCCTTGCTCTGCTCGCGGCCGGGCTTTTGGTTCTCGCCTTTCCCCCGTTCGGGCAAGGGTGGTTGGTGCCGATTGCGTTGGCGCTGCTTCTCTGGATAGCCCGGAGCGTGAAGCATCCCTTCCTGCTCGGGACCCTATTTGGCTGGTCGTTTTTCGCCGGGTTGATCTATTGGGTGGGCGAGCTCGGGTTCGTCGCCGTCGCGCCGCTCGTTGGGGTCTTTGGTCTCTACCCGGGGGTCTTCGCCTGGTTGGTCAACAAGGCCAAGTCGGATACCACGTTCGCCGCCGCCGCGGTCGGAGGCTGGGCGGCGCTCGAGGCGGCGAGAGTGCGTTTCCCGGTCGGCGGTTTCGAATGGGGTCTCGTCGGTTATCCGATGGGCGAGTACGCCGTTTCGCGCCAGGCGGCCGACTTGATCGGGACGAGCGGGTGGGGCGTGCTGCTGATGTTCTGGGCGGTGGGTCTTGTCCTCGCGTTGAAGGGGCAGTGGAAACCACTGGTGCTCGCCGTCGGTGGCATCGTGGTCGTCGTGGCCGCGGCGGCCTTGATCCCCGACCGGTCGAAGGGAGACGCGGTGCCCGTCGCCATCGTCCAGGGTTCGACGCCATGTCCTTTGACCCATTGCCTGAATGAGCGCCGGGCGACCTACGAAATGCATCTTGCGCTAACCCGCACCATCCCCGAGACCAGTGTCGATCTGGTGGTCTGGGCCGAGGGGTCGACTGGAAGTTTCGACGCCGATCCTGTGCTGAACCCCGACGTCAACGAAGCAATCTCAGCGGAGGCCGCACGGATTGGCGCAGCCTTCCTGGTCGGAGGCGATCGCCCGATCTCGGACACCGAGTGGATCAACGCGATCGTCGCTTGGAATGACGAGGGCGAATCGATCGGGGAGTACCAGAAACGCCATCCGGTGCCGTTCGGCGAGTACATCCCGGCCCGTCCGCTTTTCGATTGGATCCCGGCGCTGTCGCAGGTGCCGCGGGACATGATCAAGGGGGCTGAGCCCAAAGTCTTCGCTCTCGATTTCGGGCGGGTCGGAGCGGTGATCTCCTTCGAGGCAGCCTTCGCCCGCTACGGCCGCGATGAGGCCAAAGCGGGAGCGCAACTTTTGGTCGTGGCCAGCAACGAGGGGAGTTACGAGTTCACGCCCGTCTCGGATCAGTTCATCGCCATGTCACGGATGCGAGCGGCGGAGTTGGGACTGGACGTAGTCCACGCCGCAGTGACCGGCAAGTCCACCTTCATCACCAACGGCGGCGTCATCGGCAATAACACTGACTTCCTCGACGAGACCGTCCTCACTGCCGATCTCCGCCTCGCCACCGGGCCACCCACCTTGTACACCCGCTGGGGGGAATGGGTACAAACGCTGGCGATCGCCGGCGCCGGCGTGATCCTTCTTCGGCGCCGGTCACTTAGTGTGCCTCGATGACCAAATTTGCGTGGCTCGCTTCGCACGAGTCCTATCAACCCGAGGTTCTCATCGACCAGGTCATCGCGGCCGAGAAGGCTGGCTTTGATGCCGTCACTGCCTCCGACCATTTCCATCCCTGGGTCGACGACGAGAGCGCGGCCGGTTTCGTCTGGACTTGGCTCGGAGCGGCGGCGGCCCGCACCGAGGCACTGACCTTCATCACCTCGGTCACGTGCCCTCTCTTCCACTATCAGCCGGCGATGATTGCGCAGGCGGCCGCAACGGTGAGCCGGCTGGCGCCCGGGGGATTCGTCCTCGGCGTGGGAACCGGCGAGAACATCAACGAAGGTCCGTTCGGATTTGAGTTCCCGGGCTACGGCGAACGCATCAGGCGCATGCGCGAGGCGCTCGAAATCATCCACCGGTTGCTGGCCGGCGAGAAGGTCGACTTCGAGGGCAAGTACTACCAGGCGCGCAAAGCGAAGCTTTACAGCCCGCCGACAGGAGACATCCCGGTGTGGATGGCGGCCGGCGGCGAGCAATCGGCGGCCTTCGCCGGTGAGCACTGCGAGGGGATCATCACCTCGGTCAAAGATCCGACCGACTGTCTCGAGAAGATCGTCGCGCCTTTCCAGAAGGCGAGAGGAAAACCCGGCACGGTCATGGCGACACGTTGGGTAGTGCTGGCGGAATCCAGAGGACAAGCATGGGAGGCGCTCGGCTCGATGCGCGGATTGCGCGCTCCCGGACGGCTGGAAGAGGTTGATCCGGCAGTCCTTCGCCAAAGAGCAGACGAGATGGACCGCGACG
Source organism: uncultured Acidimicrobiia bacterium (assembly GCA_963761985.1). Taxonomy (GTDB): domain Bacteria; phylum Actinomycetota; class Acidimicrobiia; order Spongiisociales; family ZC4RG35; genus JACCTH01. Next base: position 132,221 of record CAVXIT010000013.1, read on the forward strand.
AGATTCTCTCGAAGTACACCATCGTCTCGGGGCCCGAGGAAATCATCGAGGCTTACCGGCCGCTTGTCGCGGAGATCAAGGCCGACGTGATCTCAATACAGGTCGCTTCAACCAATCCCGATCGGGCCATCTCCATGATCGGGTCCGAGGTGCTCCCCGCGCTGCGCGATCTCGCGCGCTAGGTACGCCTCGCCGCGGGGTGAGAGCTCATAACCGACTTTCAAACTGAACGTCAACCCGAGGTTCTTCAGTTTGCGGACGTCAACTTTGAAGGGAAGGGTCTCGCGGCCGAGCTCGGCAGCGAGGTCGGGCGCACGTCGAGCTGGATTGGAGGCGATCATCGCCAGTACCTCGCGCGTCCACGGACCATGAGATGACGCGCGATCGAGGCGATCGAGGCGTTTTTCGACTTCGGCAATTTCTTCGTCGCTCAGTTGGTCAGACTCCGCCAGAAGTGTCCGCGGATCAGGTCCGGGAACGACATGGAAGCGAACCACGAAGGTGGCACCCATGGGCCGGTGGCGCAGCTCATAAATCATCTCGGCCGCGCTCCGATACCCAGCGTGGCTCGCGAGCTCGTCGGTGAGCGCCGATTCGTCAACAATCTCTACCGAGTCGACTTCGAGGATCGTGCCGGCAGTGCGATAGCGTCGCCCTGCGACGACTCGGGGTCGGTCCCAGCGGCGGATTGCCACTGTGACGTCGCCGGCGGCGATTGGTTCCCAGAACCGTTTCAGGAAGCGCATCGATTCATTTTGGCGAAAGGTGGCAGGAGATGAGATTGGCAGCGGCGGCGGCGGTGCTTTGTGGAGTGGCCGTTGCTATGCAGGCAACGTTCACCGGGGTCATGCAACGGCAGGTGGGCACGATCGAGTCGACCTTCATCACCTATTTCTCGGGAGGGATGGTGATTGGCCTGGTGATCCTCCTGCTCCGTGGCGGCAATCTCGCGGCTGCGGCGGGGATGCCCTGGTACGTCTACACCGCCGGCCTGCTCGGCCTCGTCATCATCGGCACCCTGTCATTGTCGGTTGGGGAGATCGGTTTGGTGCCCGCTTTGGTTCTGATCACGGTCAGCCAGTTCGTGGTCAGCGCGCTCATCAACCACTTCGGCCTGCTGGGGGCGACGGTCGACCCCATCGACCTCGGCAAGGTGGCCGGCCTCGCCCTGCTCGGGGTCGGGACCTACCTGGTCCTCAGGTGATAGGTTCTGGCGGAAGAGATCGAGGAGTGACATGAGCAGTGCTCTAGAGAATCTGCTGGCCGAGGATCGAGTTTTTCCACCGAGTCCCGCATTTGCCCAGGCCGCCAACGCCCAGCCGGCTATCTATGACGATGCCGAAGCCGACTGGGTCAGCTATTGGATGAAACAGGCAGTCGACCGGATCAGCTGGTTCGAGCAGCCGACCTCAGCGCTGGACGCCTCCGAGCCTCCATTCTTCAAGTGGTTCTCAGATGGCAAGCTCAACCTCTCCTACAACTGCCTTGATCGACACCTCGAGACCTCGGCCGACAAGGTGGCGTACTACTGGATCGGCGAGCCCGGCGACACGAGAACCATCACCTACTCCGATCTTCATCGTCAGGTCTGCCGGTTCGCCAACGCGCTCAAATCCCTTGGCTTGAAGAAAGGCGACACCGCCGCGCTCTACATGGGGATGGTGCCCGAACTACCTGTCGCGATGCTGGCGTGCGCGCGGCTAGGCGTGATCCATTCGGCGGTGTTCGGTGGCTTCTCTTCCGACGCTCTCGCCGACCGGGTGAACGACGCCAAATCCACAGTGGTGATCACCCAGGACTTCGCCTGGCGCGCGGGCAAGGAGGTGGCGTTGAAAGCCAACGCCGATATAGCGCTGCAGAAAACACCGAGCGTCAAGAATGTGATCGTTCTCCGCAGGACCGGCTCCGCAGTCGAGATGCAAGAGGGCCGCGACCTGTGGTGGGACGAGGTAATCCAAGACCAATCAGATGAGTGCGAGCCGGAGCATCTCGATTCCGAGGACCCGCTTTACATCCTCTACACGTCAGGCACGACCGGCAAGCCCAAAGGCATTGTTCACGCCCAGGCCGGCTACTTCACCCAGGTGCTCACTACCCACAGCCAGGTGTTCGATCTCAAGCCGGACAGCGACATCTATTGGTGTGCGGCCGACATCGGTTGGGTCACAGGCCACAGCTACATCGTCTACGGACCGCTCGGGAACCGGGCTACCTCCGTCATCTATGAAGGAGCCCCCAACTTCCCCGACTTCGATCGGCTCTGGCAGATCATCGAGGAGTACAAGGTCACCATCCTCTACACCGCGCCGACCGCGATCCGGACATTCATGAAGTGGGGGGACGAGTATCCCGAGAAGCACGATCTCAGCTCGCTGCGCCTGCTCGGCTCTGTCGGCGAGCCGATCAACCCCGAGGCATGGATGTGGTATCACAAAGTGATCGGTCGCGAAAGATGCCCAGTGGTCGACACGTGGTGGCAGACGGAGACCGGAGCGATCATGATCAGCCCGCTGCCCGGGATCACCAAGACCAAACCGGGTTCGGCCACGCGACCGTTGCCAGGACTATCAGCGGACGTCGTCGATGAGGAGGGGAACTCGGTGCCGTTAGGGGGTGGTGGGTTCCTGGTCATCGATCGCGCGTGGCCCTCGATGGCGCGGACGATCTACGGCGACCCCGATCGGTTCGTCAACACCTACTGGTCACGGTTCCCCGGCCGCTATTTCCCGGGTGACGGGGCCAAACGTGACGACGATGGCTACTTCTGGCTGCTGGGCCGGGTTGACGACATCATGCTGGTGTCGGGCCACAACATCTCCACGACCGAAGTGGAATCGGCGTTGGTATCCCATCCGGCGGTGGCCGAAGCCGCGGTCGTTGGTCGGAAAGACGACCTCACCGGCCAAGCGATCGCTGCCTTTGTCACCCTGCGCGGATCGGCGACCGGTGACGATGCCTTGCTCAAAGAGCTCCGCGACCACGTGGCGGCCACGATCGGTCCGATCGCCAAACCGAAGTCGATTGTCTTCACCCCCGACCTGCCCAAAACGCGGTCCGGCAAGATCATGCGTCGGTTGTTGCGCGACATCTCGGAGAACCGCCAGCTCGGGGATGTAACGACTCTGGCCAACGAGTCGGTAGTCGAAGACATCGCCGCAATGGCTGCCGCGCAACCTTCCGAGGACTGACGCGAAGCCCGCCGAGGACTAGGTGGAACGAAGGAAACTGATCGGCCAGGCGCTAATCGTCTTGGTTTTCGTGGCTATCACTGTTTTCGTGATCTACCGCGACAACGGCGTGCGCGAGATGATGCTTAACCCGCCCCCGACAACGATCACAGCCCCGTGATCCAGTTGCGACCGGCTCTAGCCACCGACCTTTCGGGGATCCTGGCCGTGTGGTGGGCGACCGAGCCCGAGCCGGGTGAGTCCAACCCGTGGTTTGGGCACGTCCTGGCAACGGGGGAGATGGCGGTGGCTTGCGATGGCGATCGCATCGTGGGATTTGCCGGCCACCGTCGCTTCGCCCACACCAGTGTTTTGTCCGACTGCTTCGTGACCCCCGAGTACCAGGGACAGGGCATCGGTTTCCGGCTCCTTGAGTTCGTGCTGCCTCAAGGCGAGCCGTTGATGACTCTCGCTGGGGCACACCCCGCCGCGCAAGCGCTCTATCGAAAGTTTGGGATGAAGCCCGTCGCCGCCTGCCCCTATGTCCGCGCGACTTCGGAGCACAGACCGCTCGAAGTTCGCCCGACCGACTCCTACCCGGCCCCGACTGCCGACGTGGCCCACCTGGTCAACGACTTCGCAGGACAATGCGTCGCGGTCGGCAAAACCAGCGTTGCCATCGTCACGAAGTCGGCCATCGAGACGTCGATCGTCGGACCCGAAGACGAGGCCGCCGAAGTGCTCTCTTCACTTCTCGAGTTCGTAGGCGGCTCGGTCGAATTGCAGCTGAGCGAGCAACACCATGGCTATGGGGACTTCTCGTGGAAGGAGTTCGATCGCGACACCTTGATGGCCAGCCCAGGCGCCCAGATTCCCGATGATCGGAGGATCACCTTCAACGGAGACCTCCTCGAGATCGGGTACTAGCTTCGATCCCATGGTTTACGTGGTTGCCGCCGTCCGTTCGGCCATGGGGCGCTTTGGAGGAGCGTTCAAAGATCTGACCCCACCGGAGCTGGCTGCACCGGTGATGAAGGGTGCGATCGAACGATCCGGTATCTCGGCCGACAAGCTCGATTTGGTGATCATGGGGAATGTTCTGCGTGGCGGCCACGGCCAATTAGTCCCGCGCCAAGCAGCCTTCCTGGCCGGGATCCCCAAGCATGTCGACGCGATGGCGATCGACATGGTCTGCTCCTCCGGCATGGCTGCAGTGATGACCGCAGCCGCGCAGATCAAAGCTGGGGAGATCGATCTCGTTCTTGCGGGCGGAATCGAATCGATGTCGGGGACCGGATTCGGGCTCGACTCATCGGCCCGCTGGGGTTACAAGTACGCCCCGCGCGGCGTGCAGATAGTCGACCTGATGGCGCGCGATGGGTTGACCGATCCCGCGTCCGGGGAGGCGATGGGCGAACAGACCGAGCAGCTAATCGCCGAGGAGGGGGTGAGTCGCACCGAACTGGACGAGATTGCCGCGCTTTCGAACCAGCGCGCCGCCGTGGCCAAAGACTCCGGGGCGTTCGCTGACGAAATTGTGGAGGTCGCTGGGTCCAACAACGACGAGGGGGTCCGCCCGGAGACGACCACCGCGACTCTTGCTGAGCTCAAGCCCGCCTTTCGTCGCGACGGCACTTTGACCGCGGGTAACTCGAGCCAAATCTCCGACGGTGCGGCAGCACTGGTTCTGGCCTCAGAAGGTGCGGTCAAAGAACACAGTCTCAAACCGATCGCCCGCGTCACCGGCTCCTCGTGGGCCGCGGGCGAGCCCTATCGATTCCCGGAAGCACCCATCCCGGCCGTCGAGAAACTTTTGAAGAAGCAAGGAAAGGCCATCAGCGACTTCGACCTCTTCGAGAACAATGAAGCTTTCGCGCTCAACAGCATTCTCTTTACGCGGCGTCTAGGAGTCGGCCTCGAGCAGCTCAACGTCAACGGCGGAGCAATCGCGCTGGGCCATCCGATTGGAGCATCTGGCGCGAGGATCCTCGTCACGCTGATCCACGCCCTCCGCCACCGCGGCGGTTCCCAAGGACTAGCTGCGATCTGTCACGGCACCGGGGGCGGCACCGTCACCTCGCTCGAAGTCGTCTGACCCTTGTAATCGCTGGAGTTTTGCGCTCCACCAGAGTTGAGTCTTGACACATCAGATTTCTTGCAATAAAATATGCAAGTCGTGTTGTCCTTTATTGGAGGTAATGGATGATGATGCGATTTGAGCCCTTTGCGGAGCTCGACCGGATGTCACAGGAGCTGTTTGGCACCCGCAACCCGGTAGTCCCCGTTGACGCCTATCAGCTGGGAGAGCGGTTCTACCTGCACCTGGATCTGCCGGGTGTCGATCGCGAAAGTATCGACGTTTCGGTCGAAAGAAACACCCTGACGGTCACGGCGTCCCGAAATATCGGTGACCCCGAAGGTGGCCAGTGGGTCGCACGGGAGCGCCCGCATGGCACCTTTGTGCGCCGGTTCCATCTCGGCGATGGTCTGGATACGAACCAGATAGACGCCAGTTACGACGCCGGTGTGCTGACGATCATGATCCCCATGGCCGAGCAAGCCAAGCCTCGCAAGATCGAGGTAGACCTGCGGGACAAGGCGCTAACTGGGGCTGAGTCCTAAGAACGGTGGTGACCCAGGGTCCGTTGGGAGCATCGCTCCTGGCGAACCCTGGGTTCGCTAAGAGTCAGATCGACCGGGCCGCCGCCGCTGCTTTCGAGACCCAGGCGGGGGTATCGCCGTAGCGCTGGGGAGGCACAAGGCGTCCAGCGGCTGAGTCCTCGATCAACTGAGTCATCCGTTTGTGACGAGTCACGTCCTGTTTGGCCGACATGACCCAATGGATACAACCGGTGCGATAGCTAGGTGTCGACGCATCCCAAAACGCGGTTGCCTTCCGGTTGGCGGCGAGCTGTTGCGCAAACTCTGGCGTTAGCTCGATCTGGTGTCGGTTCTCGTAGGAATAGATACCGCTGCGGTCTTCGCGCCGGCTCTCAAAGGTGGCCAGGCCCGGCCGGCTTCATGCGACCCTCGGCGATCAACTTCTGGACCAGGGCGATGTTGATGTTGCTCCAGTTGCTTCCCGGCTTACGCGGAGTCCAGCGCTGGCGAACGGAGTTGTCGTCGATTCGCTGCGATTTGGAGTCAATCCACCCATAGCAAAGCGCCTCTTCGACAGCCTGCTCCCAGGTGAGGCCACGCGGGACCACGTGCTTCTTGTTGAGACCCATCCAGAGCTCGGTGGCGGTGGCGTGATTCTTCGCCAACCAGCGCCGGAACTCGGCAGGGTTCTTGAAGTAAACGGGCGGTCGCTCGTCGGTCATCAGTCGGACTGGTTCAGCTCTGGGCCTCGTGGAAAGGCCTCCACCATAGGTTGAATTTCTACGGTCAAGCGAGAAGCGGTTCGTAGTTGTCGCGGCCCAGGGATTTCACTCACTGGAAGTCGGAACCGCACTGCTCATGGCAGGCAGCCGGCTCGAGGCGATGTGATCGGCTATGTATTTGGCGTCACGTCCCACGCCTCCGACCAACGCCGAACTCAAGGAGTATTGGAATAGCAACCCCATGAAGTACAGGCCGGGGATTGAGGCAACGACCCCGCGATCCTGAATCGGGTAGCCACTGTGGAGGGGCAAGAGGCAAGTCGATCCAACCGAAGTCTGGTGTAAATCCCGTGCACCAGATCACGTTCGACACCTCGAGCTTTCGGCCGTCGGCGAGCACGGGATATCCGTCAATCACCTCTGTGGTACGCCCGACCCGCTCGATGCCTGCGGAGGAGAGATCCTTCGCACGTACGCGGGCCAGAGGAATCCCACGGGGCGGAGAGATGAAGTGGTCTCGCAGTTTCCGGCCCACACGGGTCTTCACCGTTAGACGAGTCGCGGCCAACCACATGAGAGGCATGATTAATCGGTCGGGCATCGTCCCCGGGCGAGTTGGCTCGTGCCCAGTATCAGGTCCCGAGAGCCAGACTTGATGATGAGCGCCGAGGTCAAGTGCGATCTCGGCCCCGGAATTCCCTGCGCCTACGATTAGAACTCCTCCCTCCTGGAGCTGGGCGTGGTTGCAGTACTCGCTGGAATGGAGTTGAGTGATCGCCGGGTCGAGTTCGGTCGCGAACGACGGGATTCGGGGCTGGTGATACGAGCCGATCGCGACCACCACGTTGGTGGCTGAAATCGAGCCGCTGGAATGGGAAATCTCGAACCTGTCTCCGTCGCGGAATACACGGTTCACCTTGATTCCGTAGCGGATCGGAAGATCAAACCTCTGGGCATAAGCCTCGAGATAGTCGGCGATCTCGTCCTTGGTCGGGTAGTGGTGAGAAGGCCCGGGATAGACCGCGCCAGGCATGCTGTTGTAGGGCGCCATCGTGAAGAGACGCAGAGAGTCCCAACGGCTTCGCCACGAGTCGCCAGTCCTCTGGTGCGCGTCCAGGATCACAAACGGGACGCCACGGGCTCTTAAGAAATATCCGGCGGCCAACCCAGCTTGACCACCACCGATGATGACCGTCTCGACGTACTCATTCATGGCGACTCCTCTTCATCGCTTGCCTATAGGGCAACGTATGTCGATCAGGGGTCGCTGCCTATCGGGAGTTCTCCCTAGCGGTGAGTCCGTGTTGCATGGCGAACAAAGTCGCTCCCGCCCGAGTCGAGACCCCCATCTTGCGATAGGCGTTCTGGATGTGATGATCGGCGGTCTTCGGTGAGATTTGGAGACTGCGCGCGATCTGCTTCGTTTGCATTCCTCGGGCGAGGAGCTGAACGACTTCAATCTCGCGCTCCGTGAGCCCCGCCGGTCGCTTGACCACGGGATCCCGATGGCCCGCCGCCGCCAGAACCGCGCCGACTGCTTCGGAACTCAGGGTCCCAGCTGCGGCCCCTTCGGCAAGAATCTCGGCCGCTTCTTCGGCAGACAGAGCCACCCGGTAGCACCGGGGTTCGGTCATGGCGTGATAGGCATCGGCTGCAGCGAGGACCTGAGACAGAGGTTCGAAGGAGGCGGCGCCTACGCCGCGGTGATAGCCAGAACCGTCAAGTCGTTCGTGATGGAAAGAGGCAACCGGAGCCAAGCGGGCAAGGAACGGAGATCGCAGCAGGATGCGCTCCGTGTGATAGGCATGAAGCCTTATCCGCTCCCAGTCGTCTGCAGTCAATGGCTCGACTTTCTCCCAGATGCGTACCGGTGTAGCGAGGCGACCGAGGTCATGCACCAGAGCGGCACGACCAACCCGGATCTGATCCTCGGGTTGGGAGGAGAGCAGTTGGGCAGCAGCGCGGCTGAGCTTGGCCACTCCGCTCGAGTGTCCGACGAGATCGGAAACGGCGAGATCGGCAAAATGACCCATGGCGGCCAGAGCTCGGTCGATCTCCTCTCCTTCGAGCATCAGCCAGGGTTTGGGTTCAGCGTCCAAGGTCAAGTCCCAGAGGGATTTCGTTGCTTCAAGTTCGAGCAGCTCTCCGGCCGCGGAGGCGAAGACTTGGGCAATCTCCGGATCGAGACCGCCACCACCTCGCTCAGCGATCAACGCTGCAACGGACTCATCGTCACTGAGCGTGCTCTGGAACGCTGCGTCCCGAGCGACGTGGACGATACGCACGGGAAGAGGTATCTCCTCGCCCGCAACCCGATTGGGAGCGCCCCAGCCATCCCAACGTTCTGACTCGTAGGTCACGAGATGTGCGTCGGATCTGCTCAAACCGAGCTCTTCGGTGAGCATTCGAGCGACTTCGCATGTTGCGGCAGCGACATCGGAGAACCTCAGCGCCAGGCCCGGCATGTGGCGTACGAGACGCCAGGCGCGGACGTAGGCCGGGTCGGTTGGAGGCGCTACCGCTCGCGTCATCCCTCTAAGCGTCTCGGAAATGCCGCCAAATCGAACTGGAATGGCGTGCTCGTGAAAGGAGCCGTCCTCTCCAAAGACCTCCCAACCAACGTCGACGGGGGCGGTACAGCCCACATAGAACAGAAGGCAGAGGAAATAGGCTTGCGCTGTCGTCTCTGAATCAACACCGAGGCGTTCGCACAGCCGAGCGGCAACGAGAGTGCTGTGCAGTCCGTGTTCGAAGGGGAAACCAACCGCGAGATCGGTCGCCAGCGAGAGAGCCGCGATAACTTCCGTGGTCCGGACCTGGCCCGGTTCCGACAACACGCCGTCGGCCATTTCTCGCAGATTACGTCGACTAATCGAAGAGCCGAGGCCGGAACAGGCGGTCGTGGGTGGTGATGGCGTAGCGGTCGGTCATGCCGGCGACGAAGTCGATTGCGGCCGTTACCGGGTCGGCGTCGGGCACCGTCGTCGTGGGTGGAATTTCCTCGGGATGGGCGGAGAAGTAATCGACCAGGTTTTGGATCACGCTCACCGCTCGGATGCGCTGCTCCTCCGCTTCAGGACGCAGATAGACGCGCTCGAACATGAAGGCGCGCAGGTCGTGCATGACCGCGAGGGTGGAGGGCTCCATCGCCACCGTTCCCACTTCGAGGCTGTAGTCGACGACAGCCCGGATCATGGCGTTGATCCAGAGCCGGCTGGCATCGCCAAAGCGTCTGATGGCGGCCTCCGGGAGGTCGGAGAGCTCCAGGATGTCAGCCCGGATTGCGTCGGCGACGTCGTGGGTCAGGTATGCGATGCGGTCGGCGAACCGGCACACCATGCCTTCCTGGGTGACTGGGGGAGGATCGACTCGCCACGAGTGCGCCCGGATCCCGTCGAGCACCTCGAAGGTCAGATTCTGCGGTTCCAGCACCGACAACACCCGCACGCTGTGAGCCGAGTGGAGCCAGTCGGTGCCGACGTAGGGGGTAAGGGCATCCTCGCCGGTGTGTCCAAAGGGTGAATGCCCGACATCATGGCCCAGGCAAATGGCTTCGGTCAACGCGTCGTTCAGGCCGAGACTGGCCGCCAACGACCGCCCCACCTGGGTCACCTGCAACGTGTGGGTCAGCCGGGTGACATAGTGGTCGCCCTCCGGATTGAGGAAGACCTGGGTCTTATGTTTCAGCCGGCGGAAGGCCTTGGTGTGGATAATCCGGTCGCGATCACGCTCGAACGCGGTTCGAAATTCGTCGGGCTCCTCCTCTATTTCTCGCCCCTTCGAATCGAACGATCGCGCCGCCGCCGGGGCGAGAGCGCGCTCGGCTTCCTCCCGGATCTCGCGAGTGCGTCGGATGAACCGATCAGACATAGTGTGCCCGGATACGCGAGCTCAACCAGTCCATCGAAGCCACCACGATCGCGATCGCGAGAATCTGGGCGGCGGCTGCGCGATAGTCGCCGATGCCAATGTTCTGTTGGAGGAGAAAGCCGATGCCGCCACCTCCGACGAAGCCGATGATCGTCGACATGCGCACGTTGATATCCCAGCGATACATGGTGAAGGAGATGTAGGGGGGAATGACCTGGGGGACGACGCCATAGACCACGTTCTGCAGTCGATTCGCACCGGTTGCCCTGATCGCCTCCATAGGCCCTTCGGCGATGCTCTCCACTTGCTCTGAATAGAGCTTGGCCAGAGCCGCGATTGTGTGCAAGGCCAGCGCCAGAGCCCCCGCGAAAGGACCGATCCCAACCCACACCACGAAAACAATCGCCATGATCAATGGTTCGATTGCGCGCAGCGCGTTGAAAACGGTGCGGGTGAGGTAGTAGACGCCAAGCCCCAAGTTGAGTGAGTGCCGGCGTCGGGATCGCCAGGTAGCGAGGAGACCAATCAGCGCGCCGGCCGCGAGCGGGATCCAAAGCGTGCGTGCCGAATCCACCCACTGGTAGAACCAGGCAATCGCCCGCGCCACCAGCAACGCCCACAGCGCGCCGGCGACCATCGCCAAGGGAATGTTCACGGCCTGTAGAGAGCTGGGGCTGAGCAGACGACGGAGCCGATGGCCGAACCGATTCGCCGTAATCACCAAACCCCCGGCGGCGAGGAGGGCAGCAATGACAATCAGCCCAAAGCCAAGGAGATCACCGATCCCGGCGAGAAAGCCGCCAAGAAAATCGAAGATACCCAGCCTGGTCTCGAGCCAGCTCCCGACAGCCCCGAGCAACCGGGAGACGAGGTAGAGCGCGAGGACGAGCAGGAGAAACTGGAGAACCAAAACAATTCCGCGTGCCGTGCGCCGGAGCAACCAGACCAATAGTCCGATCGCTCCAGCGACCCCGACCAGCGCCAGTAGCGGTCGGTCCCCGATGGGTTCCGCAAAACGCGCGATGTAGATCGCGGCCGCGGCTCCGGCTCCGAGCCCCACTGGTACGGCGAGGAGACCCAAAGCGACGTTCGTCAGCGGGCTCGAGATTTCTTCCATGAGGTTGCGGGCGGCGAAGAAGGAAAGCGGGACAGCCAGAAGGGTGGCGAAGGTGGTGGCGATCAGCGCCAGAAACACCGTCTCGATGATGTAGCGGAGAGTGTCACGGGCGGTCTGGGTCCAACGCAGCTCGCCCGCAGCTTCTCCGCTTACCACTCTGATGGTCTGCGGTTGCTCCGAAGGCCGGTTGGGGAGCCTCACTTCGATCCCGAAGGCTCCGCTGTCGTCCGTGCGGACTCGCTCGAGCCGCAGCGAGACCTGCGATTCCGGGATCAGGAAGATCCCAACTTCCGCGTTCGGGGCGAAGCCAGAACCGCTCACGACGATCACGGCTCGAGGGTCGGCACAAGCCGGGTCGAGGGTGAGCTGCTGGTCCCCCGACGAGGTGACGGCGCCGGAATCGCCGGTGCAGGGGATCTCGATCGGAACGTCGGTAGCCGTCTCGGCGACGTCCTGCTCGAGAATCTCGGGACGAGCGAGGGCTCGGAGGATTCGCACGAGGCCCTCTCGCCGCGTTTCGTCACGAATCTGGTCGAGGTTCACTCGCGTCACTCCAAATCCGTAGGCGAAGACGATCACACCGAGCGCGATTGCCGGCCAGAACCACCAACGCCTGCGCGGCTCCGGTTCAGCCAACGCGCTCGGCTTCCTGGCCGTAGATCGCCTTGAAGCGCTCGTCGTCGATCGCCTTGGGTTCACCGTCGAAGACGAGCTCGCCCTGGTTCAAGGCGATTGCCCGGTCGGCATATCGGTGGACCAGATCCAGGAAGTGGAGGCTGCACAAGACGGTGACCCGATCCTCGGAGTTGATCAGCTCGAGGTATTGCATGATCGAGTGGGCGAGAACGGGGTCGAGGCTCGCCACCGGTTCGTCGGCCAGGATCATCTCCGGGTCTTGCATCATCGCCCGGGCGATCCCCACTCTTTGTTGCTGGCCGCCGGAGAGCTCATCGGCCCGAGCTCTGGCTTTTTCGGCGAGACCGACGCGCTGGAGCTGCGCAATTGCCTTTGGTCATGTCGCTCTTGGGGAAACGATTCACCAGCGCCATCGCCGGGTTGACGTATCCGAGCCTTCCGGCGAGGACGTTCGTGATCACTGTCGAGCGATGGACCAGGTTGAAGTGCTGGAACACCATCCCGATCTTGCGGCGGATCAGCCGCAGATCTTCCTGGGGGGCATCGGTGATGTTCTCGTCGTTCCAGTAGACCGCGCCGGAAGTCGGCTCCACCAGGCGGTTGATGCAGCGCAGCAGCGTCGACTTGCCCGAGCCAGAGAGCCCGATGACTGCCAGGAACTGGCCGTCGGGAACTTCAAACGAGACATCTCGTAGGGCGACGGTCCCGTCGTCATAGACCTTGGTGAGCCCCTCGACGCGCAGCATCGGGCTCAGGTTTACACGAACCCAGGGTTGGCAGCCGCGTCCAGCGCGGCCACCAACCCTGGGTTCGGCGGTTTTAGAGGCTGTCGAGGTCGATTCCGACCAGTTCGACGATCTGGCGCAGACCGTCATACTCGGCGTCGGTCGCCGCGCTGATCCCCGTCCAGCCGTAGAAGTCCTGGTTACCGATCGACTCTTCCCACTCCGGCGTCTCGGCGAAGGCCGTCAGCGCGTCCTCGATCTGAGTGCGGATCTCCGCAGGAAAGTCAGGCCCGAACGAAAGCGTGTCGTTGGGGATTCCCTGCGTGATCGCCAGGATCTTCACCTGCTGCACGATGTCGGGAGCTTCGGTCCGGGCACCGGCGCGCGCATCGAGCACCCGGTAGTCGCCGCACAACAACTGTTCTCCATCGTCCGACGGCGCGCATTCCGCTATGGCCTCGTCGGGGATGTCCGGAGGATCGCCCTCGGCCCATTCGCCCTCAGGCAGCAACGGGGGGGAATAGAAGGTCGTGGCAAAGTCGGCGTCGCCGCGATAGACCGCGAGCGCCGCCTGGGGATGGCCACCCGCTTCGACCGTAGCCCCGGGCTCTACTCCCGCCTCATTGAGGGTGAGCAAAGGCACCATGTAGCCGGAGGTCGAGCCGGGATCCGGGTAGGCCCACGACAGACCGGCGAGATCGTCGAGCGTCTCGAGACCGCTGTCGCGTTGCACCAGGAACTGGGCCCAGTAGACGTCGTAGCCGAAGCGGACCGCCTTGAAAGCGACGTCCACGCCACACAGATTCGAGGCGAGCACGTAGCCGAGGCCGGGGATGAACGCCATCGTCCGGTCGGGAGCGGCGCACATCTCCTCGATGGTGGCTGCGTAGGAGGTAGGCACCGAGACCTCGAAGGTGAGCCCGGTTGCCTCCTCGAGGGCGGCCTTCATCACTTCGCCGCCGCTGGTGATCACGTCGGCCTCGACCGAGGGAACAAACAAGACCTGGATGGGACTGTCCGCACTGCCCAATGTCGCCTCGGCCGCGGTCGTGGTGGTTTCTTCAACGACGGTGGTCGGTGGCTCGGAGGTCGTCGCGGTGGTGACCTCAGTAGTGGTCGCTGCCGTCTCGCCGCAGGCGGCTAGCAACAAGAGGAACACCCCGAGGATCACGATTTGCTTCTTCATGCAATGACTCCCTTTGTCAGGGCCTGCAGGAGGCCTCCGCTCGTAACTTAACCGTCCCAATGCCTTTACGGCTTGGGGTTTGGGGAGATCCCGGCGAGAACGAGCGCCTGGAACCCGGCCCAATCATGAATGTCGATCGCGCCTTCTACTGGCGAGTTCCACGGCCTGACGAACCGGCACACGGTCGCCTCCGGCCGGTGTTCCACGAGATCCTCGAGGTTGAACTGCGCGTCCTCGAGGTAGACGTCGCACTCGACCTTCCATTTGTGTTCGAGGATGTGGACCTCGCGTGTCGGGATCTTGTGTTCGCCGATCCAGGCAAAGGTGTCCGAGACAGCAAAGTGCGGTTTGCTCGTCAGGATGACAATCTGATGGCGGGCAAGCGCCAAAGCAGTCAGCGTTTCGATCGCATTCGGGTAGGGCTCGAGGTGACGGAAGAGGGAGTGGCCTTCGAGATCGCGAGCCCACTTCCAGAAATAGGACATGTTCTCGAAATGGGTCAAAGAAGGGATGGCGTCCCAATGATCGACGGCGTCCAAGGCGATCTCGGAGCCGAACTGGCGGTTGTAGTGCCTGATCCAGCCGGCGTTGAAGTCGGCAACCACACCATCAAGGTCGATCCCTAGCCTCATGACCCGAGAGTAGGGACGCCTAATGCACCTGCACCCAGGCCACTACCTCTGGCACTCGTCTCCGGAGCAGGACTCCGGCGAGCCACAGCGACAGCAAATAGAGGATCAGCCCGTAGGCGGCGCAAAATATTGTGGTCGTGAAGGGTGACAACACCTGGCCGAAGGCGACGGTCAGGACCACGGCGACCGACGGGGGCACCAGCAACAGTCCGATGACCAGGAACGAAGTGAGTTGCGCGATGAGCGCCAGGAAGCCCTGCTCGGTCGCCTGCGCAAAGATGTCGGTTCCTTCCCGGGGCAACCGGAGGGGCGTCATGACCGAGACCAGGTTGCCCACCGCCAGTTGTCCTCCGATTGCAGCCAGCGATAGGGCGGGCACCATCAGCAACGCGCCCCAGGCGCCGCTGATAGTTGCAAGGAGCACCGAGAGAAACATGGTCTCGAGAATCAGGCCGAATCCGATGGCGAGGTTCTTACCGAGCAGCAGATGGCGCGGTTTGATCGGCATGGCGAAGATGTAGCTCGCCGCATTCCGCTCCCATCCGAACTGATTGAGAGCGATGGGAAGACCGACAAACAGAACCATGGCCGGGGCCAGGAGCGGCAACCAACTCGATCGGCGGAAGGTCTCCATCGACTCGGTCCCGACGATGAGGACCGCAACGGCCAGGCCAACGAAAATCACGGTCCCGGTCCATACGAGCCGTTGACGAGGGTCACGGACGAAGAACCGAAGCTCCTTTCGAGCGAGCACCAACCGGGTTCCCCAGGGGCCTCGCTCGGCGAAACCGCGGCGGTGCCTGGCCCGATCGGGGCGCGGGCTGTGATCGGGCGTGACCAGCATCCATCCCAGCAATCTCGACCAGGCAAACGCCATCAGCCCCAGCCAGCCGAGAGACACCATCAGCATGCTCAGCGCACCGACTAGATCACCGGCGGCTGCCTCGGTAGCCACTGATTGCGCAGCGACGGGTGGGATTAACAATGCCCAACGAGAAATCGGACTGTCGATGAGGGCGCCGCCAAGGCCTACCTCGTCGATGCGCCCCGACACGGTTTGGTAGGCGCCGAAAGTGAAAAGCCCGATCCCGATCACGACCAGGACGGCCACGTCGCGCCCGCGTCGGGAACGCAGAATCGCCGAGATCGCGCCCGTGAAAAGGTGCGCTCCAACGAGCATCTGGGCGATCAGAACAATGCCTGCGACGATCGCGGCGAACCGTGCCCACCCGGAGAAGACGCTGACGTTGACACCCAGGGCGGTGGCGGGGATGAGCACGCTGGGCGAAACCAGCGAGGCCACGATCAACCCGGAAAGAAGTGTTCGCCGCTCGATCGGGAAGACCGCGAGGCGGGCCGGATCGAGCGTCTCGTCGAGGGGGAAGATGACTACCGGGAGCGAGATCCAGCCAATGAAAAGCGCAAGCGCTCCCCACAAGGCGAACTCGCGGCTGAGCGGCTCATCGAGGCTCGCATAACCAGATGCGTACGCCGTCGCCAGTCGCCAAGAGATGTAGACCATCAGCGCCATCACCAAAGGCAGCCCGATCCGTCTTTGACGATCCCGCCGGAGGCCGTTCCAGGTCAAGCGGGCTTTCAGCCAGCCGATGTGTGCAACCAAGCCACACCTTCTGTCGTGGTCTCGCCCCCGACCGCCAGGATGAAAGCATCTTCAACCGAGTCGACCCCCATCTGCGCGCAGAGGCCGGCGGGGGTGTCCTCCACGAGAAGTCGACCGCGCTGCATGATCCCGATCCGGGTGCAGAGGCGTTCAACCAGGTACATCTCATGGGATGAGAAAACGATGGTGGCCCCGGCCGTGGTATATCGCCGCAACAGGTCTTGGATCAACCGGGCTGAGACCGGGTCGACTCCTTCGAACGGCTCATCCAGGAACAGCACCGGTGGTCGGTGAATGATCGCGGCCGCCAAAGCCACCTTCTTGCGCATGCCGCGCGAGTAGTCGCCGACGAGCTTGCCGGCCGCCTCGGTGAGGTCTAAGAGCTCAAGCAGCTGCAGGCGGCGGGCCACGGCCTCCTCGCGGCCGAGTCCATGCATGGCGGCGGTGAAATCCAAGAGCTCGGAGCCGGTGAGGCGCTCGTAGAGGTTGAACTCCTCGGGCAGGACTCCAATGCGTTTCTTGACTTGGAGAGGTTGCTTCCAGGTATCGAACTCGGCGATTCCGGCAGTTCCTGCATTCGGCCGCAGCAGACCGACAATCATTTTGATGGTGGTGGTCTTGCCGGCACCATTCTGGCCCAGCAGCCCATAAAACTCCCCTGGCCGGATGTCGAGGGTGAGGTCGTCGACTGCCGTTTCTTTCCCGAAGCGCCGCACCAAACCTCTTGCCCAAACGGCTGAACGCGGCGTCGTCGGGGCGGCGGCGAAGGGCACAGGTTCAGACATACGGGTCACTTGCTGATATCGGCGGCCAAATAGGCAAACTTTGGGAGCAAAACGTTAGGGATCCCCCAGTGTCCTACAGATGGCGTCCTAGCGATGCCGTACGCTGAACCGATTCGTGAGCTATCAGGCGTTATACCGAAAATACCGGCCACAGTCCTTCGAAGATGTGGTTGGCCAGGGCCACGTGACGTCCACGCTGGCCCGGGAGATCGTCGAAGCAAGAGTCGCCCACGCCTACCTGTTTGCCGGACCGAGGGGCACGGGCAAGACGACAACCGCCCGCATCCTCGCCAAAGCGCTCAACTGCGAGAACCGTGCACCGGACGGGTCACCGGACAACACCTGCGTCTCCTGTCTGGGTATCACCGAGGGCTCCTCCCTCGATGTGATGGAACTCGATGCCGCGTCCCACAATTCGGTGGAAGACATCCGCGAGATGCGCCTCAGTGTGTCAACGGTGGCGGCCGGCATTGGGGGGCGCCGGGTATACATCCTCGACGAGGCGCACATGCTGTCGAAGGCGGCTGGGAATGCCTTGCTCAAGACGTTGGAAGAGCCTCCCGAGCACGTTGTCTTTGTCCTCGCCACAACCGAGCCGTACAAGCTCCTCGACACGATCCGGAGCCGCACCCAACGTTTTGATTTCCATCCGGTAGGCATCGAGGCCCTGGCCGCGCACCTGGCGAAGATCGCCGACCTCGAGGGTTACAAGACCAACGCCAAGTCGCTGGTCGCGCTGGCCCGGCACGCGGCCGGGTCGGCCCGGGATGCGCTTTCACTGCTCGAGCAAGTCGCGGCGCTAGGGGGAGGCACGGTCGATCTGGTCGGCGTCCAGCGCAGCCTGGGGATGGCCGAGACAGAGGTGTATGGCCGGCTGGCCGAAGCCACGGCCCAAGGCGACGCTCGCATGGGGCTGGAACTGGTTGCCGAGATGGCGAGCCGGGGAATCGACTTGCGCCGCTTTGTGGGTGAGGCCATCGGCTATTTCCGGGGTGTGTTTCTCGCTCACTATGCGCCCAATCTGGCGGAGGTGGCCGACGAGCCCCAGGAGGTTCTCGAAGCTTGGAAGAAAACGGCCAAGATCGTCGGACCTGCCGCGGTTCTGCGAGCTGTCGATCTCCTCGGTGAGGCGTTGATCAAATTGCGAGAAGGCAGGGAAGAGAGGTTGATGGTTGAGCTGGCGGTGATCAAGCTCACCCGTCCGGAAACGGCAACCGATCTGGAATCGCTGCTCTCCCGAATCGAAAAGGTCGAGCGCGGTTCTCCCGTTCCTCCCGTTTCTCCAACGCGTGCGGATGGTGCGCCCCCCACCCCGCCTACGGCGGTACTCCCCCCTCCGGGGGGAGACACAGAGAGGGAAGTGGCTCCGTCTCTCCCCCCGGAGGGGGGAGTGGCTCGAAGAGCCGAGGGGGGCGGCACCTTGTCCACGGCAGACGGTGAACTCACCATGGAACGCGTCCAGGAGGTTTGGCCGACTTTGTTTGGAAGCCTGCGACAGGTGCTCGGGCCCCGGCGTTGGGCTCTGTTCCGGGAGGCGACCCCGGGAGCCGTCGAGGGCCGCCGGTTGATTCTCGATGTCAGCCAGGACTTTCACCTCGAGGGCCTGATGGCCGACCCGGTGGTGTCGGCTTTGATTGCCACCCAAGCGGGCGATCTGCTCGGCGGCACCGTCGGGGTTGGGTTCCGAAAGGCGGGCGATACGTCCCTGCCCGCAGAAGAGGAGATCGAACTGGACCAGGAGCGGCTCTTCGAAGCGCCGGCTGAAATTCTCGATCCAACCGCGCTCCTCGAGCGAGAACTGGGAGCGACCGTCGTGGAGGATGACCCTGAATGAATTAACCAGGGTGAATTACCCTTCCCCAAACCTATGACGAACCTTCCCGGCGACCTCGGAGCAATGTTGCGCCAGGTCCAACAAATGCAAGAAGACATGGCTGCCCGCCAAGAGGAGCTGGCCAAACGGCGCTACGAAGGGACTGCCGGAGCAGGTCGAGTCAAGGTTGTGGTCCTCGGTGGAAATGTCGAATCAGTGACGATCGACCCGAGCCTGCTCGATGACGCTGAGATGCTCGGCGATCTCGTCACGGTGGCGGTCAACCAGGCGCTGGCGGCGGCGAGTGCCGAGAGCGAAAGCTCCCTCGGAGAGGTCGCGAGCGGTCTTGATCTCGGACGGCTGCTGGGCTGAGTGTTCGAAGGACCGCTGCAGCGACTGATCGATGAGCTGACTCGACTTCCGGGGGTCGGACGAAAGAGCGCGCAGCGAATGGCATTTCACCTTCTAGGGGTCGAGAAGGCCGACGCTCTCCGTCTCTCCACGGCCATCGTCGACATGCGCGAGCAGTTGGGCATCTGTGCCCGTTGCTTCAACGTCACCGCGGGCGAAGAGTGCTCCATCTGCCGTGATCCCAAGCGAGAGCAGGGCCTGCTTTGTGTGGTCGAACGTGCCCAGGACATCGCGGTGATTGAACGGAGCCAAGAGTTCCGGGGCCGCTATCACGTCCTGGGAGGGGCAATCTCTCCGATCGGCGGGGTCGGACCGTCGCAACTTCATATCGCTGAAATCGGCAAGCGCGTGGTCGACGAGGAGATCAAGGAACTGATCCTGGCGACCAACCCGACCGTCGAGGGTGATGTCACCGCCATGTATATCGCCCGAGAGATGAAACCGCTCGGGGTCCGGGTAACGCGGCTGGCCATGGGACTACCCGTGGGCGGTGACCTCGACTACGCCGACGAACTCACCCTGGGCCGCGCCCTCTCCGGCCGCCTCGAGCTCTAGCTATTTGTCGAGCTAGGCGACGACCACCGTTTTCTGGTTGACGAATTCCTTGATCCCGAGCTCGGAGAGCTCGCGCCCATAACCCGAAGATTTGATGCCTCCGAAGGGCAGTCGGGGGTCGGAGGCGACCAGGGCGTTGACGAAACAACATCCGGCTTCGAGCTGGGTTGCGGCGATCCGCTCGGCGCGGGCAACGTCGGCCGAGAACACCGCCGCTCCGAGACCGAAGGGCGAGTCGTTGGCCACTTCGATCGCTTCCGCCTCGTCGGCGACGTCAATGACGGTCGCAACCGGGCCAAACATTTCCTCTTCGTAGGCAGGCATTCCTTTGCGAACCCCGGCGAGTACGGTCGGCGGATAGAAAGCCCCGGGGCCAGGCGGGATCTCGCCGCCGATTAGGAGCTCCGCGCCGGCTTCGATCGACCTTGTCACCTGATCATGAAGGTCGTCGCGGAGATCGATCCGGGCGAGTGGACCGAGACGGGTCGACTCTTCGGCCGGGTCTCCCATCTCGTAGGACGACATTTCTTTCACGAATTCGGAGGTGAACTCAGCGGCGATGTCAGCGACGACGATGAACCGCTTGGCTGCGATGCAACTCTGCCCATTGTTGATCATCCGGCTCGCAGCACATGACTTGGCTGCAGTCACGAGGTCGGCGTCGGCGAGGATCAGATAGGGATCGCTGCCTCCCAACTCGAGCACCGTCTTCTTGAGCAGTGACCCCGCTTTCTCAGCGACCGCCCGTCCAGCTGGCTCGCTGCCGGTGAGCGTGGCCGCGACGACCCGGGGGTGCTCCAGGATCTCCGCTACATGTTCGGAGCCAATTAGAAGTGACGAGAACAGACCATCGGGAAAACCCGCGTCCGAGATGATCTCCTCAATGGCAATCGCGCAACCGCTGACGTTGGAAGCGTGCTTCAGGACTCCGGCGTTTCCCGCCATGAGGGCCGGAGCGACAAACCGGAATACTTGCCAAAAGGGGAAGTTCCAGGGCATAACCGCCAGGACCACGCCGAGCGGCTCGTGGTGGACGTAGCTCTTGGTTCTATCCGTGGCGATGGCAACGTCGCCAAGCATCTGCTCTGCGTTGGCGGCGTAGTGCCGGCAAACCCAGGCACATTTCTCGGCTTCGGCCCGCCCGGCCGCGACGGGCTTTCCCATCTCCATCGTCATAAGGCGAGCGAGATCGTCCTTGCGCTTCTCCAGCAGATCACCCGTCCGCTCCATCAACTCCGCCCGCTTTCCGAAACGAACCCGGCGCCATTCCGTGAACGCGGCATGGGCGGCCTCGATCCGGCCGTCGATCTCGGCCGAAGAATGCGGTTGGTATTCGGCGACGACCTCACCGTTGGTGGGATTAATCGATTTCATTCGGTGCCTCCAAAACTAGGTCCACTGCTTCGAGCAATGTCGAGGTGACTGGAACTCCAACTTCGTCGAGGTCGGACCGATGATGCGAACCGCCGTCGTAGAGCACCACGCGGGCGCCGACGGCCAGGGCAGCAACTGCATCGTCGGGAGTGTCGCCAATGACGGCCACCGTTCCCGGTTCGTCGCCCCGGGTCAGAACCCTCAGATGGCGCACCAGGTATTCCGTTTTGAAATCCCCGGGCGTTCCTTCGTCGCCGCGATGGCCGTCGATTCGGTCGAAGTAATGACCGATTTCGAACCGATCGATCAAGGGCGTCAGCAAATCATGGGGAAGCATGGAGAGGAGAGACTGGGTGTGCCCGCCCGCTGCCACTTTCTCGAGAGCGAGGCGGGCGTCACTGGTCAGGAACGCAGTGTCGAGGGCCGCGACATATACCTCGTGAAAGTGGGAGTCAAGCTTCAGCCATTCCTCCATCGTGAACTCCCGTCCTACGAGCCGGTCATAGAAGAGTTTCACCGGCCGCGTGTAGTGAGTTCGATAGACGTCGGCGTCGATGGTCGGCCCTTCGACGGTTGCCAAGACCGCATTCACCGAATTGATAACCACCTCGAGGTCATCGAAGAGCGTCCCGTTCCAGTCCCAAACCAGGTGCACGGCTGCTCTCTAGTACGAGTTCCAATGCACGAACGAGTCGAAATCCATTCTTCCGTCGCGCTTGGACGGCCGGGTTGATTGCGTGGGATAGCCGGCGACGACGCCATAGCGACAGCGAGCTCCGGTCGGAAGGCCGAGCACCTGGCCAGCATCGTCGCTCCGATGGAAGGTGACCGGGCAGGTGGCCACGCCAATCGAGCTGGCGGCGAGCATGATGTTCTGCGCCAGCCGTCCTATGTCGAACTCGTAACCGTTCGGTTCTTGGACTAACGCGATCGTGAGTGGGGCGTTGCGAACCGGGTCGGTGAAATCTCCGCACGCCGCTAGCCGATCTCTTTGCTCGGGATCGGTGACGACGACCAACCCCCAATCCTGGCGGTTCTTCGAAGAACCTGTCCAGCGCGCCGCCTCCAGGATTGCGTGTAGGTCAGGATCGCTGAGCGGGCGACGATCAAATTGGCGAAGCGCCCGCAAGGCGATGACGTTCTTATAGGCCTCAGACAGGCCAGCTGGTCCTGGCATGGTTTCCTCTCAGTCGAGGGCAGTCGCAGACATCTCCCGCAGCCGCCCCAGATTGTGACTGGCATCCATGTAGCGGATGGATCCGGTCTTGGATCGCATTATCACCGAATGGGTGGTGACCCTTTCTCCGGTGAAGTCGACGCCACGCAGATAGTCGCCGCCGGTGACGCCGGTGGCAGCGAAGAAGACGTTGTTCGAACCGACGAGATCAGCCGTGGTCATGACCTGGTCGAGGTCGAGCCCGGCTTGCCGAGCCCACGAAGCCTCCTCCTCGTTGCGCGGCCAGAGCCGGCATTGCATCTCACCCCCCATGCACTTGAGCGCCGCCGCCGCCAGGACTGCCTCCGGCGATCCTCCGATCCCCATGAGCAGGTCGATGTTGGTCTCCGTGCGGGCCGTCGAAATCGCGGCCGCGACATCCCCGTCGCGAATCATGCGGATTCGGGCTCCCGCGGCCCGGACGGCGTCGACATAGCCTTCGTTGCGGGGCCGGTTGAGGACCACGACCGTCAGATCGCTGACATCTTTGGCGCGAGCCTTAGCCACCCGACGGAGGTTTTCGGCCGGAGGCGCATCGAGTTCGATCTGGCCGGCAGCCTCTGGACCAACGGCGATTTTGTCCATGTAGACGAGCTCACCCGGCGCGTACATCAGGCCCATCCCTTCGGAGACGGCTATGACCGCAAGCGCACCGGGCTCGCCTTGGGCGGTGAGAGTGGTGCCATCGACGGGATCGACCGCCACTTCCACTTTCATGCCGGAACCGGTCCCGACTCGCTCGCCGTTATACAGCATCGGGGCTTGGTCTTTGGCTCCTTCGCCGATGATCACGACCCCGTCGATGTCGAGAGTCGCCAGGTGAGCCCTCATGCCATCGACCGCCGCCTGGTCGGCTTTTTCCTTGTCGCCTCGCCCCATCCATCGGGCAGCAGCCATCGCCGCAGTTTCGGTCACCCTGACGAGATCGAGTCCCAGGTTGCGTTCGATCCGCTCAGCCATCGGCGTCGAGGCTACTCAGCGCAGATCGAGCTCTCCTAGCCTGATCGGGTGCTGGTTTACAACCTCGATCACGTCGGAATTGCCGTCAAGGACCTCGACGCCTCAATCGACAGCTACCGCGACCGCTACGGCGTGGAACCCGCCCATCGAGAGATAGTCGAGAGCCAGGGAGTCGAGGAAGCACTGCTCCCGATCGGTGGGAGTTTTGTTCAATTGTTGACTCCGCTCGACCCGAACTCGCCGGTTGGACGCTTTCTCGACCGGCGGGGGGAGGGCATGCACCATCTGGCCTACGCCGTGCTCGACATAGAAGAGGCTTTGAAACATCTCCGCTCAACGGGCGCGAAGTTGATTGATGAGACCGCGCGGACGGGAGGGCGAGGAGCCAAGATTGCCTTTGTCCATCCCGCCGACCTGGCTGGCACCTTGATCGAACTGGTGGAGCCGCAGAATGCCTGACATCGAGATCAAAGGTGGAGCCAGCGAGTACGAGGCAGCGGCGATCATGGCGGTTTTTGCTCGCATGAACGAGGAAGCAATTGCCTTGCGCGCCAAACTTCCTGGCCGCCGGCGACCGGCGGCGTGGGTCCGGGCCTATCTCGACGCCCACCCCGACGACCCTCTCCCGGCGGTCACGCCTGATCCGCGCGGCCAAGCTCGGGTCGACTAGTCGGTTCGACGAGCCCAAATCGATTAGTTCTGGGCTCTCCACCAACCCGGGGTCGATTCCACGAGTCGGAGCGGACGACCGCTCACCGAGAAGACCACCAGCCCGATCAAGGCGGCCAGGATGCATCCGAGGAGGCTCTGTAACGGACCCGCGTCGCCCAGGCGATCGACCACCCAACGGATCGCCAACGCCGCGGCCGCGGTCGGGACAAGCGCCCGGAAGATGAGGGACGTCAGCGGCTGCCAGCGGTCGGCGCGCGCTCGGGCCCAGGCCACGATGAGACCGATGGTGTACAGCCACATCACCACGGTGCTGGCTACCGCGATGCCGCTCACCCCTCCCAGCTCGAGGAACCAGAGGGCAAGGGGGATAGCAACGGCGGTGGCTGCGGTTCCAATGACCACCGGCAGCCACATCCGTTCGTGGGCATAGAACCACCGGCTCAGGATCTGGTGAATGCCCCAGGCTGGTATCGCCAGGGCGAACCAAATCAATAGCCCGGCCACGAGGTCCGAGTCGGCCGATTCGAACCGTCCCCATTCGTAGACCAAGGTGACGAGCGGACGCGCCGCGCCGATCACGAGGGCGAGAGCGAACAGGGAGGCGACCGTCGAAGTCCGCAAGGCGCGGTCGGTGAGTCGGTCCGTCTCGGTTTCATCTCCGGCCGCAACGAGGCGGGCCAGGAACGGGTAGCTCGCGACAGCCGCCGCCTGGGCGATGACCCCCACCGGCAGCATGTTCAACATCCGCGCCAGCGACAGAGCCGAGGTAGCCCCGACTTCGGAGAGCTGTCCAAAGATTCGGGGGAACTGTTCGTCCAATACCGCCACCGATTGGCCGATCATCAAAGGCAGTGCCAGAGCGAAATATGCAGGCACCGCTTGGCTGGGGCCGCGGGCAAATCGCAGCCCCGCCCGGTGAGCGCCAAGCCATTGCAGGAGCAGGGTGCCAGCAAGGGCTCCGAGCAAAGCTCCCCAGATGAAGCCGTCGGCGCGATTCTCGGTGTTGCCGGCCGCCAGCAGCCCGCCGGCGATGATCCCCAGGTTGTAGATCAAAGGCGCGAGCGCCGGAATCAGGAATTTCCGGTGCACGTATTGATAGGCCATGAAAAGCGAACCCAGGACGAAACAGATTTGAGCCGGGAGCACGATCCGGGTGAGATGCACCACCTCGGGCAGGTCGGTCTCGGGGATCGAGGCGAACGCGATCCGGGCGACGGGCTCGGCGAAGATGAAGAGACCAGCGGTGAGCGCAACGATCGCCACCGAAACCCAACGAAACACGGCAGTGAAATCAAATTGGGCTTGCTCCGAGTTGCCCTCTTCCATGCGGCGGGACAACAACGGGATCAGGGTGATGCTGAGAAAGCCGCCGGCGAGGAGATAATTGAGCAAGTCGGGGAGGAGGAAGGCGTATCGATAGAGGTCACCTTCGGCGGTTACGCCCAGCAACGCGGCCAGCAAGGCTTCCCGACCCAACCCGAGCAGGCGGGAAAGGATCACCGAACCGGAAACGATCGCTGCCGCGGTCCCGACGCCTACCGGCCTTTGGGTCATAAAGGTCGCAGCGGGTCGAGCAACTGCGGCGGCACCCGCAGATCCCCCCTCCCAATGCCCAGTTCGACTCCCGGTTTGTAGGTCCCGTGGAAGTCGCTCCCGCCCGATGGGAGGAGGCCGAATCTCTCGGCCAGGGCTGCGTAGCCCTCGCGTTCGATCGGCGAGTAGAGGGGGTAGTAGCACTCCATCCCGACCAGCCCGGCCTTTTTGAGTCGGGTCAGGGTCGAGGCGACGGCCTCGGAGCGGTCAAGCGCCAGGGTGTGTGGATGGGCCAGGATCGGGACCGCCCCCGATTGCAGGGCGAGGTCGATTGCTTCTTCGGGGTCGAGCCGCCAGCGCGGCGCGTAGGCGGGCCGGCCGAATCCCAAATACAAGTCGAAGGCCTCGGCCATCGTCTCGACATAGCCCCGGCTCATCATTACCGCGGCGATATGAGGACGTCCGATCGACTCTCCTTGCCCATGAGCCAGCACTTCTTCGAGTGGAACGGGCAGGCCGAGGGTGGCGAGTCGCTCGAGAATCACCGTGTTGCGCGTCGCCCGGCCGGCGCGCATCTCGCCGAGGCGATTCTGGAGCGGGCCGGGGACCGGCGACAAGAACAAGACGACCAAGTGCATGGCCCCGGTGGTCCAGTTGACCGACAACTCGGTGCCCGGAATGAGCTCGATGCCTGCATCGGCCGCCGCCTTGTTGGCTTCCGCCAGCCCTCCGACCGAATCGTGGTCGGTGAGGGCGAGAGCGGTAATCCCACGTTCCGCCGCCTTCTCGACTACCGCAGTCGGAGAGTCGGATCCGTCGGAAACGGTTGAATGGGTATGGAGGTCGATCAATCGCTGAAGGTGATCGATTCGATGTAGACCGTCTCGGTTGGCCGGCTCTGCTCGGTACTGCCGACAGCTCGGGTGAGCGGGAGAGCGCTGATCGTCTCGATCGTTTCCTCACCGTCGGTCACGTTGCCGATGACCGAGAAGCTGCGAGTGAGAACGGATGCGTCGGCTCCGGTGACAATGAAGAACTGGCTACTGGCGGCGCCCCCGCCCTCGGCCATCGCAACCACCCCAGGCTCATATGTGAATCCCGCGGGCGGGAGCTCGTCGGCCAGCCCGTATCCCGAGCCTCCGGTTCCGTTCCCTTCCGGATCGCCCGCGGTGATGGAGAACCCGGGAAGCACTCGTTGGAACACGAGTCCGTCGTAGAACCCTTGCCGGGCGAGAAAGACGAACGAGTTGACGGTGGCCGGAGCATCGGCGTTGAGGGCAATGATGATGGGCCCGCAGGAGGTTTCGATCGTGGCCGTGGAGGGGAGTTGACCTTGGTCCTCAGGAGCAGCGAACGAACGAGGAACCCATTCGGGAGGGGTGGCGGCTTCGCACGCGGTCGGCTGTTCCCGGAAGACGGTGTATCCCAGCGGAAGCGTCCCCTCGTCTTCGCGTTCCAGATTGAAGAGGAGGAGACTGCCGACAAGGCTCACCCCGACGAGGATGGCGATGACGATCCGGCGGCGAAACTCGCGCCGGGTAGCAGCTTTGCGCTCCTCGACCCGTTTCTGGGCGCGAAGTTCCTTTTGGCGTTGTCGGCGATCGGTCACAGGCTTATCTCTGGGGCTTATCTAGAGAAACGAGGGCGGAACGTAAGCTATCGGTTAGTCCGATACCACGCCAAGCCCACCCGAAGATGCCACTAGTCGTTCAAAAATATGGAGGTACGTCGGTTGCCGACCCTGAGCGGATCTCGGCGGTGGCCGACCGGGTTTGTGCGACGGCCCGGGAGAACCAGGTGGTCGTCGTGGTTTCGGCGATGGGTCAAACCACCGACGAATTGATCTCACTCGCTCAGGCGATCACCCCGGACCCGCCGGCGAGGGAGATGGACATGCTGCTGACTTCTGGCGAGCGGATTGCGATGGCCCTGCTTGCGATCGCGATCCACGCTCGCGGCGTCTCGGCGGTCAGCCTCACCGGTTCGCAGGCCGGAATTCTCACCCAGGGATCCCACGGAGCCGCCAAGATCTCAGAAGTTCGGGCCGACCGGGTGCGCGAGGGGCTGGCCCAGGGCAAGGTCGTGATCGTTGCCGGCTTTCAGGGCGTCGATCCGGGTTCGAAAGAAATCACCACGATCGGGCGGGGCGGATCGGACACCACCGCGGTGGCATTAGCAGCCGCCCTCGAAGCCGATTCTTGTGAGATCTACACGGACGTCGAGGGCATATTCACGGCGGATCCCCGGATCGCGCCTCGGGCCCAGAAGCTCAATGAGATTTCGTTCGACGAAATGCTCGAGCTTTCCGCCTCCGGGGCCGGCGTGTTGATGACGCGATCAGTGGAGGTAGCTCGTCGATTCGATGTCCCTTTGCATGTGCGCTCGTCTTTTGGCGACAATTCCGGAACCTGGGTAATGGAGACGACGATGGAACAAGCAATCATCAGTGGCATCGCCCACGACCGGTCCGAGGCGAAGGTCACCGTGCGCGGCGTTCCTGACCAGCCGGGAGTGGCCGCGGCGCTCTTCGAGCCGCTGGCCGAGGGAGAGGTCAACGTCGACATGATCGTGCAGAACATCGCTCATGATGGGTCGACTGACATCAGCTTCACCGTCCCGCGAGCGATGGCCAGCCATGCGGCTGAAGTCGCCGGCAAGGTGGCCGACGAGTTAGGGGCCCAATCCGTCGAGGTCGACGAGAACATCGGAAAGGTGTCCCTCGTGGGAGCGGGAATGAAGTCTCATCCCGGAGTCGCCGCTCGGGTGTTTCGCTCTTTGGCCGACGCCAGAATCAATATCGAGATGATCTCGACCTCGACGATTCGCATCTCCTGCGTGGTGCGCGGGGAGCAGCTCGACGCGGCCGTCGTCGCCCTGCACGATGAGTTCTTACCTCCGCTGGTTTCGGACGAGGTCGGGGCATGAGCGATCGCCGGGTTGCCGTCGTTGGCGCCACCGGCGCCGTGGGCCGGACGATGGTTTCCATCCTCGAGCAGCGCGATTTTCCCCTGGCGGAGTTGCGGCTTCTCGCCTCGGCCCGGTCAGCTGGCCGTTCGGTCGCGACGAGGTGGGGCGAGATCGAGGTCGAGGACCTGGCTGAGGCCGATCCGGCTGGGATCGACGTGGCGCTCTTTTCGGCAGGGGGCGACAGGTCGAAGGCTTTCGCCCCGCGCTTCGCCGCAGCCGGGGCAGTGGTGATCGATAACTCGTCTGCCTTCCGCCGCCAGCCGGATGTTCCGCTAGTGGTGGTCGGCGTGAACGATCACGCCGCTCGCTCCCATCAGGGAATAATTGCCAACCCCAACTGCACGACGATGGCGTTGATGATGGCCGCCGGTCCCCTTCACCGGGAGGCGAGGATCAAGCGGCTCACTGCCTCTTCGTACCAATCCGTTGGGGGCTCCGGGCAGGCGGGAATGAGCGAGTTGACCCGCCAGACGGGGCTGATGGCCCCTGATCCTGAGGGGCTGATTGACGGCACCTTCGCCGACCCGGGAGGCAATCTCTACGTGAGCCCGATCGCTTTCAATGTCATTCCTTTCGCCGGCGCCGAGGCCGAGCAGGGTTACACCGAAGAGGAATGGAAGCTGGTGAATGAGACTCGCAAGATTCTCGAGGACGACGCCATTCTGGTTGAGCCGACCTGTGTGCGGGTGCCCGTGATGGTTGGCCATGGTGTTTCCGCTTCGATGTTCTTCTCGCGCCCGATGGATCGTGCTGAGGCGATTTCAATTTTGGGTGAAGCACCCGGTCTCGAACTTTGGACGACGCGCGTGCCGACTCCGCTCGACGCCGCCGGCAAGGACAATGTGCTCGCCGGCCGCGTCCGCTCGACCTTGGGCGAACCGGGAGGCATCAACCTCTGGGTAGTCGGCGACAACTTGCGCAAGGGCGCGGCGCTCAACGCGGTGCAGATTGCGGAACTGATTAGCTGATCGTCGACAACTTGCGCAAGGGCGCGGCGCTCAACGCGGTGCAGATCGCGGGACTGATTAGCTGATCGAAGGGAAGTCGAAAACCTGCCAGTCGGCGGGGGGGAGGAACGGCGAGGCTCCGAGCAGAAGCGAGATCGTTCCATCGACGCTGACCACTGGACCAATCCGCAGTATCACCGGCGGGTCCGGCGCGGGTGCCTCCACCACTGGCGGTGGGGCCGTGACGACTGGAGCCGGGGGCGCCGTGACTTGTGCTGCGGTTGTCGTCGTCACTGGCGGTGGTGGCGGAGCAGTGGTCGGAGGCGACGTGGTCGGTGGAGCTGTAGTGGGTGGAGGAGCAGGTGCGCTCGCGAGTTTGCAGAAGACGACCGCCACCCACAGACGGCCACTCGCATCACTTGCGACGCCGGTGCCCATCGCGTTCCACGAATTTTGCGTGATGACTTTCCAGTGACCGGGACTGTTTGCGAAGCCCTGCATGATCGAGCCGATGTCGGGTCCGTAACCGATTACTTCACCGGCGGCACTGCACGTTCCCAGAATTCCTGACAAGTTCGAATGCACCAAAGATTGTCCGGCAGCAACTCTTTCGGATGCGGCTTGCGCAAATGAATCGACTGCTCCGTTCAACTGCAACGGCGAGGAACGGACCGCGTTCACTGCGGCTCCGAGGTCGTCCGCTCGAGCTGGCAGCGCCGCCAAGAAAACGAGTGCGACCGCGAAAAATAAGACTCCGCGTCTCATAAGGGGTCGGGCGACCTTAGGTCTTTAGACCTATGCCCGCCAACCAAGTCCCACTCTCTGTGAGAAAGCGCGAAATCTTTCTTTGAGTTCGCGCGCGCCCAGAGTGGGCAATCAGTCCGGGTAGAGGGCCCCCCGGAACTCCTGGGCTGTAAACGGCTTCAACAATCCGACGTCTGCGCCGGCCCGGTGGGCCAGGAAACGATCGGCACTTCGGTCGAGCAGGAGGATCAAACGCGTCGGCTCGATTTGACCCATCGCCATGGCTTCCCGTAGACGGCGGACGACGGCCATTCCCCCCATGCTGCCAATTTGCATGTCGATCACGACCGCATCAGAGGGATGGTTCGCCACCGCTTCGACCACCACTCGCGGATCGGCGTGATGAACTGACCAATCGCTGGAAGGAAGCGAGGCCGACACATCGTTGCGGACCCAAGTCGAATCGGCGACCAGCACCAGTTGCACGCCGGTCAATGTAGACCGTGCCCACCTGGGCCCTAAGCTGGACCTATCGGGACGTAGCGCAGTTTGGCAGCGCGCAGCGTTCGGGACGCTGAGGCCGCCGGTTCGAATCCGGCCGTCCCGACCATAGGCGAACAAACCTTAGGCTCTAGGCCGTGGATTTCACGGCCCAAATAACCAGTTTGGGCCCGCGGTTTGGGATCTATCTTCTTGGCTCATACCGCATCGCCATAGCACCCGAGCCAAACTCCAGTCGGCTCACGAGCCTCAAGTCGATCTGCTTCGATAGCCCAGCGAACAGCGTCGGCCCATGGCCCGCCAGTCTGGGGTGCACCACGAACTCGTATTCATCGATCAATCCCAGCTCCGCCAGCGCCTGCGGAAGCTTCACGCCACCCACGAACAGTCCCTTGCCCGGCTCCTGCTTGAGCTGCTGAACGGCCTTGCCCAGATCACCGCGCACGAGCTCGGCGTTCCAGTCGACCCGGTCCAGGGTGCTCGACACGACGTACTTCTTTGCCGCGTCGATCGTCCGGGCGAAGGGTTCCATCCAATCAGGCCTCCCCACCGTCACTTGCGGATGGGCGCCACGCTTCCTCCATCATTTCGTAGGTCACCCGGCCAAAGAGGAGGGCATCGGCCTGCGCGAGGTTCTCGACTGCGTGACGATGCAACTCTTCGTCCGCGAATCCCTCACGATGATCGCAGCACCCATCCAATGTGATGTTGATCGAGTACCGAAGAGGTCGCATCGCGCGAGCGTACCGACGAATCCGGCCCGCCCCTGTTGGCTCTGTGTTGATCGGCGGGAAACTACCGATTACTTCTCGCTGAGCTAGGAGGAAGCGTGAAGCGACTCATCCTGCAGCAGTTCACGACAGTGGATGGCCTCGTGGCCGATCCCGACGGCCAGACCGATTTCATCTCCGAGTACTCGACCAAGCACGACCAGAGCTTCGAGCAGGGCGCCATGGAGTTCATGGACACCGTCGACACCATGCTCCTCGGGCGCCGAACCTACGAGATGTTCTCCTCTTATTGGCCCGAGGCAAGGGGCGAGGATGCCGAATTCGCGAGAAAGCTGAACTCGCTCAAGAAGGTCGTCGTTTCATCGACCTTGAAGGATGCACCCTGGGGAAAGTGGGAGCCGGCGGAGATCATCTCGGGAGACGTATCTGGAGAAGTCCGCAAGCTCAAGCAGTCCGCAGGCAAAGACATCGTGATTTGGGGCAGCATCAGCCTGGCCAGCGCGCTGCTGAAAGAAGGCCTGATCGATGAGATTCAGCTGCGGGTCGTTCCCGCTGCGATTGGACGCGGGCGCCAGCTCTTCGAAGGAGAAATGGAGCTCCAGCACCTGGACCTCGTCGACGCCGAGTCGCACGACGCCGGCTTGGTGCTGCTGCGGTACCGCCCAGAGTCTTAAGTCAGGCGACGAAGCACCAGCCAGACACCGCCGACCAGGACCACTGCTCCGGCTCCGAGCCAAACTGCCGGCCAGTCGAACGGCGCCTCGGAAATTGAGGTGGTGGGCGGAGAGCCCGGCCCGAGGGCATCTATGGCGGCGTCGGGATCGGCCGTTGCGCACAGGCTGGAGGTGAGTCGGCCTCCTTCCTCGCTGGCGAATACAGCGACTCGATTGCCGACTGGAGCCTCGATGCCGCAAGCCGCTCCGTTGGCGGCTGTGACGATCTCGACGAAGGCCGGTAGCTCGCCGGTCAGAACCGTGTCGACCTCGAAGGTCATCACCTTGTTATCGCCAGCGGCGCCGATTCCGCTCACGGTTCCGACGAATGCGATCGGGCCGAACTCGAGCATCTGCTGGGGCTCGAGAGCCATGCAGCTGCAGCCGTGTGCCGGCATCGCCAGAGAAGAGAGTCCGACGAGGAGAAGAACCAGAAGGAGGACACGCCGCATCAAGCTCTGACGTCGGCGGGCCAAACCCGGTTCCCCAATTAGCGTGGCCTCAAAGCTCGAACTGACCGGATGCCATCAAGACGGCGCTCCCGGCGACTTCCACCCCGGTTATGGCAGTCCGATCGCCGTAAGCAGCCGCGTACAGGGTGCTCGGTCGGCCGATCTGGGCGCCCTGGCTGATCGTGATCGTTTGCCCGAACTCGATCAGGCCATGGCGGGCGAGATGACACGCCAGTGGTCCGGCCGCCGAGCCCGTGGCGGGGTCTTCGTTGATCCCGCCGGCAGGAGCGAACATCCGGGTGGTCCACGCGTTGTCCGAGCCAGCGGCGTAGTTGATGCCCATGGAGGGTTCTTTGAGGTCTCGAGCAAGGTTCTCCAACGCTCCGAAGTCGGGTTGTAACGCAACCACGTCGTCGATGCGCTCGGCGATCGCATAAACATGCTTTATCCCGTTGTCGTAAACCTCAATCGGCAGAATCGAAGCCGGCAGGCCGAGGGCCTTCAGTAGGGCATCAGGTGAGTCCAGGGCCGCGACAGTTGGGATTGGTTGGCGCATGGTCGCAAAACCACCGCGCTCTTCTCGTTCGCCGATCATCAAGGAAACGTCGCCCCGACCAGTGGTGAGCACGACTGAATCGAGCCCTTGAGAGACGGCCAGCGCCACCGCGGTCCCGAGTACCGGATGTCCGGCAAAGGGAATCTCCTGACGAGGGGTGAAGATCCTGATTCGAGCGGTGGCGGGGACTTGCGAGGCGTAGACGAACACTGTTTCGCTGTAGCCCATTTCCAGGGCGAGCGGCTGCAGGAGTTCCTCGGGAATCGCGTCGCCGTCGCTGAAAACCGCCAGCTGGTTGCCGGTCAGGGGTTTGTCGGTGAAGACATCGACGATTAGGAACGGAAAGCGAGCCATCAGAAGGCAACGCTACCGGTAGGTATCGTGCGCGGGTGAACGTCATCGGCGGCGACCTCGAACCCTGCTCGCTCGATCCATTGACCGGATACCACCGCGACGGCACCTGCCGGACCGGCTCAGACGATCTCGGGGTTCACGTGGTGTGCGCCGTGATGACTCCGGAGTTTCTCGATTTCACCCTTTCGCAAGGAAATGACCTCATCACACCTCAGCCGCAATGGATGTTTCCCGGCCTCAAAGCGGGGGATCGCTGGTGCGTCGTGGCAGCGAGGTGGCAGGAAGCGCTCGAGGCGGGATTGGCCCCGCCGGTTGTCCTCGAGGCAACGCATGCCTCCGCCCTCGAGTTTGTCTCGGTGTCTGACTTGCGAGCCCACGCCGTTCAAGCTTGAGCCGGTTCCTCGCCTCTCTGGGTTTCCTTGTGTTGCTTGTTTCCTGTGCCTCTACCACCGCCGAGGCGGAAATCGAGGTAGTGGAGGTCAGCGGGTACCTCGACGACTCGACCCTCCGCTATGTGCGGGACTCGATCATCGCGGCGGCCGATGCCGGCCGCGAGCTGCTGATCCTCCAGATCAACTCACGCGCCGTAGTCGGGTCCGAAGAAGAGCTGCAAGCAACCACCGCCCTGGTTGCCGATCCGCCCCTCCCTTTGGTCAGCTGGCTAGGACCGGCGCCCGCTCAGGCGACAGCCGGAGTAGAGCGAATCCTCCAATCGGCGCCTCTCGTCGCGACCGCGCCTGGAACCCTTTCCACTTTTCCGCCCGACCTGCAGAGTCCTTCATTGCGCCAGCTCGTTCAGGAGCTCGACGGAGCGACGATCGCCGCGTTCGCACCAGTGCGCACGATCACTGCCGAGGTCCCCGACGATCAGGAAGGGGTGACCAACGTGCCGGTCACGTTCACCCAGCCCGGGCTCTGGCACCGCTTTACCCATCTCGGCGCCACCCCGGAAGGGGCCTTCTTCTTCCTTGCAGTGGGTCTCACCGTGGCCGCTTTCGAGTACTTCGCTCTTGGCCCAGGGCTGGCTGCGATCGCGGCCGCACTTTCGCTCTTCCTGGGTAGTTACGGGCTCGCCGTCCTTCCCATCAACGCGTGGGCGGTCGGCGGGGTCGTAGGCGCGGTTTGGCTCTTGGCCGTCTCCCATCAAAAGGGCGGTATCGCCTTCATCAACCTTGTGGCCACCGCCGTCCTGGCCTGGGCCGGCTTCAACCTATCGGCCGACCCTGCGGTCCCGGAAGGGCCCATCGGAGTCGCGTTCACGATCGCCACTGTGCTCTTCTTCTTTCTGCTGGCGATTCCTGCAGTGGGGCGGGCTCGACTTTCGACCAAGACGATTGGCCGGGAAGGGTTGCTCGGTCAGACCGGGCGCGCCGACGCGGACTTCGACCCTGACGGCGTTGTCGAGATCAACGGCGCCCGCTGGCCCGCTACGGCACATCGCGAATCGGGCATCGTGGTCGGTGATCAGGTGATCGTCACCGGCGTGGCTGGCCGCGAGCTCGAGGTCGAGAAACCCCCCGTCTGAGACCGCGAAAATTGATCCTCGGCCTGGAAAGATTTCCCTGGCGGATCTTGCCAGGCGTCGTTAGCTTCCCGGTCGCTGTCCGACGCAGAACAGGGAGGATTTGTGCCGTTGACGGATGACTGGCAGGTAAAGGCGCTGTGCCGTGGCAACCATGCTCATCTGTTCTTTCCGCCTTCGACTTTCGAGCGCAAGGATGAAAGGGAGAGGCGGGAAGAGAGGGCAAAAGCTATCTGCCAGGTCTGTCCGGTAGTCGAGCCCTGTGGTCATTACGCACTCGACATCCGCGAACCCTTTGGGATTTGGGGCGGCCTCACCGAGCTCGAGCGCCGCGAACTGTCAGTCTCGTAGACCTCTTGCTCCCTGTCGTGCCGCATCCGGCGGCCACGATCGTCCTGCTCGCCGGGAGTGAGCCCTTTTCAGTCCTGATGGTCAAGCGCCCACCCGGCGGATTGTTCGGCGAGGCATGGGTGTTCCCGGGAGGACTGGTAGACGAAGCCGATGGCCTAGGTGACGACAGCCAGGGCGAAGCGGCTTACCGGGTCGCCGCGGTCCGCGAGCTGCAAGAAGAGGTTGCCGTCGAAGTCCAATCCGATGGCCTTGTCTATTTGTCCCGCTGGATAACCCCCGAGCTCGCCCCGCGTCGCTACGACACCTGGTTCTTTCTAGCCGCTATCCCCGAGTCGATCGAAGTTGCTCCGGTCACAGAGGAAATCACCGACGCTCGTTTTGTCACGCCGGCCACGGCTCTTGCGGCCCATCAGGCGCAGCACTGGAAGCTCGTCTTACCGACCTTGAGCCATCTGCAATGGCTCGCTCGCCACTCGTCGGCGGAGAAAGCTATGGCAGCCGCGCCCGCGTCGAGGTCGCCGGTCGAACCCCGGCTGGCCCCCGATGGATCCGTAGTCGCACTCGACCTGCCGTGGTGAGTGATCTTTCCATCGAGCGGGTCCTGGCACCGAATCCCGGCCCCTTTACCGGTCCCGGGACCAACACCTGGGTGGTGAGCAGTGGCGGAGAAGCGATTGTCATAGATCCAGGGCCTCTGATTGGGAGTCATGAACGGGAAATCCTGAAGACGATCGCCGGCCTCAAGACCGTTGCCGTGATCGTCACCCATGGCCACGAGGACCATGCGCCGCTGGCCAACCCTCTCGCCCGCGAGCTGGGAGTGGCCGCCCATGGCTCCGGGCCGGCACCCGACTTCCAACCCGACTTGCTTTTGGACGAAAGCAGCTCGCTCGGCTTCGGCGGCCAATCTCTTCGGGTGGTCAAGACTCCCGGGCACTCCGACGACCACCTCTGCTTCCGGGTCGATCGGGTGCTTTTCAGCGGTGATCACATCATGGGCGGCTCCTCGGTGATGGTCGAGGATCTGAGCAGTTACCTCGATTCATTGCGGAAGCTTCAGCCTCTTGAGCTCGACCGCATCTATCCCGGCCACGGCAACGAAATCGAGGAGCCGGGGGAGACGATCGACTGGTACATCGCCCACCGGCTTCAGCGGGAGTCCGAGATCGTGCAAGCGATTGCGGGTGGAGCTCTCACTGTCGAGGAGATCGTCGAAGTGGTGTACGCCGGGGTCGACCCGGCCCTCCACCCGCTGGCCGCCATTTCCGTGGCGGCTCATTTGCGAAAGTTGGAAGAGTCGGGGCCCGGGTAGGCGTTCTACCTGGGTGGGTAGCCTCAAGAACATGGTTTCGGTCGACGACGTCTATGCCGCTCTCCGCGCGGTGGTCGACCCTGAGCTAAACGAGAACGTCGTCGATCTTGGGATGATCACCTCAGTCGAGGTGACTCCGGAAAGCGGAGTGGCTATCGGCTTGGCGCTCACCATTGCCCAATGCCCGATGCGGGGGTTCCTCGAGGGCGAAACCAGCCGCAAGATCTCAGCTCTCCCCGGCGTGACCTCGGTGGAGGTCCGCACGACGGCAATGACAAAGGAACAGCGAGCCAACCTGATGTCCGGCGCTCGTCTGCGGGCACGGGAAAACGCGCAGCCAACGAGGATCCACCCGACTACCCGAGTGGTCGCGGTCAGTTCCGGGAAGGGTGGGGTCGGCAAATCCACCGTCGCGGTCAACCTCGCCGTCGCCCTTTCCCAGCTCGAATACCGGGTTGGGTTGCTCGATGCCGACATTTGGGGCTTCTCGATCCCCCGCATGATG
Organism: uncultured Acidimicrobiia bacterium; assembly: GCA_963761985.1. Lineage (GTDB taxonomy): Bacteria > Actinomycetota > Acidimicrobiia > Spongiisociales > ZC4RG35 > JACCTH01. The sequence goes on from CAVXIT010000013.1 coordinate 169,472, forward strand.
GGGGCCGGGGTCGATAAGTTGTCGGCGGATCAGACGACCCGGCTGATCGTGCCCGCCGAGCTGTACGGCATCAAAGTGGTCTCGACGGGTCTCATCATCGAAAACGAAGAGACTGCGCTCATGTGGCGAGGGCTCATGTTGTCGAAAGCTCTCGAGCAGTTCCTCAACGAGGTGGAGTGGGGCGAGCTCGATTACCTGGTCATCGACATGCCGCCCGGAACCGGCGATATCCAAATGGCGCTTGCTCGCCTCTTGCCGCAAGCGGAAATGGTCGTCGTCACCACGCCCCAGATTGCCGCCCAAAAGGTCGCGGTCCGGGTGGCCGACATGGCGCGTCGATCGCACATGCCGATCATCGGCGTGATCGAAAACATGTCGGTTTTCGTCTGCGAGCACGGCGATTCCTACGAGCTGTTCGGGTCGGGCGGCGGCCATGAGCTGGCGAGCTCCTTGAGCGTTCCCTTGATGGCGCAGATCCCACTGGAGCCCGCGGTGGTCGTCGGTGGTGATGCGGGAGCGCCGATCACGAGCACCCAATCTGGTTCATTGGCCGGTTCACCTGCCTCAGAAGCTTTCCGGGAGGCAGCCGCTCGGCTGGTCGAAGCCCTGCCGCCTGTGACCGATGAGCACTGTGCCGGTCGGATCGCAAAGCTTTTAGAGCAGCTCGCGATGACCGAGCCCGTCCCCGCGGCGCGGTGACTAGTCACTCGGCAGCAACCTAATACGGGTCGGGACTCACAGCGCTTTTTCACCGAAACTAGAAGAGAACGTGCTTGGGTAGATGCTGGTGGCTGGGAGGGGGGCAAATCTTCGGGATCCGGTTCCCCCAAACGGACCCCGATTGAACACGAGGGCCTGTCCCCCCACAGGCCCTCGTTCTTTTCACGACGGAATAGACCAAAGCGCGGTCTCGTTTAACATTGGTGACGATGACAACTCTTTCCATCAAGTCCGCCCGCCCGATTCCAGTGGTGACAGTCACCGATTCTGCCGCGGCCAAAGTCGCCGAGCTGATCGCCGCCGAAGGCGAGCCGAGCCTGGCTCTGCGGATGGCCGTGCGTGCGGGAGGATGCTCCGGCTTCTCCTACGAGATGTTTTTCGACAGCGAGATCGAAACAACTGATGCAGTGATCGAGCACGGCGGGGTCAAAGTCGTGGTCGATCCCGACTCTGCTGAGCGACTCAAGGGTTCCACCCTCGATTACAAGGACGGGCTCATGGGCGCCGGCTTCGCGATCGAGAACCCCAACGTCACCCGCTCTTGCGGTTGCGGCAACAGCTTTAGCTGAACCATCTTTGAGCAACCGTCTGCGCGCGATTCCCGGTGGGCCTGCGCCGATCGGTCCCTACTCCTTAGCGGCTGAAGCCAACGGCTTTGTCTACCTGGCCGGCCAGGCAGGGGTGGAGAACGACGGCAGCATCTCGGATTCCATTTCGGAGCAGACCCGTCGGACGATGGAACGGCTGCGAGAGGTGCTGGAGACGATGGGGCTCGGATTCGAAAACGTCGTCAAGACATCGATCTTCCTCATCGACATGGGCGACTTCGCTGCGATGAATGAGGTCTACGCGACCTACTTTGATTCCGATCCGCCGGCGCGGACCACGGTGGCGGTAGCCGCCCTCCCACTCGCCGGGCTAAAAGTCGAGATCGATATGGTGGCCTCGCGGACATGAACAGAGAACAGGTCTTCAAAGAGCTCCAACTCGAGGAGCACAACCCGGGCGTTTTCGCCGGCCGTTGGCTCCAGGGGTCTGATGGCGAGCTCACCGTCCACAACCCGGCCACTGACGAGGTCCTCGGGTACGTCGGTCAGGCTTCGGAAGCAGAGTACGACCAAGTCGTCGAAAGCTCCCTCGACGCCTTCGCCGGCTGGCAGATGTTGCCGGCGCCCAAGCGAGGCGAGTACGTGCGCCAGGTCGGCCACGCGCTGCGTGAGCACAAAGAGGCCCTGGGAGCCCTCGTCTCGCTCGAAATGGGGAAGATCCGGGTCGAGGGCGAGGGCGAAGTGCAAGAGATGATCGACATCTGCGACTTCGCGGTTGGCCTCAGCCGCCAGCTCTACGGGCTGACCATGGCCTCAGAGCGTCCGCTCCACCGGATGTACGAGCAATGGCATCCCCTCGGTCCAGTCGGAGTTATCACCGCCTTCAACTTCCCGGTCGCAGTCTGGAGCTGGAACTCGGCGCTGGCCGCGGTTTGCGGTGACACGGTGATCTGGAAGCCCTCGTCGGAGACGCCCTTGACCGCACTTGCCGTGACGAAGATTGCTGCCTCCGTCATGGACGGCACCGGTTACGAAGGTGTGTTCAACCTCGTGGTCGGCAAAGGATCGGTCGTGGGTGATCGCATGATCAACGACGAACGCCTGCCACTGATCTCGGCCACCGGCTCGACCCGGGTGGGCAAACAGGTAGCGCAGGCAGTGGCCGCCCGCTTCGGTCGTTCCATCCTCGAACTGGGGGGCAACAACGCGATCATCGTTTTGGACGATGCCAACCTCGAGTTGGCGGTGCGTGCAGTCCTCTTTGCGGCAGTGGGCACCGCCGGGCAACGCTGCACTTCAACCCGGCGGCTGATCGTCCATCGGGCGATCGCGGACAAGCTGGTCGATCGACTCGTCGACGCCTACAAGCAGGTGCCGATCGGCAACCCCCTTGACGAGGGGACCTTGATGGGCCCGCTCGTGACTAAGCAAGCGGTGAAGGACATGCTGGCCGCGATCGAGACGGCCAAAGAGCAGGGTGGCACTGTGATCACCGGTGGCGACCAGCTCGATCTCCCCGGGAACTTCGTCGAACCCACGATCGTGAGGATCGACCCGAAAGCAGACATCGTCCAGGAGGAGACGTTCGCGCCAATCCTCTACGTGCTCGAGGCCGACGACCTCGACGATGCCATTGCCATCCAGAACGGTGTCCGCCAGGGATTGAGCTCGGCGATCTTCACCGATTCACTTCGCTCCGCGGAACGCTTCCTCTCGGCAATGGGATCGGATTGCGGGATCGCCAACGTCAACATCGGCACCTCCGGCGCCGAGATCGGCGGAGCCTTTGGCGGCGAGAAGGAGACCGGTGGCGGTCGCGAGGCCGGCTCCGATGCCTGGAAGTCCTACATGCGCCGCCAGACCAACACCATCAACTGGGGCGACGACCTCCCGCTAGCCCAAGGCGTCTCCTTCGGATAGACGTCAGATATCAGATATCAGACTTCAGACCGGAATCTGATATCTGACGTCTGATGTCTAGCCGAAGCGGTAACCGACCGAGCGGACGGTGGTGATCCAGCTGGCGCGGTGTTCCCCGAGCTTGGCCCGCAACCGACGGACATGGACGTCGACGGTGCGGGCGCCGCCGTAGTACTCGTAGCCCCAGACCTTGGACAGCAATTGCTCGCGGCTCCAGACCCGGTGCGGGTGCTCGACAAAGAACCGAAGCAGTTCGTACTCCATGTAGGTGAGGTCGACCGGAACCATCCCGAGGGTGGCCTGGTAGGTGAGGAGGTTCAGCTCGAGGTCTTTGAAATGGTGGACCTCGTCGTTTCCGGCCGCGTGGGTGAGTCTGCGGAGTCGTAGAGAAACTTCCTCCGGAGACGAGGGCAGCACGAGGAAATCGGAAACGCCCACAGCAGTAGTGAGCAGCGAGGCTTGTTCCTTGGTGGCGATCACAAGTACCGGGATCAAGGCTTCGACGCTTTCGATCGAACGCAGCCGACGCCGGGGCTCCTCACCGAGGTCAACGATCAATGCCGCAGCTTCTATCGGCAAATCAAAGGAGAGGTCGTGAACCGCCAGGGTGCTGAGGTCCTCCAATAGGGCGAGCAGCTCCTCTGACGCCTCAGGGGAAAACAGCGCAACCAGAGGGCGCTCAGAGGATCGGGAGGTAGGTTTCGAGCTCGAATCGGGATACGTGGTGCTGATAGCGGTCCCACTCCTTGCGTTTGTTTCGTAGGAACCACGAGAAGACGTGCTCGCCGAGCGCCTCAGCCATCAACTCGGAGCGCTCCATCCGGTCGAGGGCATCGGCCAGGGTCTCGGGCAGACGGGCGATTCCGGAGGCGGCCCGCTCCGAAGCAGTGAGGCGATGGACATCGTCCTGCACTTCGGGGGGAAGCTCGTAGCCGTTCCGAATTCCTGCCATCCCGGCGGCGAGGACCGCCGAGAGCGCCAGATACGGATTGGCCGAGGCGTCCGGTGACCGGTATTCGACCCGGACGCTCGACGTTTTTCCCTTCTTCGCCAGGGGAACGCGGACCAAAGCGGATTGGTTGTTGCGCGCCCAGGAGATCCAGATCGGAGCGTCGAAACCGGCCACCAACCGCTTATAAGAATTGACCCACTGGTTGGTCACCGCGGTGATCTCCGCGGCATGGGTGAGCAATCCAGCCACGAACTGCTGGCCGACCTTGGAGAGCCCGTTGTCAGATCCGAGTTCGAAGAATGCGTTCTTGTCCCCCTCGAATAGGGAGAGGTGGAGGTGCATCCCCGAGCCGTCGAAGTCCTCGAGCGGCTTGGGCATGAATGTGGCGTAGATGCCGTGCTCCATCGCCACTTCTTTCACGGTGAGCCGAAAGGTCATGATGTTGTCGGCCATGGTCAGAGCGTCCGTGTAGCGAACGATGATCTCGTGCTGGCTTGGCGCCACCTCGTGATGTGAGTGCTCGACCGGGATGCCCATCATCTCCAAGGCGTTGATCGTCTTTCTTCGATACTCCTGGGCATTATCGAGCGGGGTCAGGTCGAAGTATCCGCCGCGGTCGAGGACTTGGGGGTTCGGTCCGGAGTCCTCGAAATAGAAATACTCGAGTTCGGGAGCGACATAAAACGTGTAACCAAGCTCGGCGGCGGCTTCCAGGTTGCGTTTGAGCACACCGCGGGGGTCACCCTCGAAGGGGGCTCCATCGGGGGTGAGAATGTCGCAGAACATGCGAGCGACCTGCTGATCAGGGCGCCAGGGGAGAATCTGAAATGAAGACGGGTCGGGGCGGGCGAGCATGTCGGCTTCCTGCACCCTGGCGTAGCCGTCGATCGCCGAGCCATCAAAAGTCATCCCTTCCTCAAAGGCGACCTCGAGTTCGGTCGGGCTGATCGAAACCGACTTGAGAAAGCCCTGGACGTCTGTGAACCACAGCCGGATAAAGCGAATCCCCCGCTCCTCCACTGTCCGCAGGACGTACTCGGCTTGTTTGTTCACGGCGTTCCCAATTTCATAGCCAGCCCGATTTCTTGAACTTTCGATAGAGGACCAAGCATGCCACGGCCATCAGCGTCAGGACAGCCGGGTATCCCCAGGTTTCGTCGATCTCGGGCATGTGGGTGAAGTTCATCCCCCAGATTCCAGCCAGCATTGTTGGCACTGCAGCAATCGCCACGTAGGCGGAGATCTTGCGCATGTCGTTGTTCTGACGCACGCTCACCTGGGTGAGGTTGGCGGCGAGAATCGAGGTCAGCAAGTCTCGAAAAGCCTCGGTCCGCTCGATGACTTTTACGAGATGGTCATGAGCATCGGCGAAGTACTTCTTGAGATCGGGGTCGATGGCGGGATAGTTGTCCCGGCTCAGCTTCAAGAGAGGTTCCTCGAGGGAAGCGGTGGCCGCGAGGAATTGCAGGACTTCGCGCTTGAGCTTATAGATCCGTTCGGTGGGGTTTGCAGACGAATCAGAGAAGACCGTGCTCTCGAGTTCGCGTATGTCGGCTTCCAGCCCATCAAGCACATGGGCGTAGTCGTCAACTACGTGGTCGATGATTCTGAAAAGTACGACGCTCGGCCCTCGTACCAACTCTTCGGGTTCGCTCTCGAGCTGTTTGCGAACCTCGATCAATTTTGAGGCCTCGCCATGTCGAACCGCGACCACAAAGCGCCGATCGACGAACAAGAGAATCTCGCCGATGTCGATTACCTCGATCGGGTCTACGTAGCGCGCCGGCTTTAGGACCAAAAAGAGGGTGTCGTCGTAGATATCGAGTTTTGGCCTCTGATGAGCATGGATGGCGTCCTCGACCGCCAGTTCGTGGAGGTTGAACTCCTCCCGGACGGCCTCGAACTCTTCCTCCGACGGCTCGTACAGGCCGATCCAGGCGAAGGTGTTGTCGTCGGCGCATTTCTCCAGCGCATTCTCCAGCTCGAAGGGTTCCGGCCTCCTCTTACCGTCGGTGTACAGCGCGGCGTCGACGATCACGCTGTCGCCTGGCCCTTGTCAAGGTGCTTAGCGATGGACCGCACGCGTTTGCCCGCTCGGGATGCGCCATACAGGATGAGTGCACAGGCCATCGGGAAGAACAGCTCGTTGACTCCCGCCCCCACCAGAGCCGGAGTGTCTTCGGCTGATTGGGTGGCCATGACCGTGAGAATCATCCCGCCAAAAAGAATGCCGACGAGCAGCCCGAGTCCGATGAAGGTGGTGGCTTTGACCCGGGGCCGCTTGATTAGAAGGGCGACGAGTGCGCCGAGGATGCCGAACTCGACCGCTTTGATCGCTCCGATCGTCCAGGTCACAGAAGTGATCTCGGTGACTGGAGCGTCGAGCACGGTCTGGATCCCCCTTTGGATGCCTTTGGCCGCCGCAAAACCGATTGGCGCGAACAGGAATCCCAACCCGCCCATCACCGCTTCGCTCGGATTTGCGGCGGCTGTACCCAATGCCACACCACCGCAGACCAGCACGGACCAGGTGACACCCGAGCCAATATCGGCCATGACATTGGCTCCGGGCAGTGCAGCCTGCGCCGCGAACTTGGCTCCGAGCACCAGAAGCTGGACCACGAAGCCGGCGACGATCGCCCACCAGGCGACATAAAGCAACCGGCGCGGAGTGTTCCCGGGAGGTGGTGGGGTCGGCGGATTGATCGCAACTTCGGTCATCGCGGCGTCCTGTTGGGACGCGTACTTTATTGAGCGACTTTCGCCCGCTCGCCGGATTTAGGCGGTCCGGGGAAGAACCCGTTGGTCCGGGCGACGTATTCGTCGTAGCCGGGCCGGCGACTTCCGATTGTCTTCTCGAGCAGACCGGCGCCCGAGTACCGCATCAGCAACGCCGACATGACGAGCGTCCCGACGATCGTCCACCAGTGTCCCGCTGCCAACGCCACGAGGTAGATCCCCCACCAGACACAGAAGTCGCCGAAGTAGTTGGGGTGTCGGGTGTAGCGCCAGAGTCCCTCGTCCATGACCTTTCCCTTGTTGGCGGGATCGGCCTTGAACTTCGACAATTGCCAATCACCCACCGACTCGAAGAAGAGGCCCACCAGGTACAACCCCAGACCAAACACCGGAAGGACACCAGAGTCCGGCGCGCGACCGATTCCCCACTGCAAGGGCAACGACACCAGAGTCATCAGCACGCCCTGTAGATAGAAGACCTTAAAAAGACTGTCGCGGGCGAACGTCTGCGGGCCTTTCTTCCGCATCGCCTGATAGCGGTAGTCCTCTCCCTTGCCGAGGTTGCGTCGACCGATGTGAATCGCCAGGCGTAGCCCCCACACGGTGACCATCGCAAGCAGGATTTTTGACCAAATGAGGTTGTCGGCATGGCGCAGATAGACGGCCCAGCCGATCAACACAAAGCCAAGCCCCCAAACGATGTCAACGATCGACGCATCTCGCCGGACGATGCTCACGCTCCACGTAAGGGTCATGAGCCCGAAGACCACGACCAGAGTGGTGAGGAGTTCAGCCATCGGCCGCGACGGTTACCGGACCCAGCTGGGCGAGCCAGTCGTCCATCTCCTGCCACAACCTGAAGAGCCATTCCGTCCGTGCAGTGCGTCCGGTCGGGATGTCCTCATAGCGGTGACGCGAGAGCAGCACCTGGACGTGCTTTCCGACCATTCCCCCCGCCCAGATGTTGGCGATGTTGGCAAAGCCGTCGAGACCATGATGGGCGACCATCACCACGTCGGCTGCGGCCGCTTCGATGATGGCGAGGGCACCGCCGGGACGCGGGGGTAGAACGTGGCGAAGTCCGCGGGACATCTCGAAGAAACGCGGGTTCCGCCGACGCAAAATCTCGAACGACCTCTTCTGCTTGTCCGCCGTGAATCTCGTTCCCTCAGGAAAGATCACCACTCCTTCATTCGTCTTGAGATCGCGGGTAAGCCGACGCAACGACTCGAGTTCGCGGTCGGAATCGGAGCCGCCGCGGTCGACGAAGTAGTTAGGGAGCCAGTTGCCGGCAATGTCGAGGCTCGGATCCACGAGCAGCTCACGCTTGAGCACATAGCGCAGCCAGATCCGCTTGTGCCGGGTGAAGAGCTGGAAGGGGAGGATGTTGTCGACGATCGAGGCGTGCCGACTCAGAACTACCAGCGGCCCGGGTGACGCTAGGTCGGCGCCGGTCACGGACATACGCAGCCGGAAGATCACTTTGGCTGCCCCCCACAAGAGATTCGCCCAGAGCAGCTGCAACCGGTAGGTCCATGCCACGAGGAGGGGCTTCATCAGACCGAAACCGGAACCGATCCACATGAATAGACACGCCGCCAGCGCTCCGACCTCGGCCGTGAGGTAGGTGATCAGATAGGCGAGCATTCGCCAGGCGGTGGCGGGAACGCCCCGCGCCGCCCGCACTGCATCGACGACCAGAGCAGCAGGAAAGAGGAGCGGGCTCAGGCCCAGCGCCACAACCCAAAGCAGCACCACTGCGGGCACCGTGATCAGTCTCCGGACCCAGCTCGGCCAGTCCTTCACCAACCCATTCTCGCGTCTCTCCCCCTTAGGAAGAACAAGGGATACCATTTTGCGGTGGCTTCGATCATTAGCGGCACGGGCATCGCGATCCCAGAAACAGTCACGACGAACCATGACCTGGCCCGGATCATGGACACCGATGACGAATGGATCTCGACCCGGAGCGGAGTCAAGCAACGTCACCTTTCACTCCCCGGCCACGGATCCTCTGAGCTCGCGGCCGCGGCCGGAGCGGCTGCGATCACCGATGCGGGATTGCACGAGAGCCAAATCGAGGCATTGATCACCGCGACGATGACCCCCGACTACTACGCCCCCGGAATCTCGGCTCTGGTGCAAGAAAAGATCGGACTGGGCGCCATACCGGCTTTCGACCTGCGCCAACAATGCTCCGGCTTTCTTTACGGGCTGGACCTGGCCGACTGTCTGATCTCGGCAAATCGGGCCGAGAAAGTCCTCGTAGTTGGAGCAGAGACCCATGCCGGTTTCATTCCCTGGGGTAAGCGCAACGCCGATGGCAGTTTCCCCGAGCCCGATGACTCCCAGCGAGATCTGAACAATCGGACCCGCGGCTGGTCAGTCCTCTTCGGAGATGGTTCCGGAGCCATGGTCGTCCAAAAGGCCGAGGGCGAGGACGGGGTGATCGCCTCGCGGCTGTTCACCGACGGCTCTCAGTTCGAGCTGATCCTGGTCCCCGGAGTGGGATCGCGGCATCAGCCCTATATCGATCAAGCCCAGCTCGACGAGGGGCTACACCTCCCGGTAATGGATGGAGCCGGCCTTTATCGGTCAGCGGTCCGCTTGATGCCGGAGGCCGTACGTCAGGTCTGCCAAAAGGCGGGCGTCGAAGTGGACGAACTCGATTTGGTGATTGCGCACCAGGCCAACGATCGAATCCTCGAAGGAGTTCGCAAACAGCTCGGCCTCTCTGCGGAGAAGGTGCCGTCCAACATCGGTAAATACGGCAACACCACGGCGGGAACCCTTCCAATACTTTTCCACGAGATGCGACAACACGGGCGAGTCGGCCCTGGCGCGCTCATTTGCTTCACCGCCTTCGGAGCGGGAGCACATTGGGGAGCTGTGCTCTATCGGGAGCCGGAAGCGAAGCCGCCGCCGAGGAACTGACGCAAGTTGGCGGTGACCTCGGCCAGGCGGTCGGGGGCAGCGATGACCGAGCGGGCCGCGGACATCGTTGTGTCGTGAATTAGGTGCCCGGCGAGATCCGGAGCCATGGCGCGAAACCAACCAGCCGCGACCGCCTCAAGGTAGAAGCCGACCATGGCGGTCGAAAGATCGTTGTGGGCCATCCGGATCCGGTCCTGAGCCTCGAAACTCAATCTCGGGACCTCGCGATGCAGGATCAAGCCGAGCACCGGATCGGTGGCAACAAACTCCACAGTCAGCTCGGCCAGCCGCAGCAACCGCTCTGTAGGCGCGGCAACTCCCTCGAGACCCCCCATTAGCTCGGCGATCACTGAAGGCAGCTCTTCCTCGACGAGTGATGCAATGAGGTCGTCTCGATCGCGGAAATACTCGTAGATCGTCGTGCGACCGATCCTGGCAATTGCCGCCAGCTCGGCCAGGTTGAGGTCGGCGTTCCCGTTCTCAGCCAGCAGTTCCCTGGTCGCGGCCAGGATGTGGCGCCTGGTGAGAAGCTTGTGCTCATCGATCGAGCCGGCCTTGATGCGGGGCATGAGCATCCATTTTCGACCAGTTTGAGAAAAATTGGGAATTTGGGACAACCGACGACAGACGCGCCAAAATGTGCCGAAAGCGGGTTAGTGACTACCAAGACGAATGTCGGAGCGAGGTATCTGAATCGAGAGCTGTCGTGGCTCGAGTTCAACTCGCGGGTACTCGCTCTAGCCGAGAACAGTCAGCTTCCCCTGTTCGAGCGGGTGCGCTTCCTCTCCATTTGGTCATCGAACCTCGACGAGTTCTTCCAGGTTCGAGTCTCCGGCCTCCAGAGTCAGATTGATCACCCGCTTCCGACTCCCAGCCCGGATGGTTTGACGGCTTACCAGGCCCTGGAAATGGTCCGCGACGTGGTGCATGAGCAGCAGGAGCGCGCGGTCAAAGTCTTCATCACCGACCTCGCTCCTCGCCTCGGCTCCGCCGGTATTGGATTCTCGGACTACTCGGGGCTCGACGACGAGGACAGCCATTACATGGACATCCAGTTCCGTGAGCGAGTCTTCCCGGTCGTCACTCCGCTGGCCGTGGACCCTTCTCATCCGTTCCCTTACATCTCGAATCTCTCCATGAACCTCGCTGTGGTGGTGCGAAACCCCGAGACCGATCTAACGAGGTTTGCCCGGGTCAAAGTGCCCCCAATCCTTCCCCGCTTTGTGGTGCTCCCGGACGGGGAGCGTTTCGTCCCGTTGGAGCAGGTAATTGCGGCCCACCTCGGTGACCTGTTCCCTGGCATGGAAGTCGTCGCCCATCACGTTTTCCGGGTGACTCGCAACTCCGACATCGAGATCGATCAAGGTGACGAAGGCAGCGACCTTCTCCTCACTTTGGAAAGCGAGCTCACCCGGCGCCGCTTCGGGGCAGTGGCCCGTTTAGAGGTGGGACCCGACCTGCCCGCTGACTTGCTCACCTTGCTGCTGCGGGAGATGGGAGCCAGCGAGCAACAGGTTTATCGCGTCGAAGGCCCGCTCGATCTAGGCGGGCTGGTCAACCTGGCCAACCAGAATCGGCCCGACCTCAAGTATCCGCCGTTCATTCCGGTTATCTCGCCGCGCGTCGCTCACATTGAAGGGATCGCCCCGGACATTTTCTCCGTGATCAGGGACGGTGATCTGCTCGTGCACCATCCCTACGACTCCTTCGCTGCCAGCACCGAGGCTTTTCTCCATCAGGCGGCGCGTGATCCACAGGTCCTCGCCATCAAACAGACGCTTTACCGCACCAGTCGCGACAGCGCGATTATGGGCTCTCTGATCCACGCCGCCAATGAAGGCAAACAAGTCGTGGCGCTGGTGGAGTTACAAGCCCGCTTCGACGAGGAACGCAACATCGAATGGGCGCAGCGCCTGGAAGATGCCGGTGTCCATGTCGTCTACGGAGTGGCCGGCCTCAAGACTCACTCCAAGATTTCGCTGGTCGTCCGCGACGAACGCGAAGCAATCTCCCGTTACGCCCACATTGGTACCGGCAACTACAACGAGTCCACGGCCCGTATCTACGAGGACGTCGGTCTCTTCACCCACGATCCGGAAATCGGTGCCGACCTCTCCGACCTCTTCAACTTTCTCACCGGATACAGCCGCCAGCGCCGGTACCGGAAACTGCTTGTTGCCCCTGACAGCCTCCGGCGGCGGCTCATGGAATTGATTCACGAGGAGACTGAGGCGCCGGACGGTTCGATCACCATGAAGATGAATTCACTGGTCGACCCGGGGATCATCGAAGCTCTCTACACCGCTTCCGAAGCCGGTACCCGCGTCGATCTCATCATTCGAGGCATCTGCTGTTTGATCCCGCGGGTGCCAGGCATGTCGTCGAACATCCGGGTGAGATCGATCGTTGGCCGCTATCTCGAGCACTCCCGGATCTATCGGTTCGGCTCGCGCCATCGCCAGCGAACATACTTGATTGGTTCGGCCGACCTGATGCCGCGCAATCTCGATCATCGAGTGGAGGTGTTGACCCCGGTCGAAGATCCGAGCCTTCAGTTCCGGCTCGATGAGATCCTGGAACTTGGTTTAGCCGACGACGAGCTTGCCTGGGAGCTTTCCGACGACGGCCACTGGTTCCGGGTGGGGGCCGAGCGTGGCATCAACTCTCATGACACTTTGCAGGGCCTCGCCACCGCTAGAGCCCGCAGCCTGCACTAACTGTTTTATCTGGCCGTTTACCGACCGTTTACCTCGGCACCAGAGTCCGTTAAGGGACGCTTCATAGCTTGGACGCCGTTCTCTGAAGGAGTCAAAGGGTGCAACGTAAGTACACGGCCGTCTTAACAATTTTGATAGCGATCCTGACCGCTTGCGGAGGTGGCAACGATGCCACGACCGCTTCCACCAGCGCTGGACCTTCTGGCGAAGCCGATTCGATTCTGATCTCCGGGTCTTCCACGGTGGAACCAATCAGCGCCCTCGTCGCCGAAGACTTTATGGGCCAGAACAACGGAGTGGGGATCACAGTCGAAGGACCGGGAACGAGCGATGGCTTTGTGCGGTTCTGCGCCGGCGAGACCGACATATCAGACGCCTCACGTGAGATACGCGAGGAAGAAGCCGCGGCTTGCGCTGAAAACGGAATCGACTTTGTCGAACTCCACATCGCCACTGACGGGCTGAGCGTGATCACTTCCCCCGAGAACGCCGAAGTCACCTGCTTGAACTACGGCGATCTCTACTCCCTGCTCGGCCCTGAGTCCGAGGGTTTCGCTTCCTGGAGCGACGCCAACGAGCTCGCGGCCGAAGTAGGGGGGAACGGCGGCTACCCCGAGGCCCCACTGGTGGTTACGGCCCCGGGCGAAGAGTCAGGAACCTACGACAGCTTTGTCGAGCTCGTCCTCGCCGACCTGGCAGAAGAGCGCGGCGCCGACGAGGCCGCACGTGCTGACTACCAGGCTTCCGCCAATGACAATGTCATCGTTGACAACATCTCGAGCAATCCGACCTCCCTCGGTTGGGTTGGCTATGCGTTCTTTGCGGAGAACTCCGACTCCCTCAAGGCGATCGAAGTCGACGGTGGAGATGGCTGCATCGCTCCGACTACCGACACGATTGCCAGCTTCGACTATCCGCTCAGCCGGCCCCTCTATATATACGTGAGCACCACCAGGCTCGCTGAGAATCCGGCTCTAGGGGACTTTGTCGACTTTTACCTCTCGTCCGAGGGCATCGGTGCGGTCAGCGAAGCCGGATATGTCGATCTGCCCGAAGATGAGTTTGCAGCTACCGTCGCCGCCTGGGAAGGCGCCAAGTAGCTACCAGCAGACCTCATAAATGACTGTCGCGTCGTTCCCCGATCTCACGGGGGACCGGAGAAGATTGCGGCGAGAAGCCAGGGTCCGCAGGATCCTGGCGCTCGCGGCTTTGTTCACCGTCGCCGTCTCGGCCGCCATCGTTCTGTCACTGGTTTTCGAGGCCGTCAGTTTTCTTCGCCAGCTCGCAGCCGAAGAGGGCGGGCTGGGTTCGCTCGTGGCCGACGGATGGTTCCCACGTCGCAACCGCTTTGACCTACGAACGATCGTGTGGCACACAGTGATGGTCAGCCTGATTGCGATGGTGGTGGCAACTCCGCTCGGGCTGGGCGCCGCGATGTACCTTTCGGAATACGCTCGCCCCCGTGTCCGGCGGATTCTGAAACCAATCCTCGAGGTCCTCGCCGGAGTGCCGTCGGTGGTGATCGGTTTCTTCGCCCTCCGGTTCATCACCCCCGAACTACTGGTCCCAATCTTCCCGACCATCCAACTTTCCAATCTGCTCGCCGCCGGAATCGGAGTTGGCATCCTGATCGTTCCCCTGGTCGCCTCGGTATCGGAGGATGCGATGCGAGCCGTGCCGAGATCGTTGCGCGAAGCTTCCTATGGCCTTGGCGCCAAGAAGTGGCACACCTCGCTTCGGGTGGTCTTCCCGGCTGCCCTCTCGGGCATCGCCGCCGCGCTGATTCTTGGTGTCTCGCGCGCAATCGGGGAAACCATGGTGGTGGCGATCGCGGCTGGTGCTACCGGGGGCTCGCTCCTCACCGTCAATCCACTGACCGGTGGACAAACCATGACCGGAGCCATGGCCTCGTTGGCGATCGGCTCAGATCAGGTCGCTGGTTCCAACGTCGCCTTTCAGAGCCTCTTCTTTGTCGGGCTTTTGCTCTTCGTCCTGACCTTCGCTCTCAACATTGTCAGCAACCGAATCGTCCGTCGCTTCCGCCAGAGGTATTAGATGGCGACCACCGCCCGCCCCTATACCGCCTCCCCAGAAATGGTTCGCCGTGCTCTGGAGGGAAAGAAGTTCAGTCCGGTCGATCTGACCGTGAACACCGTTTTATTGCTGGCGTTGCTGACATCGCTCGCGGTGCTAGTGACCCTGATCGTCGATGTGGTCGGAGAAGGCTGGCCGGTGCTGTCCACCCGCCTCAGCGACTTCTTGTCCAGCCCGCTCTCCGCTCGCCCCGAGTCTGCCGGTCTTGTGCAGGGCCTCATCGGTTCGTTGATCCTCGTCGGATTCGTCATCGTCCTGGCTTTTCCCCTGGGGGTGGCGGCGGCTATTTACCTCGAGGAGTACGCCAAGGACACGCCGGTGAACCGACTTTTGGTTTCGAACGTTCGCAATCTCGCCGGGGTGCCTTCGATTGTCTACGGCCTCCTGGGCTTGGCGGTTTTTGTCAAGACACTGGGCGGCGTCACCAACGGCCGCACTCTGATCTCGGGTGGCCTCACCCTGGCAGTTCTCGTCCTTCCCATCATCGTGATCACCACCTCGGAGGCGCTGCGCGCGGTTCCCAGCGGGTTGCGGGAGGCGTCCTTTGGAGTCGGCGCAACGGGCTGGGAGACCATTCGACACCACGTGCTCCCGATCAGCTTTCCGGCGATCCTCACCGGCTCGGTGCTGGCGGTCGCCCGAGCGTTTGGCGAGTCGGCTCCGCTGCTTCTGGCCGGAGCGGTCTTGTCGAATTTCTTCTCGGCTCCGGCGGGCACGTCCTTCCTCTCGCAGGTAACCGAACAGAGCTATACGGCTCTTCCGATCGTCATCTACAACTGGGCCCGGCAACCCCAGGAGGAATTCGTCGCGCTGACCGCCGCAGGAATCGTCGTCTTGCTGGTCACGCTGTTGTTGGTCAACACCGCGGCGATCATCGCTCGAGACCGGTTTGAACGGCGGAGCGCGCTATGAGCGACCGGGTAGCTTCTCCAGTTCCGCAGGTGACGAATACAGACGTCGACGTTCGCGACACGCCCCCACCGGTTTTCCAGCTTGAGGGTCTGTCTGTCTACTACGGCGACTTTCTCGCCGTCGCTGACGTAACTCTTTCGGTTCTCGCTCATGAGATCACGGCTTTTATCGGGCCTTCGGGTTGCGGAAAATCAACGATTCTCCGGTGCTTCAATCGAATGAACGACCTCATTGAAATCGCTCGGGTCGAGGGCAAGCTCAGTTATCACGGGGTTGACCTCTATGGCCCCCAGGTCGATCCGGTCGAGGTGCGACGTCGAATCGGCATGGTGTTCCAAAAGCCCAATCCATTTCCAAAATCGATCTACGAGAACATTGCCTTCGGGCCTCGAATTGCGGGTCAGCGGAGCAATCTCGATGATCTGGTCGAGGAAACCCTGCAAAGGGCCGCGCTGTGGGACGAGGTCAAGGACAAACTCGGCGACCCTGCGCTGGCTCTTTCCGGAGGCCAGCAGCAACGACTCTGCATCGCCCGGGCGATCGCAACCCAACCAGAGGTGGTTTTGATGGACGAGCCGTGCTCCGCTCTCGATCCGATTGCCACCTTGAAGATCGAAGAGCTCATGCAGGAGCTGAAGAAGGAGTACACCATTCTCATCGTGACGCACAACATGCAGCAAGCCGCAAGGGTGAGCGATCGCACTGCTTTCTTCTCGGTGGACGTCAACGATCTGGGTCAGCGCACGGGGCACCTAGTTGAACACGACACCACTAACAAGATCTTCACAACGCCGAGCCGCCCCGAAACGGAGGCTTACATCACCGGGAGGTTCGGATGACTGATATTCGTTCCCGCTTTCACAATGAGATGGCCGCTTTGGAGGAGGCCCTGCTCGGGGTCGCCGACCAAGCCGAGCTCATGGTCGGCCTCGCAGTAGAGGCGGTCTGTATTCCGGATATGGATCTTGCCGCTCAGGTTGTCCAGCTCGACACCAAGATCGATCGGACATACCTCGATGTGCACACCCGCTGGATGCAGCTGATGGCACTGCAACAGCCCATGGCAGGAGATCTCCGGATGATGTCCGTGCTGCTCCACCTGAATACGACTCTCGAACGCATGGGGGACCAATGCGTCAACATCGCCAAGATGGCTCAGGTCACCTACGGCCTTCCGCGCTCGGAGACGATCATTGCCCACATCCGGGAAATGGGTGACCTGGTTCGCCCCATGATTCGGACGGGAGTGGAAGCGTTGGTGCGAAGAGATCTCGACGAAGCCCGACTGCTCCCGGCGATGGATGAACCGGTCGATCGACTCAACCGCAACATGTACAAAGAGGTAGTCGACTGCGGTCCCGATGCCGCGCTACTGGAGTGGGCGACGCGGATGATGTTGGTCGCACGCGCCCTTGAGCGCATTGGCGACCAGGTGGTCGACATCGCCGAGCAAACCGCCTTCCTTTTGACCGGCGAAATGATGGAGTTCAACGAGGAAGCTTTTCCAGGTGGGCAACCGGTTGACAGTTGATCAACAGCCACGAGTGCTAGTGGTCGAGGACGAGACCGCAATCACCGAGGCGATCAGCTACGCCTTGTCAATCGAAGGATTTACGGTGAGTTCAGCGAGCACCGGGAGGGAAGGGGTCGATGCCGCCCGGCGCCTGAATCCGTCGGTGGTGATCCTCGACGTAATGCTGCCCCAGATGTCCGGGCTCGATGTGTGCCGACAAATCCGAGCCGAATCAGACGTCCCCATCATCATGCTCACCGCTCGCGGAAGCGAAGCCGACAAGGTGGCTGGTCTCGAGCTGGGGGCCGACGACTACATCACCAAACCGTTTTCGATCAGAGAGCTTGTGGCCCGGGTGCGAGCCCAGGTTCGAAGATCGGCGAGGACAGGAGCGCTCTCCGGTACGACCGAGGTGTTGCGTGGCGGAGGCATCGAGCTCGATGTCGACTCTCACGAAGTCCGGGTGGGGGGCGTTCCGATCGAGATCCGGCCCAAGGAGTTCGACCTGCTCGAATCTCTGATGAGGCGTTCCGGGCGGCTGGCCAGCCGCGAAACCCTAATTGATGAGGTTTGGGGCCTCGATCACTTCGGCGCGACCAAAACCCTCGACGTCCACATCAAGCGACTGCGCGAGAAGGTTGAGCCAGATCCGCGATCTCCCCGTCATATCGTCACGGTTCGTGGACTCGGTTACAAGTTCGTCGACTGACCTCAGGCTCTGATGCGCCGGCTCGGCTTCATCCGAAAACGACCAGCAAACACAAACGAAGAACTAGCCGGAATCCAGCACGCACTCAATGAGAGCGAGGCGCAACGCGCAATCCTCGAGCAAGCTCTCCTAGAGGTTCGACAGGGAATAATCGTGATCTCGGCCGACGAGGCGATCGCGTTCACGAACCCGGCCAGCGACCAGCTCATCCGACCCGGACCAACCTTGAGTCGACTGGCTCCCCACAGCTTGCAAAGCCTGGTCCGCAAGGCGCGCGAACAGGGAGCTACTTTTGAGCACGAACTTGAAATCGGCCACCCCGCTCGGCTCGTGGTGGCCACGGCGTCGCCCCTCAATGATCAGCGGGTGCTGCTGGTCCTGAACGATGTGACCGAGGTTCGCCGCGTAGAGGCGGTTAGGCGCGACTTCGTGGCGGCCGCTTCTCATGAGCTGAAGACTCCGATTGCGGCGGTCCTCGCCTCGGTGGAGGCTCTGCAACTCGCTCTCAAGCGAGACCCCGTTGCGGTCGAATCCTTTGCGTCTCAGATCGAAAGCTCTGCCGGCCAGCTCGGTCGACTGGTCTCTGACTTGCTTGACCTGTCCCGTCTCGAGGCGCAGCCGACGTCTCAGGATGAAGTGCGGCTAGACGAGCTGGTCAAGGAAGAGTTGGCGAGCATGTCGGATCGGGCGGAGGCAGGCGGAGTCGCACTAGCGAGTCAGACGGTTCCGGTCGGCGTGAGTGGTTCCAGGTCAGACCTCGGTCTGGCGGTGCGAAATCTGCTCGACAACGCTGTGCGGCACACGCCACGAGGCGGAAAGGTGCGGGTTGAGGTTTCCGCCGACGGCCAAGGCGTGACGCTCGCCGTGATCGACTCAGGCGAAGGGATTTCATCGCGCGATCTACCGCGGGTCTTCGAGCGGTTCTATCGGGTTGACTCGGCCCGATCTCGGGCGACGGGTGGAACCGGTCTGGGGCTCGCGATTGTGCGTCATGTCGTCGAGTCACACGGAGGAACAATTGGAGCCACCAGCGTGCTGGGTGAAGGATCCACCTTCTCAATCCGCCTGCGGCGGCACCCCGGATCCGATTCCGGGTCGGGTGCGCACGAGCGCTAGAGCGTCCCCCAGAGCATCTGATTTCGGTCCAGTCGATGGCCTCTCGCTAGCCGACCAATTGGTGAGCCGACACACCCCATTAGCCGACACTAAAACATCGGCGGATTACCCTTCGGCTGAGCTCCGAGCTGCCCGTCGGTCGGTCGGTTCGCGAGAGCTCATCAAACCGATCGAAGGAAACCAAGAAATGAAAGCTATGAGCAAGATCTGGCTCGTCGTTCTCGCTTTTGCCCTCGTGGCAGCGGCTTGCGGTGGCGGCGGCGATGCCGCTACCACCACGGCGGACGGAACAACTGACACCACCGGAGCTACCGGCGCCCTTCCCGACCTGGGCGGCCGAACCGTCACCGTGGCGGTCGAGAACGCTTACCTCCCCTTCAACTACATCGACCCGTCAACCGGAGAAGGAGCTGGGTGGGACTACGACGCGCTCGGTGAGATCTGCAGTCGGCTCAATTGCACCCCCGAGTTCCAGGCGACAGGTTGGGAAGGATTGATCATCGCCGTGGCTGAAGGCCAATTCGACATGGGCGCCGACGGAATCACCATTACTGACGATCGCAAGGAGCAAGTCGATTTCTCCGATGGCTACATCTCGGTCGAGCAGCGCCTTCTGGCTCGGCTCGATGAGGACCGCTTCACGACCCTCGAGGAGTTCGCCGCTGGAGACTTTATCGTTGGAACCCAAACCGGGACCACCAACTTCGAGACCGCCAGCGCCGTCTATGGCGAGGAACGCATCACGGCCTTTTCGGACTTCCCGCTGGCTATCCAGGCGCTAATTTCTGGAGATGTCGATGCCGTCATCATCGACGACACGGCCGGCGTCGGATATCAAGGGGAGAACGCCGATCAGCTGAAACTGCTCGACGGGTCCCTGGCTTCCGACGAGCTTGGGTTCATCTACCCGAAAGGGTCCGAGTTGGTTGCTCCCTTCAATGCGGCCCTGGCCGACATGGAAGCAGATGGAACAATGGACGCCCTGGCTGCCAAGTTCTTCTCGGACGCATTCACCGTCACCTACGACGACCTGGATTGAACTAACCAGCCCCAAATCGAAGAGAACGCCGGGCAGTTACCGCCCGGCGTTCTCTGTTTGAATGCGCATTGAATGGCGACTGTGAGCCAAATCGACAACCCGCACGCCGAAGTTCCGTTTCGGATCGAGAAGGGCCGGTTCCCGTATTGGCTGCTGCTCCTCGCGCTGATCCTTGGCTACATGGGTTATCTGACCTTTTTCGCGCCTCAGTATGCGCGTGCTCGAACGGCAATCCTCCCTGGCTTGAGCATCACGGTTCGAGCGACGCTGATCGCCTTTGGGATCGCGATAGTCATCGGTCTGATCGCCGGGCTCGGCCGCATTGCTCAAAACACCGTTGCCCGCACACTGGCGACTACGTACGTCGAGTTCATCCGCGGCGTACCGATGCTCGTTTTGATATTTGCTGTTGCGCTGGTCGTCGTCCCTCTCGTCTCGGAAGCAATGGGCATAAGCAATCGCTTGCCCCAGGAGGTGCGAGCGATCATTGCTCTGGCGCTGATCTACGGCGGCTATATCGCCGAAGTTTTCCGTGCCGGCATCGAGTCGGTCGCGGCTGGTCAGATGGAGGCAAGCCGATCACTGGGGATGACCAAGGCCTCGGCGATGCGCTTCGTCGTGTTGCCGCAAGCGGTTCGCAATGTGCTCCCGGCGCTAGGCAATGACTTTATCTCCATGCTGAAAGACTCGTCGCTGCTGTCGGTCCTGGGCGTCACCGAGATCACCCAGGAGGCGCGTCTGTTCGCCAACAGCACCTTCCAGTTTCGCGAGGGATTTCTCGTTCTCACCTTTCTCTACCTGACAATGACTCTCGGCCTCTCCCTCCTAGTTGGCTGGCTCGGTCGGAGACTTGAACGTGGCTGAGAGACCCGAGATTGCTCCCGACGACCGCATCGTGGTCCATGAGCTCTACAAGTATTTTGGCCACGTCAAAGCGGTGATCGATGTGACGATGCGCGTGAAGGTGGGAGAGGTGATGGTCATTGTCGGTCCATCGGGCTCGGGAAAGTCGACTGTGTTGCGCTGCATGAACCACCTAGAAGAGCCAACGAGCGGGGCGGTCTATCTCGACGGGGTCCATCTCGAGGATCCGTCGACCAACATCAACGAGGTCCGGCGCGAAGTAGGAATGGTTTTCCAGCAGTTCAATCTGTTTCCCCATCTGACCGTGATGGGAAATCTCACTCTGGCCCAGCGCAAGGTTCGAGGGCGGTCGGAGGAAGAGGCAAAGCAGATCGGAATGGAGCAACTCGAGCGGGTAGGGATTCCGGAGAAGGCAAACATGAAGCCGGCGCAGCTCTCGGGAGGCCAGCAACAACGAGTCGCAATTGCCCGATCGCTCGCGATGAATCCTAAGGTGATGCTGTTCGACGAGCCCACGTCGGCCCTCGATCCCGAAATGATCAACGAAGTTCTCGACGTCATGCGCGAGCTAGCCGCCTCGGGGATGACGATGGTCGTGGTGAGTCATGAAATGGGTTTTGCCCGGGAAGTGGGCTCCCATCTGGTGATGATGGATGAGGGCCGGGTCGTCGAGGAAGGGATGGCGGGCGAGGTCTTCGCCAACCCGAAGCACGAGCGGACGAAAGCCTTTTTCTCCAAGATTCTCTAATCCCAAGACTTAAGACAGAAGACTTGCGACCGAAGATTTCTGGTCTGAAATCTGATGTCTGACGTCTTCTAGGCTTTCTCTCGTGACCGTTCTCGATCGCGTCCAATCCCCCGCAGACCTCCGGGACCTGAGCGACGACGAATTAGTCGAACTCTGCACCGAGGTTCGGCTCTTTCTCGTTGAGAAGATCTCCCAAACGGGTGGCCATCTCAGCTCCAACCTCGGCGTTGTCGAGCTCACGGTTGCCCTGCACCGCGCTTTTGACAGCCCCACCGATCGCATCCTCTGGGACGTGGGGCATCAGGCCTACGTGCACAAACTGATCACGGGTCGGCGGAGCGGTTTCGACAACCTGCGTCGCTACGGAGGCATGTCGGGATACCCGAGTCGGGAAGAGAGCGACCACGATTTCATCGAGAACAGCCACGCTTCAACCGCCCTGTCCTACGCCTTGGGGCATGCCCTGAGCCACCCCGATTATTGGACCGTGGCGGTCGTAGGCGACGGCGCGCTCACCGGTGGCATGGCCTACGAAGCGTTGAACCACATCGCGGTGATGAGACCGGCGAGGTTGGTGATCGTCGTCAATGACAATGGGCGGTCTTATGCGCCTACGGTCGGTGGTCTGGCCGCGTTGGCCAATCTCGCCCATCTCCGCCTCGACCCCCGCTATGAATGGATGAAGCGAACTTTCGGCCGCATGCTGCGCGGTTTGCCGATTGTCGGTGAGACGGCTGACGAGATGGCGAACAGGTTCAAGGAAGCCGTGAAACAGATGGTCGAGCCTTCGACCGTTTTCGACACGTTGGGACTGAAGTATTCGGGCCGTATCGATGGTCATGATTTGAAACAGTTGGAGACCACATTCTCCAAGGCGCGCGAGTACGGCGAGCCCGTGATCGTCCACGTCGTCACGGAGAAGGGAAAGGGCTACCCACCTGCGGTTGACGATGAAATCGACAAACTTCATGGAGTGAGCTCCTTCGATGTTCTCACCGGCCGGGCGCTCAAGGAGGAGCTGAAATACACGGACATCGCCGGCAGCGCAGTTCTAGCTGAGGCGCGCCGTCACCCCGAAGTGGTTGCGATTTCGGCAGCCATGGTTTCGTCCACCGGCCTTCAGGAAATGGCCGCCGAGATGCCGGACAGGGTTTTCGATACAGGTATTGCCGAACAGCACTCGGTGACTATGGCCGCGGGTATGGCGATGGCCGGACTACACCCGGTGGTGGCGATCTATTCGAGTTTCTTGCAACGGGCCTTTGACCAGATCGTGACCGACGTGGCCCTGCACCATCTCCCGGTGACGTTTCTCATCGATCGGGCCGGAATCACGGGTCCTGACGGCCCTTCTCATCATGGGGTGTTCGACCTCTCCTACCTGCGCATGGTTCCCAACCTGGTGATCGGGGCGCCGGCTGATGCCAGCGAGCTGGCTGGGATGCTCGCCACCGCCGTCACCCACGATGGCCCGATGGCGATTCGGTTTCCCAAGGCTGCTGCGGCGTCGCTCCCGGCACTGCCTGCGTCTCCCATTCCGATCGGGGAATGGGAGGAACTGAGCGAAGGAGAAGACGTCCTCATCCTGGCCAACGGCCGCCTCGTCGAGACCGCGCAGAAGGCGGTCACCGAAGCAGCGACCCAAGGAGTGTCCGTGGGGGTAGTCAACGCTCGCTGGATCAAGCCGCTCGACGAGCGTCTTCCGATCTGGGCCGCTTCTTATCGAGTGGTGGTCACCCTCGAGGACAATGTTGTGGCCGGCGGCTTTGGTGCCGCCGTCCTCGAGGAATTGTCGAAGTCGGGATTGGCCGGAAAGGTCCGAATCCTGGGTGTGCCCGATCGTTTTCTTCCCGCCGGATCGGTGGACGAGCTCCTCGCCGAGATCGGCCTCGATGTCGATGGCGTAACCCGCTCCATCCTGGCGTTGGTCGCAAGCTCCTAGAAAGGAACGAGTCGAACCGACGGGGTGGGGTCGGGTTCAGGCATCGCGAAGGCCACGAAACGAGAAGCGCCGCGAGCGAACGGCACGAATGTCGGAGCGGGGTCAGGCACCTCCACAACTTCGACCCACGAAGTGACTCGTTCGATGGAAGAACTGTGGGAGGAAAGGTCGTTCGCGACAATCGATTGCTCGGACTGAGCAGTTAGGAATGTCACTGCCAACAACACTGCGACAGTCACTCCCGGGAAAACCGGCCGGAGAATCGTTCGCCCCAGGCGATCGAGAAGCCTTGTGGCCCTGTGACGCCGAGGGGGATTGCGCTTGATCTCCTCGCGAAGCCCGCGCTCCAGCCCGTCTATGAACGAGTCGATTTTCGGTGGTATCGGGCGCTGGAAGCGCGGCAGGTCAGAACGCATGACGGGCCTCGGGTTCCAGATTTGGATCGAGAATTAGACGCAGGCGGCGGCGGGCGCGACTCAGACGCAATCGGGCCGCGTTGGGGCTGAGTTGCAACGCCTCTGCCACCTCGGTCGGAGTCAATCCGTCATAAGCCACCAGTTCGATCACCTCACGCTCACCGGCGCTGAGCCGAGCCAGGCCGGCTTCCAGAGCTGGACCCTGGCGGGCGGCGTCAATCGCCGATGCGACCGCGTCGTCCTCGGCGTTCGTGAAGAGCAGGTGACTGTTGCTGTTCTTGATCAGCAAGCGACGAGTCCCCGCCTGGCGACGTCGTTGCTTGGCCAGAATCCGCCGCGCGATCCCAAATAGCCAGGGGAGAGCGGTGTCGGTTTCGGGCACATAACGTCCCGAGGCTTGCAGGGCGACAAGAAACGTTTCCGCTACCAGGTCACCAACGTCTTCGGGATCGTCGCATCTTCTCACCGCGTACAGAGTGATCGGACCGACGTGCCTCCGGAAAAAGCAGGCGAAGCTTTCGGCGTTACCGCGCGACGTCTCCACCAGCAGACTGGCATCGGCCCGATCTGTCATGACTTCCGTGTCCGGTATATGCACGATCTTGCCATATGTTGTCGTCTCGGCCATGTTGTCCGTTTTTGCGGATTCTCCGAAGTCCAGCACGGATTCTGGACTATGGTCGGGGGCCAGGTTCTAAGGAGCCGAGAAAGGGAATTGCATGAAACTAAGAATGATCACCGGGATGGCGGTACTCCTCTTGCTGGCCGCCTGTACGCAGGCCGTCGATACCACGACAACGGCCGATGGAGCACCAGCCACTACCGCCGATGATGGCACCGCTACAACTGCGGGCGGGGCGGGTACGACAGCCGCCGCCGGCGACACCACTACCACCGGAGCCGCAGCTTCTGGCGACGGTCTTCTGGCCGATATCCAGTCACGCGGCTCGGTCCGCTGCGGGATCAACGAGGCCGTGCCCGGCTTCGGTTTTCTCGAGGCGGACGGCACCCGCTCGGGCTTTGACATCGATTACTGCCGGGCCGTCGCGGCCGCAGTCTTTGGCGACCCTGAAGCTGTTGAGTTCGTGCCCTTGACCGCACAGCAGCGCTTCACCGCACTGCAGGCGGGTGAGATCGACGTGTTGATGCGTAACACCACCTACACGGCGAGCCGGGACGGCGAACTCGGCGCCACGTTCCTTCGTACGACGTTCTACGACGGTCAGGGAATGATGGTTCGCAGCGACTCGGGATTCACGGTCATGGAAGATCTCGCCAACACCGCAATCTGCGTGCTCTCGGGAACCACGACCGAGCTGAACCTCGCTACTCGCTTTGTCGACATCCCCTATGAGCCGTTGACCTTCGAGGAGAACGACGTCCTTCAGGAGGCGTTTGTCGCCGGTCAGTGCGATGGCTGGACGTCTGACAAGTCACAGCTCGCCGGCGTTCGTTCGGACTTCCCGGAAGGCCCCGAAGCGCTGCTGATCATGGACGAGACTTTCTCCAAAGAGCCTCTGGGACCGGCCGTGCGTGACGGCGACTCGCAATGGGCCCAGATCGTCGACTGGGTGGTCAACGTGACCATTATTGCCGAGGAGCTGGGGATCGAATCGGGCAACCTCGACACCTTCGCCGACACCGATAACGCCGAAATTCGTCGCCTGCTCGGTCTCGAGATCGAGACTGATGATGGAATCACCGTGTTCGATGCCGGTCTCGGCCTCGAGCCGGGTTGGCCTGCTGATGTGATTTCCGCCGTGGGCAACTACGGCGAGATCTTCAACCGCAATGTCGGTCCCGGAACGCCGCTTAACCTCGAGCGAGGGCTCAACGCTCTCTGGTCCGAAGGCGGCCTGATCTACGCCCCTCCGTTCCGTTAAACAATTGAGAGGGCGCCGGTCGATCGGCCGGCGCCCCCTCCTCAACTAGCGATGCCCCAGACCAGGCCGCCCTTTTGGCGCAACGTCAGGTTCATCCGCGCCGTCGCGCAAGTCATCGTCCTGATCGGCGTGGTCGCGGTGGCTTACGTGCTCTTCTTCAACGTCACCAACAACTTGCGGGCGCGGGGGATAACGACCGACTTCGACTTTCTCGACCAGCCGATTGGTGTCAGGATTGCCGGTTCCGATCTCAGCCCCGGAGCGCCTGTCCGCGTGGCTCTGATCAACGGCGTCAAGAACACTTTCGCCTTGACCGTTGTGGGATTGCCCTTGCTGACGATCCTCGGCGTCCTGGTTGGAGTCGGGCGCCTCTCCGTCAATTGGCTCGTTGCCAAGGTATCGATGGTGTATGTCGAGATCCTGCGCAACTTGCCACCGCTGCTCCTGATCGTCTTCGCTTTTCAGGCAGTGATTTTGCGTCTGCCGCCGGCGCGCAGCCCGGCCACTCCCTTTGGCTGGTTCGTAATCAGCAACCTCGAGACCCATGTGCCCGGATTTAGGGCCGGCCCGGGTTACTCGACCTTCATGATCGCCGTCGGGCTCGGGCTTCTCGCCGCGGCTGGCGTCTGGTGGTGGCGCACTCAGGTCCAGCTAAAAACTGGAGCGCCACACCACCGCTGGGCCTGGAGCCTTGGTCTGCTCGCCCTGGTCACAGCGGCGGCCTACTTGCTGATCGGCCGTCCGCTGACGATTACACGACCGATTCTCACCGGGCGCGTGGTCGAGGGTGGTTTCCGGGGACTCGGCGCCTTCTTCGCGGTCATGGGAGCTCTCGTCCTCTACACGTCATCGCACGTGGCCGAGATCGTCCGAGGTTCGATCCAGGCGGTTCCCAAGGGTCAAACCGAGGCCGCGACTGCCCTGGCTCTATCGGGATTCCAACGACTCCGCTTCGTGGTGCTCCCGCAGGCATTGAGGATTGCTTTGCCTCCAGTGATCAACCAGTACCTCAACTATGTCAAGAACACGTCGCTCGCGATCGTGGTTGGGTTCGCCGAGGTGACTCTTATCGCCTTCCAGGCGATCGGCAATGGCCAACCCGCTCCCCAGGTGATCATCATCCTTATGGCTGCCTATCTGACCTTCAGCCTCGTTATCTCGCTCATCATCAACATCTTCAATCGCCGCCTGCGCCTGGTGACTCGATGACCATTGCCGCGACTCGACCGACCTGGATCAGGAAGAACCTCTTCGCGGGGACGTGGAGCTCGCTGGTGACGATTGTGCTCGGCCTCTTGATCGGATACGTGGCCTTCGGTGTGATCCGGTTCTTGGTGACGTCCGACTTCACCATCCTGCGAAGAAACCTGGCACTCTTCATGGTTGGGGCATTTCCGCAGTCCCAACTCTGGCGCGTCGGAATCGCGGTAGTCGTCCTCGCCTTGGGGGCGGGGATTGCCAGTGGGTTGATCAACGCCGCAGCCCGACTGCGCCTCCAACGAGCGAGCCTCCCCGTCCCCGCCCCACCAGGTCCGCATTCTCTGGCGAGCAGCCTTCGGAGGTATTGGCCCCTCGGTTTGTTCATGGTGGTGTGCCTGCTCCTGACTCAGACCATCACGCCCACGCTCGTAGTTATTTCGGCGCTGGCATTGCTGACCGGGGCTACGTGGGTGGTTGCCAGGCTCCGATACTCGGGTTGGTCCTGGTTGGGCGTGGCCGCCTTCCCGTTGGTTGCGTATTGGGTGCTGACCGCTTCGGGCCTGGGCTGGGATGAATGGGGCGGGTTCATGCTCAACATCTTTCTCACCATTGCGGGCATCCTCTTCGCGTTTCCGATCGGCTTGGCTCTAGCGCTCGGCCGGCGCAGTTCCCTGCCCGTGGTCCGCACCTTCTCCGTCGCCTATATCGAACTCTTTCGCGGGGTTCCCCTCATCACTTTGCTTTTGATGGGGGTCTTCGTGCTCGGGTTCTTCCTCCCACTACAGCTGCGTCCCTCAAACGTCACCCGGATTCTGGTTGCGATCACGATCTTCGAAGCCGCCTATATCGCTGAAGTGATTCGGGGAGGACTGCAATCCGTGCCACCCGGCCAGGTCGAGGCCGCTTCGGCGCTCGGCCTGTCGACGTGGAAGACCACCCGCCTGATCGTTCTTCCGCAGGCTCTGCGCGCCACCATCCCGGCGATGGTCGGCCAGTTCATCAGCCTCTTCAAGGACACCACACTCGTCGCCGCCGTTGGACTGACAGACATGCTCAACACTTCAAGCATTGCCACGTCCCAGCCCGACTTCAATGCGCGGGGACTTGCCCGGATCACATTGCCGTTCATCGCCCTGGCCTTCTGGGCGGGGTCTTACACGATGTCGCGCGAGGCCCGGCGTCTCGAGCGGCGGCTAGGGATTGGAGAGCGATGACCGACCAAAAGCAAGAGCCGATGATCCAACTCGAAGGCGTGGACAAGTTCTTCGGAAGCTTCCAGGCACTCAAGGACGTGACGATGACGGTCGGCAAGACCGAAAACGTCGTTGTCATCGGGCCGTCGGGCTCGGGCAAGAGCACCTTGATCCGGTGCATCAACCGTCTCGAGAAACACGACGCTGGTCGAGTGATCGTGGACGGAATCGAGCTCACCGACGATGTGCGCAACATTCAGGACGTCCGCAAGGAGACCGGGATGGTCTTCCAGCAATTCAATTTGTTCCCGCACCTGTCGGTGCTCGACAATGTCAGCCTGGCGCCCCGGCAGGTGCGGCGGATGGGGAAGGACGAGGCCGAGCAGATCGCGATGAAAATGCTCACCCGGGTCCGGATTCCCGAGCAGGCTCACAAATTCCCGGGCCAGCTCTCCGGTGGCCAGCAACAACGGGTTGCTATCGCCCGGTCGCTGGCCATGCAACCAAAGATCATGCTTTTCGACGAACCCACCTCGGCGCTCGATCCGGAGATGATCAAGGAAGTCCTTGAAACGATGGAGGAACTGGCCGCCACCGGCATGACCATGATCGTGGTGACCCATGAGATGGGCTTCGCTCGGGCGGTGGCCGACCGGGTTGTGTTCATGGCAGACGGCCAGATCGTCGAAGTCGGCACCCCCGAACACTTCTTCACAGATCCTGACGAAGAACGTACCAAACTCTTCCTCTCCCAAATCCTTTGACAAATCGTCTGTCCGGGCGCTGCGCCGTTGCTTTGGCGTTATTGGTCTTTGCCTGTGCTCAGCCGCAAGCCGAATTGCGAGCGTTGCCCACTACAGCTGCGCCGACCACCACGACCACTGTTCCCACCACGACTACCACGATTGCACCCACCACCACTGCGGTGCCCACGACAACCCTCCCTGAGAAGGGGTGGCTTGTGATCCAGGGAGCAGGCGACGTCAACCTTGATCCCACCTACATCCCGGCATTGGCCGACCGCGGCTATGACTGGGCGTGGAGCGGCCTCGAGGGGTTCTTCCTCGATGACGATCTCACGGTTATCAACCTCGAGTGCTCGCCGTCGGAAATTGGCGTGGCCGAGGACAAGGCCTTCACTTTTCGATGCCCCAACGGAATTCCGGAGATGGTGGCGGCAGGGATCGAGGTGACGAACCTCGGCAACAACCATTCCCAGGACTTTGGCAAAGAGGCCATGGTCGATGGCCGGCAACGGCTGCTCGCAGCGGGTTTGCAACCAGTGGGAGCCGGGGCCGATGTGACCGAAGCATCAGACTTCGCCCGCTTTGAACTGAATGGATGGAAGGTGGCGGTGGTTGGATTCGGCGGGGTTCGGCCGCACGATGGATGGATTGCCACGGCGGATGTGGCGGGGATGGCTGACGGCGACACCATCGAGACGATGTCCGCGGCGGTCAGTGCTGCCGAAGAATGGGCCGATTGGGTCGTCGTCACGGTTCATTGGGGAAAGGAGCTCGACCGCGAGCCCCAACCTGGCGACGTCGAGCGAACTCAAGCCATGATCGACGCCGGGGCCGATGTCGTCTTCGGTCACCACGCGCACCGCCTTCAGCCGTTCGAATTTGTCCGCGAGCGGCCGGTCTTTTGGGGCCTGGGCAACTTTGTGTGGCCGGCCTTCTCAGTGGCTGGCTCGGAGACCGGAGTCGGCCGGGTTGTGATCTCGCCCACCGGCGAGATCAGCGGTTGTCTCGTCCCCGCTGTCATGGAAAGCTCGGGGCACCCTGTGTTAACCGCCGAGCCTTCGTGTGGGGTCGAATCGTGACTCGCCGCCGCAATGTGCTTCTCGTCATCGCCGGATTAGGAGCGGCGTTGGGCGCCGCCGCCTTCCTTGCGGCGCCGGACCTGCCTCGCTTCGCTCTGGCTGCTACCCCAACCTCAACGACGCGGCCGATACCCACGACTACCGCTTCAACCACGACGACCGCTCCGACGACGACTCTCGCTCCCACTACAACGCTTCCGCTCCGCGAGACAGGGACAGTCCCGGGCTTCACGGTCGGCCAACCATGGGGCTCGGTCGTGGGCTTGACGATGTTTCGGGGCAATCCCACCCGGACCTACTACGGCGAAGGCCCGCTCCCCGCGACCCCGGAGGTTCTTTGGTCATATCCCGACGAGGGCCTGATGTGCGGCTCGTCATCTGTCGGGGGTGTGTCGAGCCAGTGGTGTGGGAGCGGCTGGACCGGACAACCGGTGGTTTGGGAACGACCGGACGGGATCACCGAGGTGATTTTTGGCGCGTACGACAAGGCGGTGCATTTTCTCGATGCGGATACGGGAGAAGAGCTGCGCCCGTCGTTTCTCACCGGCGACATCATCAAGGGTTCGGTCACGCTCGACCCGGACGGGTTTCCCCTTCTCTACTTCGGATCGCGTGACAACAAGCTACGAATTGTCGCGGTTGATCGTGAAACCCCGACCGAGCTGTGGAGCCTTGACGCCGACGCGGTCGACGGAATTTGGAACGACGACTGGGACGGCAACCCGGTGATTGTCGACGACATGCTCTACGAGGGAGGCGAGAACGGTTGGTTCTTTGCGATCAAGCTAAACAGAGCTCTCGGTGGCGACGGGCTCGTCACTGTCAACCCTGAGATTCTCTTCTCCACCCCCGCCTGGAATTCAGATCTGCTTTCGCGAGTCGGGCGCAACGTCTCGATAGAGAGCTCGGTGATGGTGCATGACCAGATTGTCTACATGGGCAACTCGGGCGGCCGGATCGTCGGCTTCGATGTCTCGGACGTGGCGAATGGGAACGTTCCGATTGCCTTCGACTACTGGGTCGGCGACGACACCGACGCCACTCTTTCCTCTGACAGCGAAGGAATGATCTATGTGGCGGTTGAAGAAGAGCGCAAGAACGATCGCAGCCAGGAACTAGGTCAACTCATCAAGCTCGATCCCACCGCTGAGGATCCTTACCTTTGGGGGGTGAAAGTCCCCGGGGGCGATCAGCCCGGGGGACTGTGGGCAACACCTGCGATCGGATTGGGCATTGTCTATGCGTCGACGGAGCCGGGCGACTTGCTCGCGGTAGATGCGGCTACCGGTGAGGTGACTTGGACTGAGAACATCGGCTTTCATGCCTGGTCCTCGCCGGTGATCGTGGGCGAAGAGTTGCTGGTCGCGACCTGCACCGGCGAGCTTCGGGCTTACTCGCTCGCCGACCCGGCCCACCCCGTCTCGACGTGGACCTTCAGACTCTCCGAGTCATGCATCGAATCCACCCCTGCGGTCTGGAACGGTCGCATCTATGTAGGCGTGCGAGACGGAAAGTTCTACGCGGTCGGCTGAGATCTCTCAGCCTACCGAAAGACGTTGCTCGGCTGACGGCGAGCTTTTGTCTAGATCCTTAAGTCCTTCCACCTATCGTTTTCGGCGACGTCGAGCACCGTCCATGCCATGGCAACCGCGCCGTCGATGATCGCCTTGTTGCCCGCCTCGGTGATTGTGGCGGCGGCGAACTCCGGCTGATGGTTGACCGCCGGGAGAGAGTCGATGTTGAGCATCGGGTGGATTGAAGGCACGATTTTCGAGACATTGCCCATATCGGTCGAACCCGAGACCGTGGGTGGGAGGTCGTATCCACGCTGCATCGGCCGTCCCAGCGCCTTCGAGTTGGCCTCGAAGTAGTCGATGAGCACTTCGTTGCTGTTCATGTCCTCATAGGTGTGACCGACGCTCTCGAACTCGACCTCGCAACCAGTTGCAAGGGCCGCCGCCTCAAAGCAGGCCTGCACCTTGGGGAGCAGAACATCGAGACGGTCTTGCTGGGGCGCTCGCACGTACCAGCTTGACCGGGTGAACGATGGAATGATGTTGGCCGCGTCGCCACCATGCGTGATGATTCCGTGCACTTTGTCCGTCGGTTCCAACTGCTGGCGCAGAGTCGAGACGTTGACATATGCCTGGACGAATGCGTCGAGAGCGTTGATGCCCTGCCAGGGATAAGCCGAGGCATGGGCATCCTTGCCGTGATAGAGAACGTCGATATGGGCAACGGAGATGATGTTGGGATCGACCACGTCGTGGGTGGATGGGTGCACCATCATTGAGAACGAGGCGTCACCGAACGCTCCGGCGTTGATCAGATCGACTTTGCCGCCGAACTTTTCCTCCGCCGGTGTTCCGAGCACAGTGACCCGGAAGCCGAGATTTTCGGCCGCGGCGACGAGACCTAGTCCAGCCCCCACGGCGGAGGTGGCGATGATGTTGTGGCCGCACGCGTGACCGACCCCCGGGAGCGCGTCGTACTCGGCGCAGATGATGACTTCGGGGCCGACACTTCCAGCCCGGGCGACGAAGGCAGTCTCGATCCCGTACGCGGGATATTCGACCGAAAACCCGTTACCGGAGAGATATTCGGCGAGTCGGGCTGAGCTTTCCCTTTCCTCGTAGGCGATCTCAGGGTGCTCATACATCCACTTGCTGATATCGATGAGAGCGTCGCGGTGGCTCTCGATTGTGGTGCGGGCAGCATCTTTTTCGCTCATTGAGCAACCCTAACGCTCGCCCGATCACGACCCGTTACGAGGAGCCCGATGACAACGAGGGCAACTCCGGCGAGTTGAAGAATCGAAGGGGTCTCGGCGAAAATTAGCCGTCCGAGCAGCACTGACGCCACCGGCTGAATCGTCAGCAGCACTGAGGTGACCGCCGCTGGCAGGCGTGGTAGGCCAATGCTGATGAGCAACCATCCGCCCGCATGGACACCGAGCCCGAGCACCAACAACCACCCATGTGCGGGCCAGGTCACGGAGAGATCAATCGCATTGAGGAGCCAGCCGACCAGCAACGAAGCCAGCCCTCCCGCGATGGTGGCAACGAGCAACGGACCAGCCGGGCGGCGGTCATCTTGGTTGGCGCTGCGTTGCATGAGGATGAATCCGGCATAGGAAAGGCCGGTGGCAATCCCAAAGATCACCCCTAGTCCGGGGTTGCGACCGTACGCCCCGGAGCCTCCGATGCCAGAGATAAACACCACCCCGACCATCACCAATCCCACCGACCACATCAGCGCATTGGCGGGTCGCTCTTTGAGAACCATCCAGGCAATCAGCGGAACAAACACCACTTGGGTATTTCCGAGGACGGTGGCCAGTCCCGCTCCGACTTCCTCGATGGCGTGATGCCAGAAGATCAGGTCGGCGCAGAAAAAGAGTCCGGCGGCTACGGCCAATCCCAGAACCCTCCGGGGCAGGGGTCCGTAGGCGTGGTTCTCACGCCGGGCCAGCAGAGCCAGGAGCGGCAGCGCATAGAAACAGCGGAAGACCGCCGCGGTCTCGGGGGTCACCTCGGCGAGACGAAACAGGATCGCCGAGGTGGCGATCACCAAGGCACCAAGCACCGCCGAGACCGCGGGCCGTTCCGCCAACCAGTTCATGTGGCGCCAATCTATGGCGACACTGGAGGAACGGGTCTGCGCGATATCTTGAACCCGTGCGACTTCGCTGGGTCATCCTCCCCTTGTCGATCCTTCTCGTTGCCTGTGGGCAAGGCGCGAGTGTTTCCACCACGACCGCAACGACCGCAACGACCGGGGAACTAGCGACAACCTCGACCGTCGAAGCACTCGTCGAGTGTCCACCCATCGAGTATCAGGTCACCGAGCTTCCGACTCGCGTGACGGGAGAAGGGGCGGAGCTCGGTGAAATCGAGCTCGACGAGTTCACCGCGATCGGCGGAACTCGGTCGGTGTTCTGGCTCACAAGCGAGGGCGACCTGGCGATCGCCCTCATCAGAGGGACTCTTCCTCCCGAAGACTGGCCCGGAGAACGCGGCCAAGTCGATGTTGTTGGACTCGATGCAGTCGCCGGCCCCTTCGACGATGGCAAATGGGTAGCCGCTTGGTTTGAAGGCGACGGGACCGACCGATGTGACCTCTACACGATGGTCTTTTATCCCCCCGTAGAGCCATTCGAGGTCGAAACGACGCTGCGGGGGATAGTTCGCTGACCTAGGACCGGTCGCGGAAGAGCTCGCCAGCGGCGGCCAATGCACCCATTGCTGCAGTCGAATCCATCGGCAGGAAGATCTTGGTTGCTTGACCGTTGGCAACAACCTGCAAAGCCTCTAAGTACTTGATCGCAACCAGATCGGGAGTCGGGTTGCCCGTGTGGATAGCCCCATAAACCCGTTCGATCGCGGCGGCTTCGCCCTCAGCCACTGTCTCCTGGCGATAGCGCTCGGCGTCGGCAACCCGTTTGATGGCCTCGGCTTGGCCTTCCGCCTCGATGATCGCGCTCGCCTTGACGCCCTCGGCCTTGAGAACGCGGGACGTCTTCTCACCTTCGGCTTCCGTCACCACGGCGCGTCGAAGGCGTTCGGCCTTCATCTGGCGGTGCATCGCTTCGGTGACATCGGCCGGCGGCTCGATCCGCTGGATCTCGACCCGGACGACTCGCGTACCCCACTTGTCGGTGGCGTCGTCGAGGATCTCCCGCAGCTTCATGTTGATGAGATCACGGCTGGTGAGTGCGGTGTCGAGGTCGAGGTCGCCGACAACGTTGCGGAGGTTGGTCTGCGCCAGCTTCGTCACCGCGAGCGAGAAGTTCTGAACGTTGTACTTCAGCTTGACCGGGTCAGTGGCCTCGAAGTAGATGACTGCGTCGACGGTGACCACCACGTTGTCTTTCGTGATGACTTCCTGCGGTGGGACGTCGACCACTTGCTCGCGCATGTCGACTTTCGCCAATCGCTTGACGAAGGGCATCACCCATCGCAGACCAGACTCGACGGTCTTCTCGTAGCGGCCGAGAAACTCGACGAGTCCCCGCTCGAAAGGGCGCACTACCCGAAAGCCGGTGGCGGCGATCAGGATCAAAGCGAATGCGACCACTACGAAGAGCAGTACCAGCGCATTGTTATCCATTACCGAAAGTTCCTTTCATTGTTCCTGGTGACCTAAGACTGAAGGGGAGTGACGACGAGCTTCGACCCGGTCACCTCCCGAACGATGACCTGACTTCCTGCGGGAATGCTCTGATCGGAGGTCGCTCGCCACTCCTCGCCGCCGATGCGAACCATCCCGGCCGATGTCAACGGATCGATTGCCTCGAGAACGATTCCGCGTGTGTTCGCCCAACGATTAGCGCCGACCGGCTGCTGGACCTCCTGGTCCTGGCGCCTGATGAATCGTCGGAGGTAAACCATGGCGATGAGCGAGACGCCAAAGAACACCAGCCACTGAGCCATGATCGAGACACCGACCCAGGCCAGGACCGCAGCCGCCGCCGCGCCAATGGCGAAGGGGAGCAAAAAGAATCCGGCGGTGAAAATCTCGCCAATTCCCATCACCACCGCAAACCCCGTCCACAGCCAACGCCAGATCTCATTGTCCACGGTTGCATCTCCTTCAGATACGGCCACGGCCCCGACCAACGCCACGATCCCGAGGCCGTAGAGGAACATTTCTCTTTGTCCTGACCGCCGGTTGGCACGCGCCCCACTGGCTACTTCCATCCAGGCTTGCCGGGGAGCCCGCGCTCTGTATTCGGCGGCCCAGTTTTCGGCAAACTCTGCCAGGTCGCTGCCGACCACACGATCGGGGGTATTGCCGGCATTCGTCGCTTCTCGCAAATGCTCCGCAAGTTGATCACGCATCTCGGTAGTGACGCCGGTGGAGAGCCCTGTTTCGCGCCAGTACCGGACGCACTCAGAAAGGATGCGCGCAATGGCGCCCTGGTCAGTCACGATTGTGCTCCGTTGATTACTCCATTGACCCCGGCGGCCATTGCATTCCAATCTGCCACCCAGTTCGAGAGAGTTGCGGAGCCG
Source organism: uncultured Acidimicrobiia bacterium (assembly GCA_963761985.1). GTDB lineage: Bacteria > Actinomycetota > Acidimicrobiia > Spongiisociales > ZC4RG35 > JACCTH01. The sequence continues at coordinate 205,470 of CAVXIT010000013.1, forward strand.
GGAGGGGCTAGCCGGTAGTACTTGCGAGCGGGACCACCCGCGGATTCGACCAGATATCCCTCGACCAGACCTTGCCGTTGGAGTCGGGAAAGCAGCGGGTAGATGCTTCCTTCCGAAGCCAGATGGAGCCCGCGCTCCTCGAGTTTGCGGGCCATCTCGTATCCATACGTCGGCCGCTCGGCGACCAGCGCCAAGAGACACATGTCGAGCACTCCTTTCAGCAACTGACTTGTATGTTCCTGTCCCACCTTGGGGTGGCTAGGTACCATGCGTCGCATGCTACTTATCTAAGCCATGTAGTCAAGGCCTGATGAGGGGAAGTCGACATGTCAGCTATTCGTCTGAAGGAAAAGGTGTGCTAGCGAGATCGCAAGCCGTCGCGGATTTCGCGTAACAAGACGATGTCCTCGGTGGGTTCTGCCACCGCTTCTCCGGCTGGCTTCTTCATTCGGTTGTAAGCCTTCACCACCAGGAACATCACCCAGGCGACGATGAGGAAATTGATGATCGACTGAAGAAAGGCACCCACACTCCCGTTGTCGCCAAACGTGCCCATCGCGCTCAGGTCGTCGAGTTGGAACACCAACCCGATCAACGGAGCCACGATGCGATCCGTGAACGCGGCAACGACCGACGCAAAAGCGAGGCCCAGCACGAACGCGACGGCTAGGTCAACCAGATTGCCTCGGCTAATGAACTCCTTGAATTCCTTGATCATCTCGTCCTCCTCGGAGATCGTGGGGCCCAGACGCTAACCGTTACGCTGGCTGAATGGCCCCTCGACCTGCTCTCTCCACGATCGACCAAAAGCTGGTTGGCGAGCGGGCTGTAGTGGAAGTGACGCTCACCTCCCAACACAGCCAGTTTCGGGGTCGGGCCGAAGGCGACGGGGGACCTTCCCACCGACATCGACTAGTGGGTGAAGCGACGCTGCGGGCCGTTCGCAGCCTCTCGCCGAACTTGGCGCTCGATCTTTCGGCGGTGGGATCGTCAGACCTGGGCAACTTGCGTATCGCTCTGGCCCAGGTGCATCAAGGTGGCAACGAGCTGGTCGGGAGCGCCATCGTGCGCGGCGGAGATCCAGCGGTTGCCACTGCCAAGGCCGTCCTCGATGCGGTCAACCGGCTGCTCGACCGTTGACGTCGTAACGATCTCGTAAACGCTACGTGGCATAGTTGGCCGATGCGACGAGTCGTTGCCGGCGTCCTTGCGTTGCTGACACTTCTCGGGGTGGTCGTACTTGCCATCGACCGCCCACTCAACTCAGGATCCTTGCTCATGCTGGCCGCGCTCGTCTTCGTTGTCGTGGGAACTTTGGTTGTGGTCAGGGCCGGGAACCGTCTCGGGTGGGTCGTTTCGCTGATTGGGATCGCACTGATCGGGGCGGGCGTGAGCGAGTTCTGGATCGACCGCGGATACGTTGCCGCCGGGGCTATCGGTGGAACCCTCTGGTTCTCCTGGTTCGTCCTCGCCGGCTTCCTCATGCTTTGGTTTCCGACCGGCCGGGCTTCGAGCCGGCGGTGGCGTTTCGTCGAGTGGTTGGGGTTCATCGGAGTCTTGGTTGCGCTGAGTTACATGTTCTCGGCCCAGATCTGCACGGATTCGGGTGACGACGGCCTGTGTCTCACCTGGGTCGACAATCCCATCGGATTCTCCTGGATGCCCAACCCCGAATACGGCCCTATGGCGAATCTCAACTACGCCGTGCTCGGCGGGTTCGTCCTTCTGTCGCTGGCAGCAATCGTGTTCCGCTTTGTGAAGTCGCGAGGGGTGGAGCGCCTGCAGCTCAAGTGGATGCTCACCTCAGCTGTCTTCATCGTGTCGCTGGGATTCATATCGGAAAGGATCGAGCTACCGCTTTGGATTGACGACACCCTCTTTGCCGCGGGCCTAGCAGCGCTGCCCGTGTCGATGGGTGTTGCGGTTCTCAAATACCGGCTTTACGACATCGATCGGATCATCTCCCGGACGCTGGCATACGCCCTGGTGGTGGTGTTTCTCGCGCTGGCGTACATAACCGTCGCCGTGTGGCTGCCTACGCGGCTCACGGGGGAGCAGTCCCCGATTTTCGTAGCCGGGGCGACCCTGCTGGCTGCCGCGTTGTTCAATCCGCTGCGCCGTCGAATCATCCATGCGCTTGATCGCCGGTTTCATCGGTCGCGCTACGACTCGGACCTGGTGATGTCCGATTTTGCCGGACGCTTGCGCGAGCAAGTCGACATGGAGCGGCTCACGTCGGATTGGCTGGGCGTCGTGATTCGGACGATGAGCCCCGCCACGGCGGGAGTTTGGATGCGGGAACGATGAGACCAGTCCGTTTGTCGGAACGCTAGATCGCAACGATCTGGGGTTCTTCGAGACGGTCAGATCTGATCGCTGGTCTCTGACCCCTGACCTCTGGTTTGATCCAGCGTCCATTCGATCTGGCGGTCGAGGTCCGGGCCCCCGGGTAGGCGGCCCTCGAAGATTGCTCCGCCGATCGTGAATCCCCAGGCTCCGGCGCCTTCGACCGATTTGATGCGCGCCGCACTATCGATCGAGCCCGCTACCACCACCGGGTGCTGACTGGAAGCAACCACTGCTCGGGTCAATTCGACGGGGTCGACGCTTTGGTGACGAAAAGCCAATAGATCCAACCCGTGCACCCCGGGCCGACTCGTCAATTCAGAAGCGTGGGCGGAGATTTCGGCGATCGACCCCTGCAGCTCGCTGGGGTGGCCGACAACGGTTCCCGGGAAGGGGAAGTAGCGGACCGCAGCTTTCCCGATCAAATCGAGCGCCGCGTCGTGGTTGGTGCCGCCCATCAGCACGTCGACGCCCAGAGCGAGGCCCGCCTCGATCGACTGCAACTCGTCCTCCCGGCTAGTGGAAACCACCTCGAGGAAGACCGAGCGACCGTCCTCGTGCATCAACTCGGTCAGTCGACGCAAAGTCGCCGTCTTCGCACCGACATCCTTGAACCCCACTTGGCGGAGGCTCGTGTTTCGAATTGACTCGTAGACCTCAACCGCATTTGTCACGGTGGCGTCGTCGTGGGTGAGCATGAAAATAAAGTTCATCAGGTCCTGGCCTCGAGCAGACCGGCGATCGTATCGAGTAGATAGGTAGGGCGGAGGTCGGTGCCGGCGAGATCCGCTGCCTGGCTGTCACCGCTGAAGACCAGGGCGGAATCCATCCCCGCACCTGCCGCCATGGCGATGTCGGTCGCGAGCCGATCACCCACCAACAACACCCGTTCCGGGGGCAAGGCAAGCCGGTCGAGGACCGCCTGTGCCATGTGTCGGGAGGGCTTGCCGACCACGGCTTCGGCTCTCACCCCTGTGCAGGCCTCAACGGCAGCAAGCATGGCGGCGCAATCGGGCAGTCCTCCGTCGGCTGTCGGACAAAACCGATCGGGGTTGGTGGCGACAATCCTGGCTCCCGATCCAATCGCCCGGTATGCGGCGTGCAACTTCTGATAGTCGAAGGTGCGATCGAAAGACACCACGACGACTTCGGCGGACTCTGCCGAGTCATGCGGCAGCACCGCATGTCCAGAGTCCACCAATACTTGAGCCACGAGGGGTTCTGAAATGCACAGAACCGGGGCCCCGGGAGCGTTGGCCGTCAGGTAGAGAACCAGGGCATCGAGCGAGGAAACCACTTCGGCGGCGGTGGTGGGAACGCCGAGGCGAGTTAGCAGTTCGGCATAGGCGGCCGATCGCTCGAGTGGCTTGTTGGTCACGAAGACGTGGGGTGCCTCTCTTGCACTAACTGCTTCGAACACGGCTGCTGCTCCGGGCAACAAAACCTCATCGAGATAGACGGTGCCGTCCAAGTCGAAGATGAATCCTGCGTATCGATCAATGAGCCTCATAGGCCGCCCCCGGCCTCCCTTGCCATGGCCAGGGCGTCGTCAACGACTTGTCCGACGTCACCACCGGTGAACGTCACCAAGTCGAGAATCGTGAATCGGCTTCGCAACAGGTGCGCGTTGAGCACGGCCCAGCCGGCGGTCTCCGGGTCGACGGGAGGGTCGAGATCTGAGAATCGAGTCGGTGCTCCCGCCGCGGCCAGAACCGCGCTCATCTCGGAAGCTGATCCCAACCACTCTCCAGCCTGACCGGCGATCGCGGCCAAGGATCGGCGGCCGGGAGGTGAGTTCCGCCAATGCTCCGGCTTCACCCGATAATCGGACCAGCATTCGTCGACTGTGTCGGTGCCCAACCGACTGAGGGCGGAGGTGAGGCCTTCAGCCAAAACGCGATCATCGGGAATCGAAAAGTCCGTATCGAGGTCGAGGCGGTCGAGTGCGACCTCCCACAGACCTGCCGCGACCACTGCCGCCACCCCCACCTGGGCACCGTGCAGCCCATGGTCTCGACCAGCGGCCATGTCGAGCAGATGGCTCACCGCGTGCTCGGTCCCGCTCAGGGGGGCGGTCTTGCCTGCCTTGCCCATCGCTAGCCCGGCGGCGGTCAGCAGCCGAAATAGTGCTGCCAGCGCTGAGGGATGCCGCGCATCGATTCCAGCGGCCAGATCCATCAGTGCAGATGCCGGGCGGTGATAGCTCCTGACGATGTCGACGTCATAGGTCGGGTCGGCGCCGATCGTCGCGGCCAAGCTCCAATCGGCCGGCGCCACGATCGCTCCTACGCATTCGCCAAGCCCGGCTCTACCCATGGCGACTGGTGCGCCGGCCAAGACCCGATGATCGACCACCAAGGCCGAAGGTGCCACCGCTGGCACCGTCCGTTTGGCCCCTTTCCGCAACACCACAGCGAGATGATCGGAGTAGCCGTTGACCGAGGCGGCAGTGGGGACCGCTACTAACGGGGCGCCGGTTTGATAGGACGCCAATTTCCCGAGGTCAGTGACGGTGCCCGACCCGACGCTCACCAGACAACCGGCGCCCTTCGCGGCAGCGACTGCGGCGGCCACGATGGTTTCATCGGCCAGCAGCTGGTCATCGGCAAAACCGAGAACCGTGAAGTCCGCATCGGGAAGCAAGTCAGCCACCAGATCGGTCAGATTGCGATCTTCGCCGGAGAGAAACTTGGGGGTGGCATCGGTTAGGACCACAGTTGGGCCCGGGCGCCCATGAGTTCCGACTTGATCCGAGAGTGTTTCCAAGGCGTCGGGGGCGTCGATCATCACTGAAGACCGGCTCACTGGTAGGTTACCTCGAGGGCATCAAACACCTGCCGATAGCGGCGGTAGGAGTGGTCCAGGCCTTCAGAACCGCTTGGCTCCACCGGCTCGCCCAACTCCACCAAGTCGTCGGTAGCTTCACCGAGGTCGGAGTACCACCCAGCGGCGACTGCGGCCAGGCAGGCGGCCCCACTGGCGGTGCCCTCTCCTTTTACCGGTCGCAGCGCCCGATTCAAGACGTCGGCCTTGATCTGCATCCACAATTGGGACCGGGCCCCGCCGCCTGTCACCCGCACATCGTCGGTCGCCAGCCCCATTTCGGCCATCCGGTCGACCACGTCGCGCAATGCAAACGCGCAGCCTTCGAGCACCGCCCGCGACCATTCAGCGCGACCGTGGTCCATCGACGCGCCGGTGAAAGAACCGCGGGCGAGGTCGTTCCAACGGGGCGCCATCGACCCCGAAAGCGCAGGCACGAAGACAAGGCCTTTGCAACCCGCCTCGGCACTTGCGGCGAGAGCGAATATCTCGGCCTGGCTAACCCCGAGCAGGTCGGCGCACCACCGGGTGCTGCCGCCGGACACGAATCCGGGATTCTCGATGAACCACAAGCCGGGGACGGCGTGAGCATGAGTTTCCACCAAGCGATCAATGGTGTCGAAGACCGGTTGGGTCGCCGGAGCGCCGATCGGCTCAGCGGTGCCGGTGACGTCCGCCACCACACCGGGACGGACCGCCCCGGCTCCAACGGCGGCAGCATGGTCGTCGCCGGTTCCGACCAAGACTTCGCACTCGACCGGAAGGCCGAGCTCAGTGGACAGATCTCGTCGGACCGGGCCGAGGACGTCGATCGCTTCGCGGACCGGCGGCAAGAGGTCGGTAGGCACCGCAGCGGCCTCGAGGAGCTCTTCGGACCAGTCCCGTCTGCTGACGTCCCACAACATCGAGGAGGAAGCGTTGGCGTGATCCTGGGCCACCTCGCCGCTCAGCCATGAGGTGACCACGGTCGCCGGCGGGAGAAACCAGCGGGGTGCAACGCGCTCGAGGAGCCACGCCATCTTGGGAGCGCAATGCGAACTGTCGCAGTTGAGCCCGGTGATATCGAACAGCCGGTCCATGCCGACCGCCGCCTCGATGCGCTGGGTCTGCTGAACGGCCCGACGGTCCATCCAAATGATCGCCTCGTGCATGGGCCGGAGTTCGGAATCCACTGCCACCACCCCGTCGACCTGGGCGTCCACCGCCACGTGAGTGATCCCGGATCCTGAACGACCAGCCTGAGAAGTGAGAGAGCCGATGACGGCCGCCACGGCTCTGAGCCAATCCTGAGGGTCCTGCTGGGCCCAGTTGGGAGAGGGGAACGAAACGTCGTAGGACTCGGCCGCGGTGGCGATGACCCCCCGGCCGGTCTCGACCAGGACTCCTTTCGTGCTCTGAGTCCCGACGTCGACCCCGATCACGAGGCTCACGAGCACACCACCGGAATCAAGAAGCCTCCCGATTCGTGATCGGGAGGCTTCTCGGACAGTCGCGGATCAGGCGAGTTCGCGCTCCGCCGCTCGCACCAGCGCCGCTTCCTCCTCGGGCGCCTGGGCGACAAGGTGGTGCCGGCTGTAGAGCGAGGTAATAGATGTACATCGCAACGATAAAAACCAGGATGCCGATCGTGGCGATACGGTACGCCTCGATCAGCAGGGTCGAAGCCAGAGCCAGCAAAGCCAGAATGGCACCGACCACGCCCCCGGCGATCCCGAGGGGGCTGACGTAAGGCCGGTGCATCTCCGGGCCGGCGGACCCGCAGCACGACGAAGTCGATCATGACAATCGCATAGGAGATCACTGCTCCCGTTACCGCCATGTTGAGCAGGGCCGCACCGATGGGACCATCGATGTACGCGTCGATGAGAAACGCCAGACCCAATCCCACTACTCCGCCCAACAGCAGAGCCCGGGCCGGAGTATGCCGGGCCGACGTCACCGAGATCGACCTCGGTAGGTAACCGGCCCGCGAACCGGCAAAGAGCACCCGGCCATAGGCATAGATGATTGCGTGGAAGCTGGCGATCAGTCCGACTAGGGCCAACACCGCCAGGAACGTCGTCCCGATGCCATCACCAAAGATGGCCCGGAACCCGAGCATCACCGGCTCGAGTGAGCTTCCCACCTCAGCGGCTCCTCCGGCTATACCGGTATTGAAGACCAGGGTGAACACCGAGAAGCCCAACAAGGTGACGATGCCCCAGATCAATGCTTTGGGCATGTCTCTGACGATGTCAGTGGACTCTTCGGCCGCCAGCGGGAGTTGTTCGATTGCCAGGTAGAACCAGATGGCAAACGGGAACGAAGCCAGCACTCCGAACCAACCCAGTGGGAGGAACGTGGAGGCGCCGGCGCGGGAGGAGTCAACCGGGACGTTGTTCAGGAGATCGGGGCTCCAGGCTCCTGAGAAGATCGCCGCCAGGTAAAAGAAGACCAGCACGCCCATCGCGAGAATCGCGGCAATGAAGGAGACCCGGAAGCTGAGCTTGGTTCCCCACATGTTGATGCCGACGAACAGCGCATAGAAGCCCACCCACCAGATCCAGTTGGGCAGATCGACGATGTTGTCGGCATAGGCCGCGATCGAAATCACCACCACGGCCGGAGTGACCACATACTCGACGATGTCGGTGACCGTGTTGACAAAGGCCATGGATGGCCCCATCGCGCTGCGGGTGAACGAATAAAAGCCACCCGCATAGGGAAGAGCGGTCGAGAGCTCGGCGATGCAGAGAACCATGCACACGTACATGATCGCCATCAGCACGGTGGCGACCAGGAGTCCTCCGAAGCCACCGGTGGCCAGGCCGAAGTTCCAACCCGAAAAGTCGCCGGAAATGACTGCCGCCACTCCCAGGGCCCACAGCACCACACCAACCGGCATGCTTTTGAAGCGCCCGCTGCTGGCGAGATACTCCTGGCCGACTTGCGATACGTGCCGAACCGACCTTCCGTCTCCGAGCCTTCTCTTTGCCCGGTGTCCATTGGCTCTCTCCCTCCTAATGGTGTGCCCGGAGACTAGGAGCGCGGCCTCTCGCGGCGCCTTCCAGAGTGGAGAGTTCTGATCGACAGGCCTTCCTCGCGCTCCCTAGCCTCCGACGCACCGAACGAGGAGAGAAAGTGCGCGGCTTGTTGAGCCTGGAGGCGATGGGAGCCAAAGTCGAGGCGGGAGAAATCGACACGATCGTGGTGGGCTTTACCGATCACTACGGGCGGGTGCATGGAAAGCGTTTCGACGCCGAGTACTTCCTCAGCGACATCGCCGCCGACGGCACCCATGGCTGCGACTATCTCCTGACGGTTGACATGGAGATGGAGCCGGTGCCGGGCTACACCTACGCCAATTGGGAGCTCGGCTATGGCGACTTTCACATGGTGCCTGACCTCGGCACGCTACGGGTGGCAAGTTGGCTCGATCGCACCGCCCTCGTGCTGGCTGATCTCCATGACCCGCATGACCACGAATTGGTCGAAGTCGCTCCGCGCACGATTCTGAGGAATCAGCTGGACCGAGCGGCCGAGTCGGGTTACACGGCCCTGGGAGCATCTGAGCTCGAGTACTTCATCTACCTCGATTCCTACCGACAGGCGGCTGCCAGCAAGTATCAGGACCTAACGCCGGCAGGTTGGTACATCGAGGACTACCACCTTCTCCAGGGAGCCCGGGAGGAGCACTACAACGGCGCCGTCCGCCGTCATCTCTCCGCCTCGGGCATCCCGGTGGAAAACTCCAAGGGAGAGTGGGGGCGCGGTCAGCACGAAATGAACATCCGCTACTCCGACGTGCTCGGAATGGCCGATCGGCACACGATCATGAAGCTGGCGATGAAGGAGATCGCAGACACCCAGGACCTTTCGGTGACGTTCATGGCCAAGCCACAGATGTCGGAGGCGGGGTCGTCGTGCCATATTCACCTCAGCCTGTGGAGTGGTGAGGACAACGCCTTCCCCGGCGACATCGAGGAGGGCCCGATCCGGGTTTCTGCGGCTTTTCGCCATTTCCTGGGCGGTTGGATGGCTCACGTCCCCGAGGTGATGCCGTTCTTTGCTCCCACCATCAACTCGTACAAGCGTTACCAGGACGGCTCTTGGGCGCCGACCCGGGTGGCTTGGTCATATGACAACCGCACGGCTGGCTTCCGGGTGGTCGGGCACGGCTCGAGTCTGCGCATTGAATGCCGAATCCCTGGGGCCGACTGCAACCCCTATCTGGTCTACGCCGCGGTCCTGGCGTCGGGGCTCGACGGCATTGCCAATGAGATCGAGCCGCCCGCCCTGTTCAGCGGCGACGTATATCAGGCGGCCGAGCTGCCACGGGTTCCCTACACCTTGCGGGACGCCACCGACCAGTTTGCGGAGTCGGACTTCATCACTTCGGCCTTTGGGAAGGGTGTCCAGGAGCACTACACGCACTTCTTCCGCACCGAGCAGGAAGCCTTCAACAACTCCGTCACCGACTGGGAACGGTGGCGCTACTTCGAGCGGATCTGATGCGACTCGAAGGCAAAGTCGCCTTGATCACCGGCGCGGCGGGAGGCATCGGCCGAGAAAGCGCGCTCCGCTTTGCGGCCGAAGGCGCGAAGGTGGTGGCGGTCGACCTCAGCCATGAGGCGGTGACAGCCGTCGCCACCGAGGTCAACAAGGCGGGAGGCAAGGCGACCGCGGTCACGGCTGACGTTTCCAAGGCGACCGACTGCGAATCCATGGTCGCCGCGGCCGAGGCTGAATTTGGCCGCCTCGATGTCATCTTCAACAACGCCGGGATCATGCATTCCGCTGACGATGACGCCGTTGCCACGGAAGAGGCGGTCTGGGATCAGACCATGAACATCAATGCGAAAGGCGTCTTCCTCGGCTGCAAATACGCGATACCGGCCATGCGCCGCGCTCGGCGGCGGGTCCATCATCAACACGGCCTCCTTTGTCGCGGTGATGGGAGCGGCCACCCCCCAGGTGGCATATACCGCCTCGAAAGGTGCCGTGTTATCGATGACAAGAGAGCTGGCGGTGATCCACGCCAGGGAGAACATTCGCGTCAATGCGCTCTGCCCGGGACCGCTGCACACTGAGTTGCTGATGAAGTTTCTCGACACCGACGAAAAGAAGCAGCGACGACTCGTCCATATCCCGATGGGCCGCTTCGGGGAGGCGAAGGAGATGGCCAACGCCGCGCTCTGGCTTGCGTCTGACGAGTCCTCCTTCACCACCGGGGCGACGTTTCTGGTCGATGGAGGTATCACTTCGGCTTACGTCACGCCCCAGTGAGATGAACTTGTGACGACTCTCCTCAGCCCGGCGACCGGCGAGTCGATCGGAGAAGTGCCCACCCAGGGTGCGGACGAGGTCGATAAAGCAGTCCGAGCAGCAGAGTCGGCATTTGGCGAGTGGAGTCGAGCTCCGGTACGCCAGCGACGCGATGTGCTCCGCGGAATCGCTGATCTCATTCGCCGTGATCAACAGCGGCTAGCTGCCCTCGAGTCGCTCAACACCGGGAAGCCGATCTCGGCGGCACGGGGCGAGATCGGGGCTGTTGCCACCACTTTCGATTTCTACTCCGGAGCGGTCGACAAGTTCGGCGGTCAGACCATCCCCGGCAACACGCCGGGCACCCTCTTGACCTGGCGCCAGCCGCTCGGAGTTTGTGCGGCCATTGTTCCCTGGAATTTCCCGATGGTCATTGCCGGGTGGAAGGTTGCTCCGGCGCTGGCGATGGGCAACACCGTGGTCGTCAAGCCTGCCGAGATCACCCCGCTCTCCGCCCTTGCGTTGGCCGAACTGGCACTCGAGGCTGGTTTGCCCGAAGGTGCTCTGGCAGTTGTCACGGGGCGTGGATCTGAGGTTGGGGAGGCATTGGCTGCTCACGCGCACGTGGCGAAGGTTTCTTTCACCGGTTCGACCGAGGTCGGCAGCCGCATCATGGAATTGGCGGCCCCGACGATCAAGAGGGTTTCTCTTGAGTTGGGCGGCAAGTCAGCCAACGTGATATTTGCCGACGCCGACCTCGATGTCTGCATTTCGTCCTCGTTGTGGTCGGTTTACGACAACGCCGGCCAGGACTGTTGTGCGCGGAGCCGGTTGATCGTCGAGCGTTCCATCTACGACGAAGTGCTCGAGCGCTTCGTTGCGGCCGCTGAGGCAATCAGGCTGGGCGATCCGGCTCAGGAGCAGACCGAGATGGGCCCTTTGATCACGGCCGCCCATCGAGAACGAGTCGCCGGATACCTCGACATAGGGCGAGAAGAGGGGGCACAGATTGTCACCGGTGGCGAGGTTCAGGATGGCCCGGGCAACTACCTGACGCCGGCGGTGCTGACCGAAGTCGATTCGCAGATGAGGGTCATGCAAGAGGAAATTTTCGGTCCGGTCGTGGGGGTGATTCCCTTTGAAACCGAAGAAGAGGCGATCAAGCTGGCCAACGACTCGATCTACGGGCTCTCCGGTTCGCTCTGGACCCGCGACATAGGCCGTGCTCTGCGAGTGGCGAAGGCGATCGAGACCGGCATGCTCTCGATCAACTCATCCTCGAGCGTGCATATCGAGGCGCCGTTCGGCGGAGTCAAGCGCTCCGGTTTTGGCCGCGAGCAGGGCATGGTCGCTCTGGAGCACTACACCGATCTGAAATCGGTCTTCATCGCCGAGCAGTAGGGCGAAACCTAAGGCTTCAAGCCGTGGAATTCACGGCATTTTGCACGCGGATTCGTTCTTCGCTCGCGGGCCTCGAAACCGCGGGCTAGAAGCCGTGAAAAACGCGGTGCAGAGCCTTAGGTTTGGTTAGTCCTGGGCTTGCGGGGCAGTGGTTCGGGCGTCCAGCGGCCGTTCTTTTTGGCGGCCTCCATGAGCAGGTATTCAATCTGCGCGTTGATGCTCCGGAGATCATCCGCCGCCCAGCGTTCGAGTATCTGGTGCAGCCTTGGGTTGAGCCGCAACAGAAAACTCTTCCGCTCCGTCATCCCGGATAGAGCGTGCCCGCGTTGACGACCGGCTGGGCGGCTCGATCGGCAGTGAGCACGACCATCAGGTTCGAAACCATCGCCGCTTTGCGCTCTTCGTCGAGCTCGACGATGTTTTCGGCTGCGAGTTGTTCGAGTGCATCCTGAACCATCGACACCGCTCCTCGCACGATGAGCTTCCGGGCGGCAATGACAGCTCCGGCCTGTTGACGGCGCAGCATTTCTCCAGCAATTTCGGGCGCATATGCGAGCCGACGGAGACGACAGTCGCGCACTGAGACCCCGGCCTCATCGAGGCGGTCTTGAAGTTCGTTTTGCAAGGTGGCCGTCACGTCGTCAGCGTTGGCGCGTAGCGACGGGCCCTCGTCCTCGACATTGTCGTAGGGGTACTCGCTCGCGACATGGCGGATGGCTGCCTCGGACTGAACCTTGACGAAGTTCTCATAGTCTTCAACGTCAAACGCGGCCCGCGCCGTGTCGTCAACTTGCCAGTTGATCACGGCGGCGATCTCGACTGGGTTGCCAACGGCATCATTGACTTTGAGCACGTCCGAATCAAACGTTCTGATTCGGAGGGAAACATGCTTGCGAAGCGTGAAGGGATTCACCCACCGAAAACCGTTCTCACGCACCGTTCCCACGTATCGCCCGAACAACGTGACGACTCGCGACTGATTCGGCTGGTTGATGAAGTGGCCCGGGAGTAGCACCAACCCGGTGAGAAACAGGGCGAGCCCGAGAAAACCCACCCAAAGTGATCCGATCCCAAACCCGGTGAGGACCGAGGCGATACCTCCGAGCAGCAACGCTGCAGCTAACCGGCAACATCACCCATCCCGACTGTCCACTGATCAGGCGCTCACCTGACACTCTTACCTCCTGGTATATCAAAATGATATCACCTTGGCGACATCATTGATGTCTGAAGTCTGGTGGAGAAACGGGAATAGGCTTCGCCTATGGATCTAGCAAAGTTGACGACCCGGAGCCAGCAGGCTCTGGTGGCCGCGAGGGATCAAGCCCAGGCCAGAAATCACAGCGGGATCTACTCCGCTCACCTGCTCCGGGCCCTGGTCGCCCAGACCGAAGGCTTAGTTCTGCCGGTGCTCTCTGCTTTGTCGATTGCCCCTAACGATGTACGCCAGCTCGCCGAAACGGAGCTCAACAAGCTGCCCAAGGTCTACGGCGGGGCCGAACCGCAAATGACGCCGGATCTGGCCCGCGTCCTCGAAACGGCCGACAAACGCCGAATCGACTTCGGCGACGAATACATCTCGCTCGAGCACCTTTTGATCGGCTTGGCCGAGAGCCAGGACAGCGTCGGAGCCGGCCTGCGCAACCTCGGGGTGACGGCCAACGCGATCCTCGAAGGGCTCAAGGGCTTGCGTGGGAACCAGCGCATTACCAGTGCCGATCCCGAGGCCACCTTTGCCGCCCTCGAGCAGTACGGCCGCGACCTCACGTCTATCGCCGAACAAGGAAAGCTTGACCCCGTCATCGGGCGAGACGACGAGATCCGCCGCGTGATTCAGGTTCTTTCGCGAAGAACCAAAAACAACCCGGTGCTCATCGGCGAGCCCGGGGTCGGCAAGACCGCAATCGTCGAAGGCCTCGCCCGCCGCATCGCCGACGGCGACATCCCCGAATCTCTCAAAGGTCGTCGGATCGTGGCGCTCGACCTGGGGGCGATGCTTGCCGGCGCGAAATACCGGGGCGAGTTCGAGGAACGGCTCAAGGCCGTCCTCAACGAAATCAAGTCCTCGGAAGGCCAGGTGATCACATTTCTCGACGAACTCCATACGGTGGTCGGCGCAGGTGCGGCCGAGGGAGCCATGGACGCCTCCAACATGCTCAAGCCGATGCTTGCCCGCGGCGAGCTGCGGATGATCGGCGCCACGACCCTTGACGAGTACCGCAAGCACATCGAGAAGGACGCAGCTCTTGAGCGACGATTCCAGCCGGTCCTCGTCGAAGCACCCTCGGTTTCGGACACGATCGGCATCCTCCGCGGACTCAAGGAGCGCTACGAGGTTCACCACGGAGTGCGGATCACCGACTCGGCACTCGTAGCGGCCGCTGCCTTGTCCGATCGATATATCACCGCTCGCCATCTCCCCGACAAGGCGATCGACCTCATTGACGAAGCGGCCTCACGGCTTCGGATCGAGATCGACTCGATGCCTGAAGAAATCGACGAGCTGACCCGACGTCGTATCCAGCTGGAGATCGAACGCGAAGCTCTGAAGAAGGAGTCCGACGCTGCGTCGCGGGACCGCCTGGCGGGAGTTGAGAAAGAACTGGCTGACCTTTCCGAGCGGATCGACGGCCTCACGGTGCGCTGGAATTTGGAGAAGGACGCACTTGGCGCGATTCGACGAACCAAAGAGCAAATAGACGAGAACCGCACTCAGACCGAACGGGCCGAAAAGGAAGGGGACCTGGCGCGAGCCGCGGAGCTTCGCTACGGCCGCGCTCGCGAACTCGAAGCGGAGCTCGCCAATCAAGAATCCGAACTCGATCGGCTCCACGCCAACGGACGAATGCTCTCCGAGGAAGTCACCGACCAGGATGTCGCCGAGGTTGTCGGGCGGTGGACCGGGATTCCGGTTTCCAAACTGATGCAGGGCGAGATGGAGAAGCTGATCCATCTCGAGGAGCAGCTCCACGAGCGGGTCATCGGACAGGAGGAAGCTGTGTCTGCGGTCGCCGATGCCGTGCGCCGCAACCGCGCCGGGCTCGCCGACCCCAATCGTCCGATCGGCTCGTTCATCTTTCTCGGGCCCACGGGAGTTGGAAAGACCGAGCTCGCTCGCGCTCTAGCCGAGTACCTGTTCGACGACGAACGCTCGATGGTCCGCATCGACATGTCCGAGTACATGGAACGCCACTCGGTCTCAAGGCTCATTGGAGCCCCGCCCGGTTATGTCGGCTACGACGAGGGCGGCCAATTAACGGAGGCTGTTCGGCGCCGCCCCTACTCGGTGATCCTGCTCGACGAAGTCGAAAAGGCTCATCAGGATGTCTTCAACGTTTTGCTGCAGTTGCTGGACGATGGGCGCCTCACCGATGGTCAAGGCCGGACCGTCGACTTCACCAACTCGGTCCTGATAATGACCTCGAACCTTGGCTCCGAGTTCATTTCAGAGGATCTCGCACCAGAAGTTGTCGAAGAGCGGGTTATGAAGGCGGTTCGCAGTCACTTTCGTCCCGAGTTCTTGAACCGCGTCGACGATTTGATTGTCTTCGGACGCTTGACCCCCGGAGAGTTGCGAAAGATCGTCGACCTTCAACTCGATCGTCTTGTCGAGAGACTGCGCGATCGCCACATCACCATCGAGTTGAGCGACGCGGCCAAGGACTATCTCGCAGCCGAAGGTTTCGATCCGGTCTACGGCGCTCGGCCACTAAAACGGGTAATCCAGAAGCAGGTCATCGATCCACTAGCGATGAAGCTCCTCGCGGGTGAGTACGGCGACGGGGACACGGTCACAGTGGACTTGAGCGCCGGCGAGCTCTCTTTCTCCCCGAGCGAGGTTCTTCGGGTTTAGATCGTCCGGCGGGGCGAAGAACAGGGCCGCTCTGTACGATCGGGCTCAGGAGGTGTCAGATGGCGAAATACATGTTTCAGGTTGCTTTGAGCCTCGATGGGCTAAAAGGAACGGTTAAGGAAGGGGGAACGGCCCGCCGCAAGAATTTTGAGAAAGTGATGGACTCCGTCGGCGGCAGCCTGGAGGTCTTCTACTACGCGTTCGGCGAACATGACGTAATCGGCGTCGTCGATTTGCCCGACAACGTGGCTGCCGCCGCCCTCGCCACGACTCTTGCTTCGAGCGGGGTGGGCTCGGTGAAGACCACGGTGTTGCTCACACCCGAGGACGTCGACGAGGCCGGAAAAAGGAAGGTCAAGTACACCCCACCTAAGGGTTAGACCGTCAGGCTCTGATCCAAAGCCTCGCTTGCGAGGGCTCGATGGTTCGCTGTACGACGCCGACCGTGGCCGCCGCCATCACGATCACGATCGCAGTGGCCAGAATGACCCCGACCACTGACCAAGCGACCCAGACCAGGAATCGGCGGGACACAGGACTGAACGTTACCGACGTGCCGTCACCAGAGCGTTCCGGGTTATCCGAAGACTCTCGTCATCAGGTAGGCGGCGCCAAACCCAACCAGGGCCGTCATGACCGCGCCCCACAGCATGTCGACCACGGTGACTGTCATCGGCCAATCGTTGAGCGTCGCCTGGTTGGTGAGGTCGTATGTGGCATAGGCGACTACACCAAACAACGCTCCCCGCCACAAGGCGTTGGTGGGACGATCGTCGGTAATCGCCGGGTTGACCACGAAGTACGTCACGCCGACTGCATAGATGAGATAGAAAATGCCGGCGGCGACCCAGTTCGGGCGAGCAGCCATCATCGAGCCAAGTTGCTGGCGATAGAAGGTGCGGGCGACCAGACCCAGCCAGAGCCCGTCGAGGACCGCCATCAATCCGAGCGTCGAGAGGAACGCTCCCATGCCCTGACATTAGGGTCGGCAGCTGTGATCACCGACGTCGAATGCCGGGAGCTTGACAGCAAGGACCCTTTGGCTTTCGTCCGCGATCGCTTCGATCTGGCCGACGGAGTCGTCTATCTCGACGGCAATTCACTCGGGCCACCGGTACGCGCCGTCGGAGAAACCATGGCGAAGTTGGGGCGCGACTGGCAGCAACTGCTCATTCGCGGATGGTGGGACGCGGGATGGCTCGATCTCCCGCGACGTGTCGGTGATCTCATCGCGCCGCTCATCGGAGCTGGCGCCGGCACCGTGACGTGCACCGACTCCACCTCGATCAATCTGTACAAAGCGGTCCTTGCGGCGACCCACCTGGTCGATGGCGACGTCCTGACCGATTCCGGCAACTTCCCTACAGATCTTTATGTGCTCGCCTCGGTAGCCGAGCTCACCGGACGCCGCCTTCGAATTGTCGAACCTGAAGAGGTGGCCGATTCGATCGAATCCGGGGTGTTGTCGCTTACGCAGGTCGACTTCCGGACCGGGCGTCGTCACGACCTCGGGGCTCTCACCGACACAGCCCATGAAGCAGGCGCGGTGACGGTTTGGGATCTCTCCCACTCGGCCGGAGTCATGCCGATCGAGCTCGAACGGCATGGTGTCGAAATGGCTGTGGGTTGTGGATACAAATATCTCAACGGCGGCCCCGGCTCGCCGGCATATATCTACGTCCGTCCCGATCTAGAGGTTGCCAACCCGATCAACGGCTGGTTCTCCCATCGGGCCCCGTTCGACTTCGACCCCGCCTATGTCCCGGCAAGAGGAAGCGAACGCATGCGATCGGGCACTCCGCATGTCCTCTCGATGGCCGTCTTTGAGGCGGCTCTCTCCGCATTCGACGGTGTCGAGATAGCTGCCGTGCGCGCAAAGTCGGAGACTCTGACTTCGATATTCATCGACCTTGTCGCTGAGGTTGGCGAGGTAATTACACCAACTCACCCAAACCTGCGCGGGCGGCCAGGTGAGCCTTCGGGTGGAGGGTGCGGAATCGCTGATCGACGACCTCATCAAGTCGAGAATCATCGGCGACTACCGGCCGCCAGACGTTGCCCGCTTTGGCTTCGCCCCCCTTTACGTCGGCTACTCAGATGTCTGGAAGGCCGCAACCGCTATTCGGGAATGGCACCGACGGCAGAAAGACCGACAACCCGCGAGGTAGCCATATCCCCTTTGACACTCTCGGGGATCAACTGCGCCCGGCCTGTCTGATCTCCCATCACCAGGTTCACGACCAGGGCCTTGCCAGCCACGCCAGTTCCGTTGAGCACCGAGAGCGTGCCGACCCAGGTTCCCTGTTCCGGGTCGTCATCGACCTCGATCGTGCCAACGGTCAGAAGAGGCCCATCGGGCAGATGAATTCGAACCGGACCGGAATACTGCATCCCTCCCATTCTTGCGTATCCGCGCCTAGGAAAAGGGGCGGGATTCAACGCAAGAATGGTTTGGGGTTATCCGCAGCGGCTGGGCTCGCCGGGGGAGAACACGGCTACCGGCGTCCCGTCGGCGAGATTGAACTCGACCGTTTCCTCGTCGACGACCGAGAGCACGCCCTCGATGGCTGCATCGGGCCCGTCAACCGGGCTCTGGTTCATCACCTCGACCGGCCAATTGGCGGGGTAGTTGGGATGCTCGAAGAACTTCTCGGATGCCACCCACCACGACCCGTTGGCTTCGAACGCCTCGCCGCAGGTGACGTACATCGTGTAGGAGAAGTTCTCTCCGACCTCGATGGTCGACCCCTCGGTGAAAGGAGGTGTCGACGTGGTCGTATCGATGTTTTCACCGCTGCAAGCGGCAAGGACCGCGAGCGCAAGCAAGATTGGTTTAGGCAAGATTCTTTTGCTCATTGCGCCTTCGACGTCAACGTTGCCGGCGTGGTTCCGGCTGAGCCCTCTTCTCCAGAGCTGTCTCGGTGCGGAGGACGATTTCCCGACGATACGACTTGTGGACCTCGCTGATCCTTCTTTCCAAGTCGCGCTGCTGTTTTCGGATCTCGGCGTGGAGCTCGTCGACCATGCCTCGCAGCGTTTCCACTTCGTTCTTCAAATCAAGCACTTGTCGGACTCCCTCCAGGTTGAGCCCGCGGTTGGTCAGTTCCTGAATCAAGGTCAGTCTCTCTATGTCTGACGCCGAGTAGCGACGCGTTCCACCGGGAGTCCGGTACGGCTCGATCAATCCTTTGCGCTCGTAGATCCGCAGAGTCTGGGGATGCATCCCCGCCATCTCTGCCGCCACCGAGATTACGAAGACCGCAGTTTGTTGACGGCCGGCCATCATGTCCTCAGATGAGCTCGAAGGTCCTCACGGTCGAGGGCACCCAGCTCTTCGAGCAACCGTTTTTCTTCCTTGGAGATCTTGGCCGGCACCACGACCTCGACTTTGACGTAGAGGTCTCCGGCCGGGCGCTTCCCCGCCTTGATGCCCCGTCCCTTGACCCGCAGCGTCTTACCGCTGGCGGTGCCGGCGGGCACTTTGATCGTCACTTTCCCCTCCAAGGTGGGGACATCGATAGTGGTACCAAGAGCTGCCTCGGTGTAGCTCACGGGCACGGTCAGATGGAGGTCGTCTCCGCGCCGTTGGAACAATTCGTGGCTGCCGACGTGGACTCTCACAATCAGGTCACCGGGTGGTCCCCCCGCCTGGCCGGGAGCTCCTTTCCCAGCCAGACGGACTGTTGCACCGTCTTTGATCCCGGCCGGGATCTTCACCTTGATGTTGCGGGTGCGGACCTCAGTGCCGCGCCCCCGGCATTGAGCGCAGGGCGTCGTGATCAGGCGGCCGCTCCCCCCGCATTGCGGGCAGGGCTGGCTGAACGAGAAAACACCCTGGTTCGATGCCACCACTCCGTCGCCGCCACAGTTTGGACACACATCGATCGCGGTTCCGGGCTCGGCCCCGGAGCCGCCACAGCGACTGCAGGGCGCTTCCCCGCGGAGGGCGATCTCGGTGAGCAATCCCGCGACGGCATCGTCGAAAGAGATCGTGAGATCGGTCGAGGTATCAGCACCCTGCCGGGGGCCTTGTCGCCCACGCGAGGTTCTCCCGCCGAACAGGTCACCCAGCCCACCGCCAAACAGATCCTGGAGATCTTCCACCCTGAACCTTTGGCCGCCGGCGCCAAAAGGATTTCCGCTTCGCTGGCCGCCGTCGAAGTTGCGATATGCGCCCGATTCGACCAGACGCCGGAGTTCGTCGTATTCCTTGCGCTGTTCAGCATCCGAAAGGATGGCGTTCGCTTCCGAGATCTGCTTGAACTTCTCCTCAGCTGCGGCATCGCCCGGATTCGCGTCAGGATGAAACTTTTGGGCAAGCTTGCGGTAGGCGCGTTTGATCTCCTCGGCGCTTGCGCCCTTGCTCACCCCGAGGACCTGATAGAAGTCCTTGTCGACCCAGTCGCGGTTCAAGGTCTAGGCCTCGCGATGGCCGACCCCGACCAGGCTCGCCCTGAGCACCTTGCCTTTGAACGTATAGCCGCGCCGGTATTGGCTCACCACAACTAGCGGACCGTCACCGTCTTGATTCGTGGTGACTGCCTCATGGAGAAGTGGGTCAAAGGGCTCGTCGATCGCATCGATCGGCTCAAGACCTTCGCGCTTGAGCACATCGAGAAGTTGATCGCGCGTTCCGCGAACTCCCGCCTTAAGCATTTCCTCTACCTCCGTTGAGGTTTCAATCGCCAGTGCCGCGTCGAGGCTGTCAAGGACAGGAAGCAACGACGCGACCACGCGTTCGGATGAGCGTTCGAGGATGCTCGTGAGCTCGCGCTGGGTTCGCTTGCGGTAGTTTTCGAAGTCGGCCGCTACCCGGCGGAGGTCGTTTAAATAGGACTCGGCCTCGACCCTGGCTGCAGTTAGTTCGTCAACCTCAACTGGTTCGGCCTCTACCTCAAGAACTGGCTCGTCAGTCTCCACCCAGCTGGCATCAACCTCTGGGAGGTCCTTACCCATTGTCGCCCTCGTCGATGATCTCGGCCTCGACCACGTCATCGTCGTTGGCGGTCTCGCCGCCGGCGCCACTAGCCGTGTTGGCCTGAGCTGATTCCTGGTACATCCGGCTGAACGCACCCTGACTGGCGGTCACCAGCGCGTCGATGCGAGTGCGCAAGGTCGTCGTTTCGGCACTCGTGTCCTCGAGCGTTGTCTTGAGCTCGTTGAGGGCCACGTCGATGCTGGCGCGCTCCTCCTCGTTGAGCTTTTCGCCTTGTTCGGAGAGGACTTTCTCTGTTTGGTGGACCAATTGGTCGGCCTGGTTCCGGGTCTCGACCTGTTCCCGTCGGCGGCGGTCCTCGTCGGCGTAGGCCTCGGCATCCTTGACCATTCGGTCGATGTCGTCCTTGCCCAGAGCAGTTCCTCCGGTGATCGTCATCGCCTGTTCGCGGCCCGTTGCCATGTCCTTGGCGGACACGTTCACGATGCCGTTGGCGTCGATGTCGAATGTGACCTGGATCTGCGGCATCCCCATTGGTGCCGGGGGAATGCCGGTGAGCTGGAACCGGCCGAGGCTCTTGTTATCAGAAGCCATCGCCCGCTCGCCTTGCAGGACGTGAATCTCCACCTCGGGCTGATTGTCTGCCGCAGTGGTGAACGTCTCAGTTCGGCGAGTCGGAATCGTCGTGTTCCGCTCGATCATCTTGGTCAACACTGCGCCCTTGGTTTCGATCCCGAGGGTTAGCGGAGTCACGTCGAGCAGAAGGATGTCTTTCACGTCCCCCTTCAACACGCCAGCCTGAATCGCGGCGCCTGCCGCCACAACCTCGTCGGGGTTGACACCCTTGTGGGCATCCTTGCCGGTGAGGCCCTTGACCATTTCCTGCACGGCCGGCATGCGGGTGGAACCACCGACGAGCACAACGTGGTCAATGTCCGCGACGGCAATCCCCGAGTCCTTGATTGCTTGCTGGAAGGGGCCCTTGCACCGCTCAAGCAGGTCCTCGGTCAGCTTCTGAAACTCCGACCGCGTGAGCTTGCGCTGGAGGTGGAGCGGACCCTCGGCGGTGGCTGTGATAAAGGGGAGGTTGATCTCGGTTTCTGCAACCTGAGACAGTTCGATCTTCGCCTTCTCAGCGGCCTCCTTCAAGCGCTGGTTGGCCATCCGATCCTTGCTGAGGTCGACGCCATTGTCGTTTTTGAAACCAGTGACCAACCAGTCCACGACCTCTTGATCCCAGTCGTCTCCACCCAAGTGGGTGTCGCCGGAAGTGGCTTTGACTTCGAAGACCCCTTCTCCGATCTCAAGGACAGATACATCGAAGGTCCCTCCCCCGAGGTCGAACACCAGGATCGTGTGGTCCGCAGTCTCCTTGTCGAGACCGTAGGCGAGCGAGGCCGCGGTGGGCTCGTTGATGATCCGCAACACGTTCAGTCCCGCTATCTGTCCCGCTTCCTTGGTCGCCGTTCGCTGGGCGTCGTTGAAATAGGCGGGGACGGTGATGACGGCGTCAGTGATGGTGTCACCGAGGAACGCCTCGGCGTCCCGCTTCAGCTTCATCAGGATTCGGGCCGAGATCTCCTGGGCGGTGAACTTCTTGCCCTCGATCGCGATCGACCAGTCCGTGCCCATGTTGCGCTTAACCGAGCGAATGGTGCGATCGGGGTTGGTGATTGCCTGACGCTTTGCTACCTCGCCCACCAGGACTTCGCCATCCTTGAAAGCCACCACCGACGGGGTGGTGCGGGCGCCTTCGGCATTGGGGATGATCGTCGGGTCGCCGCCATCGAGGGTGGCGATGACACTGTTGGTGGTTCCGAGGTCGATTCCGACAGCACGAGCCATATGTATCTACTCCTGTGGTGGGTTTCTAAGCGCCTAACGGGTTTCTAAGCGTTTCTGAAGAGCATAACCTGAGTGTCATATTGTCATATTCCCCCAAACTTATGAATTGGGCAGGAATAATTAGGGTCTTCCCGTCCGTTTTAGTGATCCTTTGATCAACAGGAGTTTCGTGAACCAAGACCTAGAAACCCAGAGTCTCCCCGTCCTGCCGTTGCGCAACGGGGTGGTGTTTCCTCATATGGTCGTCACCTTGCGGATTGAGACGGCCGAGGGCAAGACCGCCCTCGCCGCTTCCGCCAAGGCCAACGACCGTCTCATCCTGGTCCCCCGAGTGGGGGGTCGCTATGCCTCAGTCGGCACGGTGGCCGAGATTCAGCAAACAGACGACGAAGGCAATGTCGTCGTGTCGGGGATTGCGCGGGCTCGGGTGGGCATCGGCTCCACCGACAGCGCGGGCGCGCTTTGGGTCGAAATCGAACCCTATCCCGAGGTCGACGTCCATGACGAAGCCCTCGACGACCTGGTGGCCGAATACCGAGCCGTAGTCACCGAGGTGTTGGACCACCGCGGGGTAGGCGCTATTGCGGATCGCATTCTGGGAATCGAGAACGCGAGCCGGCTGGCCGACCTTGCTGTCTATTCGCCCGATCTCTCGCTCGAGCAAAAAGTCGAGATTCTTGAAACGCTCGACGTGCGCGAGCGCCTCGGCAAGCTATTGGTTTGGATGCGCGAGGTCCTGGCCGATCTCGAGTTGCGCCGCCGTGTGCGCGACGACGCCGCCGAGCGAATCGACAAGAGCCAGCGCGATTATCTGCTCCGTCAGCAGATGGAGGCAATCAAGAAGGAGCTCGGCGAAGAAGTCGGCGCCTCCGACAGCTACCGGGCTCGGCTCGAAGAGACTGCGTTTCCGGAGAAAGTCAAGGAAGCCGTCACTCGCGAGATCGATCGACTGGAGCGGATGTCAGAGCAATCGCCTGAGCATTCGTGGATCCGGACCTGGCTCGACACGATGTTCGACTTGCCATGGGGCGTCAGCTCTGATGACCGCCTCGATCTCAACGAGGCATGGGCTGTGCTCGACGCCGACCACACCGGACTGCATGATGTCAAGGAGCGAATCGTCGAACACCTGGCGGTACGCAAACTTCGCCAGGAGCGCGGGCTCAACGAGGCGAACACCCGCCAGTCGGGGGCAATCCTGCTTTTGGTCGGCCCGCCCGGAGTAGGCAAGACCTCCCTCGGTGAGTCGGTGGCTCGCGCATTGGGCCGGAAGTTCGTTCGAGTCGCCCTCGGTGGCATTCGCGACGAAGCCGAGGTACGGGGACATCGGCGCACCTATGTGGGGGCTCGACCGGGAAGGATCGCACGAGCGCTGACCGAGGCTCAGACCATGAACCCGGTTTTCTTGCTGGACGAAATGGACAAGGTAGGCAACGACTGGCGGGGAGATCCTTCCTCGGCTCTGCTCGAGGTCCTCGATCCTGCACAGAATCACACGTTCCGCGACCACTATCTCGAAGTCGACCTCGACCTTTCGGATGTGCTCTTCATCGCCACGGCCAATGTGATCGAGACGATCCCGGCGCCATTGCTCGACCGCACTGAAGTGATCCGACTCGACGGTTACACCGACGATGAGAAGGTTGCGATTGCTCGCGATCACCTGTTGCCGCGTCAGATTCGCCTGGCGGGCCTCGAACCCGAGGAGATCTCTGTAACCGAGCCCGCTCTGCACACAGTCGTGGATCGCTACACCCGCGAAGCGGGGGTACGTTCACTCGAACGGGAGCTCGGCAAGCTCTCGCGCAAGGCCGCGACCAAAGTCGCTCGAGGTGAGGACGTTCATATCGAGATCGGATCTGAACAGGTCTCGGAGTTTCTCGGCAAGCCGAAGGTCTGGCACGACGAGGCCAAGGACCGAACCGATGTCCCCGGCGTCGCCACTGGATTGGCAGTCACGGGTTCGGGTGGTGACGTTCTCTTCATCGAGGCGTCAGCCACGGCGGGCGAACAGGGTCTGACTTTGACCGGTCAGCTGGGCGATGTGATGAAGGAGTCGGCGCAGATCGCCCTCTCTTACGTCGAAGCCCACGCCGGTGAGCTGGGGATCGCTTTGGACGATCTCAAACGGAGATTTCACGTGCACGTCCCCGCCGGTGCTATCCCCAAGGATGGCCCGTCCGCTGGCGTGACGATGGTCACCGCGGTTACGTCGCTTCTCACCGGCCGCAAGGTTCGATCCGATCTGGGGATGACCGGCGAGGTCACCCTGCAGGGCAAGGTCCTTCCGATCGGTGGCCTCAAGCAGAAGGTGCTCGCGGCCCACAGAGCGGGTCTGACCCGGGTGGTCTTTCCGCAAAGGAACGAGATCGACCTCGACGACATCCCCGAATCAGTTCGGGAAACGATCACCTTTCATCCGGTCGAGTCGATCGATCAGGTGCTGGAACTGGCGCTCGAATCGACTTAATCCCGGTCTTTGGGATTACTTCTTGTGGGCAAACCAAATGGTCGGAGCAGCCGCGACCCCGGCTTGATCCATAGCCTCGCGGAGCTGCGGTGCCTCTGCCATTGCTTTGGCTGCGCCAATATTGTCGAATACGTGCATGACTGTGACGTCGTTGGGGTCATCGGCTGACTGAAACACGGTGTGCGATCTGACTCCGAACTCCTCCCGCAGCGCATCAGCATCGTCGTAGACTTGCCGCCAAAGCTCGTAGTCCTTGACAGGGTGGCGTACAAATAGGTGGGCCATCGTGGTCCTTTCAACAGGTGGCGCGAGAGTATCGACTTGCGAAGCCTGACGGCGAACTAACTGTCTCTGCTGACGTTCTCCAGTCGACGTCTTGCAAGCGAGATGTATTCGGGTTCGGTGTCGAATCCCACAAAGTGGCGGTCGCTCATGGCGGCCGCCACTGCTGTTGTTCCGGAACCGATGTAAGGATCGAGGACGAGGTCTCCCTCATACGTGTACAAGTCGATCAGCCGGCGGGGAAGTTCGATGGGGAACGGCGCGGGATGGCCGATCCTCACCGCACTCTCCGATGGGATATCCCACAGATCGAGGGTTGCGGCCATGAAGTCGTCGGCCGAGATCGTCGCCTGGTGGGGAAGGGCGGCAGCTTGACGCTGTCTGCGGTTGAGGGCGCGGTCAAAACGCCCTTTCGAGGCGATGATGACCCGCTCGGTGAGATCTCTCAACACCGGATTGGCCGGGCTGCGAAAGCTGCCCCAGGCGCATGATCCGCCCGCGCCGAGCGCTTTGCGCCAGATGATCTCGCCGCGGAGGAGCAACCCGAGGTCGTCCTGCAGAATGGAGATGACATCGGCCGACAACGATCGATAGGGTCGCCGGCCCAGGTTGGCAACATTGATTGCCATTCGACCCCCTGGCTCCAGCTTGGTGACGCAAATCGCCAGCACCTCAGCGATTCCTCGCAGGTAGTCGCGATACCCGGCGGCCACGTCGCTTTCCGCAATTTCCTGCTCATAGGCCTTGCCCGTGAAGTAAGGCGGCGAGGTGATGAGCAACGCGACCGAGTTATCGGCAACCTGTTCCGGGGTCATGGCGCGAGCGTCTCCGACAAACAACTGGTCGACGCAGGCCGGGGGATTGATGGTCGCCTCGGGTGAGATGACCGGCTCCGGAAAACGGCGGTAGAAGCTGGATGAATCGTGGCTTTCTCGTCGGCTCGAGCCGAATGCTGTCGTTGCCGTGGGGCGCCGGGCCATGGCGGGACGGTAACTGAGCTAGGACCTTGCATGCGGTATGCTTGCAATTGCAAGCATGCTTGAAACCACACTTTCTGACGGCACCACGATCCTGGTGCGAGCTATTCGGCCTGAGGACAAATCACTTCTCGAGACGGGTATGGAACGGCTCTCAGAGCGTTCCCGCCGGTTGCGCTTCCTTACCGCGACCAATCGGCTCAGCCGTTCTCAGCTCGCCTATCTCACCGAGGTCGACGGTCGCAACCACCAGGCCTGGGGAGCTCTGATCAACGACGAACCGGTTGCGGTGGGTCGCTTCGTCCGCGGCTCCGATGACGACGCCGAGGTGGCGCTCACGGTCGTCGATGAATGGCAAGGACGAGGGATCGGCACTCTCCTGCTGAAGGTCCTCGCCACCGAAGCCGAGAAGGTCGGGGTCGAGCGTTTCACTTTTGTGGCTCTTCCCGAGAACGATGGAATCAAGCGATTGCTGGCTCGCTTCGGAGTAACGGGCGAGTACGAAGATGGTCTCCTCTCCGCCACTCTTGAGACATCAGAGATCAGACGTCAGAGATCAGAAGTCCACATCTGACCCCTGACCCCTGACACCTGGATTCGGATATCTCAGGGTTAATCCCGAGGCAACACTTTGGAAACACTCCTCAGGCGAACTGTCGTCTTCCGAAACGAGGAGTCGACATTGAGTGAAGGAACCATCGCCTGGTTGCTGGTCAGTTCCGCCCTGGTGCTGTTCATGACCCCCGGCCTGGCGCTTTTCTATGGCGGCATGGTGAGGTCGAAGAACGTCCTCAACATGCTGATGAAGAACTTCTTCACGATCTCAATCGTGACCGTGATCTGGACCGTGGTCGGATATACGCTCGCCTTCGGGACCGATCTGGGCGGTCTCATCGGAGGGTTCGACTTCGTCGGTCTCAAAGGCGTGGAGGGAGACGCTCTCCTCTTCATGGTTTTCCAGATGATGTTCGCCATCATCACTCCGGCCCTGATCACCGGGGCCGTGGCGGAGCGCATGAAGTTTTCCGCCTGGGTGCTCTTCACGACCCTTTGGGCGTTGATCGTCTACCCGATCATTGCCCACTGGGGGTTTGCGGCCGATGGCTGGCTTTTCGCCTGGGGAGTGCGCGACTTTGCCGGGGGGCTCGTCGTGCACATCAATGCTGGCATCGCCGCCCTGGCATTGGTCTTCGCACTCGGACCCCGAAAAGGGTTCGGGGTCGAAGCCATGCGCCCCCATTCGCTCCCGTTGACTCTGATCGGCACCGGCATCCTCTGGTTCGGATGGTTCGGATTCAATGCCGGCTCCACGCTGGCCGCGGACGGCATCGCTATCAACGCGTTCGTGACGACTCAGATCGCTGCATCCGTTGCCGCTCTTGGCTGGGTGCTCGCCGAGTGGAGGAAGAGCGGCAAGCCGACAACCCTGGGTGCGGCCTCGGGAGCTGTGGCCGGCCTGGTTGCGATCACGCCGGGGGCGGGCTTTGTTTCCCCGCTCTCGGCCATTGCCATCGGCCTAATCGCGGGCTTTGTCTGCTTTTGGGCGGTGAGCTTCAAGTTCCGGTTTGGCTACGACGACTCCCTCGACGTAGTGGGCGTGCACCTCGCCGGTGGCATCGTCGGATCGGTTCTCACCGGTGTGTTCGCGCAGAGTTCAATCAACCCTGTGGTCTCTGATGGATTGCTGTTCGGCGGAACCGCATTTTTCATCAAGCAGGTAGTCGCGGTGTTGGCGGTAATCGTTTTCACTTTCATCGTTTCCTATCTCCTCGCTCGGGTGGTCAAAGCGATCACCGGCTTGCGAGTCGATGAGCAGGAAGAGACTGAAGGCCTCGACATCTCGCTCCATGAGGAGCGCGGCTACGTCTTCGCGGAGTAGGAGAACCAATGAAGCTGGTTATCGCATTTATCAAGCCTTTCAAACTCGAAGAGGTAAAGGACGCCCTCAAAGGCGTAGGGGTCACGGGGATGTCGGTCGGGGAGATTCGCGGCTTTGGCCGACAATCCGGCCAGACGGAGGTCTATCGGGGTGCGGAGTACAAAGTCGAGTTCGTGCCCAAGACCCGGGTCGAAGTCGCCGTGGACGATGGGGACGTCGAGCGAGTCGTGTCGGCGATCGAGACCGCGGGGCGGACCGGAGACATCGGCGACGGCAAGATCATCGTGGTTCCGATTGAATCGATTATCCGAATCAGGACAGGAGAGCGAGGAGTGGACGCCATCTGAGCGAACCTGATTCCAAACAGGATGCTCTGGCCGGGTTTCTGAAATTTCGCTCGGCGCTGGCGAAGGGGCAATCAGCGGATGCGTCGGGCGGGGCCCTGGGGCGGCTCCTTTCGGATCGCGCCGATGCAGCTGTCAGCGAGCTAGCCGCGTTGCACCCGGAAGTTTCGGTCGTCGCAGTGGGTGGATTCGGGAGGCAGGAACTCTGTCTGTTCTCCGATCTCGACTTGCTCCTGCTTCACGAGGGCCCCGCTCCCGAAGAAGCAGTGCGCTCCATTCTTTATCCACTTTGGGATGCCGGCCTGAAGGTCGGGCATGCCACCCGTACCGTCAAATCGACGGTGGCATTTGCCCGGGATGATCACCACACGCTGTGCTCGCTGCTCAGTGCTCGCTGGCTCAGCGGCCCTGCTGAGATCGTCGACGAACTGGAGGCTGGCCTAGCTCGGCTTCTCCAGACGATGCGCGGAACGTTCGCCGAACGCCTGGCTGCCGAGGAGCGTCTAGTTTGGGAACGCGAGCCGTTCGCGCTCCAGGAACTCGATGTCAAGAACGGTCGCGGGGGTCTGCGGAGCCTGCACCGCTTGGCGTGGGACCGAAAGCGATCGCAGCTTCTCGGCGAGGACCCGACGGTGCCGGTACGGGCGAGCGAGGTGGCCGCGAATCGTGTGCTGCTCGAGGTCCGGCAGGCGCTCCATGCGGTGCAGCAAAGGGCTGCTGATCGTTTTCCGATCGAGCTCAGGACTGCTGTTGGCGCCTGGCTCGATCGTGATCCACTCGAGGTGGCGACCGAGCTTTATCAAGCTGCCCGAACCGTTGATGGGCTGGCGGCGCAGCGCTGGGGCCAGGTACGACCCGCCGGCACCGATCCCATCGCTCACGCTGGTTTGACGGTGATCGGGCTCGTGCGGTCGCGGTGGGGCCGGCGAGCGCAAATGGCGACCCCCCTCGCCTTCGCCACCGCGGCTGTTACGACCCATGCCCGCGGTCGCCTCTCTTCTTGGGAGCAGGAATTCGCCCGTCGCGCCGGCGCTCCCGACTGGAAGGAAGGGGATCGCGCCGGCCTGGTTTCTTTGCTGGCATCAGGAGTGGCCGGGTGGGAGGCGATCCTCGGTCTGTGGGAAGCCGGATGGATGACTCGCGCCCTTCCAGAGGTCGCCCACCTTCGCGGACAGGCACAAGCCGCTCCGTTTCATGTCCACCCGGCCGACGCCCACCTGGGAGCGACCGTGGCCGCCGCCGTCGATCTTGCCGAAGCGCCTTACGGTTGGATCGGCGAGCTCGTCGAACAGGTCGGCGGACTCGACGAGGTTCTCCTTTCCGCGTTTCTCCATGACATCGGCAAAGGGTTGCCTGGTGATCATTCAGAGACGGGAAGTGCGTTGGCAGGATCGATGCTGTCTCGTGTGGGGTTTCGTCCGGGGACGGTCGAGCTCGTCGCAAGTGCAGTTCGCCACCACCTGTTGTTGTCGGCGACCGCGGCACGCCGCGACGTCGAGGATCCCGAAGTGATCAAAGACACCGCCGAACGGATCGGCAATGTCGATCTGCTGCGGGTCCTCGCCCTGTTGAGTGTGGCCGATGCTCGTGCGACCGGACCCGACATGTGGTCGCCGTGGAAGGAGTCGCTGCTACGCGCGCTCGTCGGCAAGGTCGAACCACTTCTTGCCGGCACTTCGTCAGAACTCGGGGGAGAGCTCGTTGACGACCTGCGAAGCCTTTTGCCGGAGATCAATCGAATGATCATCGATAAACACCTGGAGGCGATGCCGCCGGGCTACCTGGCGCGGTTTGGCGCCGACCTTGTTTCCCAGCATCTTCGTCTCCTAACTCCTCCGCCCCATGCGAGGGAGCTGCGTACGGCCGTTATTCCCGGCGCCCCGATCTCGACCATCGTCGTCGCTACGGTCGACCGGCCGGCGTTGCTCGCGGCGGTCGCCGGAGCGTTGGCATTACGCAACCTCAATGTGCTGGAAGCGCGAGCAGTGACCCGCGCCGACGGACTGGTGGTCGACACTTTTCGAGTGGAGGATGCCCTTGGTTCGGATATGGTCGGCGCCGGCCGCTGGCCGGCGGTGCGGGAGGAGCTGAACTCGGCGATCTCTGGCAAGGTCGATCTGGCGGACCGTCTGGAGGCCAAGCGCCGTGCCTATCCAGCGAAGCATCCAACTGCTCCACCGGTTGTCAAAGTCGAGGGCAAGTACATCGACGTCCGTGCCACCGACCGGGTTGGCCTTCTCTACGACCTCGCCTCGGCGATGTCGGAACTCGGTCTCGAGGTGCAGCTGGCCAAGATCGACACACGGGCGGGCGAGGCGATCGATGTTTTCGAAATCGAGAACCCTCACCGGGCACCCCGCGGAAGTGATTCGAGCGCGTCTTTTGCGAACCCTGGGTTGGTAGCGCCGTCCAACGGCGCTACCAACCCAGGGTTCGCTGTAGACGGTCGACAAAGGTGATTTGGGCGGGGTTGAGGAGACGGCGGGCTTCGTCGACTTCGCACCAGCGGACCCGGTCGATTTCGGGAAATGTCTGGTTGCGGCCATGCCAGAACATCGTGAAGTGGCCCGGGTCGAGGGACTCCGGATTGAAGTCGGCCTCGACCCCCCAACCGAAGACGGTCTTGCCCGATCGAAGTCGCACCGAGCCCAGCTCGATCCAGTCGTCGACGGGACACACCCAGCCGGTCTCTTCGGCAAACTCGCGAGCCGCGGCCGCCTTGACGTCCTCTCCAGGATCCACCTCGCCCTTGATGAGGCTCCAAGACTTGGCATCCTTGCGAGCGAAAAAGGGACCGCCGGGATGAGCGATGAGCACCTCGCGCGTGCTTCGAAAGGGCAGCAGTCCGGCACTGGTCGGCATGAGCTGACACTATCGGGCGAGCATGCAATTTCGGTTTGGCGACAAACTCGCAAAACTTGTCGAAATTGGGGAAGGCTCGTTCGTCGTAAGCCAGTTAGGTATCCACCCAGGAGAAAGGAAGCCAGGATGCCGTTATATGCAGCACTCATCTACTCGGAGGAGGGCGAAGCCACGCCTGAGGAGTGGGCCGCGACCATGGCCGAGTACAACGAGTTCGGGGAGAAGGCTGGGGCGGCTGGCGTCATGACCGGTGGCGAAGCTCTGCAAGACAGCACCACCGCTACGACCGTCCATGTGCGAGGTGGCAAGGGGGGCGAAGTGATCCAGACCGATGGCCCTTTCGCCGAGACGAAAGAAGTCCTGGGCGGCTTCTACTTGTTCAAATGCGATGATCTCGACGAAGCTGTGTCTTGGGCCGCGCAAATCCCAGGGGCGTGGCATGGTCGCATCGAAGTGAGACCCTGCATCGACTTCGCTCAGGAGTAATGCTCGAGGAGGTACTGCGAGAGGAGGGTGGCCGGGTTCTGGCCACCCTCATCCGCCTCACCGGCGACATCGATCTCGCCGAGGAGGCGCTGCAGGACGCCCTCATGGTGGCATTGGAGTCGTGGCAAACCGAAGGCTTACCGCACAACCCTGGCGCCTGGCTGACGACAGTCGCCCGCAACCGAGCGCTCGACAACCTCCGGCGGGAGTCCAGGAGGCGCCAGAAGGAAACCGAA
This sequence comes from uncultured Acidimicrobiia bacterium, assembly GCA_963761985.1. Lineage (GTDB taxonomy): Bacteria > Actinomycetota > Acidimicrobiia > Spongiisociales > ZC4RG35 > JACCTH01. The sequence goes on from CAVXIT010000013.1 coordinate 237,454, forward strand.
GCATTGCTTTCATTCGTGCCCAGCGAGGGCGACGACCGCCTTCAACTGATATTTACCTGCTGTCACCCTGCGCTCTCCCTCGAGGCGCGAGTGGCTCTCACTCTTCGCCTCGTCGCCGGCCTCTCGACTTCCGACATTGCTCGCCTCTTCCTCCAGCCGGAGGCGACGATCGCGCAGCGGATCAGCCGGGCCAAGAAGAAAATCTCACTCGCCCGCATCCCCTATCGAGTTCCACCCGATCACGAGCTGGTGGATCGGATGGGAGCCGTGCTGGCCGTGATCTATTTGATTTTCACGAGTGGGCATCATTCGCCTGAGGGTCAGCTCGATTCTCGATTTGATCTGGCCGACGAGGCACTTCGATTGGGTCGCCTGTTGGTGGCGCTGATGCCGGACGATGCCGAGGCTCAGGGACTTGTGGCGTTGATGGCTTCAACCAATGCGCGCCGCCGCGCACGCCTGGATGCCAAAGGCAACCAGATTCTGCTCGCGGACCAGGATCGCAAACTCTGGGACCGAGCTGCGATCTCCGAAGCTTCCTCGCTGCTCGAACGCGCCCTACGAAGGCGACGGCCGGGGCCGTATCAGATTCAGGCCGCAATTTCGTGCCTTCACAGCCTCGCTCCGAGTGATAAAGAGACTGACTGGTCGCAGATTCTTTCGCTGTACAACATGCTCCAAGATCGGCACCCGAGTCCTGTGGTCTCAGTGAACCGGGCGGTCGCACTTTCGAAAGTCGCTGGCCCGCAGGCGGCGCTCGCTTCCATCGAGCAAATCCGTGGGGTTGAGAGATGGCACCTCTATTGGGCCGCCAAGGCCGACTTCCTTCGCCAGCTTGCTCGGACGGCTGAGGCCGTTGACAGCTATCGCATGGCACTGACACTGGAGATGAACGAAAGCGACCGGCGACTTCTCTCCGGCCGTCTCGCTTCGCTCGGTCCTAGTTAGCCAAGTGCTAGTTAGCCAGTGCTAGTTAGCCTTTGGGCCTCGTGGCACACTTGCCGGCCTTGCCGAATGCACCCGACTTCAGCCTGATGCCGGGCGAGACGATGGCGCGGAGCCTCAAGCGTTTGTGTCTCGACCAATTCCAATTCTCGCTTAACGAGCTCAGCTCTGGCGAACATCTGGACACAGCGATTCACGAACTTCGCAAGTCGAACAAACGGGTCCGAGCGTTGTTGCGGATGGTGCGGCCCGTGATCGGCGACAAGATCTACCGGGCTGAGAACTCTGCGCTAGCCAACGCGTCGCGTCTGGTCGCCCCGGCCCGCGACGGGGCGGTGATGGTCGATGCGATTGTGCGACTTCGAGCGCGCTACGGCCGATTGCTCGCCCCAGGGACCTGGGAGGTAACCGAAAGCCGGCTCCGGAGCCGCCACGAACGGATGATGAGTCGAGTCCTGGCCGATGACGAGTTGATTGCCTCCGTGGCCAAGGCCATCTATCGGGCGAGATCGCGGTACGCGGCATGGCCGGTTGACGCGGACGAGCCGAGGATCGGACCCCGGCCCCTCCCGGACTCTTTTCGCAGCGTCGGGCCGGGCGTCGGCGACACCTACGAAAGAGGGCGCCAAGCCATGCGCATCGCCTACGCCAACCCTCGACCCGAGAACTTCCACGAATGGCGTAAGCAGGTCAAGTACCTCCGCCACCAGACGGAGATTCTCACCCCGCTGTGGCCAGAGGTGATCGGTGGTCTTGCCGGATCCCTCGCTCAGTTGAGCGACGTGCTCGGCGACGATCACGATCAAGCGGAGCTCGTTCGCATGGTGGCGACGCTGCCCGAGTTCGCTCCCGATCCCGACGAGAGGCATTTGCTCGTTGCCCTATCCAACGAGCGGCGTCGCGAGTTGCAGGCGGCGGCGCGGGTGATGGGTGGACGCATTTACGCCGAAAGCGACAACCAGTTCACGAGCCGGCTCAAGGCCTATTGGACTGCCTGGAATCACGGCGAGTAGCACCACAACCTCAATGCAGGTGATCCCGGATCCCGCCCTGGTTGTGCTGGTCGGACCTTCCGGGTCCGGAAAGTCGACCTGGGCAAGCCAGCACTATCGACCGGAGGAGATCGTTTCCTCCGATCGTTTGCGAGCGATGGTGGGGAGCGGGGAACACGACCTCGATGCGAGCGCCGACGCTTTCAGATTGCTCGATGAAATCGTCGCCGCACGGGTCGCCCGGCAGCTGACGACCGTGGTGGACACTCTCGGCTTCGATGACGGACGAAGGCTGCGACATCGCGACGCAGCGCGGTCGGCAGGGCTGCCCGCAGTGGCCGTGCTTTTCGCCGAAGCGGACGAAGTCTGCCGGGCGCGCAATCGCGCCCGTCCGCGTCCGGTCCCGGCAGCGGTGTTGACCAGCCAGTTTCGACGCTTTCGCCAGCTCGATATCGACTCCGAAGGTTGGGACTTCCTACTTCGCGCCGAACCATCCCGTGTGTCGACGATTAACGAGCCAGCAACGACTCCAGCACCTCAACCAACCCGGGGAGGGTTCTTCCTCCAGCTTTCGCGGTTTCCCTCCAACCGTCCCCTCGGCCCCTGGCTGAGGGAAATGGCCGCGGAGGCGGAGCGGATCGGCTTCGCCGGATTGGCAGTGATGGATCATCTGATCCAGATCCCGCAGGTCGGGAGGGAATGGGAGCCGATTCCCGAGGCGTATGCCGCCCTCGCCTTCCTGGCCGGCACGACCACTTCGCTCGAGCTGGGTTGCCTTGTCACCGGGGTGCGCCTCCGCAATCCGGCTCTCTTGGCCAAGACAATTGCGACGCTCGATGCGATCAGCGGGGGCAGGGCCTTTTGCGGGTTGGGTGCTGGCTGGTTCGACCAGGAGCTGACGGCCTATGGCTACAAGGAGACCGGCCGCCGCTTCGAGGGGCTCGAAGACACCATCCACATTCTCCGCAAGATGTGGTCGCCGGGTAAGGCCACTCATGCCGGCAAGGTGCACTCAGTCGACGGAGCCGTTTCCTATCCGAAGCCATTGCACCCGATTCCGATCCTCGTCGGGGGGAACGGGGCTCGCACCCGCCGGGTGGCGCTGACGTTGGCTGATGGCCTCAATCTGGTCGGGATCAATAATGCGCAGCGGCTCCTTCCAACCGTCTCGGAAGAAATCGAGCGATCAAACCGGAATCAGGGCTTTTCGCTGTCGCTTCTCGACACGCCCTTGATCGGTCCCGACCGCGCGGAGGTTGCCGCGCGGGTGGAGCGCTGGCGAGGCAATCGGTCGGCCACGACATTCGCGAGGACTCATCACGCCTCGACCGCAATCGATCACATCGCGCTCTATCAGCACCTGCAGAGCGAAGGACTGGAGAAGTTCTTCCTCGCCCCCGTCGGTCTCGACGAGCCCGGGCAACTCTCCGAGTGGGAACCTGTCCTCGCGGCTTTTCGCTAGTTGGTGGTTGCCGTGGCGGGGACCTCAGGCGTCACCGCGAGCGAAAGCGAGTTCGCCGCCTGGTCGTACAGCAACCGGTAGCTGAGCCCGTTGTATGCCAGCGTGCCGTCGATTCCGGCCAGTTCGGGGGCGTTGACGTCGAGGCCAAGTTGAGCCAGCAATGCCCGTCTATCACTGCCATCGAGAGTGGGATCGGCGGTGGCAATCAAGAGTCCGAGCGCGGTGAAGATTGGAGCATCGCCCTCGGGGGTGCCAGTTGGGGCTGCCCGCAAGGTGACGCTCCCGGTGACCGGATCGAGCACGCCTTCCAACGTGACATTGGGCGTGAGGAGCAAGAAGAACGGTGAGGGCAACTCAGGCGGGAGGTAGATCGGCAGCTCCGAACTCGCCGCAAGTTCGTTCCATCGTTCAATCAGAATCGGCGTGTCGGTTTCGAAGAGCGTCGTCATGGCCGGGGGAAGAGTGGTCGCCACTGTCGGGGGAGGAAGCGTGGTGATGAATATCGGCACGCCTGTCGTCGGTGGGTTCTCAAGCGTCGCGTCCGTGGTCTCGTCGCCGATCTGACCGGTTACGAGCAGTCCCAGATAGACGAGACCGGCCAGAACCGCAGCGACCACGAGGAACACACCAACCTTGATCAGGGCCGCCTGCGGAGTCAGCGAGAATCGACGAGCTTTGACTGTCTTCGAGGTGCTGTGGGCGCGCACCGAGTCGGCGATCGTCTCGACCTCCTCTTCGACTGGCAGGTCAATTTCTGGCGCGGGTTGCACCACTGGCACCTCAGCCACCGGCTGCGGAGCCGGTAGAAACGACTTCATCCGGGACCGCTTGAAGCCACCTTCGGTCGGCGGTGCGACCAGGTCGGGAGTTTCCTCCGGAGTAGCTTTCGGATTGGCCCCGGGGTCAACCGGCACTGCCAGAGAGATTGCCTGGTCGAGAGCCGTCGGATCGTCGGCGGTGAAAGTGAGCGTGTCGCCTTCGGCTTGGATCGCGAAGCGGGCATAGGTGAGGCGAGCGATCTTCGCCTCGGCATGGCTCCAACTTCCGATCTCGTGACCGCCTCCCCACAACACAATGATGTCCGGGCTCACAACCATCGACGCGGTGAGGACTTCGTCTCCTGTCACGAGAGTCCCCTTGAACCCTGGAGTGTCCGCGGCGGGAGGAGGAGCGGCAGTCCCATCCTGAACCGATTTGAGCGACGAGGAGCTATCTGTTGTCACTTCCGTGGCCGAAGTCTCTGACGCGTCAGGAGCGGGCTCTTCGGTGGGTGGCTCCCAGGCCGCGCTTGCCCAGAGCTTTTCGTAGTCGGGATTGGCCTCAGTCAATGGGCCCCATTCCGCGGTCTCAGTCTCGTCGACCGCGAAATCGGGCACCAGCTTTTGCCCGGAAGGCTTTTGTTCGGAAGGCTTTTTGGAATCTGACATACGAGTCGGGTGTCTACTAGTTATCGCCCGGTCGGCGACCATTTTTAGGCAAACCTGGCCAGATTTGAGGAGCGAGAACTATGCCGGCCGGCACCGGGCACAAGGGCGATACCCGCTGGCAATGGCTTGGTCTTCGGAGTGAAACCGGGCCAGATGGGAAGGAGCAATCTTCCTTGCCTGGGCGCAGGTCGGGAAGCAATAGATATGGGTGGTGTCAGATCCGACGAAACGCACTCCGTGTTCAGCCTCTCGTTGCAGAGAGACCGGGTCGGCTCCCTCCGCTGCGAGCAACAGCCATTTGTTCTCTGCCCCGCCCAATGAATAGGCACCGATCGTGCCGTCCGAGCGCACCACGCGATGACAAGGAACGATCAACGGCACCGGGTTGTGCGACATGGCCGACCCGACCGCTCGTGCCGCCCCCGGCTTTCCGGCTTCCTGGGCCAGCCAGGCGTAGGGACGCACCTGTCCGCGCGGGATCGTCGTCGCAATCGACATGATCTGCTGACGAAACGGGCTCAACGTGCGCAGGTCCAAAGGGAGTGGCCCGGGCCGCCCGGCCTCGATCGCTTTGCCGATCAGTTGGTCCCAGCCCTTGGGGGGCCTCGCCAGTACCACCCGGCGGTGGTAACGCTCCGAAAACTCAGCGACAAAGTCTTCGCTCGCAAGTCGCACTGTCGAGACGCCGAGTGGATTGAAAGTCACGGCCACATCTCCGACCGGGCTCTCGTACAGCCGATACCCGTCCGCCAGACCTGTGGCCAGGTCGACGTTGACCGGCAAAGTCGGTGGAGCCTTGTGGCGCAGTTCGGCAAGGTTCGATTCAATGTTCATCCTCATCCTCCATCATCGTTCGTAGTCGTTCCAGTCCTCGATGGACATCCGCTTTCACCGTCCCGACCGGGCGCCCAAGGGCGATAGCGATTTCGTTGTACTCGAGACCCACCACGTGTCGGAGCACTACTGCCCGCCGCATTGGGACACTCAGCGTCTGGAAGCGTCCCTGCCAGGCGGCGAGGTCGATTGGTTCAGGATCCGTGTGGCCGAAGTCGTCGAGTTCGACCGCGCGGGGACGGCGGTTCCGCGACCGCAGGTGGTTGCGACCCAGGTTGAGCGCGATCGTCCAGATCCAGGGACGCAAGCTCATCTGGGCAACCCGGGCCCGCGGGTAGGAGCCCAGTGCTTGATAGGCCCTGACAAATGTCTCCTGGGCTAGATCCTCGGCGTCGGCACCGGCCAGCGATCGCAGCCCCGAGAAGATCTCGTGCTGAAGATTGCGCACCAGCTCCGGGAACCAACGATCTAGGTCTTCGCTCAGCCGAGAAGGGAGGTTGTCCATCTTGTTCTATGAACACCGCGACGCGGCGTCTGGTTGCATCTAGATCGCTTCCCAGAACCGGAGCGTGACGCGCCGCCAGATGAACCCAAATCCCACGGCCGCGACGGCAAGCCACAAAAAGATCGTGGTGATTGGAGTGCTGATTGCCAACCAACCAAAGAGCAGCTGCGAGGCGGTCGAAGTGAGCGTCACCGCGGCGAAGTCCAGGCCGAAGATTCGGCCCTTGAGCTCCGACGCCGTATACATCTGCAGCCCGAAGGATGAAAAGCTCCACTGACTTCCGGCCCCGGCGTGGCCGAGGAGGACGCAGAGAGCTGCAGTCGCAAGGGTGGGGGCAAATGCCAGACCGAAATACGAGATGCCCCACAGGGCCATGCAGAAACCGATTGCGCCAAGGATCGCTCGATTCTCATTTCCGACCCAGCGGCGGATGAGGAATGGTCCGACTAGTACTCCCACCCCGCGCATTCCCAGTAACCAACCCACCCCGTCGTCTCCGGCCCGGAATTCCTCGAGGGCCAGCGTCGGGAGCAATGCCACCGCACCGGCGCCGAAGATTGCGAAACCTGCCTTTGCGGTCATCAATGCCCGGACCGCCGGGCGTTTGCCCAGGTAGGCGAAGGCTGCGCCGATCCGTCCCGCCGCATGCCCGAGCGAGTGCTGCGGGCTCAGCCGCGACTTGATCCGGATGGTGAGCAGTGCCGCGAGCAGGAACGAAATGGCGTCGATGGCAATTGCCCGCTCCCGTCCCAGGTTGGCGGCGACCAGCCCGCCCAAAGCGGCACCCACGGCTGCCATCGTTCCCCAGGTCGACTCGAGCAGGAACGATCCGTCGGCCAGGTCTTCGGGTGCGACCACCTGTCCGAGCGACGCCGATGTCGCCGGCGTGATGAGCGCGCTCAGCCCGGCCAGGATCGACATCACTCCAAGAACCAGCGGCACCGCGATACCGCGTTCGGTGACGAACGGCGTATTGATCGTCAGCAGGGTGCTGGTTGCAGCAGCGGCGGCCAGGCTCGACCAAACCACGATCTTCTTGCGGTCCAGGCGATCGGCCAGCACACCCCCCAATGGGGAGAAGAGAAACGCCGGCAGAGTGTTGGCTGTCAGGACGGCCGCGGTCAGCAGAGGTGAGTCGCTCAGTTCGTGAACGAGCCCCAGCATCGGAACAAGAAGGAACCAGTCTCCACCGAACGAAACCAGTCGCGCGAGATAGAGGCGGCGAAAATCGGGATTCTCCGCCAGAAGCTTGAAGTAGCGGCCCCTCAAGGCATCAGCGATCAGACATCAGTTCGGAATCTGACCCCTGATCTCCGACCCCTGGTTCCTCGAGCGGAATCGATCCGTCTGTTTCATGCATGTGCTCGTGCGTCGCGATCAATGAGTCGAAGTCAGGGGGACTCTCGATGTCGACGGCCAAGAGGTGGCGAGCACGTGGTCCGCCCCCTTGATCGAACGAACGCGCCTTTCTGATCAGTGCGGCGGAAGCATCATCGATTCGCCGGTGCTGATTGAGGTGCTCGCGCCAGGAGACAACGAGAAACATTTCGGTGAGTCGCTTGGGGTCGGAGGCATCGCGATAGAGCCTCCAGCGATAGGCGCCCGTGCGAAGTCGAACAAGACGCAACTCGTTCATCGCCTCGAGAAACTCTTCAACCTGATCCGGCTCGATGGCGAAGGTGTTGAGGACCATTACCGGTCCGCTGTCGAGTGTCTCCACATGTTCAGGAGCCGGTTGGGTCGAGTCGAATTCGGGGGGGATGATTTCGGCGAGGACCGGGATGCCGGATCTTGTCGCCACTGCCCCGAGCCCGATGCAGGCCATGGAGATCAGCACATATGCCGAAGCCGTGTCGAGCGCGTCGGCCACTGCGCCGGAGAGGATGGCTCCGATCGGGTAGACCCCGGCAAAGGCGAGAGACCAGAGGCTCATGGTGCGGCCTCGCACCCAGCGCGGGCTGAGAAGCTGCGCAGTCGAATTGAGTGTGGTGGTGGTCCAGACGAGACACGCACCGGCCAGCAGAAGACCCGGCACTGCCCAGGCGACAGAAGGCGCAGTTCCCACTGCGATACCTCCGATCCCGTAGCCCGCGATGGCGAATGGAAGGGTCAGCTTCCCGAGCCTCTCCGCAAGCCGGCGGCGAGAGAACGCGGCGGTAATTGCCCCGACTCCCATCGTGCCGAGCAAGATGCCGTAAGCCAATGAGCCACCTCCGAGGGTCGCGGTGTGGCTCGGAAGCACCGTGGGAACCACCGATGAAGTCAGCCCGAAGAAAGCACCCACCAGCAGCACCCGCCGGAAGGCCTTGGTGTAGCGGGCGAATCGCCAGCCCAGCGCCATGGCAGTCGACAGAGGGGCGCTATCGGCGGGCGAAGTCGTCTGCGTTCGCCCCATTGCAACCAAGACGGCCACCATGGCGAGATACGAAATCGCGTTGAGGGCAAACCCCGCCTCAGCCCCAACGGTGGCGATAAGCAAGCCCCCCAAAGCGGGTCCCACCGCCCGGGCGACGTTGAACGACACCGAATTGAGCGCGACTGCACTCGCCACCATCTCGCGCGGCACGAGGTCGGGAACCAGGGCCTGCCAAGCAGGCAGGTTGAAAGCGGCCGCGACTCCGATGGCTAGGCCGAGGGCCAAAAGGCGGCCGGGCGTGGCCTCACCGAGAAACGTGATCACCGCCATGATCCCGGCAAAGATCGACATCGTCACCTGTGTCACGAGAAGGATCCGAGCTCGATCGGACATGTCGGCGACCGCACCCGCCAGGAGCGCCAGGGCGAGGAAGGGCAAGGTGGTCGACGCCGAGATCAGGCCGACCCAGGTGGCCGACCCGGTGAGATCGAGCATGAGCCACGCCGCCGCGGACGCCTGGAGGAATCCACCGATATTGGAGAACACCGAAGCCGCCCAGAGGGCGCGAAAGCCTTGGATTCGAAGGGGAGCAACCGAAGAGGTCATTGAGCGAGCGAGTGTAAGGGTCGGCCTCAGGGGCCTACCGGAGGTCTCGACGAGTAACGCTCGATCAGCGCGACCGCGCCAATGACGAGCACCCCGCCGAGAATTTGGGTTGGACCGAGCTCCTGACCCAGTCCGACCCACGCGGCTGCTGAGGCCACCAACGGCTCGAACGTTGAAATCACTCCGACCAAACCGGGATCCACGATTCTCACTGCGGCCATATGAAGGAGGAAGGGCACGACGGTTCCCAGAATCACCAGCCACGCCAGTTCACCGAGCACGAGCGGAGTCGCGGGAGGCAGCAGAACGGGGTAGGCAGCGAGGAGAACAAGGGCGGAGAAGCCAAAGCCGAATGCGGCGGTCGTCAGGATGGAGAACGAGCGTCCGAGGTAGCCGGTCAGGAGAATGTACGCGGCGAAGGCGACCGAGGAAACGCCAGCGGCGAGAAGACCGGTCGGATCCAGCCCAGTTCCATCTGATTTGGTCGCCATGCCGACCTGTGAAACCAGCCCGACTCCAATCAGGGCGACCAAAGCGGCGATCCAAGCCGGCCAGGACACCGGTCGTTTCTCAACAAAGCGCTGCCAGGCCAGCACCAGGACCGGACCGGTGAACTGAATCGTTACTCCCGGACCGACCCCGAGCCGGGAAATGGAAATGAAGAAGGAAACCGTTACGACAGCCAGCGTCAGGCCGAGAGCGGCGAACACCAGAAGCTTGCCGCGACTATGTCCGAGCCGTCGCCGGTAGGCGATCGATCCGAGGATCAGCGCGGCAAGAACCGAACGAATCTGCGCAACGTTGCCGGCCGGAATCGTACCTAGAAGATCACCCACGACGGCGCCGTTGATTCCGAACAGGGTCGAAGCGGTCAGGACAAAGGCCACTCCACGCCGAACAGCGCCGGCAGGTTTGTTTGAGGCGAGGGTCACAATGGTCTCGATGTCTGGCTTGGCCTATTTCGTCGGTCCCGAACGACCTGGTCCCCCCGTGTTGCTGTTGCATTCCTGGCATGGAATGAATGCCGCCAGCAAGCGCTTGGCCGATCGGTTGGCCGACGAGGGGTTCACCGTACTCGTCCCCGACCTGCTCGCCGGCGCGCAGCCAGCGACCCAAGGGGAGGCCGAAGCTGCGCTCGCCGCCTCCGATCCGAACGAGCTCGTGGCCGCCACTTTGGGTGGCCTCGGGGTGTTGGGCCGCGCCGCAGAGACGCCGATCCGGGTGGTCGGACTCGGGATGGGAGGCTCGCTCGGTCTCTGGCTCTCGGTACGGAGAGCTTCCCAGGTCGTGGCCGTCGCGTCGTTTTATGGAACCCAGTCGATCGACTTCGACGGCGCGAGGGCCCGCTATCAACTGCATTTTGCTGAAAGGGACCCGTGGGTCAACGTGGACGACGCAGTTTTCACGGAAGCCACGATTGGCCTTTCGGATCTGGAGATCGAGTCGTTCACTTATCCAGGGACGAGTCCCGGTTTCTTCGAGGAAGGCGACTTATTCGACGCCGAGGCAGCCGGTCTCGCCTGGACGCGTTTGCTTCCATTCCTCAGGTTGGAATCTGATCCCTGATCTCTTGGGGTAACGGGAACCAACGGAGCTGTTCTGCTTCCGCCTCCAGAATCTCCTCGGCCGATTCGATGCTGGCTCCGGCCGTGGCGAAGAGGCGATGGGCCTCTTCGATGTAGGTGACGTAATCGGCTCGTGAAGCCCGGGTTCTGTCAGCGCGGGCATGTGCCAGGCCGTCTCGGCTGTAGTCGATCTCGTGGAGTGACATCGGTGCCGTCGCCAGCCCTCTACGGTGCCGCCACACGGCAGTCGAGGCCTCGAACCGGTAGTGGGGCAGCAGCCTCCAGCCGTGTTCGGCGACGAGGTGAACGGCCTCGAGGATGAACTGGAATTCCTCCTCGCTTATGAAGTAGTTGAAGTTGACCCGCACCCATCCGGGTTTGATCACCTCGCAACCACGATCGATTTGCGCCTCGATTTTGCTGCTGGTTTCCTCGTTGATCCCGAGGAGTCGGTGGCCGTAGGGTCCGGCACACGAACAGCCCCCGCGCGCCTGGATGCCAAACAGGTCGTTGAGCACGGCGACAACGTAGTTGTGGTGCAGGTAGCGATCGCCAAAGCGGACGACAAACGACACGATGGACAGCCTCTCGGCTTTCGGATTCCCAAGAATGCGGATGTTGGGGTTTTGGCCCCACGAGTCGATCGCCCTGGTGATGAAGTCTTCCTCCCGCTCGCGGATGAGAGGAACACCAACCGCCTCCTTCAGTTGGAAAACGAGGCCAGCACGAATCGACTCGATGATCGCCGGGGTGCCACCTTCCTCGCGGTGTTCCGCGTCAGCCGAGTATTTGTGGACACTCGCATTCACGTAGGTGACCGTGCCTCCGCCCGGAACCGACGGGACCCGGTTGGCGAGCAGCTCCCGGCGCGCAACCAACACGCCAGGTGTGCCAGGTCCACCGATGAACTTGTGCGGAGAGAGAAAGATCGCGTCCTTGTAGTCAAAGCCGTCCGTGGCCGACCGCATCGCGATTCCAACATAGGGAGCGGCCGCGGCGAAGTCCCAAAAGGAGAGGGCCCCGTACTGGTGAAGGAGTGTTGACACAGCAGATGTGTCGGTGATGATGCCGGTGACGTTTGATGCCGCCGAAAAGGAACCGATCCGTAAGGGGCGGTCGGCGTAAGCCACGAGCATCTCCTCGAGATGATCGAGGTCGACGTGACCATCGCTGTCCTCGGCGATCTCGACCACATCAGCAATCGACTCTCGCCACGGAAGCTCGTTGGAGTGGTGCTCGTAAGGTCCCACGAACACCACAGGTCTCTCTTGGGGCGGGATGACGTCGGTAAGGCGGTAGCGGTCATCGAGATTGGCGGGAATGCGAAGACCGAGGATGTTGATCATGCGATCGACCGCACCAGTCGAACCGGAGCCGGCAAAGATCACCGCGTGCTCCTCGGAGCCGCCGACACACTCGCGGATGAGCCGCCGGGCCTCTTCGCGGAAATGGGTGGTTTGCAAGCCCGTGCCCGAGGTCTCGGTGTGGGTGTTGGCATAGAGCGGTAACACGGTTTCGCGGATGAAGTCCTCGATAAACCCGAGCGACCGACCCGAAGCGGTGTAATCGGCGTAGGTGACAAGTCGCACTCCGTAGGGGGTGGTGACGGCGGTGTCGACTCCAATCACCGATTCCCGAATGGTTTCGAGTAACCGGCTCATAGCCTTCAGGCTACCGGGCTTTCTCACCCGGGAGGGGGGAGAGCCGCCCAAGGCGGGAGTAGGGCGAAGCGCTTTCTCTGAAACGTTTTAGGCTCACTGGTTCCCATGACCGATGTCGAAGCCACGCCGACCCCGATGACCCATCGCCAGGTGATGGCGGTGCTGTGGGGTCTCATGCTCGGCATGTTCCTCGCCGCGCTCGACCAGACCATCGTTGCTACCGCTTTGCCCACGATGGTTGGGGAGCTGGGCGGTCTCGAGCACCTCTCATGGGTGGTGACGGCGTATCTGCTCGCCTCAACGGTGACATCACCGCTGTACGGGAAGATCTCAGACCTTTACGGACGAAAGATCGTCTTCCAGGCCGCAATCGTCCTTTTCCTGGTCGGCTCGATCCTTTGTGGACTGTCGCAGAACATGATCCAACTGATCTTGTTCCGGGGACTGCAAGGCCTCGGGGCTGGAGGGCTGATGGTTATGGCGATAACCATCGTCGGCGACATCCTGTCGCCGCGCGAGCGCGGCCGCTATCAGGGTTACTTCGGAGCGGTGTTCGGAGTGGCGAGCATCGGGGGCCCGCTTCTCGGCGGCTGGTTCGTCGACAACGTCGATTGGCGTTGGGTGTTCTACATCAACCTCCCCATCGGGCTAATCGCTCTTTTCGTGACGGCTTCTGCGCTCAACGTGCCCTTCCATCGAAGAGAGGCGCGAATTGACTATCTGGGAGCCGCACTCCTGGTCGGAAGCGTTTCGTCCCTGCTGCTGACGATGATCTGGGGTGGTAACGAATACGACTGGACCTCACCGTTGATCCTCGGACTTGGTGCCACTGCTCTGGTTCTCGGTTTCATCTTCGTCTGGTGGGAGAACCGCACCCCTGAACCCATCCTCCCTCTCCGCCTGTTTCGCGACCGCACGTTCACGCTGACCTCGGCGGCAGGGTTCATCGTCGGCGTGGCGATGTTCGGCAGCATTGTTTTCCTTCCGCTTTTCCTGCAGGTCGTGGTCGGAGCGAGCGCCACCAATTCCGGTTTGCTCTTGGTTCCGATGATGTTCGGAATCATTGGTGCCTCGGTGACAAGTGGCCGCGTAATCACGAAGACCGGTCGCTACCGCTGGTTTCCGATCGTCGGCGCCGCAGTAGCAACCATCGGTCTCTTCCTGCTTTCGACAATGGGCATCGGCACGACGCTCACAACTGCGTCCATCTATATGTTCCTCGTCGGCGCGGGCATCGGCATGATCTTTCAGGTTCTCGTGCTGGCCGTACAGAACGCGGTTGACTTCCGCGATATGGGGGTGGCCACTTCGGCCAGCACTTTCTTCCGCTCGCTGGGAGGGTCAGTCGGGACCGGCCTCCTCGGCGCGATCTTCGTCAGTCAGCTCCGCTCCAATCTCGGGCGACTCTTGCCCGAAGGAAACGTGCCGGCCGGCGACCTGACCTCTGGTCCCGCCGCCATCGCCCAACTGCCCGACGCTATTCGGGGCCCGGTGATCGAGGCGTTCGCAGGTGCGGTGGGCTCCGTCTTCCTGATCTCCGTGCCGATCATGGCCGTGGCTTTGGTTCTCGCGTTCCTGCTTCCCGAGATTCCCCTGCGCGAGACGGCCAGCGTCGGAGCCGCCTCCGAGATCTGAGTGCCAACCAAGCTGATCCTCGACGTCGATACGGGCACAGACGACGCCGTCGCCCTCATGGTCGCCGCTCTCTCACCCGACCTCGAGCTCGTGGGTGCAACGACCGTGAACGGCAACACCACGATCGACTTCACGACGGAGAACACCCTGCGCGTGGTCGACTGGATCGGGAGGCCGGAGATCCCGGTCTATCGGGGCCTGGATCGGCCCATCGCCCGGTCCCAGGTCGAGCGCGGCATGGCAGGGCGGATCCACGGGGATCTGCTCGACCTTCCGGCCGCCTCGCACGGTGCCACGCTCCAGCCGGGGCATGCAGTCGACTGGCTGATCGAGACGTACCTGGCGTCGGACGGCGACATCGTCCTTTGCCCGGTCGGGCCCTTGACCAACATCGCGATGGCGATCCAGAAGGAGCGGCGCATCCTCGACGCGATCCCGGAGATCGTGATCATGGGCGGCGCACACCACCACGGGAACCTGACGCCCTCGGCCGAGTTCAACGTCTGGCTCGACCCGGAGGCTGCCCGGGTCGTGGTCGATTGCGGCCGGCCCATCCGGATGGTCCCGCTCGACGCCACCCATCGGGCGCTCGTTTCCACTGACGACGCCCAGCGACTTCGCTCCCTCGGGACGCCGGCCGGCGAGGCGGCTGCGCGGTTCGTCCTGCAGCGGATCGATGGCTACGACGCCACGCAGCCGATGCCCCACCGGCCTGGAGCGGCCCCGGTCCACGATGCACTCGCAGTCTGCGCGATCATCGACCCGACGATCCTGACGACCGCGTTCATCCCGGTCGAGGTTGAGGTTCACGCCGAGCTGTCCGCCGGGCGGACGGTATGCGACTTCCGATCGCGCACGAGCAAGCCCGCGAACGTCCATTTCGCGACCGACGCCGACGAGCCGAAGTTCGTCCGGATGCTCCTGGACATCCTGGGCCGAACTGCCTGACCCCTACTTCTCGCCGACGACTCCCCATTGATACGCCTGGCAGATCAGCTTGCCCAGGTCGTCGTCTAGCTCCTCGAGGCGATTCACGCGGATATCGTGAATGTATTCGTGTGGGCCGACCTGGAACACCTTGCGAAAGCGAGGGTGCTCGTGCGCCATCGCCATCGAAAGCATGAAGGAGACGCCACGATTGCTCAGGGTGTAGACCGTGAGGAACCTGCCCCTCAAGAGAAAGGCACTCCGGGTCTTGCCTGCGGCGAATTCGAACGGTCCGCAGCGCTCCGCCAAAGCAACGAGACCGTCCCAAAACTTCCGACCGCTCTCGTGCTCGGTTAGGAACTGCTCGATCGTGTAACTGGCCCCGAACTCGGGAGCTCCGGCCGTCTCGACATCATGGCGCTTCTTTGAGGGCTGCACCCGCGTCGGCTCACCTGCCACCTTGGGATATTGCGGTGGCCAGGGAGCGTCGCCCAGGCCGTGTTCCTCCTGATCCCGGGTCACCCACTCCAAAAGCGTTTCGATGCGACCGGCTGATTCATCGATGCCGTCGGTGAGGTCGCCGACCGCGCGGTAGCGCTCGGCGAATCCGTCCAGGGGGAACCGCTCGATGGTGATGTCGGCAATTTCATCCCATTGAAAAGGAGTGGACACAAAACCGGTTGGTCTGACGCCATACGCAGAAGACACGGTCTTGTCGCGTGCGTTCTGGTTGTAGTCGATGAAGACTCCGGTTCGTTCCTCCTTCCACCAGCTCGTTGTCACCAGCCCGGGCAGCCGCCGCTCGAGCTCACGGGCGGCAGCGAGGACCGAGCGTCGGGTTTGGAAGAAGTCCCACTCCGGTTCGATCCGAACGTAGACATGAATGCCACGACTTCCTGAAGTTTTGGGCCAGGAGACCAGTCCGGCATCGGAGAGCACTTGCTTGAGGCCGACGGCCGCCTCCTTGACATTGGCGAAGTCGAATCCCGGCGTCGGGTCGAGGTCGAAGCGAAGCTCGTCGGGGTGGTCGGTGTCCTCGGCTCGGGCCGGCCAGGGGTGCAGGTCGAGGCATCCCCTCTGGATGAGTCGAATCACGTCAACTTCGGTGCGCGGAACATTCATCAAGCCCGGCCGCTGCGACGGGAACTTGACCTCGACGGTTTCGAACTGCGAGTTCGGCTCGGCCCGCTTGTGATAGATCGGGTCGACCTCCACGCTTTCCATGTAGCGCTTGAGCATCGTCGGACGTCCGAAGACGCCGCGCAGGGCGCCTTGGGCAACCTGCACAAAGTGGTTGACGACATCGAGCTTGGTCCAGCCCTGGCGGGGAAAGAGTCGCTTGTCGGGGCTGCTGATGCGGACCGGCTCTCCGGCCACTTCGACAGTCGTCTCGCTCGCCATCACCGCAACCTATCAGGGGACGTCTCCCGCCAGCGAGCGCAGCGAGCGTTGGGGGGAGCACCCGAACGAAGTGAGGGGGTAGGGGGCTTAGGCTCGGGGTGGTATGGGCTTTCGCTTGTTTGGCTTCCCGATCCGGATCAGTCCCACGTTCCTGATCCTGGGACTCTTCTTGTTCGACGCTCGTCTGGGTTGGCAAGGGATCGTGGCGTGGGTGGGCGCCGCCTTCAGCTCGGTGATCATCCATGAGCTCGGGCATGCCTTTGCCGTGCGTGGATATGGCGGCCGGGTCGAGCACATCACATTGCATGGCCTCGGCGGCGCCACTGCGTGGAGCGATCCTGAGAAGCGGATCGACTGGGGTCGTCGGATCGGCATCGCAGCTGCCGGCGCCGGTCTCGGGTTCGTTGTTGCGGGGGCTCTCTACGGGTTGGTTAAGGCAGGCGTATTCGGCCGGGCAGCCGACCTGGTAATCGAGACTCCATTCCGGGTCTTCCTCGGCACGGCCGCCAACGAAGGGCTCTGGCTGATCTTCTTCCTCGGTGCCTTCATCTGGGTCACCATCGCCTGGGGGTTGATCAACTGGCTCCCGATCGGAGGCCTGGACGGATGGCACATCCTTTCGGAGCTGCTCGAGAAGTGGCTGCCAGGCCGGGGAAGGCAGGTCGCCGCGGTTATCGGTTTGATCGTTGCGTTGATCGCGGCTTTCTTCCTGTTCCGGTTGGGGATGACCTTCGGGGCCATCATCCTGGTGCTGTTTGCGTTGCAGGCCCTCGGCGGACGCTAGACCACGACGTCGGAAAAGCCGACCCCGCTCGGTCTTTCGAGCTGGTCCAGCGTGCAGGAGCGAGCATCCTTGTCGGGACGCCAGCGGTGAAAGCGGGTGGCGTGACGAAAGCGTCCCTCTTCGAGCTGGTCGTAGCTGATTTCAGCTACCACCGCGTTCTCTATCGGGATCCAGGAAAGATCCTTGTCACCAGTCCAGCGGCTGATGCCCCCGGGAACTCGCACCCCTTCACCGAATGATGCGTCAGATCGCAGTTCCTGGAATCGGGCGAAGATCTCTTCTCTTTGTCCGTCGGGAAAGCCCGAACAGTGTCCGATGAAATGGAGCTGTCCCTGGTCGTTATAGAGACCGAGAAGAAGCGATCCGATCTTGCCGCCATCTTTGTGCTCGCGATAACCACCAACCACGCAGTCCGCTGTTCGGCGATGCTTGATCTTGATCATGGCTCGCTTGCCGTGCACGTACTGGAGGGCGAGATCTTTGGCGATGATGCCGTCGCAGCCGGCTGACTCGAAGTCATCGAACCAACGCTTTCCTTCTTCCTCGTCATCGGTCGAAGGAGTGAGATTCCAGGGGTGGCCAAGGCCCGGAATCAGCTTCTGCAGCTCACGGCGCCGTTCGGCAAAAGGCTGTTGGCGCAGATCCTTTCCCTTGAACCCCAAGAGGTCGAACGCGACGAGTTGAGCGGGAAACTCCGCCGACAGACGTTTGATCCTCGACTCGGCCGGATGGATCCGCTGCTGGAGGGAATCGAAATCGGTCACGTCATCGACGACAACGACAACCTCGCCATCGACGACCGTCCCCTTCGGCAACCTGCTGATCGGCTCTCTTAATTCGGGGAAGTAGCGGAGGAGATCCTTTTGGTTACGCGAGTCGAGTCGGATCTCGGCTCCATTCCAGGAGACCGCTCTGAATCCATCCCACTTCGGTTCGTAGGCGAAAGAGCCCTTCGGCCACGACTCAAGGACCTTGGCTTCCATGGTTTCGATCGGAGGGGGAAAGGGCCAGGTCACTCCCGGCACCGTAATGGTGTACAAATAGCTGGTGGACCTCCTAAAGGCTGGATGGGCGCGATTCTCCGAGCGAAGAGGCACCACCCTTGCGGCCGCAATTGGCTACCGAGCGATCTTTGCCTTGGCCCCTTTGCTGGTGGTCGTCGTCTCTGGCGCCGGCACGCTCTTTGGCGAGGATGCCTCCCAGGGTTTGCTGACCGGGCACCTTGTTCCGCTCCTTGGCGCCGATCTCGGCGAGGCAATTCAGGAACTGATTGCCACCGCCCAGGGTCAAGGGGGTGTAGGCGTCCTCGGGTTCCTTTTGCTCCTTTGGGCGGGGAGCGGGCTTTTCAACGAACTCCAAGGCGCGATGGCGTCGATCTACGGTTTGGTTCGACCAGAAGGAATCAAGAAGGCAGTGCGGCAGCGGCTGATCACCGTTGTGGCTGTCCTCGTCCTAGCCCTTGGCTTTGCGGTGCTCGTCGCGATGGCCGCGTGGATACCGATCAGCGGGTCGGCAGTAGCTTCGGTGGGGACGGCGGCCTTCCTGCTGGCTGCGGTCGTGATCGGGTTTCGCTACTTGAGCTTTCACCGGCCCGGGTGGAGATGGACCACGATCGTGGCGCTGTGCACAGTGTTCGCCATGGGCGTCGTCGCTATAGCAGTTGGTCTCTTTGTCACTCGGCGCGAAGGAGCCACGGCCGCCGGCCTCGCTGGTTCCGCGACCGCGGTTCTCCTCCTGGTGTATGCACTCGCGGCTGTCTTCCTTCTTGGTGCTGCAATGTTGCGCGAGGTGGAACTCCGCGGAGGTCCGCGCCCGAGCCGCCGAACAGCCAGCGCTCTCTAGGCTGGATCGCGATGGCCATAGACATTGCCGGCTTCGTTGCCGACCTCAAGAACCACGCGATCGAGCATGGTTTTCACGTCCACGACGAGCGGCATTTTATGGAGACCTACTCGTTGCGGCAGAGCTGGGAAGTCGATGTCCATCCCGAGGATGCCTGCGGAGGCCCGCTCGACCTGCACCTCAGTCTCGATGTCGATCCCCGAGTGGTTCTCTCACTGCAGGATCGGCTCGACGAGATGGACGATGAATGGGAGGAGCCGGAGGATCTCTATCGGCTCGACCTCTATTTCAACTGGCAGCTGCCGAGCCTCAAGGCGCGTCCCGACCTGCTCGTGGTGAGCACGGACCTTGCCGGTCTCGGTGGGGTTGAGCTGCCCATCACCGTTTCCGCCAACGAGTCGATTGAATCACTCGCTTTGCTCACCGATCCTTCGATACGAACTTTGCAGGTTGTGGGGAAATGCCAGGTTTCTCTCGTGGACGTGCTGATGGCTCGTGAGCAGCTTTGTGAGGAGCTTGATCGGGCCAAGGCGGTGTCCGGGTACCTGGTCGAACGAGTGACGGGCTGGCTGGAGAGCTCGACTTAGCCAAGCACGACCCTTTCTAGATAGGGTCTGTCGCTTGCCGACACGCCGCTATCGCGATGACTTTGCCGTTTACGGCAATCCGGGTGACGTTTCTCCCCGCGACATCCGATTCGATCCGACCCAACGAGCATTTCTCGATCGGGATCCCGACGGTCGCTATCGATTGCGAGTGTGGACCGAGCCCGATTTAGCCGACGCCACCGTCGTCGTTCGTAGGGACGGTGAGGTAAGAGGCCACTCGATGGCTCCGGTAGCGACTACTGACCGTTTTTCGTTTTGGGAGTTGGTGGCCCCGCTGCAATCCGGGGACGAGTTCAGCCTTGCGTTTCGATCTGAGGCCGGTAAAGCCGTCTACGTCGTCCCGTCGGGAATCACGAACGCCGTCGAGCGGATCGACCGGTGGGCCCTGCCCGACCTGGATCCGATCGATACTCCGGGTTGGGCCCAAGGCAGCGTTATCTACCAGATCTTTCCCGATCGTTTCGCTAACGGCGACTCCACCAATGACCCCGTCGATAGCGAGCCGTGGGGATCGCCTCCAACGGCTCGGGGCTTTCAGGGCGGTGACCTGAACGGCGTAGTCGACCGCCTCGACTACCTAGAGCGGCTCGGAGTTGACGTCATCTATCTCACTCCGGTCTTCCTTTCCCCGTCGACCCACCGCTACGACACGGTCGACTATCACCAGGTCGACCCCCATCTTGGTGGAGACGAGGCACTGCGGGACCTGGTCGAAGGGTCTCACCGCCGGGGGATGAAGGTCATCCTCGATGCTTCCTTCAATCACTGTCATCCGCGCTTTTTCGCCTTCGAGGATCTCTTGGCCAAGGGCCGGCAATCGGAGTATCAAAACTGGTTCAAGGTCAACGATTGGCCAATCCGGATCAAGGTGCGATCGCCTTTGCGCGCCTGGCAACGCGAATGGCTGCCCGTTTGGGCCGGTCAGGCCGGGCTCGAGCTCGACTACGTCGACGACGAAGGGCCGGCGGTCGAGCCGACCTATGACACCTGGTACGGCGTCGCCACCATGCCCCGTGTCAATCTGGCCAACCCGGAGGCGAGGGCATACATGCTCGAGGTGGCCGAGAAGTGGCTGCTTGATCCCGGCATTGATGGCTGGCGGATGGACGTGGCGCGCTACGTCGACCACGACTTTTGGCCCGAGTTCCGACAGGTCGCGCGGAAAGCACGATCCGACGCATACCTAATCGGTGAGTTTCTCGGGGACGCCAGCATCTGGCTGCAAGGAGATCAGTTCGATGCCACGATGAACTATTCGTTCCGCGATCTGTGCATCGCGTTCCTGGCCACCGAACAGATCGACGGAACGGAGGCGAGTGCGCGCTTCGCCCAGCTTTGGGCGCAGTATCCCTGGACCGTGTCCTTGGCCAATCAGAATCTCATCGGCAGCCACGACACGGCCCGATTCCTCACGGTCGCTGGGGATGAGGCATGGCGACTTCGGCTCGCCACCGTCCTGCAGCTCACCTTTCCCGGCGCGCCCGGCCTCTACTACGGAGACGAAATCGAAATGAGCGGGGCCACCGATCCGGGTTCGCGCGGAGCATTCGACTGGGACCTGGACCCGGTCGAGCATCCGACCTTCAAGTTCGTTGCCAGCCTGACCGCGCTTCGAAAGAAGGTCCCCGCTCTAGTCACGGGCGACTGGCGTCCGCTGCGGTCGAGCAGGGATCTGCTCGCCTTTAGCCGTGGCAAGGGCGGTACTCGAGTCGGGATCTTTCTCAACCGTGGCCGTCGCACGTCGCTGCCCTCGTCCGATGCGCAGAAGGTTCTGTTTGGTTCGGCAACGATCGATGGGGACAAGCTCCACCTCCCCGCCCGCTCGGGCACGATCGTCAAACTGGGCAGGACTCGCTAGCGGTACGCCCCCCTCCCGCCCAATCATTCAACTTGGGCCGGCTCTCCCCCCTCCGGGGGGAGAAACCCGAAATGCTGTTTCTCCCACCAGCGAGTGAAGCGAGCGTTGGGGGGAGTGGCCCGCTAGGGCCGAGGGGGGCTGTTTAGTAGGGGAGTCCGACCGCTTCGGTGAGGTAGCGCATGAACGGTGAGGCGGTCTTGCACTTGGCGGCGAAATCGCCGAGCAACTCATCACTGGTCACCACGCGGTCGGTCAAGCGGGCGCCGCCGATGAAATCCTTCCGCTTGATGTCGTCGATCAGTGGATGATCGGCTGAGAAACCCTGTGGTGGGCGAGCCAGCGATTCGCCGTCGCTCGTGAAAGTGGAAGTGAATGCCTTGCTATGAGCGGCGCGTTTCCAGCGCGCCGGGTCATCGACGATCGATTGCCTGATGTTGCGCGCTCGACGCGGCTTCCGGTCGCCACAGACCAACTCCGGCATACGAGTTGCCAGGCTCGATGTGAAGGTAGAAACCCGGCGCATGGACGTCTCCGCCAGACTCGTGGCCGAAACGCATCGCCGCGAACGTCTTGTAGGGGGTCTTGTCCTTCGAGAACCTGATGTCGCGATAGATGCGAAACAGCGAGCCACCTTGCGGCCGCGGGTCGGACACGAAGTGCGTCGAGATCTTCGCCAGGCGAGGGGCAAAGTCTGCGATGAACTGCAGAGCGGGTTCCTGTATCAGGCTGAGGTATCGCTCCTTGTTGGATTGAAACCAGTCGCGCTCATTGTTGGCGGCGAGGTCGCGCAGGAACTTCAGTGAGCTGGGAGTGAAGTAGGAAGCCATGTGGCAAACATATCGGCCCGACTGGCGCCTAGGAAGGGGTCTGTAGCGGAAGGAGAGCTTGCAGGGTGTCGATCGTGTCCGCTTCGGCTGCCGTCTTGTCTGAGCGGTAGCGCTTGACGCGGGCAAACCGCAAGGCGACGCCGCCGGGGTAGCGGGTGCTGGCCTGCACTCCGTCAAGAGCGATTTCAACTACCTGCTCGGGTCGCAGGTAGACCGTCCAGCCATCCCGATGCGTCTCCAGGGCCGGGAAGTGTTCGGTCTGCCAGGCCAGCATTTCGTCGGTCATTCCCTTGAAGGTCTTGCCCACCATCACAAACTCTCCAGTCTGCGAATCGCGGGCCCCGAGATGGATGTTGGAGAGATAGCCCGAGCGCCGTCCATGGCCCCACTCAGCGGCCAGCACAACCAGGTCGTAAGTGTGGACTGGCTTCACCTTGAGCCAGGACTTCCCCCGACGGCCGGCTTCATAGCGAGAGGAAGGATCCTTGAGCATCACCCCCTCGTGACCGGCGGCCAGTGCCTCTTGGGCAAACGTCTCGGCTTCTGTCGCGTCCTCGGTCAAGAGGCGTGGGATTCGCCGATCGGCTGGCAACAGCGTGTCGAGCAGTTCTTGCCGCCGCGTAAGAGACTCGTCGATCAGATCGATCCCATTGAGATGAAGCAGGTCGAAAAAGAAGCCGACCATCGGCACCTCGGCGAAGGCGCGCTCCTCGGTGCCGAACCGGCTCATCGTTTCTTGAAATGGTTGCGGCGAACCATCGCCCCGCAGGGCCATGGCTTCTCCATCCAACACAAACGACTTCGACTCGAGACTGGTTGCCAGCGAGACGACTTCGGCCATTCGCTCGGTGATGTCGTTCAGGTTGCGGGTGAAGATGGCGACGTCACCGTTGAGGCGGTGGACCTGGATGCGGGCACCATCGAGCTTCCATTCGATGGTGGTAGGTGCTTGGAGTTTGTCGGGAATTGATGCGCCGGGCGAGGCAAGCATCGGTTGAATCGGGGTGAGCACCTGAAGCCCGATCGACTCCAGGCCCGCAACGCCGTCACGGGCCGCTATTTCGGCGACCTGTCCGAGATTGCCTCGCAGCATGGAAGCCCGCCGGACCAGTGTCGGAGGAATTCCAAAGGCGAGAGCCACTGCTTCAGCGACCACGCCGCTCAGCGCGCCCTGGCGCACTTCTCCCGTGATCACCTGGCGGAGGAACGCCTGCTCGGTCGCAGTAGCTCGTCCCATCAGTGTGTTGAGAAGGTCACTTCTCAGCTTCTGTGAGCCCGGCCCGATCGCCTGTTGCAGCGCGGTGAGCGTTTCGTCGACATCGCTGATCGAGAGCGTGGGCTGATCAGCAGGGTCACTGTTCACGTTGAAGACTGAGACGTAGCCCACCCCGATGCGACGCTGACGCGGCTGGCCGATCAACAGTCCGATTGCCGGACCGAGTTCGGAAACCTGCAAGCGACGAAAGAGATCGGCCAACAGGCTGGTCTTGGATTTGCGCGAGGCAGTCTTCGTTACCTCGGCCGAAGTCGCGACGACCTCGTTGAGCAGGCTGGCCAGGACTAGGCCCCGCAACCGCTCGCGAGCACTTCGAGAAGCCCCAAGTCGTCGTCCCGGTACTCGAAAATCGACGTCCCGTTGCCTTCGTAGTAGTGGCTGTCGACGACAAGTTCCATCTTGTCATCGCCGTTCAAATCCGCCACCGCCGAGACGAAGTACGACACCACGTACGGATTGTCCGCCACTCCCTGGGAGTAGGCGACGATGAGTGTGGCTGGCTCGATATCCAGCTGCTTTCGCATGAGCACGAGGCTGTAGGCGTCGGCGTTGCCGATCAGCCCCTCGGGTAACCGGTTGAGTATCAGCAACTCCTCATCCGTCCCGTCGCCCTCAAGATCAAAGGTCAGGTATTGGGCGACGTTGGGGTTCGGGTCGGCAAGGCCGCGGTCCTCGATGAAGGCGACGCCTTCGGCAATCAGATCCGCCGGAGGCGACGCCCCGGCCCCAACGGGTCGCGGGGTGAGATTCCAATTGGCGTTGGCAACGGCGATCTCGCTCGGTTCCTCACTCGTGACGAGCAATGGAGGGTCGAGCTCGACTAAAGGAGTTCCCGCGGGCTCGCATACGGTGATCTCGTCGCCGACGCTTTCGCCGACCAACCCTTCCAGGTCGATGACCTGGTATATCTCGCCGCCTTCCACCGGCCTTTCGAGATCGCTCGGAACCCAGTGGCCGTCCATGAAATAGCCAATCAGCCCCGCCGCGCTAACGATGAACGGCAGGCCTGACACCTGTTCGAGTGTGCTGCTCGTGGCGATCGTGGTAGTGGTGGTCAGTGCCGCTGTAGTGCTCGTCGCCGGGGCGGAAGTCACCGCGGGCGACGAGGTTGATGAGGTGGACGAGGAAATCGCGGTTGGGGGCGAGCATGCCGCGAGGGCAATCAACACGACAACGACTCGACGACTCATCGACCAAGGATAAGTGCGCCAACCGGTCACACACGGCGGCCTGGATCGACGTGTGGTACAAGCGTCCCTATGAAAACGGACGAAGAGCTGTGGTCAGACTTTCTGAGCTTCATCCCCCAAGCCCCATCGGCTGGTTCGCCTCTCGAATTGTTTGTCGGCTTCGAGGAACACCTGCTCGCTACCGGGTCGGAGCCGGAGGTCGCGGCAGCCGACCGTCGCCGCGTGCTCGGCCTCACCAACCAGCGCCGTGACTGGATCGGACCGATGTTCGATCGTATCTACACATCCGACACGCCCGACTTTCGACAGACGCCCAATCGTCTACTCACCGAGGTGGTAACCGGCCTTCGCCCGGGAACCGCGCTCGACATCGCAATGGGCCAGGGACGCAATGCGGTCTTCCTGGCGACGCTCGGTTGGGAGGTGACGGGCATCGACGTATCTCCGCAAGGGATCTCGGTTGCCGAAGAGCAGGCCAGGCGAACCGGAGTAACGATCGAGGCAATCGAGGTCGGAATCGAAGATTTCGACCTGGGTAAGGCTCGCTGGGATCTCATCGTCCTCACCTATGCCTTGGTGCCGGTAACCGACGCCAAACTCGCCAGCCAGATCATCGAGTCGATGACTGGCAACGGCCTGCTGGTGATCGAGAGCTTTGGCTCCGATCGAAGCGGTCGTGCAGCGCGCCCGGTGGACATCGATCCCGACAAGCTGCGCGAGGCTTATGCGGAACTCGACATCATCCGAATTGACGATGTCGACGACATTCCCGAGTGGACCGACCGCTCGACTCGTGTGGTGCGAATGGTGGCGCGCAAGCGGGGCTAGACCCGTCGGAACGAAAGTAGCTCGATCCCTAGCGCGCGGCAGAGTCGCGCGGTCGTGTGCAGTGGCAATCCGACAACGCTCGAGGGACTTCCCTCGACTCGATCGACGAACAGCGCGCCAACCCCTCCGAGGGCATAGGCACCCGCTTTGTCCATCGGCTCTCCACTTGCGATGTAGTCGGCGATCTCGTCCTCGGTGAGCGGAAGGAAGCGAACGAGCGTTGACTCAACGGCTGAGATCAGCCGCTCGTCCAGTCGCACGGCGACGCCGGTGAGTACTTCGTGCGTGTTTCCCGAGAGGCGACCGAGCATGTTTCTGGCTTCATCGGGATGAGCTGGCTTGCCCATCAACCGACCCTCGCTCACCACAGTGGTGTCGGCGGCGATGATCAGCGCACCGGGTTCGGCCACAGCCGTCGCTTTTGATCGGGCGATTCGTTCGACGTAGTCGTAGGGCTCTTCAGAAGGGTGCTGTAGCTCGTCGACGTCGGGAGAAACCGTTGTGAACTCAAGTCCGAGCGAAGCCAACAGCTGCTGGCGACGAGGAGAGGATGAGGCGAGGACCAACTTCACCGAGTCACGCTCCCTGGTCGACTCAGGAGACGGCTCATTCGGGAACGAAGTTGCGACCGAGGGCGGCAGGTGCCTCTGGCAGAAGCCAGCGGGAGATGCGAGGGGAACCGGCGAGCAATCGCCGGAGTCCGGCCGAGTTGACGATTAACAGAGCGAAGATCATCAGCGGGAAGGGAATCGAAGGCAAGATCTGCGCCAGCCCCGGAAGTCGCGATTGCAACCGCAGCGCGACAACCTGGAGAGCACCGAAGAGGTAGCAGCCGAAAGCGACCCGGAGAGGCTGCCAGCCCCCGAAGATCACGATGGCGAGTGCGATCCAGCCAAATCCAGCCGTGGCGCCGTCTGACCAGCCGAGTTTTTGGTCGAGCGAAAAGGCGGCTCCTGCAACCCCGACGAACGCCCCGCCCACGAACGTCGCCAGGTATCGATAACGGTTGACGTTGATGCCACGAGCGTGTGCCACTTCGGGCCGCTCCCCCACCGCTCGCAGGGAAAGGCCACGCTGGCTGCGCGCCAGGAACCAGGCCGTGGCAACAACCAGAACCAACGAGCCATAGACCGACAAGTTCTGACCGAAGAGCGCGCGGCCAACGAGCGGGATTTCAGAAAGAACGGGGATGGGACGCGGTGCCACCGAGGGTCCGGGGATGTGGACGAATCCTTCACCCAGGTAGGAGGCGAGCGAGGCGGCGAGAAGAGTCAGAACGAATCCAACCGCGACCTGGTTGAGCCGTAGCCGGATTCCCGACCAGGCCACCAACAGAGCGACCAGGGCAGAAGCCCCCGCGGCAGCGGCAAATCCCAGACCTACCGACCCGGTCGTGAACGCGATCGCAAACCCCGTCATCGCTGACAAGAGGATGGAACCGTCTAGCGAAAGGTTGACGATCCCGGCCCGTTCCGTGATCGCCTCACCGACCGCGGCGTAAACGAGCGGAGCGGCGGCCGCGATGATCGAAGCGAGGGTGGCTTCCATCAGCCGACGACCTCGCTTCGGCGCCGCAATGCTCGAGTCGCTTGCCATCCGGCGTAGAGAACTGCGCTCAGAACCAACACGCCTTGAATGACCGCGCCGAGCGACGAGTCGAGGTCGAGCCGTAGCTGCAGTTGTGATGACCCCACCGAGATGGCGGCGAAGAAGAGAGCGATGGGTGCGACCCAGGTCACCCGACTGCGAGCGAGGAGCACGATCAGAACCGCCAGGAACCCTCGTCCGCCGGCAATGGCCGGCACCAACTTGTGCTGAAGACCGGCGACGATGAGACCGCCGGCCAACCCCGCGAGGCCGCCGCCCCATAGGAACGCTTGGAGCAGGGTGGAGTTGGCCGGAACTCCCAGCAGGCGAGCGCTCGCCGGGTTCGAACCTACGGCTCGCAAGCGGAGGCCAAATCGAGTGCGGTCGAGCATCACCCCTACCGCGATGAGCGACAGGGCCAGAAGAATTAGTCCGACCCACGAAAGCCGGGTGTCGCCAACCGTCGGGAGCCAGGTTTCGTCTCGAAATGGTTCGGTGCCTGAGGTGGAGGCGATCCCGGGTCGTTTCCACGGGCCGATGACGAGATAGGTGGCGAGGGATTGAGCCACGAAACCGAGACCGATGCCGCCAAAGATCTCATTCACCCGGCCTTTGACGCGCAGAAGTCCCGCCAGCCATCCCCACGCGGCCCCTCCTGCCACGCTTGCCGCCAGCATCAGCGGGATCACCACCGCGGAGCCGCCGCCCATCGATCGGGCGATCGCCGAGGCGGCGATCGCTCCGGCGATGATTTGTCCTTCGACCCCGATGTTCCACAAACCGGCCTTGAAGGTCACCACCAGACCGGCGGCCGCAATGCCGAGAAAGATCCACGCCATGAGCGTGTCCGCAACTCGTCCCCACCCTCCAAAGGCTCCTTCGCCAATGAGTTTCAATGCCTCAAGTGGAGGCGCACCGGCGGCAATCAGAAGCAGGGCCGTGATGACAAGGGCAACCGCCACCGGGACAACGAACGCCATGATTCGACGGGTCATTTGGTCAGTACCCCGCCGATGAGGCTCCCGAGCTCATCGGAGGAAAGATCCTTCGCGAGGCGAACAGCGATCACGTGTCCGTCGAAGACCACTACCACTCGATCCGAATAAGCCAAGATCTCGTCGAGGTCCGAAGAGGCAAAAACAATGGCAGTTCCCTGGCGTCGTCGCTCGAGGAGCCGATTCCAGATGTACGCCGCGGATTCAACGTCGAGCCCGCGAGTGGGCTGTTCCATGACTAGCAATCGGAGCTTTGGCGGGAGCAGCGACAATAAGACTCGCTGCTGGTTCCCCCCTGAAAGCGAATCGACGGAGGTGTCCGGTTCGCCCTTGATCCGGTAGGTACCGATGCTCTCCAAGGTGGCCTTTCGGGCTTGATCCCAATCGATCAGGAAGCGTGTGCCATTTGCCAGTTCGAGATGTTCGGCGATGGACAGCCCGGGTATGAGGCCCTCTTCGAGCCGGCCGCCCGGAAGGAAGGCGACGCCGCTCTGGCGAAACTCCCGCTGCCTTTTCGGATTGCGCCCTCCGACAGTTAGGCGACCCTGGCGCAGCTGGATCTGGCCGCACATCGCACGGAGCAACCCTGCCTGTCCGCTTCCTTCGAGCCCTGCGACTCCGATGACTTCCCCCGTGGCGATCGTCAGGTCGACGTCGTCGATCGATCGGCGCCCGAATCCGGCCGAGATGCTCTTGAGTTCAGCGGCCGCTGACCCGTCAGACGCAATGAGTGCCCGATCGGTCGTCGGAGCTGTCGATCCGAACATGAGACTCACCAGCTCGGATTCAGGCTTGGGAAGATCGGTCTCCCCAACGACCTTGCCACGACGCATCACAGTGACGGTGTGGCACAGCTCGTTGACTTCATCGAGTTTGTGGGAGACGAACAGGACCATGAGACCCTGAGCAGCGAGCTGATTCAACGCGTCAAATAGCTGAGTGCGCTGCTGACCGGTGAGACCCGAAGTCGGCTCATCGAGGATGAGCAGTTTGATCCCCCGCGCCAACAGTCGCACCATTTCGAGCTGCTGGCGCTCCCCGATCGAAAGGGTCCGTGTGATCGCTCCCGGGTCGAGCCGGAACCCGAGCCTCTCTCCTTGTTGTCGGAGGAGTTGAGACGCCTCGGAGAGATCCCACTCACTACCGAGTCGAAAGTTCTCACGGTTGGTGAATGGCAAGCAGACGAGGGGCTCTTGCGCCAGCATCCCGATACCGGCCGCAAGGGCATGGCCTGGCGATCCGGGAGGGATCGGTTTGCCATCCATCGCAATCTCGCCCTCGTCCTGGTGGAGCGTGCCCGCAATCAGCTTCATCAGGGTCGATTTCCCGGCCCCGTTTTCTCCGAGGACGGCGTGTAGAGCGCCCGGCGCCAACTCAAGGCTGATCTGATTGTTCGCGATCAGCTGACCGAATCGTCTTGGTGACACCGCGAACAGACAGAGACATCAGACTTCAGACATCAGACATCAGACATCAGACCGGAATCTGACGTCTGACATCTGATGTCTTCGCCGAATGATCGGAGATCATTCGGCGGATGAGGCTCCTTCCATGCCCTCAAGGAGTTGCTCCGTGTACCAAATCTGTTGGGGCGTGGCGACTTCGCCGTCAGCCAGGTAGGGACTTCCGTCCTGGTAGTTGAGCGGGCCGGTCCAAAGGTTGATCGATCCGTCGCCCAACCCGGCGATGAACTCGTCGAGATTGGCTGCCGCCTCGGCGCTCAGGGCCGGTCCCGGCGTGAAGCCGATCATCGAGGTGTCGGGGTTGTTGATGTCGCTCCAATCGGGTCCCAGCCATTGGAAGGTAGGAGCAAATGTTCCGTCGATCACAGATTGCCCGACCTCGACATACGCCGGGCCCCAGTTGAAGAACGGAACGCCAAGACACGCGTCCGGTGCTTGATCACAAGCGTCGCGGAAGTCGAACGGGATTGCCCAAACGGCTTCACCCGCGTCGGCTCGCTGGCTAGTGCGAACAAGGGCTTCGGTGGTATCGATTCCGGAGATCAAAACATCGGCGCCGCCGTCGATGAATTCGTTGGTCACCTGGGTGGGGTCGAGGGTTACGCCTGGAATGTTGAACCAGAAGCCGATCCAATTCACGGCGAATTGAATGGCGTTGGGATCTTCACCCCGGTAGTTCTCGTAGCAGTAGCGGGCGCCCAGGTAGGCGGCGTTGGCCAGTCGGCGGGTTTCGTCGTTGATAAGCGGTCCGACATAGCCGATCGAACCGGTTTGGGTGGTTAGCGCGGCTGCGCAGCCGGCCATCATCTTTCCGTATTCGATCTCGCCCATGATGTTGCCGAGATTTGTCAGCTCGGGTTCGTACCCCTCGCCCTCGGTCCAGGCGCTGTCCCCCGATGCCCAGATCATTGGGACCTCGGGATGATTCGCAGCACCGGCCAGGATCCCGTCTCGCATGTCATCTGAGGTCGCGAAGATCAATTGGGCCCCCTGGCTGACCATGTCGTCAACCACTTGCTCCACCGTGGTGTCCGGGCGATCAGCCACGTTCACCTTGTCGAGCACGATCATCTCGGCCCCGAGCTTCTCTTCCATGTAGAGCCCCGCCTCGTAATGGGCCTGCGACCAACCATGGTCGTCCTGGGGACCGACCAGGATCATGCCGAAGACCAGGGGTTCGCCCGTGGCACCTGCGGTGGTCGAAGTGTCTGGGGCAGCGGTGGTCGTGACGGGCTCCTCGCCCGCAGTAGTCGCGGTCGTTACGGCTGCACCGGTAGTGGCCGTGGTCTCGGCCGTCGTACCACCACATGCGGCCAGAAAGACCATAAGGGCGGCCAGGATCAGAATCGGTTTGCGATTTCTCAGTGTGTTCCTCCTCGTCAGTCAGAACTTAGACACGCCAGCCGGTCAGATGTCTGACGTCTAGCCAGAAACCAGCTTCCGCACCGCTCCATCAAAGGTCAGTACGTAAAGCTCGCCGGCGGAGTCTTCGCCAAAAGACGAGACCGTGCCAAGGTTGCCGACCTCGGTCCAAACTTTGCTGTCGAGGGCGGCGTTGCCATCGAAACGGAAGGAGCGCAAGGTTCCCTCGCAGAAGTCTGAATAGAAATAGGTGCCGGCCAAACCAGGGATGGCCGAGCCGCGATAGACGTAGCCGCCGGTGATCGAGCAGCCCTGGTCGTGGCTGTATTCAGCGACCGGCAAGACGAAGCCAGTGCGATTGCAGCTGTCGCCGGTGAGGCAATGTCCGCCTTCCATGACGGGCCATCCCAGGTTGGGCGAATTGGCCGAGGTGGAGATCACGTTGATTTCCTCCCACCGGTTCTGCCCGACGTCGGCCACATAGAGAAGGTTTCCGTCGAACGCATTGCGCCAAGGATTGCGCACCCCCGTCGCCCAGATCTCGGTGCTGGCGTTGCTGACATCCATCCGCAGGATCTTTCCGAGCAAGGCTCGAGGGATTCTGTCCGTTCCCGAACTGGTCGTTCCCACCGCCGCCATCGCCCATGCCGATATAGAGGAGCCCATCGGGTCCGAACGCAATCCAGCCGCCGTTGTGGTTCGAAGCCGGTTGGTTGATCGTCAGGAGAATTTGCGCGCTGCCGGCTGACGCCTGCTCGGGGTTCGACGAGCGCGTGTACGACACGATGCGAGTGTTCCCGTTGTTGTCTGTGTAGTTGACGTAGAACAACCCGTTGGTGGCGTAGTTGGGATGGAAAGCCAGACCGAGGAGCCCTCGCTCCCCGCCGTCGGACGCGAGCGCGCTGAGATCGAGGAAGGTGCCGCCACCGACGATGCGGATCCGGCCGCCTTGCTCGACCACGAAGAGACGCGAGTCACCGGGGGGTGACGTGAGAAATAGGGGTCGATCGAATCCTGACGCCACTAACTCCAGGGCGACCCTGTTCGCCCTCGGCGGCGGTTGGTTCGGAGTGAGCCCGAACGCTCTAGTCACAAACGTCGCCATCTGATCTCGCAAGACCCAGTCGTTGGGGCAATAGCGGCCACCCCCACAGCCAAGAGTGATCCCATCCGCTGCAATGCGCTCAACCGCTCCCGCGAAGAACGCCGACGCAGGTACATCGCTGAAGGTTCCCTGATGCGCGAGTGGTGTGAGATCGAGGGCGCGGATCAAGAAGAGCGCCATCTCTCCCCGGGAGACAGCCAGGTGGGGTCGGAAGGTGCCATCCCCGTAACCAACGGAGATCTCCAGGGCGGCCAAGCGCTCGACAAAGCCGGTGTACCACTGGCCGGCAGGCACATCCGAAAATGTGCCGGCCGCTGGGGCTGGTGACTCGCCGAGGGCGCGGATCAGGAAGGCCGCCATCTCGGCGCGCGTTACCGCCCGGGTTGGACAAAACAGATTGGCGGCGCAACCGGAGGTGATATCGGCTGCGGCAATTGCCTCGATCGCACCTTCGTGGATGTTCCCGTCGTCGTCGAAGAAGGTCCCGCCCGGAGGGAGGGTCGTTTGGGCGGCGGCCGGCAAGGCTGCAACGGCGAGGAGAAACGACAACAGAAGCGTGATGCGGCGGACAGCCATCAGGAAACCCTAAACCCGAGCCTGGAATACCCCGCCCGGGTCGAAGATGACTCTGCCAGCGCGAATGCCGGCAGCTGGCGTGGCCAGAACCGATACGTCGATTGCGGGATCACTATCAAAAAGCAGCACATCGGCGGTGGCACCCTCGGTGAACGGGCTCAAACCCAGGTAGCGATAAGCGGCGGGGCCCGCGGCGTCGATAGCAGCCGATCCGTCCAGGCCGTACTGGTTGAGCCGGATCGCTTCGGTTGCCACTTCGCCGTGACTGAGTCCGAGATCGGTTCCCGCCAGCACCGACACCGCGGCCTCAGCGGCGAGCGGAAGCAATGTCCGCAAGTTCTCGAGACCTTCTCCGAGGACCCGTGCAGCCGTGGAACCAGGTCCGAATCCCGACATGACATTCTCGACGTTGGCGACCGTCGGCACCCAGGCGCCGCCCCGCCGACCTAACTCCTCCAAGTCGGCGGCGGTCAGATAGAGGCCATGCTCGATCGAGTCGACCCCCGCCCGCACTGCGCGACCGGGGGTATCCGGAGCCATAGTGTGGATAGCCACTCGGGCTCCGGCCCGGTGAGCGATTTCGCATGCGCGGGAGAGAGCTTCTTCGCTGAAGTTCACCACCGGGCCGTGACCCTTTTGCGGCCAGTCGCCCACCAGCTTGACCCAGCCGCCTTTGGTGTTTGCTTCGGCGACCGCCCCGGGAAGCGCGTCATCATCGACCTCGACTGCGAAGCCGGAGAAGTAGCCGTGGACACCCGTGATGATTCGCGCCGCCGCTTCGAGATGGGGCCGGGTCGCGGGCGGTTCATCGAGGAGCCGCAGCACGACGCCGTCGCGCCAGCCTTTGTCGATCACCAGGAAGACCCCCCGATCGAGCTGGGCAAAGGCGCGCCGTTTGACTGCTTCGATCTCCCCGCCGACGTCCACCGTCGCCAGAGAGTCGGCGGCCAGGTGAGCATGGCAGTCGGCCAAACCGGGCAATGCCCAGAACCGGCGAAGGTCAAGAAGGGCCCCGTCGCCTGGTTCGGTCCAAATTCCTTCCGCGACTCCAAGCTCGAGTTCGGTGTCACCCGAGCGAAAAGCGATCCTCATTTTCAGGGAACGTAGCGCCGATACCCTCAGCTAAGTGAAAAGGAATGGCGCCGTCGTAGTCCTCGTCGCCCTGCTGAGCTGCGGCAGCGGCCCAATCGAACAGTTTGGTTCCACGTCTGGTTCCACGGCTTCGACTGCCTCGACCAGCACCACTGTCGCGCCCACAACCACGGCGGCGCCTGTTCTGATTCAGGATTGCTCGGCGCCTCCAACCACCTTCTCCGTTCTGTGTGAAACCGTCGAACGCATCCTCGAGGCGCATTACCAGCCGCCGGAGGCTGCTGCGATGGCAGCCGGAGCACTTGAAGGAGTCTTGGCGGCGACTCCGGAGACTTCGATCGAACCCACCGGAAGGGTGACTTGCGCGGTACCGACTCCCGACTTCAACCCGACCTGTGAGGCGATCGACGCCAAGGTTCACGAGGATGGCGCCCCGCTCGAATCGATGGTGACCGCAGCCGTTGACGGCGTGCTCTCGATTCTCGATCCTTACAACATCTATCTTCCGCCGAGCATTGCCGATGTGGTCGGGGACGAAGGGGTGGTGCCGGGAGTTGGCGTCATCATCGGCGCGCTCAACGCCGCCGGTTCTCCCTGCGTGCGCGTTGCTCCCTCGTGTCCGCTCACCGTTGCGACGGTGGTGGGAGGATCGGCCGCGGCCGATGCCGGACTCGTTGCCGGTGACATTGTTGAAACCATCGATGGCACCCCGGTCGAGGGACTGGCTGTGGCCGAAGCTGCCGCGCTTCTCACCGGAGATCCCGGCTCGATGGTCTCGGTCGGCCTCACCGATCGGATCGTGAGTATCACTCGCATCGACGACACCCAGGTCGCCGTTTCGGGAGAGATGGTCGGCAACACCGCCTACATCAGGCTCTCCTATTTCGAGGTCGAAACCCATCTGATGCTGCACAGCTACCTCGACATGCTGCTCGACGCAGGAGCCAGCCGCATCGTGCTCGACCTGCGCGACAACCCCGGCGGCTATCTGTTCTCGGCTTCACTCGTTGGGTCCGAGTTCATCGGGAACGGTGATCTCTATTTGACGCAAGATCGGGCCGGGGTGTTGCGTTATCCGGCGGTCGAGGGAGGCATCGCCACCCGCATCCCGCTCCTGGTCGTCGTCAATGAACACACCGCGTCCGCAGCCGAGATCCTGGCTGCGGCGCTGCAGGAACGGGACCGTGCCACCATCGTTGGGGTGCCCACTTTTGGCAAGAACCTTGTCCAGGTTCCATTTCCGCTTCGGAACGGAGGAGTCCTGCGACTAACGATCGGTACCTGGACGACTCCGGAAGGATTCTCCGTGGCGGAAACCGGGGTGGTGCCCGAGGTCGCCCTGACACTCGATCCAGCCTCTACCCCCACCGCGACGGTGGAAGCCGCCCTCTCCGTTGCCGGTTAACTGGCGCTTTATGAATCAACCAGTTGGATTCGGCTAGTGAAAGTCGCCCGGCTGCTCCTTGTCGTCGCGCTGCTTGCGGCGTGCCAGGAGCCGGCCGTTTCGTCTGATTCGACAACGACCATTACTACGGCGGTTGCCACGAGCGCGGCCCCTGTCACGACAACCACAGGCGCCATTCCGACGACCGCAGTGGTAACGACGACCGCGCCGCCTTTTCCGATCGACGCTCAGATCTGTGCGGACGATGAAGAGAGGCTGCTGTGCGAGGTCTACGAACTGGTTGTCGGCCGGTACGTCGACCCCATCGTCGATGCCGAGCTTGCAGCTGGTGCAGCAGCCGAGGTCGAAGCGCTCGACGAGAGCACCGGAGAGGTGCCCGAGTGTTTCGTCCCGACGGAAGCATTCGAAGTCGTGTGTGAAGCGTTGGCCGGAGAAGGTGTTTCCACTGAGGTGGCCGAAGTTGCGGCGATCACGGGTCTGATCGGCACCCTCGATCCCAACAGTGTCTACCTCTCGCCAGACGCCCTACGCCTTTTGGAAGAGGATCAAGCCGGTTCTGTAGAAGGCATCGGTGCGCTGGTCAGCGCCGAGGATCTCACGGCGGCCGACCCTTCGACTACGACCTGTGCAGTGATCTCAGAGACCTGCCGGCTGGTCGTCCTCTCGACCTACGCCGAAGGCCCTGCCCGGCTCGCCGGGCTTGAACCGGACGACGTTCTCATCGAGGTAGATGGAGAGTCGATCATCGGCTGGACCGTTGATGAGGTGACTGCGGCTGTTCGGGGGCCGGCTGGAACCACGGTCGTGCTCGGGGTTGATCGGGCCGGGGCTTCGGTCGAAATTTCCATTGTCAGGGCAGCCATCTCGATTCCGGTGGTTGAGATCGATCAAGTTGATGATGTCGGCTACCTGCGTCTCAACCTCTTCACCGACTCCTCGGATCGCCAGGTCCACGACGCGATCGACAGCCTGCTCGCTGATGGAGCGGAACGACTCGTGCTCGATCTACGCGACAACCCGGGTGGGGCCTTGTTCGCGACGGTTGAGATCGCTTCCGAGTTTTTGGCGGATGGGGTTGTCGTCAGAACAGAAGGGCCAGAAGAATCCAGGGCTTACCGGGCAGAAGAAGGCGGCCTTCTCGTCGACGGCACGCCAGTCATCGTCTTGGTCAATCAGGGGAGCGCGAGCGCTTCCGAGGTGCTCGCCGCTGCCCTCCAGGAGCGGAGCCGGGCTCTCGTCATCGGCACGCCGACTTTCGGGAAGAACACGGTTCAGCAGCGTTACGGGTTGTCTGATGGAGGTGCGCTCAAGCTGACCGTTGCTCGTTGGGTAACCGACGCCGGCTCGGACTTTGGAGAGACCGGGGTATTGCCCGACATCGAGGCGGAGATCGACCCTGATCTGAGTGTCGACGAGCTGGTCGCCGAGGTCAGCCGGCTATCGGGCTGGTAAATCCCAGCTCAACCGTTTGGGCTCAGTTGTCAGGCTGAGCAGCTCACTCCCGTGCCGCCCAGACCGCAATAGCCGTTGGGGTTCTTGCCCAGGTATTGCTGGTGGTAATCCTCGGCGTAGTAGAAGGGTCCGGCCGGTTTGATTTCGGTGGTAATGCGGCCCCGATGTCCGGCCTTCTCGAGGTCCTCCTGATAGGCATCGCGACTTTTCTCGGCCTGCTCAAACTGACTGGGCGTCGTGGTGTAGATCGCTGATCGATACTGGGTGCCGACGTCGTTTCCCTGCCGCATCCCCTGGGTGGGCTCGTGTCCTTCCCAGAATCGGGTGAGGAGCTCGTGATAGGTCACCTCGGCCGGATCGAAGACCACCAAAACGACCTCGGCATGACCGGTGCGACCGCTGCAGGTTTCCTCGTAGGTCGGGTTAGGGGTAGTGCCGCCGGCATAACCCGCGGCCGTGGTGTAGACGCCCGGCGTCTGCCAGAAGCGCCGCTCCGCTCCCCAAAAACAACCCATGCCGAATACCGCGGTTTCCAGATTGTCCGGGAAAGGGCCGACGAGTGGGTTGCCGTTGACGAAGTGTTGCGCCGGGACCGTCACTGATTGTTCGCGCCCCGGCAGGGTCTCTTCGGGCATTTCGGTCTTTGATCGTCCAAACATTTAGTGCTCCTTTATTCCCTGAACCTCGTCTGCAGGAGCAATGTTCCCCAGCCAATCTTATTTGGGGCCAAGGATTGAAAACACCCCTGCTGGGTACCATCCCCAGCGATATGGTGCGATACCGAAAGCCAACGGAACGATCCGGCGACATTATTGATGTGCGTGGGAGTGGGGGCGGACGCCGTCCCGGTCTCGCCATCGGCGCCGGAGGTGGTGGCCTGGCGATCATCATCGCCATCATCGTGGCTCTGCTCGGTGGAGGAGGCGGCGGTTCGGGTTTGGAGGACGTCCTCGATCAATTGCAGCCTGCCCCGCAAACTCCGGCGGCAGAAGCCCCGCTCGATCCGGCGACGGATCCGCAAGCCGACATGGCCGATTTCATGTCGGTGGTCCACGACGACAACAACGCCATGTGGGCCGAGATCTTCAGCCAGTCGGGGCGCCAATACGACAACCCCCAGTTGGTGTTGTTCACCGGGTTCACTGACTCGGCCTGCGGTGGGGCCGATGCCCGGATGGGACCTCATTACTGCCCGCTCGATAACCAGATCTATCTCGATATGGACTTCTTCGCCGAGCTTTCGTCACGTTTCGGCGCTACCGGCGACCTGGCACCTGCCTACGTCCTCTCTCATGAGATCGGACATCACGTGCAAAATGTGCTGGGGATCAACGAACAGGTCCGCAGCCTCCAACAGCAGAATCCGGCCGAAGCCAATGACCTGTCGGTGCGGATGGAGTTGCAGGCCGACTGTTTCGCCGGCGTCTGGGCCTCGACTGTGTTCGTCGGGCAGCTGGAGACGGGCGAAAACCTCGCCCTCGACCCGGGCGAGATCACCGAAGCAATGGAAGCTGCTGCGGCCGTCGGCGACGATCGGATTCAGATGACCGCCCAGGGCCGGGTCGACCCCGAATCCTGGACCCATGGCAGCGCCGAACAGCGCCAGCAGTGGTTCCAGGCCGGCTACGACTCGGGCGACCCCAACTCCTGCGATACCTTCTCCGGCTCCATCTGACCCCTCCTATTTCGCCGGCCTAGCCTGAGCCGCGAGTCATGGGCCCGCGTCGGGCAGGAGTCGCCCTATTCGTGCTGATCCTGGTTGCAGCGATGCTGCCTTTGGTCACCCGCGCCCAGACGGCGGAAGAGGAGCGAGATCGTGCCTATTCGTTGCTCTCCGATGCCGTGGCAAACCGCGATGAGATCGAGCGCCAACTGACTCTGGCTATGGAGGACTATCAGCGCGTTGCCAATGAACTCGCAATCAAGGCCGCGAGTGCGGATCGGCTGGCCGGTCTGGTCGCCTCGACCCAGGCCGACCTCTCGAGCCTCGAGCAACTCGCTTCTGAGCAGGCAGTCACGGCGTATATCGAGGCTTTGGTGAGCCCCAGAGGCTTCGTCTTTCGGAGCTCGTCGCTGGAGCAGGCGATGGTGCTAAGTCCGACTCTTGAGGTTCTCTCCGGCGAGACCTCGGCGCGAACGATGAACCTCACAGTCACAGATCGCGACCTGCAGAACTTGCAGTCCCGGCTTGCGGCCGAAATGGTCGAGGTCGAAGCGCTCACGATCTTGGCCGAAACCACCGCCGAGAGCCTCGCCACCCTTTTCGCAACTGCCGATGCCGAGGTGGGTCTGGCAATTCAAAGCGCCGTCGCCGCCGATATCGCCTACCGAACTGAGCTCGATCGGATCGAAGCAGCGCAAGCAGAGGCGGCTGAGCAAGCCCGGCAACAAGAACGCTCGAGCACCACAACTATCACGAGCCCGCCGGTCGGC
The DNA here is from genome assembly GCA_963761985.1 of uncultured Acidimicrobiia bacterium. Taxonomy (GTDB): domain Bacteria; phylum Actinomycetota; class Acidimicrobiia; order Spongiisociales; family ZC4RG35; genus JACCTH01. The sequence continues at coordinate 276,453 of CAVXIT010000013.1, forward strand.
ACGGTCACGACTACGTCGCTGCCACCGCCACCTTCGATCGGTGACCGCCCGCTCAAGCCCGCCGTCGAACAATGGCGATCAATGGTTGCGGCCTACTTCCCAGGCGAAATGGTCGAACCGGCCCTGCGCGTCATCCAATGCGAAAGCCTCGGCGACCCTGACGCCTACAACCCTTATTCCGGCGCCTCCGGATTGTTCCAATTCCTGCCCGGCACCTGGGCAGTGATTGCCCCCAAGGCGGGTTTCGGCGGAGTTAGCGTGTTCGATCCTGAAGCCAACATTGGGACCGCGGCATGGCTGACCGCTTACTACGCGGGCCTCGCCCGGGATCCCTGGACCCCCTGGTACTGCACCCCCTAAAGAACGCGGCATCGGTGGCTGAACAACAACCTTCTGATTCGTTGGGCGCCGTCCTGACGCCCGACGGTGTCCAGTTCGGCGTGCATGCCCCGTTCGCGGATCGGGTTGAACTCTGCTTGTTCGGACCCGATGGCGAAGAGCGAGCCGACCTTTCAGGAGGGGACAACGGCATCTTCCGGACGACCGTGGCTGAGGTCGGTCCCGGACAGCTCTACGGATATCGGGTCAGCGGTCGTTGGGATCCCGATCAGGGAATCTGGTCGAACCCGCAAAAGCTCCTGGTTGATCCCTACGCCCGGCAAATGGTGGGATCTGTTAGCGGGCACGAGGCGTTGCGAGCCGGAGTCGACGCTCCTGACCGCCGGGACAGCGCCCGCCACACGATGCGTGCAGTTGTCGCCAACGGAAGTTTCGACTGGTCAGATAGTTCAAAACCCAATCGAGCCTGGTCCGAGACCGTCATCTACGAAACCCATGTCAAGGGAATGACCTTTACGCACCCCGAGGTGCCACCCGAGCTGCGCGGCACCTATCTCGGGATCGCCAGCGACCCCATCGTGGACCACCTCACTTCGCTCGGCGTCACCGCGATCGAACTGCTGCCGGTCCACACAACGGCTAGCGAGCAGACCGTCACCAATCGCGGCCTGACCAACTACTGGGGCTACTCGACCTTGGGCTTCTTCGCCCCTGATCCTCGCCTGGCCGCGGCGGAAGACCCGGTGCACGAGTGGAAGGCAATGGTCAAGCGACTACATCAAGCCGGGATCGAGGTCATTGTCGACGTGGTCTACAACCACACTGCCGAGGGCAACCACAAAGGCCCGATTCTCAGCTTCCGTGGCTTCGACAATCCCGGTTTCTACCGGCTCGACCCCGAGAATCGTCGCCTGTATCTCGACACCACGGGCACCGGCAACAGCCTTGACCTCACCCAGCCGTGGGCATCACGCCTCGTCCTTGAGAGCATTCGGTATTGGGTAACCGAGATGGGGGTCGACGGGTTCAGGTTCGATCTGGCGCCGTCGCTGGCCCGGAGCCCGGAACACTTTCATCCCGACGCCGATTTCTTCATCCGACTGCGCGAGATGCCTGAGCTGGAGAACGTGAAGCTCATCGCCGAGCCGTGGGATATCGGGCTGCACGGCTACCAGCTCGGACAGTTCCCCGACAAATGGCGAGAATGGAACGGCCGCTACCGGGACACGATGCGGGAAGTCTGGCGAGGGACGCTCGGCACCATTGACGAGTTTGCGGACTTCTTGATGGGAAGCTCGGGAGTGTTCGGGGATCGCGGCCCAACTGCCTCAATCAATTTCATCACGAGTCACGACGGCTTCACGCTGGGCGACCTCGTCTCGTATGACGTCAAGCACAACGAGGCAAACGGCGAACGCAACCGCGATGGGGAGAAGAACAATCGGTCTTGGAACAGCGGGACCGAAGGCGAGACTGACAACCCCGAGATCAACGATTTTCGGAACCGACGCGTTGCCAACTTTCTGCTGACGCTATTCATCTCCCAGGGAGTTCCGATGCTCCTTGGAGGCGACGAGATCGGACGCACCCAACGGGGGAACAACAATGCCTATTGCCAGGACAACGAGATGTCGTGGTTCGACTGGCAGCACGCGGATTGGCAACGCGTCGAGTTGGTCCGCAAGCTGGCGCAGATCCGACGCGACCATCCGGTGTTCAGGCGCACCGAGCACCCCCGCGGCGAGCCTGACGAACGCGGGCTTCCGCAAGCCGGCTGGTTTACGCCCGCCGGCCAGATCATGACCGAGGCTGACTGGCAAACGGTGTGGGTGCGGACGCTCGGCGTCTTCTGGAACGGCAGCGACTTCAACGACGAATCGTTTTATCTGATCATGAACGCCAGTTCCGAACTCACCCGTTTCCATCTTCCCGACATGCTCGACGAGTGGCAATGGGAAGAGATCGTCTCCACCGGACCGTCCCAGAGCGGCGACCCCAACCCCGTGCTGTTGCCGTTCTCGATGGCCCTTTATCGGACGCGCTAATCGACGATGTCGCCTTTGGCGATCGCCACTACACCGCCCGGCGACACCTCGAAGCGCGCTCGATCCCGCTCCTGATCGACCCCGATACGGTATCCGGCAGGGATGACCACGTTCTTGTCGATGATGGTGCGACGAAGGACGGCCCCGGCCCCGACGGTGACATTGTCAAACAGGATGCAATTCTCGAGGACCGCTCCCGGCTCCACCCGGACATTCGGTGAGAGCACGCAGCTGCGCACGTACCCACCCGAAATGATCACCCCGTTGGAGAGGAGCGAGTCGGCAATCTGGCCGGGACCATGTTGCGCGACAGCAACAACCTTTGCCGGTGGCGCGGTCTTCCATGCCGTGAAGAACGGCCAGGCTTCGTTGTAGAGGTTGAAGATTGGCTCCGTCGCGACGAGGTCCATTGAGGCGTCGTAGTAGGCATCGAGATGGCCGACATCCCGCCAATAGCCGCGCTCGCGGTCGCTGACCCCGGGAACCTCGTTGGAGTTGAAGTCATAGACGTGGGCGAGGCCTTTCTCGACCATCTGCGGGATGAGGTTGCCACCGATGTCATGGCGCGATGATTCGTCCTCGGCATCAAGAGCTAGCTGTTCGAGCAACACCGAGGTCGTGAAGGCGTAGTTGCCCATCGACACGAACGCATGGGCGGGGTCGCCCATGATCGGCTGCGGATCCCGCGGCTTCTCGCGAAATCGATCGATGATGCTGTCATCACCGGTCTCGATCACGCCGAACTGATGTGCCTGGTCGAGGGGAACCCTGATCCCTGCCACCGTCACTCCGGCACCCGAATCGATGTGCTGTTGCAGCATTTGCTCGGGATCCATGCGATAAATGTGATCGGCCCCGAAAACGAACATGTAATCGGGGTCGGCGTCGTCGACCAGGTTGAGGTTCTGATAAAGCGCGTCGGCCGATCCCAGGAACCAGCGCTGCCCGAGCCGCATCTGGGCCGGGACCGAAGTGACGTAGTTCCCTAAGAGCGTGGACATCCGCCACGTGCGCGACACGTGGACGTTCAGCGAGTGGCTCTTGTACTGGGTAAGAACCACGATTTTGCGTTGACCGCCGTTGACCAGATTGGAGAGGGCGAAGTCGATCAACCGGTATTGGCCTCCGAAAGGAACGGCAGGTTTAGCGCGGTCTCTCGTCAGCGGCATGAGCCGTTTCCCTTCGCCACCGGCGAGAACGATGGACAGGACCTCGGGTCGCCTAGCCATTGCCTATTCCACTTCTTTCTGCCTCGTTTCTAACAAGAAGAACGGCCGAAAGCGGAGGAAGATCAAGCATCAGCGAATCCGGTTGACCCTGGTGGCTCGCGCCCCGGGCGGTGATAGGTCCTGGGCCAACCAAACCTTCACCGCCGAAGTCGGTGTCGTCGCTCGAGAGCAGTACGGACCATTCGCCGCTGGCAGGGGCACCAACTAGGTATCGGTTCCAACGGACGGGGGTGAAGTTGAGCACGACCATCACCGAGCGGTGGCCTTCTGCCCGGCGGAGATATGCGAACACAGCCCGCGCATAGTCATCGGCCTCTAGCCATTGGAATCCGCTGGGCAGGTTGTCGTCCTGGCAAAGGGCGGGCTCTGTCTGCAGCAGGCCGTTCAGAGACTTGACCCAGGCGAGCAACTGTCGGTGGGCCGGTTCGTCGAGCAATTCCCACTGCAGCGAGGCGTCGTGATTCCACTCCCTGTTTTGTCCGAACTCGCCGCCCATGAACAGCAACTTCTTGCCGGGCGTTGTCCACATCAACCCAAACAACGTGCGCAGCCCGGCGAGCTGGGAAGACGGTGGCCCCCACTGTTTCTCCACCAGAGACCTCTTGCCGTAGACAACCTCGTCGTGGGAGAGCGCCAGCGTGTAACGCTCGTTGTAGGCGTACATCGAGCGAAAGGTCAGCAGTCGGTGGCTGTCGGGATGGGAGCGAAACAAGGGATCGAGGGTGGCATAGCGCAGGGTGTCATTCATCCACCCCATGTCCCACTTGTAATCGAACCCGAGCGCGAGCTCCCCAGAGGTACCGGTCACATGGGGCCACGAACTCGATTCTTCGGCCATCATCGCCACCCCCGGGAACATGCGATGAACGCCGGCGTTCATCTGGCGGAAGAGTTCAACTGCACCAAGGTGTTCTCTCCCGCCCTTCTCGTTAGGAATCCACTGGCCGGGTTGGCGCGCGTAATCGAGGTAGAGCATCGAGGCCACGCCGTCGACACGCAGGCCATCGAGGTGGTAGCGATCAAGCCACGAATACACCGAAGAGATGAGAAAGCTGCGAACCTCACCGCGGTCGTAATCGAAAATAAGTGACGTCCACTCCGGGTGATATCCCCGCCGCGGATCGGGATGCTCGTAGAGGTGGGTGCCGTCGAAGTAGGCGAGCCCGTGGAGGTCGGTGGCGAAGTTCGAAGCGACCCAGTCGAGCAAAACGCCGATCCCGTTCTGATGGAGATGGTCGACCAAATACATGAGGTCTTGTGGCGTTCCGTACCGGGCCGTCGGGGCGAAGAAGCCTGTCGCCTGGTAACCCCAGGATCCATAGAACGGGTGTTCCATCAGCGGCAGGAACTCGACGTGGGTGAATCCGTTCTCGAGCACATACTCGGCGAGCTCGGGGGCGATCGTTCGATAGTTGACGTTGCCGTTGTGCCGCCACGAGCCGAGATGTACCTCGTAGATGCTGATCGGTCGCTCGGGTGCCAGGGTCCCTTTGCGCTCTGTCATCCACTTGTCGTCGTTCCATTGGTAATCGAGGTTCCAGGCCCTGGAGGCTGTCCGCGGCGGAACCTCGGCCCAGACCGCAAACGGGTCGGCCTTGTCGACTGAGCGGTAGCGGGTGCTGGTGATCTGAAACTTGTAGGCGTCTCCCGGTTTGACGCCCTCGATCCGGGCATGCCAGAAACCGTGGCCTTCTGAGATGAGCGGGTTGGCATTCGCATTCCATTTGTTGAAGTTGCCGACCACCGAGGCCCACGCGGCGCTGGGTGCCCAGATCCGAAAGCTTGCACCGCTCTCGTCCACGCGACACCCGAGAATCTGGTGGAGCGCGGTGTGGCGTCCCTCGCCCATGAGCCAGCGGTCTTCATCGGTGAGGGGCCGCAACATCGAAGCGACGGTAGCCCTCGCCAAATCGAATCGACCTAGTCGACCAGCACCGGCGGAGTTGTCGACGCCGGCAACACCGCCCGCCCGCGCCAGCTCCGCCAACCCCAGACGGCGGCGCCGAAACAGGCGAATGCTCCGATGAGAATCGCGGCTCTCGGCCCGAAGCGATCAGCCACCCAACCCACGAAGGGAGCTCCGATCGGCGTGGTCCCCAAGAAGACCATCGCCTGGAGCGAGAGGACTCGGCCGCGAAATTGGGGATCGGCCGCTAGCTGCATCATCGCGGTTGAGGTTGTCATAAAGGCGATGCTCCCCAGACCGACCAGCACCGCGATCGGGTAGGTGGTCCAGAGCGTGGGTGCCCCGGCGAGCAACAGCAGACCGATTCCGAAAGCGACAGTCGACCAAATCAAATGCCCGAACGGAACTGTTCGTCGGCGGGCCGTGGCGATCGCCCCAACCACCGAGCCAACAGCCATTGTTGAAAGGACCAGGGTGTACGCCTGATCCGTGCCGTTGAGAGGGCCGGTCACGAGCAGGGGAGTGGTGACGGATAGGTTGAAAGCGAAAGTGCCGACGACAGCCATCATGACCAGCGGCACGAGTTGTTCGCGGGACGAAAACGCGTACTGCAAGCCCTCCCTAACTTGGCCGCGCCCCCGATTCTTTTCGTCTCCGGCCGTTGTTTTGACGGTCGGAGCTTTTGCAATCGGCAGCTCCTGGCGACGCATCATCGCCAGGCCGGCAATCACCGCTAGATAGCTGAACCCGTCGCCCAGAAAACACCACGCATAGCCGACCCAGCCGATCAAGAGTCCCGCCAGAGCGGGCCCGAGCACGCGTGCAGTTGTCATCAGGGTGCTATTGAGACTGACCGCGTTGGCGACGTCGTCTGCAGGCACCATCTCGACCACGAACGCGCGCCGTGCGGGATTGTCGAATGCGGTGATGACTCCCTGCACCGTCGCCAGGAGGAGGACGCTGGTCACCGAGGCGTTGCCGGTGAGCACCACCAATCCCAATATCAGCGACTGGACCATCGCCCCAACCTGGGTCGCGAACAAAATCGTTCGCTTGTCAAAGCGATCGGCGAGGGCGCCTCCCCAAAAGCCAAGCAGCAGCACGGGGCCGAACTGCGCGGCAGCCAGCAGGCCGAGCAACACACCCGATCCGGTGAGCTCGAGGATGAGGAGAGTTTGCGCGACCATCGTCATCCAGGTTCCGGTTTGGGAGATCGTCTGGCCGATAAAGAACAACCGGAAATTGCGGACCCGGAACGACCGAAAGGTATCCCTCAGCATTCCCTGGCCCATGCTCGCAAACTACCAATTCCGGCGATGTCATAAACTCCTGCCCCCCGATGACCACCCGCCAGACGTCAGTCGATCCCTTGCACAGCGATGCGCCCTCCGGTCGTGAGTGGCTCTACATGGCCTTGGCGATTGCGGCCGCGATTCCGGGAGTCGCAATACGAATCACAGGCGCACATCCGGCACCCGCGCTTTCCGCGCTCCTCTTCGGGATCTCGATTGTGGGGGCTGCATTCATCCTTTCGTGGGCAGCCGAAGTGGTACAGCTCGACATCGCCGGGGGTCTGGCATTGGCGATCCTCGCTTTGATCGCCGTTCTTCCTGAATACGCAGTCGACTTCGTGTTCACGTGGAAGGCCGGAACTGATCCCAGTCAGGCTCCCAACGCTCTCGCCAACATGACGGGTGGCAATCAGTTGTTGATCGGCTTCGGTTGGCCCCTGGTAGTGCTGCTCGCGACGTGGCGGGTCAAGCGTCTGCACGGGAGAGGCATTCGGGTCGGAGGAGCCGATGACCAGGCTGTCCACCTCGATCGCATCCAGTCGATTGACGTTGCCTTCTTGACCCTGGCCTCGATCTACGGGCTCCATTTCTTTCTGCGAGACAGCTTGACTCTGCTTGACGCCGTCATCCTCGTCGCGCTGTATGCCGTCTACCTCTGGCGACTTTCAAAGGCACCTCCCGAGGCTCCTCATCTGGTAGGCCCTGCTGCTCGGATCGCCGAACTCGGTCAGACCAGCCGGCGGTGGGTGAACCTCCTGATGTTCGTCGTTTCGGCCGGGGTGATTCTGGTGGTCGCCGAACCATTCGCCGAAAGCCTGGTCGAACTCGGCGAGGCTTATGACATTCCGGAATTCCTGCTGGTGAAGTGGCTCGCACCGCTGGCCTCGGAGTCCCCGGAGTTGCTTGTGGCTGCATTGTTCGCATGGAAACTTTCGGCCCGGACCGGATTCGGAGCTCTGCTGTCGTCCAAGGTCAATCAATGGACGTTGCTGGTGGGCACTTTGCCGCTGGTCTTCGCCATCTCCTCGCAATCTTTCGATGGCTTGCCCCTGGGGGTCGAACAACGCGATGAGCTCCTCGTGACGGCGGCCCAATCGATGTTTGCGGTCGCCATTCTCGCCAGCCGGTCGATGGATCGAAAGGAGGCCTGGGTGCTCCTGGGTTTGTTCATCGCCCAGTTGCTGGAGTCTTTTTACGTGTCGATCGTGCTGAGAGATGACTACAACCCGGCCGGGCGGATTGGCGTAGCGGTGGTCTTCCTTCTCGCGGCCGGCTGGGTCTTGTTGCGCCATCGCGGCCAGCTCCGCCACACAGTCGACGAAGGTTTGCGCGCCCCGATTGCAGATTTGATACGAGAGGACGCCCCATGAAGTTTCGCACCCGCCAGATTCACGCCGGAGTCGAACCGGATCCAACCACCGGCGCGATCCTGACCCCGATTCACCAGTCGACCACTTTTGTTCAGGACTCGGTCGAGGACTACATGGCCAAGGGCTACTCCTACTCCCGGGCGGGCAACCCAACCGTCGCTGCCTTCGAAGCGAGAATCAACGACCTCGAGGGCGGTGCCGGGGCCGCGGCGTACGCTTCGGGCATGGCGGCCACGGTCGCCGTGCTGATGGGATTCCTCAGTAGCGGAGACCATGTCGTGTTCTCCGACGTCGTCTACGGGGGCACGCATCGATTCGCTACCAGAGTGCTGAGCCGATTCGGCGTTGACTGCGACTTTGTCGATACCTCCCGGCCCGAGATCGTCGAGGCTGCTTTGAGCGAACAAACCAAGTTGCTCTTCACCGAGACTCCCGCCAACCCCACACTGAAGCTGACAGATCTGCGGGCGATATCGGACCTGGCCCAAAGCCACGGCGCGTTGCACGCGGTCGACAACACCTTCCTCACCCCTTACTTCCAGCGCCCGCTCGAACTGGGTGCCGACCTGGTCATTCATTCGACGACCAAGTATCTCGACGGCCACAACGCCACCCTGGGGGGAGCGGTCGTGGCGGCGAATGCCGACCAGGCCGCTCAGATCAAGTTCATGCAAAAGGCGGCGGGTTCGATCATGTCGCCGTTCGTCGCCTGGCTGACGTTGCAAGGAACCAAAACTCTGGCCCAACGAATGGATCAGCAATCGCAGAATGCAATGGAGGTCGCCGAGTTTTTGGCATCCCACGCGCGGGTCTCCGCAATCGGTTACCCCGGCCTCGAGAGCTTTCCGCAGTACGACCTGGCCAAGAGGCAAGCGTCGGGGTTTGGGGCCATGATCTGGTTCGAAGTCGAAGGTGGGCTGGAAGCCGGGCGGGACTTGATGCGATCAGTGAAACTGTGGTCGCTGGCCGAGAACCTGGGGCAGGTCGAGTCGCTCATCACTCATCCGGTCACCATGACCCATTCCGAGATGACGCCCGACGAACGCGCCCGAGTTGGCATCACTGACGGGTTGGTTCGTCTCTCGGTCGGCCTGGAAGACGTCGCCGACTTGATCGAAGACCTCGACGCGGCCCTCAAATAGACGTCAGATATCAGACGTCAGACATCAGATTCTGGTCTGAAGTCTGATGTCTGATGTCTGTTCACAGCCGTTCGGTCAAGCGGATTTTGACCGTCTCACCTGGCTCCTTGTTGATCATCTTCCTCAGGGCGGCCTTGATGGGCAGCTTGTGAGTGCCATCGCCCAGAGCCATGAATGAGCTCTGGAACGGATGGCCGTCCACGGTGCCGGCAACCTTGACCAGCCCACGGGTTTCGAAGAACTCCGCCGACCAATCGGTCACGACATAGGTCCACCCGCCTTTGGCGGGACTCTTGACGAGTTTTGCTTGGAAGGTCTTGTGGAGGTCTGCCATCAGTTGCCTACTGCGTACATCAAGGAGCCGGGGGTGGTCAGCAGTTCGCCGGTCTCGAGCCAGGTCTTAAGCCCGGAAAGGATCATCGGCCAGCCGCCGTAGAGCTGATCGTTGGCGCCTTCGCGCAGTTGGTCATGAGTGACTGTGAGCCGGCAGGAATCTCCGACCGGTTCGATGTCCCAAGTCACCCGACTCGTTCCTTCCGCTTTCACGTCTTCTCCCCACAGAGCGACCATCGTTTGGACCAGTCGCCGGGGCGGGTCAACTTCCAAATTGACTCCTTCGCCCAACAGACCGTCGGCCGATGGGTGGACCATCTCGAATCGAGACCCCGGTTTCCAGTCGGACACGTGGCGGGATCCGAAGTTGTACTTGCCGCGAATCTCGGGATCGGTGATTGCCTCCCACAGCCGTTCGGGCGTGGTCTTGATGTAGATCTCGAACACCTTCTCCATTGTTTTCTCCATCTCGCTCTTGAGGTCGACGAGCCCGGAGGCCCATCCCTCGGTGTACTTGCTGACCCAACGGTCGTGGACCTGGCGAATTGGGACGGGGTTCAGGTAGTGCAGCTTTTCGCGACCACTGCGTTTGGTCACGACGAGACCGGCGGCCTCAAGCAATCGCAGGTGCTTGGCAACACCGATCCGGCTCATCTCAAACCTCGCCTCCAGGGCCTTTTGGGTTTGGCCGTCTTCACGAAAAAGGGCATCGAGCAGCGCTCGTCTCGTCGGATCAGCCAGGGCCCGGAAAACCAGTTCCACACTCGGGAGTATATGAAACCAAAAGGTTACCTGTCAACTTGGCCTAGGGATCAGGGGTCAAGAGTCAGGGTCAGGGGTCAGGGATCAAGAGTCAGGGGTCAGTGCTCAGAATCCGATCTGATCGTCTGATGTCTGAAGTCTGAGATCTTCCTCCTGCTCGACAAGGACCTCTTCCAACTCCCGTCGGCCCAGCACGATCGGCACCGACATCATGACGATCGCCATCAACCCCAACGCCAGGAGGAGCACGCGGGCAAGCAGGAACTGGCGGTCGAAGCTCTCCGAGATTTCGGCGACGATCCGGTTGGCGTCATTGGCTGCCTCCTGATACGAGGTGACGAGGTCGCGGCTGCCCGTCAGCTGTTCGGTCATGGAGCGAACGCTCTGGCCAACCTCGTCGACGGATTGACCGACGACGCGAAGCTGGTTGGCGGCTTCGGCCAGCGGAACCGACTGCGCGCGCAACTCCTCACTCAGGGGTCCGAGCTCATTGGCAACTGCAGCCAAAGACCGATCGAGGGGGGTCGCCGGTTGGTATTCAATCCCGAGGAACGCCAGGGCGTTCATGGTTCGGTCGATCACCCGCGCGGTGTCGATCATTCCCGGAAAAGCCGCGGTGATCGAGTCGATGGTGTCGGGCACATCGCCCGCCAGCAGGAACGCGGTGTTGGTGAGGACATCACTCATCTGGGTGAGGCCGCCGCCGGCAGCGCCTAATGCGATTTCAGCTTCGACCATGCCCTCCTCGGCGAGGGCCAGAGTCTCGAGCGCGGTGGTAGCACCATCCACCGTGGTGGCGAGGGTGGTTGTGAGGAGATCGAGCGTCTCCGCAGTCGACCTGCCGAAGCTCGAGAGAAGCAACCAGCTGGCGATCATCGCCAGGATCCCGAGGAATACGCCGGCGATGCCTCCCCAATACCAGACCTTGGCCAGCCAAATCGGCGGGTCGTAACGCCGCCAGCGTGTCGTCACCGGCTCGACCTCCGTCCCAGAGTGAGCAAGGCGAGGGCCACTCCGAGCAAAACCGCTCCGATCGCAGCCCAAATCGACTGGCCGGTCATGAAACTGCCTTCGATCATTCCCATGCCTTGGCCCAGGAAAACGAGGCCAATCAGAACGAGAAGGCCGATCGTGACCAGCCGTGGTTTCGACATCGGGTAACCCTGCTCCGTACGCTTTGTGAGTGACCGACACTAACTATCGCCCCGGATTGGAAGGGGTGGTCGCGGCCGAAACGGCGCTCAGCCAGGTCGATGGTCAAAACGGCCGGCTCGTCATTGCCGGCTACCAACTCGAGGACATCGCCGCCCGGGCCATGTTCGAAGAGGTCTGCTTTCTGCTCTGGCACGGCCAACTGCCGAACTCAACGGAGTTGGAAATTTTTCGCTCGACGATGGCCGATTTCCGGGTGCTTCCTTCCGCCACGCACTCCTTGCTCGAACAGGCAGCTCACCACAAGGTCAATCCGATGGATGCGCTGCGGATGGCCGCCGCCACTTTCGATCTCGATCTGGGCGAGGGACAAGAGATCGACGACCTAACGCGGGCCAAAGCCATCACTGCCCGGGTCCCGCCGGCGATCGCAACGTACTGGAGGTACTTGCAGGGTCTCGAGCCGATCGGGCCTCGTCATGAACTGAGTCGCAGTGCCAACTATCTGTACATGCTGACGGGCCGCGAGCCGGGCCCGGCGACGGTCCGGGCGCTGGAGACATATCTCAACACCGTCGCCGATCACGGCCTCAATGCCTCCACCTTCGCCGCCCGGGTGATCATCGCCACCGAGTCCGACATGGTGTCGGCGGTGACCGGTGCCATCGGTGCGCTCAAAGGACCGCTCCACGGAGGCGCCCCCGGACCAGCGCTCGACATGGTTTTCGAGATCGGCTCGGCCGATCAGGCGGAGTTCTTTATCCGCGCCAAGCTCGCTCGCGCTGAACGCCTGATGGGCTTTGGTCATCGCGTCTACAAGGTCCGCGACCCGCGGGCCGACGTTCTCGCCGAAGCCGCCGAGAAGATGTTCTCGACAGAAGGCGACATGCATCTCTACGACCTGGCGAAAGACGTCGAATCGACCGCGCTCGAACTGCTCGAGGAGCACAAGCCGGGAAGAAATCTGAAGACCAACGTCGAGTTCTTCACTGCGCTGCTGCTCCACGGCATCGGCCTCGAGATCCCGCTCTTCACTCCCACCTTTGCCGCCGGCCGTGTGGCGGGATGGATCGGCCACTGCCTCGAACAAAAGCGCACGGGGCGCCTGATTCGACCCGACTCGCGTTATGTAGGCCCGACCGGGCTCACCTGGGTCCCCCTCCATCAGCGTTAGCGAGAAACACCTCGACCATCGGCGCGCGCTCGACCATCGCCTGCAAGCCAGCCTGGTTGGAGTACCACCGGGTCTGGCGGCTTTCGAAGAATCGCCGTCGGTACGCAGGGTCGGAAATCTCGACGGCTTCGCCGGGAAAATCGCCCTCGGGGGCGTGAATGACCAGTCGCGGGTCGGCTCTGAGATTCGCGAGCCAGTCGCGACGGCCCGGTGTCCCGGTGATGATGAGCTTCTCTTCGAAGAGAAACCACCAGATTTCGACGCGGCGCCACTGTCCGCTTCGCCGGCCAATCGTGGAAAGGTCGATTGTGCGATGTCGAGCGAGTTCGGCGGGATCGACCATCGCGTCGTACTCTCGCCGGGATGAGGTTTGGTGTCCAACTTCCCGAAACCGAGTACGAAGCCAGCTGGCGGGAGATGGTCGACATGGCACGAGTCGCCGAACAGGTCGGCCTCGACTCGCTCTGGGTTGGTGACCACCTCTTATACGAGGATGAAGGCTCGCATAGGGGACCTTGGGAGGCATGGTCACTCCTCGCCGGTCTCGCCGCCGTCACCGAGCGCATCGAGCTCGGGCCGCTCGTCGCCGCACTTCCGTTCCACTCGCCGGCCGTCTTGTCCAAAACCGCGGCGACGATCGATGAGATCAGCGGCGGGCGCCTGATCTTTGGCGTTGGAGCCGGCTGGAACGAGGTCGAATTCAGGGCATTCGGGCTCCCATTCGATCGACGGGTCAGTCGATTTGCCGAAGCATTTGAAATTATCCGGCGCCTGCTCGCAGGCGAGCGCTTTGACTTCAACGGCGAGTTCTACCAACTGGTGGATTGTGAGCTCATCCCGCGCCCGCCCCGTCCCGGGAACATGCCTTTCATGGTCGGCTCCAACCGACCGCGCATGCTCTCGCTGGCGCTGCCCCACGTCACCTGGTGGAACTCGTGGTATTCCGGTTTCGACAACGACCCGGCTCGGGTCGCAAGCCTGGTCGACAAAGTGGAGGCGGCGTGCGCCCAGGCGGGGCGCGATCCGGCGACCCTCAAGAAGTCAGTCGCGGTCTACCTCGGCTTCGGTGGCCAACCCAGTCGCCGTACCGGCGGCACCCCCTGGTTCGGCTCCGTCGATGAGCAGGTGGCGCGACTGCGTCAAATCGAAGATGCCGGAATCGACGAAGTGCAGGGTGTCCTCGATCCGATCACGGCCGAAACGATCTCCAAATACGGCGAGATCGTGGCCGCGTTTCGCTCGGCCCACTAGGACTCTGGGCATTAGCCTCCGCCCAAACCCGGGAGGCTGACATGCGCAACATCTTGCTTTGGTTCCACATCATCGGCGCGGCCATGTGGCTGGGTGCGAACGTGGCCCAGGCATTCATCGGTCCGAGGTTGATGGCGAACCGGGAGACGGCGCCCGGGTGGCTCCGTGCGGTCGAGAAGGCCAGCGGCCCGCTTTACGGAATCGCTTCCGCCCTCATTCTCATCAGCGGGGTAATCCTGATCCTCACCTCGGACGGCGTCTACCGATTCAGCTCGCTCTTCGTCACGATTGGGTTCGCGGTCTTGATCCTGGGTGGGGCGCTGGCCGGTCTGGTCTTCGGTCGGAAAACCAAGCAGATGATCGGGCTGTACGACGCCGGCCAGGACGCCCAGGTGCCGGCGATCTATCGGTCGTTGAGCACCTGGGGAATTCTCGACTCGCTGTTGGTCGCGTTTGCCATCCTCGCCATGGTCTCGAAGTGGGGCGCCTGAGCCAAGCGGGTCGTTCTACAGACCGTTATCCGACGTCGAAGTGTTTCCGGTCTGACATCGAACCCTGGGTTCGCAAATACCAGCGGCGCCTGGCTCTCCACCGGTTGGGAGCTCCAGGGGACGGAGGCCGCTCGTCGAAACCCGATCGCGAGCAAGTGGAAGCCGAGCGTGAGCAGAGTCAACGCCGCCCCGGCGGCGAGAATCACGTGCCACAAGAAAGCCCCGGTGAAGTCGCGGGTGACTATCGCCCAGTAGACCAACGTGCCCCAGTCGTTGTAGGTCGCGGTATACGACAGCCAGGAAAGAAATCCCTGGGTAATGACTGCGCCGGCAGCGGCGAGGACGACGTATGCAGCCGCGACCGGTACCAGGGCAGGGATCAGATGGCGCATGATCACCTGGCGCGTCGAGGCCCCGGCGATCCGCGCCGCATCGACGTAAACGGAGCTCATAACCGGCATCGCTTGACTACGCATGACGAGAGCTGCCGAAGAGATCCCCGTCAGCAGGCCGAAAATCAACCCGAACATCAAAGGAGTCAGCCGATCGGCTCGCGGGTCGGCTCCCAGAATGAGCATGACCACCGGCACCGGGAGATAAAGCCCGGCGTCGACCAGCACAGACAACAACCGATCAGCGGTGCGGAAACCGGCCGAAAGCGCAGCCACCGTCAGGGCAACAACCGCGGTCACGACCGCTGCGGTTAGCCCGGCAACCAGCGCCGGACCGGCTCCAGCCAAGAGCATCGAAAACGTGTCTTTCCCGAATGCGTCCGTGCCCAAGAAGTGGGCGGATGATGGTGGGGATGGGTGGCTGATCGTGATGTCGTAACCCGCCCTCGGGTCGTAGATCCCCCGGACCCAAACCGTGTCGAGCAAGATCGGATGAGCCAGAGCGGCTAGGGCAAACAGCCCGAGGATCGCAAACCCAGCCTTGCTTTCGAAATAGCTGAGAACGGCTCGGGTCCATCCCCGCAGCCACACCCAACGGCTAGGCACGGACGACGACTTTCTCCAACTGAACGCGCGGATCGATCGTTGCCGCCGCCAGATCGAGACCGATTCGCAGCAGGAGCGTAAGTACACCGACGACGACCAGACCTCCCATTACGACCACCAGATCACGCTCGCGGAGGGAGCCGAAGAGGACTGAGGCCACGCCAGGAATGGGAATGCGATAACCGCCCAGGCGGGCGAAGCTTGCTTCGATGATCACGAGCCCGCCGAGGGCGAATGGCAGGTTGGCCGTGAGCCGGGATAGGGCGGGAAGCAAGGCGACGCGGCCGGCGTGACGGATACGAACCTGCCGGTCGGTGAGGCCTTTGGCACGAGCACTCAGGGAGAAGTCCTTTTCGGCCAATCCATCCATGGATGCCGCGATGACCAGGATGACGTCGCCGACCGAGATCAGAAACAGCACCGTCGCGGGAAGTAGCAAGAACAGCAGGACGTCGAAGACCTGGTCGCGGATCCCCATCCCCGACCAGACGAGGGGCAGGACTACGACTGTCGCAAGCAGACCGACCCAACGGGCCGCTCGCTGGCGGTGGCTAGCAAGTTGCCGGCTGATCAGGAACACCGCCGTGGTGGCGACGAGCACCGTGCCGATCGCCTGCCAAAGGACCACGGCGCGTTCGGGTCCGTCGTCCCACAGCTCGAAATCGAAGGCGGTGATGTCGTTGAACAACCGAAAACCGAAAAGGTTGAGTCCGAAGTAGAAAGAAAGGAATACGAGCCAAGGAGGGAACAGCGAGGTCATGGTCGCCGCTCCCAACGTGGTCGGTGTTGTCGAGCGTTTGCGCCACCCCGCCCAGCGCCCCACTTTGACTCCAAAGTAGAACGCACTTCCGAGCCCGAGGGCAAACATGGTGAGTGTCCACGGGAGCGCGGCGATCAACTGACTGGCTACGGTCGGCCCCCTGGGGGTACGGCCGAGGTCAAAGGTCAGCGTTCGTCCGATCCAGATCAAATACTGCTGCCAGAGGGGGGCATTGAGCCCGAGGCCCTCGCGGACCTGTTCCTGGATCCCGCCTCCTACGAAGGCGAAGTTGTCGGCGAAGTCACCCGGAACCAGCAGGCGCACGCCGAAGAAGACAACTGTCAAAAAGACGATGATCCCGATGACACCCGCCAGGATCCGACCGAGCACGTACCGCCGCAGCACGAGGGCAATCTATCTCTTCGTGTTTCTCCCCCCGGAGGGGGAGAAACGAGAACTCCCCTGGGTGAGTTCTCAGGGCTTTAAAAGCTTCTCGAATCGCCGACGGGTGACGGCCATGCCCACCGCGCCCATCACGATCAGAAAAGCAAGATGTCCAAAGATCGAGAGATCGAAAATGCCCAGGGTCGTGGCCCGCATCAGTTCGACGCCGTGATAGAGCGGCGAGAGCCAGGCCAGTCGCTGCAATCCGATCGGATAGGCGGTGATCGGAAAGAACGTGCCCGAGAAGAGAAAGAGTGGTTGCGTCACCAGCTGGACCAGATCGAAGTCCTGCCAGCCCTTCATGAAAGTGGTGGCCGCCATTCCCACGCCCGCAAAAGCGAACCCGATGAGGAGCGCCACCGGGACCGCCAATATCGCCCACCACGATTCGATCAAACCGAAGACGAGCATCACGATCACAAAAGCAATCGAATACAAGGTGCCCCGAATCTGGGACCAGGCGATCTCGCCCAACGCGACGTCCATCGCTCCCAGCGGGGTGGCCAGCATCCCGTCGTAGATCTTCCCCCATTTGAGCCGGAAGAAGACGTTGAGCGTCGACTCGTACACCGCCCCGTTCATGGCCGACGAGGCGAGCATCGCCGGCGCAACAAAAGCGGCGTAGCTGACTGCTCTGCCATTGCTCAGGGTGATCTCGTCGATCAAAGCCCCGACGCCGAATCCAATCGAAAGCAAGTAGAAGACCGGCTCGAAGAATCCTGAAAAGAGGATGATCCAGATTCTCTTGTAGAGGATGAAGTTGCGCTCGAGGAGTCGCACTGCCCGGGCCCCGGGCCGATGCATCGGCGGAGCAATTCGAGGTGCGACGATGCTGCTCAAGTCCACAGCCTCTTCGTGAAGTTGCGCCTGGCAACGAAAAGTCCGACCGCAAACAGAGCGAGCAAGAAAACGAGATGCACCCACCAGGGGAACTGCGGGCTCCCCTCCAGGCCGGCTGCCCCCCGGCTCAGTTCGATCCCATGAAACAGCGGTGAGAGCCAGACGATCGGCTGGACCAAATCTGGTAGCTGGGAAACCGGATAGAACGTGCCCGAAAAGAGAAAGAGCGGCATGACTCCGAAGCGGAAGAACGAGGCGAGCGCCCGATCATCGTCGAGCTTGGCCGCCCACGCGATGACCGGGGTCGCGAAGGCGAGACCCGTCAAAGCAGCCGGGAAAACCGCTGCGACGGCCGACCCGAGTTCCATTGCGTTCATCAAGACCATGACACCGGCGTAGACGAGGAGGTTGAAAAGCACCCGCACGCCGAGGAACCCGACCAACCCGGTGACGAGGTCGGAAGGGGTGATCGGTGTGGCGAGCGCGGCGTGGTAGCTCTTGGTCCACTTGATTCCCGCCACCACGGGGTACGTCGATTCCCCGGCGGCGGTCATCATCGCGGTGGCCGCCAGCAGCGCGGGTGCGACAAATCCGAGGTAGCTGCCCGAGCCGCCGGCGCCGCCGCCGGCATCGACGAGACGGCCGAGGCCTCCGCCCATCGCCAGCAGGGTGAAGATCGGGACTGCAAATGACGAGATGACCGAACCACGCCAGGTGTGGCGATAAATCCGGGCATTGGCCTCGGCTACGCGCAACGTCGCGGACGGCATCACTCGACCAAGGTTCGTCCGGTGAGATGCAAGAACACGTCCTCGAGCGTCGACCGCCGGGCGAGGGTCATCTCCGGGGCGAGGCCGCGGCGGTGGACTTCTTCGAGAGCATCGTCGGCTTCGTCGGCGTAGACCAACACCCGGTCAGGGAGCGGCTCCATACGCTTTCCGATGCCCTCCAAACGATCGAGCACCGCTTCCTGCTCGCCGGCTGGAAAGCGCAATTCGACCACCTCCCGCGTCGAGTGCTCCTGGATCAGCCGTTGCGGCGACCCTTCACCGACAATCTTGCCTTTGTCCATGATCACCAGGCGATCGCACAGTTGCTCGGCTTCATCCATGTAATGGGTCGTAATCACCAGGGTCGCGCCGTCTCGCTTGAGGCGATACAGGCGGTCCCACAGAAGGTGGCGCGCTTGCGGATCAAGGCCGGTGGTGGGCTCGTCGAGAATCACCAGGTCCGGTCGATTGATAAGACCCCGAGCGATCGTGAGTCGCCGCTTCATGCCGCCCGACAGCGGTTCGACCTTGCTCTTCTTGCGATCTGACAGCTGGGCAAAGTCGAGCAGTTGATCGATTCGCTCACGGATCTCGTGGCGAGGGAGGTCGAAGTAGCGACCGTAGATAAAGAGGTTCTCCTCCACGGTTAGCTCAGTGTCGAGGTTGTCCTCCTGGGGGATGACGCCGAGGCGGGCGCGGATGGCTGCCCCGTGGGTCTTTGGATCGAGCCCGAACACGGATAGGTGTCCGGTGGTAACCGGGGAGATCGAGGCGATCATCTTCATGGTCGAGGTCTTGCCGGCCCCGTTTGGTCCGAGAAATCCAAACGCCTCGCCGGGCGCGATCTCGAAATCGATGTCGTCGACGGCCAGAAAGTCGCCGAATTTCTTGCTCAGGTTGCTGGCAACAACCAGCGGCTCGCTCACCTGGTGCAAGGTAGTCGCGACCGGGGACACGATCGCCGAGCCTCGCTGCGGGAATAGTGTCGTGATCTCGAAAGGAGCCGCAATGCCATCCACGTTGGAGCAATGGATCGAGGAATACCGGCTGGCCTGGGTTAACAAGGACCCAGGGGCAGCTGCATCGCTGTTCACCCCGGATGCGACATATCGGTCCAACATCTTCGAAGACCCACACCGCGGTCAGGAAGGAGTCAGCGCCTATTGGGCTGATGCGACCGCTGACCAACGCGAACCGGAAGTTCGGATGGGCCAGCCTTTTGTTGATGGCCGGCGTGTGGCTGTTGAGTTCTGGACCACGATGGGGACGGGCGACGGGGACCTCACCCTGCCTGGGTGCTTGCTGCTCGATTTCGATGACGCCTGGAAATGTCGGGCTCTGCGCGAGTACTGGCACGTCGGTCAGGGACGCTCCGAACCCCCCGCTGGATGGGGCGTTTGACGATCGATCAGTCTGCCTCCCCGACCTCGACTGTCGTCCCTGCTCGACGTCGACGGGTGGGCTGGGGAGGGCGCATCCTTCTTCTCGCACTGGTACTGCTGATCGCCCTTACCGGCGTGGTGCTTTACACCCAAACCACGATGAGAGATGTCGGGAACCTGGGCTCACTGGGGGCGGGTGAAGGTGTCTACCTAATCGTCGGGAGCGACAGTCGCGCCAACCTTCCGCCTGATCTGGAAGGAAACTTTGGAGACTTTCCTGGAGCGCGCGCTGACGTGATCATGCTCGTCCAAGTCGTGGAGGGTCGCCGTCAGCTGCTCTCAATCCCGCGCGATCTAAAAGTCGATGTCCCAGGTCAGGGAACCCAGAAGATCAACGCGGCCTTCTCTCTCGGAGGCGGAGAGTTGATGGTCGAGACAGTCGCACTCGCCACCGGGATTAGAGCGAATCACTATCTCGAGATTGACTTCGGAGGATTCGCTGCGATCGTCGACGCTTTGGGAGGAATCGAACTCGACTTTCCGTTCCCAACCCGGGATCTCAACGCCAACCTCTCGATCGAGACGACTGGCCTCCAAACCGTTGATGGCGCGACTGCCCTCGCTTACGCCCGATCGCGTGGGTACGAGGAACTGCGCGACGGAACCTGGGTCGGCGAACGGACCGGCGACCTCGCCCGTACCGGCCGGCAACGCCAGGTGTTACTCGAGATCCTGGACAAAGCATCGTCCCCCGCGGGCCTGGCGCGAAGCCCGCTCGTCATGGTCGCAGCAGCCAGGCATCTCGGTTCCGATTCGGGCACGAGCGTCATCGATCTTGGCCAACTGGGTTGGGCAATGCGGTCTGCCGGCGTCACCGACTCGCTGACGCTTCCGGTTGAGATTTCGAGCGAGGGCGGGGTTTCCTACGTCGTTCCTGTTCCTCCCGCGGCAGATGTGTTGGCCGCATTCCTCAACCGACAACCTTTGCAGTGATCCGCGCGGTCGTCCTCGACGTGGGCGAGACATTGATCGACGAGAGTCGGATCTGGGCGCGCTGGGCGGAACGTCTGGGCGTTCCTTCCCTCACGCTCATGGGGCTTCTCGGCGGGATGGCTGCACTCGACCGCTCACATCGGGACGCTCTCGAGCTGATCCGTCCGGAGTTCGACCTTGCTCGCGAACTCGAACTGTGGGCTGAGGAAAACCCCGACTCGCTACGGCAGCGCTTCGATGAGGTCGATCTCTATCCGGACGTCCGTCCTGCGCTCGACGCGCTGTTTGCGGCCGGTCTCCCAATTCACATCGCTGGCAACCAGCCCGAGGAAGCGCGGGAAGCGCTGCTCAAGATGAACCTGCCGGTGGCGAGCATCTCCAACTCGCACGAACTCGGGGCCGAGAAACCGTCGCCAGGTTTCTTCGCGGCACTCATCGACCTAGCCGGTGAAGCAGCCGAGGCGATCTTGTATGTAGGTGACCGTATCGACAATGACGTGCTCCCCGCCCGGAGAGCCGGCATGCGAACCGTTCTGCTTCGTCGAGGGCCCTGGGGATTTCTTCACGCCGAAAGACCAGATGCCGGGCTGGCGGATGCAATTTGCGATTCTTTGCTCGAACTACCCGCCGTCGCGGCCCGGCTCTAGGGTCCGCAGAATGGGTGACAGTTTGACTGGTCGCGGGAGATGCCTGTGCGGCTCGGTGGGTTACACGGTCTCGGGAGAGTTACGCGATGTCGTCAACTGCCATTGCGAGCGGTGCCGACGGTTCACTGGCCACCATATGGCGGCAACTGCTGCTCATCCCGACTCTGTTGTGATTAGCGATGACCGCGCTTCGCTTCGTTGGTACGACCCCGTTCCGGGTGTCCACTACGGCTTCTGCAGTCAGTGCGGCTCCTCGCTGTTTTGGAAGGCAGACGCACACCCCGACCACCTGTCGATCTGTGCCGGAACACTCGATCCGCCAACTCACCTCCACACGACGAAAGCTTGGTGGCTAGCCCACCGAAGCGATTACTTCACGCTCGACGAGTCGATCGAGAACTTCGAGTTCGAGGGCTGAGATGCGAGTCGATCGCAAGGTTTTCGTGCCGATGCGCGACGGCATCAAGGTCGCGTTGACTACGTACCTGCCGGAAGGTCCTGGCCGGTTCCCCGTCGTAGTCGAGTCGGTGCCTTATCGCAAAGATGATGACTGTTTCGCCCGCGACTGGCAGAACTACTTCTACCTCGCTGAACGCGGAATCGCCGGGGTCAGGATCGACATTCGCGGCACCGGTGCTTCGGAGGGGATCATCACCGATGAATACACCGCCGACGAAATGGCGGACACTGTCGAGATCCTCGAATGGGCAGCTGGACAAGCTTGGAGTAACGGCAATGTCGGGATGTGGGGAATTTCCTGGGGTGGGTTCAGCTCGTTGCAAACGGCGATGCTGGGACCCGAGCCTCTCAAGGCGATCATGCCGGTTCACGCCACTCACGACCGCTTCGCCACTGATGTTCACTATGCCGGGGGATCGGTGCTGGCGGCGGAACAGGGCGATTGGGCCGCCTCGATGATCGCGTTGAATGGCCTACCTCCCGATCCGTCCATCGTCGGTCATTGGTGGCGGCAAATGTGGATGGAGCGACTCGACCAAACCCCCCAGTGGCTATTCGAATGGTTCCGACATCAGCATCGAGACTCGTATTGGCTCCACGGCTCGCCGTGCTCCGACTACGAATCGATCCAGGTGCCGACGCTCCTTATCGGGGGATGGCTCGACGGCTATGTCGACGGGATGCTCACAATGTTCGAGAAGCTGCGCTGCCCGCGAAAGGCGGTGATCGGCCCTTGGGGCCACTACCGACCGGCGACGGGAGTGCCGGCGCCGACCTTCGACCATCTCGACCTCATGGCGCGATGGTTCGGCCACCACCTCCGTGGCGACGACAACGGAGTCATGGACATGCCCGATCTCATCGCCTGGGTCCGCACCGATCCGCCGTACGACGGTGAGTCGACGGCCGGATTTTGGCGAGGTGACTCCATCGGGAAACCCGGCGAAACGTGGGAGATGCCACTACCGGGAAACGAAATGGTCACCTGGCGCGGGCCCCAGTGGGTAGGGAGCCACGCGCCAGCCTGGGATCGAGCCGCCATCGGATCGACCGCGTCGGATCTCGATGATGCTGCGTCTCTTCTCTTCGAAAGCGAGCCCCTGACTACCGAACTTGAGATTTTCGGACAACCGAAGGCTGAGCTGAGGGTTGCCAGTGATCAAGACGCCGGCTTGATCGCCGTGCGGCTTCTCATCGTTTCTCCCGAGGGTGACGCACACCTGCTGTGTCGGGGAAATAAGAACCTGGCCTTCCCGAGCGACCTTTCGGATCCAAAATCGGTTGAACCGGGTGTTTGGCAAACGGTCGAGGTTTCGCTGCTGGCGGCTTCGGCGGTGATTCCGCGTGGCTGGAGGATCAGGGTGGCCATTGCGGGAGTGGACTTCCCGATCCTCTGGCCGCCGGCGCGTCGCTTCAGCCTGTCCGTCGACCCCACTCAAAGCCGGCTCCTGTTCCCATTGCTCGCCGCCGGCGGCGAAACCCTCGCCATCCCAGTCTCGCCGCCTCCACCCGACTCTCCGGTTGAAACGCTCGTCTCGAACCACGATTTCAGCGTCGGCCGCAACGACCAACAGGCCTCGTTCGAGAAAACTGTCGGGCATCGGGAGCGGCAGCCAGACGGATTGATGTACGACTCGAGGCAAACGTCCCGCGTCAAAGTTTTGGATGACAATCCTGAAACCACCGAAGTCGCGGCGATGACCACCATTTCCCTGGAGCGGGGCGATTGGCTGGTCGGAACCGACTCAAGCTTGCGGATCACCGCCGATGAGTCGCACTTTCATATCGACATCCACCTTTCGGCTCGCGACCACGACGCCGAAGTGTTCTCCCGGAATTGGTCGGAGTCGATCGAGCGCCGCTGGGCTTAGCTGCCTCCAACTCGTCGCTTCGCTTCCTCCAAACAGGTGAAGACCTCGTGGTCGGAGACCGGGGAGAAGTCGACGTAGTACTGGCTGATCGACATGAACCGATCTGAGGCCGGGCAGACCGTCTCGTCTGCGAGGATGCGCAGCTTGGCGATCGCATTGGTAGCGCCGATCGGAGCCGCGACAACGAGCCTTTCGACCGCGCGCTGGCGGGCGACCTCGCAGGCAGCTGCAACTGTCGCACCGGTGGCGATGCCGTCGTCGACGATCACGACGACTCGACCGGACATGTCCAAGGGTGGCCTGTCACCGCGGAAGGTTTCGGCGGCTCTTTGCAGGTTGGCCTGTTCCCGTTCTTCGACGACCTGGATGTCTATCTCGGTGAGACCAGCCGTCCGCACCATGGCCTGATCGATGATCCGCACCCCTCCTTCGCCTATGGCCCCCATGGCCAACTCGGGCTGAAAGCGCACACCGAGCTTGCGAACGAGGATGACGTCGAGCGGCGCATCGAGGGCTTCGGCGACCTCGGCGGCTACCACTACGCCTCCGCGTGGCAGCCCGACGACAACCGGGTTGGCCGTTTTTAGATGAGCGAGTTGTTCGGCCAGCCTGATTCCCGCTTCGGCGCGGTCTCGATACCGCATACTTAGTCGCATGTCTGCCCTCGACCGGATCCGACAACTCTGGCGCGAACTCTACGACGGCGGGCATGAGGACGAGCTAGAAGCCTTCATCGTCGCGCTCGAGCGCTTCCGGAACGAGCACCGGCTGGAGCCGCTCCCAGACCAGTGGTACAAGGACGTCATCGTCTATTCGCTCTACGTGGATGCGTTCAACGAGAGCTTTGAAGGACTCACCGAGAAGCTCGATTATCTGAAGGACCTCGGCGTGAACTGCCTTTGGCTGCTCCCGATTCTCGAGTCACCGATGAAGGACGCCGGCTTCGATATCAGCGACTACACGTCTGTGCGCGCCGACCTGGTTGCCTCCGAAGATCGAGATCCCAACGAAGTGTTCGATCAATTCGTCCAAGCGGCTCACGCGCGCGGCATCGCCATCATCTTCGACGTTGCCCTTAACCACTCCTCGATCGAGCATGAGTGGTTTCAGAAATCGAAAGACGACAAGAGTTCCCCCTATCGGGACTTCTACATCTGGAGCGACGCCGACGAGCTTTACCAAGAGGCGCGCATCATCTTCAAAGGAATGATGGAGAGCAACTGGACGAGGTATGGCGATCAGTACTACTTCCATCGCTTCTTCGACATTCAGCCAGATCTGAACTATCGCAATCCGAAGGTGCTGGTCGCGATGAGCATGACCCTGCTCGGGTGGCTAGCCCGAGGTATCGATGGTTTTCGCGCCGACGCCGTCCCCTACCTGTGGAAAGAGGCAGGAACCAACTGCGAGAACCTTCCGAAGACGCACATTGTCGTCAAGCTCTTCCGAGCAGCGATGGACCAGGTCCGTCCGGGTGCCGTGCTGCTGGCGGAGGCGAATCAACCCCCGAGGGAGGTCGCCCGCTATTTCGGGAATGGTGACGAATGTTCAGCCGCCTACCACTTCCCGCTCATGCCCCGGATGTATCGGGCTCTCGCTCAAGCCGATCGGCGGGCGATCACCGAAACGCTTAGCCCCGACTTCACCCCTTCGATTCCACCGAACTGTCAGTGGTTCACGTTCCTGCGTTGCCACGACGAACTCACACTCGAGATGGTGACTCCGGATGAGCGAAAGCTGATCTACGACCACTTTGTCAATGACCCGCTTTGGGATTTCCGCGAAGGTGAGGGGATTTCATCTCGGCTCGCCCCCTTGCTGGACAACGACCCGCGCCAAATCAAATTGCTGAATGCGATCCTCCTCACTCTGATCGGAACACCAATCATCTACTACGGAGATGAGGTCGCCATGGGAAACGACTACCGGCATCACGATCAGATGGTGGCTGCGACGGGTTACGCGGACTCGCGCCACCTCGTGCGGGGCCCGATGGACTGGGACCTGATCGAGAAGCACCTGGCGGACCCGACCAGCGTCGCCGCCCAGGTCTTCAATTCTCTCCGGGATCTCATCGCCGAGCGGCGCCAGCATCCGGCCTTTGCTCGCGGCTCGCTCGCGTTTCTCGACGTTGGCGACGACCGCGTCCTCGCCTTCGAGCGAGTCCACGGAGATGACCGGGCAGTCGTCATAGCGAACCTCTCCGGCGAGTCAATAACGGCCGACCGACCATTCGAGGCCAATCTCGAGCCGTTCGCCTACGCCATCCGCATCTAGCCCTCGGCGGTCGTGGAGCCAACCCTTGCTCGATCTGCCTATGTCGAGGCAGATACCGGAGACGCTCTACGCGTTGGGCGTACCGCGCTTGGACGAAGGCGAGTCGGGCGTCAGCAGGGCTGCAAGCGGTGCTGGCTACCTCGCGATCATCGCGTTTGTCGTGCTTATCGGGTTGAATTGGGCCGACCGAAACAGGGGACAGGGGCCGGGCGTCAGATCCGAATCTGATTTCTGACGGCGGCGCACTGGCGGAGTAATGCCGGGTTTACTCTCATGGGATGGCCTGGCCACCAAATGTCATCGTCGTTGCCGTGGACGGATCGGCGCAGAGCCAGCGAGCCGCCGACCTCGGAGCCGCACTCGCCCGTGCCCATGGGTCACGACTGTTGTTGCTAACTGTCGTGCGCCCACCCGAGGGCTGGTGGGGTCTTGCGGGCCAGCCGCCCTCTCCGGAAGCCGTCTCGGACGCCCTCATCGCCGGTCAACAGGAGATTCTTCGCCAGATCGAGAGCGCAACCGATCTCAACGGCGTCTCCTACGACACCGCCGAGGAGCTGGGAGATCCGAGGTCGGCGATCCTCGCCACCTGCGAAAGAGAGTCGGCCGACCTGCTAGTCGTCGGCCGCCGCGGCGCGGGTCTGGTCGAGCGAATGGTCTTAGGGTCGGTGGCAGATCGCCTCGCCCATGACAGCCCGGTTCCGATCCTCATAGTCCCCTAAAGCCTTCTTGCGTTGAATTGCGGCCCTAAATCCGGGCTTCAATCCGCAGGAATCGATCCGTGAACTCCCAGCAGGCGGCGTCGCGGGAGACGTCGGCGGAGATGATATCGGGGTCTGGCGAGGGTAGGTCGGGGCGAGTTGGCGCGGCTACTTTCCTGCGGATGGATTTTGTCCGGGTCTCGGTTCTCGTTCTGTTTCTGACGCTCCCCCCGGGCGGAACCTTCTTCGACGACGACCGGATGAGTGGCGAGCCGGCGATCGAGGCGTTGGTCGCCGCCGGGATAACCCAGGGCTGTGCACCGATGACCTTCTGCCCAAATGGCACCGTGACGCGAGGCGAGCTCGTGACCTTTCTCGGCCGGGCGTTGGGGGTGTCTCCTTCGGTTGAGCTGACGCCATTTCCGGATGTGACGAGCGACCTCTTCTATGCAGGGTTCGCGAGCCGTCTATTTGAAATGGGGATCGTGACCGGCCGGACGGATGGGACGTTCGGCGGCGAAAGGCCCATCACCCG
The DNA here is from genome assembly GCA_963761985.1 of uncultured Acidimicrobiia bacterium. GTDB lineage: Bacteria > Actinomycetota > Acidimicrobiia > Spongiisociales > ZC4RG35 > JACCTH01. The sequence continues at coordinate 303,613 of CAVXIT010000013.1, forward strand.
AGGGGAGATGGCGGTATTTCTCGCTCGCGCCCTGGAGCTTCCAGCGGGGGATGGCGCTCCTTTTGATGATGTCGGGGCCAGCCTTTTCTATGCCGAAGCCGTGCAAGCAATTCGCATCGCAGGCGTCACGCTCGGATGCGGGAACAACCGCTTTTGTCCCCAAGATCCTCTAATTCGCCACGACCTGGCCCTCTTTTTGGCGCGGGCATTTCGGCTCGAGCTCGGTGTCGTCCCGGTCCGGTTGAGCCCGCTCGATGGCCTGCCCGCTCCCGACGGATTCTCGGTCAACCGGAGGATCCTGGCGGTGAAGGTCGACAACGCCGGTCCTGCCCGGCCGCAGTCAGGGATCGAAAAGGCCGACGCGATGATCGAGCTCATGGTCGAAGGCGGCTTGTCGCGGATGATGGCGCTGTTCCTCGAGTCCGATGCCACCTACCTCGGCCCGGTGCGCTCGGTCCGTCCCACCGACGCTCTGATCGAGTCCCTCGGGGCGACGGTGGCAATATCCGGTGCCCAACCCTGGATCGCCGACCAACTGGTCGATGAGGGTGTCCCGATCATCCGCGAGACCCAGGTGAAACCACCGGCGATGTTTCGCATCTCCAGCCGGCGAGCGCCGCACAACCTCTACGCCAACACAGTGGAGCTCCGCCGGGAAGCGGACGCACGCACATACGCCAACAATCCACCGCCAGATCTGCTCCGCTGGGGCGCGTTCAGCTATCCACAAGCTCCGGCCGCCGCGGTGATCGACGTCTCCTGGTCGGATCCGGTATCAACCATCTGGCACTGGGACGGCGCTCGCTATCTCCGCTCTGCTGGCACCACCCCTCACCACTGGGCCGCTCCAGACGGCTCTTCAGGCCGGATCGCCGCTGACAACCTGGTGGTGATCTTCGGCCAGTACTACGAGGTGCCCGCTCCCACCGGAACCGCCCGGGTTCCCGCCATGAAAACCATCGGCTCGGGGCGGATGGTGCTGTTCACCGAGGGCAGGGTGGTGGAAGGGACGTGGTCGCGCCCTGACAACGAAACATGGTTTACCTTCTCGACTCCTAGCGGCGAACTCGTGGTCCCTCCGGGCATGACCTGGATCCACGTGATCCCCCACGACCGCCCCCTCACCTGGGAATGACTAGTCGAGCGAGCGCCGCAACCGGTCCAGTCGTTTCTGCCATTGGGCGTCGACCTTCGCTGCCCAATCGGTCATTTCGGACAAAGCGGCGGGGTCAGCCGAATAGTTGACCTCACGCCCGACGGAGCTCCGGGTGACGAGCCCTGCCCCGTCTAGCACCGCGAGATGTTTCTGGATCGCCTGGCGGCTGATCGGCAGGCTGGCGGCCAGCTTGCTCGCCGACGCTGGACCGTCTCGAGTGAGCCGCTCGAAGACGTCTCGTCGAGTCGGATCGGCCAGTGCCGAGAACAACGTTTGCGGGTTCTTCACGCTGCACCGACGATCGGAGGTGAACCGCTGATGCGGTACTCCAACAGGCGCTCGATAACGGTGAGCCGGGAGCCGGCTTCGATGGGCTCGATCGTGATCGTGACCTGAGAAGGGTCGCCGTCGGGTTTGCGCCACGACCAGCTGATCGATCGCTCCCCCACGACCTCCTCCACCGTGCCGATCACCGCTTCGTCGGGAACGACCACGGTGCCACCAACCTTTGGTTCCACCTTGACTCCCATCCATTCCTCGGCGAGCGCCCCGTCGATGATCTGCTTCCAAACCTCGGCGGGAGCCGCGTCGAGGTCAACCGAGCGCTCGATCTCCGGGTAATGCACATCTGCAACCTAGCAGTTGCAGATCGTGGTAGGGTATTGCAACCCATGAGTTGCACTTAGGTACGGAAGCGATGTTGATTCCAACCGTTATCGAGCAAACCGCCCGCGGCGAGCGTGCGTATGACATCTATTCACGGCTCCTCGGCCACCGCTTGATCTTCCTGGGCAGACAAGTCGACGACGATCTCGCCAATCTGATCGTTGCCCAACTTCTTCATCTCGAATCGGAGGACCCGGAGAAGCCGATCAATGTCTACATCAACTCTCCCGGAGGATCCGCCGACGGAATGTTTGCCATCTACGACGCGATGCAGCATGTCAGCCCCCCGGTAGAGACCACCTGCATCGGCATGGCGGCGTCGGCCGCGGCTGTGATCCTGGCAGGAGGTGTCAGCGGGTCGCGGGCAATCCTTCCTCACGGCCGGGTGATGATCCATCAACCGCACGTCGGCGGCATCGGCGGCCAGGCCAGCGACATCGAGATCCAGGCGGCCGAGCTCCTCAGACAGCGTGAGCAAGCCAGCCAGCTTCTCGCCCGTCACACGGGTCAACCCATCGAACGGATCCGGGTCGACACCGATCGTGATCGGTGGATGACAGCAGACCAAGCTGTCGAATACGGGCTGGTCGATCGCATCCTCTCTCCGGCCACGGTGCCGCTCGGTCTCGCCACCTAGGTCCCCGAGCGCGATAATCGTCGCGCCATGATGATCGATCACCAACGGCCCCACCTGCTCGACGACGCCCCGGCCTCGCCCGAAGCCGACACGCTTTTTGAACAGGACGTCGCCGACTACGGCTATGTCATGAACCTCACCCGCCTTTGGGCCCACGAGCCCGCCGTCAAGACCGCTTGGAATGAGGTGATCAAGACGGCTACGCGCGCCGGTGAACTGTCGGTTCGTCAACGGGGGATCCTCGTAAGCGCCACCGCGGCCACCTTGGGCGATTCGTATTGCTCTATCGCCTGGGGCAGAAAACTCGCCGCGGAAACCGACGCCGAAACTGCCGCCAGCGTGCTCCGCGCCGAGGACGGCGATCTCACCGAGAGCGAGCAGATCATGGCGCGTTGGGCCCGCAAGGTCGCTTCCGATCCCAACAGCACCGATCAGGCCGACATCGACTCACTCCGAGCCGCGGGATTCTCCGATCGGCAGATCTTCGCCATGACGGCATACATCGCTTTCCGGATAGCGTTCTCGACCGTCAACGACGCTTTGGGCGCACTTCCCGACGCCCAGTACCGAACCCTGGCCCCGGCCGCAGTGCTCGAGGCTGTCACCTGGGGACGGCCGATCGGCAGCTAGGCGTCCATTTAATTGTCTGGGCCGGCCAGGTAGGCGGCTTTCCAGGCCTCGTCGAGATCGCCGAAGCGCTGCGGTGCGCCGGGGACAATCCACACATGCATCATTGAGTTGGTCGTCGGCATCGCCAGTGATCCGATCGGGCACAGGCCCGACGGTCCGCCACCGTATCCCGGGCGTCAGCATCAACACCGGCAACTGGCTCTAGGCGAATCCGGCGGCAGACCTCCACCCACCCCTCCATTCCGGGCAGCATGACGTCGAGAATTACCAGGTCCGGAGGGTTCCGTTTGACCTGATCGAGGACTCATCCCATCCCCCTCGTCTCCACCTCGTAACCCTCATATCCCATCGCACACACCAAGCGATCCACGCGTCATCGTCGCCGGAGGCGAGCCATGCGACGCCAGCCAGTGAGGACTTCGAGGGGGTCGAGTGCGTCAAGGCTTGTACTCGAGATTTCCGAATTGATCTCGTCGACCCAACTCCTCACCGCAGCTTCGTCGGGCAAAAGCCATACCTCATCCAGACGCTCGACCAGCGCTCGATCGAGTTCGCCCTGAGCATCCTCGGCGCGCATTCGCTCGATCAGCTGGCGAGCCCACCAACCAGGTCCGTCGTCGCGGTTCGGCAGTGGTTTCCCGGCGCCGGGGAGGTTGTCGAACTCGCCTCGCTCGATAGCAGCCCTGATCTTTTCTTCGATTGAACTGCTCGATTCCTCGACGGGATTCATAGCTAAGGCGACAAACACGCTCGAGTGACCACGGCGGCCAGGAAACTCGCAGCTCCACCCACGGCCAAAGACGGGCCGGCAATCGAGCGTGGAGCCGCGACCCAGGTGACGATCCCGATCAGGGTCATGGCAATCATCGCTCCGAGCAGAACGCGCTCGTCGCGTCGAAATCGAGCCAGGAGAAAGCCGACGAGAAGCCCGTAGAGGACTGCGACGACCCAGGACGCGGTGTCCATCACTCGCCGATGTCCTCGAACCAGAGCTCGGGCTGTGAGTTGATGAAGTCCGCCATCATCGTCACACAATCAAGCCGGTCGAGGACCATCAGGTCGACCCCTCTTGAGCGCAAGTAACTCTCTGGCCCCTTGAAGGTGTGGTTCTCTCCGATCACGATCGTGGGGATCGCATAGAGCAACGCGGTCCCCGAGCACATGTCACAGGGTGACAAGGTCGAATAAAGAGTCGCCCGTCGATAGGACGCGGCAGTGAGACGCCCGGCGTTGTCGATCGCATCCATCTCCGCATGGAGGATCGGGCTGTCCTTTTGCACGCGGCGGTTGTGGCCCCGGCCGACGATCTCGCCATCGACCACGAGAACGGAACCGATCGGAATGCCGCCTTCGGCCAGGCCGGCCCGGGCTTCCTCCACCGCGGCGTCCATGAAGTCGACCACGGTCGCACCTTAGGTTTGAACCGCCAAGTTTGAACCGCTGGGCTGGGATGTGCCGTACGGCTGACACATGAAGCGGATTCTCCTCACATTGATCGTTCTGCTCACGGCCTGCGCTGATTCCGTCACGACCACTACGAGCGCAGGACCGAGTGGCGTTGCAACCCCGGTCGGGGTCTCCGACTTTTCCTTCTCCCCATCGACTGTCACCGTCAGTGTCGGTGACACGATCACCTGGAATCTCACCGACGGCAGCCATACCTCGACTTCTGGTACGCCGCCGGACGGCGATGGTCTCTGGTCGGAAACCCTTGATCCGGAGGCGCCGTTCGCATTCACGTTTACCGAGGCCGGCGAATTTCCCTACTTCTGCCGTTTCCACCCAGACTTCATGACCGGGATGGTCATAGTCGAACCCTGAGGTAGCGTGTTTGGGTGACAGTTCGCAGATTTCTTCTTCTCGTCTCGCTGGCCCTGGTCCTTGCGGCCTGCGAGGTTCGGACTCATCTCCTCATCGACGCCGGCGACCTTTCCGCCGGGACCATCACCGCAGTGGTCGGCTTCGACGAGGAATTTCGCAACCTGATGGAGGAGTCGGGGGGAGAGGGCGACGTCCTCGGCGAGTTGGAATCGTCGGCCGAGGATGAAGGCTGGGAGGCTGAGCCTTTCGTGGATGGTGACATCGAGGGATATGAAATCTCGCGGGATTTCTCCTCCCTCGAGGAACTGCAGGAGCTCATGTCGTCGAGCATGCTCAGCGAGGAGTGGGGTTACACCGATCTCAGCTTCACCGAGGAGAATGGCGACTTCGTATTCGAGGCCAGCGGCGGCAACCCCATGGAGGAGTTGGCTGGTGAGGGCGAATTCGAGGAGATGGCCGAGTTCCTCACTATCGACTTCCAAATCGCCGTGACTTTCCCAGGCAACGTCGAAGAGCACAACGGCGTGCTCGTTGAACGAACCGTCACCTGGGACCTCGATGATCTGGAAACCGACACTGGCACGCTCTTTGGCCGATCGTCGATCGGGGGCGGGTTTCCCTGGGCGATCCTCGGTGGACTCCTGCTCGCTTTAGTTGTTGCCGGAGCCGTGTTCTGGAGACTGCGAGACTCGAAGCCAGAGCCCACCGAAGTAGTGGTGATTACCCCCGAGGGCCAGCCGGTAGCAGTTGACGTGGTCAGCGAGGATCAGCCAGTCACCGAATCAACGTAGAACCCCCTTCGGTGCGTGCTGGGGTGATCGCCGGAATCAGGGGATCACCTGATTGAGGATCTGATTAGGGGCGTCGATAGTGGAACCAGCCAGCCACTAACGAGAGGGAACAATGCCCACCGCCTACATCACCGCCGTTGGAGCTTTTCTTCCCGGAGAGCCAGTTAGCAACGAGGACATTGACCTCCACCTCGGCGCCCTCCCTAACTCGTCACACCGGGTCCGAGAACGCATGCTGGAAGCGAACGGCATCCAGAGTCGCCACTACGCCCTCGACAATGAAGGCCGGTCCACGCTGCTTAACGAAGAGATCGCGGCAGCGGCGATTGAAGACGCCCTCCGCCGCAGGGGGAGCACCTTCGCCGATGTAGAGATGCTGGCCGTTGCCACCACTCAGCCTGATCTGCCACTTCCCGGTTTCGCCTCGATGGTCCATGGCCGGCTCGGCGGCGGGCCTACCGAGGTTTTGTCTGCGGCTGGAGTTTGCTGCTCGAGCATCGCCGGCCTCAGCGCCGTTGAGCGTGCGGTCCGCAGCGGCGACCATGTCTTCGGGGTGGCCGCCGCCGCTGAGCTCGTCTCGCGAGCGTTGACCGCGGACAGACTCCAGACGGCGGTCGACGCACAGGGGCGCATTCCCTTCGATGCTCTTTTCCTGCGCTGGATGCTGTCTGACGGGGGTGGGGCCGTGGTGGTAGAGCCACGTCCTCGACCAGATGGGCTCTCTCTCCGAATCGATTGGATCCACCTGCGTTCCCATGCCCATCGCTACCCCTTGTGCATGTACGGAGGGGTGGCTTCCCCCTCCGAAGTCAAGGCTGGCAGTACGTGGCAAGACCAGCCCACCCCGGCGGCCGCCGATGCCGCGGGGATGCTGAACATCCGCCAGGACGTCTCAGTGCTCAACAACATCGTTGCCTTGGGGGTCGAGGAGTACGTCATGCTGGTGCGGGAGGGAAAGATCGATCCCGATCGAATCGACCACCTCCTGTGTCATTACAGCTCCGAGTATTTCAAAGGTGACATCGTCAAGTTGATGAGCGAAGCCGGACTCATGATCCCCGAGGATCGCTGGTTCACCAACCTTCACAGCAAAGGCAATACCGGCTCGGCGAGCATCTTCATCATGCTCGAGGAAGCGCTCAACGGAAATCGCTTCAAGCCTGGCGAGCGCATTCTCCTGATGGTGCCCGAATCAGGCCGGTTCACGGTTTCCTTCGTCCAGCTCACCTGTGTCGACGAAGCCGACGACGGCTCAGCCTTGCCCTTCGACCACGTTCCCGTCGTGCTTTCTGAGCCGGTCGTCGAGATCGCTTCGCCCTCTGCGGAGCGCTGGCTGGTCGAGGAATTGGCCCTCGTGTGGGCGGAATTCGAACGCCGGCTGACCACCGTCCCGATTGTCGCTCGCATCGAAGCCCGGAAGGCCACAGTCGACGACTACCGCTCCTTGCTCCGCAACCTTCGTCAGCAGGTGATGGAAGGAGCTCGCTGGATCTCGCGGGCAGCCTCGAGCCTCAGCGTCGATCACACCGAGCTGCGAGCGGAGTTCATCCACCACGCCGCCGAGGAACAGCGCGACTTTCAAATGCTTGAGCGCGATTACGTAGCGGTCGGGGGCGCGCTCGCGGAAATCCAGTTTGCGCCGAAGAATGTGGGGTCGGAGGCCCTTTCCGCCTACATGTTCGGTGAGGCGAGCAAACCTGATCCGCTCCACCTGCTGGGGGCGATGTACATCATCGAAGGACTGGGAGCGCGGAAAGCTGCGCGCTGGGCAGACTTGCTGAGTGACCAGCTCGATCTCAGTCCCGAACAGATCACATTCTTGCGGTATCACGGTGGAGCCGACGAGGAGCACACCAAGCTGATGTTCGGGCTCTTTGGCTCCCCGATCATCACGCCTGAGGTTGCGCGCCAGATCGTCAAGACCGCGAAGGTCGTGGCGCGGCTCTACGCACTCCAACTCGAGGAACTCGATAATGCCTGAGCCGAGGTCGATGGTCGACCGCCCCGGACCGGGCATCTTCGACGCCCTCCGGGGAGACCCGTCGCTCTACTTCGATCGTGATGCATTGCGGCTGTTGGAGCTCGATCAGCAAGGTTTCGCCCATCGCTTCTTGCGAGTCCCCATTCGGGGTCTTTCGCGACTACTGGTTGGTGTGATCGTGTTTGTGAAGCGAATCCTGCCGTTCGAGTTCTCGCGGCACGACACCCTCGATCGTCTGGGTATCTGGTTTCTTTCGCGTTGCGTCTCTCCGGCCGGGGCCGCGCTCTTGCTTCGCCATTTCGTGGTGGAAACGAATGTGCTCGGTTTTATTGCCCGCAACGCCGGAGTCACCGAGGCCAGTCTGCGGCCTCTCAGCCTGGAGCAACTTGACAACAACGCAGTGATCGTTCATGACCTCAACGTCTACGAATTGCTGGCGAGCCTCGAAGGCAAGGACCTTTACGAGCTGGGCCGCCAGTCCCTCGATTACTCGATGCTCGAGGTGCCGGCGATCGATCCCGGCAAGCAACGGAGATATCTCAAACTCGATCTCGAGACGGGGCTCTCCTTCATGAACGTTGCATTTGCCGCGCTCACCACCAACCTTGAATATCAGCGAGCCGTGCACTCGCTCCAGCTCGACGAATCCCTGCTCGGGTGTTTGGCGGAACTCACTGGAGACGAAGCTTTTCGAGCGTGGCGGCCGCCCGGCTATGCGCTAGTGGTCAGGACCAATCGTGACGTTCCCCGCTATCTGTATGGCCACGCCGTGGTTCATGAGTACATTCACGGCCGGCTGCTCTGGCACGCCCGCCGGGCCGAAGCTTCTCGTCGAACAGACCTCTAAGCGACGACGAGCAACAGGCCGATCAGCGCCGGGAATGCCTGGACCAGAGCAATCCGGCGGTTCACGGTGATCGCGCCGTAGGCACCGGCGACGACTACGCAAACGAGGAAGAAGATCGCTATGTCACGCCGATTGGCGATCGCCGCCCAAGCCAGACCGGCGACAAGGAAACCGTTGTAAAGACCCTGGTTGGCGGCGAGGGTTTTGGTGGTGGCAGCGTTTTCCGGGGTAAGACCAAAGGCTCTCCGGCCCGTGGGCGTTGTCCAAAGGAACATCTCGAGGACGAGAAACCACAGGTGCAACCCCGCGACCAGCAGGAGCACGATCCGAGCCGGCCAGCTCAACGTGCGGCCTCGGCCTCGATCTCAACACGCCACCTGGGGTCGAGGAGCTCTTTGACGACCACCATGGTGGAAGCCGGCCGAATTTCTCCAAATAACTCGCCATGGGCGCGACCAACTGCCTCCGCGTCGTTGCGATCGACCAGGTATGTGCGAGTCCGAATGATGTGCTCGGCGCCGAACTCTGCCTGGTCCAATGCTTCGAGGATGATCTCGAAACACCGTTTTGCTTGCAAGTAGGCGTCGTCGGGGCAGGACCCGTTGGGCCAGATCGGCGCCGTTCCCGCAACGAGGACCCGGTCGCCGATTCGCACCGCTCGAGAGAATCCGATGGTGGGCTCGAAGGGGGAGCCCGACGAAATGAGTTGGCGATTCGTCATCCAGCCATCCTGGCCTGAGAAAATAGTGCCTCTTATGTTCGTAGTGAGCGCTTGACCCGTCTCTTTGGGCCATCGTTGGCCATCGGCTTCGGTGGAGCCTTCGTCATCAACTTGTTGTCCCACACCTTGGGTTGGAGTGACAGGCCGCACGGGTCTCACCCTCGTTCTGTTTCTCGTTGGGCTGCTGTTCGCCCGCAACCGAATCGATCGTGCCGCCATCCTGCTCACTGCTGCCGCCGAACTGATTTTCCTGGCCGAGCCATGGGCCTACTGGGCGTCCGTGCCCATTGGATGGATCGGGCTGGCGGGATGGATCACCTTCATCAACGTCAAAGCCCTCGCCGAGATCCGCTTTGAGCCACGTCCCGATCAGTTCGTCGCTTCCGGCGTGCGTGACGATGTCGACCAGTACCGGGCCATTGGCTTTTCGATTGTTGGCTCCGCCGAGGTCCGCGGACAGGGCTTCGAGACGGCATTCACTTACCTGCTGTCGAATGACTTGCATACGTACGCAGTCGCAACCGATCGAGTCCGAGCCCTCACCTCGGTTTTCGATCAGAGAGAGCTCCTGACAATCAGCGAGGCCGCTGCCATCGTTCCGGCGGCCGTGCTCCGACAGATGGTTGTTCGTGGATCGATCGACGAGCTCGCAGCTGCCCACGACAACACGTTGACGGTGCTATCGCGGCTGGGACATCACCCGCAGTTGCTTTCTCCTCGTGAGGTGGTCGCCATCTCGATCGGTTTGGATCAACGAACTATCGAAGCAATCCGGGCCGCGCCGGCCCGACTCTTTGGCTACACACTTCGGGTGCTCCTTGGATTCCCCGTTCCCCACTCGGCCCTTCTCACGGACAGCCCGCAAAGCCGGGCCCGCATCGACGCTTGGGCGCGGGCCGAATAGAAGCGCGAAACTTTCGGAGCAGGTCGATTTTCGCGTTGGGGTTGGGCGCGTCTAGGTTGCCAAAGCCGGCGTTTCGCGGTGACTTCCCCCGCAACGCAGGAGCACTTCCCCCCATGAACGCCTTCATGGTTTGGATGGCCTTTCGCGCCTGTAGAGGACTCGCGAAAATCAACTTAAAAGGTTCTTGACCTATCACAACCATGTAATTACATTCGTGTATTCGCCCCAATAGGTTGTGGTCAGGCAGAGGGGTACCACAACATGTTGTGGTTTTGAGTCTTTACGCCAGGGTTCTCCGTCCAATTTCTGGCTTGGCGAGGGGACCCGTGACTGCTCGAAGGGAGAGTTGTATGAGCAAAGTGGAAGCCCACAAAGGCCTGCGGATTCCGCGCCGTTTCACCGTTGAGGGACACGATCCTTACGAGTCGATCGAGTGGGTGAAACGAGACTCCCGGATCACCAATCCGGACGGCTCGGTCGTCTTCGAGGTGAAGGATGCCGAGGTTCCCTCGAGCTGGTCGCAAGTGGCGACCGACATCGTCGTCTCGAAGTATTTCCGCAAGGCCGGCGTGCCCCAGATCGACGAATTGGGCAACACGGTGATCGGGTCTGAGACTTCGGCCCGCCAGGTTTTTGATCGGCTCGCGAGTACCTGGCGATGGTGGGGAGAGCAGCACAACTACTTCGCCACCGATGCCGACGCGCAGGCGTTTGAGGACGAGATGAAGTTCATGCTCGCCAACCAGATCGCTTCGCCCAACTCGCCGCAGTGGTTCAACACCGGCCTTGCCCAAACCTATGGGATCACCGGCACCCCGCAGGGGTTCTGGTTCGTCGACCCGCATACCGGTGAGATGACCTCGTCGCCAGATGCCTATACGCACCCAGCCCCGCACGCCTGTTTCATCTCGTCGGTTTCTGATGACCTGGTCAACCCGGGCGGGATCATGGATCTGTGGGTTCGTGAGGCGCGTCTCTTTAAAATGGGCAGCGGCACGGGATCAAATTTCAGCCAGATCCGCGCCGAGAACGAGTTGCTCTCGGGTGGTGGCAAGTCGTCCGGCGTGATGGGATTTCTTCGCATCGGCGACCGCGCCGCGGGGGCAATAAAGAGCGGGGGTACAACGCGACGCGCCGCCAAGATGGTGATCCTCGATCTCGACCATCCCGACATCGAAGAGTTCATCGACTGGAAGAAGCATGAAGAGGACAAGGCTCGCGTACTCATCCAGCATGGCGGCTATCCCGCCGACTTCAACGGCGAAGCTTATGCCACAGTCTCGGGGCAGAACTCCAACAACTCGGTGCGCGTACCGAACGATTTCATCGAGGCGGTACGCAACGACGGCGATTGGCAGCTGAAAGAACGCACGACGGGCAAGGTTCGCAAGACGATCAAGGCCCGCGACCTCTGGCGACGAGTCGCTGAGGCGGCGTGGGCCTGCGCCGATCCCGGAGTCCAGTTCGACACGATCATCAACGAGTGGCACACCTCGCCGGCCGGCGGAAAGATCCGGGCAACTAACCCCTGCGCGGAATATGTTTTTCTTGACGACACCGCGTGCAATCTCGCGTCGATCAACCTCATCAAGTTCTTCGACGACGAACGCGGCGCTTTCGAGACGGAGGCCTACGAGCACGCGATCCGGTTGTGGACGATCACGCTCGAAATATCAGTGACGATGGCTCATTTCCCTTCGCGGGAGATCGCCCAGGGCTCATACGACTACCGAACGCTCGGTCTTGGGTATGCCAACCTGGGCACGCTCCTGATGCGCATGGGTCTGCCTTACGACTCCGACGCAGGTAGGGCGGTCTCGGGCGCAATTACCGCCATCCTCACCGGCTACGCCTATGCGACCTCGGCCGAGCTGGCCGCCTCCGTCGGGCCGTTCCCGCGCTTCGCGGAGAATCGAGAAGCGATGCTTCGGGTTATCCGCAACCATCGGCGAGCGGCTTATGACAGCGACCAACGCGAGTACGACGGGCTCTCGCATTACGTCATGGGGATCAACCCTGAGCTGACCCCAAACAATCTGCTGACGGCGGCGCGGCAGTCGTGGGACCTCGCTCTCGACATGGGAGAGCGTCACGGCTTTCGCAACGCCCAGGTGAGTGTCATCGCTCCCACCGGCTGCCTGGTGGGTAGTTCGCTGGTTCCAACCGAATGGGGTCTCGTTCGTCTCGGCACGATCGGTGATCCCGACGGGGCGAAGTGGCAGGACCTCTCGCTCGAAGTTGGCACCGACCAAGGTCCCAGGAGTGCCACCCAGTTCTATGTGAACGGCGTTGAGCCGGTTGTCACCATCACGACATCACGCGGGTTCCGAATCCAGGGCACTCCCACCCACCGCATCAAAGTTGTGGGCGATGACGGCCGTTGGGAATGGAAGCGAATGGCGGAAGTCGGTTTTGACGACCTCGTTCCATTGCAGCTAGGTCAACTCGTGGGTCGGTCGCGGGAGACGCGGCTGGCAGATATCGGTGAGGTCACACCTGACGTCGCCGAGTTGGTCGGCTTGGTCGTCGGCTTCGGCCGCAGCAGCGAGGAGACTTTGCAGATCGGGGGCCGGAACCCGACCGAGGTGACGCTGCTGCTCAAGCGGGTCTTCGGCGAGGAAGCTCCGATCGCCTCGGGCGAATCGGTCACCCTCACCGTGACCAGTAAGCCGCGTCTGCGGGCCCTCGCTGCCTTGACTGCCGAGGGCCGCGTTCCCGACGGGATCCTGTCAACCAACAACGCCGAGGTTTATCGGGCGTTCGCGTCCCATTTGATCGGCATGCCGTTGTCGGCCCGCCTTGCCCGCGAGCTGCAGACCATGTTGCTGGCGATTGGACAGCCGTCGCGGCTGGTGAGATCGGATGACAACTGGCGAGTGGTGGCCGACGCGAGCTTCACCGAAGCGTCGTTCATCCTCGACACAGTGGATTCGGCGAATCTCGGGGAAGAAGAATGGACCTACGACTTGGCGGTGCCCGAGAACGTCACGTATGTCGCCAATGGTTTCGTTTCTCACAACACGATCGGCCTCCAGATGGATTGCGACACCACCGGGGTCGAGCCTGACTTCGCGTTGGTCAAGTTCAAGAAGCTGGCCGGTGGGGGCTACTTCAAGATCGTCAATCAGTCGGTCGCGCCGGCGCTGCGCAACCTCGGTTACCAGGAAGACCAGATTGAGGACGTTGTTCGGTACATCGTCGGGACGAGTTCGCTCGAAGGCGCTCCTCACATCAACCGGCCCTCGCTGATCGAAAAGGGGTTCAACGAAGAAGACCTTGCCAAGATCGAGAAGGCTTTGCCGACGGTGTTCGAGCTAAGACACGCGTTCAACCCGTTCGTTCTCGGCGAGCTGGCAATGCAACGCCTGGGCTTCACCATCGACGAGTACGCGACGTTCGACTTCGACTTGCTGCGGTCGATCGGGTTCAGCTCGCGCGAGATCAGAGAGGCAACCGCCTGGGTTTGCGGCCAGCAGATGATCGAAGGCGCGCCGCACCTTTCCGCCGACCACCTGGCGGTCTTCGACACGGCCAATCGCAACGGGCGCGAGGGTCGGCGATTGATTCACCACACGGGTCACATCAAGATGCTCGCGGCCACCCAGCCCTTCCTTTCCGGCGCGGCGTCGAAGACAATCAACATGCCGAACGAAGCGACGATCGAAGACATCGAGGAGAGCTACATGCTCTCCTACGAACTCGGGGTGAAGTGCATGGCTCTCTATCGCGACGGATCGAAGGCGAGCCAGCCTCTCTCGGCTGGTTCCGACGATGCCCAACCCGAGGATGAGCCTGAGGAAGTGACGCGCGCGCACGAGATCGACAAGGCGATTTTGTGGGGAAAGATCCCGGCGGGCATGTCTCCCACCCAGGCCTACAGCCAGGGAATGCATCCGCCACGCTTTGTCCTCCCCGGCCGTCGGGGTGGCTACACCCAGGAAGCCAGAATTGGTGGTCACAAGGTCTACCTGCGGACCGGCGAGTACGAGGACGGGACCCTGGGCGAGGTCTTCATCGACCTGGCCAAAGAGGGAGCCACCTTGCGGGGGATTCTCTCCTGCTTTGCCATTGCCGTCTCGAAAGGTCTTCAGTTCGGAGTGCCGTTGGAAGAGTTTGTTGACACGTTCACCTTCCAGACATTCGAGCCTCGAGGCATGGTCGAGGGACATCCCAACATCAAGATGGCCAACTCCATCGTCGACTACGTGTTCCGGGCGCTGGCGGTGGAGTATCTCGAGCGGGACGACCTGGCTCAAGTTCCACCGAATCGTGACGGAGAGCTGCCCGAGCCGAAGAAGGGTATGGCCATCGATGCCGGGGTCCAGCTCGACCTCACCGATGCAGTTGCCGAGGAGCAGGTGACCGCCGTGGTATCGGCGGTGCGCATGCTCGAGACCAAGCCTGCGAGCGCCCCCACGGTGAGCAAACCAGCTGTGGTGGCTCCCGCAACGGTGCGCGACGCCGGCACGGCTGCGATGCAAGCAGCATTGGGCGGAATGATGGGTGACGCACCACTGTGTGACACGTGCGGGCACATCACGATCCGCAACGGCTCTTGCTACAAGTGCCTCAACTGCGGGAACTCGCTGGGTTGTAGCTGAGCGTCAGCACGGAAGGGAACGCGAACCGCTATCGCTTCTACGGCGAATTGGCTCGCTGGTGGCCGCTCATTTCTCCTGTCGAGGACTACGCCGAGGAGTCGACCTATGTCGGCTCGCTCTTTGGTCGCGCATCGATCCCGGTCAAGGAGGTCCTCGAGCTCGGCAGCGGTGGCGGGCACGTTGCGTCCTACCTGAAGCGGCAGTTCCTGCTGACGCTGGTCGACCTGTCCGAGGAGATGCTCGATACCTCTCGGCGACTAAATCCCACGTGCGAGCACTTCGTGGGCGATATGCGCACTGTTCGTCTCGATCGCCAATTCGATGCGGTGCTCATTTATGACGCGATCGACTACATGACAACTGAGGCTGATCTCGCCCTGGCCCTCGTGACCGCCTTCATCCATGTCCGACCGGGGGGAGTCGCAGTCTTTGTTCCCGACCACATCAAGGAGACCTTCATCCCGGGTTCCGACCACGATGGCTACGACAGCCCCGAGGGACACGGGGTGCGCTTTCTCGAATGGAGCGTTGATACCGATCCCTCCGACACTCAGATCGAGACTGACTACGTCTTCTTGCTCAGGGAGAGCGATGGAGAAGCACGGGTTGTCCATGAAACGCACCACACGGGTCTCTTTCCTAGGGAGACCTGGATACGCCTTATTCGCGAAGCCGGGTTCGAGCCAGAGCTCGTCACGGAGAAGACAACGCAAGACCGCCCCCCGCGTGCGATCTTTTTGGGGCTCAGATAGCGCGCATGCGGTTGTTGCGGGCATCGTGGGTGAGCTCGGCAAGACCCAACTCCTCGAGGAGTGGCGGCAAGTACATGCCAAAACGTCCCCGATAACCCTTCTTCAACCCGTACCAGCCGCCCCGGGGATTTGACGACGCGCGTCCCCAACCCTCGACGGTTCCTTCCTTGGCTTCCTTCTGCTCGTCGGCGGCGCCGAGGTCCATCCAGTCGCCATGTTCTTTCAGCATGGAATGCAGTTCGTCGATTGCCCTGAGGTCGTATTTCAGCTGGGTCGAGCCCACCTGGCAGACCAGCGTCGGGGGATCCGTCGACTCGTCCCGATACATCTGGTATTCGGACGTGCCGGGTGGGGTCTTCAGGACCCAGGGGTCCTCTTTGGTTCCTTTTGCCATGGTTCTCCTTTCGTTGGTCGATTCAGCCAGCGCCCGGAAGTCAAATGATTCGCTGAGCCAGCTCTTGACCTGGTCGTCCACGTCTTTGGGTGAGTGCAGATTCACGATGTGATAGATCTTGCGACCGCTCTCGATGGGCTTGCGAGCGATCCGGGGATGCGAGACGCGACGCATGAGGGGGAACGACAACGCTACCCATTTCGACAAAGGCCTCAGCTCGACAAAACTGCCATTGGACTTGATGAAGATGCCCACCGAAACTGGTTCCACAGTCATCGGGCCGAGGGTCTGGAGATGGGCGAGCACGGCCTCGAAGATCGGCTGTTCCCATGCCGGGCCAGTCGAGAAATACTCCTCCAGCGAAAGAGCGGGCGCGCATTCGTGCGACTGCCCCTGGCGGCGGAATGATCGCGAGCAGTTCGGACAGGTCCATGCCATTGCCAGAGAGCTCGGGAGAGTGGATCGCCGGCATGGAGATCGAGAGGGAACGAGCCGCGGGCAGCTTGAAAGAGAGCGAGGTAGTGGATCCCAGCCATGCTTGCACGAAGGTCGGCACCAGTCCGGAGCCGCAGGATCGTCGCAGAAAGTGCCCCACCACCACAGTGATCGCTAGCAGCACAATCTGAGTTGCCTCGAGGCCGAGGAGCAGCCGGCCCGTCGAGCCAGAGGGTAACCGCAACGGCGAGAGCCGAGGATTGTCGAGGCCAATGCTGGACCATGGCCGAACCCAAAGCGAGGTTGAGGCTCGGTCTGGATGCGACCCGCCGGGCGTTGCGCACCGCGGCCAAGGTTTCAGGCAGAAGGACGAGCAAGGCGATTCAATCACCCCCGGCCGCCGAGAGCGGGGCCCCGATGGCGCGGACCGCAGCTTGGATTGCGGGCGATCCGGCCTTGGCCAGGCCGACGACCGCGACGAGAACAACGACGAGAAGGCTCAGACTGACGAAAAGTCTCGCGATTGGACGGCAAGGGCCGGCATGAGATTCGGGATCGGTGTTGTCTACTTCGACCGGCAGGAAGTAGTCGCGATGGCGAATTGTCTGCACGAACACGAACAGCCCGTAGAGAACAATGGACGAGATGGCGGCAAAGGCGAGCTGTTCGGGCGAGAACTCAGGTCCGGGCCGGCTGGTCGTAAAACGCGGGAGCACCAGGCTGAGGGTGGCGAGGGTCGCGACAGCTGTGGCAAGAGCAGTGGCGGTAGCACTTACAGCGTTTGAACTAAGAGAAGCTACGGGTCTGTCTGATCGCGCCGACCAGAGATCGACAAGCCAACGCATCCCATTGTAGGTGATCATCACCGCGGCAAACACCGTGTCACGGGCGAGGCTGGCAGTTTCAGGGCACGCCCGACACCATCAAGGTCGCGAGGTCAATGAAACTTGGAACGGTGGGCGGCCACGCCGGGATGAGCGAGTCGAACTGGTCTCGCCGCTTGGGAAGGCGCCAGGTACCTCGAATGGGGAACTGATGCCAAGACCGAGCCCGCCGGGAACCGATCCCACGACCGACAGCATGGACGGCGCTCGGCATGATGAACGGTCATCCGCATCTCCAGATGCCCGGAGCCGCGATCGAGGTATACGAAACCCTTGACCTCCCCGTGCGGCATGTAGCGCTCAGGCGAGAACTTCCATGATCTCGGCCAGTTTCCGGACTGTGTTGCAGTTGCGAATCGTCAGGCCTCGATAGAGGTCGGTGCCGATCAAGCGAGACAGGCCGCTCTTCATCACATTCGCTCGATCCATTCGCAAAATGATCGCGCCAGGGACATAGACCACATCCACTAGTTCAGGTTTGATCGGCAGCCGCTTCACCACTCCAGGTTTGTCCTGCTCCTTCCACAGGAACAAGACATCACACCGCATGTCGGAGTCGTTGGTCCATTTGTCCGGCAAGGCTTTGAGCAGCCGACGAATCGAGGCCAGGTCGCGCAACAACACCTTGATCGAAAACCCGAAGTCGGCCTCGATCGCGTCTTCGAGCTGGGCTTCCACCTCGACCCTCTTGCGTGACCTCGACTTGAAGATGACGTTGCCACTGTTGATGTAAGTGGAGACATCGGTCAGGCCGGCGTTCTCGAAAGTTGCCTTGAGCCGGGACATCTCGACCTTGTTCTTGCCCCCAACGTTGATGCCCCGCAGGAGCGCCACGTACACCATTCAGCGTTTTTATCACCAAACCGGCACTTGCCAGATGCCGGATTGGTCGCGAGAGCGGAGAGTCGGGAATATTTCTGGTTCTCTGCGCCTTTGGCAGCCATGAATCCGCAGGCCGCTCAGGTGAGACGCACCTATCTCCTGCTTACCCTCCTTTCGACCCTCGCCTCGTCGTTCATCTGGGGAATCAACACTCTTTTCCTGCTGTCGGCCGGGCTGTCCAACGCGGAAGCGTTCTTGGTCAACGCCTTCTATGCCGCAGGCGAGTTCATCTTCGAGGTCCCCACTGGCGTGGTGGCAGACACGCGCGGTCGGAGGATGTCTTACCTCCTCGGCACGATCACGCTGCTCGTTTCCACCCTGCTCTATCTCTTTATGTGGCAAACCCGGGCCCCGGTGTGGGGGTGGGCGATCGCGTCAGTCCTGCTCGGGCTGGGATTTACCTTCTTCTCGGGGGCGACCGAGGCTTGGCTGGTCGATGCGCTCGAGGCCACGGGTCACGATGGCCCGCTCGAGTCTGTCTTCGCTCGCGCTCAGGTCGTCGGAGGCGGCGCCATGCTGGTCGGAGCCGTGGCAGGCGGTGTGGTTGCCCAAGCCTCGTCCCTCGCAGTTCCCTACGTGATCCGGGCGACTCTCCTCGGCCTGACCTTCATTGTGGCGTTTCGGTTCATGCACGACCTCGGTTTCACTCGCCGGGCGTCCACGCGGGTGACAGCCGAAGCGAGGGCGATCCTCCGGCAATCGATCCAAACCGGATTCGGCAACCCCAACCTCCGCTGGCTGATCCTGTCCTCTTTCTTCCTCACCGGGGTCGGCTTCTACGGCTTCTACGCCATGCAGCCCTATCTGCTGGAGCTTTACGGAAACGAGTCGGCCTTTGCGCTCGCCGGTCTCGCGGCGGCGGTATTTGCGGGGGCACAAATCGTTGGAGGTTTGACGGTGCCCTTCGTGCAGAAACTCTTCCGCCGCCGCACCACCGCCATCCTCACCGGGACGACGCTCGCAACCGTCTCCGTGGTCTTGATCGGGGTCGGCGACAGCTTCTGGCTCGTGGCCGCCGCTTTTGTTGCCTGGGCCTTCTTCTTCTCCCTGACCGGACCAATCCGACAAGCATTCCTGAATGGCTGCATCCGCTCGTCGGAGCGCGCGACCGTGTTGTCGATGGACGCGCTGGTGGGTTCAGCCGGGGGCGCGCTCACCCAACCAGTGTTGGGCCGCGTCGCCGACGCCAGCGGGTACGGGGCTTCCTACCTGGTATCCGGCGCGATACACGCGCTCGCGCTTCCATTCATCTATTTGGCTCGACGCCAGGATGCCCCCGGGGAGGTGGTCGACGACGTCGAACCGAACGTTTCGGGTGTCGTTTCCTAGGCCCGGGTGAACCAGAGCTGGAATTCGAGGATGCCTTGGTCCTCGAGCGACAACACGATCGGGGCTGACGGCGTGTCGACATTGAAGTCGGAAAACACGACATCGGTCGATCCCGTGACGATGATCAGTCCTTCGACCAGCTTGGCTTCGATCGGGATCGTCACTGGCATTGTGATCCCATTGATGGTCAGGTCGCCGGTGGCAGACGCCGCCACCGTCGCTCCGGTTTCGGCTTCGGCCCCAAGGTCGATTGCCTCGGTGAGGACGAACGTGGCCTCCGGATTCGCCGAGGTGTTCAGTGCTCGCTGAATCGCACCTTCGCGGCGGGACCGATCGCTCACAATCGTGGTGAGGTCAACGGTGATGTCGACTGCATCGAGCGTCGTGCCTTCGATCTCGAGAGTGCCGGCAACGTTGGGAGTACGACCGACGGCCACGGTTTCCCCGACGGCGTCGAGTACCTCATTGACCCGGAATCCGGCGAATGTCGCTTCGGTGTCCTCAGTGACGGTGAATTCACCGACACTCGTATCAACCGTCCAGGTGCCTTGCACTCCGTCGACCGCGGTAGACCCGGTCGCTTCGTTGGTTCCTTCAGTCGCGGCGGTCGTGGTTATCGCCGCCGCCGCTGAATCGATGTCAACTTCCGAGGGTGCTGTCCCCCCGAAGAAATAGAAGAGGAGCGCCGCAACTCCAACGACAACTATTCCAAGAATGATGAGGGGAGTGCGCTTTCTGCGCCGGGGTGCGTTGGCAGTCACTTTGCAGAAACCTTTCGTTTTTTGGGAGCTAGAAGTTTGGTCGATTCGGCTGGTCTAATTCTGTGACTTCGCCGGGAGCGGCCTGAGAGTGATACGTACGAGGATGTGGGGTTGGATCGAAAGTGGTCGCCCGCTGCCCAGTTCGCCCGAGGGCCAACAAGCAGGGAACCTCAACAAAGGTAGAGCGAGTAAGTGGCGGTTGGTAACCGCCGGTGCCCGACCTAGAGGACGAGGACCAGCATTCCGCTCATGAGCAGCACGACCGCGATGAGGACCGACTTGCCGGCGGTGATGTCGGCGGGCAGGCGAGTCGCCACGATCGGATCGAGCAAGGCTCCGGTTCCCAAGAGAAGCCCGAGCGAACCGGAGCCCATCAGGGCGAAAGCCAGAAGCGGGCGGGCAAAGATGCCGAGAAGGGCGGCCAATACCAGGACTGCGATGCCGAGTTGGGTGGTCCGGGACCGGTAGTCAATATCAGGGAGTTGTGGCCGAATACTTCTCGGGCGCCTCGGAGTGCGAGCGGGAGTCAGACCGGAATCTTCGAGGGCACGGCTGTTTTGCCGGCTCCGGATCTCGCGTGTTCGGCGCGGTTCCGGACGCCGAAGCGTCTTGGTCTGGATTGCTTCCTTGCGTTCTTGATCGAACAGGCCGACTGCCTCGGCGAATCCGGAGGCGTCCCTGGTGACAAAAACGAACTCTTCGCCATCGACCACGAAGTGAAACCCGTCGGTCTCGACTTCGATATCTACTCGTTCGAGGGGCCAGGCTGCGACCGCCTGGTCGCTGATGATCAGTGACATCGATCCGGCGGCGACTTCGATTCCCGCCCCCATCGTCTCCGAAGGCCGGTCGGCGAGTCTGAGTTTTCCTTGGAACGAACGCATCTATTTCCCCCGCGGACGCAGGCAGGCTATCCGGGGTTGCGACCCTCTACTAGAGGGTCTTTTGACCCGTTCTGTCGGCTGTAGGGGTTTCTAGAGCAGCCGATCCCACTCGGGGGTTCGGCTGTTCAAGAAAATCGCAGGCGGGGCCGATCATATCTGCGGGGAAGGTCCTGGAACGGGATGGCAACTTGCTTCCGCACAACAGGAAAGGCAACCGAAGAGGTTCAATTCGCACGTCAGGTGCCTGCGCTCTGACGGCGGCTGCCTTGTTGTTGCTGATCGTGGTGTCGCCTGCGGCCGCCTCCTCCAGCGTTCTCTACCTGCAAGGCGATGGCGTTCCGCAAGCCTCGCTGGACGACAATGTCCCCACTGATTCTTCCCTTCCGAACTATGACCCCGATCGCGATGCGATCCCCGGACTGCTCCTGGAAAGGTCGAGTAACGGCGCCAATGAGTCCGACCCGGCCAAACATCAGATCTGGGTGACCGGGGGAGGGGGCACGACCCTGGCGGGGCCGGCGAGTGTGACTTTCTGGTCCGCGATGAAGGACTTCGCGACCGACCTGCACGGCGAAGTAAGTGCCCACCTCCTCGATTGCGATCTCTCCGGGGGCGGCTGCTCGGTCATTGAGAGTGGTTCAGCTTCGGCTACTCCCTGGAGCTCATCCGGCGACTGGGTAGCTCGAACAATCGACTTCGCTTCCGTTTCCTACACGATTGCCGGCGATCGGACCTTGGCGGTCAAGCTCACCGTTGACAGCAACTCGGATGACGACATGTGGTTTGCCTATGGAACCACGGGCGAGCCGAGTTCCTTGGCTCTGACGCTCGAGGACCCTACGACTACTACCGCCCCGCCCACGACTACCACCGAGGCGCCTACCACCACAACCGAGCCGCCGACTACGACAACGACAGTTGCGCCTCCGACAACCGAAACAACCCATGCAACGACGACAACGAGTACGAGCGACAACTTTCCGTCTTCGACGACGTCAAACCCTGAGGATTCTGGCGCGGATGGGACCTCCCCTCTTGGTAGTGCGGGCCACACGGACTCCGAAATCATCCTTCCTCTGTCCCCGGACGAGTCGACGACGACCACGACAGCGGCCCCGGCAGGCGCGCCGCCCGCAGATGTCATTGACCCGGCGATGGCTCCTCTGGCGATTAGTTCGAGTGCGGCTAGTGCGATTGCGACTGAGGCCCCATCGGGCAGCTACTCCCTTGAGCTCATAGAGGGTCTCGAGCTGGCCGCGCCTCCTGCCGTTGCCGCCGCGATCCTTTCGCCCCTGCTCATCGTGGAGTTTCTGGTTTCAGCCATCGTTGGTAGCTTTCGGGCGGTCAGCCTTCCGGCTCTGCTGCTGGGGCTCGTGCTCCCCTCGGTGGTAAACCGCTCCTGGATTCCGGCGTGGGCGCGACGCGAAGCGGGTGATCCGGCGTGAACCTTCTGCATGATGATGTCGTCGAGCGTCAGAGGTCGAAGTGGCGTCTTGACCCGACGATCGCCCTGGTCGTGCTCTTCTCGGCTCTGGCCATTCTCTTCGGCACCGCCGATGGCACCTCGGAAACCTCACGCCAGGGCATTCGTGGCATTCATGCCGAGGCGGTGCTCAGTGCAGCCACGGCGGCGCGCAATCAGGTCGCCCAAGCGCAAGTGCTTGCCGTCGCAGAGGAACTTGGAGCTGCCACCGGGATTGAGCGAGCCGAAGGGTTGCGCCTTGTCGACGAAAGCATGTCGGAGCTCGAAACTCGCCTGGCAAATCTCAAGGGACTGGTTGACGCGGATGCCACGATCGACTCGGACTGGATTCGTTTCTCCACCGTGGTCCGCGACATCCTCGTCTCGATCCGGACGGGTCGTCTGCATGAATCGCGGACCTCAATCGAAGGCGATCTCGACCCGATCTATCGCTCGTTCGTCACGAACCTGGCTGAGTATCGCGACGGCCAGTTGCTGGGACTGCAGCTGGCGCAGGTGAACGCCGGGCGCGTGGCCAACGCGGCGCGCTTTGCCGTCGCATTCCTTATCCCGCTGACCTTTGTAGTGGCTTTCCGTCGGACCACCCGCCGCCGGCAGGAGCGGCTGCGCCTACAACAGGAGCTCGAAACCCAGCGGGCCGTTGCACTAGCTAAGGACGAAGCGATCGCAAACCTTTCGCACGAGTTGCGAACACCTCTCACCAGCATCTATGGGTTTGCGATGACGATGGTCGAGCATCCGGATACGGCTTCAGAGGAAATCGCACGGCTAATCGCCAGTGAGTCCGCCGACCTTTCGCGCATGGTCGACGACCTCCTCACTGCAGCGAAGTCCGACAATCAGGCCTTGATGTTCCGTCAGGAGATTGTGGATCCTGTGGCCGAGGTCAAGAAGGTGCTCGACCCGTTGGCGCACGTCACGGTGGTGCACACGGTCTTGGACGAAGGGCGAATCGCGGCCGACCGCTTGCGATTCCGTCAGGTCGTACGCAACCTCTTGTCGAACGCCATCAAGCACGGCGCCGCGCCAATGGCGGTGAGTGGCCGGGTTGACGGAGACTCCTATGTCATCGAGGTGGTTGACAGCGGGCCAGGAGTTCCGCAGGAGATCCGCTCGCGAATCTTCGAACGCTATGTGCATCGGGGTCAGGCGCCGCTGCTGACTGGCAGCGTGGGCCTGGGACTGTCTATTGCCCGCTTGCTTTCCGAAAGGATGGGAGGCACCCTCGCCTACCGGCGCACGGTGGACCTCACCGTGTTCGAATTGCGCCTTCCACTCGCCCCGGACTTTGTCGCTTCCCGGCCAGCCGAACCGTTTGCCAGGGCGATGTCGGCCTAGGCATTCACTTCGCCAACAACAGCGCTAGCGCGAGCACCACGACTGCAGTCGCGAGAAGCTTCAACGGGCGTTCCCAGGTATCCAGCATCTGGTCCTCGTCCCAGGTCTCCCTGACGGACCCGCTTTGCATGGTCAGCTCGGCTCGTTCGACCGTCCGGCGGAGCTTGCGAGCCGGGGTGCTCAGCGCGCGTTGTGCGAGCGAGAGAAGGGTCATCGCTGCGGCCATGAACACGGCAGCAAGACCGATCGTGCGGGTCTGGGCCCAAAATCCAACCAGCACCGGAAACGCTCCCCATGCGAGTGCGAAGCCGAGAGGGGTATGGAGCGGGCGGGGCACCTCGAAGGCGTAGCCAGCGGCAAGGGCAATGCCGAGGACGGCCCAGGCCAGCACCCATGGCGACACGATCCGCATGCCTGCCACCGCCAGGACAAGGGCCACGACCATTCCGCCAACCCCAAGCCCAACCAGGACTTGCCGGCTCAATGAAGTGCGCAAAGGTCGGCCGTGCAACTCGTCCAGCGCGTGAGCGCCGATCCCCAGGCCAAAGAAAAAAGCCAGGAGCGTCCCGGTGAGGATCAAGGCGTCGACTTGGGGGGCAAAGGCCGCGCCGGCGACGACGTGGGCCAGGTTCCAGGCGGTGTAGGGGGGATGCAGGAGCGCCAGGAGGTCGCGCGGCACGCTCCCGGGCGAGGCGTAGAAGGCGGGGCGTTTCACGGGCCCAAATTCATGGTCGTTGGGCCCAGACCACTATCCCCCCGCCCAGGGACAGCCTGGTCGCCTTGACCTCGGTCAAACCCCCGCCGCGCCAGAGGGCCGCTTGATCGGGATGCGCACGGTGGAAATCTTCGATCGAGGTGCGCAAGAAGCCGCCGACCTCGTGCCACCCCTGGCCGACCAGCCGGCCAACTAACGGCAACAACACTCCGCTGTAGAGCCGCCACCACGGTTTCCATACACCTCGGGGCACTGCGAACTCGACCATTCCGATTGTCCCACCTGGTTTGACCACCCGTCCGAGCTCGCGCAGACAGGCGAGCGGATCGTCGACATAGCGGAGCAGGTAGCCGAAGGTGAGACCGTCGAAGGTCGAGTCCGCAAACGGCAGTTGTTCGGCCCGAGCCTGGACCCGTGCTGGTCCGGGATGCTGGCGGAGCATTTCCCCGGTCAGGTCCAAAGCTATGACTTCGTAACCGCGCGCTCGCATGAGCTTGCTGATGGAACCAGTTCCCGCCGCCACATCGAGAACTCTGCTTCCCGCTGGCAAGGTGAAGCCTCTCACGAGGTGGCGCCGCCATCGACCGTCTTGACCCAGGCTGAGAATCCGGGCCCAGCGTTCATATGAGGTAGAGATTGGAGCAAAGAGTCGCCGCGCAGTCGCGTTCGGAGTCGAGATCACTGATCTACTCAACGTCGCTCGTTGACCTCGATGACCGTTCCATTCACCCGGGCTTCCTCGGCCAGGTAAGCCAAGAGATGGCTCTCGTAGGACTCGGCTGCGGTGGTGACTGGCTCAGCTTGCCCGGACACCGCTGCCACGAACGACTCGATGATGCCCTCATCGCCCCCACCGTGACCGCTGCTGGCCGCCGGGATCGGAATCTTTTCACCAATTCCGCTCACGTGGTCGTAGACCTCGATCTCCTCAACCCAGCCGAACCGGCCTCGCAAAGTTGCGCGGGTTCCGTCATAGCGCATGGTTCGCTCCTCCTGGTGCGAGTGACCGTGGACGATCAGTGTGACGGTCGCACCGTTCTCGAGCTCCATTGAAACCGACTGGTGGTCGACGACATCTGATCCGGCCTTGTATGCGCACACGCCATAGGGTCCCTCAGAAATCGCCCGGTAACGACCCTCCGAGGAGAGGTCGTCAGTGATGACATGCACCGGCCACCCGGTTAGCCGCTCATCCAAATAGAGGCGGCGGGCATCGTAGGGACAGCCGACAACCGGACAGGGATCGGTGCAGCGTTCCGTGGCTCCGGCAGGAGCGCGCTCAGGTCTGAACTCGAATAGGCCACCTTGCGAACTCAGGCGTCGGACTCGGCTCGCGAGGTTCCACTGCAAAATATCGAGATCATGTGTGCACTTGGCCACGATGAATGGCGGTGCGGACGCTCGCCGGCCCCAGTTGCCCCGCACAAACGAGTGCGCCATGTGCCACGAGCGAACGTTCTCCCGGTGTTCAACCGTGACGATGTCGCCGAGGCGTCCGGAGTTCAGGACTTGGTTAAGGGTGTTAAAGAAAGGTGTGAATCGAAAGACGTGGCCGATGTGCAGCTCGCCGGGCGCCTCGGCGGCGGCGCTGACGAGCGCTTGGCATCCCTCCAACGAGTCGGCCATCGGCTTCTCGGCGAGAACGTGATAACCGGCGGCGAGCGCTGCTTCGGCGTGCTGACGATGCCAGCGATCGGGCGAGGCGATCACTGCCGCGGTCGCCAGGGCATCCTGAGCGAGAAGTTCGAGCGGGTCGTTGAACCTGTGCTTTTGGGGGATGCCGTGAGGCTCGGCGAAGCGTTGGAGGCGGGTCGGGTCGGGGTCGGCGACGGCGACGAAACGGAGACGGTCGGAATGTTCGAGGGCCCAAGGTCCGTAGACGTAGTGCCCCCGCTGGCCCGCTCCGATCATGACTGCAGAAATGGTCATGGCTCGATGGTCATAGCTCAGGCGTCATGTTGCCCGATTTGTGCGGCAAGACTCGTGGAGGCATCGTCGACCTCGGGACCTCGATAGAAGGTGTGGCCGTTGATTGGTGGCAGCGGATCTCCCGGTTGTCTGCTGGCCGTGGATGGGTCGCGTAACTCGGTGTCGCCGATTCCCAGGCGTCCCCCAATCGGATCGGTCAGTCGGAACAAGTTGGTCCACCGCCTCCCGACCCGATCTGCTAGGACGGCCAACCGATCAGGTCCGAAGTAGGCGGGGAAGAATTTTCCGTAGAGACGCCCTAGTGGACTTCCGTGGGTGAGAAGCGCGACCCTGTTACGGATCTCGGCAGGGAGCCGGGCAAGCGAGGCGACGGCAAGTACCGAACCCTGTGAGTGACCCGATATCACGACCCTGGCACCTTCGTCGGTAAGTCGCTGGAGGCGGATCCCGAGCTCGGGTACCGCCCGTGCCGAGTAGGGCGGGGGAGCAAGCGGATGAAACCAGCGCGGCCAGAACGTGAGAATGTCCCACAACACGCCGACTCGCCGGCGCGTGCCCGGGTCGCGGAAAGAGCGGTACATCGTCACCAGTGCGGCGAGGGGGAGCAAGCTCCCGATCCAGGACGCGGCGGGCACGAGGCTTTTCCAGGTGGCGGGCATGGGACCGATGGCATCGAGGGGGCTTCCCGACACGAAAGCCCGGACGCCATAGAAAGCGATGGCACCAACGAGGACCAAGCTCAGCATCGCGAGCAACGCGTTTGCCGCCTGATCCGTGAAGCCGGCCAGAGCGCGGGCGCGAACGATACGTCGCAGCCAGGCCAAACCTTCGAGATCGGGATTCAGCTCCGGATACACCTTGGCCACTTTGTCGATTTCTGTCGGTTGCGAGGTTCGACGACGAAGCGAGACATAGGCAATCAGCAAGGTGAGAAGAATTGCGAAGACCAGTGCCAACGAGGCGAGAGCGAACCAGTCATAGGCGAACGAGTAGCCGATGACTGCAGTCTGCGCGGTCGGGAGCCTGTCTCCCAACCAATCTGCAATGCGGACGTGGGAACCGGCCTGCAAGGAAATCATGGCCCACATAGCTAGCGCAGTTGTAGCCACCGGAAGGAAAGTCTCGGTTCTGGCGATGAGAAGCGACACCATCAACAACACCGCAAGTACGAGGCTGAGGAGCCCCATCGCCAGAGCCGGTCGGCTATAGCCAGGGAGAGCCCCGGGACCCACACCGCCCGAGACCAGGTCGACCGGTCCTGGTCGAATCACGTTGACAATCGCGGCCAATCCGAGCAGTAGCCACGCCGCGCTCGCCGCCAGCCGGCCTGGTCCCTTCCCGGCTGCTGCCGTCACGATGGCGGCAACAACGATGATTGCGACTGCCACCAGGAACGTAAGGCGATCGAATGTGGCGTCCCAATCCGGACCACTGCGCAAGCGGCCAGTTCCGAGGGAGAAAGCGGCGACGACGACGGCAGTTGCACAAGCAAAGTGAGCGGACGCGAGCCGCGTCGTGAACGTTGCGGAATGCCAGAACTGTCGGTGCCGCGAGGTTGGCTGCTCCTGACAGGTCACCGGAGAAATTCTCTCTTGACTCAACCGGTTCACCGTAGAAAGCCTCCTCGTATCGAGTCCGGCTGAAGCGTGTCGCTAGACGCCAAGTGGCGATCAACGCCACCGGGAGCAGGAGGCCCACGACCATGCGTCGAATTGGCGAAGTCGCAAAGAAGGGGTTGTTGAAGAAACTGAGCCACCAATGATGGTCGCGGCAGACCAGCTGAGCGCCACATTGGTAGGCAATGAGGTCGATGCCGATGCCCGTTGCCCATAGGGCTGCCATCGCCGTCACGGCCAGCGAGATAAGACGCAACAACGCTCGCGGGAACGCCTTCGGAGTGGCCATCATGAATCCGGCCGCATTGGCTAGCGCAAAGGGAAGGAGCAAGAGCCAAAGCGCTCGACTGCCCGCTCGGGACGTGATCCCTCCCCAGGAATATGCCTCGAGAGCATCCGAGTCGGGCGAGCGGTAAAACCCGGCCGTGTCGTCACCCGCAACCTGTACCGGATGGGGATGTGAGAGGAGCACCTCGGGTGTGGTTCCGCCGACCCCATGGACCCGCAATTCGACCGGAGCGGCCAACGTTCGGAGGCGATCTTCGGTCTTCGATTCTCCCGAGGCCATGTTGAAAAGCTAAACCTTCCCCCTAGCGGTCCGAAGGAACCTCATGTCATCCTTGGCGAATGACGCCCCAAATTCGCAACTGCCCAAATTGAATCCTGCTTGGCGGATGGCGAAATGTCTTTAGCTCGGCCCCCCCAGAGGGAGAAGGCAAGCGCCGGGAGTCTGGTCGCCCGTTTTGTTGGATTCCTTCTGTTTCTCGGTGTCACCGGAGCCATCGTCTGGGCATATTCGGTTACCTCGGGGATCGACTCATTCGAAATTGTTGACCCGGAAGAGAGCCCTCCCGGCACCCTCGTCACTCTCTCCAACGGACAGTCGCTGCACTACCGCGAGATGGGCTCCGGCCCACCGGTGCTCCTGGTCCACGATTACGACGTTGCCGGCGGCTATCAGTGGCTGGGGGTTGCCGAAGCCCTGCCGAACTACCGACTAATCATCCCCGACCAGATTGACTTTGGATTCGGAACTCATCCGAATGAGATGGGACGTCAGCACACGGTCTCCGGTCGGGCGGAAACACTGTCGTTGCTCATCGAAGAGCTGGGGCTAGGTAGTACGACCCTCGTCGGCGCCGGCATGGGCGGCACAGTGGCTGCACAACTTGCGGCAGACGGTCCGGAGATGGTCGAGCGCCTCGTCTTGATTGCGCCGGAAATTTACGGTCCTGCTCCCACCTGGACCGAGACCTTCTTTCGACTACCCCTCGTGGGACCGGCGCTCATATTCACCAACCTCGGAGGTGGCAACCGGGCGGTCGAGAACTACCAGGCGGAGTGCATTACGGGCGGTTGGTGCCCGACGGCGGCTGACCTCGAGGTGAGAGAGGGAGCGGCGAGGGTTCAAGGCACTACCGCCGCCCTGTTGGCGATGGCTTCGACCCCGCGCGCCACGACCATCCCTGCTGATTTGGGACAGATCACCGCTCCAACCCTGGTCATTTGGGGCGACAACGACCGGGTCACTCCTCTGTCAGATGGCCGCCAACTGGTCGATGCAATTTCCGGTTCGAGCCTGGACGTTCTGGCCGGTGTCGGGCACCGCCCCCACCGCCAGGATCCGGCTGCCACAGCCGCTCTTATCGAGACCTTCCTCGGGAGCTCTGGAACCTAGAGGTTTCCGCGCGCTGCTTGGTCGCGCTCGATGGCTTCGAACAACGCTTTGAAGTTTCCTTCGCCGAAGCCGGTGGCGCCGCGGCGTTCGATGAACTCGAAGAAGACCGTCGGTCGATCCTGCAACATGCGGGTGAAGATTTGAAGGAGCCCGCCACCTTCATCGGTGTCGGCGAGGATGTTGAGGCGGCGCATTTCCTCCTCGTCGACCTCCATCTCTCCGACCCGCTCCTCGATCTCGGCGTAGTAGCTATCGGGCACGTTCATCATCATCAGGCCCCGATCTCTCACTTCACCCACGGTGCGAAAGATGTCGTCGCTGAGGATGGCGATGTGCTGCACCCCTGGTGATCGATAGAAATCGAGGTACTCCTCGATCTGACTCTTGCGGCGGCCCGGAGCGGGTTCGTTGATCGGCATCTTGATCAATCCGCTTCCGTCCCAGACCACTTTTGACATCAGGGCGGAGTACTCGGTGGAGATCTGTTCGTCGTCGAAGTGACGGAGCAACACGAAACCGAAAACGTCCTCGTA
Organism: uncultured Acidimicrobiia bacterium; assembly: GCA_963761985.1. Taxonomy (GTDB): domain Bacteria; phylum Actinomycetota; class Acidimicrobiia; order Spongiisociales; family ZC4RG35; genus JACCTH01. The sequence goes on from CAVXIT010000013.1 coordinate 333,981, forward strand.
GAACGAGACCCAGCGATCCATGTCGCCCAGGCCGACGTTGCCAACTACGTGGTCGATGCGTGACAATCCAACACCCCGGGCGACCGTGTCGTCGAAAAGCTGAAAGTCGGGTGGGGGCCAGCTTCCATCCGAGGAGATGAGGGAATGAATCGTCTCGCCGTAGGTGTGAATCCCGGCCCTGCCCCAGGTCTTGCCGTTACCGGTGAGGACTTCCGGCTTGTGGGCCGCCTCTGCGCCTCGCGCCACCGCCTGCTCGAACGCGGCCTCGGCATCGGGCACCGCGAGGGCAACATCGTGGACCCCGGGACCGTGTTCGAGCACATGCCGGCTAATGGGGTGGTCGGGGAACAGCGCCCCCGTGACGATGAATCGGGCTTCGCCCTGGCGAAGAGCCCACGAGGCCGTCTCCTTGTTCCCGGTCTCGGGACCGCGGTAACCCTCGATCGCGAACCCCATTAAGGACCGGAAGAATTGCGCCGACTGGTAGGCGTTGTCGGTCCAAAACTCGATGTGATGGAAGCCGTCGAGTGGAAAAGGATCCGATGGAGTCCCGCGTCGGGACATCGCTAATTGCTCCTGTGAGATATCCATCTGAGCCTACCCGTAGTCGAGCTTTTGCAGGCAACGTATGCTCGGGAGGTGGACCAAATTCTGGTGGCTGTGGAGGTGCCTCAACTCGGTGATGGTCGCAGGCGTCACTGGGCGAAGCTTGTCACTGAGGTCGACACAACCAAGTCGACCGGCTGGGCATACCAGGGAGAGTTTGTTGCCGATGGAGGAGTTCAGGACCTTCCAGCCGGCGGGCTGTTGCTCGTCTATGGCGAAAAAGGCAGCGCGCAAAACCCACAACCGGAGGCAGCTCTCTACTTGGTCGCCTCCGACTCGACTTTGACGCTTGAGGGGCGGGCGTCGGGGCGGGCGTGGGCCAGAACCTTGCGGGATCGTGCAGCTGATCTGCTGGCGGCGCATGCCGGTCGCGAACCTGATTTGACCGGCATCGATAGCTGGCATCTGGCCGATGAGCTCTCCCGCCGCGGCTTTCGGGTCGAGCCTCCAGCTTGAGCTGAGTTTGGCCTGACGCGACCCAAATCCGACCCAGCCTGTGTCTCGCTCGGCCATTACCCTCCGAGCTGTGGTGACCCTCCGTTTGTTCGCTCATCTGCGCGAGCTCGCGGGCGCATCCAGAATTGAACTAGAGGGTGACACGGTCGAAGAAGTGCTCGCGGCTGCTTCGTCTCGTTTCGGGGCCAAGTTCGCGGCGGGATTGCAGTCGGCCGCTGTCTGGCGCAACGGAGAGAGTGCGTCCGGGAATGACGAGGTGAGGCCGGGCGATGAGCTTGCCTTGATACCACCAGTTTCTGGCGGCAGTCTGACGATGCCACCGGGTTTCGTCGACTCGGCATTGGTGGTTGGCCTCGTGGGGCTCCTCCTGCTCATCGGTACGAACCTCGCCCCCGGTCCCTCATGGTGGGCCGCTGGTGTGGTCCTCCTCATGGCGATGTGGACGGTCGACGTCGCGGCGCGTCTCGAAGATCGAGGACGGGAGCCTGCCACCCTGGGAATCCTGATCGCCATCACCCTGGCAGTCGTCTCGACCCAGACCTTCGTTGGGGTGGGACTCGGTCTTACCCTCTATATCTCGGTGGCGGTGATTCTTGCCTGGGGAGTCGTTAATCGCCGCTTCCGAGAGTTGACCGACGTGGCGCCTTCGGTCTTGATGGCTCTGATCGTCACCTCTGGCACCGGATCGCTGATGCTGACCCGGTCGATTTACGAGGCAGAGCAGCACGCCATCTCGATATTCCTGCTTGTCGTCGGTCTGGCTGCGGTTGTGGCCGCGGTGCTCGATCGCTTGCGTGCTCCTCTGCTCGACCCCTACTCCGGGACTGCCCTTGCCGCGGTCCTCGGAGCCGCACTCGGAGCCCTGATCTGGGGTGAAGACGTTGTCGGTTTCATCCTCGTCGGGCTCGGGATGGCAGTGTTTCTCGTCGTCGGTCGCAGCCTCGGCTCGATGCTGCGGACGGGCCGCGTGGCCCTAGCCGACTCTCCACCCGGGGCCCTGGTCCTCCTCGACGGGGCCGTGTTTGCCGCAGTGCTCTATTACCCGTTGGTGAGCCTGGTCCTCTAAGACCGGCCGGCCGGAAGACCCGCTTTCGGCGTACGCGCTACCCTTTCGCCCATGTCCGGCCGTTTCTTGCGGCGGCTTTGGCCACTCTTGACCCTGGGTCTGGTGGCCTCGCTGCTGTCTGGGAGTCCAGCCATCGCGATCACCAAGAGCGCGGTCGACCGCGCCTGCACGGCCTCGAGTGCGGCTTTAAACGAATACCGGGCTGCCTCGGCTCAGTTCGAAGAGGCCGCTCGGGCTTACGAGCAGGCAAGCCTCGAGGTCGACGCTGTCCTCTACCGCCAAGGCCGAACGGCTGAAGCCCTCGAGCTGCGCCGAGCCTCCATGGACGAGGCAGAGAGCCGCTTTCAAGACCAGGCGGTCGAGGCCTACATGAATGGCGGCGGCACCCCATCGACGCTGTTTCTCACCGCCGGCTCGATCGATCAAGTGATGCTGACCAGTGAGTTCCTCGCCGCCACGTCGACTAACGAGCGCGATGCGGCTTCGGACCTGGCAGCTTTGCAAGGGGAGCTCAACGTGCTCTCCGGCGAGCTGGTCGAGCTCGAAACCGAATTACGCAGCGTCGAGCAGGCTCGGCTCGACGCCAAGGATCTGCAGGAACAGGCAATGCTCGTGGATCAACAGACCTGGGAGAAGCTTGACGGAAATTGCCGCGCCGCCCAGAAGCAATATGAGATCGAACTGGCGCGAGCAGCCGCGGCCCGGGGCAGCGCTGCCGGCGGCGTGTCCGCCGCGGCCACGCCCAACTTTCTGTGTCCGTTCCCCGGTTCGTCGTTCACTAACTCTTGGGGGGCACCGCGTTCGGGTGGTCGCGGTCACCGAGGCACCGACATGATGGGTCCCTACGGCGCGCCGCTCTATGCCTCGGCCTCGGGGACGGTGTACACGGGTAACAGTGGTCTGGGCGGCAAGACCGTTTGGCTGATCGCCGACTACGGGACCGGGTTCTATTACGCCCACCTCGATTCGTTCAACGTCGGGTCGGGTAGCCGGGTGAGCCGGGGGGATGTCGTGGGCTACAACGGGTCCAGCGGCAACGCGGACGGGGGAGCACCGCACCTTCACTTTGAAATCCATCCGAACGGGCGCGGCTCCTCGGCGGTAAACCCCTACCCAACCCTCGTCGCGGCCTGCCGGTAATCTGCCGTTCGTGGAGAGTGAACGCCGCCGAATAGACCAGGTGCGGGACGCCGAGTTCCTCGACGCCATCACGAGCATTTCCCTCGACGAGCTTCGTCGTCGTCGCGACCTGGCGGAGGAAGTCGAAACTGAACTGTCTTATTACCGCCGCCTGTTGCATGGTCGTCTCGACGTGCTGGCTTTCGAGCAAAGACGTCGGCGAGGAGAGGAGGATCGCAGTCTCATCGATGCGCTCACTGAGATTCTGACGGGACATGACGGCGCGCCCCGACCGGGCCAAACGGCCGGTCCTGGGACCGGCCGTCATCTCTCGCTCGATCTCCCCGATCTTCCCTTGCAAGGTCGCCGACACCTCGACCGGATCCTCGGGAACGATTTGATGATTCGGCTTGGGGAGATGTCGGAAGAGGAGCTGATCGAGGCTAGGGAAGAGCTGGCCAGCCTCGAGTCCGAGATCTCCTCACTGCGGCTCGAAGTCCAATCAATTCTCGATCGGCTCCAGGCCGAAGTCGTCAATCGGTACAAGATCGAGTTGGGCGGCGCCACCCTTCAACCCTCCTGAATTGCCGTCCTGAATTGCTGGCCGAGCAGGTCCGCTCGGGGCTGATCGAGACGGTCCATAACGGGTCGCTCGCAGTCGTCGACGTTGATGGGGATTTGGTCGCGTGGAGCGGCGACGTCGATCGACCTTTCTATTTTCGTTCAGCGGCGAAACCTTTCCAGGCCGCGGTGTGCAACCGCCTCGGAGCCGCGCTAGCCCGGGAGAAGCTGGCTCTGGCCTGTGCGAGCCACGACGCGGAGCCGGTGCATGTGGGCTTGGTCCACGCCATGCTGACTGAGGCGGGTTTGAGCGAAGATCAATTGGCCTGCCCGCCGGCGTGGCCTCTCCGCCCATCGGCGGCGCGTCGAGTCGCCGCCGCCGGGGAAGGCGAACCTCGGCGGATCTGGAACAACTGCTCCGGGAAGCACAGCGCGATGTTGCGCGCGGTGCAGGCCTCGGGTTGGGACCTTGATGGCTACCTGTCGCCCGAGCACCCCTTGCAGCGCGAAATCGCCACCTTCATGCGCGAGCTAGCCGGCCCGGTTGAGCCGATTGGGATCGACGGGTGCGGGGCGCCGGTCTTCACCACAACCGCAAAGCGCATGGCTCAGGCTTTTGCGAGGCTTGGCCACGACGAGGAATTGGCCCCGGTCTTCGATGCCATGCATGCCTATCCGGCGTTGGTATCCGGATATGGCAATGTCGATGCGGCAATCGCGACTCACCTCAACGCAGCCGCCAAACGGGGCGCCGCCGGCTGTTTGGGCGTGGCGATCCGGGGCGGGTACGGGATCGCAGTCAAGGCGTGGGATGGCGAGCTCGCTGCTGCTGGGGTGGCGCTAGTAGCGACCCTCGACCAGCTCGGCATGCTCACTGATGCGGCCCGCAGCGGACTACGCCCGATCGCCGAACCGGCCGTTTACGGCGGGGGGGAGCCCGTGGGACGTTTTCAATCACGATTGGAGTTGAGTTTCAAGTGAAGCTCAGCGAAGGGTTGCCCGTCGGAGAGGGCCGTGACCTGCAAGCAATGGCCCCGCGTACCGGACCGTTCCCTCATCGAGAATTTCTCACTGCGTGGCATGAAGAGCTGGGTCAGGGAGCCCAAGCCTGGCAAGCCTCCTCAGATCGCGGTGAGCTGCTGCTGATGAAGGTCTCCGATGGCACGCTCGAGCTCTTGGGGGAAGGCGACCTGTGCGACTACCACAGTCCCCTGGGTGACCTGGATGTGGCCGACTTCGAGATACTGGGCACCGCTTTTTCGGCCCAGGGCCACCACCTGTCCTTCGATTCGCTTCCGGCCGAGGCGTCCGAGCCGATGGCCAACGGGCTGGCGGCGGCAGGATTTGATCCCGACGTCCGCCAGCATCAAAGCGCTCTCGTCCTCGAGCTCCCGAAGACGGTCGACGACTTCTACGCCAGTCTGGGAAAGAAAGGGAGGCACGAGCTGCGGCGGAAGCGGCGACGATACGAGGAGTCGATTGGCAAGGTGTCGATGCGCACCCACGAGGCGGGTTCAACTGTTGGGATCGACGAGTTCGTCCGACTACACCGCCTCTCTCCAGGGCCGAAGGGGCAGTTCATGAACGGTGCCCGGGAAAGATTCTTTCGCCGGCTGGCCGCGCAGCCGGGCTGGCGAACGGATTTGCTTGAAACTTCGGCCGGAGCTTCTGCTTGCCTCTTCGGCTATTCAGATGCGTCGAGCTATTACCTCTACAACTCCGGGTTTGACCCTGCGCTCGCCCACGGGTCGCCCGGCCTGGTGGTGCTCACTGCGATGATCGAGCACACGATCGAGCAGGGTTTTGGCGTTTTCGATTTTCTCAAAGGCGACGAGGACTACAAGGTCCGGCTTGGCGCTTCGCCGCGGCCATTGTTCGTGATCGAAGCGAGGATCGACAACCCGTGATCAAACGCGTGGCCTACCTTTCGATGCATACGTCGCCGCTGCTGCAGCCCGGGTCGGGCGACGCAGGGGGCATGAACGTCTACCTCGATCAGCTCTCGCGCACCATGGCTGCCCGCGGTGTCGAGGTCGAAGTCTTCACCAGGTTCGAAGATCCCAACGACCCCAAGGTGGTCGAGGTCGTGGAGGGCTACCGCGTCATCCATGTCGCGGCCGGGCCACCTGAGCCGCTTCCGACCTCTGATCTCCCGCGATATGTGCGCGAGTTTGCCGCCGCCGTTGTCGAAGAGTTGCGGCCCAACCCACCGCAGATACTGCACTCTCACTACTGGCTGTCGGGATGGGCCGGGTTACTAGTCAAACGCGCCCTTTCGATTCCATTGGCGAACTCATTTCACACGTTGGGCCGGGTGAAAAACGAGAGCCTTCGCGACGACGACACCCCCGAAAGCTTGCTGCGCATTGCCGCCGAACACGAGGTGATCGCCGAATCGGATTGCGTCATGGCCTCGACGCCCGCCGAAGCAGCCGAACTGCTCGAGTTCTATGGGGCAGACCCCAATCGTCTCTGCACCTCACCACCTGGAGTCGACCATCGCTTGTTCCGCCCCGGTTCCAAGGACCGCGCGCGGCGACGGCTTGGATTGGGACGCAATCCGGTGATGGCGTATGTCGGGCGCATCCAGCCGCTGAAGGGCGTTGACATTGCGATTTCGACGCTCGCGCTCGTCCATGACACGCATCCCGACACGACCTTGCTCGTGGTTGGTGGGCCTTCAGGACCACAAGGCGAAAGCGAGATCCGCCGGCTGCGACAGCTTGTTTTGGATCTCGGGGTGGGTGCGAGAGTCAGATTCGTTGGTCCGTTGCCACACGGCTTGCTCCCGGATCTGTATCGGTCCGCCGATGTGGTGCTCGTCCCCTCACGGACCGAAAGTTTTGGTCTCGTCGCGGCAGAGGCGCAGGCATGCGGGGTACCGGTGGTGGCATCGAGCGCGGGTGGCCTCGTCTACGTCATCGACGATGGGGTGAGCGGATTCCTCATCGATGGTGCGAACCCCGAGCTGTACGCCGAGCGGGTCGTTGCCCTTCTCGATGACCCAGGGCTCGCCGCGAAGATCGGCCATGCTGCATCGGATTGGGCAAAACGTTTCTCCTGGGAAGGAACCGTGCGCCGCTATCTCGAGCTCTATCGCGATGTGCTGCCCCGCGAAAAGAACCCGTAGATTCTTTCCCACAAGAGGTTGTGAACAAAGACCTGTTGATAGCTGTGGAAACTGCGGATAAGTCCAATTAGCTATCCGAGCTTGGTTGCACGACGAGAGAATTCGTTGCCTTACGTCACAACCCGCAGTTTTCGACGACATGCGTAGGGATAACGGCATGGTTGACCCGATATATCCGTTTCCGTACTGTCCCCATTGGCAAGCGCCCAAGGTGCTGATCGGTCGGAAAGCCCGTTCGGGGAAGTGCGGGGTCTCGGACCGAGAGGTTTCTTGGGCGCCTTGCTTTTTCTCCCGGCGGGGAGAAATAGCGGTTTCTCCCCCCGGAGGGGGGAGTCCGGCGGAGCCGGGAGGGGGGCGTTTTCTCCCACGACGAAAAGGTGCTACTTCAGCGGCTGGCTCGAAAAGAGGACACTTCTCGCGCGTCAATGTGCGCCCCCTACCCCTTCGCTGCGCTCAGGTACTCCCCCCTCCGGGGGGAGAAACCGGTGTCGCCCCTGCGGGGCGATACCGCTGTAAATCCCCTTCGGCTATTTACAGCCCGAACATGAGCTCGCGGAGGTTGACCGGTCGGACATCGCCGCGATCGAGGTCGAGACGCAGTGATCCGAGACGGAGACCCTGCATGCCCTCGCCGGCGTTGGTGAGCACCTTGAGGTTTCCGTCGTCGACCTCGAGCCGTCCCAAGCCCTGGCACCGACCGTCAGCATCGTGGACCCCGACGAGAAGACCGTCGAGACGGTTCGGATCAAGTCCGCTGGGCAAAGTCGGCGCGAAGACGGTCGGCCGGACGCGCCAGGTCTCCAATGGTGGGGCAAAAGCCGACTTGATTCGCTCTGTTCGCCGTCCCATTCGCTCGTCGGGGCTCGAGGGTCTCACGTCTGGCTCCACCGGCGCCGTGTGGACGTTCCCTCCAAAGAATCTGCGGATCATCCCTACCACCGGTTCAAGTTCGCCGCCACGCTGAAGTGCGACCACCGCATCGGGCCGGCACAACTCCATCTTGTGATACTTGAGCGTCTCGCCGACGACCCCTGCAATCATCGGGCTCGTGTCCATCACGACCATGTCGGCTTCGTCTCGTGCCCGATCGACCAACGCGGCGGTGGCGGTCACCTGCTGGAGAACCAACCGCTCCGGGCTGATCCCACCGACGAAATGAACAGCATCCGGTGCTCCGTTGTCGGATATGTCACTCGAGCGACGGAAGACACGCATCGAGACGCAAGCCGGAGGGCCCATGCTCGAGTTGCCGATGTCGGAATCGACGTAGCCAACCGAGCGACCCGCGTCGAGAGCGGTCTCGATCAGTCTTTTCGCCATCGTGGTCTTCCCGGTGTCGAGAGCTCCGATACACATCACAGAATTTGCTTGCGCCAGCTCGGACGCGATTTCGTCGTGCTGGCTGACCATCAGGTCATCTTACGGAAAGGTGTTTCTGCGCCTAACCTCGCCGCCCTTGGCCCTGCCGATCAGCTTTCTCTCCGATTTCGGGCTGCAAGACGAGTTCGTCGGAGTTGTCCATGGGGTCATCGCGAGACTGTCTCCGGATGCGCAAGTGATCGACATCACCCACGGGGTTTTCCCCGGCGATGTGCGCGGCGGAGCACTGGCGCTGACCCGCGCCATCCAATACCTACCGCAAGGTGTCGTCCTTGCCGTGGTGGATCCTGGAGTCGGCACGGCCCGCAAAGCCCTCGCGCTTGACACTGAAGCGGGCTTCTTCGTCGGCCCCGACAACGGACTGTTATCGCCCGCGGTCGCCCTAGTTGGAGGGGCGTCGGCGATTCACTCGATTGAAAATCCCGATGTCATCATCCCTGCTCCGGGTGTCACCTTTCAGGGCCGGGATGTATTCGGGCCGGCGGCCGCCCTGCTTTCGTCCGGCGAAGCCAGCCTGGCCGACCTGGGACCTGCCCTCAATCCGGGATCGGTGATGCCGTTGATGCTCCCGCTGCCGAAAGTGGAGCCGCCTCTGGTCGAGGGCGAGGTGTTGTGGATCGACTGGTATGGGAACGTCGAAACCAACGTCGGTCCAGACGACCTCGCCATTGCCGGAGCGAGACCGGATGAAGAGCTTGAGGTGCGAGTCGGATCGGGCTGGCATGTCGCGAGGTTCGTTCGTACTTTCGGCGACGTTCCCACGGGCCAACTAGCGGTTCATATCGACTCGGCTGGACTGATCGCAATAGCGGTGCGCGGCGAGCGCGCCGACGAGGAGCTCAGCGTCAGTGTGGGGATGCCGGTGGCGTTCCGCGTCCCCAGCTAGGACCAAGAATCAGCTGGAACCAAGTATCTCGCCGAGCTGAAACACAAACGCCAGGAGAATCAGCGCCAGCAGGATCAAGATCACAAGTGCGGTCGCCGGCCTCATTTTCGGACTTTATGCGAATACCGGGTTCGGGTACCGCGAAAGCGCGTACTCCGGCCACAGAACGAACCAATCGCGACGAAGCCCCCGGGGCAAGGGGGCTTCGTCTAGAGAGTGACGGTTGCTCCGCTCATTAGGGGCGGGCTGGGAGGCTCCTGAAAACCCTGGGAATGAACGTGCCCGGGGTATCAGGTGCGGAGCCCGTTACCACTCTCTGTACCGACTCTATATCGGTCAGTCGGGCAAACCGCTTTAGGGCAAATTCGGGGGGCTCAGGGAGCCGTCGTCGTAGCGGCTGGAGCCATGGTCGTGGCAGTCGAACCGTCGGCCCCGGCCTCGCCGGTGGTTGTCGCCGTCGATTCCTCGGCGCCGGCTTCGGCCGGCGCTTCGACCAGTCCGCAATCGGCCAGCACCGCCGTCGGGTCGGCTCCGCCGAAGCGCACCCGCTCGAAAGCCGATACCGCCGCGATCTGTTCGGGCGTAAGGCTGGCCGCAAAAGACGGCATGCCGCCGGCGATTGGCTTATTGAGGTCCCCGTAGGTGGTGCGACCCTCGGCCTGGAATCCAGAGGAGCCCTTTGTCACCCACTCGATGTGGTCGACGCATGAAGCGAAGGTTGTCACCACGCCGGCTAGCGCGGGACCCGTTCCCCCCTGGCCCGCAGGCCCGTGGCAACCTGCGCAGTTCGCCGCCGTCACCACCTGTCCGGCGAAAACTTGGCCACCTAGGGCAACGAAGTCCGGTGTCCCTCCAGGCGCCCCCCGCCCTTCGAAGGGGGTCCCGTCACAATTCTCGAGGACGCCGGTAACGCGGTCCACGGCCAACTCGGTTCCCTGTCCGCAGTCGAGGCTCGAGGCCGACGCCAGCTGCAAAAGGCCGAACAACGGGAGGATCATGAAGGCGGCAGCCAGCCAGCGAGGCACCGACCCGACAGTCCTTTCCAGCAACCCGGCGCTGGGAACTGTGACGACCGCCGGATAGCGGAGCGCCTCCTGTGCGTTGACCTCGGTTGGTACCGGTGCTGCCTCGACCGCGGTCACAGCGGGTGCCGGCTCGGGGGTTGCGGACACAGCGGCCGCGATAGGAGCAGTCTCAGCGTCAGTGGGCGCCGGCGTTTCTGTGGCGGCCGGAGCAGGCGGGGGAGTCGACGCGGTTGGTGCACTTGATCCGCCGGCCCAGGCGGCCAGGATTTCGTCGACACTCGCTCCCGATTCTTTCGCCCGCGCCTCCGCCGACCTCTTGACGATCGCTTCGGGCACACCCAGCGCAGCTGCGGCGCCGGCGAGGTCGCTCACTTCGACTCCCGGAGGTAGGCAAGAAGGTTGGCCATGCTCTCTTCGCTAAGCCCAGCGGCGGCAGGATGATTGCCCTCTCCTCGCATCAACCCGGCCAGGGTTCCGGTGTTCTCGGTCCGACCACCGATCGCAGAAAGGTCAGGACCGATGCGCCGGGAGCCAAATACCTGATTGCTATCCGACAACGTCACCGGTCCCAGTCTGGCGTCGGCAACGACGGCGCGAATCAACTGCGTGTGACAGCTTCCACAACCGTTTTCGTTGTAAACCTCCTGACCGGCGAGCGCCTGGCGCGAATAGGCCTGGCGAGAGGTGCGGACGCCGCTGGCAGGCTGGGGAAGCGAGGGCACCAAAAAGGCGAGCACGATGGAGAGAACGAGGATGGCCACCGAGCCGGCCATGATCCCGTTGGTGCCCTCGTTAACCCCCACCAAGAGTGGTGGAGCGATGGGGCCGCTCGGCCGTGGTGGAGGAGGAGCTTCGACCGTCGGTGCCGGCGGGGCAGTTGCCGCGGCGGGAGATGGCGCGGCCGGCGGCTCTGCCTCGACAGAGGCGTCCGCCGAAGCCTCGGCAGATGGAGCCGCCGCCGCAGCGGCAGGCATCGCCCCACCGCCGGCCCAGGCGGCGAGAATCTCATCGACTCCGATCCCGTCGGCCTTGGCTCGAGCTTCGACTGACCGGCGAACAATGTCCTCTGGTAAGCCAAGGGCGCCAGCGGCTGCGGAGAAATCGCTCATGGCTCTTTGACCACCAGAACTTCCTGGACGGTGGCCCTGCCCGAGGTCAGCGACCGGTAGATCGAAACGGCGAGCCCGACGAACCCCCAGGCGAGGTAGAGGGCCATGGCGACAGCGAGTCCCGAGAAGATCCCGGCCATCCCGACCCCAAGGGACCAACCTGCACCGATTGCTTCAAACAGCCCGGTGAACCCCGCCCCTGACCAGGTGACCCCGGCGGTGTAGCCGGAGACGACGAGCAGGAGACCCGTGCCGATGCCGCCAACTAGTAACCGCGTCGCCACCTTCCCGGCCGATCGGTCGACGCTCCGTCCGACCAGGTTGGGAACGGCGTGCCAGGCAAAGGCGGCAAAGAGCAAAGCCACTCCCGAAAGAATGAGCAGCTCGACCCCGTCCCAGAAAAGCGTGAGCCCGACGATGACGCTCGCCGAACGGAAGCCGGCCAGCGAAGCCAGGACCGATCCCAGCGTGACAAGGCTTGACCCGGCCACGGCCGCGAACAGCACTGGCTGGTTTTTGATCCCGGGCCACTTGGGACCGATAGTCAGGGCGAGGTTGGTGGTGTTGGCCAGCCCCGCGATCGGCAGGGCCAAACCGAGAACCGCAGCAATTCCTCCCAACCATTCGGGTTGCGGGCCGGCGGCGAATCGCGACGCACCCATCCACACGGCTCCGAACAAGAGCGACCAGAAACCAACCCGGGCCAGCTGGCGATTGGCGAGAGGTTGTCCGGAGGCCTTGGGCACGACGTAATAGGCGGCGCCGATGGCGAGTCCCACCGCCCACACATTGAGAAACCCCGCCGAGAACAACCCGCCGGACAGGGCAATCCCTAGCGCCGAGAGGTTTGGAAGGTTCCCGGCCACATACAGCGCCGGCAGCCAGATCGCGCCCGCCGCCACGAACCAAAGGGAGGGATACACGACGCCGCCGTCGCGCTTGGCCATCGTCAACATGGTTGGCCCCAACGCGATCGCTGTCATCCCGAGCACCGGGAGGTCCAACCACCAGGGCAACGCGAAGGGTTCGCGTCCGTCTCCCAGCCCCAAACCCACCACGACCATGGCGGCGGCGACGATCAAGACCAACAAGGGCAATGCTCGATTGAGTTGCTTCTCGAGCGCGAGGGGTGCCGCCGTCAATCGCGGAAGCAAATAGAAAACCGCCGCTCCCCAGCCAAGCACCAGCCACCCCAATCCGAGAGCGATCATCGCCATCGGACGCAACCGGCCGAAAGCGAGCGGTAACAGGCCCGGGAATTGCATCGAAAGCATCGCGGCCAGCCAGGTCACTGATCCCAGTCCGAGCCACGCGGCAGCAGTGAACAGATAGCGGGTCGCGGCGGTGTCGGGCGGTACCAGCAGCCACCGCGTTTGCCCCGTGTTTGTGGTGCTTTGATCAGCAGACGTTGTCGTCAGGTTGGTTCCCGGTAGGTCCGCCGGGAGCCTAGAGGTTCCACCACGCCCCGGCGCCTCACTAACCGATCCGCGCCCGCTGGTCAGCTCCAGGCGATCGATGCCACCTTGATCGGTTCAGCCACGCCTCTCAGGCTCACTTCCTTCAGCTCGAACGAGGGCACGTCAGCAACTCCCTCGAGGGAGTTGCTCGTGGCCCAGATGGCCGCACCATCGGCGAGCGCAGCTACCCGCGAGGCGACATGGACGCCGACCCCCGAATAGTTGTCCCCATGACGGCTGGCCTCGGAAGTGTGGATCCCGATACGAACCATCGGCGCGAACCCCGCCGTACGGCGATGGTCAGCCAGCTCGCGCTGGATCGCAACTGCACATGCAATTGCTTCTTGTGAGCTAGCGAAAGCCACGAAGAAGCCGTCCCCGGTCGAGCTGACAATCTCGCCCTGGTGACTCCTGAAGCTCGTTTTGAGCGTGTCGTCGTGCCACTGCAACAGGTGCGTCCATGCCTCGTCTCCCAGCGCCTCTGCCAGGTTTGTGGATCGGACGATGTCGGTGAACAGGAATGTCTTGAGAACGATGCCCGCCTTGGAGCGATGCTCCGCTACCGACCTCTTTTCCTTGTCGATCGCGGCGAGGTCGAGAGCAGCGCCCAACCGTTCGAACTCCTCGCGGGCGGTTTCGATCTCGATCTCGGCAGCATCGTCATCGTCGAGCATTCTCAATGCGGACGCGAGAACAACCCGTGCTCGCGACATTTCATATGGCGCTCCCAGCTCCCGCCATAGGCGAATAGAGGCACACGTTTGGGCGACCGCGGCCGACGCGTCTCCTTCGGCGAGATACAGGCGTCCCCACGCGTCGGCTCTGTTCGCCGCCATTGCTGGCAGGCCGTAGATCGATGCCAGCTCGTCGAACTCTTCGGCGGCTTGATGCGCAAGTCCGAGTTCGCCCGCCGCGATCGCGACTTCGACGAACGCAGGCAGCAGTCTCGTGCGCGCCGCCTTGTCCCATTCCTGTTCTGCCAGAGCCGAGGTCAGGGCGGCGAGGGCCGGTCGCACCTTCCCCTGAGCAAGCCTGGTCAGAGCCAACGCAGGCTGAGGACTTCGTCCGAGCCCATGAGCCTGGCGCAACGCTTCCTCGGCGCCGGCCAGGTCGCCCCGGCGCAAGCGGATCTGGCCGATGGCGTAGTACCCATCGCCCATCGGCGGCACCGCGCCGAAGCCCCCAAGTTCCGACGTTGCTCGCAGAAGCTCCGCCTCGGCTCTTTCCCACGCGCCGGTGAGCGCCACCAGCTCGGCCCGGTGGACCCGGCACACCCCCGGGAATCCGCCGACTGACTCGCGTTCGCACCACTTTTCCGTGGCCTCGGTCCATTCTTGGGCCCGTTGGTAGTCGGTCAGGTCGCGGCACGCTGCAATCATCGTGCAGGTGGTGGTGCCGGTGATGAAGGTGGAAAGTTCGCCGTTGACTGCCGCAACAGCAGCCTCTTCGAGCAGCTCGAAACCTCCGCTGACATCGCCGGTCGCCACGCGAAAGGATCCCAGCACCGTCATCGCGTGAGCGATGAGATCAGGGCTACCGGTGCGGTTTCCGATCTCGACGGCGAGCGCCGCAAGACGCAGGGCCTCTTCGATGTCGCCACCGGCGCGGGCAGCAAACGCCTTGGAAACGGCGAGCAGGCCATGAGCGCTCGTTTCCGCCCGCCCTTCGAGGAGCTTCTCGCCACGGCGCATCCAGGCCGCTGAGATCGAAGCTTTCCCGCGATAGGTGTAGAGGTCGGACAGCTCAAAGGCGAGAGCAGCGGCGCGGACCTGGTCCCCCTGAGCCTGGTGGGCCTTGAACGATCTTTCCCTCAAATCAAGGGAAAGATCGGCCTGGCCCGCAAACCATGCAGCCTCGGACATCCGGTCCAGGTCCGCTCCATCGAGAGCTCCTGAGCGATCGGCTTCGAGGAAGAGATCGAGGGACTTCGTCCACTCGTGGCGAGCAAGAGCTGAACGCGCCTCGCCCAGATGGTCAGTCGGTTGATCAGCAGTCAGAGTGGGTTCCATCAGGCGTCCTTCGAGCTCGATTCTGCCATCAAACGATGTGGGGAAATACTTCGTCGATTCACTTCTTGGCGATGTTGGCGTGGTTCGTGCCACTCCCTGGGTTGTGGTAGAAAACTGCTAAATGCACCGACTGGCTGAGCTAAGCGACGAGCGCAGGATTCGACTCGGCTGGTTGCTGATGGTGGCCGGTTCTGTGGTGCTGGTGCTAGCGGTCTGGTGGATCCATTATTCCAGCCTCGCCCGCACCACAGTCATCGATGGACAAACGGTCCCACTGGTGGTCGATTACTTCAACTGGGTCCCGCGGGGTTGGTACTGGAAAGCACTCGGCTACCTGGCCGCATTCGGTGCCTCGCAGATGTTGTTGCTCGGAGCGGCAATGGCCTTCGTCATCGGGCGGCCGATGACCTGGGCTCGGGCAGGGTTTACCGCCTTCATCACCTGGATCGAGCTGGTCCTGATTTTCGGCATCGTCCCGTCGGAGTGGCTCAGCCTCAGCCAAACAGACCTCGACTGGTCGCCGCAGAAGATCTTCGTCACGATTCCCTCCTGGCTAGTGCTGGGCAATGAAGTCGCGATCAGCTATGCCGCACTGAAGGACATCATCTCGGGTGGATATCACGTCACGGTATTGGGGGGCGCGATCGTCTTTGCCTACAAGATCCAGGATTTTGGCAAACCTCGCAAAGCCCGCGACAAACCCCAAGTGGTCTCGCCATATGGTCGTCCTCTGGTGAGTGGGAGCGAGTAATGCCGCGCGGCGTCGTCGACGAAACCCCTCCGGTCAGAGACGACTATCAACTCGCTCTGGTAGAGGAAGACTATTTCAAGGACAAGCTGCGCCCTAAGCAGTTCCTCCATATCGATCAATCCGAGTGCATCTTGTGCGAAGGCTGTGTCGACATCTGCCCGTGGAAATGCATTCACTACTTGTCCCTCGACGCCATCGATGAGGCCGTGAACGTCGAGCATCCGGCTACTGACGGCACGAACTTCGGCTTTTTCATCGTCGATGAGGACGAATGCACTCGTTGCGCCCTTTGTGTCGACCGCTGTCCGACGAACGTGATCACACTGGGTAAATTCGAAGGGTCACTGGCCCAACAGGCCGAGCAGCTGGGGATGAATCGCAGCCCGTGGGAGGTCGACACGGGTCAGCGCGATTTCAAGAACGGATATAGCTACGGGATGCGCTGGTAGGAGGAGCGGGCGTGCGCGAGAAGATCAAAGCGAGAGTTCAGGAGATGAACGAACGGCTGGCCAAGAGCCAGCTCGTCGAGTCGATCCTGCGCCCTGGCTCACCCTTCAAGAAGGGCTACACGGATAGTCCCCGCAACCGCTCCTATGTCGTGATGAACAACGTGCTCTATCACCTGCACCCCGTCAAGGTGAAGCGGCACGGAGTCCGTCTTTCGTACACCCTGTGTTTGGGAGGGCTGTCGTTCTTTCTCTTCATCCTCCTCACCATCACCGGGATCTTTCTCATGTTCTATTACACGCCGACTGGCGAGCTGGCCTACTCAGACACCGCGGCGCTTTCCACGTCCGTGGCCTTTGGCTCCCTGACGCGCAACATGCATCGTTGGGGGGCGCATTTCATGGTCCTCACGGTTTTCCTGCACATGAGCCGGGTCTTCTATCACGGCGCCTACAAGCCACCCCGCGAGTTCAACTGGGTGGTCGGTGTGATTCTGCTTCTCCTCACGTTGCTGCTTTCGTTCTCGGGCTATTTGCTCCCTTGGGACCAGCTCGCACTGTGGGCAGTCACCGTGGGGACCAACATGGCTGGATTCGTGCCCGTGATGGGCGACCAGGTGAAATTCCTGCTCCTCGCCGGAGCCGAGGTGTCGGCTTCGACTCTGTTGCGCTTTTATGTACTTCACGTTCTATTTTTCCCGTTCGTGATCGTCATCTTCATGGCGGTTCACTTTTGGCGGGTTCGCAAAGACGGCGGCATTTCCGGACCGCTATAGGGAGTTCAAATGGCAGAAATACCAGAGAGTCTTTTGCGCAGATCGGCCGAGGCCAAAGCCAAGGCCCTCGGTCTGCCGGTCGAGCAGGTGCTGGCCGAAATGAAGGGAGAGGCCCCGCCGACTCCACCCGTGGTCGAGACTCCGCCTGAGCCGCCACCGGTGGCCGATGAGGCACCCGCCGAACTGCCCGCCGATGAGCAAGTCGTGACCGAAGAGCCCGAATCTTTGGAGGCTGGCCCCGAGACCGAACTGCCAGTGGTTGAAGAGCCGGCCGCCGAGCAAGAAAACGCCCCCCAGGCGCCTCCCGAGGGAGAAACCGACTCAGAGACGGCCGCAGTACCCGAAAAGGAACTGGTCGCAGTCGGTGCGGGAGCCGCAAGCGAGGCGCCGGCAGCTGAGGCTGAAGTAGTCGAGGAAGCGCCACCGGCTCCAGCTCCGGAAACGCCTCCGGCCGAGCCGGCGTCGAATGGCGACGCCGCTAACGGGAACGGTCGACGAGCCGCGCTGGTCTCTACCCGACCAGTCGTCCCCGCTACGGGAACTCCCGAAGGAGTTCGCACCGCACGGCTCTTGACTGTGGTCAAAGCGAGGGCGATTCAGCAGGTCAAGACCGAACCAACCGACAAGGTCAACACCTGGCCTCACTTGATGCTCGCCGAGTTCTCGGCCTTGCTGGCCGTGACGGGTGTGTTGGTGATTCTCTCAATCATCTTGCAGGCACCCCTGCTTGACCCGGCCAACTTCAACGCCACTCCGAACCCATCGAAAGCACCGTGGTACTTCCTGGGGCTCCAGGAACTGCTCTCCTATTTCGATCCTCAGATCGCGGGCGTGACCGTGCCGACGATTGTCGGGTTGATCGGGTTCATGGCGATTCCGTATGTCGATCGCAATCCATCCACCAAGCCATCTGACCGCAAGTTCGCGATCATGCTCTACACGCTGTTCATGGCGGGCTCGGCGACGCTCACCATCTTCGGCGTTCTGTTCCGCGGTTTGGGCTTCAACTTCGCCTACCCCTGGACCGACGGCGTCTTTTTCGACGACATCAAAGACTGGGTTTCGTTCGAATGAGCAGCCAGACCCTGATCCTCGTCGCGGTCGCGGGGGTGGCATTGCTCGCCGCGCTGGGGGCGTTTGCCATCGCCTGGAAGCGTTCGACTGGAGCATCCTCCTGGCGATCGGCGGTGTCGCGGGAAACCCAGAAAGCCGATAAACCGGCGCGGAGCCAGGTAATGGTGTCGACCGTAGATGCGGGGCCGTCCGTCGACGAGATCGAAGCGCCGGAGGAATCCGAGATAGAGGTCGAAGAGCCTGAGCTAGTTCTCGCCCACGAACAACGAGTCGTTGAGGTATCACCTGAGGAAGCGGGGGTGAGCCGTCGTCAGTTCTTCAACCGGGCCCTCGGCGCCACGTTCGGCTCGTTTGTCGCGATCCTCGGAATCGAGCTTCTCGCGTTCATGTGGCCGAAGCTGAAAGGAGGGTTCGGCGCAACCATCGATGCAGGCGCAGTCACCGACTTACTCGTGGCGACCAGAACTTCCGACGGCGGCACCATTCCGGCCTTTATCCCCGAGGCTCGCGCCTATGTCGTCCCCGTCAACGAAGCAAACCTTTCGGACCAGTTCGAAGGAAGAAGCGTTGCCGCCGGAGGCCTGATGGCGCTGTACCAGCGGTGTGTCCACCTCGGCTGCCGGGTGCCGTGGTGCGCCACATCGCAGGGATTTGAGTGTCCGTGTCATGGGTCCAAGTACGACTCGATCGGTGAGTACTTCGGTGGACCCGCTCCGCGCAACCTCGACCGATTCACCGTCGAGGTGATCGACGATCGCTTCCTGATCAACACCGGCGACGTCATTCAAACGCCGAGAGCGCCGGCACGGTCGGTGGCTTATCCGCAGGGTCCCTCCTGCATCGGCGCCGTAGTCGAAGAGCACTGATGTCCTCCAGCCTTGTCATCACCCTGGCAGTCATTGCCGGAGTGGCCTGGTTGGCGTTCTTGGGGGTTTCCGCCCTGCGATCGCGCGGGAAGGAGCAGGTGCCGTCCAACCTCAAGCCTGGTCGTACCGACGAGGAACTCGAGACGCGTCGGCTTGAGCGAGTGCAAATGGGGGCGGTTGTCTTCGCCGGGTTTCTCGCCGTCGGACTCCCGCTCTACTTCCTCGGTGAAACCCAACGTCAGGAAAGCTTTGTCGAGCAGTTCGCAGAGGAGTCGATCGACCGAGGAGCCGAACTCGTCGCGGAATTCGGCTGCTTTGACTGCCACGGACCGGGAGGATCGGGAGGCACCGCCAGCTATATCGAGAAACGCACGGGCGTCACCACGTCCTGGCACGTTCCCTCGCTCGACGACATTTTCTATCGCTACTCCGCCGACGAAGTGAACTTCTGGGTCACCTATGGCCGGCCCAACACGCCGATGCCGGCATGGGGTCTCGCCGGGGGCGGGGCGATGAACGAAAACCAGGTCGACGACATCGTGAACTACATCCGGTCGATTCAGATCAGCCAGGCCGAGACGTTGGGCCGGGTCACCAGCAAGCTGAACTCCGAGCAACAAAGACTGGCTGGGGCCGAGGCGACCATCACGGGTGCCATTGCCACCCAGGCCCAATTGGTGGCCAACATAAAGGGAGCATCGGCTTTAGCGGACGAGGCCTCCGCGATTTCGAGCGAGATGCGTGAAATTCTCGAGACGGCCGGCCAGGGAATCGATACCGACGGCGACGGGCTTTCTGATATCGCCGAAGAGAGCCTCACCGAGCTCTCGGCTGAATTCACAGCCCTGTGGGATTTGCCTGGCGTCGCATCGGTTCGTTTCGACCCGGCCAACTCCCAGACCAACGACCGTCCCGACGCCGATGTTCTCGAGGAAACCTTGGCCGGGCTTGGAGCCGCGGGTGAAGCCAACCCGATTCTCGCCGGCTTCATCGCCCGGATCGAAGAGGCTGTCGCCGCCTCGGGCGACGACGGCGATGCCGACGGAATCTCTGACAGCGCCGAAGCTCAGGTGGGTGGGCTGCTCACCGAAGCGCTCGCCGCGGTGCGGCCAACGGGGCTATCGACTTTCACGCTCGATCCGACCCTGGAAGAGACCGTCACTGGCGAATCGGATCTATCAACGGCCGAACTAGGCGTCTCGGCGGCTGAATCGAATGCCCTTCAGCTAACGGTCACGCGCGACAACGAAGACCGGCTCCTCGGTGTCGCCGAGAATGGACTGGCGGCCCTGCAAACGGCAGCCGAGGAACAGTTGTGGGGCATCGACATCGAGCAAGTGGCCGCGCTGGGGTTTGAGGACGACAGCGAAGTGGCGAGTCGCGCTGTCTTCCTGTTCAACGCATATTGCGCCCGCTGTCACACCGCCGGCTGGTCGGCCGGGCTGCCTTTCACGCAGCGAGCAGGTTCGGGTGGGTTTGGCCCGGCACTGTGGGACGGACGACCCAATGTGCAGTTCCTCACCCAAGAAGACCTGGTCCGTTTCATTACGCAAGGCTCGATCGCGCAAACTGCCTATGGCGTGAACGGAATCGGGAGCGGCCGGATGCCGGCCTTCGGGGAGATCCTGAGCGCCGAAGATATTGAGCTGATTGCGACCTACCTTCGTTCCGGAGCTATGACGGGAGGCATGCCCGATGCGTGAATTCTTCCGGGAGTTGCTCTCGGCCAACCTTTTCATCACCGGCATCATCTTGACGGTGGCGGCATTCGCCATCTTTTACGGCACGATCTATCTGCTGCTCTATACGAACACCGGCCGCAGGCTCGGCTTGCTACTCGCCGGGGCAGGCATCTTTGGCTGGCTGACGATCTCCTCGATGCTGTTTGTGATCTATGCCCCCCGGGGACCTCGCCCCGCAGACATCGAGGGGCTCAACGCCTTCGAGGTGCGGATAATCCCCATCGCCTATCTGGTGGTGTCGGCCGCTTTATTCACCGGTTTTCTGGTCGCCCTCAAACAGCACGAAGAGCTGGCGGAGGGTTCCGTCTAGCCGGACGCTTGGGGCGCCCCGTTCGGCGGGCGGCCGCGGTAGAAGCTGAGTATCTGCAGCTCGGTTGAGAGGTCGACGTTTCTTACTTCCATGCTCGACGGTGCCTTCAAAACCGCCGGGGAGAAGTTGAGCACGGACCGCACCCGGCCGTCAGCCAGTCGACGCAAGACTTCCTGCGCGGCCTCGGCGGGAGTGGCGATGATCGCGATGGCAAAGAGGCCGTCGGCCGCATCTCTCGACAAGACGTCTAGGTGTCGAACCTGATAGCCGTGAATCAAACGGCCGACTTTGTTTTGATCGATGTCATACAGGCCGGCGACGGTGAAGCCTCGGTGTTCGAAACCGCCATAGCCAGCTAGTGCCTGTCCGAGGTTGCCGGCGCCGACGATCGCCACCCGAACCCTGTCGACCAGCCCGAGCTCACGGCGCAGGGCGGTGAGCAGGTGGCTGGTTTCGTAGCCCACGCCTCTGATCCCTTGATGACCGAGGTAGGAAAGGTCGCGCCGCACCTGGGCTGCGCTAACGCCTACAGCTGAGGCGATGTCGGCCGAGGAAACCGTTCGCCGTCCGAGCTCTTCGAGACCCTGTAGGTAGCGGGCAAGCCGACCGACGGTTGCGCGCGGGATATCACGCATGCGTCTCCATTGTGGTTCGACCGGGTTGCTGCCGGCCGGATAACGTTCGAAACAACCGGACCACCGGTAGCCTGTTCTAGATGGCCGATTCCTCAATCCTGGTCGTCGGTGGTGGGCCCGGAGGTTCGGCTGCCGCCTACTGGCTCGCCCGGCATGGCCATCAGGTCACCCTGGTCGAAAAGCAGGAGTATCCGCGCGACAAGACCTGCGGCGACGGCCTAACCCCCCGGGCGATTCACTGGATGACCGAGATGGGTTTTGACTTTTCAGTCCCCGAGTTTCACCGGATCACCGGTCTGCGCTCTTATGCCGGCGACGAACTCTTCATGGAAATGCCCTGGCCCGAGCACTCGAAGTATCCCAACTGGGGCGGAGTGATTAGGCGTCGGGATTTGGATGCCCAGGTCGCCGATCTGGCCCGCAAGCAGGGAGCCGAGGTGCTCGAGAACACCGAGGCCGTGCCACAGATCGAGCAGGGACGCCTCGTTGCCGTCGATCTCCTTTCGGACGGAACCAGCCGGATAGTCGAACCTGCCTTCGTCGTCATCGCCGACGGCTCGATGAACCGGTTCGGCCGTGAGCTCGGCACCTCTCGGCGAAAGGACTATCCGATGGGCATGGCCGCCCGCGGCTACTACTCGTCGCCCCGCTCGAAGGACCCGTTTCTCGAGAGCCAGCTTGATATGCGCGACGAAAAGGGCGACACGATGCCGGGGTACGGATGGGTTTTCCCTCTTGGGGACGGGACCGTCAATGTCGGAGTCGGTCTGCTCTCGACGGACAAACGGTGGAAGGGGGTGAACACCTCGAAGATGATGGCCGACTACGTCCGGGTCGCCCCCGACTACTGGGGGCTTTCGGACGAGTCGAAGCTATCCGAACCGGTCGGCGGCAAGCTGCTGATGAGCTTCTCACGGTCGCCTCTCACCGGTCCCAACTGGTTGACGATCGGCGATGCCGCCGGGGCGATCAATCCCTGGAACGGAGAAGGGATTTCTTATGCCTACGAAACCGGGGCCATCGCGGCGCGGTTCATCGGCGAGGCTCTCGCCACGAACGATCCGAATCGCCTGGCCGGCTACGAGCGAACCCTCCACGAAGAGTTCGGGCTCTATTACAAGATGGCGCGGGTCTTCGTGAAGTTGATCGCCAACCCGAAGGTCATGCGGACCCTCGCCCATGTCGGCATCCGCAACCGCCCCTTGATGGAGTGGACTCTCAAGGTGATGTCCAACTTGCTGGACGAGGATGAGAAGAAAACCGGTGAGCGGGCTTACAACCTTCTCGCCGCCCTCGTCCGCCCGCTGCCTGTCGCCTAGCCCTCCGCTACGAGCACGGTCAGGGTTGCGTTGGGTTCGTGGGATCCGCTGGCGACGAGGAACCCGTCCTTTACGCCGCCCAGCAGCTGGACTTCCCATGCTGCTAGCGAAAGTTTGCTCGGCGTCCAGATCAGCCCGTCCCCGCTGACCATCACGTCATGACTAAAGGACGTTTGCCTAGGCAGGATCTGGTCGAGTAGGTCGACCGGGAAGGCTTGGGCGATTCCCTCGGTATCTAGAAGCGAGATCGTGTCGTTTTCTGGATCGTAAGTTCCTGTTGCCCCGGCAGTCGGGAAGCGACGACTTGCGACGCCCGAGGAATCGACGAGGTCGAGGCCACCGGATTGGTTGAGGACCAACCAGTCGCTTTCCCATTCGACAGCCTGGGGAGTCAAAGGAGCGGGGCGACTTGGCAACTGGCCGCAAGCGTGCCGTTCGACCCTTTGAGCGCCGCAGCGCTCGATTTCGTTCGGGAGCTGGATCGCTCGCGATCCGTTCGTGCCGACTATTTCGAGCGAGAGGCCGTCGACGTCATAGGTGATGCCAAGTAGGTCGCCATCAAACTGCTGGTAGAAGCTGGGGGCGTCGTGAGGATACGAAGTCCAGGTGATTCCATCGATCGAGGTGCGAGCAAATCCACCTGTGATGGCGATGAATCCGTCGCCGAGCGGTCAACAGACTGTCGAAGTCAAAGCCGACATCTAGCTCTGCCCACGGGGTCGACCCGTTGCTGCGAAACAAACGAAGTGAGGATTCTTGGCTGCCGGCGGGTGGTCGCTCCTCATGGAGCTCAATTCCGAGTGGCCCCAAAACCAGCGCCTGGCTTTCCACGAAATAGAACTTTCCTTGTTCAACCGCCGATGTCAGGTCGTTGGGCAACTCACTCAAGGCCTCGGCTAAACGGAGATCCTGGGCGAACACCTGCAACGATGGCCGTCTCTCCGCTGGCAGCGAGTCGGGTAAATCGAATCCCCAGTGGATCTTCGTGCTCATGGACAATCTCTGGCATCCAGCGGATCCCATCGGTCGATCTCCAGAGCAAAACATTGCCGGCGATCGTCCGATAAAAGCTCGGACCGACGCCTCGTCCTTGCGCTCCGACGGCGACCAGCGAGCCGTCCACCAAGGCCAGCTGGTCAACCCGAATCGAGTCCCCGATTGGAGGCGTGAATCGTGAAACCTCCCTCCAAATCCGACCATCCGCGGATGAAAGAACAATTGCGGCCTCGGTGTCATCGGGCCGATTTCCGACAATCCAAAAGCTATCCAGAAAGGCGACAGGTTCAGTCAGGCTCACAAAGCCCCTAAGGCCGCTCACGACCCAGAGAATGTTCGACTCGGCCGAGACCGTTGCTAGTAGCCGCACCTGGCTTCCCACGACGGTCGTGACCACTCCCGGCTTGGGTAGAGCTAAGTCGACAGGATCGGCCTCGGGCGGTGCGGGGGGAAAAGGCTCAAACCAACCAGCACGACAATGACGATTCCCACCAGCGTCAGCCAACGAGCCCTCGAAGTTCTCTCCGTGGTGAGAGCCGCTGGTGAATCAGCCGTTAGATCGGGCTCATGGATCTCGAGCCCGTCCTCAGGTGGTGCCTGGAGTGGGCCTGAGGGCATAGCCCATTATCCCTTGTCATGAGTCGCGGCGGACAACTAAATCGGCACTCCTAAGCTCGCGATAGCGCATGCAGCTGGTTGATTATCTGCCGATTGCGATCATGTTCGTTCTGGCCCTTGCCTTCGTTGGGGTCTCACTCTTCGTATCAAAGTTCTTTTCGCCCCACAACCCCACCCCGGAGAAACTCGCCCCCTACGAATGCGGCATCCTCCCCGAAGGTGACCCGGTCCAGCGCTTTCCGGTGAAGTTCTATTTGGTGGCGATGCTCTTTGTGATCTTCGACGTAGAGATCATCTTCTTGTTCGCCTGGGCAACCCGCTTTCCCCAACTCGGGTGGTACGGAGTAGCAGCCATGGGCATCTTTACGCTCTTCGTTTTGGAGACGCTCGTCTACGTGTGGAAGCGGGGGGCGTTGGATTGGAACGTGCGACGCCGAGCGCGTTATCTGCCGGTCGAGGAGGACCAGGCCGCGTGAGCGTCCGCCGCACTCAACCGACGAACATCCTCACCACCACGATCGACAAAGCGGCTCGGTGGGCGCAGAGCCGATCGATGTTCCCGGCGACTTTTGGTCTCGCATGTTGTGCGATCGAGATGATGGCGACCGGCGCCGCCCACTACGACCTCGCCCGTTTCGGGATGGAGGTGTTCCGCGCCTCGCCACGACAAGCCGACTTGATGATCGTGGCCGGCCGGGTCAGCCAGAAGATGGCCCCGGTGCTCCGCCAGGTGTTCGACCAGATGCCCGACCCCAAGTGGGTGATCTCGATGGGCGCCTGCGCATCCACCGGCGGCATGTTCAATAACTACGCACTGGTCCAGGGAGTCGATCAGGTGGTGCCGGTCGATATCTACATACCCGGCTGCCCGCCAGGTCCCCAAAGCCTGATGCACGGCATCTTGACCCTGCACTCCAACATCATGGCGGGCAAAGCGTGACCGATCAGATTGATGTCCCCGAGGCAGCGGCGGAAGAAACCAGGCTGCTTCCCTCGGATGAGATTCTGCGCGGCCTGATCGAGTCCTTCGAAGACGCGGTCTGGGCGATGAGCGCCGGCCAGGACGTGGTCACGCTTCCCGCCGCCGAACAACTTCGCACTTTCGCCGAAGCCGCCCTTGCGGCCGGATTCGAAATGCTGGCCGACGTCACCGCGGTCGATTGGCTGACGCGCCACCCCCGCTTCGACGTCGTTGTCAGCGTCCTGTCGATGCAACACCGGCGCCGGCTGCGCGTCATCGTTCAAACCGATGGCGACGTTCCCTCGCTGGTACCGGTTTGGCCAGGAGCCAACTACGCCGAGCGCGAGGTCTATGACATGTTCGGAATCCAGTTCACCGACCACCCCGACCTGACCAGGATTTTGATGCCGGATGAGTGGGAGGGTTTCCCGCTGCGCAAGGACTTTGCGGTGGGGTCGGTCCCGGTCCAGTTCAAAGCCTCACACAAGGTCAATTGAGCAATGACGAAGTCCAAAGACATCGACCTCTGGATCTCGGGCACCGAGGAACCCGATTGGGACACGAGCACCACCGACGAGGGCGGCCAGGAGATGGCCCCGACGGAAACTGACTTTCGCCTGCGCGAGCAGCTGGGCTCCGTCGTCACCGACGACTACGTCTTCGACGATGAGATCTCCGACGACGAGCGGATGATCATCAACATGGGTCCGCAGCATCCATCAACCCACGGCGTGCTCCGGCTGCAGATCGAGCTCGAGGGCGAGGTCATCCGCCGAACCAAGCCGGTGATTGGCTACCTACATACCGGTATGGAGAAAACGGCCGAAGGGCTGACCTTCATGCAAGGGCCAACCAACGTCACCCGCATGGACTATCTCGCCTCGTTCCACAACGAGCACTGCTTCTCGATGGCGGTCGAACGCTTGCTGGGGATCGAGGTTCCCCCCCGAGCCCACACGATCCGGGTCCTGCTGACCGAACTCAACCGGATCTCGTCCCACCTGGTCGCGATGGCCACCAACGGCATGGACATCGGCGCGCTGTCGATCATGACCTATGGCTTCCGCGACCGTGAGCAAATTCTCGCATTCTTCGAAAAGACCACCGGCGTTCGCATGAACCACAACTTCATCCGCCCCGGTGGCGTGGCGGCCGATCTTCCGCCCGGCTGGAGAGGCGACGTGAAAGCCATCCTGGAAAACATCAGGCGACGGGTGGTCGACTACGACGACATGCTCAAGGAGAACCCGATCTGGAACGGACGAACTCGCGGCGTCGGAGTCATTACCCGCGAGGAGTGCCTTGCCTACAGCATCACCGGGCCGACGTTGCGCTCGACTGGAGTCGATTGGGATCTGCGCAAGGCCTTTCCGTATGCAGGGATCGAACAGTTCGACTTCGAAGTTCCGCTCGGATCCAGGGGCGATGTCTATGACCGCTACCGGGTCCGGATAGAAGAGATCCTGCAATCAGCCCGGATTGTGGAGCAGGCCGCCGAGGCGATGCCGAAAGGCGACTACCGCTCGGACGATCGCAAGGTCACCCCGCCGCCCCGGATGAGGATCGACGAATCGATGGAAGCTTTGATTCACCATTTCAAAATATTCACCGAGGGATTCCGGGTCCCGGCCGGGGAGACCTACGTTGCGGTGGAATCGCCTCGAGGAGAGCTCGGCTGCTATCTCGTGTCGACCGGCGACGGCAATCCCTATCGGATGCACACGCGGGCTCCATCCTTCTACAACCTGCAGGCGCTTCCGATCATGATGGCGGACTCCGTGGTGGCCGACACGATCGCCACCATCGCGTCGCTCGATCCGGTGATGGGGGACGTTGACCGATGATCGAGCGCCAAGCAGTCCAGGACTGGCTCGACCGGTACGTCGCCGCCTGGCGCAGCTACGACCGCGCCGACATCGAGGCTCTGTTCACCGAGGACGCCGAGTACCGCTATCACCCCTACGACGAGCCTTTGGTGGGCGGGGCCGCAATCGCCGAGAGCTGGCTCGAGGAGCAAGACGAACCAGGGAGCTGGGACGCGACATATCAGCCGCATATGGTCGAGGGCGACTGGGCAACCGCGGTCGGCACCACGACTTACGGCGACGGGCGGACCTACTGGAACATGTGGGAGCTCAACTTTGCCCCCGACGGCCGCTGTCAGCGATTCGTCGAGTGGTTCATGAAGCAGCCCTAGCTAGCCGGTCTGTCTAGCTGATCTGGCTGGCCGGTTCGCGGCGTCGCTTTCGCCACTCGAGCGCCATGGGAACGAACGAGATGGCGATGATCAGGACGATGATCGGCAGGAGGTAGCGGTCGATGTCGGGGATCAGGTTGCCGAGCCAGAAGCCGAGCAGCGTGACTCCGACCGCCCAAAGAAGTCCGCCGATCACATTGAAGCTGAGGAAGGTGCGATAGGGCATGCCGCCCACGCCGGCGAGGATTGGGGCGAACGTGCGGACGATGGGCACGAAGCGAGCGAGCACGATGGTCTTGGCGCCGTGGCGGGCGAAGAACTCCTGCGCCCGTCCTACGTACTCCTGTTTGAAGAGCCTCGAGTCCGGCCGACGGAAGAGAGACGGTCCGACCCGCTGGCCGAACCAGTAACCCACCTGATCGCCGGCCACCGCGGCAACGAAGCAGCCCGCCAAGATGAGCGGCAAGTTGAGCGTGCCCTGAGCGGCGAAAAGCCCGGCGGTAAAGAGGAGCGAGTCACCCGGAAGAAAGAACCCGAAAAAGAGGCCAGACTCAGCAAAAACGATCAGAAAGAGGCCGATCGTGCCAAACGTGATCAGGAGTTGTTGGGGGTCGAGGAACACGGCTCTCAGGCTATCGGCGTCCGTAGAGCCGTCTGGAGGGATTGGATCTGGCCGCGGTGTTCGGCCTCGTGCTGACGCAGATGGTGAAGGACCCACTGCGGAGTGAGGTCGCCGCTGGCCGTTGAGCGAACTCGGGTGAATTCAGAGTCCGGCAAACCGTTCAGCTCCGTGAGCAGGTGGTCGCGGACCATCGCCATCGTCGCGAGATGAACCGCAAGTGGGCGCCGGGCCGGGACGAGACGGCCTTCGTCGTCACGGTCCTCATCGGGAAATGCCTCGTACATCCACTCCGGGTACTCGGCTCCGAGGATGTCGGCATAGAGCCAATCGGCCTCGATAAGGGCAATGTGATGAAGCAACGCGCCGATGCTGTTGTCGAAACCTGGCGGGAACTCGTCAATCCTGGTGGAATCAACGTCAGCCACACCTCGAGCGTTCGGCGGCGGGTGTCCTCGAGCTCCCAAAGCGAACTCGCCCACGCCCCAGCGGGTATTGAGTCTCTGGCGGTCACCCCAGCAGGCTACGAATTTTGGGGTGCCTGCTGCTCGCGTATGCTCAGCCACGATGAGCGAGTGGCCGGAGGCAGTCCAGGAAAGGGCTCGGGCCATCATTGCCCAGTACCCGAGCCGACGCTCGGCGGTGATGCCGCTCCTTTATCTCGCGATGTCCGTTGACGGCTACCTGACCCAGGAGGGCATGGCCGAGGTCGCCGAATGGATCGGGATCACGCCGGCGCAGGTTCTGTCGGTCGCCTCTTTCTACACGATGTACAAGCTCGAGCCGGCGGGCCGCTACCTCATTTCCTGCTGTACCTCGATCTCGTGCATGCTTCTCGACGCCGACGATGTGCTTCATGCCCTCGAGGACGAAGCCGGCGTCGCCTCCGGTCAGGTCGACCAGGAAGGTTTGATTGGAGTCGAACACGCCGAGTGCCTCGGAGCATGTGGAGGGGCGCCGGCTGTGCAGGTGAACTACGAATTGATCGAAGGCGTCACTCCCGACAAAGCCCGCCAGCTCGTGCAGTGGCTGCGCAAGGGTCGGCCTGAAGTGGTCAACACCGATGAGATGCAAAGCCTTTTCGGTGGGCGGCCATCCTTCGACTGGGCGATTGCCGAGGAATCCGGGGCCATTGGTCCCGTTCCGGCTTATGAACCGTTCGGCACGGCGCGAAGCAGCGGCTCGTGAACGCACCGCTGGTCGTCACCAAGCGAATGACGGATCACCCGACTGACTCGCACACGCTCGGGCGTTACGAGTCCACCGGTGGCTACGTCGCGGCCAAAAAGGCGACGGGGATGACCCGCGACGAACTGGTCGAGGCAATCAAGAACTCAGGGCTCCTGGGCCGGGGTGGTGCCGCGTTCTCCGCTGGACTGAAATGGAGCTTCCTCGCTCCCGGACGTCCCTCGTATCTGGTGGTGAACGCCGATGAATCAGAACCGGGCACTTTCAAGGATCGTCAGCTCCTCGAACGCGACCCCCATCAATTGATCGAAGGAGTGATCATCACCTCGATCGCCAACGAGGTGCACCAAGCCTTCATTTACATCCGCGGTGAATACCCAAAGCCGGCACGACGGGTGCAGCTGGCGGTGGCGGAGGCTTACAGGAAGGGATACCTCGGGAAAGGCATCTTTGGAACCGACTTCGACCTCGAGGTCATCGTCCACCTCGGCGCGGGCGCCTACATCTGTGGCGAAGAAACGGCTTTGATCAATTCGCTGGAAGGCTTGCGCGGCGAGCCTCGCCTCAAGCCGCCGTACTTTCCGGCGGCCGTCGGTCTCTACAACAAGCCGACCATCGTCAACAACGTCGAGACCCTTTCGAACCTACCCCACATCCTCAACGAGGGCGTCGATAGCTTCAAGGCACTAGGTCATGAAGCCGACACCGGGACGTTTCTGTTCTCGGTTTCCGGTCACGTGAAGAAACCCGGCAACTACGAACTGCCCCACGGTCTGACATGGCGCGAACTGATCTTTGACATATCCGGAGGGATCTCGGGCGATCGCAATCTCAAGACGTGGATCCCGGGGGGCGCTTCGGCGCCCTGGTTCGTACCCGCCGACCATCTCGACTTGCCGATAACCAAAGACGACACTGCCAGGGCCGGATCGATGCTCGGCTCCGGAGCCGTTGTCGTGATGGACGACTCAACCTGCGTCGTGCGTGCAGCGGAGCGCGTGGTCAAGTTCTTCGCCCACGAGTCGTGCGGGCAATGCACGCCGTGTCGAGAAGGAACGAGCTGGCTCGAGCTGATCCTCCGAAGGATCGAAGGCGGCCAGGGTCGCGACGTCGACGTCGACCTGCTGCTCGACGTTTCCGACAACATCTCGGTGGGATTGGCGTGGCCGCCAAAGATGACCACGATCTGTCCGCTCGGTCCCTCCGCCGTATCGCCGATCATCTCGATCACCAAGTATTTCAAGGACGAGGTCATGGCCCATATCCACGAGGGCCGCTGTCCCCTCGCGAAGAGCGCATGACCCAGCCCGTCAAAATCGCCGCCCGCAGCCGCACCTTGAGCAGGTCCGGAATCAATTCGGTCGTGGGCACCGAAACCGTCAAGGTCACCGTCGACGGGCAGGAATTTGAGGCGAACAAGGGCGAGATGCTGATCAAAGCCGCCCAGGACAACGGCACATACATCCCCCGGTTCTGCTGGCACCCGCGGATGAAGCCGGTCGGCATGTGCCGGATGTGCCTGGTCGAGCTCGAGACTCCGCGGGGCAAAGCGTTGATCACTGCCTGCACGAACGCGGTGGCCGACGGCATGGTCGTCGACACCAAGTCCGATGTCGTCAAGAAAGCTCAGGAAGGAGTTCTCGAGTTTCTCCTGATCAATCATCCACTCGACTGTCCGGTGTGCGACCGTGGTGGAGAGTGTCCCCTCCAGGATCACACGATCGCCTACGGGCCGGGCGAGTCGCGCTTTGTCGAAGAGAAGCGCCACTTCGAAAAGCCGATCGCGATCTCGGACCTCGTGTTCCTCGATCGCGAGCGCTGCATCCTCTGCGCTCGCTGTACCCGATTCTCCGACGAGGTCTCGGGAGATCCGCTGATCGAGTTCATCGATCGGGGTAACTACACCCAGGTGAATACCTTTCCCGACCATCCCTTCGCGTCTTACTTTGCCGGCAACACCGTCCAGATCTGTCCGGTCGGGGCACTTACCGCCACCCCTTATCGGTTCCGGGCACGTCCCTGGGATCTCACGTCGATCGATTCCACCTGCCCGCATTGCACTTCGGGTGATCACATCACGGTCCAGTCGAGCCAGAACGAAATTCTCCGCTTTCTCGGCGCCGACTCCCAGGCAACTAACTGGGGCTGGCTGTCGGACAAGTGCCGGTTCGGGTTTCAGTACATAAATTCCCCCGATCGGCTGACGACTCCGCTCATCCGCGCCGATGACGGTTCGATGCAGGAAGCCTCCTGGGCCGAGGCGCTCGATCTGGTGGCGGCCCGGCTTTCTGAGATCAAGCAGGCTGGCAAGCAGATGGCGGTGCTGGGAGGCGCCCGGGGGACCAACGAGGACGCCTATGCGTTGTCGAAGTTTGCCCGAGTCGCCCTCGGCACCAATCACGTCGATTGTCAGATGGACGACGGGCTCGATCCTCAGTTCCTCGCCGCCACCGCCGACCGCGCCCTCATCGCCGACCTCGATGCCGCCAAAACGATCCTCATTTGGGGTCCCGATCTCAAAGAAGAGCATCCAACGCTCTACCTGCGGGTGCGCCACGCCGCCCAGGAACGGGGGGCGAAGCTCGTGATCGTCCACCCCCGGGCGACCGGTCTCGACGATCGGGCGGCATTGAAACTCAACTACCGACCTGGCTCGGGGGCGGAGATGCTGACCCGCTTCAAGAGCGAAGAGGGCGAGCTGGTTGGTGTCCTGGGCGATGCACCTCTGGTGGCGCTGGTCGGACGGACCGGCTACGGCGAGGATGGCCGGCTTGCCGAGGCGGTCGCCGCTTTTGTCCGCAGCCGGGGCGGCAAAGTGCTCCCACTGGCCCGGCGTTCCAACGTGTTCGGCGCCCTCGATATGGGATTGGCGCCCGGCCTCGCGCCCGGGCGGGTGAGACTGGATCAATTCACCGCGTGGGGAGGCCTGCCGGAGGCGGCGGGCAAGGACGCAGCCGGCATCCTCGAAGCTCTCGTCGTCGGAGACATCCTCGGGCTGGTGGTAGTTGGAGCGGATCCAGTGCGCGACGTGCCGAACGGCTCACTCGCCCGCCAAGCACTCCAAAGGGCAAAATTCGTCGTCGCCCTCGATCAGTTCCTCACCGACTCGTCGCGCCTGGCTCATGTCGTCTTGCCTGTCGAGGGTTTCGCCGAGAAGGAGGGCAGCGTCACCAACATCGAGGGCAGGGTGCAGAAAGTCAACCGGGTGACGCCGGGACCCGGCCAGGCGCGGGCCGATTGGTCGATCCTCGACGACCTCGCCGAGAGGATGGGGGCCTCAATCGGTCTCGCGTCGGCCGATGCGATTGCCAAGGAGATCGCCGCCAATGCGCCGGCCTATGCCGGGATCACCTGGGATCTCCTGGGATCAGTCCCCGACGGGGTCGTGGTCCCCCACGACGACGCCACCCAACCCCTCGTCTTCGTGCCCGCCGATGCCCCCGGCAAAGCGCCTTCCGGCGATCTCGTCCTGCACTACTCCCGGACCATGTTCGACGACGGGGTCTTGCTGCGGCACGGCTACGCCTTGGCCGAGCTCGCCCCCGGAGCGACAGTGTCCCTTCACTCCGATGATCTGCGACGACTGGGGTTGTTCGCCGGCGGTCAAGCGGTGGTCAAGACCTCCCAGGGCTCGGCGCAGCTGACGGTCAAGGAGGACGACTCTCTCGCCCACGGAGTCGCTTATGTCCCGTTCAACCAACCTGCCACCCCGTCCCTGGGCAGCGACCCGGTCGTCACGGTCACTCCGGTCTGAATGGACCCCGGGTTGGTGGTTTCTATGCTCGCGGGGCGTGATGGTTGACGAACCCCGTTCGCCAGGATCTTTACTGACTGGGAGCCGATGGACCTAGTCGACATCCTGATCGTCGTCGGGCGGGTGCTTCTGGTTTTCGTAATCCTGCTCCTGACGACGGTCTTCAACGTCTGGCTGGAGCGCAAGGTCGTCGCTGACATGCAAAACCGGGTGGGTCCGGATCGGGCCGGCCCTTGGGGACTGCTGCAGACCGTCGCCGACGGGCTCAAGCTCTTCTTCAAAGAGCAGATCACACCCCGCAAGGTCGAGTACGGGATGTTCGTCCTCGCCCCGGTGCTAGCGGTGGTGCCGGCCTTTCTCCTCTTCATGGTGGTGCCTTTCGGCCGGTCCTTCACGATCGCTGGCCGGCTGGTGCCCCTCCAGGGTGCCGAGCTCAACATTGGCGTCCTCTTTGCCCTGGCCATGTCCTCGCTGGCGGTCTATGCCGTCGTGCTTGCCGGCTGGTCGTCGGGATCGGTCTATCCGCTCTTGGGCGGGGTCAGGGCCACGGCCCAAGCCATCTCGTATGAAGCGGCGATGGGCTTGGCCATGGTTTCCGTTGTCATGTTCTCTTCGACTTCGACGGTGGGGGGAAGCCTCTCGCTGTCAGATATTGTGGCCGGTCAGGCGGGCACCTATCTCGGTTTCATCCCGCGGTGGAACCTCTTTCCGCAGATCGTCGCCTTCGTGATCTTCTTTCTCGCCATCATCGCCGAAACCAACCGTTCGCCCTTCGATCTCGTCGAAGCCGAACAGGAACTAGTCGGTGGATTCCATACCGAGTACTCGGGCATGCGCTTTGCGATGTATCAACTCGCCGAGTACTGCAACATCTTCTCGATGTCGGCGATCTGCGCCACGTTGTTTCTCGGTGGCTGGAACGGTCCGACCTTCGATGGCATTCTGCCGGCCTTTGTCTCGGCGATCTTGCCGACGATCTGGTTCCTCGCCAAGACGTATGCAATCATCTTCGCCTTCTTCTGGATTAGAGCGACGATGCCGCGTCTGCGCTATGACCAGCTGATGCAACTCGGCTGGAAACGATTGATTCCTGCTGCCCTGGTGTGGTTGATGGTGTCAACTGTTGCGATCTCGGTTCGACAGTTCGGTCTGCCGTGGAATTAAGCCAATCGTGGGGAGTGAGGCGATGAGCGGGATCGGCGCGTTCCTCAAAGGCCTGCGAGTAACCGGCCGGGTGATGGTCGACACCGTTTTTGGCGACGGCCTCGTTACCACCAAGTATCCGGCGGAGTTTCGTCCCAAGCCTCAGCGCTTCCATGGCCGTCACGTCCTCAACCGCTATCCCGACGGAATGGAAAAGTGCATCGGATGCGAACTTTGCGCCGGCGCTTGCCCGGCGCGTTGCATCTATGTGCGAGGACTTGACAATC
Organism: uncultured Acidimicrobiia bacterium; assembly: GCA_963761985.1. Classification (GTDB taxonomy): domain Bacteria; phylum Actinomycetota; class Acidimicrobiia; order Spongiisociales; family ZC4RG35; genus JACCTH01. Next base: position 368,467 of record CAVXIT010000013.1, read on the forward strand.
CTCCCGAAAATCCGCTTAGTCCCGGCGAGCGCTACGGGTTCGTCTACGAGATCAACATGTTGCGTTGCATCTTCTGTGGCTTGTGCGTCGAAGCATGTCCGACCGAGGCCATCACCATGACTCACCTATTCGAAATGTCGACCTCGAAGCGGGATGACGCCATTTACACCAAGCGAGAGCTGTTGATGAGGCCCGATGGGTCGGTGCCGCACATGTTCCCGGAAGATCCCCTGGCGCGGATGTCAGAGCTTGACACGGCCGACGGGTGGATGCGCGCCACTGCTCCCAGCGGCATTGCCGCTTACGAAGGAGTGGAGGGGTGGCAAGGGACCCCCGGTCCGGCTTCGTGGGCACCGGAACCAACTCAGGAGGAACGTGACGCGTGAAGAGAACGCGTCATGGTTGAACTGATCGTCTTCGTCCTTATGGGCGGTGGGTCGCTCGCCGGTGCAGTCACCGTCATCAAGGCCCGCAATCCGGTGTACGCCGCCATGGGCTTGCTCGGCACCCTTTTCGCCATCGCCGTGCTCTATGTCATGCAACTGGCGCATTTCGTTGCCGCGGTGCAGGTGATCGTGTACGCCGGCGCGGTCATGACGCTCTTTCTCTTTGTCATCATGATGGTCGGGGTTGACAAAGAACAGGACATGCGCGAGAGCATTCCGCATCAGCGGCGGCTTGCCCTTGCCTTGGGGCTGATCGCTATGGGGATCGCAGTCGCCCTGGTGGCGCGGGGACGGTTTGTCTGGGTTCCCCTCGCCGTCACCGCCGCCGATCCGCAGGCGACAAACGGCACCGTTCAGGCTTTGGCCGAGCCGATGTTCACCGACTGGGTGCTGGCCTTTGAAGCAACCGCCCTGTTGTTGACGATCGCAGCCGCGGGGACGATTGCTCTCGCTTCGTTCCGGAGGCCCGTGGCGGACACCCCTGCGGAACGAGCCGGTTTGTGACTCTCGTCGTCACGCCCGGTTGGTACATGACGCTGGCGGCGCTTCTGTTCGCGATTGGCGCGCTCGGGATTCTCATTCGTCGGAACGCCTTGGTGATGTTCATGTGCATCGAGTTGATGCTCAACGCGGTGAACCTCACCTTTGTCGCCGCAGGGCGAGCGCTGGGCAGCCTCGACGGACAACTCTCGGTCTTCTTTGTATTGGTTGTAGCCGCGGCGGAGGTAGTTGTCGGGCTGGCAATCATCGTCGCCATTTTCCGTCGCAGGCAGTCGGCTTCGGTCGATGAGCTTTCCGAGCTGGCCGGTTGATGAGCCAGCTCCTCTGGGTGATCATCGCGCTGCCGCTGGCTAGCGCGGTTCTGCTCCATTTCGCTGGTCGTCGAATCGGTGAGCCGCGTGCCGGCTATCTCGCGACGCTCGCCGTAGCCGGGTCGTTCGCTCTTGCGCTCGGCGCGGCGTTGCCCTTCTTCCAAGGCGATTCCCACGGTGTGACGGTTCGGATCTGGGAGTGGATGCCGGCGATCGGTGCGACGCTTGAAATCAATTGGGATCCGCTCGCCGCGCTGATGACCCTGATCATCACCGGTGTCGGCGCGTTGATCCACCTTTATGCGATCGGATACATGCATGGCGAGCCCCGGTTCTCGCGGTTCTTCGTCTATCTGAACCTTTTCGTCGCCTCGATGCTGACCCTCGTGTTGGCGGGCAACTTCGCCATGCTCTTCATGGGGTGGGAGCTCGTTGGTCTGTGCTCGTTCCTCCTTATCTCGTTCTGGTCGACCCGTCCTTCTGCCAACGCTGCCGGGAAGAAAGCGTTCGTCGTCAACCGGATCGGCGACTTCGGCTTCCTGGTGGGGTTGATGCTGATCTTCGCCAGCTTTCAGACGCTCTCGTTCGCAGGAGTCTTCGAGCGCGCCGAGGAAGTGTTGAGCCCCGGGATGGCGACGGCGATCGGGCTACTCATCTTGCTCGGGGCAGTCGGAAAGTCCGCGCAGATACCTCTTTACGTCTGGCTGCCGGACGCCATGGAGGGGCCCACTCCCGTTTCTGCCCTCATCCACGCCGCCACCATGGTGACCGCCGGGGTCTATGTGATTGCCCGCTGCGCGGTGATCTTCGAGATCTCGCCCGTTGCCGGCCCGGTTGTAGCCACCGTCGGGGCCGCCACCGCGCTGTGGGCGGCAACCATTGCGATGGCGCAGAAGGACATCAAACGCGTCCTTGCCTATTCGACCATCTCCCAACTCGGCTACATGTTTCTCGCGGTGGGGGCGGCCGGCCATGTGGCGGGTGTTTTCCATCTCATGACGCATGCATTTTTCAAGGCGCTTCTCTTCCTCGGCGCCGGCTCGGTGATTCATGGCTTAGGCGATGAACAGAACATGGAAAAGATGGGCGGGCTCCGTAAGGCGATGCCCATCACCGCTGCCACGATGCTCGTCGGCACTATCGCGATCTCCGGGATCCCGCCGCTGGCCGGGTTCTGGTCGAAAGACGAGATTCTCGGGGTCGCTTTCGCCCGCGGAGGCTGGTTCTGGATCCTTTGGATCATGGGGCTCGTCACCGCCCTCCTGACCGCGTTCTATATGACGCGCCAGTTCGTCCTCGTCTTCCTGGGTGAGCCGCGCTGGTCGGAAGGAGTGCATCCGCACGAGTCTCGGCGCACGATGACGTTGCCACTGGTGGCGCTCGCCGGACTGTCGATTGTCGGCGGCTTCCTCAACACGCCTTTCCGGACTGCCCTCGAGCACTTCCTCGAGCCATCGTTTGAACTCGTTGCGCTGACCCACCCTCCAGAGGGATTAGGCATGTTCGCTCTACTGGCCGGTCTCTCCACGATGGCGGGTCTCGCCGGGGTAGCTGCGGCCTTTCTCACCTACAACCGCCCCGCCGAACTTTGGCGCCGGTTCGAAGCGGCCTTCGGCAAGATTTGGGCCTTGTGGGCGGAGGGCTATCGGATCGACGATCTCTACGGGGCGACCCTGGTGAAACCGGGCCTGAGGATGGCCGAGGACGCCGCTTTTCGTTTCGACACCCCGATCATCGATGGAGCCGTCAACGGTGCCGGCCGGCTGGTGCGCGCCGTCGCCACGAGAGGTCGAGGCTTGCAAACGGGCATGGTTCGCAGTTATGGCGCGCTGTTCGCGGCCGGAACGGTCGCCGTGATCGGCTGGATCATCTGGCGGGGTGCCTGAGGTGTTGACCGGATTGATATTGCTCCCCGCACTTGGGGCGGTCTTGATGGCGCTGATCCCCAGTCGCCGGAAGGAATTGTTCCTACCCCTGGGAGTTGCGGCCTCAATGGCTCCGTTGACCCTGGCCGTGTTCGTCTTCACTTCTTTCGTTTCCGGCGAACCCGGGTTTCAGATGGTCGAGCGCGAGATTTGGTATCAGCCCTGGGGGCTTTCCTGGTATGTCGGCATCGACGGGATTTCCCTTCCCCTCGTCGTGATGACGGCACTGCTGGTTCCGATCGTCCTCGCCGCCTCCACTGCAATCACGCATCGATTGAAGGAATTCGTGATGTACACCCTCTTGCTCGAAGCGGGTTTGATCGGCGTGTTTCTCGCTCTCGATTTGTTTCTGTTCTTTGTCTTCTTCGAAGCGATCCTCATTCCCATGTATTTCATCATCGGGATATGGGGAGGCGAGAGACGGGTCTATGCCGCCATCAAGTTCTTCCTTTACACCGCGTTCGGGTCGGCGTTGATGCTGGCGGCGATCATCGCCCTAGCAGTCCTCGAACAGCGCCAAACCGGAGTGACTTCGTTCGCCTACACGGACCTGCTCGATCTCAGCCTGAACCCCACGACGGCGCGATGGCTATTCGGAGCCTTTGCCCTGGCCTTCGCCATCAAAGTGCCGATGTTCCCGCTCCACACCTGGCTGCCCGATGCTCATGTCGAGGCGCCGACCGCCGGATCAGTTTTGCTGGCTGCAGTCCTGTTGAAACTGGGAACCTACGGGCTGGTCCGCTTCAACCTCGGACTCTTCCCTCAAGCGTCGGTGGACTTTGTTCCGGTGATGGCGGTGCTGGCGGTGATTGGCATCGTCTACGGGGCGGTCGTGGCCATCGTCCAACCCGATCTGAAGAAACTCGTCGCGTATTCGTCGGTGTCGCACCTCGGATTCATCGTGTTGGGCACCTTCGCCCTCACCTCAGGCGGATTGGTGGGAGGTTTGATCCAAAACATCAATCACGGCATCACCACCGGAGCACTGTTCCTCCTGGTGGGCATGATTTACGACCGACGGCACACGAAACGCATCGCGGACTTCGGCGGCCTCAGCCAGGTCATGCCGATCTTTGCCGGCGTGTTCCTATTCACCGCATTCGCCTCGATCGGTTTGCCGGGACTGAACGGATTCATCGGCGAGTTCATGGTCTTGATTGGCTCATTCCCAACTCTGCCGGTGTACACGATCGTCGCGGCTTCGGGGGTCGTCCTGGCGGCGATCTATCTCCTCTGGGCATATGAGCGGGCGTTCACTGGTATCCCCGACAAGCCCGAGAACCAGGGCCTGACCGACCTCAACTTGCGGGAGAAGCTGATCCTCGCTCCGCTGGTCATCCTCATGCTTGTCCTGGGCCTCTACCCGAAGGTGCTGCTCGATCGCGTCCAGCCCTCAGCCGAGGCGATCCTCGATCGCATCGAGGCCTCGACGGACTACGTGGTGCCTGAGCCCGGCCGCATCGAGCATGTGCTGGTGATGGGGGAGGGCGAGTGATTCAGCCGCCCGAGATCAACTGGTTTGCGCTCCTGCCGATGATCGCCTTGGGCCTCGGCGCAGCCCTGGTGCTGCTGGTTGACGTCCAGCTGAAGCCGCATCCCCGCTGGCTGGTGCGACTCGGCGTGGCCATCCTTGTCGCCACCGCGGGCGGGTCATTGCTCCAGGGGTGGTGGCTGCGACGGCTTGAAGCGGGCGAGGTCACCGGGACCGTGACGCCTTTTGGTGCTTTGCTCATCATGGATCGCTTTGCGATTTTCGGCACACTCTTATTGGTGGCGATTGCGATCCTGAGCCTCGGCGCCGGTCAACGATTCCTGGTGAGCCTCGGCCGCCGCGCGGCGGAGGCAATCGCGCTCCTGCTCCTCTCGACCGCCGGCTTTGCTCTTCTTTTGTCGACGACGCAATTGGTGATGATGTTTCTTGGCCTCGAGATCGGCTCGATCAGCTTGTACGTAGTCGCCGGGCTTTCCCGGCAGGAGCGCCAGTCGGAAGAGGCGGCAATCAAATACTTCCTCCTGGGATCCTTCGCATCTGCGATTTTTATCTACGGAGTCGCGTTGGTCTTTGCCGCCACAGGTTCGCTGCAGCTATTTGAACAACAACAGCTCCTGCGCCAAGTGATCTTTTTCAAGCCCGGTGTGCTGCTGGTTGGACTGGCCCTCTTGATTGTGGGGCTCGCCTTCAAAGTGACGGCCGCGCCATTTCACGGTTGGGCGCCGGATGTCTATCAGGGTGCACCCGCCGGCATGGTCGGCTTCATGGCCGCGGCCGCGAAGGTCGGCGGATTCGCTGCGCTGGCCCGGATCATGGCAACCGCCTTCGAGGGATATATCGAGGTATGGGGAACCGTCGTGGCCGCGATCGCAATTCTCTCGATGGTTGTCGGCTCGTTTCTAGCGGTCGTCCAGACCGACTTCCGGCGACTCCTTGCCTATTCCGGTGTCGCCCATGCAGGGTTCATCCTCACGGGAATTGTTGCTGGCGAGGCCGGGGTCGGCTCCATTTGGTTCTATCTCGCGGTGTATGCGGTGCAACTGGTGGGCGCATACGCGATAGTCGCCGCGGTCAGCGGACCTGCATCGGCTGGGTCGCCGATTAGTGCATACAGCGGCTTGGCCAAGCGCCAGCCGATGTTGGCCAATGGGCTGACCGTTCTCCTTCTCGGGATGGCCGGGATCCCGCTCACCTCGGGCTTCATCGCCAAATTCGGAGTCTTTCAGGATGCATTCCGAGCAGGGTTCGGCTGGTTGGTCGTGGTGGCTGTGCTGGCTTCGGTCGTATCGTTCTTCATCTACCTGCGGGTGGTTGTCGCCATGTACATGCAGGATCCCGCCGAGAGCGAGTCGTTGACTGTCACTGTCCCTGTGCGACTGGTGGTGTGGACGGCTCTCGGCATGACCCTGGTGCTCGGGTTGCTGCCGGTGCCGCTGCTGCGGCTCACCGCTCTCGCGCTCCCGCTTTGAAGAAACTCCTTCCAGGCCTCGTAGCCGTTCTACTGATTTGCCTGTTGGCTATCCCGCTCATCGCCCAGGCCGAAACGACTCAGTCTGATTTCGTTCTGGTCCGCGAAGGCGAGGTGGTGACCGAGGACCTGATCGCGGCCGGCAATTCTGTTCAAGTCGATGGAACGATTGAGGGAGACCTGGTCGCGGCCGCTTTTGAGCGAGTGGTTATCAACGGCGAAGTCACAGGCGACGTGCTAGCTATCTCCGGACGAGTCGAGGTCAACGGGACGGTCGGCGGCTCGGTCCGGGCAAGTGCTGGGACGGTCCTCGTCACGGGAACCGTCGGCGAAGACCTGGCTCTCGCCGCCTGGACGACGATGGTCGAACCGTCCGCCAGTATTGGGCGTGACGTGATCGTCTTCGGCAGGCAGGGGACGGTGGCAGGACAGGTCGGCCGTGACGTGACCGGGCGTTTCTCGAACCTGACGCTCAACGCCAATGTCGATGGATCCGTCGAGGTGACTACTTCGCGGTTCACGGTCGGGCAAGGCACTCAGGTTGTCGGCGAGATTGCGTATCGCTCGTCCCGCGACGCGGTGATCGAGGCGCAGGATCCGGGAGGGGAGATCATCCATCGTTTCCCGCTTCGTCCCAACATCCGCGTGACCGCTCTCCTCTTCTTGACCTACGGTTTGCTGGCGTTGCTGCTCCTGGCGGGTGGCCTGGTAGCGAGCCACTACTGGCCGGAGCGAATCGAGCGAGCAGTAGGCGCGGCCCGCAGACCTATGACCACCTGGCTCGCCGGCGTCGGCGTGGCCTTTTCGCCCTTGCTGGTGGTTGGCCTGTTGGCTGCGTTCCTGGCTTTCTCACCGGCTGCTGCGGCGATCCCGCTTGCGATTGTCTTCCTGCCGCTTGCCATCGGTCTCGCCGGATTCGTCATGTTGGGAGGTCTCACGGGAATGGTCCCGGTGGCCGGTGCGATCGGGAGGCAGCTCCGTCCTCGCTTTTCCCTGCCTGCCGCGATTCTCGTCGGGCTTCTGATCGTGGTGGTTGTGGCGCTCATCCCGATCGCTCGCTGGCTGATCCCCGCCGTCGGAGTACCGGTCGGGCTGGGCTCCTGGTTAGCGCGGGAGAGAACGCCGTGAGCTCCTCGGTCTTTCATCGCGCCACCCAGCCGCTGCAGGCGGCTTCTGCGGAGGGCTGTTGGATCACTGACGCCGAAGGCCGTCGCTATCTGGACGCGGCTGGAGGCGCGATCGTGACCGGCATTGGCCACGGTCGCACCGAAATTGTCGAGGCAATCGCGGCGCAGATGCGCAAGGTGGAGTTTGTGCACGCCTCGGTGTTCACGACCGAGGTTCTAGAGAAATACTGCTTCTCCCTGGCAGCTTTGGCACCGATGGCCGGGGCGAAAATCTATCCAGTCTCCGGCGGCTCCGAGGCCACCGAGACCGTGTTAAAGATGGCGCGGGCTTATCAACTCGTCCGAGGGAGACCGCAGCGCACAACGGTCCTGGCACGTGAGGGCAGCTATCACGGCAACACCCTCGGCGCGCTCGATCTGTCCGGCCGACCGGCGTTGCGCCAACCCTATGAACCGTGGTTGGGACGATTCGTTCAACTCTCGGAAGCCGACGACCCCGAAGTCCTGGAGGAAATGATCATCGCCCGCGACGACGTTGCCGCCGTCATGCTGGAGCCGATCAGTGGAGCCTCGCGGGCGGGAGCGGTTCCTCCCGTCGGGTACTGGCCGGCCGTGGCCGAGATCTGCCGGCGCCATGACGTGCTGCTCATCGCCGATGAGGTGATGACCGGCTTTGGCCGCACGGGGAAGTGGTTTGGGGTGGAGCACTGGGGTGTCTCGCCCGATCTTCTGACCGCCGGCAAGGGCGCCTCCTCTGGCTACTGGCCAATCGGTCTCGCTTTCGCTTCCGGGTCAGTATTTGACGCGATCGGTGCTGACTTCGTCCACGGCTTCACCTTCTCCCACCACCCAGTTGGTGCGGCTGTCGGCCAAGCAGTGCTCGACATCATCACCCGAGAGCGATTGGTCGACGCCGCCGAAACGAAAGGAAAGCGGCTGCGGTCGGCGCTGGCCGATGCTCTCCCCGGCGTCGAGGTCAGAGGCCGGGGGTTGCTGGTCGGGGTCGTATGGGAGTCCGCCCAAGTTGGAATGACATGGGGCACCAGGGCCATCGTCGAAAGTGCCCGTCGACAGGGTCTGCTCGTTTACCCCGCCGCGATCGAAAACGCGATCGTGCTTGGACCACCACTAACGATCGACGACGCGGAAATCGACGAGTTGGTCGACCGCTTGGTCGCCGCGGTGACGCCCCACAGGCGTTCCGGGCCGAGGTTTAGCCAGCGGGCTCTAACTAGATTGCAAAGGAATGACCCTCGACGCCTTCGGGCGCCCGCTGCATGATCTCCGCATCTCGGTAACCGATAGGTGCAACTTCCGTTGCACCTATTGCATGCCCAAGGAGATCTTTGGACGGGATTTCGAGTTCTTGTCCCGGGACCTGGTCCTTTCCTTCGAAGAGATCGAAAGGATTACGGCCGCATTCGTGCGAGCCGGAGTGCGCAAACTCCGCATCACCGGGGGTGAGCCGCTGGTGCGCAAAGGCGTCGAAAGCCTCATCGCCCGCCTGGCAGTCATGCCGGGAGTGGACGATCTCACGCTGACCACCAATGGCTCGCTCTTGGAGCGGAAGGCCGAGGCGCTCAAGCAAGCGGGTCTCCAACGGATCACGGTCTCGCTCGATTCCATGGACGACACCGTGTTCATGGCGATGAACGACGTCGGGTTCCCGGTCCAGTCGGTCCTGGACGGCATCGCCGCGGCCAATGCTGTTGGACTTAACCCGATCAAGATCAACATGGTCGTCAAACGAGGCGTGAATGATCAGTCGGTGGTCGATGTCGCCCGGCACTTTCGCGGGAGCGGGCACATCGTGCGATTCATCGAGTACATGGATGTCGGTACCACCAATGGCTGGCGGCTCGACGATGTCGTGTCCGGTCGGGAAATCGTCGAAGCGGTCAGTGCCGAGTTCCCCCTCGAGCCCGTCGATCCCGATTACCGCGGGGAGGTGGCCCAGCGCTATCGCTATGTCGACGGAGCCGGCGAAATTGGCGTAATCACTTCGGTGACTCAGCCCTTCTGCGCTGATTGCACCCGGGCCCGGATTTCGGCCGAGGGAAAGCTCTACACCTGCCTATTCGCCACTGGCGGCACCGACCTGCGCGAAGTGATTCGCTCAGGTGCGACCGACGAGCAGCTCGACGCGACGATCGCACGCGTCTGGAGCGTGCGCCGCGATCGGTATTCCGAAATAAGGACTGAGCAAACAGTTCGTATCCGCCCCAAAGTCGAGATGAGCTACATCGGCGGCTGAGGCGGACCGAAGCGTTCGAGCCCTTGCTCGAGATCTTGGGGCCGGTCAATCGAAAACCACGAGCGTCCGTCCTCACCCCAGGTGGACCAGGTTTCGGAATCGACGTGGCTCGATTTTTCGGCGACTGATTGCAACGACCCGTCGTTCCGTCCCAGGTCGAGATTCCGGGAGTAGCGGGCACAGGTGACCTGGGCCACACCCTGGTCGTACGGCACCGCGGTGCTCTGCAGCCGGGCAAGCTCGGAAAGCGTCGACACCCGCACCCAGGGCTGGTCGACCGCGACCAGCAACACATCGTCATCCATTGCAAGCGCCGCTGCCAGTCCGGCCAATGGGCCGGCAAAGTCAGGGTGGTCGTCTAGTCGTTCACGGCCTTCCCAGTTGCGCCCCGAGATCACCACTGGACAGACGGTTTCAAGCGCCCCAACGACCCAGGCAATGAGAGGTTGTCCGGCGAGTTCGACGGTCGCCTTGTCGACTCCCATCCTCCGGCTCGCTCCTCCTGCCAGCACCACACCAATCACCTAATCATTCCTCTTGGGCATTCTTGCGTAGGATCGCGCCCCCAGATGAATCAGATTGGCCGGGGGAAAATACGCAAGAACGAGTGGAAGGGTTGCGCATCGGCGACGCCCGAGCGCGCTGGGTCCTCGTGGCGACGGTCGCGGCTTCGGCGATGGCGTTGCTCGATGCCACCGCGGTCAACCTTGCCCTGCCCCGAATCGGCGAAGAACTCGGTGCCACGTTTGGTGATCTCCAGTGGATCGTCAATGGCTACACGCTGGCCCTGGCCAGCCTCATCCTGCTTGGCGGATCGCTCGGTGATCGGCTGGGCCGGCGCCGGGTATTTCTGGTCGGGGCCGCCTGGTTCACGTTGGCCTCCGTTGCCTGCGCCTTGGCCCCGACGCCGATACTCCTGATTGCGGCCCGGGTACTGCAAGGTGTCGGGGCGGCGCTCCTGACGCCCGGCAGCCTCTCCATTCTGCAGGCCTCCTTCGAACCCAGCGACCGGCCCAAGGCGATCGGCATCTGGTCGGGCTTCACCGGAGTTGGCGCGGCGATCGGTCCGTTTCTGGGTGGCTGGCTGGTCGAGGCCGCTTCGTGGCGGTGGATCTTTCTGATCAATATCCCTCTAGGGGCAGTCGTGCTTTGGGTCGGCAGAGCTCACATTCCTGAGACCAAGGATCCCGAGGCAGCAAGCGAACTCGACTTTCCCGGGACGCTCCTCGGAATCGCCGCGCTCGCGCTTCTTACCCTCGGTCTGACCGATCAACAGTGGGTCGTGACGGGCGGGGGATTTGCAGCACTGGTGGCGTTCATAGTGGTGGAACGAGCGCGCTCCAATGCCCTCGTCCCTATGGAGATCTTCTCCTCCAGGACCTTCAGCGGCACCAACGCACTCACGCTCCTGCTCTATGGGGCGATGGGCGTCGTCTTCTTCATGCTCGGCCTCGTGCTGCAAGGTCCGCTGGGGTACACGCCACTCCAGGCTGGCATTGCCACGGTCCCTATCACCATCTTGATGCTCGCTCTCTCGGCCCGCGCCGGCGTGCTTGGAGCACGGATCGGACCGCGGATTCCGATGACCGTAGGCCCGCTATTGGTCGCCGGGGCGATGCTGTTGATGACGCGGATCTCACCCGACAGTGGTTACTTCACGGGAGTTTTTCCAGCCGTGGTTCTCTTCGGCCTGGGGCTCGTCTTGACCGTGGCACCGCTCACCGCCACCGCCCTTGGCTCCGTTGCAGATCGCCACGCGGGGGTGGCCTCGGGTGTCAACAACGCCATCGCTCGCACCGGCCAGCTACTCGCGGTCGCCGCCATCCCCGCAATTGCCGGTTTTGCCGCCGATCAAGAAGTCGGCGAGGAGCAACTGCTCGGTGGCTTCGATCGAGTGCTGTGGGCCGCAGCCGCGGCCATCATCGTCGGCGCCGTCATCGCCTGGTTGACCGTCGGCATCCGTGAACCGGTCGACCATGAAGCCCCTGACCACCGTGAACAAGACCATGAGTGCTATCACTGCGGTGTCTCCGGCCCGCCGCCACGCCTCCAGTCCGGAGCACGGTGACCCAGCGTTCGACTCAGCTAGGTGGGCCACCTACCCGCGCTTAGCTCGCGGGCGATGACGTTGCGTTGGATCTCTGAAGTGCCCTCGTAGATGCGCGGCGCCCTGACCTGCCGGTAAAGCTCGGCCAGCGGGTGATCATGCACCAGCGCCCTCGCCCCCAGGATTTGCACCGCACCGTCCACCGCTCTTTGGGCGGTCTCGGTGGCATAGAGCTTCGCTGCAGCGGCGAGCGAGGTGAGTTGTTCTCTGTCTCCTCGATCGTGGGTGGCAGCCGCGCGATAGATGAGCAATTTGGCCGCCTCGATTTCGACCGACATGTCGGCCAACTGATGGCTTACAGCTTGGAAGTCGAGAATTGGACGGCCGAATGCTTTCCGGTCGTGGGCATGGTCGAGGGCCAGGTTGCGGGCAGCCTCTGCCATGCCGATGGCGAAGGCACCCACCGAGGGTCGAAACAGATCGAGCGTTCTCATCGCGACCTCGAAGCCCCGGCCCGGGTCACCGATCATTTGACTGCGAGGGACGGGCACGGCATCGAAAGTCAGCGACCCGATGGGATGCGGAGCGACGAGCTCGAGCGCCTCGCCGGAGAGGCCCGGCGCATCGCCCTGGACCAGGAAGCAGCTAATTCCCTGGCGGCCATCGGCAGGTTCGCTCCGAGCGAACACGGTGTAGAAGTCGGCGTCGGGGGCATTGGAGATGAAAGCCTTCTCCCCGGTGAGGCGAAAGCCGTCGGACCCGTCCACCTCCGCGCGGAGCTGGAGATGACCAGCATCGGATCCGGCGGCGAGCTCGGTGAGTGCAAACGCCGGCACTGCCTTTCCGCGACGGACCTCCGGAATCCAACGGCGTCCTAGCTCATCGGAACCGGAAAGGATGATCGGATAGGCGCCTAAGCCCTGCATGGCCAAAGCCGTTTCGGCATGAGCCGATTGCCGGGCGACGCCCTGGCGAAGCAGACATAGGTCGAGAGCGGAGATCTGGCCCTCGATCGGCAAGAGCCGATCGAGCAGGCCGCTCTTGGCCAACGCCGTGATCAATTCGCGGTTTACCCGGCCGGGTGAATTGGCGGCCAGGTTCGCCAATTCAGTTGCGACGGCTTCGGCCCGGGAGAGGAGCTCACGAGACTCGGGAGCGAGTTCGAAGCGGTCCACCGCCGGCACCCTACCGGCCTAGCCTCGGAACCATGCGCGTCGGTATCGGCCTCCCCAGTGCCATCCCCGCGCGGGATTCCGATCTCGTCGTGAAGTGGGCAGAACGCGCAGAGGCCGCCGGCTTTTCGAGCCTGGGGGTCCTGGACCGGGTTAACTACGACGCCTACGAGCCGCTCGTCACCTTGGCCGCAGCCGCAGCGATAACCGAGCGAATCCGGCTAGTGACGATGGTGGTGATCGGCCCGTTGCACAACGCGGTGCTACTGGCCCGCCAGGCCGCCAGCCTCGATGCATTGTCCGGAGGCCGCCTGACCTTGGGTCTCGGTCTCGGGGCTCGCCTCGACGACTATGAGCACGCCGACGTAGAACACCGCGGGCGGGGACACCGGCTAACCGAGCAACTGGCGCGCATCCGCGACCATTGGGAGGACGGAGAGGTCGGTCCCCGGCCGGCTACCAAAGGAGGACCTGACCTTCTCGTCGGCGGGAGCTCGGGACCCTCATTGCTGCGCCTGGCACGCCTCGCCGACGGATACGTGCACGGCGGCGGCCCCGCACGTTCCTTCGCCGCGGCCGCCGCGAAAGCCATGATCGCCTGGGAGGAGGTGGGTCGCCCCGGAAGGCCGCAGCTCTGGGCGCAGGGCTATTTCGGCTTGGGCGACCCGGTCGCCGGTCGGGATTACCTGCTCGACTACTACGGCTTCACCGGGCCGTTTGCTGAACGCATCGCGGACGAAAATCTCGAAACCCCAGAACGGGTCGCGACCTTCATTCGCTCCTACGAAGAGGCGGGGTGCGAGGAGTTGGTTCTGCTTCCGACTACCGCCGACCTCGACGAGGTAGACCGCCTGGCCGCTGTCGCCCTGCAATGAGAATTGCCGTTGTTGGTGGCGGTCCCGCCGGCCTCTATTTCTCCCTCCTCGCCGCGCAGGGAAACGGGCACGAGATCACGGTTTTCGAGCGCAACCCACCGGGGGCCACGTACGGCTGGGGCGTGGTGTTCTCCGAAGGCACTTTGACCGAGCTCGAAGGAGCCGACCCACGACTTTCCCGCCGCTTCGACCAGGCGCTCGTGCGATGGTCGACGATTCGGATCCATCGAGGTGGAGACGAGACCATCGTTGGCGGGCAACCATTCGCTGCCATCTCCCGCCGAACGCTCCTGGGATTGCTCGCCGAAGCCGCCACCGAAGCGGGTGTCGAAATCCGCTACTCCACTTCCTTCGAGCCAAACAATCTGAATGGGGATGGCGAAACCTACGACTTGATCGTCGCCGCCGATGGCGTCAACTCGACTCTCCGCGCGGTTGAAGCACGCCATTTTCGGCCCTCGGAGTATGTTCACCCGACCCGCTACATCTGGTTGGGCCTCGGCCGCGCGCTTCCCGGGTTCACGTTTGTATTCCAAACGACGGCCTACGGTCCCTTCTGGGTCCATGCCTATCCCTATGAGGCACAGGCGTCAACCTTCATCGTCGAGACGACGGAGGAAAGCTGGCGGCGAGCCGACCTCGACCAAGCCACGGAAGCAGCCAGCCTGGCCTTTTGCCGGGAGACGTTCAACGGATACCTCGGCGATGCTCCCCTGGCGTCCAATCGTTCTTCGTGGCTGCAGTTCGTGACGCTGCGCAACCGCAGCTGGGTTCGCCCGGGAGAGCCACCGGTGGTTCTGGTCGGCGACGCCGCGCATACCGCGCACTTTTCAATCGGGTCAGGAACCAAGCTGGCGATGGAGGACGCGCTCGCCCTCGCCGAGGCGCTGCATCTCCAGCCCGAGAATCTTGCCCTCGCCCTGACCAACTACGAGGCAGTGCGCCGGCCAGCAGTCGAGCGATTCCAACAAGCGGCGTTGACCAGCGCCGACTACTTCGCCCATGTGGGCGATCTCGACCAACTGCCGGATCCGACCTTCGCCTTCAACCTGATAACCCGCTCGGGACGGGTCAATCATCTCGACGTGCAACGGCAAGATCCGAACCTGGTGCTGGCTGCCAACGGTGCCGTGATAGACGCAGAGAAGACCCCGCTGCCGCCAGCGATGGCGCCGTTGTCCCTCGGCAACACGAGGTTCGCCAGCCGCCTCATTGGTGGTTCGCTGGGGATGAGGCTGTCGCCGCCGCTGGCCGTGCGGCCCGATGGTCGTCGCAGTTCCGACGACCCGATGAGTAATGACTTCTCCAATGGGGCCGATGTGGTTGTGCTCACCCATGCCGGTCCCCGCGCCGGAACCCGGCCCGGGGTGGACGGACTCGATCGTCCACTCGCTTCGACAAGACGGGCCACCACTTGCTGCTTCGCCGATCGCCTACACCCGATTCCACCTCATCCCGCGCGAAGCGAGCGTCGACGACCTGGAAGAGATCGCCGAATGCTTTGGTGGCTCTGCCAAGGATTGGAATGGACGCACCCGGCTGCTGTTGATCGACGGCGCCAACGGGAACCTGCTCGCCAGCTTCATCTCGCCATTGACCAATCAGCGAGGCGATGCCTTTGGCGGTTCAGTTGAAGGAAGGCTGCGGTTTCCATTGCGGGCCGTCAAAGCGGCGAGGTCGGCGTGGGAAGGTCCGCTGGGCTTCCGTTTCTCGGCCACGGACTTTCGCCCGGGTGGAATCACCGAGGATGAGGCTGCGGCGGTCGCGTCGGCACTCGCCTTGGCCGGGGTGGATGTGATCGAGGTCTGTGGTGGGGGAGCAGTGGCGGAGTTCGACGCTCCCTTTCGAGCCGGATATCTCGTTCCGCTGGCGGCCCGGATCCGGAACCGGACCGGAGTGCCGGTTCTGGTCGGCGGAGGCATCACCAGCCTCGATCAGGCGAACACGATCATCGCCGCCGGCCGCGCCGACCTGGTGCGGATGAGTAACTAGGTTTGCCGCTGTGCCGTTCCAGGGATCTGCTCGTCTGACCGAGGACTGGAACCATTTCGAGTTTGCGATCCGAGACGGCGTCGGCCAGCTCATATTTGATCGACCCGAGGTGCTCAACGCCCTCACCTTCGACGTTTACGCCGACCTCCGCGACCTGCTCGGCGAGCTCGCCCACGACGGGCGCTGCCGAGCTCTGATCATCACCGGGCGCGGGAAAGGTTTTTGCTCCGGCGGCGATGTCAACGAGATCATCGGAGCGCTGCAGGGAATGGGTACGGACCAACTGCTCGAGTTCACCCGCATGACCGGGGCCGTTGTCCAACGCATGCGAGAACTGCCCATCCCGATCATCGCCGCAGTCAATGGCACCGCAGCAGGAGCTGGCGCGGTCATCGCCCTTGCCTCGGATCTGAGACTCCTCGCGGCTTCGGCCTCGTTCCATTTCCTCTTCACGAAGGTCGGGCTGGCGGGTGCCGATATGGGCGCCGCCTACCTTTTGCCGAGGATCGTTGGTCTCGGACGGGCCACCGAGCTGCTTCTTCTCGGCGATCGGATCAGCGCCGAAGAGGCGGCCGCGATCGGACTCGGCCGGGCCGTCGCCGACGAGGACCTGCAGATTGCGGCTGAGACGCTCGCGGCGCGACTTGCCTCCGGTCCTGCGTGGGCGGTCGGATCAACCAAGTCGCTTCTCACGCGCGAACAAGACATGAGCCTCGGGGCGGCGATCGAGCTCGAGGCGTGGGCGCAAGCGCTCCTGATGAAAAGCGATGACCATCGCGAGTTCTACCGAGCTTTCACCGCTCGCGAGGACCCACGGTTCACGGGTCGCTGATGGAGTTCCACAACCCTTCCGATTTGCCCCCGCCGAGAGGTTTCAGCCACGTGTCGGTCGCCGGACCCGGCAGGCTGATCACCGTCGCCGGACAGGTCGGCCAAGCTTCTGATGGAAGCTATCCAGAGAGTCTCGTTGACCAGTTTCGCTTCGCCTGTGAAAACGTGGGCAGGGCCCTAGCCGCAGCCGGAGCCACACCCCAAAGTGTGGTCTCGCTACAGATCTTCACGACCAACGTCGACGGCTATCGCGAGTCGCTCCGCTCAATCGGAGAGGCCTACCGGGCGACGTTCAATGACCACTACCCACCGATGGCGCTTCTCGGGGTCAGCAGGCTTTTCGACAAAGAGGCCCAGGTGGAACTACTTGCGACCGCCTTTCTGGAGACGGAGTCGGGCTAGATCCGCCGGTAGGTGACCTCGAAGTCGGTCCTCCACTCCTCGTTTGGTTCGCGGATTTCCCAGCGGCCCCGGATCGTGTCGTCGTCCACGAACTGCCCGCTGAATCGCTGGTCGAATGGAGGTCCGTCGCGCCAGAGGCCCCAATCGTCGCCTTCGAAGCTCATCTCATAAACGCGCTGGACGCCGCGAGAATCGAAGTAGTGCTGGCGAAAGCCACCTCCCGACCCCTTCGCTGTCTGCGCATCCGGCGGTGCGTCGCTGAGGCCAATGATCGCTATCCCGTCGGGGGCTTCGGGCATTTCAACAGTCCAGCGTTGGATTAGCCAGGTCCTGCCCTCTAGCCAATTGAAGCTGAACCGGGCCTGTCCCGGCCAGGGGTCAGCATCTGGGGGACGGGCCTCCATTGTCCATTCGCCCACCAGGCGCTCCAAGAGTTCCAACTTTGCCATCCCGGTTCCCTTCCTGTGACTGATCGGCCTCGACGTCGACAGTAGATCAAAGCTAGGTTCGGGACTTCCTCGAGAAAGGATCAGTCGACATGGCGGAAGTCACCAAAGTCGTCCTTGATGAGTCGGAGATCCCGGAGGCCTGGTACAACATCCAGCCAGACCTTCCGAGCCCGCTGCCGCCGGTTATCCATCCGGGCACGCATGAGCCGATCGGACCCGAGGCCCTTGCTCCTCTCTTCCCGATGGCGCTGATTGCCCAGGAGGTCAGTCAAGACCGCTACATCGATATCCCCGGCGCGGTCCTCGACATCTACAAGATGTGGCGCCCAACTCCGCTCTATCGAGCGCGTCGCCTGGAGAAAGCACTCGACACTCCGGCCCGGATCTATTTCAAATATGAAGGAGTAAGCCCGTCCGGTTCACACAAGCCGAACACGGCCGTTCCGCAGGTCTACTACAACGCCCAAGAAGGGACCAAGCGGCTCACCACCGAGACTGGAGCCGGCCAGTGGGGGAGCGCCCTCGCCTTTGCCTGCGCGCAGTTCGGGATCGAATGTGAGGTGTGGCAGGTAGCGATTTCTTTCCAACAGAAGCCCTACCGGCGCACGTTGATGGAGATCTTCGGGGCGACGGTTCATTCGAGCCCCTCCGAACTCACCAATGCCGGGAAGACGATCCGTGCGCAGGATCCGGATTCACCCGGCAGTCTCGGCATTGCCATCTCAGAGGCGATCGAAGCGGCGGCCGGCGCGGAGGACACCAAATACTCACTCGGAAGCGTCTTCAACCATGTACTGATGCACCAAACCGTCATTGGCGAAGAGGCGTTGAAGCAACTGGCCAGCATTGGGGAGCAACCCGACTTGCTCGTGGGCTGCACCGGTGGAGGCTCGAACTTTGGCGGTCTCTCCTTCCCGTTCCTCCGCGAGAAGATGGCCCAAAAGATGAACCCGACCATCCGTTGCGTCGAGCCCACCGCCTCACCATCGTTGACCAAAGGCGTTTACGCCTACGACTTCGGCGACGCGCTCGGGACGACGCCCCTGGTGAAAATGCACACCCTCGGCCACGATTTCATTCCCGATCCGATCCACGCCGGGGGTCTCCGCTATCACGGGATGTCGCCACTCGTCTCCCACTTGAAAGAGTTGGGGATGGTTGAGGCGGAGGCCATCGGCCAGGTCGAATGCTTCGAGCGTGGGGTGCAGTTTGCTCGCGCTGAAGGGATCATTCCCGCCCCCGAGCCCACCCATGCCATCGCTGCGGCGGTGCGAGAGGCGCTCAAGGCGAAAGCGACCGGAGAGGAGAAGGTGATCCTCACTGCGCTCTGCGGACATGGCCACTTCGACATGGGTGCCTATCGCTCGTTCCTCGACGGCCAGCTCGAGGACTACGAGTACCCCGAAGCAGCAGTGCGCAAGGCGATGGAGAAGATTCCCGCGGTCGCCGGCTAGAGGAGTTCGAGCAATCGGTCGACATCCTCGGGATCTTGGTAGATCCCGAAACCGAGTCGCAGGCGGTCGGCGCGAAAGTCGGTGACGACGCCTTTGGCGTATAACCCGCGATAGTGATCACGTGCCTGCGGCGAGCGAAAGGTGAGGAAGTTGCCGCGCTCGTAGTTGGCTGGCGGGATCAGTTCCCCGAGACTCGGCGCGGAAGCAAGAAATCGCTGCTGCAAGGCAAAGGCGTGCGCGTGAATCGTGCCCGGAGTGATGTCGCGCTCCTCGAGCAGCGCGAGCACTGCGTCGAGACGGTACAAACCGGAGGGATCAAAGGTCGCTCCGAGAAAACGATCGCCACCCGCCCCGTAGGCAACAGCCTCGGCCCGCTCCGTGAGCCCGCCGAAACCCGCGTACCAGCCAGTGTTCACCGGCCGTGATCCATAGTCGGATGGGCAATGCATGAAGCAGGCTCCCTCGCCGGCCATGGCGTACTTGTAGCCACCGGCAACGTAGAAGACTCGATCGGCGATTTGGCCGAGATCGACCGGCATTGCCATGAAGCCGTGATACCCGTCAATGACCACGAAGGCATCGTCGCCGATTGATCCCACCAGGTCGTCTAGGTCCGGGACGACGAAGCCCGAATCGAAGAAGACGCCGCTCAGGTAGACGAAACCGGCGTCTCTGGCCGCCTTGCCAAACCGCTCGCCGAAGTTGTCCCAAGGCTCGACTGGCACCCGTTCGACTTGAACGAGGCTCGCTTCCTCCCAGCGTCGCAACTGACGGTCAAAGGAGTGGAACTCCCCATCAGTGGTGACCACCCGGACCGGAGGTTGAAGACAACTAAAGACCCGGTTGACGAGCTCGTGGGTGTTGGGGGCGAATGCGATCGTCGATCCATCCCCCAGGCCCAGCAACCCTCCCAAGCGCTGACGAAGACGCGGCAGAAACGAGTCAAAGAAGGGCCCCCACTTGTCGTCCATGAGTCGCGCCGACTCCTCCCACCAGCGGAGATGCGCGTCGTAGGTGACGTCGGGCCAGGGGTGGTGGCTGTGGCTGGCAAAGTGGAGACGGTTCGGGTCGCCGTCGAGGAATCGGCTGAAGAGGGTGCGGTAGCTCACGGCTCGTAGCGAAACCGCATCCGGCTCTCCACCTCATCGGGCAATGATGGGAGAGCGGAACGGGGAATCAAGAAAGTCGCCAGCTGGACCAGGTCGGTGAAGACCCGGTTTTTCTCGGCCGAGCGAGTGAGGAAGGCCGAGCCGGCGGAACCGCCGGTGCCGATCCGGCGACCGATCATTCGCACTGTCATCAGCGCATGCCGGTAACGCCAGGCGGTGAACCCCTGGTCGATGTCGACGAGCCCGGACAGCAACTGGAACGGTCCCTGCAGGGCGGGTTCGTGCCGGTAGAGGTTGATGAATAGCGCGGCCTGGAAGGCGCGGAACGAAAAGCGGCGCTCCCCGCTGGCGACCAGCGCCTCGTGGCGCTCGGGATCGAAGATGGCTTCGTACAACTCCATGGTGTGATCGAAGGCCTCGAGCTGAGCCTGGCGTTTGTCTTCGGTGAGGTTTGCGTTGGACGCGACGACGGCCCGGTCACCTTCGAGCATGGCTCGCACGGCCTGCCGGTACTCCTCCCAGAAGTGGAAACCGCCCTCGTCGAGGAAGGGAGTGCGAGAGAGCCACTGGTCCACCAGCTCGAAGAGACTTGCCCCGGCCTCGGCTTCTTCGACCGCCTCGCGATCCGTTTCGTCGAGGGCTGTCGTGTAGGGCGCTCCCGCCAGGCGAACTCGATCTTCGGGACGGACCCCGATCCGATTTTCAATCATCCGGAACTGGGCACTCTGAAAACCGGAAGCCGGGATCAGGTAGTTGCGGAACTCGAGAAAGTCGAGCGGGGTCATCGTCTCGAGCACATCGATCTGGGCGATCAGCAGCTTTTGGATCTGGACGATCCGTTCGAGGTGGGCGACGATCTGGAGCATCTCGCTTTCGTCGACGGACGGGGCGCTGAGAACCGATGTGATGGCCTCCAGCTCCCAGAGAATCTGCTTGAACCAGAGCTCATAGGCCTGGTGGACGATGATGAAAAGCATCTCGTCGTGGACTGTCTGTCCGGCTTGAGTCGACTCCAGACGCTGTGCGTCGAGGAGCTTTCTCAGCTGGAGATAGTCGGCGTAATAGAGCGGCTCCACTGGGGCAACCGCAATCTAGGCTCGCCCCCAGTGTCATCAGACGGGCCCGGGAACCTGGTCGATTTCTTTCTGCTCGAGCGGCTCGCAGAGGGAAACGGTGACCGGAATGCGATCCACACCGACGACCAATCCTGGACTTACGGGCAGGTGGCGTCGCTCACCTGTGACTACATCGACCGTCTCACCGAGGTAGCCCCGGGCGAACGTGTCGTGATGGCCATGGCGGACGGACCCGACTATGCCGCCGCCCTCCTCGGGATCATCGCCAAGGGAGCGGTGGCGGTGATGGTCAACCCGGACATGACACCCGGCCATCTCAGCGCCATCTTCGACTCGGCCTCGGCTCCATGCGCGCTGGTCGATGAGCGCTTCCGTCCGCTGATCGAGCAAGCCCTGGCCAAGAGCAGATCGAAGACGGCGATCCTGGGTGTGACGCCCAGCGAATTGCCGGGGGCCCTGCGAATCCCAGCGACTTATCCAACCGGGCCAGACGATCCGGCACTATGGCTCTTTTCGGGCGGCACCACCGGTTTGCCCAAGATCGTGGTGCAGCGCCATGGGTCATTCGTGAATACCACCCGGCGCTACGCGCAAGAGACGTTGGGTTTTCTGGCCGATGACATCACGATCGCAGTCCCACGCCTTTTCTTCGGCTACGCCACCGGCTCTGCGCTCCTCTTTCCGTTTTCGGTAGGTGCCGCCACCGTTCTTTTCGATGAGCCGCCCACACCGGTGGCGGTGCTGGAGCGGATCCGTCGTCACCGTCCGACGATCCTCATTACCACTCCGTCGGCGATCAACGCGCTGCTCGCGTTGGAGTCCGCCACCAAGGCTGACCTCGCCTGTCTCCGCTTTGCGACCTCGGCAGGGGAGGCGCTTCCCGAGTCGCTCTATCACCGCTGGGTGACCCGGTTCGGGGTGGAACTGCTCGACGGTCTCGGGACCGCAGAGATGTGGCACATATTCATCACCAATCGATCGGGAGAGGTGGTGCCCGGGAGCGTGGGAAAAGCGGTCAACGGATTCACTGTCGCTGCTCGCGACGAAGACGGCAACGAGGTGCCCCCGGGTGAAACCGGCCTCCTCTGGGTGGCCGGCGAATCGGCCGCGATTGGCTATTGGGAGCAACCGGAAATGACCGCTCGCGCTTTTCGTGACGGCTGGGTGGTCAGCGGAGATCTGATCTCGATCGACGAAGACGGAATCGTGACCCACCGGGGCCGGGCCGACGACGCCTTCAAGGTCAAAGGCAAATGGCTGCGTCCGGTCGAAGTCGAGTCTTGCCTGCTCGAGCACCCGGCGGTGGCCGAAGCCGCGGTGATCGTTGTCGAGGATCAGGACGGTCTGGGAAAGCCGGTGGCCTTCGTAGTCAGAAAAGCTGAGGCCAGCGAGGAGGACCTCCGCCGACACGTGCTCGCCCAACTGGAGGCCTACAAACATCCGCGCCGGATCTTCTTCGTTGATTCGTTTCCACTTACCCACCTGGGCAAGGTCGACCGCACCGCTCTTAAGAAGCTCGCTACTACCTAATCCCTTGTTCTGTGGGCCGGCGGCGGGGTTTACACCGTCTCCAACCCTGGGTTCGCGTTAAATAGACAACGTGCCGACCGCTGCCCTCGTCGCCGTGCTGGTTGCCGCGCTGTTGCATGCCTCGTGGAACTTGTTGGTCAAGGCAAGTGGGGACCGGCTCGTCACCGCCTCCGCCCAACTGGTTCTGGCCGGCCTCGTGTCGGTGCCGATCGTGGCCTGGCGGGGCTTCCCGACTGAGGCGATCTGGTTTCTATTGGCGTCGAGCGTTGTGCAGGTCGTCTACCTCTACTCGCTCGCCACGGCCTACAACCGGGCCGACCTCTCCTTCGCTTATCCGATCGCACGAGGGAGCGCTCCGATCATCATCGCTTTGGGCTCGCTCGCCGGACTCAGCACGGTTCTCGGCCTTCGCGGCTGGCTGGCATTGGCTCTGATCTGTGGCGGGGTCGTGGGGCTCGGGCTTGCATCCTCCAGCCGGCACGGTCTGGGCCCTTCGCTTCTCACCGGTTTTCTCATCGCGGTCTACATCTCGATCGATGGAGCAGGGGTGAGGGCCACCGACGACGTCATCGGATACACGGCGTCGCTCACCGTGCTCACGTCACTGTTGCTCGTTCCAGTAATGCTCATAGCCCGCGGTGGCACTCAGCTCAGACGAGTCCTCAGAAGCGACTGGCCCCGCTTTCTCGGCGGGGGCGTGGCGACGCTCGCTTCATATGGGCTCCTCCTGTACGCCAGCCGGCTGGCTCCATTGAGCCTCGTGGCCGCGGCGCGAGAGACGTCGGTCGTCTTCGCTGCGCTCGGTGGCTGGTGGTTTCTCGACGAAAGCGTGGGACGTCGACGAGCCTTGGCGGTGACTCTCATCGCGGTCGGCATGATCGTCTTGGCACTGAGCCGATGAATCTGGGCCGGTGAACCTGGACCCGCTCCTCTCAATAGGCTCTCTTTGTGGAGTTCGAATTCTCGGACGAGATCTGGTACTGGCGTGGCCCTTCCCCTTTTCACTTCGTCACGGTCCCCGCGGAGCAATGCCATGACATCAAAGCGATCTCGGGATTCGTCACCTATGGATGGGGAATGATCCCGGCCAGGATTCGAATCGGAGACACCGAATGGAAGACTGCCCTATGGCCCAAGGACAGCCGCTACATCGTGCCGATCAAAGACGCGGTCCGCCACGCGGAAGGACTGGAACTCGGCGATGTGGTCACGGTCAAGCTGGAGGTATTGGGACGAGGCGTGGCCCCTAAGAATCGGGAAGCGACATGAAAACCGAAGTCCTGGAACTGCGGACTGGCAGCGAGCCAGCAGTCATCGATATCACGAACGAGGTGATTCGATTCTGCGACGACGCGGGCGACGGATTGGTGAACATCTTTGTGCCGCATGCCACCGCCGGTCTGGCATTGATTGAGATCGGTTCGGGCACGGAGAAGGATCTGCTGGCCGCCCTCGGCCGCCTGCTGACCGAGTCTGAGCCGTGGCTGCATCGGCATGGATCGCCAGGTCATGGGGCTGACCACGTGCTCCCTGCGCTGGTATCTCCGACGCTTTCGATTCCCGTCGTTGGCGGCCGCCCCGCGTTGGGAACTTGGCAGTCCGTGGTTGTCGTCGACCCGAATCGCGACAACCTCCAACGTCAGGTTCGACTCAGCTTCGTCTCCGCCTGAGGGCCCTGGCTATTGCTCCTGGCCCCGGAAGCCACCCGATATCCCGCCCAGATCAGGCCGGCCGCAACCAGCAGGGACAAGGCGAAAGCGGCTCCTTCGCCGATGGCTAGGCCGCTCCCGCCGGTGGACGCCGCTAGCGCACCAGCGACGATCAGGGCGTTGCCCCACACGAGGCGCCGGTTGCGTTTCCAGAACCGGAAGATGCTCACGAGGCCGAGCACAATGAGGAACGTTGCTCCCATGCCTCCGCCGATTGCAGCCAGCAATCTCGGACCGAAGCCTTCCGAGATCGGGGGGAAGATGTCGTGGGGGATGCCGCCCACAGGCAATTCCCGGGCGAACGGCACTGTGGTGGTGAGGGTGGTCGAGATGGCGGCGAAAGCTCCGGTGAGGATGAGAGAGATGTGGCCAGCTCGCCGGCCGACTACGAGAAACCACGAGCCAACCGCTAGCACCGGGATATTGACGATCGCCCCGAGGAGAAAGAAGGTTCGGTAGGTCCAGCCCTCCCAACCGGCTGCCAACGCAACAGCTAACGCCCAAGTTGCGACCGCAAACATGGAAATGCCGGCCGCATATGCGCCCGTGTGCGGTCGAGCTCGACCGAAGAAATCCGTCCACAGGTTGACGGCAAAGCCAGTTGCGACGAGAGCTGCCACTGTGGCAACTACTGCTTCCACTAAACGGGCGCCGCTCTATTGGACGGAAGGTTTGCGGGCACCCAACTCGCGATCGAGCATCAGGAGCGCCGGGCCGTCCTCCCCTGCCAGGTTGAGCTGGCCCATGATCTTTTGGACGGAGTCTTCTTCCTCGACTTGCTCGGTGAGGAACCAATCGAGAAGAGGAAAGCTCTCGGCGTCCTTCTCTTCGCTCGCCATCGCATAGAGCGCACGGATTGTCTTGGTGACTCGCCGTTCTTGATCGAGAACTGCCGCGAAGGCGGACTTGGCAGATTCAAAAGTGGCTGTCGGGCTTTCGACGGTGCCGATAGTGAGCGCGTTGCCGCGGGCCAGCAGAAAGTCGATGAAACGAAGGGCGTGAGCCATCTCCTCCGCCGACTGGATTCGCATCCACGAGGCCATCCCTGGCAGGTCTTTCGACTCGAACCAGGCTGACATCTGGAGATAGGAAATCGAGGCCCATAGCTCGAGGGTCACCTGATCGCTATAGGCGGCCTCGAGCGTGTCACTCACCCTCACTGCGTTGCTCCTTTTTCTGTAAGTGGTCTTTCGCCCGGATCAATGCCTCTTCGCTCCAGCGGGCGAGGGTCCAAAGGAGGTCAGAAAGTCGGTTGAGATAACGGATGACCTCGGTTTCAGGATCGCCCAACGCGATCGCCTCCCGTTCCGCCCTCCGCACGACGGTGCGAGCGAAGTCGAAAAGGGCAGCGGCGGGTCCCGAGCCAGGAATCACGAACTCGGTGGGCATTTCAAATCCGTCGTAGTAGAGGCCAATCTGATCCTCCAAGGCCGTAACCATTTGCGTGGTGATTTTGGTGGTGCCTTCCACAAGCTTGTGCCGGTTGTCGGCCGCAGTCGCCAGCTCGGCCATGGCGACATAGAGCTCGCTCTCGAGGTCCGTGACCAGTTGGTTCTCGCGCGGAGCCAAGTTCCCGAGTGCGCGCACAAGGCCTAACGCCGCCTGAGCCTCGTCCACCGCACCGAAAGCTTGCGGACGCTGATCAGATTTGGACACCCGTCCGCCAAAGAGCAGTCCGGTAGTGCCGTCGTCTCCGGTCTTGGTGTCGATCCTGGTCACGAACTCGACCTTACCCTCTCACTAATAGCGGAATGTCGACCTCGATTTTCTCGACACCGCCGTGATAGCCCGCCAGCCGTTTGTCGAAGCCCCATGGCAGGATCACCTGTCCCGGTTGGGCAAGGAGAACGGCATCGGGGAGGCGCGAGGAGAGCTGGCGATGGGACTGTGCTGCGCCAAGCCAGGGCAGGAAGTCAGCCGGTTCGACCAAACGGGCATCGGTGAGTTCGGCCAGCTCGCGGGTCAGTCGCTCCGAACCTCTCACCATCACCGCCCGTGGGTCTCCCCAGAACTCGAGTGGGCGATAGCGTGCATCGCGAACCAGGATCTTGCCGTCCTCGGGAATTGCCATCACTCCGTGATCGGCGGTGCCCATGAGAGAAACCTCAGCGGGGAGCCGGTGCACGATTCCCTCCCAAACCGCAGAAACCCAGGCGAGCGCTTGAGAAACTTCCGGCGACCCGGTCCCGAACACATGCGCCGCGAAGTCGACCGGCGGGAGGTAGGTAAAGACGAACGTGCCGGGTACAGAGGCGGCTTCTACGGTCCGTGCGACGAACTCATCGATCGTGGCCGCGCCGACGAAGCGACAGCCGCGGTACAACGTTCGGGTCAGCGGCGTGCCGGCAAAGTCCGCGGGCTGCACCGTCACCGGTTCACATCCTGAGGCCCGCAACCTCTCCCAGAGATTTGGCGAGGGGAGGACCGACTCGTTGTCGATCAACACCGCTGATCCACCCAGGTCGACGAACTTGAGCATGTTGACGACCCTTCCGATCTCGGGCCACCAGAGAAGGTGTCCAATGATTCCATGCGCGGCCGGAGCCAGGCCGGTCGCGAGGGTGGACAGGCTGACCGTTGTCGTCGAGGGGAAAGGAGCCCGGAGGGTGTCGGTCCAATAGGGAGCAAGGGCAGGGCTCCGTTCGTCAAGAAATTGTGTTCCGAGCCCGTCAAAGAGCACCAAGACGACACTTGTTTTTTCGCCTGTCAGCCTGTTCTCGATGTCGGCAATCAGGTCGACAAGCCCCGACTGGGGCGGAAATGCCATCTCCCTATACTCGCAAAAAGGCCTATGACCTCCTATTTCCAGGACTATCTCACCATCGGATTCTTCGCCGGCCTGGGCGCACTACTAGTGATGATCATGCTGGGAGTGGCGTCGATCCTGCGACCGAACAAGCCCTCCGTGGCCAAGGCTTCGACCTACGAATGCGGGGTCGATCCGGTGGGCACGGGCTGGAGCCAGACCTACGTGCGCTACTACGTCTTCGGTTTGCTGTTCCTGATTTTCGACGTTGAGGCAGTCTTTGTCTTTCCGTGGGCGATCCAGGTGGATGCACTCGGCTGGTTCGGACTGATCGAGATAGCGGCCTTCATCCTGATCCTGGTCCTCGGCTTGGTCTACGCGATTCGTAAGGGTGTGCTCCGGTGGGAGTAGCCCAGAAGTTCGGCGTTCCCAAGCCGGTGACCTGGCTTCTCAACTGGTCTCGCTCGTACTCCTTGTGGCTGTTCCAGTTCGGGTTGGCATGTTGCGCGATCGAGTTGATGGCGGCGTCGGGGCCGCGCTACGACTTCATGCGATTTGGCATCATTCCTCTGCCCGCTTCACCCCGTCAGGCCGACCTGATGGTGGTCGCGGGCACGGTCACCGACAAGATGGCCCCCGCGATCCGGCGACTCTACGACCAGATGCCCGAGCCGAAGTACGTGATCTCGATGGGGTCGTGTTCCAACTGCGGCGGTCCCTATTGGGACTCTTACTCCGTCACCAAGGGCGTCGACCAGGTGATCCCCGTCGATGTCTATGTCCCCGGCTGTCCCCCCCGCCCCGAAGCGCTGATGGAGGGGATCGTCCTGCTGCAGAAGAAGATCAGGGGCGAGGACATCAAGGAAAAGTGGAACCGGCGTGACCACGAGCCCGTCTGACGCTCCGCCTACAGAGGCGACCGAGGACGCGCCCGCAACAGAAGAATCACCACTTTCTCAGCTCGCCAAACGGGTCGCCGAGTCAGTTGCTGGCCGAGCCGAGTTCAATTTCGATACCGCGAAAGTGCGTGTCGACTCCGAGCGCTGGGTTGAAGCGCTGACCAAAGCCCGGGACGAGCACGGCTTGACGTTTTTCTCCTGGCTCTCGGCGATCGACTGGAGCAATGACGTGTCGGTCGGGGACAAGCTCACCTCCGAAGTCGAGGAGCGCTATGAGCTCCTCGCTGCGGTGAGCGATCTCAGCGAAGGTCACATCGTCATCTACTCGACCGATCTTCCGCATGAGAACCCCGCCGTTGCCAGCCTGATCTCGGTCTATCCCGGAGCGAATTGGCACGAGCGGGAGTCGGCGGAGATGTTCGGCATCGATTTCCAGGGCCACCCGCAGCTGGAAAAGCTGTACCTGCCCGAGGGATTCCAGGGCAACCCGCTGCGCAAGAGCTTTCCACTCTTGAGCCGCGAGGTGAAGCCATGGCCCGGCATGGTCGACGTCGAGAAGATGCCGGGCCAGGGTGACGACGAAGAACCGTCGGAAGAGAATCCCGAAGCATGACGATTACCGAGCAAGACCTCGTACGGCACCTAGCCGAGGCCGCGGTGTCAATCGAACTGCAAACGCCGGAGATGACCCTCAATATCGGTCCGCAGCACCCTTCGACGCATGGAGTTCTGCGTTTGGTCGCCCAGGTCGACGGCGAGCGGACCCACAACCTGCAACCGGTCATCGGCTACATGCACCGGGGATACGAGAAGCTGGCCGAGGTCCGCAACTACGCCCAGATCACGACGCTGATCAATCGCATCGACTGGGTGTCGGGTTACGCGAACGAAGTCCCGTTCATCGTCGCCGCAGAAAAGCTCATGCAACTCGAGGTGCCCGAACGGGCGCAGTACATCCGGCTGATCCTCACCGAGATGGCCCGCATTTCCTCCCACCTCATCTTTATGGCGTCCTACCCCCTCGAGCTCGGCGCGGCGACCCCTCTCTTCTTTGCCTTACGCGATCGCGAACGAGTTCTCGATCTCTTGGAATCGGTGACCGGGGGTCGGTTCCATCCCAACTTCAACCGCATCGGTGGCGTCAAGCCCAACGCCGGGGCGGGGTCGACTCAACGCAAAGTGATCCAGGACCTGCCCAAGAGCTTTCTGGGTGAGACGAGAGCGGCGATGGACAAAGTCCTCGAGTCGGCCGACGAAATCGAGGACCTCGTGGCCGGGAACGAGATCATCCTCGCCCGTACCAAGGGGATCGGGGTGATTCCCGCCGACGTCGCGGCATCGTTCGGGCTCTCCGGTCCCAACCTTCGCGCCTCGGGAGTCGGCTTCGACCTGCGCAAGGTCTCGGATTACCTGCCCTACTCGAAGTTCAAGTTCAATGTTCCGGTCGGTGAGAACGGCGATTGCTGGGATCGCTGGTACATGCGCTTGCTTGAAATCCGGGAGTCGGCGAGCATCATTCAGCAAGCCGTCGACAGCATTCCCTCCGGTCCGCTCCAGGCGAAAGTGCCCAAGATCATCAAGGTGCCCAAGGGCGAGGTCTACGTGCGGGCAGAGAACCCCAAGGGCGAGATGGGGTACTACATCGTCTCCGATGGCGGGCTTGGTCCCTACCGGGTGAAGATTCGCTCGGCGTCGTTCTCGAACATCTCGATTCTCCCCTGGCTGCTCGAGGGGGCGATCATCCCTGACATCATCGCCGTGATGGGATCGCTCGATTTCGTCCTGGGAGACGTCGACCGATGATGGAGTTCCTTTCCAACTTCTGGGTGCAGCTCGTCATCAAATTGCTCATCGCGGCCCTGATCGTGCCGTTGGTCGGAATGGTCATCGGCTTCGCCGAGATGAAGCTGTCCGCCAAGATGCAATCCCGGGTTGGGCCTTATTTCGCCGGTGGTCGCTGGGGCTGGGCACAGCTCATCGCCGACGGGGTGAAGTTCTTCCAAAAGGAAGACCTCGTACCAGCCGAAGCCGACCGGCCGGTTTACAAATTTGCGCCGGTCCTGGTACTCGTCTCGGCAGTTGCGATCCTCGTGCCCATTCCGCTGGGGCCGTCGGTCGTCGCCAGCAACCTCGATCTCGGGGTCTTCTATGTCCTGGCGGTGTCGACCTTGTCGACCATCGGGGTACTCATGGCGGGATGGTCGTCAGCCAACAAGTATTCGTTGATCGGCGGCCTGCGTGCGGCCGGGCAGCTCATCGCCTACGAGCTGCCGCTCATCCTCGCCGTCGTCGGCGCAGTAATCATGGCCGGGACGATGTCGCTCACCGGGATCGTCAATGCCCAGGCGACGTGGTTCTCCGAGCACGGCTGGGGCTTGGGGATGCCCTTTGTCCTCGTGCAGTTTGTCGGCTTTGCCGTGTTCATGATCGCCTCGCTCGCTGAGCTGGCGCGGATTCCGTTCGACATGCCGATCGCGGAGTCCGAACTGGTGATGGGATACGTCACCGAGTACAGCGGCTTCCGCTTTCTCTTCTTCTTCCTGGCCGAGTTCGCCAACATGTTCTCGCTCTCGGCCATCGCCGCCACTCTCTTCCTCGGCGGATACTGGGCTCCCGGGCTGAGCGAGCGGATGCTCAACATCCTCGGGCCGGGAATCCTCTTCGCCAAGATCGGCATCCTCGTCTTTCTCATGATCTGGTTCCGCTGGACCTTCCCGCGCTTCCGGGAGGATCAGCTGCAGACCATTGCCTGGAAGTGGTTGGTTCCGATTTCGCTGGCCAACATCCTCGCCACCGGGGTGATCAAGGTGATCGCCTGATGGCGACGACGAACGGCCTCACGCGGCGTCTGAGCCAGATTCCCGGGATGGGAATGGCGAAAGGGATGGTCGTCACGATGAAGACGATGCTCCGGACGATCTTTCTCCCCGGGAAATATCTCAATACGGTGAACTATCCGGTGGTCAAGGAAACTCTGGTCGCCCGCGCCCGCGGGGTGATCGCGCTCGATCAGGAAGCCTGCACCGTTTGCATGCTCTGCGCCCGCAACTGCCCCGACTGGTGCATCTATATCGAAGGGCACAAAGAGGAGAAGCAACCCGACAAACCGGGTGGCCGGGTGAAGGTAAGGGCCACGCTCGACCGCTTCGACATCGATTACGCCCTCTGCATGTACTGCGGGATTTGCGTCGAGGTTTGCCCCTTTGACGCTCTCTTCTGGTCCCCGGAATACGAGTACTCCGAGCACGCGATGGGCGACATGATGCACGACATGGACAAGCTGCAGGATTGGATGACAACCGTCCCGCCGCCACCGGAGACCTGATGCAGATCGGTGACTGGATCAGCCATCCGGTGAATTGGGTTTACACCCTGCTGGCCCTGGCCCTGGTCTACTCGGGCATCAGGGTGGTCACGTCGCAGAACGTGATCAGAGCCGCGCTGTTTCTGGTCGGCGCGCTCGGTTCTACTGCAGGTCTGTTTGTTCTGCTCTCGGCGGAATTTGTCGCACTGACTCTGGTATTGGTTTACATCGGCGCAGTAATCGTGCTCTTCCTCTTCGGGATCATGATCACGCGAGCCCCCTTGGGGCGCGATGTCGCCCTCGACCATCCGAGTCGAGCTGTCGGAGCGGCCGTTGCCATCGCGCTTTTCGGCTTCCTCTCCTGGGGCTCAATCCAGGCCTTCGGCTCCGCTCAGGTTTCCGGGGTCGGGGACGCCACTTCGACCGCGGTGCTCGGTGAGGCGCTGCTGGGACGTTTCGTCGTCCCCTTCGAGGTCGTGTCTTTCCTTCTGCTGGCCGCGCTGATTGGCGGCATCACCCTGGCGCGCAAAGACCTCTCGCCGGCCGAAGAGGAAGCGAGCGAGGCCACCTGATGCTGGTCAACCAGTTCCTTCTGCTCGCCGCTTTCCTCTTCTCACTTGGTGTTTACGGACTGATCGTCCGTCGCAACGCGGTGATGGTGCTGCTGGCGGTGGAGTTGATGCTCAACGCGGTCAACATCAACCTGATCGCCTTCGAGTCCTATCTGCAAACGCCCCAGGCAGTCGGACAGGTCTTCTCGATCTTCGTGATCACCGTGGCCGCCGCTGAAGTGGGAATCGGCCTGGCGATTGTGTTGATGATCTTCCGCAATCGCGCCTCAGCGAACGTGGACGACTTCAACCTGATGCGCTACTAAACCAAACCTAAGGCCCAAATCAATTACTTGGGCCGTGAAATTCACGGCCCAAGTCCGTCAATTTGGGCCCGCGGTTTCGTTCAGAACTTCTAAGACACGCGAGTGAAGCGGCGGTCGGGGATAAGCCAAATCAGGGCCACTATGACGTAGAGGGCGAAGGCGAGGGCGGGGCTGACGAACGCCATCGCGATGGCCACTGCGTAGATCAAATTCGACAGCCAGCCTTTGCGGTCGGTGCCGACCGCTCGAGCGACGAGCGAGTCGGGGCCTTCACAGCGGATGAGGGCACGGGTGAGGAGGAAGTAGCACGCCCCGGCCAGAAACAGGACTGTGCCGAAGGCGGCCACCGGCAAGGGGGTGAAGCCGGCCTGAGCGAACCACCTGACTACGAAAGGGAAAAGCGACAAGAAGAACAGCAGGGACAAATTCGCCCAGAGGACGGCGCCGTCGATCTTCCTCACCGAGTGCATGAGATTGTGATGGTTATTCCAGTAGATGCCGACATGGAGGAAGGTGAAGGCATAGGCGCCTAGGAGTGGGAGGCTCTCCACCAGGCCTGAGAAGCCTTCAGTCTCGGGGACGTGCAACTCGAGCACGATGATGGTGATGACGATCGCCAGAACGCCATCTGTGATGGTTTCGAGCCGGTTTTTGGTCAAGGGCTTCCCGGGTAGAGCGCCTCTTTATACTCGCCAATCGGTGACTCAGAGACCCTGCCAGTGTTAGCCGCGCTCGGACTCCTCGTGGCCTCGGTCACCGAGGAAGCCCACGAGCTTTCCGAAGCGGGGGTTTTGGCGCAGTTCGCGGGGATCCTCATGGTGCTGCCCTTCGTCGCCATGCTCCTGATCATCTTCTTCGGCAGTCGCATGAAGTACGACGGCGCCGAATTTGCGATCGGGGCGATGGCGATCAACTGGCTCTACGCCGTGACTCTGTTTGTGCAGAACATCGCAGGTTCGGCTCCGAGCGAGTACGCCTACGAGATCGCGAATGTCGGCCAGGTAGCGGGCCACGACCTGATCTTCGAACTCGGGTGGGTGGTTGACGGCCTCTCGACGATGATGTTCGTTGTCGTCACCACGGTCTCCTTGTTGGTCTTCATTTATGCCGTCGGCTACATGAAAGGCGACGTCCGGGTCCCCAACTTCTTCGCCAACCTCTCCCTCTTCGCCGGTTCGATGCTGGTCCTTGTCGCGGCTCCCAATCTCGTTCAGCTGATCATCGGTTGGGAGGGAGTGGGCGTCGCCTCCTACTTGCTGATCGGCCACTACTGGGAGAAGCACGAGAACTCTTCCGCCGCGATGAAGGCCTTCTATGTCAATCGGACTGCCGACGTCGGCCTCACCCTCGGAACGGTGATCCTCGGTATCACTCTCGGGACGTTCCGCTTCACCGAGATATTCGAGGCGGCTGAAGCGCATTTGCCGGCTCTCACCGGAGTCGCGGTCGCCGCCGGATTGCTGATCTTCTTCGGGGCGATGGGAAAGTCGGCCCAGTTTCCGCTCCATGTCTGGCTGCCTGACGCAATGGCCGGCCCCACCCCGGTTTCGGCTCTCATGCACGCCGCCACCATGGTCACAGCCGGTGTCTATCTCGTGGCCCGAATGTTCCCGTTCTACGAGGACATCGCGGCCGAGGCGCGGACCTGGATCCTCTGGATCGGCGCCATCACCCTCTTTGTCACGGGACTGCTGGCATTGGTGCAGAACGACATCAAGCGTGTGCTCGCCTACTCGACTGTGAGCCAGCTTGGCTACATGATGGCGGCGCTCGGCGCCGGTGGTTATACCGCCGGTCTCTTCCACCTCTGGACCCACGCCTTCTTCAAGGCGTTGCTCTTCCTCGGCGCTGGTTCGGTGATCCACGCCGTTCATTCCAACTACATGAGCGACATGGGCGGTCTCCGGAAGGCGATGCCGACTACTTATCGAACGTTCGTGCTCGGCGCGTTGGCTCTGGCCGGCATTCCACCTTTGGCCGGGTTCTTCTCCAAGGATGAAATCCTCGCCACTTTCAACCATGATGGCGCCACCGCGGTGATGTGGCTCGGAATCGTGGCCGCATTCGTCACCGCCTTCTACACCTTCCGGATGGTCTTCCTCACTTTCCACGGTCCCTATCGAGGCCATGGACATCCGCACGAGTCACCAAGGGTGATGACCATTCCGCTCGTCGCCCTGGCGGTGGGAGCAGTGGCCGCGGGATGGGTGAATATTCCCGGCGTATTCACCGGTTTCCATCATTGGGTCGAAAACCGGGCCGTCTTTGTGGCGGAGGAAGCTGCTACCGGGTTTGATCTCGTTGCGCTCATTCCCGGCGTGATTGCCGGCGTCCTCGGCATCGCCCTCGCTTACCTGATCTTCAATCCGGATCGACAGAGCCAGGCCGAGCGAGATCGCCTGGAAATTCCGGTGTTCTACCCGTTGCTACGGCGCAAGTACTTTCTTGATGACCTGTACTGGTACGGCGTCGTTTCCCCGATCAAAGGACCGATTGCGCGCGGCATCAACTGGATCAACACGTATGTGATCGACGGGATCGTCAACGGGGTAGCCGGGGTTTCGTTCTTCCTCGCTCAGTTCGTCTATAAGGGACTCGATCAGCGTGGAATCGACGGGTTGATTGGGGGAGTGTCGGCGGCCACCGATGCGGCCGGCACTTCGCTGCGCAAGTTGCAAACGGGTCGGGTGCAGAACTACGCCACCGGGTTTGTGCTCGGAGCTTTGGTCTTGGTGGCGGCGATCGCGGTCTTTCGATAGGAGAGGGATAGACAATGGAACTGTTCGATCAGTGGGGACTGACCCTGGTGATCTTCCTGCCGGTGCTGGGGGCGGTGCTGCTGGCTGCGATCCCACGGTCCCAAGAGGAGAACATCAAGCGACTTGGCCTGTTGGTCACCGCCGGCACGTTCCTGCTCTCCCTCGCACTCCTGATCAGGTTCGATTTCGGTCGGGCGGCGGAATTCCAGTTCGAGGTCAACGCGTCCTGGATCTCAGCGATCAACGCCAACTACCACGTTGGCCTTGATGGGATCAGCCTTCCATTACTCATCCTCTCGACCCTCATCACCGTGCTGTGTGTCGTCTACTCGTGGAACCACTGGGAGGAACCGCACAACCCGAAGGCTTTTCTCATCCTCATGTTGATACTCGAGACGGGGATGAACGGCACCTTTGCCGCCCTCGATCTCGTTTTGTTCTTCATCTTCTTTGAAATCGTCCTGCTTCCGATGTACTTCATGATCGGAATCTGGGGCGACAAAACGGCGCGCAAGATCCCCGGTTTTGCCCGTGAGACCGAGACCCGCCTATACGCCGCGATCAAGTTCTTCCTCTTCACGTTGTTCGGGTCGGCCTTCATGTTGTTGGGATTTCTCGCCCTCTACTTCCGGTCCGGGGTGGTGGGAAGAACATTCGACATTCCTGAGTTGATCAGGATCGCCTCCGAGACACCCGAGGTATTCGCCGGACGGTTTGGCTGGCTCGTGTTCGGGGCGATGTTCCTGGGCTTTGCGGTCAAGGTGCCAATGTGGCCGCTCCACACCTGGTTGCCTGACGCCCATACGGCGGCGCCGACCGTTGGCTCAGTGTTGCTGGCGGCGATCCTCCTGAAGCTCGGGTCGTACGGCTTCATCCGGATCGCCATTCCGATCCTTCCCGACGCTGCTCGCGACTGGGCACCAGCAATCGCCATCCTGGCCGTGATCGGGATCATCTATGGCTCGCTGGCCTGCCTCGCCCAAACCGACATGAAACGGCTGATCGCTTTCTCCTCGGTCGGGCACATGGGGTTCGTGATGCTGGGCATCGCCAGCCTCACCGACATCGGGATCAACGCCGCCGTCATCGGCATGGTCGCCCACGGTCTCATCACCGGGCTCCTCTTCTTTCTTGCCGGCTCGATCTCGCATCGGTACCACACCAGGGAGATGGCCCGACTTGGAGGCAACATGAAGCTGATGCCGATCCTCGGCGGCATCCTCGCATTCACCGCCTTCGCCTCTTTGGGGTTGCCCGGACTCGCCGGTTTCTGGGGAGAATTCATGTCCCTGCTCGGTGCCTACAACCCGGCGAGCGGGTTGTCGCTCACCGTGTTCCGCACAGCGATGGTCCTCGGGGCGATCGGGACGGTGCTGACCGCCGGCTACATGCTGTGGATGTTGCAGAAGGTCAATCTCGGTGAGCCCAACCCGGAGTGGAACGACCACAACTTCCATGACGTCGACCGTTTCGAGCTTGCGGCATGGGTGCCGATCATCATCCTGATCGTCGTGGTGGGGCTGTATCCGCGGGTAATTTTCGGCGCCTCCACCGACGCCGTGGTCCAACTTGTCGGCAATGCCTTCGGGACAAACCCCACCGCCGGGTTGCCCGTGTCGGGAGGCTGATCAGTGGGATTCGAGATCGACTATCTCGCCCTGGCCCCGGAATTGGTGCTGGTGGGAACGATCGTCGCGGTTCTGCTGCTCGATCTCGTGCTACCCAGGTCGGCGAAGTACCTGACTGCGATCCTCTCTGTCCTCGGAGTTTCGCTGGCGGCGTTGCCGCTGCTGGTCATGGCTGTCGACGGAACAACCCGTTCGATGTTCGACGGTTCGTACGTCGTGGATGTCTTCGCCCTCGTGTTGAAAGGCCTCTTCATTGTTTCCGCGTATCTGGTGCTGTTGATGTCGGTCTCCTACATCGAGGGCGAGCGCTATTACCAGGGCGAGTACTACTTCCTGATCCTCTGTTCGCTTTTGGGCTCCTTGGTGATGGCGTCTTCGCGGGACCTAATTGTTCTCTTCATTGGCCTTGAGTTGACGACGGCGCCGCTCTTCATGCTCGCCGGCTGGCGGAAAGGCGACCTGAAGTCGAACGAGGCCTCCCTCAAGTACTACATCCTGGGCGTGCTTTCCACCGCGCTGATGGTCTACGGGATGTCGCTTATCTACGGTCTCACCGGGGAGGTCAGCTTTGCGGGAATCAAAGCCTCCACTTCGAGTCCGGCGCTGGTGGGGGGTGACACCGCCCTTGGTCTCGCCATTCTCCTGATCATGGTTGGCTTCGGGTTCAAGGTTTCGGCGGTGCCGTTCCACGCCTGGGCTCCCGATACCTACGAAGGGGCGCCAACGCCGGTCACGGCTTATCTGTCGGTCAATTCCAAAGCCGCCGGTTTCGTCGGGATGTTGATCATCCTCTACCTGGCCCTGCCGTGGGCATCCGATATTTGGGCGCCGGCTCTCTGGATCATGGCGGCAGCTTCGATGACTGTTGGCAATCTTGCTGCACTTCGGCAGAACAACATTGTCCGCCTGCTCGCCTACTCCTCGATCGCCCAGGCCGGCTTCATGTTGGTTCCCTTCGCGGCCGCCGCGGTCGCCGGCGCCGATCTCGTCGAAGCCTTCTCGGCCACGGTGATCTACCTGGTGATTTACTCGATCATGAACCTCGGAGCGTTCGCCGTGGTGATCGCCGGGGCTCGCAAGACCGGAACGGGTGAGATCAGCGGCTGGGCCGGCCTCGGGTCCTACGACGGACGCCTTGGCGTGCTCGCGGCGTTGTTCTTCTTCTCTCTGGCCGGTATCCCACCCCTAGCCGGTTGGTTTGCGAAATTCGTGATGTTCCGATCGGTCATGATCGCGGGCGGCACCTCGACCGTGGTTCTGGCGGTGATCGCCGCAGTAAATAGCGTGATCGCTCTCTACTACTACGCCCGGGTCATCAAGGCCATCTGGCTCGACGAAGCTCCGGCCGAGGCCCACGTCGACGCCGACCGCGCGGACATTCCGGCAGGGTCGCTGCGCCTCGCCCTGCTGATCGCATCGGCTCTGACCGTTGCCGTCGGGATCTACCCGACGCTGGCGTCAGTATTTGGCGACGCTTCCCGGGTTCTCGCCGCCGGCTAACCGTCGCCGGGGCGGCTAGCCGGTATCACTTGATCTGTTCTCAAACTCGTGGTCCAACAGCGAATAAAGCAGGTGGTCGATCCAGCGGCCCCGGATCAGAAGTTCCTCGCGCAACACGCCCTCCTGAGAAAAGCCAAGCTTCTCCGCAACGCGTTTGGAGGCTTGATTCCCAACCGCGATTCGCAAGGTGATCTTGTGAAAGCCAAGGTCTTCGAACCCGACTTTCATGATGGCCCGGGTGGCCTCGGCGGCCAGGCCCTGGCCGGTGTCTTCAGTCCTGATCCAGTAGCCGATCTCGCCGGTCCGCGTTAGGCGTGATACCTGCCAGGTGGAGATGTTGCCGAGATGTCGACGTGGATCAGTTCGGCGCCGGATAGCCCAGTCGTAAGCCTTGGCCTCTTTCCAAGCTTCGATGCTGTCACGTATGTAGATGGAGGCGTCTTCCTTGCGGTAACCGGGATGTGCCCACGGCAGCCACTCGTTGAGAGCCGGGAGCGAGGCAAGCACGGCTTCGGTCATCGCCGAGATGTCGCGACGTGTAAACCGGCGCAATACGAGTCGTTCGGTCTGAATGCGTTCGGAAGGCACGAGTGGAGAGCCTATAACCTCAGCCAGTGCGCGATCGGCTGCAGCTTTTACCCGAACTTCCCCAGGCCGACGGCAAGCCAAAAGCCGCCGTGCTTGTCCCTCTCTTCGAAGATGAAGCCTCAGAACTCCGCGTTCTGATGATCAAACGTCCCGACACGATGCCGACCCATGCCGGTCACATTGCTTTTCCAGGCGGCCGCCCCGATCCGGGTGACCGCGATCCAATCCACACCGCGCTGCGCGAAACGCGCGAGGAAATGGGGATCCCCGAGGACGCGATCGAGGTCATCGGGTTTCTACCTGTCATCGACACAATCGAATTCCCGCTCCTTGTGCATCCCGTCGTCGGGGTGTTCGATCGCGAAATTTCGCTCAACCCCTCGCCGCGCGAGGTATCGCGAGTCCACACTCCGTCGCTTTCCGAGCTAGCCGAACCTGACCGGTGGGTATTCGAGATCTGGTTCGAGCGCCGGGTCTGGTTCTTCGACCTCGGCGGGGACATCCTTTGGGGGGCTACTGCTCGCATGGTCCGGATGCTCGTCGGCCTGGACCCGCTCCTCGACTAACTCCGGCTCTGCTTCGTCCGCCTGGTGCGACTCCTCTTCGAACGACTCCTCTTCGAACGACTCGCCGGAGAGCTGCTGCTCAGCATTCTCCCGCCAACCTTCGCGCACCATCCGGGCGACAAGTCCCGGCCAACGATCAGAGAGCAGCTCGAGGTCGCGCTCGGTCAACCGTGCCAGATCCTCCGTGGTTTCGATGCCTTCAGTGATGAGTATCGAGGCAGTCTTCGGCCCGATGCCTTTGATGTGGGTCAGATCGTTGGTGTCGTTGTTCTCAAAAACGACGACCATTTCCCGGTCCTGCCGCTTGACATCACCCCGATCTGCCAGGGCCCTCAAGAGCTCGGCCTGCTTCTCGTCGAGATCCCGCCGCAGCTGATCACGGTCAAGCTCCATGGATCGCATCCGGGTGTTAGCGCTTCGAATCCGCCGGTTGAAATTCTCGCGTGTGATCCTCCCCACCAAGTAGCCGGAGGTGGCACCAGCGACGAGGCCGAAGATCAAGATGATGATCGGAGGGGCGTTCAGCATTCTTTCTCCCCGGCCAGGCTAGCCCACCCCGATTTAGCGGTAATCAGGGCTTTCGACGCAGCAAGCCCACGACGATGCCATCGACGAGAGCTTCCCATGAGGCCTCGATGACGTTGTCGTGAACCCCGATCGTGCTCCACGACCGATCGCCGTCAGAGGTTTCGATCAGCACTCGTACCCGGGCGCCAGTCCCATCGGTCGAGTCGAGCACGCGCACCCGATAGTCGGTGAGTCGGAGCTGGTCGATTTCGGGATAGAAGTCTCTGAGAGCCATCCGCAGGGCCTCGTCAAGCGCATTGACCGGGCCGTTTCCCTCGCCGGTCATGACGATTCGCTGGTCATCGACTTTGACTTTGACCGTTGCCTCAGCCACGACCTGGTCCTCGGAACGACGCTCGACGAAGGCTCGAAATGACTCGAGTTCGAAAAACTCCTGCTCCCAACCCAGGGTCCTGCGCACCAATAGTTCAAAGGAGCCGTCGGCGGCCTCGAATTGATAGCCCACGTGCTCGAGTTCTTTGACTTTGGCCAAAACTTCCTTCGAGCCGGCGTCGTCGAGGTCGAGTCCCAGCTCCCGGGCGCGCTGGGACACAGCCGCGCGCCCTGCCTGTTCGGAGACGACCATGCGGGTGAAGTTGCCGACGCCGGAGGGAGGCGTGTGCTCATAAGCATCCGGGCGGCGGGCCAAGGCCGATGTGTGGAGCCCCGCCTTGTGGGTGAAAGCCGATGAACCAACGTAAGGACGATGGGGATCGAGGGCGATGTTCACGATTTCGGCGATGTGGTGTGAGGTTGGCGCTAGCTCTGCCAACCGTTCCGGGCTGAGCACCGGCACCCCCATCTTGAGGACGAGATCGGGGATGATCGTGGAGAGGTCGGCGTTGCCAGTTCGCTCGCCGTAGCCGTTTACGCATCCCTGGATCTGGCGTATCCCAGCTTTGACTGCGGCGAGCGAAGATGCGACTGCGCATCCAGCATCGTTGTGAAAGTGCACACCGAGCTCGGCACCCGCCACGGCTTGTTGGACATTCTCGATGATTTGGGTGATCTCGTCGGGCAACGTCCCCCCATTGGTATCGCAGAGAACCAAGCGTTCAGCTCCGGCTTCGTGTGCAGCCAGCAATGCCTTGAGGGCGAATTCGGGATGTGCGCGATAGCCATCAAAGAAGTGCTCTGCGTCGAAGAACACCCGCCGGTCGTTGTTGCGAAGGTAGGAAACCGACTCGGAGATCATCCTGAGCCCTTCGTCGAGGTCGGTTCGCAGCGCCTCTCTGACGTGGTAGTCCCACGTCTTGCCGACGATGCAGATCGTGCTGGTTTCGGCATCGAGGAGGGCTTGCAGCTGGCTGTCCTGACTGGCTCTCGATCCCGGTCGACGGGTTGACCCGAACGCCACCAATGTGGCGTGGCGAAAATCGATATCCTTGCGTGCCCGGGCGAAGAACTCATCGTCTTTGGGGAGGGCCCCCGGCCACCCGCCTTCGACGTAGGCCACTCCGAGTTCGTCCAGCAGCGACGCAATCCTCAGTTTGTCGCCTACCGTCAGCGAGATGCCTTCTTGCTGCGAGCCGTCGCGCAAGGTCGTGTCATAGATTTCGAGGTTGGTCATTGGAAAGACATCAGACGTCAGAATTCAGGTATCAGACTAGGAATTTGGAGTCTGATGTCTGAAGTCCCGACTTTTGCCGATCTCGGTGTAGATCCCAAGCTCGTCCAAGAACTGGAGAAGGATGGCATCGAGGCGCCATTTCCGATCCAGGCGCTCACGATTCCGGATGCCCTGGCCGGGCGAGACATCTGCGGCCAGGCCGAGACCGGGTCGGGGAAGACCCTGGCTTTCGGGCTTCCAATGTTGCAACGGATCCTCGAGGCCGAACCGCGACGTCCTCATGGCCTGGTGGTCGTGCCGACCCGTGAGCTCGCCAACCAGGTGGCATCGATTCTCCAACCCCTTGGCCAGGCAATCGGCAAAGGCGTGCTTGCCGTGTATGGAGGAACTTCGGTACGCGACCAAACCACGGCCATGCGTCGCGGCATCGAAATCGTGGTCGCCACACCTGCTCGACTGATCGATCTGCTCGAACGGCAGACAATCTTCCTCGACAGGCTCGCAGTCTTGGTGATCGACGAAGCTGACGAAATGGCCGATCTCGGTTTCCTCCCCCAGGTCCAGTCGATCATGCGCGCCGTGAGCGGCGACCACCAGACAATGCTCTTTTCGGCGACGCTCGATCACCGAGTTCAGGTCCTCATCCGCAATTACATGACC
Organism: uncultured Acidimicrobiia bacterium; assembly: GCA_963761985.1. GTDB lineage: Bacteria > Actinomycetota > Acidimicrobiia > Spongiisociales > ZC4RG35 > JACCTH01. Next base: position 410,301 of record CAVXIT010000013.1, read on the forward strand.
GATCCCGTATTTCACCGAGCCCAGTCCGGTTCAAGGACGGTCGAATCCTCTGAGCACCGGTTCATCGAGGTGCAGGCAACCGACAAGGCTCGCCTTACGGCCCGGGTAGCTGCGGCGGCCGGGCGGACGTTGGTCTTTGTGCGGACGAAGCGGAACTGTGATCGGGTGGCGACCGAGCTCCGCTCGCTCGGCGTGGCCGCCAAGGCAATCCATGGAGACCTCGATCAAGCCCAACGCGAGCGCGCCCTGAGCCAATTCCGATGTGGGCAAGCTGGCGGTCCTGGTGGCGACGAATGTTGCGGCCCGGGGACTCGACATCGAAGGAGTCGATGTCGTCATCCACTACGACCTACCCGAGGACTCGACAACCTATGTCCATCGCTCTGGGCGCACTGCCCGCGCCGGCGAAGCTGGCCTGGTCGTAACGCTGGTCTCCAACGAACAACTCGAGACCGCCGGATGGATCATGCGTGAAGCAGGCTTGCGAGTGCCGATCGTCAAGATGTTCTCCAACGATGAAAGGCTCGATGACCTAAACACCTTTGACCCGGGAGTCCTGCCCGAGCCGCGCAAACGGCCCAGCAGCCGCAATCGCCGTCGCTCGCGCTTGCTGTGACTAATTGTCGCAAATGTTTGGCAAGTCGCGAAACCTGTCCCTAGGCTGCGTCTCTCGCTTTTGCCGCGCTGGCTCGGCGGGCCGGATGAACGACCGGACATGATGTGATTTGGGCGGGCATGGAAGTTGGAGAAGATCCTTGCGCCCAACCGATGCAACCGCCCAAGAGCGTCATATGGCGCTTTTCAAACGGCATATTGACGCGGGTGTTGAGTCTGGTCTGATTCACGTCCGAATCGATGACGAGAACCTTGACCCCGCCTTCATCACGGTTGATGGTGAAAAGCTCGTCAACTTTGGATCCTGCGCCTATCTCGGACTGAATATGGATCCGAGATTGCGAGCGGCGGCGGCTAAAGCCGTGAACGGTCTTGGCACTGTCTATTCCTCGTCGGCGGTCTATACCTCGGTCGGGCTATACACCGAGCTCGAGGAACGATTGCAAAAGATCATCGGCGCTCCCGTGATTGTCGCGTCGACGACCACCATCGCTCATCTCGGGGCTCTGCCCAGCCTGGTAGGAGAGGGCGACGCTGTCTTGGTCGACAACAGCGCTCACGCTTCGCTGCACCTGGCGTCACGGGTACTGGCGTCGGAAGGTATTCCAATTCTGCCCGTGGCCCATAACGACATGGTCGATCTCGAGCGGCAGCTTTCAGACCTGAGTGATCGTCATCGGCATGTCTGGTATCTCGGGGACGGGGTTTATTCGATGTTCGGCGACGTCGCGCCGGTGTCAAGCCTGCATGGTTTACTCGACGCTTACCCGAATTTTTACCTCTATATCGACGACGCCCATGGTTTTGGCTGGAAGGGAAAGCACGGGCGGGGTTGGATTCTGAGTGGGATGCCCTGGCACCCACGAATGGTCCTGGCTTTCTCGTTGGCAAAGTCCTGGGGGAGTGGCGGCGCCGCGCTCGCGTTTCCCGACGGGGAGACGGCAATGAGAGTTCGCGCCGTGGGCGGCACGTTCACGTTCAGTGGTCCGCTCCACCCCGCCGAGCTTGGCGCTGGCGTCGCGGTGGCCGACATCCATTTGTCTCAGGAGCATGTTGAGCGTCAAACGGAGTTCATTCGCCAAATCGACTTGGTGTCGAAATCGCTTCGGGCCGCTCGCCTGCCAGTCGTGTCCTATGACCAGACACCGCTTTGGTTCGTGACGGTCGGCACCTTTAGCCGGGCTCTCGAGCTCTGCCAGCGCCTAAAGAGCAGAGGATTCTTTACCAACCTGGCTTCCTTTCCGGCAGTTCCGTTGCACCAGAGTGGAATCCGGTTTACGAACACCCTCAACCACTCAGACGACCAGATCCTCGAACTCGTTGGTCACCTGGGAGAGCTAGTGCCGGAGATCGCGGGGGAGACCCAGATCGAGATCGATTTGACCGAGCTCGAGACGGCCCAGCCCGCTCCGGAGACCAAAGAAACGGCCTAATTCTCCGCAGAAGAAGGACCGATACAAGCTGGTGGCGAACCAGCTCGAATCGGGCCTTTCCAAGGGGACGCGCACTTTCTGGAGAAAGGTCGCGCTCTGGATCGGTTTCGGATTGGTCGGCACTGCCTGGTTGCTGTCATTCGTCGACCAGGAACGGTTTGAGCTGCTTGGGTTTTTGGGTGAGTTCGTTGGGCCGACGATCGCTGGGGGCCTGATCCTTCGCGGGGCGAAAGTACACCCGGATCGGGAGGCATTGGCTTGGAGGGTGATTGGGTGCGGCTTCCTGCTGGCGGGAGTCGGAGTCGGTGTGACGGGAGTTCTTTCCTTTGCCGTTGGTATTCCGGCGTTCGGGCCTTTTGACCTCATTTTTCTGACCGCATATGTGCTGGCTATTTCCGGCTTTCTACTCATCCCTCATGCCGGCGCCGGATTGCAAAGCAAGATTCGAGTCCTTCTCGACGGAGTGATCGGGTGCCTATCAGTCGCCATCCTCATCGGCGTCTACTTCCTCCCTGGGATTCGAATCCACCTCGAAGCCGCAACGCCTTGGGAACGGTTTGCCGGTGTCTCCTACCCGCTGCTCGATTCGTTGATGGTGGTCGTAGCTCTGATAGTTACGATTCGTCGCTCGGCCTGGCGGTTCGACATTCGCATCGCCGCCATTGGTATCGCAATGACGGTGCAGGCCCTGGCCGACTTGATGCTATTGAACTCGGGAATCGGGGCAACCCTGACGGAAGCCCAACCCGACTTTCGGGTCTTTCTCCTGGCGGTCCTTTTCCAGCTGCTAGCTGCCAGTCAGATCAGGAGACGGATGGCTCCCCGGGAGTATGCCGATCGGCGGCAACCACTCTGGGCGATGATCGGGCCGTACGGCGCGGCTATTGCAGCCGTTGTTGTAACGGTGCTCGAAGCAAGTACGAGCGGAATTCCGCGCGGAATGGCGCTGCTGCTCGCAGTTGGGCTCGCCGACGTTGCTCTCGTGATCGTGCGCCAGGTGGTGGCGCTGCGGGAATACCGCGCAGTGGTCAGCCAACAGCGTCAGGGGCTGGTCGCATCGGTTTCGCACGAGTTGCGGACGCCGCTGACCGCGATGGTTGGCTTCCTGGAGGTCCTCCAGGATCCCAACATGAAACTGGATGCGGAGGAGCAACGAGAGCTCACCGGAATAGTGCGACAGCAGGCGCTATATATGTCGCGCATCGTGGCCGACCTGTTGTTGTTGGCCAAAGAGACCCAGGTGCTCAAAGAGTCCGACGTGTCGGTCGCGCAGCTGGTTTCTACCTCGGCCCAGGCCTTGAGCCGTGACGACCGCCAGCTCGACTCAACCGTCGAGAAAGATCTCGTGGCCCACGTCGATCGCGATCGAGTGCAACAAGCCCTTGACAACCTCATCGTCAACGCCTTCCGCTACGGCGAAGGGACAGTTCGGGTGGTAGCAAAGAGGGACGCTGACGATCTGGTGATCGAAGTACACGACAACGGCCCGGGCGTGCCCCGCAAGTACGAGTTGGCGATCTGGGAACAGTTCGAGCGGGGCGCCAACAAACTCAACGCCAATGTTCCCGGCTCCGGGATCGGGCTATCGGTGGTGGATTTGGTGGTCCGGCGCCATGGCGGCGCGGCCACCTACGAGCGGTCGAGCCTGCTTGGCGGGTCGTGCTTTCGGATGACCTTCCCCGGAAGGGTTCGAGAGAGTGCCAGCGCGCAACTCGCCCCCACCCGACCGGTGCCTTCCCACCTCGCCTCCTAGGCGACGGCGGGGAAAGTTGTTTGCCACGAATAGAACGCCGGCGTCAGCAGCTGAAAGAGCCTGCGATGGGGACCGGATTCGCAGGACTCTGATTCTGCCCGCTGAACTCACCTCTTGTGACTCCATCGGTGAGCGTCACCGACCCTCCCTCGCCGACCAGATAGCTTTCCCCGTCGACGTTGATGGTGACCAGAGATATCCCCGTTGGATATTCGCCATCAGATACAGGCCCGGAGATGTTCAGGACATAGACAGAGAAGTACGGTTCCTCCTGAACCTCCCCTGAGATGAGCTCGAAGGTATGCACCGTGCTCGCCTCGGCCGTGCAAGTTCCATTAATGAATTCGTACTGGGTCCCATCGATGTTGGCTGTGGCTGTGGCGGTGCCCTCTGTGTAGCTGGCTGCTGCAGCACCAACGGAAGGCGAAGTTGATTCACCAGTAGTCGAGGAGACGGAAATCGTCGCTGACGGTTGGCTCTGGGAGGCGTTCTCCGTGCCCGGCTCGTTGGTCTCATTGGCTCCTGTGCTTCCGGCGCAGGCTGTCAGCAGCAGCACAGCTACGAACTTCACGACGTTCATTGGAGCCTTTCTCTGTCTTGCCTGCCCGGCCGAGAATGTAGGCGTCGTCAAGACAAACGGACGCCGATGGAGCAATTTTTCTTGGCAGGGTTCGCGGTGAGGTCTGACTCGGCTGGATTGGAGATCGACCTAGTCTCGCTCCTTCTCAGGAGCGCGATCGATGACCCAGCGGGTCTTCTCGGGAATACAACCAACCGGTGAACTGCATCTAGGCACTCTCGTCGGCGCGCTCGACAACTGGGTCAGGATGCAGGATTCGTACCAGACCTTCTATTGCGTGGTCGATCTGCATGCGATGACGGTCCCCTACGACGCACAGGAGTACGAGAAAACCAGACTCGAGACAGCCAAAACCATCCTGGCGGCCGGAGTCGATCCGCAACGATCGCTCTTCTACTTTCAAAGCCAGGTTCCCCAGCACGCCGAGCTGGCCTGGATTCTCGGGACCATGGCGGGACTGGGCCAGCTCGAAAGGATGACCCAGTTCAAGGAGAAATCAGATCGGGCCGGTCAGAATCTCGGACTCCTCTCGTACCCCGTGCTCATGGCGGCCGACATCCTCGTCCATCGGGCGCACGCAGTCCCCGTAGGCGACGATCAGACCCAGCACCTCGAGCTCACCCGTGATCTCGTCGAGCGCTTCAACCACCGGTTCGGCGACGTGTTCCCCCTCCCCGATCGGATCACGCCCGAGATCGGCGCCCGGGTGATGTCGCTGCAGGACCCGACGGCGAAGATGTCGAAAACCGATCCTGATCCCAACTCGCGGATCAATCTCATCGACGAGCCCGACACAATCAGGCGGCGCATCAAGTCGGCTGTCACCGATTCGGATCGATACGTCCGTTACGACTGGGAGGAGAAAGCGGGCGTCTCCAATTTGCTTGAACTCATGTCATTCGCCACCGGCTCTTCGATTGCCCAGTTAGAAGAGCAATTCCGTGACGGTGGTTATGGCGCCTTCAAGAGCGCAGTCGCGGAGGCGCTCGTGGAGCGGCTGACCCCGCTGCGATTGAACTACCTGCGTTTCGACGACGCCGAAGTCGGGCGACTGATGCAAAAGGCCGCGATCGATGCGCGTATCAAGGCCGAAGCAACGATGGTGAAGGTGCGCCGGGCAGTGGGGCTCGGCAGCTAACCGCCGGTCGTGGTGGTGAGTTCGCGCAACGTTTCCTCGAGGACGTCCTCTGGCAACAAGAGCACGAATAGGCCGAGCAAATTGAATCCGGCATGGACAAAGATCGCCGGGCCGAGCCGATTCCGCCGGATCGTCAAGTTGGCCAGGATCAATCCCATCAGGAAGAAGACCGGCATCGTCGTGACGAGTGCCCGGCCAAGATTTCCGGCCAGACCGAAAATGTGGAACAGCGCAAACACCGCGGCGACGATCCAAGCCGCCGTTCGAGCGCGGGTAGGCAGCAATGCTCGCAAGAGGATGCCGCGAAAGAGCAGTTCTTCCGTAACCGGCGCAGCGATGCCAATGGTCACGGCGAGGATGAGTCGCGCCGCCGTGGTGTCCAGCGCTTTCAGTTCCTCGCCGATCACCTGACCGCCCGGATCTTCGCCGACCAGCTGACCCAGAGGGAAGAAGAGCAGCGGCAACGTCAGCTGCAACCCCAGACCGAGGAGAATCCAGAGACTGTCGCGCCCTTCGACCCGAAACCCGAGAGTTGCCAGACCTCCCCGACGGCGGGCGAGCAGCCAGATGATGCCGAGGTGACCGGCATATTGGGCGACCGCCGCCGAAACCAGGAAGAGTGACGGCGAACCACCGATTGTCGGGATCGCCACGATCGTTGCCAACAGCACCCCGCCGACCATCGCCAGGACGAAATCGCGGACGCGCCACGACTGTTTCACCTCTTGGGTGACTGGTGGTTCGAGCATGGCGGCACGCTACCCAGATCTGTTCTGAAGGCCTCTGTTCCTACAATGGTGATCGCTTGCACCGAAGTAGGGAGACGCATGGAAGTTGACATCGGGATCGGGAAGACCGCCCGTCAGGCATACGGGTTCGATGACATCGCCATTGTGCCCTCGCGGCGCACGCGCGATCCCGACGATGTCGACATCACCTGGCAGCTGGACGGTTTTCGCTTCGAGTTACCGATGCTGGGCTCGGCGATGGATGGCGCCCTGAGTCCCGCAACGGCGATCGAGATCGGAAGGCTCGGCGGTCTCGGAGTTCTGAACCTGGAAGGGCTCTGGACGCGATATGAAGATCCCGAATCGTTCTTCCAGGAGATCGGCGACCTCCCGGCGGAGAAGGCCACAAGACGGATGCAGGAGATTTACCTCGAGCCGGTAAAGGCCGGCCTGGTGCGTGAGAGGATCGAGGAGCTAAAGGCTGGCGGGACCATCGCCGCGGGATCTTTGACACCTCAAAAGGTTCGCGAGTTCGGACCGGAAGCCCTGGCGGGCGGACTCGACATACTTGTCATCCAGGGGACGGTCGTTTCGGCGGAGCACGTTTCCTCCCGAACCGAGCCGCTCGACCTGGCCGCGTTCATTCAAAGCGTCGAGGTTCCCGTGGTGGTCGGGGGCTGCGCTTCCTACAGCACCGCCCTCCATCTCATGCGAACCGGCGCCGCCGGAGTGCTGGTCGGAGTCGGGCCCGGAGCCGCCTGCACAACGCGAGCTGTGCTCGGGGTTGGTGTCCCCCAGGCGACCGCCATCGCCGATGCCGCCGGGGCCCGGATCAGGCATCTCGACGAGACCGGCCGATACGTCCACGTGATTGCCGACGGGGGAATGCGGACCGGTGGCGACGTCGCCAAAGCCATCGCATGTGGTGCCGATGCCGTCATGATTGGCTCGCCGTTGGCCAGCGCTGATGAAGCTCCAGGTCGCGGGTACCACTGGGGGATGGCGACTTTCCATCCGACCCTTCCTCGGGGGGCACGGGTGCAAGTGGGTCGGTTGGGCTCTCTCGCCGAAATCCTCATCGGTCCTGCCCACGAAAACGACGGCCGGCGGAATCTTTTCGGAGCCTTGCGGGCTTCGATGGCGACCTGCGGCTATTCCGACCTCAAGGCGTTTCAGAAAGCAGAGATCATGCTTGCCCCCTCGCTGCAAACGGAAGGCAAGGCTCTGCAAAAGGCACAACGGGTAGGCATGGGATAAGGATGCCGGAACCGAAGGTCGTCGTTGTCGATTTCGGAGCGCAGTACGCACAACTGATCGCTCGGCGGGTCCGGGAAGCCCATGTCTTCTCCGAGATCGTTAGCCGGCACACCACCGCCGATGACCTTCGGCGTCAGAAACCGGCCGGGATCATCTTCTCCGGGGGTCCGGCTTCGGTCTATTCCGAGGGTGCCTACACCGTCGATCCCGAGATACTCGAGCTCGGTATCCCGATCCTTGGTATCTGTTACGGACATCAGCTTCTGGCCGATCTCGCAGGTGGGGTGGTCGCTCGCACCGATCTGGCCGAGTTCGGTCGGAGCACCGTCCGCCTCGAGACGGGTTCCCAGCTGCTCGAGGATCTCCCCCCCGAGCTCACCGTGTGGATGAGCCATCGTGACGCGGTTTCGGAACCGCCGCCTGGGTTCTTGTCTGTTGCAACCTCTGACGGAGCGCGAGTGGCGGCCATGGAAGATCGCGAACGCCGGCTCTTCGGCGTTCAGTTTCACCCTGAGGTATCGCACACTGAGCGCGGCCAGGATGTCATCAAGCGGTTTCTCTATGACGTCTGTGAGCTTGCGCCCACCTGGACGTCGCATTCAATTATCGAGAACGCTGTGGCCCAGATTCGCGCCGAGGTGGGATCGGCTCGAGTCATCTGCGGGCTTTCCGGCGGTGTTGACTCGGCCGTCGCGGCGGCGCTCGTCCACGAAGCGGTCGGTGATCAGCTGACCTGCATCTTCGTTGACCATGGGTTGCTTCGTGCCGGCGAGGCCGAACAGGTGGAGGACACGTTCCGACGACATTTCCGTGTCGATCTAGTTTCGGTGAAGGCAGCCGATCGGTTCTTGGATCGGCTCGCCGGCATAACTGATCCAGAAGAGAAACGTCGGATCATCGGTGAGCTATTCGTGCGAGTCTTCGAAGATGCGGCCACCGATATCGATAACGCTGAATTTCTGGTCCAGGGGACGTTGTATCCCGATGTCATCGAGTCGGGGAGCTCCTCGGCAGCCACGATCAAGACCCACCACAATGTGGGTGGTCTCCCCGCCGACCTGCGCTTCCGTTTGGTGGAGCCGCTCCGCGACCTGTTCAAGGATGAAGTGCGCGCCATCGGCGAGGAGCTCGGACTCCCCGAGGAGATTGTCTGGCGCCAGCCTTTCCCCGGCCCTGGCCTTGCGGTGAGAATCATCGGAGAGGTGACCCTCGAGCGGCTCGAGATTCTGCGTGCGGCCGACGCGATCGTGACCGAAGAGATTCGGCGGGCGGGGTTGGAGCGATCCATTTGGCAGGCCTTTGGGGTGCTGCCAGCGATCAAAACGGTGGGAGTGCAGGGTGATGGCCGCACCTACAGCTATCCATTGATTGTGCGGGCGGTTGAGAGCGAAGACGCGATGACTGCGGATTGGGCCCGGCTCCCGTATGAGTTGTTGGAATCGATCAGCCGGAGGGTGGTTGCCGAGGTCGAGGGAATCAACCGGGTGGCCTATGACATTTCCTCGAAACCTCCCGCCACGATTGAGTGGGAATAGCCTCCTGGTGGCCGGAGACCCTCCAATCCTCTAGTTGCCAACCTCAACTTGACACCTAACTCAGCCGATGTTTGAGACAGGTCCGTCGAGTCGGAAATCCGTGGATATCACCCTCTCAACCGAGCTGATCGACATCTACCGCCAAGAGGTGGCTGAGCGGTCGCGACGTCTCGCCCGGGCCGCCCTGACCCTGCTCGAACGGGCGCTCGACCCTGACGAGATCACCGAATTGATTCGCGACGCCCACACCATCAAGGGCTCGTCGCGGGTTGTAGGACTCAGCGAAGTTGCCTCAGCCGCGGCGTTCCTCGAGCACGTCTGGAAGCGGCATGAAAGCTCCGATCTGGAAGTCAGCGATGAAGTGTCCAAGTCGCTCGAGGCCCTCGCCGCTTTTCTGCCGGACGCGGCCCAGCAGGAGCAAGCAGGCGTAACTTCAAAACTGCGAGCCCTGGTGGCGCGCGCCGAGGCGGCAGTGGCCGGCAACATCTATGTCCCGGTCACTCCCGCCCAAGTAGTCACCTCACCGGCACCGACCCAGAGCGCGTCGCTGGGTGGGTTGCTGGCCGAGATCGAACGCTCGGTGATGAGTGGCGTGTCGCGGGTCGACACAATGGACCTCTACCAGCTGATAAACCAAGCAGTCGAGGTAAGCCTCGATGCGGAGGGTCTATCCGACCTGGCGCTGGTTCAGCTCGAAGGGGCCGACCCGACCAAGCTGATGGCGGCCTGGCGCCAGCAACTGCGGCGCATGGCCGGTGCGATCGGCAATCTCCAGTCGCTCGCAGTCAATCTGGCCAATGCCCAGCTGAACACCGTGACCGACACTTTTCCCCAATTCGTCCGCTACGTCGGCCGCAAGCTCGGAAAAGAGGTGCGGTTCGAATCGAGCGGAGAGGACATCGAACTCGATCGACAGATCGTCGAGCTCATGCGAGAACCGCTGCGTCACCTCCTGGTCAATGCCGTCGAACACGGGATCGAGGCTCCGGAGGCTCGCTCCGCGGCCGGCAAACCAGTTACCGGGATCGTTTCGCTCAACGCTCGGCGTGAGGGCGAAAAGGTCATGATCGTCATCTCCGACGACGGGCAGGGAATCGACTGGCGAGCGGTGCAGGAGTCCGCCATCGCCCGCGGAATCCCTGCCGACGAAGACGACCTTTCCTCGTTGCTCTTCACCCCAGGGTTCACCACGCTGATCGAAGCCACTGACTTTTCCGGATCGGGGGATGGTCTCGCTGCCGTGTCCGACATAATCGAACGCGTCAATGGGGTCATCCAGCTGGAAACGGTGCCCGGCCTCGGCACCACCGTGACGATCATCCTGCCGATCTCGCTGGTTCTGCAGAATGTCGTTGTGCTGGCCGACGGTCCCAACTTCTGGGGAATTCCGGAGGCGGCGGTCCAGGCTTCGATCGTTCCTTCGATCGCCGATGTCGTCGAAACCACCGACGGGACTCGTCGCGCTCGCTTTCAGACCCAGGAGCTGCCGGTCGTTTCCATGGCTGCGGCCATGGGCCGGGAGCCCGTTGGAGGCGAGGACGACCTGCTGATCGTTTCGACCCGGTCCGGGCCAGTTGCAGTCTCGGCGGGCGAAGTGCTCGGCAAGCGCCGGGTCGCCGTCAAAGCGCTCGGGCCGATTCTGGGAGGATCGCGCAGCATCACCGGCGCCGCGCTCTTGGGGGGAGGCGAAGTTCTGGTGGTGGTCGACCCAAACTACCTGGGCGAGTACAGCCGGAAAGTTCACCCTCCGGGAGCCAATCCACCCCGCATCCTGGTCGTCGATGACTCAGCCGGCGTTCGCCAGCTCATCTCGGCGAGCCTCGCGGGCCGCGGCTTTGATGTCGAGGTTGCCGAGGGCGCACGGGAAGCGGCGGCAAAGCTGGCCTCGGCCAAGTTTGACTGTCTGGTCGTTGACTTTGCGATGCCCCGATCGAACGGGGTCGAATTGGTTCGAGCTCTCCGGGCCGCCGGGGTGATGATCCCTATGGTTATGGTTTCGGGCGTGGCCAATGCGGAGCAGCAACAAGCGGCCTGGGACGCTGGAGTCAACGCCTACCTCGAGAAGAACGACCTGCGTCTTGGTTCTTTGGCATCGACCGTGCGGGCCCTCCTAGAAGGTCAAGACAGCCAAGGACCGTCGTGACCGCCATCCTGTGGATTGCGGGCGCGGTTGTGGTACTCGCGCTGGCTGGAATGGTGTGGAGCCTGCGCTTGGCCACGGCCTCACGCGCACGCGAAGCGCAGGCTCGCCAGGAAGCCGAGGACGCTCGCCACATCAAGAATGATTTCGTCTCGATGGTCAGCCATGAGTTGCGGACGCCGCTCACCAGCATCGCGGGCTTTGCCCAAACCCTTTCCAGCTCAGGAGACTCGCTGTCGAAGGAAGAAGTCAACGAGTTCCTCGGGTACATCAGCAAGCAGGCCACGTATCTCGGCGACTTGGTCGAAGACATCCTGGTCATTCCCCGGCTCGAGGCGGGTCGCTTGCGGTTCAAAGCGGACGTGTTCGACCTGGGAACGATGATCGAGGAAGTCGCCTTTCTCATCTTCCCGCCAGGAGGCGGGCGAGAGGCATCGGTCTCGATCCCGCAAGGGGTGCGGGCCCATGCCGACTCCAAGCGAGTCCAGCAGGTGGTCAGGAATCTGTTGGAGAACGCCCGAAAATATGGCGGCGACCAGGTTTTGGTCGAAGGCCTCGCCCATGGCGACCAGTACGTGGTGGTCGTGTCGGACAACGGGCCCGGCGTTCCCGACGGCTCGACCAACTCGATCTTCGAGCACTTTGAACAGGTTTCGAAGGGCGACTCCCGCTCCTCCTCCGGAATCGGTCTGGGTCTGCCGATCGCTCGCAGCCTGGCGCGGGCGATGGGGGGCGACGTCTGGTACGAGCGCCGATTCCCGACCGGCAGCCGCTTCTGTTTCTCACTCCCCGCGAACTCCTTGGTCCGTGAGGAAGAACCAACCGAGGACATCAGACATCAGACTTCAGACATCAGACTCCAACCCGGTTCGGTCTGATATCTGACGTCTGATATCTGACGTCTTAGTTACGCGCTTGTCATTCTGACCTAGGCGACCGGTACCATGCCGGGGTGGAAACGGAGTGGTTCCAGAACGACCTCCTGGTCGAATCCCCACTGCTGGCCGAACTCAATCCCACCCAGCGAGAAGCGGTGGCGGCCACCGAGGGGCCGGTGCTGGTCGTCGCTGGGGCCGGGTCGGGCAAGACCCGGGTCCTGACCTACCGCATCGCACACCTTATTCGCGATCTCGGGGCATCCCCCGAGTCCATCCTGGCCATCACCTTTACCAATAAAGCCGCCGACGAGATGAGGAGCAGAGTGGCGAGGTTGGTGGGAAGGGCGACCAGGGCCATGTGGGTTTCGACCTTCCATTCCGCCTGCGTTCGAATCCTTCGTCGCGAAGCCCACCGCCTTGGGTACCGATCGGGGTTTTCCATCTACGACGAGGACGACAGCGTTCGCCTGCTGACGATGTGCGTGAAGGATCTCGACCTCGACTCAAAGCGTTTTCCTCCCCGGGCGATCAAGGAAGCCATTTCTCGAGCCAAGAACGAGCTGATCGATTACGAGTCTTTCGCCACGTCGGGCGAGGGTTTCTATCACGAGCAGGTGGCTGACGTTTACCGGCTGTACCAACAGCGCTTGCTGGAAGCCTCGGCGATGGACTTCGACGATCTCTTGATGATCACCGTCGAGCTCCTCGGTGCATTTCCCGAGGTCCTGGCGCAATACCAGGAGAGGTTCCGCTACATCCTCGTCGACGAGTATCAGGACACCAACCGCGCCCAGTACGTGCTCGTGAAAATGCTTGCCGCCGAGCATCGGAACCTTTGTGTGGTTGGCGATGGAGATCAGAGCATCTACCGCTGGCGAGGCGCGGACATCCGCAACATCGAAGATTTCGAGAAGGACTACCCGGATGCACGGATCATCGTTCTCGACCAGAACTACCGCTCGACCACCAACATCCTCGACGCGGCCAACGCGGTCATCTCGAACAACCCGCGTCGCACTCCCAAGCGCCTGTGGAGTGATCGCGGCACCGGCGAGCTCATTGTTCGCTTTGAGGGCGAGGACGAGCACGATGAAGCAGGTTTCGTCGCCGACGAGATAGAGCGTCTGGGGGATGCCGGCTTCAACCAGTCGGACATGGCGATCTTCTATCGCACCAATGCACAATCACGGGTGATTGAGGAAGTTCTCGTTCGCCGGGGTATCCCTTATCGCGTGGTCGGCTCGGTGCGCTACTTCGATCGCAAGGAGATAAAGGATGCCCTCGCCTATTTGCGGGCAATGGTCAACCCGGATGATGGAGTTGCACTCAAACGGGTGATAAACGAACCCAAACGCGCAATCGGGGACACGAGCGTTGCCCATCTCGACCGCTTTGCGCAGGATCATCGCATCGGCTTCGGAGAGGCGTTAAGCCGAGCCGGGGAGATTTCGCAGTTGACGGGTAGGGCGCAGCGGTCGATTCTCGAATTCGCCGGCCTCCTTGACATGATGAGGATGAAGGCCGACACCGGTGGACTTCAGGCAGCGATTGACGCAGTCATCAACGACACCGGGTACCTCTCGATGCTCGAAGCCGAGCGCAGTATCGAAGCGCTGGGCCGCATCGAGAACCTCCGTGAGTTGGCGTCTGTAGCGGCGGAGTTTGAGAGTCTCAGCGAAGGATCGGTGATCGACGGGGTCGACTGGGTCGACATTCCAAGCCTCGAGAGGTTGGAGCGCTTCCTCGAATCGGTCTCCCTCCAAAACGAAACGGATGATCTTGAGGAGGGGGCAGGAGCCGTGACGCTGATGACCCTCCACAACGCCAAGGGTCTCGAGTATCCCGCAGTCTTCTTGGCGGGGATGGAGGATGGAATCTTCCCCCACATGCGCACCTTGGGAGATCCGGCCGAACTGGAAGAGGAACGCAGGCTGGCATATGTCGGCATGACCCGGGCAATGGATCGCCTCTATTTGACCTCAGCTTGGAGTCGCATGCTCTTTGGAGGCACCAACTACAACCCTCCCTCGCGCTTCCTCAAAGAAGTGCCAACCGAACTCATGGAGAAGGCGGAGAAGCGGAAGCGCACCTCGAACGCCGAGGCGGCGTGGTCGGGCCGCCCCACGGTCAGCTCAGACGAAATCCAAAGCGGCGACAGAGTACGGCACGACAAATGGGGATTGGGAACCGTACGAGAGGTAATCGGAGCTGGCGAGCGAGCCGAAGCCGAAGTGATCTTCGACGAGGAAGGCAAAAAGCGCCTCCTCCTCGCCTGGGCCCCACTGCAGAAGATTTCTCCCCCCGGAGGGGGGAGTACCTGAGCGTCAGCGAAGGGAGAGGGGGGCGGTCGATTGACCGCGCGACAAGGTTTCTCTGCCCGACGTTTTCGAAAGTTAGACAGCCTCTTGTTGGAGAGAACGCCCCCCTCGGCCCTAGCGGGCCACTCCCCCCTCCGGGGGGAGAAACAAGCTACGTCAGAAGCTTTTGGCGCTCGGAGTCCACGTCGGTCACCAACAGGTCCCACGACTTGCCGAACTTCTCGACGCCCTGGTCTTCAACCACCTGGACGACGTTGTCGAGGTCTACTCCGAACTCGGATAGTTCCTCTAAATCTCTCTTGGCCGTCTCGATTTCATCGGCGCCAAAGGGCTGCGGGTAGGGAGTTCCGTGGTCTTGATACGCGTCCATCGTCTCGAGCGGCATGGTGTTGACGGTGTGGGGAGCAACCAATGCTTCGACATACTTGGTATCCGGATAGTCGGGATTCTTGGTCGATGTTGACGCCCAAAGTGGGCGCTGAGCGCGGCCGCCTCGCTTGGCCAGTTGCATCCACTCATCGGTTCGGAACCGCTGGAGGAAGAGTTCGTACGCGACGCGAGCGTTGGCAATCGCCGCCTTTCCCCAGAGGTGCTTCGGTGCCTCCATGCCCTCCAGCCGCTTGTCGACTTCGGTGTCGATCCGGGAAACAAAGAACGATGCCACCGAGTTGATCGTCTTGAGCTTGCCGCCCGCGTCTCCATATTCGGCCAGACCTTTCTGATAAGCCTCGATCACCTGGCCGTAGCGGGCAATAGAAAAAATCAGGGTGACGTTGATCGAAATACCCTCGGCTGTAAGCCGCCGGATGGCTTCGACCCCTGCGATTGTGGCGGGAACCTTTACAAGAAGGTTGGGCCGGTCGACCCGCTTGTGCCATTCGCGGGCCGCAGCCACCGTGGCATCCGTCTCATGGGCAAGAAGTGGGCTGACTTCAACGGACACAAATCCATCGGCGCCATCGCTCCACTCCCACACCGAACCCAAAACGTCGCAAGCATCGGTGATATCGGCTGACATCAGGCCGGTAACAATCTCTTCGGTGTCGAGGCCGGCTTTCGCCATCTCTTGCAGCGAGCGGTCGTAATCCGAGCTCTTGGTGATGGCGTCGGCAAAAATCGTCGGGTTCGAAGTAACGCCACTTACCGCATCTTTGGTGATGCGCTTGGCCAGTTCCCCGGTGTCGAGCATGCTGCGATTGATGACGTCCGACCAGATGCTTTGGCCGGCTGCAGCAATTGTGTGAAGGCGTGAGTTGGGCATAGACAAGACTCCTTGCGAAGCTCCCAAATTAGCCCCCTATCTCTCGAAGGAAGTCGGGAGTGAGGGCGACGCCTTTAAGCTCTAACCTCCGGCTGGTGCCCCGGCGCATCTTGATCGCCAAACCCGGCCTTGATGGCCACGATCGCGGCGCCAAAGTGATCGCCCGAGCATTGCGCGACGCCGGCAACGAAGTTATCTACTCGGGACTTCATCAGACCCCGGAACAGATTGTGGCGACCGCGATTGATGAGGATGTTGCAGCCGTCGGGCTTTCATCGTTGTCCGGCGCCCACTTGACCCTTTTCCCGCGGATCGTGCAACTCTTGCGCTCGGCCGGCGCTGACGACGTAGTCGTCTTTGGCGGTGGGGTCATACCCGATGTCGACGTCACCACGCTCGCAGAGGCCGGCGTCGCAGCCATCTTCGGGCCCGGGACTTCTCTGGCCGAAATCGCTGAGTGGGTGGAAGCTAACGTCGCCGCCAGTCGATGAAGATTCATGAATATCAGGCCAAGCAGCTCTTGGCCGCAAGGGGGATTCCGACTCCGCGGGGGATGGTCGCCACCACTAAAGGGGAAGCGGAGGCGGCGGCGCGCCAGCTGATTGGCGAAACGGGCAACCCCGTGGTGGTCGTGAAGTCCCAGATCCATGCCGGGGGTAGAGGCAAAGGAAAGTTCCGGGAACACTCCGACTTGAAAGGCGTAAACGTCGTGCTGTCGGGCCGGGAGGGCGGGACCGAGGTCGCTGTTGCCGAAGTCTCGACCTTGGCCCAGAAGATGCTCGGGTCCACCTTGGTCACTATCCAGACCGGCGAGCAGGGCAAAGAGGTGAACCGCCTCTATGTCGAGCAAGGGATGGACATCGCCAAGGAGCTCTACCTGGCCGTGTTGCTCGACCGAGCGGTTGGGCGCAACATCGTGATGGCCTCGACCGAAGGCGGGATGGACATCGAACGGGTCGCGGCCGAAACCCCAGAGAAAATCCTCCGTGAAGAGGTGGACCCGGCCATCGGGCTCGCCACCTTCCAGGCCAATGCCCTGGGTTGGGGCCTCGGCCTCGAAGGCGATATCCATGCCAAGTTCGTGGCCTTTATCACCAGGCTGGTCGAAATCGGCACCGAGCTCGATACAGAACTCATCGAAATCAACCCGCTGGTCATCACCAGCGCCGGTGATGTGGTCGCGCTCGACGGCAAGATGAGCTTCGACGACAACGCCCTTTATCGCCATCCCGAAGTCGCGGAGTTACGGGATGAGACCGAGGAAGATCCTGCCGAATCAGAGGCTAAGGAAACCGGCCTCTCCTACATCAAGCTCGAAGGCAGCATCGGCTGCATGGTCAATGGCGCCGGCTTGGCGATGTCAACCATGGACATCATCAAGCACTTTGGGGGCGAACCCGCCAACTTCCTCGATGTGGGAGGAGGGGCAAATGCCGAGCAAGTTGCAGCTGCGATCCGCATCATCACGGCCGACCCCAATGTGAAGGGGATCTTCGTCAACATCTTTGGCGGAATTATGAAATGCGACACCATCGCGGCGGGGATCATCGATGGGGTCAATGAGGTCGGGCTGTCAGTGCCGATGGTGGTGCGGCTCGAAGGCACCAACGTTGAATTGGGCAAGCGGATGCTCGATGAGTCGGGTCTTAACTTGACCACAGCCGTCGATATGAAGGATGGCGCACAGAGGATCGTCGAGCTCGCGGGATGAGCATTCTCGTCGATCGAGAAACCCGTCTCCTGGTGCAGGGACTTGGCAAGACGGGGCGATTTCATGCCGACCGCAGCATTGCTTACGGCACGAATATCGTCGCCGCGGTTCACCCCAGCCGGGCGGGTCAAACGGAATTGTTTGAAGGCGAAGCCGACGAGAGTGGTCTGCCCGATCGGGACGACAAGTATCGCGTCGAGGTGCCGATCTTTCGGACCGTCGAGGAAGCGGTAGCCGAAACGGCAGCGAATGCGAGCGTCGTGTTCGTGCCTCCGGCCGGCGCAGCCGACGCCATCATGGAGGCGGGCGCGGCTTCGGTCCCGCTCATCGTGGCGATTACCGAGGGGGTGCCCGTCGCCGACATGGTCAAGGCCAAGCGTTACCTCGCCGACAAGCCGGTGCGGCTCGTTGGACCCAACTGTCCGGGAGTAATCACCCCCCAACTTTGCCGGATCGGGATCATGCCGGGCTACATCCATCAACCGGGTCGGATTGGCGTGGTCTCCCGCTCAGGCACCCTCACCTACGAAGCGGTCTATCAGTTGACCCGCCTCGGCCTTGGACAAACCTCTGCGGTGGGGATCGGCGGCGATCCGGTCAACGGGACCAACTTCGTCGATGTCCTGGAGCTGTTCAACGACGACGCGGCGACCGAAGGAGTGATCATGATTGGCGAAATCGGCGGGACGGCCGAGGAGGACGCCGCGGCTTTTGTGGCCAAGAGCATGCGCAAGCCGGTTGCCGGGTTCATCGCCGGTACCACTGCGCCCCCGGGTCGACGGATGGGCCATGCCGGCGCCATTATCTCCGGAGGCAAGGGAACGGCATCAGCCAAGATCGAGGCGATGCGCGACGCCGGGATCACCCTGGCCCCAACCCCCTCCGACATGGGGACCGCGATGCTGGAAGCGCTCGGCGTTTCTCCCCCCGGAGGGGGGAGTACCCGAACGTAGTGAGGGGGCGGGGGGCGTTTTCTCCGTCGCACTAACGTCCCTTCCATGACAACTTGGATCATCGTCGGCATCGTCGTCCTCATCCTCTTGTGGGCCCTCTCCGTCTACAACGGCCTCGTTAGCAGGCGCAACCGGGTCGATAACTCCCTCGGCCAGATCGAGGTGCAGACCAAGCGGCGCTACGACCTGATTCCGAATTTGGTTGAGACGGTCAAAGGGTATGCGAGCCACGAGCAGCAGACCTTCGAGCGAGTGGTCCAGGCCCGCAATGCTGCCCAGGCTGCAACCGGGCCGGCCGAACAGGCACAAGCGGAGAACTTCCTCACCAGCGCGCTTCGTCAAGTTTTCGCACTGGCCGAGGCTTACCCTGAGTTGCGCGCCTCCGAGAACTTTCAGCGTTTGCAAACCGAGCTTTCCGATACTGAAAACAAGATCGCCGTGGCACGCCAGATCTACAACGACTCGGTCCTTACCTTCAACAACTCGGTGCAGGTGGCTCCGGGCAACATCATCGCCGGCATGTTTGGCTTCAAGACCCGCGAGTTTTTCGACGCTCCCGACGAAGCCGCCGAGCCCCCCAGGGTTCAGTTCTGAGCAAACGCAGGGGCGTCGCGCTCCTTGGATTGGTTCTCTGGCTGCTCGTCGGCCATGGCCTGCCGGCATTGGCCGACGAGTTCAGCCTTCCCCGCGCTGATATCGAAATCACCGTCAACCCTGATGGCTCCCTCGACGTCACCGAACACATCACCTATCTCTTCGATGGTTCTTTCTCTGGCGGCTATCGCGAGATTCCGTTGCGGGCGGGCGAATCGATTGACTCCATCTCGGTGTCCGAGGGAGGCCTGGATTACCAAACGGGCGCTTGCACCGATCTTGGCTGCAACTCGCCGCCTTCAACGTTCGGTGTCGCGGACTTGGGAGGACGCGTCCGGGTGGTTTGGCACTACGCCACCGATGGGGGTGAGCGAACCTTCGACCTCGCTTACCGGCTGACCGGCCTGGCTAAGGCCTCCGACGACGTAGTCGATGTTTTTCTTCAAGTTTGGGGCGAAGAGTGGGAATCGTCGCTCGACGAACTAACCGCATCGATGCAGCTGCCTGCAGGCACCGGAGAGATCTTCATCTGGGGGCATCCGTCGTCGGTCAACGGGGTGACGAGCCTCGGCGCTGATGGAGTGCGACCCACTTTGACCGCGAACAACATTCCTTCCGGTCAATTTGTCGAGATGCGTGTGGTCTTCCCACGGTCCCGCCTCACCTCGATTGCGGGGGCGACGGTGGTCCCAGGCGACCGGCTCGACGACATCCGGACCGAGGAAGATGCCGAGATCGCCCGTGACGAGCGACGGGCAGGTCTCGTACGCGCCGGGCTAATCGCCCTTATTGCCCTCACATTCCTGCCCGGGGCGCTGGGCGCGCTGTTCATCTACTTTCGTTACGGCCGAGAGCCTGCCACCGGATACGACCGCGAGTACGAGCAGGAGCCGCCCACCGATCTTCCCCCGGCCGAGGTCGGTGCCCTGTTATCGCAAGGTCGGGTCGACGAGAAGCAGTTCACCGCCACGATGTTCGACCTGATCCGGAAGAAAGTGATCAATGCCACGCCGACGAAGGTCGAGGTCAAGAGCTGGATGGGCATGCGGTCGGAGACGGTCGACGATCTATCGCTGAGTATCACGCCTACTAACGAGACACTCACTGATCCCGAACAGCGCGTGGTCAACGTGGTTTCGCGGGTCCTCGACGGTGAAGCCCGCCCGCTTCATGAGTTTCGGACGGGCATTCGCGAGGACGCAGCTGCGAACGCCACGGACTATCAATCCTTCCGGACCGAAGCGGTCGGCTCTATCGAGAAACGAGGGCTCTTCGAGCAGACCGGGAGAAACCGCTTCTTGCTCGCGATTGGTTCATTGATCGTCCTTGCCTTCATCGCTTTTCTGGTGTTGGGTTCACTTGACTCGGTCCCATCCGGATTGATTGCACCGCTTCTATTTGTGGCCGTGTTTTTCAACGTGATCGTTCTCGTGATTTTCGGCGCGATGCGGAAGGGTTACGTCCGTCGGACCAAGGACGGCGCGCTGGAGGCAGAGCGCTGGCTCGCCTTCCGACGCTATCTCAAAGACTTCAGCCGCTTGCAAGAAGCACCTCCGATCTCCCTGGCGCTCTGGGACCGGTTCCTGGTCTATGCAGTCTCATTCGGTATCGCCGAAGAGGTGCTCGAGGCCGCGCGCCTCAGAGCTCCCGCTGAGTTGCAGCAGACCTCGCACCTCTACTGGTTCGGCGGCCACGGCTACACCGGCGGAGGAACCGAAAACGCGTTCAGCGGTTTGTCCTCTGCCCTCAACGGAGCCTTCACTCCGCCCAGCTCGGGGGGCGGCGGCGGGTTCTCGGGAGGCGGCGGTGGGGGCGGGGGAGGCGGCGGTGGGGGCGCCTGGTAGCTCGCGTCTAGAGGAGTGCCACCGCGTCGTTTGCGCGACGGACAACCCCAAGCGCATCGACCAGTTCCGAAACCCGGCTCCCTGGCACCGCACAGGTGAGCTCGTCTTCGGCCATCCCCGTACGCGCCCGGGAAAGAGCGCAGCCCATAGAAGCCGCGATCGTTCCGCCTTCAGCAGCTCGCGGCAAGATCTGGCATTGGGGCTTGCCGGAGAATTCGACCGCGACGGCGTCGCTGATTTCCATCATCTGGCGGGGGCTGAGACGCAGCAAGACAACGTCGGGCAGTGAAGCCGCTGCGGAGAGAGGGCCGTAGGTGATCGCTTGGGCACGGGACGACAGCCTGGCAACGCCGGCGAAGGCCTCCATCGTTACCCATCCGACTTCGAGCAATGCGGCGACGTCGGGTTGATCGATAATTTCGGCGGCCTCGGCGAGGCCATGGGTGTAGCGACCGACCGAGCAGTTGTGATCGAGGGGAATCGTGGTGAAGGCTTGCTCGTGGGCCAGCATCCAGAACACACACGATGCGGGAACGGGTGGCTGATCGAAGCGACTGTTCACGGGACAGGCTCGCCTCGAAGGAGATAGCAATTGGAGGATGGTCGAGCCGGAGAAGGTCCACGAGCTGCGAGCTGAGATCATGCGGTGAAGGCATCGGCGCGACCCTAGTCAGCTACCGTTCGCCCCCGACATGGCATACGTTGTCCTGGTCAGCGGTGCCGGGTCGAACCTCGAAGCGCTGATCGACGCCGATGTCGGCAAGATCAGCTCGGTGGTAGCGGACGTCGATTGTCCGGCCCTGGCCAAAGCCGAAGCCGCCGGGATCAGCACCCGAGTGATCCCCTATCGAGGCGACCGTTCGAGCTTCACCAGCGAGATACTCGGTGAGGCCGACGAGGCCGAGGCTTTGGTCCTGGCGGGATTCATGCAGATCCTGGGGCCGGAAGCCATTGCTCGTTTCTCCAACCGGATCGTCAACATTCACCCCTCGCTGCTCCCGGCATTCCCGGGTCTCGAGGCCGTCGCCCAAGCGTTGACCGCTGGGGTCAAAGTGACCGGCGTGACGGTCCATTTCGTCGACGAGAAGATCGATCACGGGCCGATCATCGCTCAGCGGACTGTGCCGGTGATGGAAGACGACAACGTCATTTCATTGCATGCACGCATCCAACATGAAGAGCACGATCTCTATCCCAGCGTGGTGGCGGCGCTGCTAGCCGGAAAACTGCATGTCGAAGGTCGGCTGGTCCGATGGAGCTAGAGCGGCAGCCGGTCCGGCGGGCTCTGATCTCCGTCCATGACAAGGCTGGATTAGCGGAGTTCTGCCACCGGCTGGCGAAATGTGGGGTCACCTTCATCAGTTCGGGCGGAACGGCCGCGGCTCTCACCGAGGCCGGGCTCGAGGTCATGCTCGTGAGCGAGCTGACCGGATTTCCTGAGATTCTCGGCGGCCGGGTGAAGACGCTCCATCCCAAGGTGCACGGCGCAGTTCTGGCCCGCCCCGATGATCCCATCCATCTTCAAGACTTGCTCGCACAGGGCATCGAACCGATCGAGCTGGTGGTCTCGAGTCTCTATCCGTTTGAGGACGACCCTTCTATCGAGCAAATTGATATCGGCGGCGTGGCTCTGACCAGAGCCGCGGCCAAGAATCATGCGCACGTGGGCGTCGTGACCGATCCGTCGCAATACGACTCCGTCGCCGAAGAGATCGAGGCAGGTGGCCTCACGATTGAAACGAGGCGAAACCTCGCCCGCACCGCATTTTTTCGGACCGCGGCCTACGACGCTGCGATTCTTGCCTGGTTGGAAGGAAACGAACCGACTCGGCTAGTGGTTGCCCTCGAGCGCGGAGCGCCCCTGAGGTATGGCGAGAATCCACACCAGGAGGCATCTCTCTGGCGAGAGCGAGGCACCCGGCCGTGGTGGGAGGAGGCCGAGATTCTCGGTGGAAAGGAGATCTCGCTCAACAATCTCGCAGATGCCGACTCGGCGTGGCGTCTCGTCAACGACCTCGGCGGACCGGCGGTAGTCATTGTCAAACACGGCAACCCCTGCGGTGTGGCGGACGGGGAGACGAGTGAGGAGGCATTCGCCCGCGCCTGGGAGTGTGACCCGCTATCCGCTTTCGGTGGCGTGGTCGCGGTGAACCGCCCGGTCACGGCGGCCCTCGCAAACGCGATCGGCGAGCGTTTTGTCGAGGTCGTCGTCGCTCCCGCATTCCACACTACCGAGGGGATTGGGGCGTCGGTTCGGACGATCTCGGCTCCTCCTCCTCACAACCTCGATTTCGATTGGCGCCGGATAGAGGACGGATTCCTGGTCCAATCTCGCGATCGGGGGTTCGAGACATCAGAACGAGACCTCGCCCTCGCTGAGAGGGTCGCCGCACATACCCGATCGAACGCCGTTGTCATTGTTCGCGATGGAGCGGCTGTCGGTATTGGGGCCGGCGATCAAAGCCGGGTCGGGGCGGTGGCGAAGGCGTTACGTCAGGCCGGGGAGCGCGCCAACGGAGCGGTTGCGGCATCCGACGCCTTTTTCCCGTTTCCGGATGGCGTCGAGGCACTGGCGGCCGCAGGAGTTACCGACATCGTCGCTCCGGGCGGCTCGCGCAACGATGATCTCGTCATGGAGACGGCCACGCGGTTGGGCGTGCGGTTGGTTCGGACGAGACTGCGTCACTTTCGTCACTGATAGCGTTGGGCTCCGTGGCTCTTTTACTCGACGGAAAGGCTGTCGCGGCCGCGGTCAAGGTCGAAGTGGCCTCGGGAGTTCGAGCTCTCCGCCGATCGCCCGGCCTGGCCACGGTCCTCGTCGGCGACGACCCCGCCTCGCATGTCTACGTGCGTGGCAAACGGCGAGACGCCGAAGAGGTAGGCATGACCTCGATCCACCACGAGCTGCCTTCGTATTCGACACAAGAACGCGTCGAGAGCCTTATCTCCGAGCTGAACCAGGATTCGAAAGTCGACGGCATCCTCGTCCAGCTTCCACTACCCGAGGGTCTCGATGGCGAGGCGGTAGTCGGGGCGATCGACCAGGGCAAGGATGCCGACGGCCTTCACCCGGCGAACCTCGGGCGCCTGGTGCTCGACCAACCCGGTCTCCGACCGTGCACCCCGTCGGGAATCATGCGCATCCTGGATCATTACGAGATTCCGATCCGGGGGGCCAAAGCCGTCGTCCTTGGTCGCTCGTTTCTCGTCGGTCGGCCGATGGCATTGCTGTTGGGCGCCCGTGGGGTTGACGCGACCGTCACCGTCGCCCATTCCCGTAGTCGCGACTTGCGGTCGTTGATCCTGAGCGCCGATCTGGTGGTGGCGGCGATCGGATCGCCTCGTTTCATCACTGCCGACATGGTCCGCCCCGGCGCGGTGGTCGTCGACGTCGGCATAAATCGGGTCGATAATCAGCTGGTCGGGGATGTCGACTTCGGTCCTGTGTCCGAGGTTGCTTCGGCGATCACGCCGGTACCCGGCGGGGTCGGCCCGATGACCCGGGCCATGCTTCTCGCGAACACCTTGACCGCCGCCCGGGCCCACGGCTGATCGTTCTACGCGGCGTTAAGGCCGCTGTACAGCCCTGCGAACCCTGGGTTCGCGGATAACCTGAACCCGAAAGAGGAGAGAGTTGGGTACTGCGATCAAGATGGAGTCGGGCGGTTTGGTGGTCCCCGACGATCCGATCATTCCCTTTATCGAGGGCGACGGCACCGGTCCCGACATCTGGGCGGCCGCGGTGCGGGTCTTCGAAGCGGCGGTCGAAAAAGCCTATGACGGTGGGAAGAAGATCGAGTGGCGGGAGGTGTTCGCCGGTGAGGAGGCCTACACCAAGACGGGTTCCTGGCTTCCCGACGAAACCGTGGCAGCCTTCCGCACCTACCTAGTCGGCATCAAAGGCCCGCTGACCACGCCGGTTGGCGGCGGGATTCGGTCGCTCAATGTGGCCCTGCGTCAAACCCTTGACCTGTATGCCTGTGTGCGGCCGATCCGCTGGTTCGAAGGAGTTCCCTCGCCGGTGCGGCACCCCGAGCTGGTCGACATGGTGATCTTCCGCGAGAACACCGAGGACGTCTACGCCGGCAAAGAGCTCGAGGAGGGCAGCGAGGGGGCCAAGCGGTTGCTCGAGTTCCTCGACAGTGAGTTCGGTTGGGAGATCCGGCCCGACTCCGGACTTGGCATCAAACCCGCTTCGATTACCGGGTCCAAGCGCCTCGTGCGAGCTGCAATCGAATACGCCCTCGCCCAGGGGCGGAAGTCGGTGACGCTCGTACACAAGGGCAACATCATGAAGTTCACCGAAGGGGCGTTTCGCAAATGGGGTTACGAGGTGGTTTCCACCGAGTTCGCGGATCGTGCCATCTCCTGGGAGGACTCGGGCGGGGACGCCGGAGACAAGCTGCTGGTCAAGGACGCCATTGCCGACGCCTTTCTTCAACAGGTGCTCACCCGACCCGCGGAATACGACGTCATCGCCACGATGAACTTGAACGGCGACTACATCTCCGATGCGCTCGCAGCGCAGGTCGGTGGAATCGGCATCGCTCCCGGCGGCAACATCAACTACGTGACCGGGCATGCAGTCTTCGAGGCCACCCACGGGACCGCGCCCAAGTATGCGGGCCAGGACAAAGTGAATCCCGGTTCGGTGATTCTGAGTGGCGAGATGATGCTCCGCTACCTCGGTTGGTCCGAAGCGGCTGATCGCATTGTGTCGGCACTCGAGAAGACCATCGGCGACAAGGTCGTCACCTACGACTTCGCCCGCCTGATGGAAGGGGCCAAAGAGGTCAAGACCTCTGAATTCGCCTCCGCTCTCATCGAACGGATGTAATGCCCGCGCTGCAGATCACACGACGCGCCGACGTCCTCCCTCCGGAGGAGATGGCCGCGCTGGCACCAACCATCGCCGCGATCGAAAAGCTCAAAGAAGAGCGCAACGCCGTGATCCTCGCCCACAACTACATGACGCCGGACATCTATCACACGGTGGCCGACCTGACTGGCGACTCATTGGCTCTCGCCCGGATGGCCACCGAGGCGACCGCCGACGTCATCGTTATGGCCGGAGTCCATTTCATGGCTGAGACAGCCAAGATGCTCAACCCGCAGAAGACCGTCTTGATCCCGGACCTGCGTGCCGGTTGCTCGCTGTCTGAGGGGATCACCGGCGCCGACGTTCGTCGGCTGAAGGCGGAGAACCCTGGAGTGCCTGTAGTGACCTACGTGAACACTTCGGCTGAGGTAAAAGCTGAGTCCGACATCTGCTGTACCTCGGGCAACGCCAAAGAAGTGGTTGAGTCGTTGGGAGTCGACAAGATCATCTTCACCCCCGATCAGTATTTGGGGAGGTGGGTCGCCTCGCAGACTGATGTCGAGGTGATCCTGTGGGAGGGGTCGTGCATGGTCCACGAGCGATTCACCGGCGAGGAGATCCGCCGGCACCGGGTCGGCTACGACGACATCAAGGTCATCGCCCATCCCGAGTGTCCACCGGATGTGCTTGCCGAAGCAGACTTTGTCGGCTCTACCTTCGGCATGCAGAAGTGGGTCACGGAAAACCAGCCCAAACAGGTGATGATGATCACGGAGTGCTCGATGGCCGACAACGTGACCGCCTACGCCCCGGAAACCGATTTCGTCCGGCCGTGCAACCTGTGCCCTCACATGAAGCGGATCACTCTCGACAACATCCGCGCCTCGCTCGAGAACATGCAATACAAGGTGGAGATCGACCCCCAAATAATGGATCGAGCCCGCCGGGCGGTAGAGCGGATGCTCGAAGTCAAACGAGCTTGAGGCAGTCATGACCCGGCGGGTCAAGGTGCCACTGGTGGTCGGTTCGGGCGTCGCCGGTCTTTCGACAGCGCTCGGGCTGGGAGAGTCGATCGTCATTTCCGCGGGCCCGCTCGGCTCGACATGGTGGGCGCAAGGGGGTATCGCTGCGGCAATGGGCGGCGACGATCGCCCCGACCTGCATGCCCGCGACACGATGGCCGTCTCGGGCGGCATCGCAGTTCGTGACGCGGTCGACATCCTCACCGACGGTGGCCCGGCTGCCATCGAGCGGCTGCGGGACCTCGGCGCTCGATTCGACGTCTCCCCCTCCGGTGATATAGCTCTTGCCCGCGAGGCCGGGCACCAGCGCCGCCGGGTCATCCACGCCGAAGGCGACCGCACCGGCTACGAGGTGATGCGGACTCTGACCGAGGCCGTGCTCGATCGGCCCTCGATCGAAACACTGGAGGGATGGCGGGCGCTCGATTTGGTGCGAGCCGACCAGCGAATCGTGGGGTTGGTGGTCGCCGATCAGCATGGGAACCGAGAAGTCATCGAGGCCCCGGCCGTGGTGCTCGCCACCGGTGGGATCGGCCGCCTCTATCTCCGAACCACCAACCCGCCCGGCGTCACCGGAGACGGATTGGCGATGGCGGCGCGGGTCGGCGTTCGTCTCGCCGATCTCGAGTTCGTCCAGTTCCATCCCACCGCCCTCGACTGCGGTCTCGATCCAATGCCGCTTCTCACCGAGGCGCTGCGCGGGGAAGGAGCGCACCTGGTCGACAACGAAGGTGATCGCTTCATGCTCCCTTATCACCCCGACGCCGAGTTGGCGCCTCGTGACATCGTCGCCCGGGCCATTTTCTGGCAGCTCGACCGAGGGCTCGGTGCCTATCTCGATGCCCGTTCTATCGAGGACTTTCCTCAGCGCTTTCCGACGGTATTCCAGCTTGCGCAGACCGCTGGTCTCGACCCCCGCACCGAGCTGCTTCCCGTGTCACCAGCGGCGCACTACTACATGGGAGGAATCGACGCCGATCCGAGCGGGCGGACCTCCATTCCGGGCCTGTGGGCGGTCGGAGAGGTCGCATCGACCGGAGTTCACGGCGCCAACCGCCTGGCGTCGAACTCGTTGCTCGAGGGTCTTGTTTTCGGAGCCCTTGTTGCCCACGATGTTTCCGAGCACATGGACCCCACCCCCGAACAGGCCGACCAGGCTGCCGGCTTTTGAGCTGCCGCTGGGAGGTGACGGGATCGAAGAAGTCCGTTCGATCATGTGGGAGCGAGTCGGTCTGGTCCGTACCGGGAACGGTCTCTGGGAGGCGCGCAACCGCCTGCTCGATCTCGACTCAGAGTTGCGATCCAGCCTGTCGGGGCGCGTCGCGGCCGACGTCGCCCGCCTGGTCGTTGCTGCTGCCCTGCGCCGCTCGGAATCGCGGGGTGGTCACTACCGGGCCGACTATCCGGAGACGGACGTTTTCCAGGCCAATCGCAACCTTGTCGAGCCGATTCCCGGCGAGAAATAACCCTGATGGACCGAAGCCAATATCAGCCGCTGATCGATCGGGCCCTGGAAGAAGACCTGGGGCTGGCCGGTGACATCAGCGAAGGTGCGGTCCCAGCCGATGCCACTTCCGGCGCCCATGTCGTCGCTCGGCAGGATGGAAGGATTGCCGGCCTCGAGGTAGCCCGAGATGTGTTCCTGACTGTCGATCCATCGACCGACGTCCGAGTGATTGCGGCGGATGGAGACGCCGTCGTTGCTGGCACCAATCTGGTCGCTGTCGCCGGAGCATCGCGCTCTCTCCTCGCAGCGGAGCGCACCGCGCTCAACTTTCTTGGCATGATGTCTGGAGTGGCGACTGCCACGGCTCGCATGGTTGACGCTT
The DNA here is from genome assembly GCA_963761985.1 of uncultured Acidimicrobiia bacterium. GTDB lineage: Bacteria > Actinomycetota > Acidimicrobiia > Spongiisociales > ZC4RG35 > JACCTH01. The sequence continues at coordinate 438,709 of CAVXIT010000013.1, forward strand.
TGGCTGGCACCAATGCCCGGGTGGCGGATACGCGTAAAACGCTGCCCGGACTGCGTGCGCTCCAGAAGTATGCCGTGCGGATGGGAGGCGGCACCAACCACCGCTTCGGTCTCTTCGATGCGGTGATGATCAAAGACAACCATCTTGTTGCTGCAGGTGGAATCAAGGCAGCGGTGGCCGCAGCTCGAGAGCGAGTCGGTCACGCCGTCACGATCGAAGTCGAAGTAACGAACCTCGAGCAGCTGGCAGAGTTGCTCGAAGTTGGAGCTGACATCGTGTTGCTCGACAACATGACTCCGGATCAGCTGCGGGCAGCGGTGAAGCTGGTTGATGGGCGGATGGTGACCGAGGCATCCGGGGGAGTCACTCCCGAGACCATCCGGGCAATAGCCGAAACTGGCGTTGACATCATTTCGTCGGGTTGGATCACTCACTCTGCTCCCAATTTCGATGTTGCGCTCGACTTCGTGCCATATCCTCAGATAGCTGGGGCCTCTGATACCTTGGAGCGATGAAGCAACCGAAGCGAGTGACCGTCACCGGAGCGGCGGGGCAGATCGGATACGCCCTGGTTTTTCGCATCGCCGCAGGAGCCATGCTCGGCCCCGATCAACCTGTCCTCCTCCAGCTGCTCGAGGTCACTCCGGCCCTCGGCGCCCTCGACGGCGTGGGGATGGAGCTTGACGACTGTGCCTTTCCCCTTCTGGCCGGCATCGTCAAGACAGACGATCCCGAGGTCGGGTTCGGCGATGCCGACTACGCACTGTTGGTGGGAGCCATGCCGCGCAAGCAGGGCATGGAGCGGTCGGACCTGCTCAGCGCCAACGGCGCCATCTTCACTACCCAGGGACGAGCCCTTGCCTCAGCGGCCAGTCCCGGGGTCAGGGTCTTGGTGGTCGGCAACCCGGCCAACACGAACTGCCTGATCGCCCTCTCCAACGCGGGCGGTGCCGACCCGCGCCACTACACGGCCATGACCCGGCTAGACCACAACCGGGCCATGAGTCAGGTGGCGAGCCGTCTCGACCAGCCCGTCTCGGCCGTGAAGAAGATGACGATCTGGGGGAACCACTCCACCACCCAATATCCGGATCTCTTTCATTGCGAAGTCGACGGGAAGAACGCCTATGAGGCTGTCTCCGATCAGCGCTGGGTCGAGGAAGACTTCATTCCCACCGTGGCCAAACGGGGAGCGGCGATCATCGCCGCTCGCGGCGCCTCATCCGCCGCGTCGGCGGCCAACGCCGCGATCGACCACATGCGCGACTGGGTGTTGGGAACCCCACCAGACGATTGGGTCTCGATGGCGGTTTCCTCTGACGGCTCGTATGGAGTGCCCGAAGGACTCGTCTCTTCCTTTCCTTGCGAGTGTTCGGAAGGTGAGTGGGAGATCGTCCAGGGCCTCGCTCTCGACGAATTCTCGCGAGCGCGGATCGACGCTTCGGTGGCCGAATTGGAGGAAGAACGCCAAGCGGTACGCGACTCTGGGTTTAATCGGCTAAATTACAGGGCGGTAATTTCCCGCTTGGAGGAGGAACGATCGTGAACAAGAGCGAACTGGTCGATGCAGTCGCCGAGGCGACCGGATCGGGCAAGTCTGCTGCTACCGCATCGGTGGAGGCCGTTTTGAGCGCCATCACCAAGACATTGCAGAGCGGCGAAAAAGTGACCCTGCCCGGCTTTGGGACTTTTGAGGTCCGCCAGCGCGCCGCTCGCACCGGCCGCAACCCTCAGACCGGCGCCACGATTCAGGTGCAAGCGTCCAAGGCCCCGGCTTTCAAGGCCGGCGCTGGCTTGAAGTCCGCCGTCAACAACCGATAACTCGATTTCTCCCCGCGAGCGAAGCGAGCGTTGGGGGACTGGCCGCAGGCCGACGGTTTCCGTCTCTCCCCCCAGCGAGCGAAGCGAGTGTTGGGGGGAGTGCCGGCGCAGCCGGCGAGGGGGGCTAGGCCCCAAGCCCTAGGTCGCAAGGGTTTAACAAAACCGACGGCAGGTCGGTAAGGTCAACCTGCGGTGGTCAAAAGCCCATCGTTACGCGGGGGAGTCCTTCAGGGCGGTCAACCGGCCATCTCGGAGGACCTAGGGAAAGGGAGACAAATGCGTAGATGGATCGCGACTGTGGTCGCCGTTTTAGGGCTGGTGGCGGTAACGACCGCACCGGCTTTAGGAGCGCCCTCAAATGGTGCCAAGGCGGAGGTGCTTCCGGTCACCTGTAATGGCACGGCCGGGTTTGTCCTGGTTGGCGCGGGCGGCCCGGCTTGGGGCACGGATGCCGCCGGCAACCTCAACGGCACTATGTATCTCGTGAAGTCGATCGATGTAAGGGGCTATGCCGGTTCACTGACGACTGAGCCGACGACGGCTCCGATCTTTGAATTCGACAAGACCTATGGCCAAAAGGCCGGCCTAGGTGCCACGATTCACTGCACGTTCCGGGAGGTGGAAACCGGACCGGACGGAACTGTGACCGTGTTCGGCGACGCCTGGGTAGTTCAAGTTCGCTAACTCGTTCGGTTGACTAGAGGGACCCGGTTCGGATCAATCCGAATCGGGTCCCTCATTTCCACGATGATGTCGCCAACTCAGGGTTCGCAGCTAATACTCGATTGCCTGGTCTTTGACCGCCGCCGACCACTGATTTATTGCCGACTGGTGCATCATCAGCTTGGCCAGGTTTCCGGCCACCTTGAGCTTGCCGGTCATGAACGCGGTCTGGACGTTGAGGTCGCCCTTGGAGATCGCGGTCGCCGTTTCATAGTTCGTGTTGATGGTCACGTCTGCATTGTCGAGGGTGCCCAGGGCCACGTTGGTCGTCCCGCCCGATGACTTGAGGTAGTAGGGCACGTCGCCTTCGGGGCCACCGCTGACGTTGAAAGCCACCCCGAGGTCAGCGGTTCCCATCGCAGACTTGAACCCGGCGTGGTCATTGAGCGTGTTGGTTACTTCCTGAGCCCACTCGGATGAGAGGAACTTGGCCATCATTCTCCTTGAGTCGCAGGTGAGCCAAGGTAGACCGACCTTCAGCACTCAGTCAAAGAGTGATTGCAAACTCTGCTTGCTCGGCCTCGCCGAGGTCGAACAGCGGTCGCCGGGCGAAGCCGGGAGACATCTTCGCCAGTTTGGCGGCGAATTTGACTCCCGGGATTCCATGCAACTCCACAGCAGCGGCGATCCGCGAGATCTCCGCCTGTAGCGAGCGCGCTTTGATGGGATCGTCACGGGCAATCTTGATCGTTTCCAGGACTTTCTTCGGCATGTAGTTGGTGGAAGCCGTGATTGCCCCGTAAGCCCCGGCAGCGAGAGCCAGGGTGATCGCCTGGGTCGAACCGGTGAAGAGGAGGAAGTCCTCCGGAACGGACGTAAGGATTCGCTGGAGCCTGACAGGATGGCCGCCCGAGTCCTTCATCCCGACGATATTGGGGTGCGCAGCCAGGCGGCTGACTTGTTCCTCGGGCAAGCTCGAAAGCCGTGACACCGGGTACCGAATACAACATGAAGGGCAGCGGCGAGCTCTCCGCCAACTCTCGGTAGTACGCCTCGACGTACTGGGGACGGTTGCGGGTCAGGGTCGTCGGAGTGATGACGAGTACCGCATCGGCTCGCTGAGGTCGCTTCTCGGATCATCGACTGCGCTTGGCGAACGGTCTCGGCTGCTACCCCACAAATCACATACGCCTTCTTCCCTAACTGCTCGCGGGCCGCCTCGAGCAAAGTGGCTCGCTCGCCCGGCTCGAGATACGGCCCCTCGCCGGTAGAGCCGGCGATCAAGAAACCGCGGATCCCCGCTTTCCACAGCTTCTTGAGGTTATGCCGATGGGAATCGAGGTCAATTTCACCCGAGTCATCAAATGGCGTAACAAGCGCCGGCATTAGATGTGGGACGGGAGCCATAGAGGCTCTCGATCCTATCGAGGGCTACCTCGTCAATTGCAAGTCGTAGAGGAAGTGGAGCGGAGTGGTTCCGTCCTGAATCGTCGGACAGGTATCTGCGGGGATGACCGCACAGGAGAGGACGATGGCACTTGCGGAATCGATGTTCTTTTGGCCCGGGGGGTTGACATCCATGCTCCCTGCCAGCCCCGGCCGGTGGGTGCACATGCCGCTCACCGAGTCGTCGAACTCGCCATTGCATTGGAAGGTGGCGTGCGCTGAACGCGCCCAGACCCCCTCGATAAATATCGGCACGAGGCCCTTGATGTGATAACAGCAAGCATTGCTCGACAGCAATGACGTCTCGTGATAGAGCGGTGAGTGAGCGAGCCGGTGGGTAGTAAATAGGTCGCTACCGAAGATTCTGAGGCCCGCAGCATCTGCCTCGGCGATGCAGGTGACTAGCGCAGTCCGAGCCGCGGGATACGCTGCAAGTGCGATCGAAGCGGACGTAGTTCGTGCGGTATCACAGGCGGGCGCGCCAGTCATAGCCATCGTGTCGTCGATGTAGTCCCACAGAGGCCGGTTATCGATCGAGAAGCCGTACACACGGGCGCTGCCGTCTACGTACGGCCCCCGGGTGAGGCGGCCGCTGTAGTTACTGATCCAGTTGCCGCCTGCAATCAAGCCATTGGTGATGTCTGCGTTCTGATAGCCGGCAGCCGAGTCGACCATGTTCGGGAATGGGGGCCCGGGCACCCCCGAGGTCTGGCACCACCTCCCATTGATCCGCGGGTTGGGAGCGAGCATGTTGTAACCACTGAATTGGTGGTCAATTCCATCGGCCATCGCTCTCGACATCGAATAGCTCTGCTCGCCGCTAACACAAAGACTTGCCAACGAGCCGTCGATCTGGGAATAGAAGTAAGGCTTGAAGTTGCCGAAGTCGCCAGTCGATGGCGATCCACAGCTCTCGTGGGACGAAGAACCTGTTCCGGTCTTGATGCAGATGGTGGCGCCGGCCTGGGTTCCGGAGAGGACGCCGGAAGGGAAATCGCCGCCGCCGCCCCAGTTGGTGTTCCGCTCTGCCTCGGCGAAAGCGTTGACGCCAATACTGTTGAACCCCATGACCCGTCCGAAAATGGTTGGCGTTTGCTGGACTGGCACGAGCACCCGTAGCGTGTTGAAGTCGGCGGAGAGACTCACACAGTCGGAGCCATTCGTGGTTCCCAGCACCGCTGAGTGCGTCTTAGTTCGCCAGGTGAGCGCCCCGGCGTCAGTGCATGCCGTCCATGCGGCCTGCGGCACTGTTCGGGCAAGATTCTGATTCACCAGTGCATAGATCTGCGCGAGTCCTGCCTGGACCGGATTGGACTGGTCGGTGATCACCATCTCGAGCGACCCGCCGAGCGCTGCCGAATCGGCCCCGGACTGATCGAAGCGTCTTTCCCGGTAGCCAAAGCCCAGGTCAACGGCCAGCGCTGCCATGCCGCAAAACAGCACCAGGCACAACGCCACTATTACGGCTACGGCCCCGCGATCGTTCAACATGAGTCACTCCCATCACTCCAAGTGGCTGTCGGCGCTTCAAGGCGGAAGATGGCCGTTCGACTGAGGTTGATCGGCGGCGAGAACAGGTTGTCGAGCAAGCCAGTCAGAGTGCCAACGCTTTGATTGGCAGTGGCGTTGATAGTTCCCCCCAGTCCATTGCCCGACCCGGTCAAAATGAATGACGTCCCGGTTGGAAAGTCCATACTGAGACAGGCGCCGTCTTTGATGGCGGCCAGATCACCGTGGTTGACGCTCGCCAGGCGACCGGCTTCACGGGATGCGGTGGCGATGTCGATGCTCCTCATGAGCAGATAGCTCGATTCGACTACGCCAATGAGAAGCAACACCAGAAAACGGTGTTACCAACGCCATCTCCACCAGCGCAGCCCCGCGCTGAGGACCTGTCTCCATCAGTGCCCTTCCTCCGCTCCAGACCGACGGAGGCACGCATTGCGATGCCCGCCACTCCCTGTGGTCAGGCTAGGTCGATAGACCTAGACCAACAAGGAGTTATCCACAATGACCGACGTGACTAGCCCTCTAGCGGTAGAGCTCGGGGATGAACGGGTTGAGGCCGCCGCCGGGCCCGGGAGTACCCCGGAGGTCAAATGGCAGCGAAGGGTCGGGGATGACGATGCCGGACAGCTGGATCAGGGCCCAGTTCCCGCCGACCACGAAGACTCCAGGCTCGCCCGGGCTGAACGGCGTGACTGTGCCGCCCTTTTTCCACCAGGTCGTCTGCAGCCACGTGGACTTGAAGCGGAGAATATGACGCCATCCATTGCCGCTGGGGAACGTCGACTCCCAGAACTGAGGCACGTAGGAAAAGCGAGGGGAATCGCCGACGGTGTCGAGGAACATGATCGTGGTGCCCCCCGCAGCGACATAGTCGGTGAGACAGCGGGACATGTGCTGGAAAGACTCCGCCAGGTCCAGGGTTCCATCGCCGTCCCAATCGAAGAGGGGCTGGGTCACGTTGTCGAAGGTGGACTTGACGCAACTCGCGGGTATGGCAGGCGTCGCCAACGTCCCGTCCAGGTAATACCAGAGGGGGCGGTCGTCGAGGTTGAAGCCGTAGACGGACCGTTTGGGGTTCGAGCCTTGCTGCAAACGGGGAGTGAACCCGCCAGGAACCGGGCCGGTCGCAATCCCTTCCTGGGTCCCATTGGACAAACCCTGGAAGGTGTTGAGGGTATCGGGGGTGTCGCCACCGTTGATGACCCCGCAAGTGTCTTGGAGCTCGTTGGAGACCAGGCCGTCGGCGTCGGGCACCACCCGATGGTCGAGACCCAGGGCGATGTTGATGGCAAGGACGTCTTTCTTCGGAGAGCCGGTGCAGTTCTGGCTGGTGCCGAGAGCAACGTTGCCATAGAGCGGCGATTCCAATGCGCCGAAGTTGCCGGCATCGGGACCGTCGCAGGGCTCCTCGGCATGACCACCGGAGGCATCTCGCAGACAGACATGGGTCCCGTCACCGGCTATAGCCAATAGCCCGAAAGGCAAGATGCCGCCACCACTACGGGAGGCCCAACGAGCGATTGCATCTGCCTTGGTTTGGAGCTGATTCATCCCGAGCACTCGTCCAAAAGTCGTATCTACGACCTGGCCCGGGAGACTCACCCGCACAAAACCGGCCGGGTCGATGCTGATGCACCACGGGCTCGAAACCGTCCAGCCTGCCGGTGGGGCAACAGGGATGAAGTTATGACCGCTGGCATTCAGAGTGGCGAGCTCGGAATCGGTGCAGCCTTGCCACAGCGTCTGCCACTGGGCATCCGAGTAGGCGGTGGGCAGATTTTGGCGGGTGAACGACAGGATCTGGTCACGCACGACGGCATTGGAGGCAAGGCTGTCGACCGCCCCGGCCATGACCCCGACATCGGCGGCGGTGACATCGTTGCGGCGCTCACTGAGGCCAAAGCCCATGTCCACGGCCAAGGCCGCCATGCCAAGGAGCAGCAATAGGGTGAAAGCGATCAGGATCGCCGAGGCCCCTCGTTCCTTAGAGATGCGGTTCACGGACAGGTACCGCCAGTGGCGTCGGTCCATGTGGCGAGTTGCTCCAGCCGGAAAGTGATCGCCTCGGTGAAGGTGGTGGGGTAGATCGCTCCGACAAAGGGCAACGAAGAGAATCCGGTCAGTGAAACCACCGGCGAAACGACGCTGACATTTCCGGTATCGCCTGGTTGGTCGCCCGTGCGCCCAAAGGTGACCACGGCCCCACTCGATACGTTCATCGCCGAGCAGGTGAGCGTGGCCATGTTCGGTCCCGTGTCAGTGTTGACTGCGGCAAGCCGGGCCGCCTCGCGAGCGCCATGCCGGACGTCCTGCTGCTGGCTCAGAATCCAGGCGAAATCGACGATCCCGAACACCAAAGCGATCAGCAACGGTGCAACCAGGGCGAACTCAACGAGGTTCGCGCCTCGTTCTCTTTTCCGGGACATTGTCCGGTCCCCTCCCTCGTCTAAAAAATTAGGTCCGAGGGCTCTTATCGGCAGGAACTGGAAAAAGGTTTAAGGCTTAGTGGCCTCTATTGGCTAGCGGGAGAGGTTGTAGACGAGCTGACCTGGAGCGCCGGGAAATTGGTCGAGGGGAAACGGCAGCATGTCGGCCCGGAGAATGAATGCAGACATCGCATCAAGGTTTTTGTTGCCGGTTGAGGGCCAGCCACAAGATTCACCAAAGCCAACACATGCGCCTGAGGAAGCTTGACCAGGATCGAAAGCCACGTCGCAGCCCGCGGGAATGCATTTGAGGTACATGGTCTGCAAGAAAACGGGAAGGAATTCCTCGATGGTGTAGAAACCCGACCCGCCTGTAGATGGGTCGGCGTTTACACGGGGAACCCATGCGAATCGGGGTGTCGTTGCCAATGCGGCTGTGAATAGAGTCGTCGAATGGGCTCCGTAGGCACGCCAAGCCGCCAGGCAGGCGGTCATCCCGGCGCGATTGGTAATCGATGTAGTGCATGTCCCCCCGGACTCGGCCGCGGCGCCAGCATTGATGAAGCTCCAGAGCGCGACGGAATCCAGGGTCTCGGGATGATTGCCATTGACGTTCGCGCAAGCAGAGGAAGACCAGGTGGGATTCATCCAGGAGGGCTCAGCCGAGTCGCCATCCTTACAGCGAAGGCGTCCCTCGGTGCCGAAGATGAGTCCTAAAGCACCGACTTCGATAGGAACGGCTGTTCCACCTGTCCTCACGTCGATCTGATCGATCAATTGGTTCTTGTTTGGGCAATTTGCCCTGTCATTGGCGAGACCCGGAACATTTGAGTTCAAGGCGTAAATATGGTCGGCGCCTTTGGCAAGCGTCGCCGAGATTCCGTCCTGTGGGGGGTTGCAATTGATCGGAGTATTTAGGTTTACGTCTCCATAAAGGGAAGGGAGCATGTAGCCAAAGTTCCCCTGGGTGGGGCCGTCACATGGTGGCGACGCGATGCCCGTGCTTGGCTCGAAAAGACATCCGAGGTTCGCGCCGCCGCCAGTTGGCCCGACCACGAAGGGTATAAGTTGCCCGGGTCGTTTGATTTCGGCTTCTGCTTCCGCGAAGGCATTCACGGCGATCGATGTTCGCCCCACCAACCGACCAAAGGTGGTTGCGACCTGAGTAATGGGAAGCTTGATGTGGACTCTGGATAGGTTTTCGTTCCAACGGATGCACTCGAGGGTTCGGTTAGTAGCGCCATCTCGGACCGTTGAAATAATCCCGCTATTTCCTCCACCGGTGCGGAACTCCACTGGAAACGAGGCGTTCGCACAGTGGGTAGCGCCGTCAAATGAGCTGATTGGGTAAACGGCGTCGGCGTTCTTCCCGATTATCTGCATCGCTACTACCGCTCCATTGCAGGTGGCCAATTGAAGGCCTGAGAAGGTCGCACATCCCGTTTGAACTGGTGTGGCTTGCGCACTGATGCCGGCGCTCAGAGTCCCCGCGTCGACACCTGATTGTTCCTGGCGCCGTTCGTCGATCGCCATCCCACCGTCGACAGCTATGGCGGCAAAACCCATAAAAAGGAGCATGCACAGGGCTATCAGGATCGCAACCGCCCCCCGGTCTCGTCTTTCATTCGTCATGGACATGCCGTGGGACCCCCGCTTGTCCACGTCGATGGCTGCTCTACCCGAATGCTGACTGTTGAGTCGAGGTTCGTCGGGAGGAAGGTTGTGAAGAGGCCCGTGATCTCTTGAATTGGGGCGTCGACCGTGATTGCCACCTCGTCGCCGGGTCCGAATCCACTCGTGCCATTTATCTCTGTCCCGAGAATTGTGACACTTGCGCCTGAGACCAGGTCCATACGGTTGCAAGTTTCATCGACCAGCGGAGTGAAGTTGACCGCTGCTAGACGGGCTCCCTCTCTTGCTCCATGACGAACATTGAGGTTCTGGGCGAAGACCCAGGAGAACTCGATAATTCCAAAAACAAGCAGAATCAGCAGTGGTGCAAGGATGGCGAATTCAACTAAGTTCGCCCCACGTTCATTTCTCTTCATCCGACCCCTAACCTCCAGGGCGGAAGGTTATCACCGACGCCTTTCGGGTGACAGGGGCGGATCTGGGCCTACCGACCTGACTAGTTAAGGCCTCAGCTAGCGACGAGTTTGAACTCGCGTTCCCCGCTCCCGGGTGGAACGCCGTTCAGCTGCCCGATCGGGCGGCCGTCTGAACAGACGGCATTAGGTCCGTACCACATCACGTATCCGTTGGCGTTCTTGAGGTTGTTGCCAGCCGCACCCTGCCAGTCGCCGGGGTCATTGGGCTCAACGACGATCACCTCGTAGGTGCCAACGACTTTGACGTCCTTCCGTCCGTTCCAGCCGCTGAAGACGTCGCCAACGTTCCAGTTCAAGTTGCCCGTGGCGATCGGTATTGCTCCGATTCGCGGACTGTCACATTTGGCAACCGTCTGGTTGTACCAATAGTGGTTCGTGGTGTTCGCGGCGTTATACGCGCCGTGGAGGCTCACTTCCCACCACGCCGGCTTTGTTGGGAAGGCCGTCATGAGGGGAGTGGGCGCCGCTCCGAGGATTTGAAGTGGCGTGTCGCAGTCGAGAGTGCGGCTGTTGTAGGAAAACGTACAGGTCGACCCTGACGTGTTGGACAGGCGACGCTGGAACCCGAGGCCGATCTTGCCTCCAGTTCCTGGATCGGTTTCCACTTGATGGCAGGTGCCACCCGAGCCCACCGAGGTGCAGGCCGCATAGCCGCTTCCCGGCGGGCCGTACCAGGGCTCGAGTAGCCGGTCGAGACCAACGGCGATGTTCTCCTCGATGATGTTGTTGTTGCCGCTGATCCCGTCGTGAGGGACAAGAATCTGGCCGCAGTTGCCGGGATTCAGGACCTTATCGGCGCAGTTCTGAAGGCCGCCCATGTAGCCGAGCGTGCCGGCGGCGAAGGGCAAAGTCCCTCCACCGATCCTGCCGGGAGTCGCCGTGCAAATTGCCTCCTGCGTGACCGGCACATCGGCAGACCCCCAAATGCGCGAGAAGGTACGAGCTTCCGCCGAACGGACGTGGACGCGCATCTTTTCTGCGTCCCCACCCCAGTTGGTGTTGATGGTGACGACGTTTCCTCCGACAGTCAGCACCGCCTGGTTAGCCGTGATCACCGGGGTGGCCGCGGCGACCCTGGGGAAGTTGGTCTTGGCGTTGGCGACCGCGTGATCGAGAGCGTCAGTTGAATCAGGAAGAGACTGTGCTCCCGCAAGACACGCGAGGTCCGCCGTCGTTTGGTCGACGCGAGCGACCCGAAAGAACCCCGAGGAGTCCGCCGCTAGAGCTACCGCTCCGACCAAAAACAAAAGCACTAACGCCAACCAAACCGCTGCCATGCCTGCTTCGTTACGGCGTGACATCAATCCTCCCAGCGGGACACGGCGGAGCCGGTCAAGTTGACGTTGGTGGTCCAGAAGAGAAAGTTCAGGGCGTAATTGGACCAGCGAACTCGCACGTAGACGTTCTCTGTCCCCGCTGGAGCATTCGGGATCGCCGGGGAGCCGCAAGCGACCGGAGTTGTCGCAGCCTTGCCGATGCAGACGGTCGCGACCGAACCGGTTGGAATCGAGCCCGCCTGAAGCTCGGTGTCTAGAACGGCCCGGACGGCGTTGGCGTCGAATGGATCGGATGTCGATCCAAAGCGGGCCGCCTCACGGACGGCGTGGTCGATGGTGTTGTGCACCTGCCAGGCTCGCGCCACGGTCCAGACCCCGAATGTCAGAAGGAGCACGAGCGGCATGATGAATGCCGCCTCAACCAGTGTTGCCCCGCGCTCACGGTTCTTGTTGCCCATCGCCTCAGCCTCCCTAGTCCAACCAAACGGCCCCCGGTCCCTAGCGAAAAGCTAGGCGGGAGGGAGGCAGGAGCGAAGATCCACGGATGAGTCTCGGGAACCAATCCACCCGAATGCGGAGACTTATCGAGCGGGCTAGAGGTTCGCTGGCTAGATGCTGGGCTCGAGGTGCATGACCGCGTCTTCGCGCCATGCCGCGGAGCCATTCCACCAGAGGAAGCCGGTTTTCCAGGCGTGGTTGTACGTGATCCGAACTCCCAGCCAGTCGCGGACCGGTCCGTCGACATCACGCGAGGTCTCAGGCCAGGTCAGCGACAGCGGGAACCAGGATCCACAGACGAGTGAAGCCGGGTTGTCGGTTGGCTGGCTCGGGCGATAGCGATTCGAGTTGGCCAGAACGGCTCCGGTCGTGTCGGTCTTGAAGACCCAGAGCTGAGACACCTGATTGCCGGAGATCGAGTTGAGTGCTCCGGCTGCGGCCTCGAGGATGGTGCAATCACCGGACGCTCGGTTGCCAACGGCTCCACCGACTCGGGCCGCTTCCCGCGTGGCCGAAGAGACCGCGAGCGAGTCCCGAAAAGCCATCCCAAACTCGTAGGCGCCGATCGAAAGCGTCATCAGGAGCATGAAGACGAGCGAGAACTCGATCAGTGTCGCCCCTCGCTCGGTGTCCTTTTTGAACATCACAGCTCCTAGTTGTTCGGGACCAGCCGCACCGGGTTGCCGATGACCGTGGCGGCCCAGGTGGTGCGGTCGTGGGAGGTCTGCAGGTCGAGATTCATCTTCCAATAGCAACCCGAGTAGCCATTGGCCGCCGGGTTGCAGTTGTAGGCGGCGGGGATGTCGATGATCATGTCGATCCAGTCGGCGTTGAAGATGGCGCCCCCGCCATTGGCCGTGATGATCGAGCAGGACGAGCCCGACGAGCCGTTGTCTGAGGTCCACGAACAGTTGGAGGCGACTGCACCGGAGGGCGTGAGCACAGTCATCGTCGCGGGAGGAGCACTTTCGCCCGGATCGAAGAAGCGCAGCACCAGCTTCTTTCCGGCATGGACCGGAAGGATCTCGGCCAGCCAAACCGTGGCGTTGCCGCTGGCCTCGTTGGTGAAGATCGACATGTCGTTGATCCCGTAGATGCGAGGCATCGAAGCGGCGGAGATGTTGTCCGAGTTGGCTAAGAGCGAATACTGGTTCGAGCCGCCAATGTTGCCGCTGGTCGAGATCTTGACGACCCAAAGTCCGTTGGCAGGGTTTGATACTTGTGGGCAGAGCCGGGCCCACAGATTGCGGTAGGTGCCAGAACTGGACCCCGAGTTGACGGTCACCGTGCATTGGATCGGATTGTCGGTCGGGTCGTAGGGGGTGAGGTCCGGGCGGCCCAGCGACATCGTGGTGTTCGCTCCGCCGGCGGTAGTCCCGCTCAGGTTGTCGGTGTCGCCGGTCTCGAGGTTGAAGTTGTTGCGGTCATAGAAACCGAGGTCGTATACCCAAACGTCAAGGAACGACTTTCCGGCGGGCACCTCGATTCCGTAGAAGTAGTGATTGGTCGTGTTGTGTTCCGCATTGGATCCGGAGCAGGACCCACCGCTCGAGGTAATACATGCGGGCATGTAGGGGTCGCCGTGCTCTTTGGCGGTATGGGTTCCGTTCACTGAACCCCAGAAGTTCTGGGCGTAGTCGTCGCACAACGCCTGGGCAGCTCCGGTTCCGCTGCCCCCGGGGAAGTTGTTGAGAACGCTGAGATCACCGATGCCGAAGCAATTGGCGGGGCTCCCCATCGGGACCGGCAACACGTACTGCGCGGTCGAGGTCCGGGTGATGTCAAAGCTCGTGAAGCCGACCACCCTGAGGAAGAAGGACTGCACCTGGGTGCCGAGCGTCACCTGATACTTGTTGTCGGGGAGGATCTGGGAGGCAAAGGTGTTGTAGGCGGGATTTCCGATCGGGAACTGATTCGCGGCCGAGGCCGATTGGGCATCGGTATCCGCGCCGGGCGGTGAGGTCGGCAGGTTGACCACGCCGGCTAGGGCGGCCGCGTCGGCGGCTTTCTGCAGGCGCGACGTGTTGAGGTAGAGCCAGCCGAGGTCGACCGCGAAGGCCGAAACCGCCATCAGGGCGGTGAGCATCCCCGCCACCATCATCAGGGTCGCTCCCCGATCTTCTTTGATCTGTTCGCGAATCAAACGCCATTTCATGCAAAGGCCTCCGGCTCCATGCGAACGATGGTGTTTTCATCGACGGTGTAGTTGCCGCCGTAAGGGGGGAACTGCGTCATCCAGCTCTCGGTCAGCACGAGACGGACTCCGATGACATCAAGTGGAGGCGTGCCGGTGGTGCTGACGTCGGTTTGTCGGTTGGGCGACGGCCAACCGATGACCTGGGTCCAGTGGGCGCAGTTGGTTGGGTCGGCGCCGGTGAGCGTGAAGGTGTTGGTGTCCGACATCACCTGGTTGCCGGCCGCGTCGGCGCGAAAGATCTCGATCCGTTGGAGATTCGAAAGATCGCCGGACCCCATCTGGGTGGCGAGCGAAGTGACCATCGTGCAATCGGCGTTGATGTTGGTGCCGAGGAAGGCCGACATTCGTGCCCCTTCGCGCGTCAAGTATGAAACAGTCAGGTAGTTTCGAAACGCGGCGCCGATCTCAAAAATGCTGATGAGCACCAGCAGAAGGACTGGCAAGACGAGAGCAAACTCGACGAGGGCAGCGCCAGACTCTCGCTTCGCTCGAGTCCGCAAAATCACTTTCGGCCCACTCTCTGTCATGTTGTGGCTATATCGCCACGGAGAGTGAGATTCTGTACTACACGGGACCCCCGTGCAAGCCGTTTTACCCGTTCTAGCTAGTCCCAGCGACTCACTTCTGAGGAGCCGCTATCGAAAGGGGAACTCCTGAGCTCAGCCGATCAAGTGCGAGCGAGGAATCGACGGTTGACGACCTTCGCCTTCAGATAGTCCTTGTTGAGGAGGGCGATGAAGTCGATCGAGATCCCCTTGGGACAGGCCCGCTCGCACTCGCCGTGGTTGGTGCAAGATCCGAAGAACTGCTCCATCGTGTCGACCATGCGCTCTGCCCGGAGGAAACGCTCGGGTTGGCCCTGGGGGAGAAGGTTGAGGTGGCTCACCTTGGCGGCCGTGAACAGCTGCGCGGCCGAGTTGGGGCAGGCGGCGACACACGCCCCGCAACCGATGCAAGCGGCGGCGTTGAACGCCGTGTCGGCGACTTCCTTGGGGATCGGCATGAGGTTGGCCTCCGGCGCTTCTCCGATGGGTGCCGAGATGAAGCCGCCAGCGGCGATGATCTGATCGAAGGCAGCGCGGTCGACCACGAGGTCGCGAATCACCGGAAAGGCAGACGCCCTCCACGGCTCGACGGTGATGGTGGCTCCGTCGGCAAACTTGCGCATGTGGAGCTGGCAGGTGGCGGTGCCGGGCTGGCCGCCGTGAGGTTGGCCGTCGATCATCACCCCGCAGCTTCCGCAGATGCCTTCCCGGCAATCGTGTTCGAAGGCGATCGGCTCCTCGCCCTGGTTGGTGAGGCGATCGTTGAGCACGTCAAGCATTTCCAGAAACGACATGTCTTCAGAAATGTCTTCGACCATGTATGACCGGAACGCACCTGCTGCAGCTGGTCCTGGCTGGCGCCAGACGTTGAGCGCGACCTTCATTTGTAGCTTCTAGTGCTGGGATGGACCTCTTCGAATTCGAGGGGCTCCTTAATCAGAGCCGGCTCGCCCCCCGTCCACTGCCAGGCAGCGACGTAAGCGAAGTTCTCGTCGTCGCGCTTCGCTTCACCGTCGGGATACTGATGCTCCTCGCGAAAATGACCGCCGCACGACTCCTCGCGATGCAGGGCGTCCTGGCACATGAGTAGTGCGAGTTGAAAGAAGTCGTCGACACGCCCGGCCTTCTCCAACGATTGGTTGAGCTGCTCGTTCTCTCCGAGCACACGGACGTCGTTCTGGAACTCCTCGTAAAGAGCGGGGATCTCTGAGATCGCCTTTTCCAGCCCGGCTCGATCGCGCGACATCCCGCAATAGGTCCACATGAGATGGCCGAGCTCGCGGTGATAGTGATCCACCGAACGTGTCCCGCGATTGGCGAGAAAGGCTGTGACCCGTTCCTTGACCTCTTGCTCGGTCGTCTCGAACGAGATGTCGTCGGGGTCGATGGGTTGGTCACCGAGCATCCCTGAGAGGTAGTCCCCGATGGTGTACGGAAGCACGAAGTAGCCATCGGCCAAACCTTGCATGAGCGCGGAAGCTCCCAAACGGTTGGCGCCGTGGTCAGAAAAGTTGGCCTCGCCAATCGCATACAGCCCGGGGATCGTCGTCATCAGGTTGTAGTCGACCCAGAGCCCGCCCATCGTGTAGTGGGGGGCGGGATAGATCCGCATCGGCATCTTGTATGGGTTGTCGTCAGTGATGCGCTCGTACATCTCGAACAGATTGCTGTAGCGCTCCTCGATGGTGTCGTGACCGAGCCGCTCGAGAGCAGTTGAGAAGTCGAGATAGACCCCGTTCTTGCGGACTCCGACGCCCTTGCCCTGATCGACCAGGCGCTTGACGGCTCGGCTGGCGACGTCGCGGGGAACGAGGTTTCCGAAGGCTGGGTACATGCGCTCCAGGAAATAGTCGCGATCACTCGACGGGATCTCCGAGGCCGATCGTTTCTCGTCGGCGTCCTTGGGCACCCAGATCCGGCCGTCGTTGCGGAGCGACTCCGACATCAATGTCAGCTTCGACTGAAACTCGTCGTTCTGGGGGATGCAGGTGGGGTGGATCTGGGTGTAGCAAGGGTTGGCGAAGAGGGCACCCCGGCGGTGGGCGCGCCAGATGGCCGAGGTGTTGCACGCCTTGGCATTGGTCGAGAGGAAGAACACATTGGAATAGCCGCCCGTCGCGAGGACCACGGCATGGGCGGTGTGCCGGCCGACCTCCCCGGTGACAAGGTCGCGGGTGATGATCCCGACGGCCCGCCCATCTTTCACCACTAGGTCGAGCATCTCTGAGCGCACGTCGAGCTTGACCGTCCCCATTCCGACCTGGCGCATCATCGCCTGGTAGGCGCCGAGCAGAAGTTGCTGGCCGGTCTGACCGGCTGCATAAAACGTGCGAGACACCTGTGCGCCGCCAAAAGAGCGGTTGTCGAGCAGCCCGCCATACTCCCGGGCGAAGGGAACTCCCTGTGCCACGGCCTGGTCGATGATGTTCAGCGAGACCTGGGCAAGTCGATATACGTTTGCTTCCCGAGAGCGGTAGTCGCCGCCCTTGACGGTGTCATAGAAGAGCCGGTAGATCGAGTCGCCATCGTTGCGATAGTTCTTGGCGGCGTTGATCCCACCTTGCGCGGCGATGGAGTGAGCCCGGCGGGCAGAATCGTGATAGGTGAAGACCTCCACGTCGTAGCCGAGTTCGGCCAGGCTTGCGGCGGCGGAGGCCCCGGCGAGGCCGGTCCCGACGATGATGATCTTGAACTTGCGCTTGTTGGCGGGGTTGACGAGCTTGACCGAAAACCGATGCTTGTCCCACTTCTCGGACATCGGTCCGGATGGAACCTTGCTGTCGAGCGTGGTGCTCTGACCTTCTGACGTCATGTAATGAGACCGACGTATACCGCGATCGGCATCGACACGTTGGCCAGCGTGATCGTGTAAGCAACTCCGATCGCCAGGTAACGACGCCACGCGTTAAAGCGCGGGCTGTTTACTCCCAGACTCTGAAACATCGACCACACCCCGTGAAAGAGATGAAGGCCGAGAGCGAGGTTGGCAACGACGTAAAGCACCACCACCGGCAGCCGGGAGAAGGTGAGAAGAAAGTTGGCGTGGACCATGCCCCGTTCCCAGCCTGCGGGAGCGAAAGGCTGGATCCCCCAGGTGAAGTCGGCGAGAT
Source organism: uncultured Acidimicrobiia bacterium (assembly GCA_963761985.1). GTDB lineage: Bacteria > Actinomycetota > Acidimicrobiia > Spongiisociales > ZC4RG35 > JACCTH01. Next base: position 456,309 of record CAVXIT010000013.1, read on the forward strand.
GGAAAGCGACAAAGGCGAGCACGATGAACCCCGACCACCGCATGGTCCGGCTGGCGTAGTTGGCAACGAGGTATTGGCGGGGCCCCATATATGAGGTGTTGCGGGCGCGCTGGTTGATCACTGTCAGAGCCACGGCGGCGTGAACGTGAAAGAACGTGGCGATGATCAGGCCCACCCGCAATATCCAAAGAAACAGCGAGCGGGGGAGGGCCGGGTAAAGGAAGTCGCGGAGCCAGTGTCCGTACTCGTCGATCTCGTAGAGACCGGTCGACTCCACCTCTAGATAGATCTTGAGGTTGCCAACCGTGTGCGCGACGACGTAGCCGAGAAGGACGATGCCCGTGAGTGCCATCACCCACTTCTTGCCAACCGCCGAGCGGTAGAACTCCACAAGGAACGGAACTTTTCGCGAGCTCGTTCCCGTGGCGGTTTGCACGACTCCTAATTAAAGCGGATCGCCGACATCTCACCTCACCCCTCTTGACGGCACATAGGCAGCGGATTACATTCCTGTAATTACAAGCGTGTGAGGAGCGCGAAAAATGCGGGGAGGAACGTTGGATCGCGGCCTTGAGGGAGACAGGCGATGAACTCGACCCTGGTTGAGGCACTGGCGATCGGTCAGCTTTCTTGGCAGGACTACGCCAACTGTCGCGGAGCGGATGCCGATCTGTTTTTTCCGGAACGAGGAGCATCGACTCGAAAGGCCAAGGCCATCTGCACCGCGTGCGAGGTGAAGGATGAGTGTCTCGACTTCGCAATTCAGAACGGTGAGAAGTTCGGGATTTGGGGCGGGATGTCGGAGAGAGAACGTCGAAGGGTGCGTCGAGCGCGAACGGTCGCCCGCCGAGCCTCTTAGAGATAGAGGCCGGAACCCTCCTGGGGCTGTTCGCCCGAGCCACGGGCGAGGCCGGACCGCCGTTGCATCTCCTGCAGTTGTTGCTGGGCGGCCATCTGCTGGCTCCAGAGCGACGCCTGGATGCCGTGAAAAAGCCCTTCGAGCCAACCGATGAGTTGAGCTTGCGCGATTCGCAGCTCGGCCTCCGATGGCTTGGCGCCATCGAGCGGAACCATGATGTCGTCGAACTCGTCGAGGAGCTCGGGATTCAACATCTCGCGCAGTTCGCTGAGCGTGGCGGAGTGAACGGCTGCTAAACGCGACCTTCCTTGCTCGTCGAGAGGTGCTTGGCGCACCTCGTCAAGCATTGCTCGCGTCATTGACGCGATTCGGATCAACTTGGTGGGGAGTCCGACCCCTTGCGGTGGCCCATCGGGCTCGGCGGGAGAAGTTTCGACCGCGTCCGGGGTGATTGGTTGGCCAGTGGTCGAAGATTGGCCAGGGCTCGAGGGTGAGGTCATCCAAGGACACTAACTCCGGGCTCATACAACCCCCTTCCAACCAAGCTCTGCGATCCATATGATCGACTTGCTTGACATAGGAGGACAGGTTGGTGGACGTGGGTTCATACCCACCGATCCTGGATGCGGCCCAAGTAGCCGAGTTGCTGGGAATGAATGTGCAGATGGTTCGGCGATACGCCCGCGAGGGACGGATCCCGGCTTACAGACTCCCGGGGGGAAGAACGTTTCGTTTTGTCACCCAGGAGATCATGGACTTTCTGCGCGCGCACCCGGTAAAGGCGGAAACCGAGGCCCACCGCGTCCCCGTCAATCCACCGACCTGAGCACTGCCTTCACGTTCTCGATCGAAACGTAGACGCTCCCTTCGAACTCGATGTGGTCGATCGCGACCAAGGCAATTCGACCCTCGAGCTCGTCCGCTTCGGTGACAAGGGTCACGTGCTCCTCCGCCATGGCCAGCTCAGCGAGACGAGCGACCCAGGTACCTAAATCCTCGGCCCGCCAGGTCATTTGCAGTCCCTTCAGTTCTCAACACCCTTGTGGATATGTCGCCACCCGCTGTGGAGGTTGGGCTTGCGATTCGCTCCAGCTCACCGTCGCGACCTTGCAGTGGCAGCGGAGTTTCGAGAAGCTGCCACATTTCTTGTAGGCCGCGACGGCTCTGCACTGTGACGCCAGCCATACACCTACTTGGGGGAGTCAGTGTCCTAAATCGTCGCTGATGGTCGAGAACGTTGCTTAGCGCTCGCTCGACCAAAGGTCGTTAAAAACAAGAAAGGGGCTGCTCGCAGGCGTCCCTTTCGCGGTCACTATGGTCTGCCTCCTGGGGCGCGGTTTGCCGAGCTCGCAAAGTCTCACACATGTTGGAACTCTCTTCAGCCGAAGCAAAAGTACTTAAGGCGGCGCAGGTCGCGGCGAGCATCAGCCGCCCAATCGATGAGGCTTGCCGAAGAGCGGGAGAGCAGGCGACCCTCGAGACGCTTGTTCGACGAGGCCTACTGAAGCCCATGCCAACAAAGGTTGACGCTGACGGGAACGTCTTTCAAAGTCGGCTTTTGCAGCTGACTGCTAAAGGGCGGAGCTACCGCTTGTCGGACGCAAACGACGATTCAGTGGTTCGGCTTTTCCACCAGGTTCCCTAAAGCCTCCGCGCGAACCCCACCAAGGCAGGGATCGATCGTGCTCGAAGAGGGACTAAGCAGTTGAGGTGGAGGACCTGTCATTCTGCGCGGCCGGGAGAAACCGAACAACGCTTCCACTGGGACCTGGAACTCGTCGAGGCTGACGGACGATGGCGGCTCTGGACCGTCCGCACGTCGCCAAATTCGTGAAGATGAGCTAGCGAGCTTGGCTGTGGTACTCGAGGTTGGGCTGCAGATCGATGGCGCTCGACATGCGGTTCGACATCGAGAAGAACGCGGTGACGCTGGCGATGTCCCAGATATCGAGATCGCTGAACCCGGCCTCGCGCAAACTCTGACGATCGGATTCCTCGATCTCGGCCGGGGTCTCCGCCAGCTTCCAGGCGAAGTCGAGCATCGCCCGCTGCCGTTTGTCGAGCTCGGCGGTTCGATAGTTCATTGCGATCAGCTCGCCCAAGACCGGATCTTCAGATAGCTGGCGCACCGCAGCTCCATGGGCGACGAGGCAGTAGAAGCACCGGTTCACCGACGAAACCACAACCGCGATCATTTCGCGTTCCAGCTTGCTCAGACCCGACGGCCCGAGCATGAGCAGGTTGTACATCCGGGTGAAGGCATTGAGCTTCTCGTCGTCGAAGCTGTAGGCCCGAATGACATTGGGCACGAGTCCCAGCTTCTGCTCGCAGAGGTCCCAGTACTCGCCGGTCTCCTTCGAGACCGAATCTCTGGTTGGCACCGGCACTCCGGACAGTGCGTGCAGATGCATCCCGGCTAGATCCCGTCCAGTGGTCCCGGAACGACTCCGGTTTCAGTTCCGCAGATCTGACACTTGGCGAGGCCAGCAGCCACCTTCGAGCCGCAGGACTTGCACGTGAGCGGGGCAGCGGTCTTTCGAAAGTCCGCGTGGCCGTCACTGCCATCGAGCTCGGCGATCAAAGCGGCGAGCTCCTCGTCGGTGTGACCCTCCTTTTTGAGCAGGGTCCACATGGCTTCGGTCACGAGTAGGAGACGGTTGACCCGGTCGTTGAGCGCATCGATTTCGCTCACCGCTCCGGGTCCTCGCATTGAGTCGGAGATCACGCCCAGTCCCCGCAGCGCGGGCGGCCGCCCGCTGGCCCAGCACGTAGCCGGCAATCATCGGAAACATGAGCTCAGACTATCGCCAGTGACCCAGCCGTTAATATTGCTGCCGCACTAACGCCTCTCTTGAGGCGACCCGATCGGGGGTGGTGTAATAGGTAACACGACAGGTTCTGGCCCTGTTATTGAGGGTTCAAGTCCTTCCCCCCGAGCGAGACCGGATCTCCGGCTCACACAAAACAATGGCCCCGTCGTCTAGTGGTCCAGGATTCTGGCTTCTCAAGCCGGCGACAGGGATTCGAATCCCCCTGGGGCTGCCATTGATTCCGCTAAGAAGCTCCGGCCGGTACCGGCGAAGCATCTCAAGTGCGAACTCGACCTTGTCCTCGACTCGCTGGCCCTTTCGGCTGACGAACCGACCACAGCTCGAGGTTCTCGATCCGATTGTCGGTCCGGACGCCGTTGCGATGATGGACAATCCTCATCAGGCTCAAGTTGGCGACCGAGGAAGGCGGCCATGACAAGCCGATGTTCCGCAGACGAGGGTTCGCCCGCCGGTCAGATGCCTCAAGTCCGGTCGGCACAGGGATGTATCGGTAGCCGAGCTATCGAGATAGCCGATCGCCTTCCACTTTGCGAATGGGGATGTCGGCTTGAACGTCACCCTTGGCGCTCGAGTCGATCAAGGTGAGCTCTTGCAGAGCCCCCGCGAATGCATGCGGCGCCCGCAATCGGGGACGGCACAGGTCCGAGGCTGCCGGTCTGAGAGCAATCGCGTCGGCCATTCGCCTCGCCTTAAAAGCGCAAGGTAATGGCCATGACAAAGCGTCCTTGCCTCGGCTGGGTTTGGGCAACCTTCGACACTGCAAGGCTTGATCGTCTCTTCTGGCGCCAACTAGCGGATCGCCGTGTTTACGCCAGCGCGTGTAGTGCATGTCGCACATTCCCCGTGCGACGGAAGTCTTCTCGCAGCCTTCTAACGAACAAGCCCCCACATGGTGAAAGTATCAATGGGGAGTGACAGAAACCGAAGCAGGAGGCCCATTGGAATCAAGGTCGAGTCGCCAATAGCCTCGCGCTCGTGGGCAAGATCCTCGGGTTCCTAGCAATCGTTCTGTTGGCGGCGCTTGCCCTTGCTCTTATCGGCCCCACACTTCCCGCCGACAATCCGCTCCGCAGCATCGGAGTGGGCCTACGTGATGTCGGGACCTGGATCAGTCGCGGATTCGGCGGCGGCTACGGCGAGGTCATTCAGACCAACTAGACGCGGGCAAGGCCGGGATCGCCTTGTTCGACCCGACCGCTTTTCCTTCGACTCGCATATCAATGTCCGACCGAGCGCGTCAATTGACATTGGATTAGTGTCAGGGTCTGCGCCTTTCCGGACAATGAATAGTCGTGAGGAGGGGTTCGTCGAGAACTTGCGCAACTCACCAGTCGATCATGCAGCGAGCACAATCCTGTGCTTGAGAGAGGAAGTGAGGGGAACGACATGACAGGTCGAACCAAGTTCGCAGGCAAGGCAAAAGCTTTCGTCTTGTGTGCGGTTCTCGCCGCCACCATGGTGGCTCCGGGGGTATCGAGGGCCGATTCCGAAACGGTCCCAAGCGCTACTGCGGCTGATTTCGCCGTGCTCAACGAGTGGAATCTCATCGCACAAACACAGACCATTGCCTTGCGGCCCACCGCCCATGGACAAACTCGTGGCATCGCCATGGTCCAAGGGGCGGTTTACGACGCCGTCAACGCCATCGACCGCGGCTATCAGCCGTATTTGCTCGACGTCGAGGCACTCAATATCGATCCGTCAGCCTCCTATGGGGCAGCGATCGCGACGGCCGCCCATGAGGTGTTGAAGGCAATCGTGGCGCCGGCGCAGGTGCTGGGATTGCAAGCTTCCTACGACGCCACGATGGCGACGATTCCGAACGGATCTAGTAAAGATGCCGGTGTCGCAGCCGGCGCAGCAGCGGCTTCGGCAATGCTCGGGGCCCGAGCCGGCGACGGGTTCATGGCTCCGTTTGTATTCGACATCGGGACCGAGCCGGGCGACTGGCGACCCCTGACCCCGACCGCGCTCGATCCCGACGCTTGGGTCGGAAACTTGAAACCTTTCCTAATTGAAAGCCCGGACCAATTCCGGTCGAAGGGACCGGATGAGCTGACGAGCCCCCGCTACGCCCGGGACTTCAATGAGGTGAAGGAGATCGGTTCGCTCAACAGCACCACCCGCACTGCCGATCAGACGACTGCCGCCATCTTCTGGCAGGCGCCGCCGATCGCTTTGTGGAACCGTATGGTCCGCGACCTATCAGTCCAGCACGGTCTAGATGCTGTCGAGGAGGCTCGGCTGTTGGCGATGATCAATCTGGCTGCGGCCGACGGGGCGATCTCTTGCTGGAACGACAAGTACTACTGGAACTTCTGGCGTCCGATGGCTGCCATTCGCGAAGCGGATACCGACGGAAATCGACGCACAGTCGCCGATCCCAACTGGCTCCCTTTGTTCGACCCATCGACTTTGACCACACCACCGCTCGTGACCCCTCCCTTTCCCGATCATCCCTCGGGCCACGGTTGCGTGAGCGGTGCTGTCCTTTACGCCGCTCGAGATTTCTTCGGCACTGACAGGATCGCCTTCGATATCTATTCGGGTCGATTCCCGAACGTTCCCCGTCACTTCGAACGGTTCTCGGACGCATTGCAGGAGATCATCGATGCTCGCGTGTGGGGAGGGATCCACTTTCGAAACGCAGACGAGCAGGGGGCGAGGATTGGCAAGGAGGTTGCCCGCTGGATGGATAGGCACTACTTCGAGCCGATTCGGGGAGGCAAGAACCACTAAGCATCGCCCGGTTCCCAATGCGGGAGTGATGTCGTAGCTGCCGGGGTTTGTGGACAACGAAAAGGGTTGGCGAGGGCCCCTGTTCGTTAGCCCTGGCGACTCACTGCCATCAGGCGCGGCCGAAGACTGGAACCGCTGCACCGGTGATCACGCCCGACTCGTCGCTGATCAAAAACTCGGCGACGGCGGCGATCTCGTCGGGGGTGGGCCACTTGATGTAGTCGGCGTATGGAGCTGTCGACCTCGTGGCCGGCGTATCGATCACCGAGGGCAGCAAGACGTTGCAGGTGACGCCGGAGCCGTCGAGCTCGGAGGCAATTGTTTTGCCCAACGCCACCACGCCGGCTTTGGCGGCGTTGAACGCGGCTTGCCCCCCCGGCGTGTCGAAGGCGGCGCGACTACCAACCAGAATCAGCCGTCCCCATCCGGCTGCACGCAGGTGAGGCAGCGCCGCCCGGGAGGTGTAAAAGGCCGAACGCAGGTTCAGGTCGACCATTCTTTCGAAGCGGAGGTCGTCGGTTTCCTCGACGTCACGACCGCCTGCCCAGCCACCGACCAGCGCGCAGACCACATGGATCGCGCCGAATTGCTCGGCAATCTCCTTCATGAATCCATTGATCGCTTCCGGATTGGTGGCGTCCACCCGGCGAATCGTGATGCGCTCGTCATCGACCTCGAATTGGCTCTCGAAGCGCTCCGCTTCCTCCGGAAGGAGATAGGTGATCGCGAGGCGATAGTTCCGACGCAAGAGGCGGCCGATCAACGCCGTGCCAAGGCCCCCGGTCCCACCGGTGATGACTACGACCTTGTCCAAATCAACTCCAGTCACAACTGCATCCAAATCGTTAGCTGGGGGGCGAGCAATCGACCGTCATGGTAGGTTCCTGCGTTGAGGGTCCGTAACCACGCTGGTTGCAAACGATCAGGAGGCAGCACTAATGGCATCGATCACTTTCGATAGCGTTGGCAAGGTTTATCCAGGCGGGAACCGGGTGATTTCCGATGTCAGTCTGAACATCGCCGACGGCGAGTTTCTGGTCTTGGTGGGACCCTCCGGGTGCGGAAAGTCGACCCTCTTGCGGATGATCGCCGGGTTGGAGGAAATCACCGAGGGGGATCTGAAGATCGGCGAGCGGGTGGTGAACGATGTGAGCCCCAAGGATCGCGACATCGCCATGGTTTTCCAGAACTACGCCCTTTATCCGCACATGTCCGTTTACGACAACATGGCCTTCGGGCTCAAGCTGCGGAAGATGAGCAAGGACGAGATCGACCGTCGAGTCAAGGATGCCTCCCGGGTCCTCGAGCTCAACGAGTATCTCGAACGTAAGCCCAAGGCTCTTTCTGGTGGTCAGCGTCAGCGGGTGGCGATGGGTCGGGCCATCGTCCGCGAGCCCTCCGCGTTCCTCATGGACGAGCCTCTGTCCAACCTCGACGCCAAGCTCCGAGTTCAGATGCGTTCCGAGATCGGGCTTCTCCAAGCCCGGTTGGGTACCACCACCGTCTATGTCACCCACGACCAGGTGGAGGCGATGACGATGGGCGATCGCGTGGCGGTGATCCGCAAGGGCACGCTGCAGCAGGTCGACACGCCGCGCAACCTTTACGACTACCCCGACAATCTTTTTGTGGCTGGCTTCATTGGCTCTCCGTCGATGAACTTCATCTACGGGACCCTGGAAGGGTCAGGCGACGAGGTCTACGCCAAGCTGGGTGGCGACCGGGTCAAACTCGACTCTCGGGCCACGGCGGAGAAGACCGGGCTTTCAAACTATGCCGGGAAGGAGGTCGTGGTCGGGATTCGTCCCGAAGCCTTCGAGTTAGCCCAGGCAGTACCGTCGGCCGATCCGTCGCAGGTGATCGACGTCAAAGTGGGGCTGGTCGAACAACTCGGCTCCGAAGCGTTTATCCACTTCGTCAAGCCATCGCCCCCCGTTATTACCCCAGACATCCGCGAGCTGCTGGCCGACCAGGGGACCGATCCGGCTTCGCTGGGCAACGAGACCAAGTTCACTGCCCGGGTCGATCCTGATTACGCCCCGAAGAACGGCGACGAAGTGAAGTTGCATGTCGAAACCGACAAGCTGCACTTCTTCGACAAGGAGACGGGCGAAGCGATTCGGTAGCTACGGCCGAAAAGTAGCTAGGGCCGGAGAAGCTTGAAGCTCTCCGCTCTCTCCAACCCGGCCGCCTCGCCCTGAGCCGCCGCCCATTCCGACATGCGGTTGATGAATTCGGCGCGCCCTTCCTGGCTCGTTTCGGCGTTGCTCATGCTGGTCTCGGTCTGAGACGAGTGGCAGAAGAGCGCGGCAAGCTTCTGATCGAAGGTGCCGCGGATGTCTTCCCAATAGTCGGGCTCGTCAGCCCCCCAAAGAAGAATGGCGTCGGGCCGGTGCTTGGGTAGCGACAGCTCGGGGAAGAAGAGGTGATCCCGTGCCGCTACAACTCCGTCGATCGCCCCCCAACCGGTGGCCCGATGGTCTGGGTGGAGCATGTAGCGACGCCATGGGTCGTGCGACAGAACTATGTCGGGCCGCAGCCGTCTGATCCACTCGCAGATCTCGCGCCTCAGTTGCATCGAGTATTCGAGCTCACCGTCGACATGCCCGAGATGAACCAGCTCACCTCGCGCCCCTAGCTGGGCCGCGGCGTTTTTCTGCTCGAGCACGCGGGAGGCGATCAGCTCTCCCGGGCTCAGGTCGGGATCCCAGGTTCCTTTCGAGCCATCCGTGACGACGAGCATCGAGACTTCACAGCCTGCGGCTGCCCAGCGGGCGAGGGTGCCGCCCGCGCCAAACTCGGCGTCATCGGGATGCGCACCAACGGTGAGAGCGCGAGCGGGGACAGGAAGAGGTCCTTCGAAAGTCACGAGTCGAGCAGCGTAGAGATCCCTTCGATTTTGGCGCGCGCAGCTTCCAGGTCGATCGGTCGATCGATGTCGCACGAGAGCCGTGGATCCATCAATACCAGGGCCCGGGGAACCTGGCGCAAATGTCGGTGAAAGCTCGCTGGCCCATAGGCGAAAACCAAATCCTCTCCGGCCCCCCCGAGGAGAGGTGTGCCGCCGTCGGGGCTGGCGGTGATGACCGCGTGACCGGTCTCGAGAGCACGCAACGGTTGGTCGAGGGCCTGGCCGGTCAGGTAGGGGAGGTCGGCATGAATGATCATCCACGGGGTTCCCACCCTTACCGCCTCGGCTCTTAGCTGTGTGGCCGACTGGTTGAGGTTTCCCCCGGGTTCCGCCAAAACCTCAAATCCATGGCTGGAGGCGAACGCGGCGACCTCGGCGTCGCCAGCCATTACGACCGGTTCGATGCCCGCGGCTTCGAGCGTGGACAGAGCGTGGGCGGCCAAAAACTGGGCCAGAGCTCGACGGCGATTCTCGTCGAGGTTTCCAGCCAATCTTGCCTTGGCGGCGCCGAAGGACTTGATCGGCACCCCGACGAGGACACGCATCAGCCAGAGTCGACAGCCCGTCCGGAAAGCACGTCCTCGAGCGAGAACTTGGTCCAAGGCGAGTCGCTCGGCCACTCCGCGAGTTGGACGAGTGTCCCGAGCGGATTGGCGGGATGGATGAAGAACTCGCTCCAGATTGGGCTGAGATTCGGTCCCAGAATGCGATATCCGGCCAGTTCGGCGCGCCGGGCGGCTTCGGCAGCGTCTTTCACTTTGTAGGTGAGATGGTGCAGGCCAGGACCGCGTTCGTCGAGAAATCGCTGAACGAACGAGTCCGCTTGCAAGGGAGCGATCAATTCGAGCTTGGAGTTGTCGGCAAGCACGAACTGCACCCAGCGAAACCCCGATCCCAGCTGATCGGTCCCGGCGAAATATTGGCCGCCGAGGCCACCGATCAAGGCCAGTCCATCTTCGATTGCAGGCACCGCGATGGCGACATGATCAAAGCGCTCGATGAGATCGACGAAGAGGTCTTGGTCGAAGGTCATCGTCGGACCTTATCGGTCGAGGCCCGAACTAGGTTGCACCCATGAGAGCAGGGATGTTCGTTCCGCAGGGTTGGCGCCTGGATCTGGCCGGCCTCGATCAAAACTCGCACTGGCCGACGATGCTCGACGTGGCGCTGGCCGCCGAGACGGCCGGATTTGAAAGCGTGTGGGTCTATGACCATTTCCACACCGTGCCGATCGCGACCCAGGAGGTAACCCACGAAGCCTGGACCCTCATGGGCGCATTGGCGGTAAGCACGAGCGAGATCAGGCTCGGCCAGATGTGCACCTGCAACAGCTATCGCCCGCCGTCGTATCTGGCCAAGGTTGCGGCCACCGTCGACGTCCTCTCCGGAGGTCGGCTGGAGATGGGGATCGGAGCCGGCTGGTACGAGGGGGAATACCTCGCCTATGGCTACGAGTTCCCGCGACCGGCCGTGCGGATCGGCCAGCTGGCCGAGGCGGTCGAGATCATGAAGCGGATGTGGACCGAAGACGAGGTTCACTTCCAGGGAAAGCACTATCAACTAGCCGGCGCGATCTGCCGGCCGCGGCCCTTGCAGGAACCCCACATCCCGCTCTGGGTCGCCGGAGGCGGAGAACAGCTGACGCTCCGGGTCGCAGCTGAACATGCTGCCTACACCAATTTCGGGAACGACCTCGACGAGTTCATCACCAAGTCGGAGAAACTGGCCGAACATTGCGTGGACGTTGGACGCAACTACGACGAAATCGTCCGCAGCTCAGACTTCAACATCCTTTGCGCGCCAACCGAGGATGCCGTTGCGGAGCGAATCAATTGGATGAGGTCACACTTCGCCTCCGAACTTCCGCCGGAGCGGGTCGAGAGGACCCTGCGCAACTTCGCTGATTTCTCCGGCACGCCCGAGCAGCTGATCGAGAAGCTCCAACCGTGGGTCAATGCCGGCCTCGAATATGGGATCTTCTACTTCGCCGAGGCGGCCTACGACCATGACGGTTTCGAGCTCTTTGCCCGCGAGGTAGTACCGAACCTCTAGGACTCGGCCCTTAGACCATCACTTTGGCCAGCTGCCGGGAGAGGGCGACGAGACGGCCGGAATCGTCCCAGAGTTCGCAATCTTCTTCGACCAAGCTGTCGATCAAGTACCTCGAGCGGAATCGGGCCGTGAGCCATTCGGATGAAGGCCGTCCTCGGCCGTGAACCGTCAGCTCCAATGTCGGGGTCCAGCTGTAGTGGCCGAGGACGAACATCGTCGGGGGCCAGGCGTCGACCAGGAGCGGGAACGCGTGGGTCGGGGGAATGAGAGCGTCACGAAATCGAAACCTTCCCATCAACTCAGGCTGGGCAGCGTCGGTTGGAGGTCTTCCGCTGAGAACCTCGGCGAGACGAGGCGGCATTTGGTAGTCGAAGCGTTCGGTGATCGGAAACGGGCGATCCACCGTATCAATCAGGTCCGGCAGCTCAGGAGGCTGATCGAAGATCTTTGTGCGGCCCGAAACGGTGAGGTCACCATGGGCGGCAAGCACTGTGAGCTTGACCTGCCCGTTCTGGACCAATTGAGCGCGGGAATTGGAGATCGACCGGCCATGCTTGAGTACCTCGACCTCGACCGTTGCCGGGCCAGGCTCGGCGGGGGCGAGGAAGTGGCCGCTGCTGGTGAGCAGGTCTGGGTGTGCCACCTCGGCCCCGATCGCTCGCACCACGGTCGCCTGCAGATAGCCGCCGTTGGGCCGGCCCCCGATCGACCAGCGGTCGGTAATCGTGGCCCGGTATTGGCCGTTTCCGCCGTCGACCGCAGTGTCGATCTCGAACTCGGTCGATCTGGAACCGCTCATTGAGGGAGCCTAGGGACCCCTAGATTTCGGAAAGGACACCGATCAGGTCAAGATTCGGGTGTGCAAGATTCGCAGATGCAACAGCATCAGCTCGCGTCGTTTCGAGATCTGGTCGTGATCGCCGAGCCTTTGGCGCGAGCGGGCGTCGAAGTCTTGGAGCGGGATTTCGAAGTCATAGATCGCTCCGGCGTCGCTCGAGAAGAGCTGCTCGTGAGCCTGGCAGATGCGGCCGCCATCGTCGTGCGTTCGGCAACGGAGGTCGACCGAGAGCTCATCGAAGCCGCGCCCGCGCTCCGGGTGATCGGCCGGGCCGGGATCGGAGTCGACAACATCGATGTCAATGCGGCGACAGCTCGAGGAATCGTGGTCGTCAACGCCCCGCAGGCAAACGCGATCAGCGCCGCCGAGCACGCCCTCGCACTGCTCTTGTCGCAGGCGCGCCATATTCCGCAGGCCGACGCCAGGACTCGCTCCGGGGTGTGGGATCGCAAGTCGTTTCAGGGAGTTGAGCTGCACGGCAAAACCCTGGGCGTCATCGGTCTTGGACGGATCGGGAGTCTCGTCTCAGACCGGGCCAGCGCTTTCGGGATGAAAGTTCTTGCTCACGATCCATTTGTCGGCGCCGATCGCGCCCGGCGCCACTTGGTGGAGCTGGTCAGCCTCGAGGAGCTACTCACCCGGTCCGACTTCATCACCATTCACCTGCCACTAACGGCCGAAACCGATGGCCTGCTGGGCAAGGACAACCTCGCCCGCTGCAAACCCGGGGTGCGGATCGTCAACACCTCGCGGGGCGGGATCGTCGATGAGCAGGCGTTGGCGGAAGCGGTCCGGGCGGGGATCGTCGCTGGGGCCGCGCTCGACGTATTCGCGCATGAGCCGTTGATCGAGAGCCCTCTCTTCGAGCTTCGACAGATTGTCCTGACCCCGCACCTCGGTGCGTCGACGGTGGAGGCGCAGGACAAAGCCGGCGTCCAGGTCGCGGAGGCGGTGGCGGCTGCATTGCGAGGTGAGCTGGTGCTATCGGCAGTCAACGTTGACCTGGGCCGGGAAGTCTCAGAGGAGGTACGTGAGTTCTTGCCGGTGGCCGAGCAACTGGGAGCGGTCTTCATCGGACTCGGGGGAGGAGTGCCCGACCAGGTGCGCGTGGCGGCGCGGGGAAAGCTGGCGACCGCCGATATCCGGCCGCTGGGTCTCGCCGTCCTTAAAGGTGGCCTGTCCGCGGTATCGAGTGGACCCGTCTCTTATGTCAACGTCAACGCTCTCGCTCACGAACGCGGAATCGGGCTCGTGCTCGAAGCTGATGAGCGCAGCCTCGAGTATGTCTCGATGCTGTCGGTGACGGGTCGGGTGGGCCGCGAGGAGATTGCGGTCTCTGCTACGAAGTCGCGCAAGGGTCCGATGCTGGTTGAGATCCTCGGCCATGACGTCGAGCTTCCAATTTCGCCGCATTTGTTGATCGTCCGCAACGCCGACGTGCCCGGCATGATTGGCCGCGTGGGGTCCTTCCTGGGCGACATTGGCGTCAACATCGCCAACATGGTTGTGGGTCGCTCTCGGCTCAACGAGGACGCGGCGATGATGGGCCTGAATCTCGACTCGCCGTTGAGCGAGGATGCCCTCGAGCGGCTGCGCATCATCCCCGGGGTTGAGGAAGCTCGCTACATCGAGGTGGGTTAGGCGACCAACGACTCGATGAGCCAACCGGCGCCGAGGCCGTACAGCCCAGCGACGAGATCATCAGCCATGATCCCAATCGGTCCGCCGATCGCTTCGGCCGCAGCGACTCCGGGGAACCATCGTTTGCCGATGTCGGCTGCCCGGAACACGACGAATGCGACGATCAGGCCGATCGGTCCCAACCCCACGCTCGCCAGCAGCATCCCGGCCGCCTCGTCGATGACAACCCAGCCGGGGTCGTCGTGGCGGAGATCGAGTCGGTTGAGTGACCACAGTCCCAGGGCAAGCACCACTGCCAAAGCGAGCAGTCGTCCGTAGATCGGGGGAAGTACATAGGCGATCAGACCGGCGACCAATGCCCCAACAGTTCCCGACCCCTCGTCTTGCTGTCGGATCCGACCTAAAACCAGGCCGCTGCCAAAGAAGGAGGCGATGACGAGGGCCACTCCGCGGACTCTAAATTCGACTGCAATGAAACCCGACGACATCGCACGCCTCGTCACGCTCTCGGATCCGCGAATTCATCCCGACGGCGAGCGTGTCGCGTTCGTCGTCACCCGTATCGACCTGGAAGCGGATGCCTACCGGCGACAGATTCACCTTCATCAAGGTGACGATCACCGGCCATTCACCGCCGGACCGATCGATTCGTTCCCGCGCTGGTCGCCCGACGGCAAATTCCTCGCCTTCCTGCGGGCCACGGACCTGAAGAAACCAGTGGCCCAGGTCGCGGTGATGGGCTCGGATGGGGGAGAAGCGCGGGTTGTGACCGACTTCGCCCTTGGTGTCGAGGGCTTCAGCTGGAGCCCCGACGGCAGCCGGCTATGCGCAACAGCCAAGAGCTATCGCCCGGAGCTGGCCGACTTTTCCGACGACGACCGGGGCCGGGCACCGAAGCGGATTGTCCGCTTCCCCTATCGCTTCGATGGGCGGGGCTGGTTGCACGACCGGCTGCGCCAACTCTGGCTGATCGATCCGCTCGAGGCAGATGATCCGAAGCGCTTGACGACGGGAGATTTCGACGAATCGGAACCGGTTTGGCATCCAGGTGGGGAGCGGATCGCCTTCGTCACCGACCGCCACCCCCGCCAGGGCCTCGAGCCGGGCGCCGACTTGATGGAAGCCAACCTCGCTGGCGAACTGACTCCACTCACCACCAGGGGTCGGCTTGCCAGCGTTGCCTATGACGAGAAGGGCCGACTTCATGCCCTCGGCTTTCCCGGCACTGACTATCCCCGTCTCGACCACCTCTATCGAGTTGAAGATGGGGAGCTCACGGACCTCCTTCAAGGAATCGATCGGTCGACGCCGTTGGTGCAGCCGCTGCCGCGGGTGATCATCGAGGGAGACGCAGTCTGGGTCTTGCTTGAGGACTCGGGGCGACTCGAGCTCGCCTCGATCGACAGCGACGGGAACGCAACTGTCCAGATCGGAGGAGATCGTCAGGTCATCGCGTTCGACCGCAGCCTCGATGGAAGGACCGTGGCGGTGGTAACGAGCCCGACCAATCCGGGAGCCCTGGTCGAACTGGTCGACGGTTCCGAGCGAGTTCTGGTTCAGAATGAATCAAAGATCACCGCGAGAAACGCCGAGCATTGGCGAGCGACGAGCGACGGCCACGAGATCGATGTTTGGGCTTACCTCCCGGAGGGCGAAGGGCCACACCCGGTCCTGCTCAACATCCATGGTGGCCCGGCGACCCAATATGGTTTCGGGTTTTTCGACGAGTTTCAGGTTTATGCCAATGCCGGCTACGCGGTGATCGCCTGCAATCCGCGTGGTTCCTCCGGACGCGGTGAGGACTTCGTGCGGTCGGTGAGAGAAGATGGTTGGGGGACCGTCGACGTCGCCGATGTCATCACGGCATTGGAGTCGGGCCTCGAACGCTTTCCACATCTCGACCCAGAGCGAATCGGGATCATGGGTGGTTCCTACGGAGGCTTTATGACCGCCTGGACCACGGCCCGCGATCATCGTTTCAAGAGCGCGATCGTGGAGCGCGCGCTGATTTCTTTTCCCTCGTTCAACGGCACTTCGGACATCGCTCCCACTTTCGGTGTCAATTACCTGGGCACCCGCGACCGAGAGTTCTCCTGGCAGAAGAGCCCCCTTGCCTGGGTCGACGAGGTTCGCACTCCCACCCTCATCATCCACTCCGAGGACGACTTTCGCTGTCCGATCGAGCAGGCTGAGCAGTATCTCTTCGCGCTTTGGAGCAACGGGGTCGAAGCCGAGATGCTGCGCTTCCCCGGGGAAGGCCACGAGCTCTCCCGCTCAGGGAAACCACGCCATCGCGTCGAGCGGTTTGAAGCAATCCTCGACTGGCATGCGCGGTATCTCGGCCAAGGGGAAGAGTTAGCCTCCGCCGATGGGACAGCAACCCAACGTTGAACTGACCAAGGATCAGCTCCCAAAGCCGACGCACGAACCTGACGCTGCCCGGCGTTGGCGCCCAACCCGGCCCGGAGTGATCACCCGGCCCGATCAGATGCCTTGGGGCGGTGCCTTCGGTACACCCGGTCCGGACATGGGCTATGTCCTAGTGATCATTCGAGCCAATGGAGCTGATCTCACCGAGGGCCAACAGAAAGTGGTGGCCGCGCTGATGGCGGCTCGCGCCAGCCGGCTGGGCCGAGCCCCAACCGCCGAGGATCTCGATGTGGCCCGGCTGATCGCCGGAATCGGTGACGGATTGCCGGCCAACCTTGTCGAACGAGGCGTACGGTGGGTCACTGAGTCCGGGCACGAACGAACTCCAGGACGGCACGCGGTGGCGGAAGCCGAACCGGACCTGTTGGTGATGTCCAAGGAGGAGGCTCGTCGGAGCATCCAGATCGTCGGTGGAGAAGAACCTAAAGCCGGTACCGTGCCCGGCAATGAAGATCGTCCGCTTTCGAACCGGTAACGACATTGCCTATGGGCTGGCGGAAGCCGCCGGAGTCACCGTCTATCAAGGTTCCCCGTTCGTGGCCTGGGAGGCGACCGAAACTCTCGTCCCCTGGGAGGCAGTACAGCTACTGAGCCCGGTGATCCCGTCGAAGGTCGTTTGCGTCGGCCGGAACTACGAAGACCACGCAGCCGAGCTTGGCAACGAGGTGCCTGAGGAGCCAATCATCTTTCTCAAGCCTGCGACGTCTGTGATCGGGCCAGATGCCAGTGTCGTCTACCCGAAGCAAACTTCGAACCTCCACCACGAGGCGGAGCTAGCGGTTGTGATCGGCCGTATCGCCCGTCACGTAAAAGCCGAGGATGTCGGGCGTCACATCTTTGGATATACGGCTGCCAACGACATCACCGCCCGCGACCTCCAAAAGAAGGACGTGCAGTTCACCCGGGCGAAGGGCTTCGACACGTTTTGCCCTCTTGGTCCGATGATCGAGACCGAGCTGGATCCACTCGAGCGACTGGCCGTCGTTTGCCGGGTCAACGGGGAAGTTCGCCAGGCCGCGTTCACCTCCGACATGGTCTTCGGAGTCGCCGAAATACTCGAATTCGTCTCATCCGTCATGACCTTGCTCCCGGGCGACGTCGTGTTGACTGGCACTCCCTCCGGGGTGGGGCCGATGGTGCCTGGAGACATCGTCGAGGTGGAGATCGACGGTGTCGGGGTTCTCAGCAACCCGATCGTCCGCAGGTGACAACTCGGCTCCGCGTTGCCCCCTCGCCGACCGGGGCAATGCACGTCGGCACCGGCCGCACCGCGCTCTTCAATTGGCTCTATGCCCGTCACACCGGCGGCACCTTCATCGTTCGTATCGATGACACCGACGAGGCGCGCAGCGACCAGGCATTCGAAGCCGACATCCTGGCCGGGCTGCGGTGGTTAGGGCTCGACTGGGACGAAGGGGTCGAGGTTGGCGGGGCCTACGGCACCTACCGACAATCTGATCGCTATTCGCGCTACCGGGAGGCGGCTGAGCAACTGGTGACTGAAGGCACGGCCTATCCCTGCTTCTGCACTCCCCCCGAACTTGAGACGAGGCGGGCCGAGGCCGCAGCCGCCGGGCGACCGCCGGGTTACGACGGGCGCTGCCGTGCGCTCGATCCGGCCGAGGCTCGCCGGCGGCGGGAAGGTGGGGAAGCCGCCGCGATCCGTTTCAAAATGCCCCGTCCCGGTGCGACCGAGTTCGTGGACCTGGTCCGCGGCGCGGTCCGGTTCGACCATGAACACATCGACGACTTTGTCGTGCTCCGCTCCGATGGGCGTCCGACCTATCACCTGGCCTCGACGGTCGATGACGTCGACTACCAAATCACCCACGTCGCTCGCGGCGACGACTTGCTTCCTTCCACTCCGCGCCATATCCAGCTCACGCAGGCGCTAGGGGGCGCAGAAGTGACTTACGCCCACATCCCGCTTATCAACGGGCCTGACGGGAAGCGCCTTTCCAAGCGGCACGGGGCTCAAGGGGTGACCGAGTACATCGACGCCGGCTACCTCCCCGAAGCCTTGGTCAACTATCTCAGCCTGCTGGGGTGGTCGCCATCGGGCGAAGCCTCGATTTTTCCGGTATCGGAGTCAATCGAGCTCTTCGAGCTGACCGATGTGCAAAAAAACCCGGCGGTGTTTGATCGGGCGAAGCTCGATTGGATGAACGGCGAATATATCCGTGCGTTACCTGCAAAACGATTTCTCGAATTGGCAACAGGTTTCCTCGGATCGTTGTCCCCTCAACAGCAAGAAAAGCTTGAGCAGCTGGCCCCGCTCGTCCAGGAGCGCACCAAGTTGTTGACCGACGTGGCCGATCAGATTCGGTTCCTATTGGTCGAAGAGGTCGAGATCGACCCGGACTCATGGGCGAAGGTTATGGGCGCCGAATCGGCCAAAGTGCTTGATGCCGCTATCGAAAGGCTGACGAGCCTCGACATGTTCGAACACGAACGGATCGAGGCGAGCCTGCGAGCCATGTTGGAAGACCTCGGCCTCAACGCTCGCAAGGGATTACAACCTCTCCGCGTTGCCATCACGGGATCGACAGTGAGCCCGCCACTTTTTGAGTCCATGGCGGTCCTTGGCCAAGAGGCGGTGCTCAGTCGATTGCGCGCAGCCCGAGCCCGCTTGTAGCGACCCCTACCATTCCGCTTCTGGTCCCGTCGTCCAGTGGCCTAGGACGCTGGCCTTTCAAGCCGGAAACGCGGGTTCGAATCCCGTCGGGACTGCAATCTTTTGGACCCCAGATGCTCGAAGGGCAAGTTACTTCTGCTCGATCAGGGGCGGCGCTTGCCGGTTCGAGTTCCGCCATCCTTTGCTTCCTTGTCCCGACGGCGGCGGAAGGCAAGCAAGAAGCCGAGCCCGGCCCCAAAGGCGTTTTGTGGGAGGCCAATCATGAGGAAGCCGAGCAAACCAGAAACCATGATCGCGGGGACGGCCACCATTTCGATGGTGTCTCTCCCGGTTCGGCCCAGGTAACGGATGTCCTCATCTAGCTGTATGCCGCGTCTTTCACCCACGGTGGTCCCGGCCCGAGGGTCGGCGTCGGGGGCGAAGGGATCCGCAGGATTCTCGGGCGGCGAAACTGGGCCAGAAGAATCAGCAGTTGTGCTGGGAGCGGACGGCGGTGTACTGAAAGGCGCGGTAATGGCGACCGATAGGTGGTGGCGGTTGGGGGGCTGCTGTCGTCGCCGTGGAGAGTGTCGTACTCGGAGCTGCCGCCGATCCTGTCGTACTCGTCGTGACGTCGGGTTGAGAAGTCGTGGTCGGCACTGTCGGAACTGTGGTTGTCACCGGACCAATGTTCACGCTCACGGTCGCAACCGAGCAGGCGCCCTCAGCGTCACAGATCGAATATTCGAAGCTGTCGACGCCGGCTTCGCCGCCGTTAGCTGAGTACTTGACCTTGGGCGAACCTGAGGCGATCACCGTTGCCGTTCCGTGACTCGGATTCGAGACAATCGTCAGAGAACCGGGGTCGAAATCGCCGAGATCGTTCTCGAGTACCGCTATGTGGATGATGTGCCCATCTGCGGTTACGTCGTCATCGACCGCCGTCGGACCACCGGTAGCTAGGGCCGGAGCAGCGGCCACCAAGAGAACGCACACAAGGAACAACGCGGCGGCGATGGGCCTCATGCCGGGATCGCCGCCAACTGCTCGCGCAGATCGACCGCAGAATTGGCGATCGGTATCGTGACCGAGAACCAGGTCTCGCCGCGCACCCGGCGATACGAAACCTCACAGTTCATGAGGCGGCAAAGCTCGCGAACAATCGCCAGCCCTAACCCCACCGATCCCATGATGACCGGCGCTTCTCCAGTATGAACAAATCGGCTGAAGAGACGCTCCCGGACGTGTTCAGGGACACCGGGCCCGTCATCGATGACGGTGCACACGTAGCTGCCATCCTTGGTCACCCCTCGCACTCTGATCTTCGATCCGCCGTGCTTGCGGGCGTTGACGAGGAGGTTCCTGAGCACTTGGCGGAACCGTTCCGGATCGACGACGACCGTCGCTTCCTGGCAGTTCATCTCGATGTCGGTCTGCATCAACTCGATGAACCGAATTACTTCCTTGACTTCGTCGCTGATCGCTACCGGGCGAAGACTGATGGTCAGGGCGTCGGCATCGGCGCGAGCGGCCGTCAAAAGGTCGTCGACCATGCGGCTGAGATCGGCGGATTGGTCCACGATGAGTTGGACAATTTCCTGATCGGCACGGTCGAGATCGGAGCCGGACAGGAGTTGCGCAAAACCGACAATCCCCGTCAAGGGGGTGCGGAGCTCATGGGAAACGTTGGCGATGAACTCGTCTTTCGATTTGTTGATCGCTTTTTCGGATTCGAGACGCAAACGAGTCTCAGACTGTCGTCGTTGTCTGTTCATCGCCCATCGATAGACCGTCATTCCGGCAGCCGGGATGGCGAACGCAAGCAGGAAGCGCACTACGTCAGCCACCCTGCCGAGAACCGAGGAGGTCTGATTGATCTCACTGGCGTCGATCCGCTGTGCAGCGTTGAGGGCTTGCTCGAGAGTGGAATGAGCGGGATCGAGCTGTTGTCGAACATGGGTTGCAACCGAGAGCTCGGTGCCGACTTCAATCGTCTGTATGGCCTCGTTGACAGCGTTGGCGAATCCGGACAGCGCCCCGAGCAGCTCCTCGTTCGGGCTCGATGAAATCTCGGTGAACGCGTCGATTTCGGCGGAAGCTGCCTTGAGTGCTTCACTCGCAGCCTCCAGGGTCGGGGCAATTGTGAGCTCGGGCTCAGCCGTTGCGGAGAGGTACGCGGCTTGGGCGAGATTGAGCCTGGCTACTTCTGCCGAGCCCAGGGCCCGTTCGATCTGTTGCACGCGGGTCGCCAGCCCTGCCACCCGCTGACCGTTATAGGCGCCAACGAAGATCGCGGAGGCCGCGCCAATCAAGACCAGCACAGCGCCAAAGGTCAGCAGCAATGGACGATCAAGCTTTGGGTTGATCTCGGGGGCAGACTGTCGGGCCACCGACCCTTATCGGAATTTGGACCGGATTTGGCTAGGACTATCGCCGGTGGTCCCCAATGGGCTAGTCCGCTCCCCTCTAACACCATGCGGGCAGGCTGAGGTCCTGCAACTTTTGCGAACCCAGGGTTGGTGTGGGTGTGCAACGCCGGTTGCAGCCCACAGAAGAGAAGAGACCGGGCGTTTGACCCGGTCTCTCTCGTTCCCCTCCGAATCACCAAACCGGTGTCTCGGTTCACAAGTTCATGTCCGGCGAGAGCGATCTCATGACAAGAAGATTTGTGTCAATGTTCGGGTGCTGATGGACATATGAAGAGGATGGGGCCGGCGCCATTGCTCGACACAAGGACTCAGTTCGAGTCCATCTATCGCCAGAACCGGTCCGCGGTTCTTGCTTACTGTCTGCGCCGGACCGAGGCCACCGAGGCCGATGACGCCTGCTCGGAGACTTTCCTTGTTGCCTGGCGTCGGATAGAGGACGTACCGCCTCCACCCGAGACGTTGCCTTACCTCTACGGGATCGCCGGGCGAGTGTTGTCGAACCACCTGCGATCTATTCGTAGACGATCACGCCTAGACGAGAAGCTCGGCAATTTGGGCGTGGACCCACCGGCCGACCCGCTCCACCTAACCATGCAAAACGCCCGGGATCGGGAGGTCGCAGATGCGGTCCGAAGCCTGCGACCGAAGGATCGCGAGATCGTGATGCTCTACGCCTGGGAAGACCTCTCGCGCGACACCATCGCCCAGATGATGGGAATGACTCGGGCTGCAGTAGACCAAAGAATTCACCGCTCCTATCAGAGGTTGGCGCGCACGCTTGCGCCAACCCTCGAATCAAGCGCAATCAACTCCCCTCCGATTGCCGAGAAAGGAGGAACATGACGCACGATCTGATCGATCGCATGGTCCGGCAGGCCAATCCTGTCCCGGATCTGAAGGTGCTCGAAGCTGCACCGGCGTCTGTCCTCGAACTGCAAAGGAGGACGGATATGCAAACCGAGAACCAGATCGAGGTGGACCCTCAGAGCAATGGACCGAACTGGAACCTTTGGCTCGCGATCGCAGCTATTGCCGCCGTCGTCATCGGCGCACTGTTCCTATTGCGTCCGGGACCGACGGCGCCCGTCGTCGATCAGCCGGAAGTGCCGGCCACCACGACGCCAATCGAGACCACTACTCCACCGGAAGCGGCAACGACGGTTACCCAGGCTGCCGATGCCGTTCCACCGGAGCTGGAAGGTGTCTGGTACGTCGACGAGGGGAATCAAGGAATCACCAGACTCGTGCTGGGAGCCAACAGCTACTCGTTCCCCCAGTTCGGAGCGGGGGGTCGGATTTCGGTGACAGGAGAATTAGCTCAGTTGTCCGATGACCTGACATGCCCAAGCCTCGCCGAAACCGATCCGGTGATCCTGCGAGAAGCGATGGGGCTCTATCGATGGTCAATCCAGGGAACAACTCTGACGTTCACCGCGGTCGAGCCGGATGACTGTTCAGCACGTGAGAGTCTTTTCGCCGCTCCATTTACCCGCAATTCGAACGGTCAGCCGGACGCCGCCACAACCACCGCTCCGGTCGAAGACGCCGCTCCGCCGGAGCTCGAAGGAGTTTGGAGCACCGATCTCGGCGGAACCCTCGGGATCAACCGTCTAATCATCCGCGGGACCACTTACAACCTTTCCTACGCCGGAGTGGGCGGTCAAATTTCGGTCGATGGGGACCTAATCGAATTCTCCGACAACGGCCTTTGCAGTGTCACCGGCGTGTATCGATGGTTGGTAGAGGGGGACACTCTGGCGTTCACCGCCGTTGAGCCGCCGGTCGACTGTTCGGAACGGCGAGGATTTCTAGTCGGAGGGGACGGCGTAACACGGGTTTAAGTAACACCCGTTAACTGCAGAAACGGGAGGACATAGTCAAATGCTTCTCACAAACCGAGAGATGCCCCGAAAGCATTCACGAATGCGTTCATTGCTTCAGCACTTAACCATCGTTCTGGTGTCGTTTCAGTTCGTGGCTGGCGCCCATTGACCCTGGGGGAACGCAACCCCGACGGCACGCCCTTCTACCGGACCGCGGACTTCCGCTTCACCCACTGAAAAGGGATCGATGAATCGAAAGAGCCATGAATGAAACACAGACCTCGAAAGGAGACGGTGTGTACATCAGAACCAGAGGAAACGTAGGAGCCACATCGGTGATGGCGGTGATAACCGCGCTCCTATTCCTAAGCCTGGCCAGCCCGGCGGTAGCCGCCGACCAGGTGCCGTTCAAGGGCCGCCTGGAGGGGTCGGTAGCGGTCACGGTCACCGTCCCTCCGTTCGCATCCGTATTTGCCGAGGGCACTGGCAACGCGACGCATTTGGGTCGTTTCACGTGGGAGTTCCCGCATATGGTCAACCAGGCCATCCGCGTTGGGGAAGGGACCTACACCTTGACGGCCGCCAACGGCGACACGGTGACGATCGACGTCACTGGTACGGCGACACTGATCGCGCCCGGCGTTCTTAGCACCACGGAGACCGGGACCATCACGGGAGGTACCGGCCGATTTGCGGATGCGACTGGCACCTTCACCACCCAACGCACTTTCTTTGTCGCCTTGGGCGTGACCACAGGTTCGTTCGAGGGGACGATCTCCTCACCGGGCAACGGCTGAGCCGAAGTCTTTGGCGTCAGGTTTGCGTTCTGCAACCCAGGGTTGCAACCCACGTACAGCGTGGGTTGCAGCCCACAGAACGTCAGCGTGAGCGCCGCGACACCCGTCTCATCGATGGTCGAGTTTGTTGACCTTGTCGAGTCGGCGCTGGTGGCGTTCCTCGTTGGAGAACTCTGCAGCGAGGAACGCCTCCACTATCTCTAGCGCGAGCTGCGTCCCAACAACCCTTGAGCCAAGGCAAAGGACGTTGACGTCGTCGTGTTCGACCATCTGATGGGCGGTGTAGGTGTCATGGGCAATGGAGGCCCGGATGCCATGCATCTTGTTCGCGGCGACGCAAGCACCGGCGCCCGAACCGCAGATCACGATCGCTCGCTCCGCTCGGCCATCAATCACGGCCTGGCTGGCGGCGACGGCGATGTCGGGGTAGTCAACCGGTTCGGTGTTGTGGGTGCCGAGGTCGAGCGCCGAGTGCCCGGCGTCGGCGACAGCCTCGACGACCACTCCCTTTAATTCGAAACCGGCGTGATCGGACGCTAGAGCGACGCGCATCCTGCAAAGGTACCCGGCTTTTGTGCCGGCTCGGTCCATGGGGGAGAGGAGGGCGTAGACTCCCGCGATGGCCCAGATCGTCATCGATGGTGGTGCCCGCCTGCATGGCACCGTTACCGTCGGAGGTGCCAAGAACGCAGCCCTCAAAGAGATGGTGGCGGCGATTCTCGTTCCAGGCCGCCACAGGCTGAACAACGTTCCCGACATCGCTGACGTGGCACTGATGGGCGAGCTGCTCCATCACATCGGCTGTCGCATTCAGCGGGAGGGCGATTCGCTGTGGATCGTTTCCCCTGAGCGGCTCAATCCGGAGGCACCTCTCGAATTAGTGCGAAAAATGCGCGCCTCCATCGTGGTTCTGGGTCCGCTTCTGGCCCGGTGCCGGGAAGCTCGGGTCGCTTTGCCCGGCGGAGACGATCTCGGAGCCCGCCCGATCGACATGCATCTCGAAGGCCTGGAGCAGATGGGGGCTTCTTTCCGCCTCTCGCACGGAATGCTCGAAGCCGAAGCTCTGAACGGTCTCACCGGGGCAGAGATCGAACTCTCTTTCCCCTCCGTGGGAGCGACCGAGAATCTGATGTTGGCTGGGGTTGTCGCCAAGGGCGAAACCTCCATCAGCAACGCAGCGCGGGAGCCGGAAGTGGTTGACCTCGCTCAGCAACTCAACGCCATGGGCGCATCGGTAGAAGGGGCTGGAACTCCGATCGTGCACATCACGGGTGCCTCCGACCTAGCTCCGGCTGAACACACGGTGATACCCGATCGCCTGGAGGCTGGCACCTACGCCATCGCCGGAGCGATTACCGGCGGCGACGTCACCGTCACCGGTTGTAGTCCGAGTTTGTTACGGATGGAGCTGAGCAAACTCGAAGACACTGGGTGCCAGGTTCGGAGAGGCGAAGACTGGCTTCGAGTGGAAGGACCGGAACGCCCACAGCCGATCGACTTCGTCACTCTGCCTTATCCCGGCTTTCACACCGACCTCCACCCGCAGATGGTGGCCCTGCTCACAGTGGCGAGCGGGACGTCAATTGTGACCGAGAACCTCTACGACTCGCGATTTCGTTATGTGGGCGAACTCGCCCGGATGGGTGCCGACATCTCCATCGAATCCCAGCACGCCGTGATTCGAGGAAAGCCTGAGCTGTCGGGGTGTCCGGTGCTGGCACCCGACATTCGGGCCGGAGCGGCCCTGGTGTTGGCCGGCTTACGGGCTGAAGGCACCACCACGGTCGGGGACGCCTACCACATTGATCGCGGGTATAGCGCGTTGGTTGACAAACTGCAGGGCATGGGAGCATCAATCGCCCGATCGGATTAACCGGCGGACCAGTCGTCGGATTAGCCCTTTCGCTTCGGTCGCAGCTTTGCTGGCCGTGACGAGCTACGGCGCCTCCCGAATTGGTCGAGCAGCAGACGATCGCCGCCACCGCGATCGTCATTACGGCGGAACCTGGTCAGGTCTTAGGGGTGGGTGACTACTTGTTTGCCGGACCGTTGACCATTCGCAACGGTCCCGACGGGCTCGCTATCACAGAGACTCTCAGCACCGAGGCCTACCTGCTGGGGATTAGGGAGGTGCCATTCAGCTGGCCCATCGAAGCCTTGAAAGCCCAGGCTGTGGCGGCGCGCACCTATCTCGCTTTCACCCTCGCCCAAGGACGAACGACCAACGGCCGCGCCTACGGGTATGACATTTGCGCAACCACGGCTTGCCAGGTTTACGCCGGGAGGCGGGGCCTCACCTCCGCCGAGGGCCTGCGCTGGCAGGCCGCGGTGGCCGCCACGGCCGGCGAAATTCTTCTTTATGGCAACGAACCGGTGCAGGCGCTTTACAGCTCCACCTCCGGAACAAGAACCCGCGAATCGGAGGATGTCTTTCCCGGGCTCAATGCTCCTTACCTCGTAGCGGTGGATTCGCCGGGCGAGGACTCACCGTTTGTCGACTGGAGCTTCGCCGTCACCGAAAGTGAGATGGAGACTCTGCTCGCCGCCGAGGGATTGCTGGCCGGTCCGCTCTATTCGATTGGAGTGACGACGACCCCGGACGGCGCCGGACCCTGGCAAGTGACGGTGCGAAGCGGAAACTCGACCGACAGTTTCGGCACCTACCAATTCCGCAGCGAGATCAACCGGGCCGCGGCAGCGGTTATGCCAGATCGCCTGCCTGCCGAGAGGCCCGATGGACGCCGGTACCCACAGACCGTGCTCTCAGGCACCTACGAGATTGCGGAACGAGGGGTGGTCTTCGAACACGATGGGTATCGGGAACTCGGGCGCGAATTTGTGTTCAGCGGGCACGGTTGGGGACACCAGGTGGGGATGAGCCAGTTCGGAGCGAAGGCGATGGCCGACCAGGGCTCGCTTTACTCCGCCATTCTCGCTCACTACTACGGCGGCCTCACCCCAACACCGGGTGGCGGCTGGCTACCCGAACAGATCACAGTCGGCCTTGAGGTAGGTGAGGGCGAAATAACGGTTTCCGCTCCTGCTGGCGCAGCGGTCAGCGCCGATGGAGTCGAACTCGCCGCCGGCGTCGCCGTGTGGCGATTTTCGACAGGGTCCGCAGGGGTGAGTACTTCCATTCCGCAAGGGATCGGCACGCCTCCCCAGATCAGAGCCCGCCTGCCGTATCGAAGTGATGGACATCACCTGGCGTTTCATCTGACGTCCCCCGCCGAGGTGACGATCTCGGGCACTGTCGAAGGCCAGGTTCTCGAGCCCATGGAGCTCGGGTTAATCGAGGCCGGCTTCTACGACTATCGCCTCTTTGAAGTCCTCGGCGAAGTCCCAGCGGGCCGGCTGCGCGTCGTCTTATCGGCCGAAAGCCCCTATGGAGACTTTCTGACGACGATCGTCCGGGTGCCCGAGCGACGCTGAACTTTGGAATGCCAACTTTTGGAATGCTTGGGGCCGCTCGGTAGTTTCACCTATGCGAATGAGTGAAACTGTCACGCCCGAAGCCGTCGAAACCGAGGAAATTCCTGCTGAAGTCGACCTAGAAAAACTCCAGGAAACCCTGGAGTACATCCGTCCCGCGATCCAGATGGACGGTGGCGACATCGTGCTCATGGGGGTCGAAGATGGCACGGTCAACTTGCAGATGGTGGGCGCCTGCGGCGGCTGCCCGATGTCGATGATGACCTTGAAGGCGGGCATCGAGCGGATCCTTACCGAGCGGGTGCCAGGCGTCGTTGCCGTCAACGCCAACTAGAAAACGCCCCTCGCCCGGCTCCGCACGGCTCTACGCCCTCCGGGGGGAGAAGCACAGACGGCGGGAGCTGGCCAGGCAGATCTCGGAGGTAATCGAGAGGCCCCAGGATCTGCGGATCAACGCGTTGCGCGGCCGCAGGTGATCGGTATCACTGGTCCGCCGGGCGCGGGCAAGAGCACGCTTGTCGATCAGTTGATCCGTCATTACCGCGGCAATGGTGATCGCCCGGGCGTCGTCGTCGTCGATCCTTCGAGTCCCTTGACCGGTGGGGCTTTGCTCGGTGACCGGATCAGGATGCAAGAGCATGCTTCCGACGACGGCGTTTACATCCGATCGCTTGCGACTCGAGGAGAGCTGGGGGGTCTGGCGGCGGGGATCGAAGGTGTTCTCGGTGTGCTCGCCGAGGAAGGCTTCGCTCCTTTGCTGATCGAAACCGTCGGCGTCGGTCAGTCCGAGGTGAGCATCGCCAGGGTCGCTGACACGGTGGTGCTGGTGCTCCATCCCGGCTGGGGTGACGAGATCCAGGCGGCCAAGGCGGGTCTGCTCGAGATCGCCGACGTGTTCTTTGTCAACAAAGCGGACCAGGGCAACGCCGATGCTGTGGTCAGCCAGATCGAGGCGATGCTGGCGTTGTCGACTTCGAGTTGGAAGCCGCCGGTGTTGTCAGGGTCAGCCTTGACCGGCGAAGGCCTAACTGACCTGGTTGACGCGATCCTTACGCATCGCCAGTGGGAAGACTCAACTCAGCCTGGGCCGCAGCCAGGCGGGCAACTTTGATCCTCGGCGGGCTGCAAGACACGTAGTCGAGACCGATGCTGCGACAGAATTCGATCGAGGCCGGATCGCCGCCGTGCTCACCACAAACCCCCACCACCAGCGAGCCGTTAGTCCGCCTCCCTTCCTCGGTAGCGAAGCGCACCAGCCTTCCGACACCGTCGCGATCCAGAGTTTGGAAGGGGTTCGTGGCCAACACCCCGTCTTCTAGATAACGACTGAGAAAGCGAGCCTCGGCATCGTCCCGAGACAAGCCGAACGTCATTTGGGTCAGATCGTTGGTCCCAAACGAGAAGAAGTCGGCGGTTTTAGCCAGATCAGATGCGATCAGCGCGGCCCGCGGCAGCTCGATCATGGTGCCGATCAGCACATCCAGGTGATGACCGCTCGATTTTGAGTAGAGATCAATCTGCCCGGAGATCATTTCCCTCATCCGGCGGAGTTCCTCGCTTGCCGCCACCAGGGGAATCATGATTTCGAGGTGCGGATCACCCCCGGCATCGATGCGGCGGATCACTGCCTCCAAAGCCGCCTCGACCTGCATCCGATAGAGATCGGGTTCGACCATGCCCAAGCGGACCCCACGGAGACCCATCATCGGATTGACCTCCTCCCAGCGCTCAACCTGGGCCGACATTTCTTGCAGGTCGGCAATGCTCTGCTTTAGAGGGACTAACCGATGCATTTCCTGTTCGAGCTCGAGCCGCGAGGGGAGAAATTCGTGCAAGGGAGGGTCGAGCAACCGAACCACGACGGGCAGGCCATCCATCGCTTCGAGCAGGCCTTCGAAATCAGCTACCTGGTTTTCCTTTAGTTGCGCTAGGCCGGACCGTCGCACTTCCTCGTCGTTGGCCAGGATGATCTTGCGCACCATCGCGGTCCTATCGCCCAGGAACATGTGCTCGGTCCGAGCCAACCCGATGCCAGCCGCTCCGGCTTGGCGGGCTATTGCCGCGTCGGCTGGGGTGTCTGCGTTGGCCCTGACTCCAAGCGTGCGAATTTCGTCGGCCCACTGCAGCAAGGTCTCGAGCTCTGGCACCTCAGAGGGCGCGATGAGCGGTTGCGCTCCCAGGTAGACGGCACCGGTCGTCCCGTCGATCGTGATCTCGTCCCCTTCCTTGATGGTGTGTTTGCCGATGACTGCGCGACCCCCTTTGGCATCGACGAACAGCCCCGTGGTGCCAACCACCGCCGGCTTTCCCATGCCCCTGGCCACGACCGCCGCATGACTTCCACCACTGCCCTGCGAAGTCAGGATGCCCTTGGCTGCAACCATTCCGTGGAAGTCGTCTGGCGTCGTCTCGGGACGCACCAAGATCACGGCCTCGTTGGCGTTTCCCAGGGTGGCGGCCCGATCGGCCAGGAATACGGCCTGGCCGAACGCTGCCCCCGGGCTGGCGGCCAAACCCTTTGCGACCGGTTGGGCGGCAATCGTGAGATCGATGCGAGGACGATCGAATTGCTCGAGTGAGCCCGGGTCGACGCGGGTGACAGCGGTCCTTCGATCAATGATTCCTTCGGCTGTCAAGTCCACTGCGATCCGAACGGCAGCGGTGGCTGTGCGTTTCCCGGCACGGGTCTGCAAGATGTAGAGATCGCCCTTCTCGATGGTGAACTCGATGTCACACATGTCTCCGAAATGTCGCTCGAGGCCGTCCATCACCGATAGCAGCTCGGCATGGGATCGGGGATGCTGGCGGGCGAGCTCGTCGAGACTTGCCGCCGTCCGGATTCCGGCCACGACATCTTCTCCCTGCGCCCGCGCCAGAAAATCGCCGTACGGTTTCTTCTCTCCGGTAGACGGGTTGCGCGTGAAACAAACTCCGGTGCCCGAGTCATCTCCCAGGTCTCCAAACACCATCATCTGGACGGTTGCGGCGGTGCCGATGTCGTCCGGAATGCCATTTACCTTCCGATAATCCTTAGCTCGCCGATTGCTCCATGAACCGAAGACGGCGCCGACCGCTCCTTTCAACTGTTCGCCCGGGTCGGTCGGCAGAGCTTTGCCGGAGTGGGCAACCACGATTTGTTGAAATCTGCGAGTGGCGTGTTCGAGATCATCGGCGTCCAGGTCGGAGTCGTCGCTGACGCCGCGCGCAACCCGCATATCCGAGAGGACTTCCTGGAACAAGTGCTCCGGTACCGCCATCACGACTTCTCCATACATCTGAACGAATCGCCGGTAGGCATCCCACGCGAAGTGCGCATCGTTTGACCACTCAATGAGCTTCTCGACCACTTCCTCATTGATGCCGAGGTTCAAGATCGTGTCCATCATTCCCGGCATCGAGAACTTCGCGCCCGACCGCACCGAGACGAGGAGAGGCGTGGATCCGTTGCCGAATCCACGATCGGTGGTCTTCTCGAGGCGCGCCATCGCCTCGCCGACCTCGTCCCACAAAGACGATGGCACTTCTCCATGCTCCATCACGTACCGACAAGCGTTAGTGGTGATCGTGAAACCTGGAGGAACCGCGAGTCCGAGCTTCGTCATCTCTGCGAGTCCCGCACCTTTTCCACCCAAGAGGTCGCGCATGCTGCCGTCGCCCTCGGCGAAATCGAGTACGTACCCCATCGGCCCCAAAGCTACTGCCTCGGCTCTCTGAAAGAGCAGGCCGCGAAGCGTTTGGAGGCACGGCTGAGCGGGTATCCGCCAATCGTCAGCGAGAAAAGGAGAGCGTCGTGGAATGTTTGCATGAAGGCTGCACCTGTATGGGTGGCGCATCCGGCGAGTACTGCAGCGACCATTGTCGTGATCACGGAGATCATTCGGAGGAAATGGCTTGCCAGTGCGGTCACACTGAGTGCGTCGGCACTACCGCTGCCCTTAGCTAGATAACTTGAGCTAAAGAGAGTTGGGCTAAAGCAGTAGCCCGACAACAACCAACAACCCGAAGGCAAAGTGAACTCGGACCGTTGCCGCTAAGAGGGGGAGATAACTGCGCCGGTCGGAGGGGTCGAGCTTGCGGCGGTGAAGCACGACTAAGAAAGCGCTTGCGAGAACGCCGGCTGACACTCCGATTGGCTCAATTCCGAGGACGACCAACAGCAGTGTGAGCGCCAGCGCCGACCAGAGCGTGCCAAAAAACAGTTTGGTCGCGGCTTCCTCGCCGACGATGACTGCGATGGTTCGCTTATTGGCGCGACGGTCAGTGGGCATATCGCGGAGGTTGTTGGCCATGAGAATCCCGGCGGCCAGTAGACCGATGGGAACTCCGAGCCACCAGACATACGCGGGACAGCGGCCGTCGTAAGCAAGGCGAGATCCCCCGGTGGCGATGAGGCCAAAGAAGAGGAGAACAAAGACTTCGCCCAGGCCCCGATATCCGTAGGGCAACGGACCGCCGACATACGACAGCATGGCGAGGACTGAGGCCGCTCCGATCAGCAGTATCACCGGCCCGACGCGCAGAGCCAGCACGATGCCACACAAAGCAGCGACGCTGATCGCCAGCCAGGTCGCTCTCCACATGGCCGATGCTGTTATCTGTCCGGTAGAAACCATTCGTGGTGGGCCGACTCGATCGGCCGGGTCAGCACCGCGTCGAGCATCCGACGCATCATTGGCGAAGTTGGCCGCCACTTGAATCGCTAGCGCCCCGAGCAAGGTAAGAGCAAAGGGTGCCCAACTGAATACTTCCTCGCGAGCAGCAGCTGCGGCGGCCACTACTACCGGAACGAGCGCCGCCGGCAGGGTTCGAGGTCGAGCTGCCCCGAGCCAGCGATTCAAAACTGCCAGCGATTCAAAACTGCCAGGGAAACCGACCGAAATCCGGGCGCCGCTTTTCGAGAAAGGCATCGCGTCCTTCGGTTGCTTCTGCGGTCCCGTAGGCGAGGCGCGTGGCTTCCCCGGCGAAGATCTGTTGGCCGATCAGGCCGTCATCGATCA
Organism: uncultured Acidimicrobiia bacterium; assembly: GCA_963761985.1. Taxonomy (GTDB): domain Bacteria; phylum Actinomycetota; class Acidimicrobiia; order Spongiisociales; family ZC4RG35; genus JACCTH01. Next base: position 488,702 of record CAVXIT010000013.1, read on the forward strand.
GGTTGAAGGCGTACTTCAACATCATTTGTGCGGTCGGTGACTTGGCACCGATCTCAGCGGCCCAATCCAACGCAACCCCTTCGAGGTCACCGTGTGGGATCGCGGCGTTAACCATCCCCATTGCGGTGGCTTCGTCCGCCCGGTATTCGCGACCCAAGAAGAAGATCTCCCGAGCCCGCTTCTGGCCGACCATGCGGGCGAGATAGGCCGAGCCGAAGCCGCCGTCAAAGCTGGCCACGTCGGGGTCGGTTTGCTTGAAGAGGGCGTGCTCAGCGCAGGCGAGGGTGAGGTCGCAAACGACGTGTAGTGAATGGCCGCCCCCCACCGCCCAGCCGGGCACGACGGCGATAACGATTTTCGACATGAATCGGATCAGTCGTTGCACCTCGAGAATGTGGAGGCGGCCCTGAGTACGACCAATTTGGGCTTTGTCGCCTTCGTACTGGTAACCGTCGGCCCCGCGAATCCTTTGGTCTCCCCCCGAGCAAAAAGCCCAACCGCCGTCCTTCGGCGAAGGGCCATTGCCGGTGAGGAGAACGACGCCGACGTTGGTGGTCTGACGGGCATGATCGAGCGCTAGGTACAGCTCGTCAATGGTCGCGGGTCGAAAAGCGTTTCTGACTTCGGGTCGGTTGATTGCCACACGGACGGTTCCCTGGTCGACAGCCCGGTGATAAGTGATGTCAGAGAATTCGAAACCCGGCACCTGTTCCCATCGGGCCGGGTCGAAGTGCTCCGAGATCACGCCGGTAGCGTAAACCGGGCCCCGTGAGTGACCTTCTTGCCCGTGCCGCCGGCCAATTTGCGGACCATCCCTTCTTGATCTCAGGCGACGCTGCGGTCACGTTCGCCGAGGCGGAGATCGCCGTGCGCCAAAGAGCGCTCCAACTCCGGCCACAAGAAGCTCTTCCGGTCCGGCCCAAGATCGACATTTCGTCGGTCATCGAGATTCTCGCCATCCTCCGGGCGCGCAGCCAGGCCGTGCTCGTGCCTCCCTCATGGCCCGCCGACCTAGCGCAACGACGTCTGCAGATCGCCGGCAAGGCTCTCGCGGAAACGATCGTTTTTACCTCGGGCACGTCCGGCACTCCCAAACCCGTTCGCCTGGACGAATCCAACTGGACGGCAGCAGCTTCTGGCTCGGCCGAGTTTTATCGGTTCGGTCCGGGTCGATGCTGGCTTCTAGTGCTACCGCTCCACCATGTCGGTGGCCTTTCGATCATCTTTCGAGCACTTTGGTCGGGAGGAGCCGCGCTGCTAGCACCACGCCCCGAACCCGGGCTACTGGTGCAGTCCGACTTCGCCTCCTTGGTTCCCACTCAGCTCGCCCAACTGCTCGAGATGCGTCCCGACCCGGTTCGCTGCCAGGTTCTGATCGGCGGTGCGTCCCTCTCCGCCGACCTGGTCGAACGAGCCCAGGGTTGGACGCTCCACCGCACGTATGGAATGACGGAGACCGCCGCTGTGATCGCCAGCGGCCCTCCAGACAGCAGTTGGATGACCGTGCTCCCCGCGGTTGAGATCGGTGCGACCGGCGAAGGAGTCCTCCGGGTGAGAGGACTACAAGTGAGCCGTGGATATGCCGGCGACGCCGAGCGGACCCCAGGAGATTGGTTTGTCACCTCGGACAAAGGGCGAGTCGAGGGCGATCGCGTGATCGTCACCGGTCGATCAGATCGAATCATCAACTCCGGCGGCGAAAAAATCGACCCAACTGAGATCGAAGGGGTTCTGAGCCGCGTTGTCGGAGTTGAGGAAGCCGCAGCATTCGGTTTGCCAGACGACCGTTGGGGAGAGACGGTTGCCGTGGTTTTCGTCGGTTCGGCGACGCCCGAGGAAGTAGTAGACGCCATCTCGAAGAAACTCGGCCCGATTGCCCGGCCCCGGCGAGTCATCCGAGTCGACAGTTTGCCGAGAAACGAGCTCGAAAAGATCGACTACCCCGCTGCGGCTGGCTTGTTCAGTTAGTCGAAGCGCTCCCGGCGGCTCGACTTGATGTCGCTTCGCCGTCGTTTCTCTTCGAGACGTCGCTCGCGGGAGGCAGCGGTGGGCCGGGTCGAGCGACGGCGTCGGGGTCGCTGCAGTGCGTCATTCAGCAATTGACGCACTCGCTCGAGCGCGATATCGCGATTGGCCCGTTGGCTGCGGGTTTCGTCGACGACCACGGTGACAACACCGTCGGTCGCCCTTGATCCGAGGCGAGCGAGCATGTGTCGGCGCACTTCTTCGGGCACCTGGTCGAAGTTTCCGAGGTCGAACCGAAGCGTCGCCCGGGTGTTGGAACGATTGGCATGTTGTCCACCAGGTCCACCCGAAGGACCGAAGGCCCATTCCAGACTGCTCTCCGGGATGAAGTAGCTACCGAACTGCACACGTGCCTTCCATTTGGGTAATTGTGGCGAACCAAATTCGGATTGCCGTCGTTATGTCCGTGGGGCGAATCAGGGGGAGCGCGGGCTCGGGTTCGGCCGGGTCGGGTTCTTCGATGGGCTCGGCTCGGCCGACTCGATAGGGACCGAACGCTTTGTTGGGCAACGAGCTAGGCGGCCAATCCGTTGGCCATGCGCTCGATGCGTCGCGCGACCAAATCGGGCCTTTCCATGGGGAGAAAGTGGTTTTCTCCGGCCAGGATCTCTAGCCCCGCACTGGGGAATCGTTCGATCATGGCCCGTAGGTGGGCTTCGGGATAGACGTCGGTTTCAGACCCCGCCAGGATCAGGGTGGGAACGTCGACCTCGCTGACGCGATCAAACGCGCCGTGAGCAGTGGACCCTTCATATATGTCGGCTTCTTGTTCGGGGCGGCACGTCAGCTCCACGCCCTCATCTGTCTCCACCAGTCCGCAATCGACGTAGGCGTCCAGAGCATCGGGGTGCCAATTGAGAAATGGCGCTTTCGAGGCAAAGTTCTCTCGGGCTGCGAGTCTCGATTCGAAGACCCGCCTGCGTTTTCTGACTCCCCGGGAAAGATTGTTCTCCGCTCGCTGGTAGGGCGGAGGCAACAACATCGGCTCGATGAGAACAAAAGCGGCGAAGGTCTTTGGCGCCAGGATCTCTGCCATCACCAGGGCGGCTCCACCCATCGAATGGCCCACACCGATCACCGGGCCGCTTAGCCCGGCAACCTGGTCACGTGCCCACTCGCCAAAGGCCCACCAGTCGACCGGGCTCGGAATTGCTGGCCCGGAGCCGTGGTTGGGGAAGTCCCAAGTCAGCGTGTTGAACCGGGACTTGGCCTCGTTGACAACCGGCCGCCATACGCCACCGCAAAAACCGGTCGCATGGGCAAATGCGATCGTGATCGGCATCGGGGCAAATTAGACCCGAAGACCCGAAGACTACGAGTAGCGAGTGATGAACCCGCGCGACCGGAACACCGTCAACATCGCACGAGGTCGAGCTGGTCCACTGCGGTGCGTCCCTTAAAAGCCTTGATCAGCCTTTGGACGCGCAAAACTGGCTGGGACGATCTGCATTGGCTCCATTCTCGCCGATGCCCCCATCGAGGGCCGGGGAATTACCCAACGGCTCCGAAGCGTTTCTCGAGCATGGCAATTCATCGTCTCAATCACGCGGTCTTGTACGTTTCCGACGTCGACCGCAGTGTCAAGTTCTATGCGGACGTTCTGGGGTTCCGCCAGGTCATGGGCTTCCCCGGCGCCGCGTTCCTGCAGGCTCCCGGATCGAACAACGATCACGATCTAGGGCTCTTCCAGGTACCGGGCGCAGGTCCCTCCTTGGCCGGAAGGCAAACGGTTGGCCTCTATCACCTCGCCTGGGAAGTCGACACTCTCCATTCGCTGGACGAGGTCCAGCAGGCGCTCATAACTGCAAACGCCCTTGTCGGCGCGACGGACCACGGCACCACCAAGGCCCTGTACGGCCGCGACCCCGACGGGATCGAGTTTGAGGTGTGCTGGCTGGTTCCGGCTGAACACATCGACAGCGACCTGGTCGACGCCAAGTCGCGTATGCGCCCGCTCGACCTGGCGGAGGAGATCCAGCGTTATGGGGCGGAAACGCTGGGCGGAGTGGGTGTCTCTATCTCGAGTCTGGTTCCCAGCCGCTGAGGCACCACCCCCCGGATCACACCGCCGTCGGCGAGTAGCTCCACCTCGGCACCGAAGATCTTTGCGATCAGGTCAGTTCGGAGCACCTCATTCGGCTGACCGGTGGCCGCGACCGTTCCGCGGTCGAGTAACAACAACCGATCGCAGTACTGAGCGGCAAGGGTGAGGTCGTGAAGCGAGCTGACGATGGTGAGCCTTCGCTCTCGCCTAAGCACGTCGACCATACCCAGCACCGATTGCTGATGGCCGATGTCGAGCGCCGTGGTGGGCTCGTCGAGGAGAAGCAGCGGAGCGTTCTGGGAAATTGCGCGAGCCAGGATCGCACGCTGCTGTTCGCCTCCAGAAATTGTGGAAAGCGGACGTTCGAGGTGCTCGTTTAGATCGAGTGCGGCCAGGGCTTCTCGAGTCGCGGCGAGATCGGAGGCGCTCTCACTTCCCAAATAGGAAATGTGCGGAGTGCGGCCCAGCAAGACGTAGTCGGCCACGGTCATCGTCGCCGGGAGAACCGGACGTTGGGGCACCGAGGCCACCAGGCGGGCTCGCTCCCGGCCGCCGATAGTCATGAGGTTCATCTCGCCAAACTCGATCGATCCAGAGGCGGCGACCTGACCAAGCAACGCGCGCAGGAGTGTCGTCTTTCCGGACCCGTTCGGACCGATCAGACCGAGCCACTGGCCGGGCTCGAGATCGAAATCGATCCCTCTGAGGATGCTCCGTCCGTCGAGGGTCACAGAAAGCTTCCCAACCCGAAGAGTCACGCTTTGCTCCGCAAGAGGGCCAGAAAGAACGGTGCTCCGAAGAAGGCGGTGACAACGCCGATTGGTAGTTCGGCGGGGGCGATCAACGAGCGAGCCGCGAGATCGGTGGCCACCATGAAGGCGGCTCCGAACAAAATTGAGAGGGGCAACGTGGATCGATAGCTCGGTCCCGCCAGAAGCCGCACGGCGTGTGGAACGATGATTCCCACGAATCCGATCAACCCCGAAACGGCGACAGCGGCAGCGGTGCCGAGCGTGGCCGCGGTGACGACCAACAGACGGACTCTCCGCACCGGCACCCCCAGGGACTGCGCTTCCGAGTCGCCGACGGCGAGGACATCGAGAAGCCGACGGTGCAAAAGGATCACGACCGTGCTTATAGCGATGTACGGAAGGACCAGGCGAACGTCGCCCCAGCCGCCACCGAGCCTGCCCAGAATCCAGGAATAAACCACTCGCAGATCGTCTGCCGATCGCTGCTGCAAATAGGTTTGGGCAGCAGTGAGAAACGAGGCCACCGCGACGCCGGCCAAAACCAGAGAAGTAATCGCTCGGTCGCCCACCCGATTTCCAATGGCATAGGTGATGACGACGGCTCCCACCGCGCCGAGAAAAGCCGAGACCGGCACGATTGCGGCGTTGCCCGCGGCGAAGGCGACTGTTGCTCCGAGACCGGCTCCCGCCGCCACTCCCAGCAGGTAGGGGTCGACCAGGGGATTGCGAAACACTCCCTGATAGGCAGCACCGCACACTGACAAGGTTGCTCCAACGAGCGCTCCCAAAGCCACCCGCGGCAAACGCAGATCCCAGAGGATGTCGACCTGCCGAGAGCTGAGTTGATGATCGGTGCTGATGAGCGGAAGCCCATCCAGGAGCGCTGCAAAGACCTGGTCGATCGGAAGCCGGGCCGGCCCGAAGATGACGCCGGCCAGAGCAGCGGCGAACACCGCAAACGCGCCGAGGACGAAGTTCGACGGCCGGATCCCGCGAACGAGGGGCGACTCAATGATCACTCGACCGGTTGCAAGGCGACGGCCTCTGCCACCGCGCGAACGAAATCAACCACGCGCGGCCCCCAACGGGAGGCAACGTCATCGTCCAACGGAATTACGCGGCCGTTCGTCACTGCCGTCATCTCGGCCCAGCCGGGCCGCGCCGCCACCGTCTCGGATGTCTGGCCGGCAAAGCCGGTATCAGCCAGGAAGATGAAGTTGGGATCGGATTCGATCACGTATTCGGCGGATAGCTGCGGATAACCGAACCCGTCCGGGTCGGCGGGGTCGGCGATGTTTTGCATCCCGAAGAGTGAATAAATCGATCCGATGAAAGTAGTCGAGGTCACCGAGAAAAGCATGGGATCGAGTTCGTGGTAGTAGGTGATGGGCTCGGCGGCAGGTTCGACACCGCCGACCAGCGTCTCGATCTCGTCTTTCATTTGCTTCGTCAGTAGCTCCGCGTCGAGAGCATGTCCGGTTGCGACTCCGAGCAGTTCGATCTCGCTGTACACGTCGTCCAAAGTCACCGCTGCGGGCAAGAGGAGCACCGGGATGTCGAGGCTTTGCAGCGATGCGACCATGTTGTCGATGTCGTTGGAGATCACCACCAGGTCGGGCTGGTAAGAGGCGATGGCTTCGATGTTCGGGGTGAAACCCGAAAGGTCCGTTAGGGGAACCTCGGCCGGATAGTTCGACTGGTCATCGACCGCCACCAATTGTTCCGCAGCGCCGATCTCGGCGAGCATTTCAGTAGCGGTTGGCGACAACGAGACGATGGCTTCGGGGCGGGCCGGGATCGTCAACGGGCCGATCGCGGTTTCGAGCGTCACCGGAAAACCGGTGAACGCGGTCGTGGTCGCCGGTGGGCTGGTGGTCGCGATGGCTGCCGATGTCGTCGGTACCGCGGGCGACCCGCACGCAACGACGATGCTTGCCAGCAGAAGACTGCTGAACGTCTTTCTCATGAATACATCCTCCATTTAGGAGGATGAAGGGGGCTCGCTGCGACTATCCGTTGTCGCTCAGAACATGACCTTCATCCGAGGTTAGGTTCGACACGAGCACGCAGGCGACCTGGCTTAGCCCGTTCCCCATTGATCGACTTTGGAGAACGTTCATCACAGTTGCGGGACACCACCGGATTCACACCGGATTTCGCTGCGGGACCGTGGCCGTTTCGGCGTTGACCAGCCTAACGTCGCGGCGGAGACGATGAACGAAGGCGAACCCGGGTCACGAAAGCGGACTATCGGTCTCGTGATCGCGGTTTTGGCCCTTGGTCTTGTCGTCGCGGGCTTTGTCCTGCTGGCGGGTGGCGGGTCATTCGCCGAGCTCGTCGATGTGACCCGCGAGGCAGAGGGCGCCGAAGTCTGGCGGACGTATTTCACGGCCGAGGATTGCTTGCTCGATGCGCTGACCGAAGACCCGGAAGCGATAGGTGGTGCGATCGAGCGGCTACAGGACCAAACGTCAGCTTTGGCCGGTCATGTCGATGTCTCACTGACCAACCTCGAGTCCTTTGGGACCCGACCCTGGCAGGGAGGTCTCCGAACCGCGCAGCAGGCAATCGTCGATCATTACCTCGTATGGGAAGACCATCTCGCCGCGGCTGGCCCGGTCCTCGACGGAATTGGCTCGGAGCCATCGTCGATCACCGACGGGATCACTACATGGCTCGAGCTTGCTCAAAACGCCGTTGAACCCATCAGCTCAACCTTTGAGGAGGCCGGCGTCGCCTTCGAGGAAGCCGCCGAATCCGACGCCGACCGCCAGCTCATCGAATCGCTTTTTGTCCCCGCCGACGTCAGCTGCACACGCACCGCGGTCTGAGTAGCCCGCGGTGGGCCGATCGACCTATGGTGGCCCCAGGAAGCAGGCCCACAAGGCCCAAACGGGGAGTGTTTATGCGAAAGAAGGTTGCTATTCCTAGTCGTGGCGTTGCTGGCCCTGGCCACAGCCACTCCGGTCAATGCGGCACCCGCCGAAGAACCTGGCGGCGGACCAAAGCCGGTCGAGCTCCAGATCCTCGCGATCAACGACTTCCACGGGGCTATTGCTCCGGTTCCGGATCAGCTTTGGTTGAATCAACCAGTTGGCCGAGCGGATTACTTCGCCTCGCACATCAGGCAAGCTGAAGCCGGCGTCCGTAACTCAATCGTGGTGTCGGCCGGTGACTTGATCGGTGCTTCGCCCTTGATCTCGGCCCTGTTCCACGACGAGCCAACGATCGAGGCGATGAATCTGATCGGCCTCGACATCAACGGTGTCGGCAATCATGAGTTCGACGAGGGCCCGGCCGAGCTGCTGCGGATGCAAAACGGTGGTTGTCATCCGACCGACGGCTGTCTCGACGGGGACGGCTTCGCCGGAGCCGACTTTGATTTTCTCGCCGCCAATGTGACGGTCGATGCCACCGGCGACACCCTGTTCCCACCCTACGTGATTGAGAACTACCAGGGCGCCAAGGTGGCGTTCATCGGCATGACCCTCGAGGGCACGCCGGCGATCGTCACCCAGGCGGGCGTCGCGGGCCTCACGTTCCACGACGAGGTAGAAACGGTCAATGCCCTCATCTCCGAGTTGCAGAAGAAAAAGGTTGAGGCGATTGTCGTGCTCCTCCACGAGGGTGGCTTCTCCTCTGGCGGACCAGAGGGAGACGGTTGCGCCGATGGCTTGACTGATCCCCTGCGTTCGATCGTCGAAGGTTTTGATGATGCGGTCGACTTGGTGATTGCTGGCCACGTCAACGACGAGTTCGTCTGCGAGGTTGACGGCAAGTGGGTCACCATGGCCGACAACAACGGTCGCCTGTACACCGATATCGACGTCACAATCGACAAGCTCACCAACGAGCTAACGGTTGTGAGCATCGACAACGTACCTACCTACCAGTCTCTGGTGAGCCCGGCGCCGGATCTCACTGCCCTGATAAGCAAGTATCAGGCCCTGAGCGATCCGCTGGCCAACCGGGTTATCGGCTCCATCACGGCCGACATTCCCGAGGTGTACTCGCCAGCGGGTGAGGCGCCCGCGGGGAACCTCATTGCCGATGCCCAGCTCGCCGCGACGGCGGACCCGGCCACCGGTGGGGCGGTGGTGGCATTCATGAACCCGGGAGGGATTCGCCAGAGCACCGGCTTCGTCTACTTGGGAAGTCCGGTCGGCGAGGGTGACGGAAATGTCACTTACGGCGAAGCTTTCTCCATTCAGCCGTTTGGCAACAGCCTGGTGACGATGACGTTGACCGGCGCGCAGATCGAAGCTCTGCTCGAACAGCAGTTCGGCTCTGAGACCGACGGGATCACCGAGACCAAACCATCCTCCAGGTGTCCGCTGGCTTTGCGTATACGTGGAGCGCCTCGGCGCCGATCGGGTCGAAGGTGGATCCAGCCTCGATAATGATCAACGGCGTGCCAATCGATCTCGCCGCTACCTACCGGGTAACGGTCAACAGCTTCCTGGCTGACGGCGGCGACGGTTTCTCCGTTCTCATCCAGGGGACCAGACCGGCTCGGAGGCGCGATCGACCTCGATGCGCTCGAGGCCTACTTCGTTGCCAATTCGCCAATTGCCCCTCCGGCACTCGGCCGAATTACCCAGGTTCCATGACAAGTGAGTACAGGCCCGCCGGCGGGCCTGTACTCATTCCTCGTAGTACTCGGTGCCGAGGTGGGTGATGAGCTCCTCGCCCATGAGCGCGCGGAGATTGTTCTTCAGCTTCGTGAGCTGGATGAACAGGTCGTGTTCGGGATAGAGCTCAGGGGCGGTTTGCGGGCTCTTGAAATAGAACGAGAGCCACTCCTGTATGCCGCTCTTGCCGGCACGAGTTGCTAGATCCAAGAACAAAGCCAGGTCGAGAACGATCGGTGCGGCGAGGATCGAATCCTTGCAGAGAAAGTCGATCTTGATCTGCATCGGGTAGTCGAGCCATCCGAAGATGTCGATGTTGTCCCAGCCCTCTTTGTCATCACCCCGGGGCGGGTAGTAGTTGATCCGCACCACGTGATAGAGGTCCTTGTATAGGTGGGGATAAACCTCGGGCTGCAAGATCGTCTCGAGCACCCCCAGCTTGGAAACCTCTTTCGACCGAAAGGCCTCGGGGTCATCGAGCACTTCGCCATCGCGATTGCCCAGGATGTTCGTCGAGTACCAACCTCGAATCCCGAGCATACGCGCCTTCAGACCCGGAGCGATCATCGTCTTCATCATGGTCTGGCCGGTCTTGAAATCTTTGCCACAAATCGGCAACTTTCGTTTCGCCGCCAATTCGGTCATGGCCGGAAAGTCGACGGTGAGGTTGGGGGCGCCGTTAGCAAAAGGTATGCCGGATTGGAGCGCGGCATAGGCGTATATCTGGCTGGGGGCGATATTGGGATCCGATCGCTTCAAGCCCTCTTCAAATGCCGACAAGTCCTGGTGAACCGCTTCCGGCTCCCGATAGACCTCAGTCGACCCGCACCACACCATGACCAGGCGTTCGCATTCCCGTTGGGTTCGGAAGCGCTCGATGTCCTCCATCAACAGTTCGGCGAGATCCATCTTGGTCCTTGCGTCCTTGACCTGGTCGTAACCCTCCAATCGCTTTACCCAGTCAGAGGAGAACACCGCCGGCATCGGCTGGATGGATCGCAGCTCTTCGCCCACTGCTTCGAGATGCTGGGGTTGCAAGACTCCCGCCTTCATGGCCGAGGTGTAGGCGTCGTCTGAGTAGGGGTCCCAGCCTCCGAATTCGAGCGAGTCGAGCGAGGCCAGGGGAACAAACTCACTGATCTTGGGATTCCGCTTCTCGGTTCGTTTGCCGAGGCGAATGTGACCCATCTGGGAGAGCGAGCCAACCGGCTGGCTGAAGCCCTTTCGAACCGCCAGCGTGCCGGCAAAGAAAGTCGTCGCCACGGCGCCCATCCCCGGGGTGAGGATTCCCAACTTGCCAGTGGCGGGCGCGATTTCGACGGGTGAATTGCTCAAGGGCTCTCCGATCGGCCGGGTGCGGGACGCTCAGAGTAGGGGCATGTAGAGTCGCTGAAGGTGGAAGCAGATCCGCAGCCGCTCACCGAAGGCGGATTGCGTTCGACCCTCGAGTTCGCCGTTCTCGCTGACGCCGTGCAAGCCGTTGATGGGAAGCTCTACGTTCTGGGGGGAGGGTGGGACACGCTCCTCGTTGGACACTTTCCGGTTCGCCATCACACGCTGGCTATAGGACTTCGCCTCCGCGTCCCCTGGTCATCGGAGAGTCAACAGGTGCGGTTTGACGTCGGCTTGCAGGACGCCGACGGGACGAGCCTGTTGCCCAATGACATCCACCACTTGATCGATATCTCGCCTCGCGAAGGTGGCAGCCAGCAGGACTTTGGCGTGGTGCGCTCGGTTACGTTCAACAACCTGACCTTTTCATCACCGGGTGACTATTCATTTGTGATCACCCTCGATGGCGAAGTGGTTCACCGTCTTCGTTTCACGGTGAAGCAGCGACCTTGATCTCGGCTCTCCTGTTTGATCTCGGTGGGGTCGTGCTGGAGTCCCCACTCGAAGCGATCGCTGCTTACGAAGACGACATTGGTATGGCGCGGGGGACGATCAACCGACATGTTGCGGCGAGTGGTGACGAAGGTGCGTGGGCCCGCCATGAACGCGGCGAGGTCGCCTTTGTCGAATTCTGCGAGTTGTTTGAATCGGAGATGGCTTCCGCCGGGTTTGTCGTTGATGCCGCGACTCTGCTGGCCCAGATCGAGGCGGTCGCAGTGCCGCGTCCGGAAGTCCTGACCGAGATCGACCGCCTCCGTCAGGGAGAAATCAAAGTCGGAGCGGTCACCAACAATTGGGAAAGCATGCGTGATGGATCACTCGCAAGTCACTTCGACGTCCTTGTCGAGTCGTGTGTAGAAGGTGTCCGCAAGCCAGAAAGAGAATTTTCGAGCGTGCGCTTTCTCGGCTAGGAGCCGACCCGAAGTCCACGTTGATGCTGGACGACATCGGACCAAACCTGAAGACTGCGCGCGCATTGGGAATGGAAACGTTCAAGGTGACTTCCGAAGACGAGCTGCTCAAACGGCTCGCCGAGATCCCCTAGACACCCCGCGCGGGAATTCGAGAGGCGGCTCCAAATACTCGAAGTCGTCCGGGCAGACCTGGGCATCGACGCTCAGGTTGCCCTGGAGGGGATTACAGATCTCGTCGACGATTCCCGCCACCTGCTCGGCCCGAATCTGGTCTAGCGCTCGTTGCTGGCCGGCGACAAGATATGGCCAGGGATTGACCGTTCGGGTCCCGAGGTGAAGTTCGAAATGTGTGTGGGAGTTGACTCCCTCGGCGTTGCCCGAATCGCCCACGAACGCGATGTGGTCACCTGCCGTCACCAAATCGCCCTCGTCGATTCCATCGACGACTGTGAGCCCCCATTCGGCGCGACCATTGTCACGACCGCCAGAGTCGTTGTTGAGATGGAGATACCAGCTCTCCCATCCGTCGTTGTGCTCGAGCATCAGATAGCGACCGGCTTTAGGCGAATCGGCGATGCGGCTGACGACGCCATCGGAGACGGCGTAGACCGGGCTGAGCTTGGGGGCCATGAGATCGATGCCCATGTGGCGTCGGCCGTCGCTTTTGAGCGCTCCATAGGTCTGCTCGAACCACGTCAGCGTTGGATCCTGGGGGAACTCGAAGTCGAGCGGCGGTCGGTCGGCTGCCCAGGCTGTTCCGGGGAGCTGGCTCAGAAAGGTCGCACCGGCTACGACTGTCAGAAACTGTCGGCGGCTAATGGACGAAGGGGGCAATACAACCTCTGTGGTCGATGGCAAAAGTCGCGAAACCCTAACGAGGGGAGAATGTCGGCGGCAAACCCGGACGTAGCGCCCTAGGAACTAGTCAACGAATTGGCCAAGTCAAGGAATTGAGCGAGCCTGCCGATAAACCCTTCACGCTTTGATCACCTGTAGCCAGGGAGTGGCGCTCAGGCGCTTGGATACCGGGAGGTCTTGAGCGGGCAGGGCCTAGTGGCTAACACAGGCCAACAAGAAAGGAACCCCGGGTTCGTCCGGGGTTCCTCGTATTCAGAGACGTTGGAGATCGTCGAGCCTCGCCACCTCCGCGGCCACTAACGATTGATCGGACGTATCCACCGTGGCGACTTCCTTTACGGAGAGGCTTGGAGTCGCTTCGCCCACCCAGATCACCCTCACGACTCTCGCTTCCGCGGCGGCGCACGCCCATGAAGCGGGAATCTCCGCAGCGCTGAGAAATGACAGTTCGCGACCGTCGGTGATTGCCGGCTCGACAAATGCGATTGAGAAGCAATTGGTGGCTGCCGCCGAGAGATGACCCTCGTCGGATAGATCCCCTATCGCCACCTTCGCTCCGAGCGATTTGATCTTTGTCCCGATTGCCGGGTCGCTTACGAAAGCTCGAACTTCTCGCTCAGGGTGGACGAGGGATTCGACAATGCGGAAACCAATCGGATGGTCTGCGCCAACAACCAAAATCGGCATTTACAGCTTGCGGAAGACCACTCCGATGACGAGGAGCAAAGCGCCTCCGGCGAGCAGCCAGAACTCATACTCAGCGAGGGCAGAGATATATCCATAGTGGGTGGCGATGCCAGCGAGGATCGCGATCACTGAGAGGGTGAAAGTCCCGGTGGTGGGGGGAGTAAGTCGCACGGCGCCAGGCTAGACGTCAGACATCAGACATCAGACGTCAGACCCGAAAGGGATCTGACGTCTGACATCTGACAGCCGAGCGAAGCTCGGCGATCTGACGTCTGGTATGCCCTCCGGCTGCGGCGAGCGGCATACACTGCATTGCTTCCATGTGGAAGCCACCTCTCTACGACCCCCGCTTCGAGCACGACGCCTGCGGAGTTGGCTTCGTGGCGGCGCGCAACCTCGTTTCTTCGTATCGGATAACCAAGCTGGCGATCGAATGCCTCGCCCGCCTTGAGCATCGCGGGGCTAAGGCTGCCGACGGCACCGGAGACGGCTGCGGGCTTCTGACCGAGGTTCCCTATCGATTGCTCGCACGAGAGCTCGACGTCAGAAGTCTGGAGGTTCCTGCGCCGGGCAGGTTGGGGGTCGTCACCGCTTTCTTCGACCGGGAAAACCCTGAGAAGGCACGCGCGGTGGTCGAGCAAGCCTTGTCGGCTGAGGGGCTGAGTTTCCTGGTTTGGAGGCCGGTGCCTATCCATCCTGGCGTGCTCTCCAAACGCGCCCGCGAGCTTTTGCCGGTGATCGAACAGGGCCTGGTTTCGGCGCCGGACGACCTGCGCTCCGATGAGTTTGAACGAAGGCTCTTCCTGGCTCGCAAACGGGCCGAGAGCCTTTTCGAGGCTGGCAACAGCATCGTTTCCTCATCCGCCCGAACAGTCGTCTACAAGGGTCTGTTCCTCCCGAGTCACATGGGCGATTTCTACTGGGACCTGGCGGACGTCGACTTCGAGACTTCGTTTGCCATCTTTCATCAGCGTTACTCGACGAACACCTTTCCCTCCTGGGAGATTGCCCAGCCGTTTCGGTCCCTGGCTCACAACGGCGAGATCAACACCATCAATTCGAACCGGTCTTGGACGCGGGCGCGGGAGCGGGTGGCCACTTCCACCGCGTGGGGGGATCGGATCGGCGATCTCACGCCTTTCCTCCAACCAGGGCAGTCCGACTCCGGTTCGCTCGACAATCTCTTCGAGTTGTTGCTGCTCTCGGGGCGGTCCCTGCCACACGTCAAGGAGCTTCTGGTTCCCGCGGCGTGGGAAAACGTGGTCGACCTCTCGCCACCTCGACGGGCGTTCTCGGAGTACCACGCCTTCCTCACCGAGCCGTGGGACGGACCGGCCGCGGTCGCTGCGACCGATGGCGTCAACCTCATCTCGTTTGTCGATCGCAACGGCCTCCGTCCTGCTCGCTGGTCGATCACTCCCAATCTGTTGCTGGTCGCCTCCGAAGTGGGTGTGTGTCCGGAGGAAGAGGCACAGGCGATTCAAACCGGCCAACTCGGTCCGGGCGAGGCGCTCTTCTTCGACCGGCGGGAAGGCCGGATCCTGTTCGACTCCGAGATCAAGGAAAGCCTGGCGGCGCAGGCACCGTACGAGAACTGGATCGGGACCGAGACCTTTTACGTTCAGTCACCTTTCGACAACCTGGCCGACGATCGTTTCGATGCCGCCGCTCTGCGCCGGGTCTTTGGCTACACCGCCGAAGAACGCCGCTTGGTGTTGGTGGAAATGGCCGAAGGCAAGACGCCGATGCTCTCGATGGGCAACGACACTGCCCTGGCGGCGCTAGACCCCGAACCCCGTCGCCTGACCCATTACCTGCACCAACTTTTCGCCCAGGTGACCAATCCCCCGATGGATCCGATCCGTGAGCAATTGGTGATGTCGCTCCGGACCTATATGGGAAAGCGAGCCTCGATGCTCTCCGAGCAGACCACGACCGCCCATCTGGTCGAGCTGTCGTCACCGATTCTCTCCGATGCCGAACTGGAAGCGATCGCCCGGTCATCCGACCCGACCTTTTTCTCGTTCTGGATTCCAGCCATCTGGCCCGCGGCGCAGGGCCCCGAAGGCCTGCGCACGGCGCTCGACCACCTGGCCGACGAGGCCGCGGAAGCGGTCGAAGGAGGCGCCTCACTCATCATCCTCTCGGATCGTGAAGTGGATGCCGACCACACGCCGATCCCAATGGTGCTGGCCGTAGGAACGATCCATCACCGGCTGATCGAGGCCGGGATTCGAATCAAGGCCTCGATGATCGTTGTTTCCGGAGAGCCGCGTGATGCCCACGACTTGGCCATGTTGATCGCGGCAGGCGCTTCAGCGGTAAATCCTTATCTCGCCATCGATCAGGTACGAGCTCTCGCCGACGCCGGCGCAGTCAACGTCGATCCGGTGGTGGCCCAGGAGAATTACCGCTCGGCTCTCCAAACCGGCCTGCTCAAGGTGATGTCGAAGATGGGGATTTGCACCGTCTCGGCGTATCGAGGGTCAGAGCTTTTCGAGGTCATCGGTCTCAGCGAGGAGGTCTGCGATCTGGCCTTCCGCAATGCTCCGAGGCGTTTCACCGGATGGGGGTTTGAGGAAATCGGCCGTCGCGTTCTCGCGATGCACAGTCGATATCGCGATGGGGACGAGCTGGTCGGAGGGCTTTACAAACATGTGAGTGGCGGCAAGCTTCACATCACCAGCCCCGGCAATGTGCTGGCGGTCCAGAAGGCAGTTCGGGCCGGGTCGTACGAAGGCTGGCTGAGCTACCTGGAGCAAATTGAAAATCGGCCTCCCACAGTTGTGCGGGATCTGCTCAAGTTCGCCGATCGCCAACCCATCTCGATCGACGAGGTCGAACCGGCGTCACACATCATGCGGCGATTCGTGGCCTCGGCTATGTCGATGGGCGCGCTTTCGAAGGAAGCCCACGAGGCTCTCGCAGAAGCGATGAACCAGATCGGAGCCTATTCCAACTCGGGAGAAGGAGGCGAGGGCTCGGAGCGGTTCGGCACACCTCGAAACTCATCGATCAAGCAGGTCGCGTCCGCCCGATTCGGGGTAACTCCCGAATACCTCGCATCCGCCGAAGAGCTGCAAATCAAAATGGCGCAGGGCTCGAAACCGGGCGAGGGTGGACAGCTTCCGGGTCACAAGGTGACCGACGAGATCGCCCGGCTGCGCCACACCGAGCCGGGAGTGTCTCTCATCTCTCCTCCGCCCCATCACGACATCTACTCGATCGAGGATCTCGCCCAACTCATCTTCGACCTCAAGGCCTTCAATGCCCGCGCCCGCGTTTCGGTCAAGCTCGTCTCTGAGCCCGGCGTGGGAACGGTGGCCGTGGGAGTTGCCAAAGCTCAAGCGGACGCAATTCTCATTTCGGGAATGGAAGGTGGGACGGGTGCCTCCCCACTCGAATCGATCAAGCACGCAGGTTCTCCGTGGGAGCTAGGCCTGGCCGAGGCCCATCAGGTGCTCGTGGCCAACGGCTTGAGATCGCGAGTGGTGTTGGAAACCGACGGTGGGCTCCGCACCGGTCGCGACGTAGTAATCGCCGCGCTCCTCGGCGCCGAGCGTTTCGGATTCGGCACCCTGCCCTTGTTGGCGCTCGGCTGCAAGATGGTGCGGCAATGTCATCTCAACACTTGCCCGGTCGGGATCGCGACCCAGTCAGAAGAGTTACGAGCGAAGTTCGCCGGCAGCCCGGATCGAGTCGTCACTCTCTTCCAGTTGTTGGCCGAAGAGGTGCGTCACCACCTCGCCAGCCTGGGATTTCGGAGCCTGGCCGACGTGATCGGCCGAGCCGACCTCCTGCGCCCGATCGATCACCCGCTGGCCGGTGGTCTCAGTCGCCTCCTCGTGCGGGCCGCGGGCAGGAAACGCCACCAGGGATATGTGAAGTCTTTGCCGACGAGATTGAATGAACGACTCGTTGAAGACGCGACTCAGGCGCTCGAGGGTCGTGGGCCGGTCGAGCTGTCATTCCCGATCTCGAACTCCGACCGGACCATCGGCGCCAGGCTGGCCCGCGAGGTCGTCACCCGCCGGGTCAAGGGTTTTGAGACTTCACCGATCAGAGTGCATCTCAGCGGCTGGGCCGGCCAGAGTTTTGGCGCCTTCTTGACCGATGGCATCTCGCTCCACCTTGCCGGGGCAGCTAACGACTACACCGGCAAGGGCCTCGGTGGGGGTCTGGTGGTGGTGCGTCCTCGCCGCAACGGCAATTTCATCCCGCATGCCGCCGGCAATGCCGTGCTTTATGGCGCGACCGCCGGTGTTGCCTTCCTGGCCGGCACTGTGGGGCAGCGTTTCGCGGTGCGGAATTCGGGAGGAGTGGCGGTCGTCGAAGGTTGCTCGGACCACGGCTGTGAATACATGACCGGGGGTACGGTGGTCGTCCTGGGCCGGGTTGGTCGCAACTTCGGTGCCGGCATGACCGGCGGCGCCGCCTTCGTCTGGGATCCCGAGATGCGGCTCCAGCGCGATTTGGCCGACACCAGTCCGGCGGCCCGCCGCCTCTCGGAAATGGAACAGATTGACCTCCACTATTTGTTGAACTGGTATCACAACGAAACCCAGAGCCCGGTGGCGGGCTCGGTCCTCTCGGACTGGGATCGGCAAATCGAACGGTTCTGGACCCTCCAGGCCGGCTCCTCCCGGGAGGCGGTCGGGGGACGGCGGGTGCCGTTGGTGGCCGCTACCTAGCGGGGCTAGTCAGTAGCGCCCTTTAGACTACGGAGATAGTGCAAACGGCCGCCGGTTCGAAGCCGGGCGGCGAAATGGAGATTCGAATGGCGACGGTCGACGTCGACTTAGGTGCTTACAAGCTCGGCTGGCACGACGAGATCGAATATGAGTTCAAGCCCGAGAAGGGCCTGAACGAGGACATCATCCGGCAAATGTCGGCCATGAAGGGCGAGCCGGCATGGATGCTCGAACAGCGGCTCAAGGCCTATAAGCGATTTCTCCGCAAGCCCATGCCGCAATGGGGTGGGGGCGGAAAGCTCAACGACATCGATTTCGACGACATCTATTACTACATCAAGCCTTCGGGGGGACAGTCCAAAGACTGGGACATGGTGCCTGAGGAGATCAAGGCCACCTATGAGAAGCTGGGCATTCCCCAAGCCGAGCGCAAGTATCTGGCGGGAGTAACCGCCCAATACGAATGCCTGCGAGGCGACGTCCGGGTCTACACGGTCGACCGGGGCATGGTGACGATCAAGGAGATCCAGCCCGGTGACCGCGTGTTCTCGCTCAATGAGAAGACCAAGAACCTCGAGGTCCGCAGGGTCAAATCGGCGGTACAGACCGACGTCCGTCAGACCTACCGCGTCGAAGTGGACGGTGGGCGCGTTGTCTACGCCACTGACAACCATCCCATCCTCACCCGAACCGGTTGGGTCGAGGTCAAAGATCTGTCTCCAGGTGATGAGATCGCCGTGGCACTCGCTTTGCCGGACGCGGGTCAGGTCTATCGACCGGAGCGGCCGAAAGGAACGCCGGAGGCGTTTCCCGAGGAGTCAACGCCCAAACTCGCGTGGCTATTCGGATACATCATCGGTGGTGGTGACGTCGACCTCGAAGGTGGAGGCAATCTGTCCATCGTCGCCGACGGTGACACCGCCGCGGTCCTCCACGGCACCATTGGCTCCCTCTTCGGGGTCACTTCCGAAGTCGGCGGAGGTTGGGTCCGGAGCGACCACAAACCCCTGATCAGGTGGTTGCAGCGGAATGGACTCGTTGGGGAACCGGATGTGCGGCGGATCCCGGCGTGGGTTTTCGGGTTGCCACTCACCGAACGGGCGGCCTTCCTGCGCGGCTTGCTCGATGGCTCCCGCCAGATCGGGCTCAAGGGCCCCCTCGGCGGGGATGTTGCCGAACTGGCCGAGCTCACCGGCATCACCGCACCTGAGGGTCGGCTCGACTACTCCCCGTTGCTTTCGGTGGAGCCGGCGGACGTCGCCGCGGTCTACGACATCGAGATCGACGGACCACACAACTTTGTCGCCGAAGGGGTGATCGTCCACAACTCCGAGGTGGTCTATCACCGCAACCGCGAAGATCTCGAGTCCCTGGGGGTCTTGTTCTGCGACATGGACACCGCCCTCCGCGAGTACCCCGACCTGGTCAAGGAGTACTTCGGAACCATCATCCCCGCCAACGACAACAAGTTCGCTGCCCTCAACTCGGCCGTTTGGAGTGGTGGATCGTTTATCTATGTGCCACCGGGGGTCCATGTCGATCAGCCGCTGCAGGCCTACTTCCGGATCAACGCCGAGAACATGGGGCAATTCGAGCGCACGCTGATCATCGTCGACGAGGGTGCTTTCGTTCACTACGTCGAAGGCTGCTCGGCGCCGGTCTACACCACCGACTCGCTCCACTCTGCAGTGGTTGAGATTGTGGTGAAGAAAGGTGGCCGTTGCCGCTACACCACGATCCAAAACTGGTCAAACGACGTTTTCAACCTGGTGACCAAGCGCGCCGCCGCGTATCAAGACGCGACAATGGAATGGGTCGACGCGAATCTCGGATCGAAGCTCACGATGAAGTATCCGGCGGTCTGGCTGATGGAGCCCGGCGCCCACGGCGAGGTTCTCTCGATCGCCTATGCCGGGGAAGGTCAGCATCAGGATGCGGGAGCCAAGATGGTTCACGCTGCACCGAACACCACTTCGACGATCATCTCTAAGTCAATCTCAAAGAACGGTGGCCGCTCCGGTTATCGGGGATTGGTGCGGGTGGAGCCCGGCGCGGAAAACTCAAAGAGCTTCGTCCGTTGCGATGCGCTTATCCTCGACGAGAAGTCTCGTTCGGACACTTATCCATACATGGAGATCGAGGAGAACGATGCCGAGATCGGTCACGAAGCAACGGTCTCGAAGGTCGGTCAGGAGCAGCTCTTCTATCTCATGAGCCGCGGCCTCACCGAAGAGCAGGCAACGTCGATGATCGTGGCGGGATTCATCGAGCCGATCGTCCGCGAGCTCCCAATGGAATATGCGGTGGAGATGAACCGGCTCATCGAGCTCAACATGGCCGCGGCCGGCGCAGTTGGTTAACAAGAACCAGAGACAACGAGGTCCCTCCTTCTAGAGTGATTGGTCATGGATCAGGTCCTGCCGGCCGAGATTGCGGGCGCGTTGGTCGTTGTAGGCCTCGTTGGGGCAATCGGCGGTTTAATCGGGGGATTCCTGGGCTCCAAGCACAAATTGATCGGATCCATCTTTCTTGGGATTATCGGTGGAATCGCTGCGGCTTCCATTGCTCGACTCGCCGGGGCCGATCCCGGTTATGACGTCGGCGAAGGGTTTTCGGCGCTGTACGCGGTCGGCGGCGGTTTCCTGCTCGGTTACGCGGTTGGCCGTTCGACTGCCTAGCTCCGACGGAATTGGCCGAGTTTCAAACCTGAGGTCCTCGTTACCCTGAACTGAGGCATGGCTCGCCCGGTCTTCCTCCGCATCCTCGTCGGACTTTCGGTCGTGTGGGTGATCCTGGCGGTCTGGACCGTTTTGGGCCGTAGCCGGCCCTTTCGGGTCGAAGTGATCGACGATTTGGGCCAGCCGGTTGCTCGAGCATCCATCTCTTGGAATGAGACCTCGCTGGCGCGCACGAATTCACGCGGACTAGCCGATGTCCAGTGGCAGCGGGGAATCGAGGGTCTCACCATCTCCGCTCCCGGGTTCCAGTCGTTGAGCTTCAACTTGTCCGGGCCACCGCAGACGGCAGTGCAGGCAGTTGTCACCGCATCATTCCTGCGCGGCCAGATCGTCGACTCCGAAGAACAGCCCTTGCCAGGCGCCTATGTCACGACCGGTTCGCAAACGGCCGTGAGCGACGAGGAAGGTCGGTATGCGGTGCGAAACGCTGAGCCGGGGCCGGTCGACGTGTGGCGACCGGGTTGGGAAAGTCTCAGCTTTGATTGGGATGGGACGACGGGTCAGACTTCGGTGGCGATTGCGCCAGAAATGCTCAAAGCCGTCCACATCGGCGGAGAAGCGGCTGGAGAGAACTGGCCCTTCTACATGGACCTCCTGGAAGAAACCGAACTCAACGCGGTCATGCTGGATCTCAAGGACGAATCTGGTGTCGTCTTCTTCGACTCGGACAACGAGACAGCGGCTGCAGTGGCAGCGGTCTACCCGCACTTCCGCCTTAGTGAGCTGGTCGCCGACGCTCACGCCGAGGATGCATATGTCATCGGGCGAATCGTCACGTTTCAGGACCCGATCGCCGCGATCGGACTTCCCGAGATGGCGGTATGGGACACAGCCACGAACACTCCCTACGAAGCGAACGGGCAATACTTCCTCGACCCGACCGACCCCGAAGCTCAGGCGTATGCGATCGAGCTAGCGACGGAGGCGTGTGGGGCAGGCGTGGACGAGATTCAGTTCGACTACGTGCGCTTTCCAGACAACCGGCGCGATTCCGCCAGGTTCGACCAGGGTGTTTCAGTCGACGTGAGAGTGGCAACGGTGCGCGACTTTCTCGGCACGGCAGTCGCTGCATTGCACCCGCTCGGGTGTGCGGTGGCAGCCGACATCTTCGGGTTCATCACCTCGGCGATTGATGATGGAGGCATCGGACAACAATGGGAAGAGTTGACGAATGTCGTCGATGTTGCGTCGCCGATGCTCTACCCCAGCCACTACTCCTCGGGTTGGTACGGATATCAAACCCCCTCGGAACATCCGGGCCCGTTGGTGGCCGAGGCGCTAGACGATGCCCTCGACCGCCTCTCCCGCGAAATCGTGGTGCGACCCTGGTTGCAGGACTTCGATTACAGCCCGATCCAGGTCCGTGCCCAGATCGACGAGGCCGAGTCGCGCGGCCTTGGTTGGATGTTATGGAACGCCGAGAGCCAGGTCAGCGAGGCGGCGCTCGAAACAGAATCCTGAGGTTCCCTGAATCCTGAAGTCGAGTTCTGCCGGCTGTGCCCGCGACTCGTGGAGTGGCGGGAGAGGGTCGCACGCGAGAAAAGAGCATCCTTTCGCGATCAGGAGTATTGGGGTCGGCCAGTGCCATCTTTCGGCCAGGCCGACGGACGCCTCCTCGTCCTGGGCTTGGCGCCCGCTGCTCACGGCGGCAACCGGACCGGTCGCGTCTTCACCGGGGATCGCTCCGGCGAGTGGCTCTTCCGGGCGCTTCATCGCGCCGGTTTCTCGAATCGCCCAACCTCCGAACATCGCAACGACGGCTTGGTTCTCCACGATTGCCTGGTGACGGCGAGCGCGCGCTGTGCTCCCCCCGACAACAAGCCGATGCCGGACGAACTCGAGAACTGCTCCCGGTGGTTGCTACCAGAGTTGGAGATCGCTCGCACGGTGGTTGTCGTCTTGGGCGGTCTGGCCTTCAATCAGGCGCTTCAACTCGGGAAACGAATTGGATGGGCTGTGCCGCGTCCGAAGCCGGTCTTTGGCCATGGCCGGGAGTTCGACCTCGACCCCGGACCCATCCTCCTCGCCAGCTATCACCCGAGCCAGCAGAACACCTTTACTGGCCGCCTTACGGAGGCCATGCTCGATGGTGTTTTCCTGCGCGCCCGCGAGCTGATTTCCTCCGGTTAGGGGTTTCAGGGCTGTGGGTACCATCCAGACAGAGTGTCAGCTCTCACCCTCGCCACCGCATCTGAATTAGACGCGTCCGTAACCGACCGTGAAGCCGCCTTCGAGGCTTTCACGGCGCTTCCGCTGCCGAGCCCAGCCGACGAAGCCTGGCGCTATGTCGAGCATGAGATTTCGATCGACGGATTGACGCTCGCCGCAGGGGGAGAGGCGATGGAGCCGGATGAAATTCTCTCCGTCTTGTCGCCAAGCCAGCGAGCAGTGGTCGTCGACGGGCGAACGGATTCTGTCGCAGGGTCGGGCTATCTCGAGGCTGGGCTCAAGCTCGCAGATCTCGTCCCAACGGACTTAGACAAGTTTGCTGCTGCCCATCGGGCCTTTGTCAGCGACGGCGTCACAATCCGGGTGCCGCGGGGCAAGCACACTTCTGCCCCGATTCTGGTGGACCTGCAATCGGTTTCCGCCTCCTCGATTTCGTTTCCACACGTGACCATCGAGGTGGAGGAGAACGCTGAGGCCGAGGTCATCGTTGCGCATCGGGCTCTCGCCGGCCTCGGCTCATATTCAGTTCCCCAGGTGGAGGTCGTCCTCGCCCAAAGTGCCCGGCTGCGGCTGCTCGAGCTGCAAGAGGTGGGGGAAGGCACCTCGGTGGTCGTTCAACTACGCGCCCAACTCGGTCGCGACGCAACGTTGCGGCTGGGGGAAGTCGGGCTCGGCGGCGACTTGGCCCGACTCGATCTGGCGGTGAACCTCGACGGCCACGGGTCGTCCACCGAGGTAGTGGGGCTCTTTTTCGGTTACCGCCAACAGACCCTCGATTATCGAATGGTCCTCAATCATCGGGGAGAGAAGTCGAGTTCGAACGTCTTACTGAAGGGAGCGGTGGAGGACTCGGCGCGGTCCGTTTTCTCTGGTCTCGTACGAATTGAGAAGAACGCCAACGGCGCCTCGGCCTTCGAGACCAATCGGAACCTCGTGCTCAGTGCCGATGCCAAGGCAAACTCCATCCCCAACCTGGAGATCCTTTGCGACGACGTCGTTTGTGGACATGGCTCTTCGGTCGGCCCGCTGGAGGAAGAGCACCTCTATTACCTGGGCAGCCGGGGCATCTCGCCCGCGCGTGCCGAGCGACTGCTCGTGCGCGGGTTCTTCACCGAGGTGCTCGACAAACTGCCGGTCAGTGGCATGGAGTCAGCTCTGGCTGACATACTCGAGCGTCGGTTCGTGCGCTCCCGCGAGGCCACGCCATGACCGCGCATCGGGTTGCTGCCTTTGGCGATCTAGAAGAAGGTGTGGGTCTCAAAGTTGAATTGAGCGAGCACCGGATCGCAATCTTTCTGGTCGACGGCGCTTTGTTCGCCCTGGGCGATCGCTGCAGCCACGCCGAAGCTTCACTGTCGGAAGGTGAGATCTTCGGCGACGAAGTCGAATGCCCTCGCCATGGATCGGGGTTCTCGCTCTCGACGGGCGAGGCGCTGACCTTGCCTGCCACCAAGCCGGTGCCGATCTATCGCGTCTGGGCAGAAGAGGGCGATGTGTTTGTGGCGGTGGATGAGTGAACGCGGCCCTCAAGCTCACAAACCTTGCGGCTGCGGCCGGCGATCGACTCATCCTCAAGGGGATTGACCTAGAACTCCCATTTGGGGAAGTCCACGCTGTAATGGGTCCTAACGGGTCGGGTAAATCGACCCTGTGCCATGTTCTTAGCGGCCGGCGTGGTTACGAAATTACGGGGGCAGCAGAAATTGATGGCCTCGGCCTCCTGGGCAAACCGGTCTTTGAGCGTGCCCGGATGGGGTTGGTGCAGTGCTTCCAGTATCCCGTCGAGATTCCGGGGTTGAGATTGGGCGAGTTCATCGAAGAGGCCGCCGCCGAAGCAGAAATCGAGAATGCGGACGAAGTGATCGCCGCGGCTGCTGAGCAGTTCGACATGACCCGTTTTCTCGACCGTTCGGTAAACGACGACCTCTCTGGAGGCGAGAAGAAGCGTTCGGAGATCTTCCAGATCTCGGTGCTGGCCCCCAAGGTGGCGCTCCTCGACGAAGTGGATTCGGGTCTAGACATCGACGCGGTTCGTGAAGTTGCAGAAGCGGTCGAGAAGATGCGAAGTCCCGAGGTCGGAGTGCTGATGATTACCCACTACTCACGAATCCTTCGCTATGTCCGGGCCGATCGCGTGCATGTGATGATCGATGGCCAGATCGTCGATTCGGGTGGTCCGGAGTTAGCCGACGAGCTGGAGAAATCTGGATATGAAGGCGTGAGACGCCGGCTCGGCTTAGTCGAAACGAAAGAGACGTCAGCACCGCCCGCACGGGACCCGTTCAGCGAGTTGCCCTTCGATCGTTAGATGGCAAGCTCGATGACAGTTGGCCGGGCAGCCCACCGTCGATGGCTGACTGCGCTTACCGACCTCCCCACCGCCAGCGGCGTGGAGGACGAGGTTGTTGCCTGGGTGGAGTCCTGGGCACACAGGCGTGGTCATCGGTTCACGCGCGACGAAGCAGGAAACCTTTACTTGCGTTCCACTGCGCGCAGTCGCCGAAGGCCAGTCGTGGCCGTTGCACACATGGACCATCCCGCGCTGGTGGTGACTGCCGGCGGAAGCAACGAAGTCGAAGCCGAACTTCGTGGAGGGGTTCATCCTCAATACCTTGATCGGGCCGCGGTTGAAGTCGGGTCGGTTCGCGGTCAGGTTGTCTCGCATGACTCGGCGACCGGCCGGACGATTCTCTCAATGAAGGCAGTCGTGGAGACAGGGGCGATCGCCCGCTGGCGCTTCGCGTCGACTTCCCTCGGCATCGCCGATGGGGTGCTGTCGGCACGTGCGTGTGACGATCTCGCAGGTGTAGCTGCCGGCCTGGCCGCGCTCGACCTCGCCGCTGAACGAGGCATCAACCACTTGTCCGTGCTGCTGACGAGAGCAGAAGAAGTCGGCTTCGTCGGTGCGATCGCGGCGTGCAAGCTCGGGACGATCCCCGCCGAGGCGAGGGTCATGTCGATTGAGTGCTCACGATCTTCGATCGATGCCCCTCTGGGCGGCGGGCCGGTCGTTCGCGTCGGGGACGCCTCGAGCGTTTTTAGTGCCGAGCTCACCAACCGCCTGTCGACCTTGGTGAAGGATTCAGGGGTCAGGTTTCAACGCAAGCTGATGGCCGGCGGGAGCTGTGAAGCCACCGCGTTTTGCGCGTACGGCTACGAGGCCACCGGGCTTTGCCTCCCGCTGGACAACTATCACAACATGGTCGATATCGATGGAGTCATGGCCGGTCGACGCCGGGCTCGTCTCGGTCCGGAGCGCATCGACCTATCGGATTTTCATGGGCTGGTCGACCTGCTGGTCCTCGCTGCCGTCAAGCTGGACGATCAGTCGGCGACGCTTCGAGACCGGCTCGATGGCCTCTTCGAGGAGGAGCGAGGAGTGCTGGCCGCCTTGTCCCCGGCCTAGCCTTCGAGTGATGGAGTTCCGCACCGAGAAGGATTCGATGGGTGAGGTAAAGGTGCCTGCGGAGGCGCTGTACGGCGCTTCCACCCAGCGAGCGTTTGACAACTTTCCGATCTCGGGGATTCGGTTCCCGCGCCGCTTCATTTGGGCCTTGGGATTAATCAAGGGCGCCGCCGCGGCAGTGAACGGCAGGGCCGGCTTCCTGTCGATGTCGATTGCCGACGCCATACAAAAGTCGGCCGAAGAGGTTCGGGCTGGCGGCCTCGACGAACACTTT
Organism: uncultured Acidimicrobiia bacterium; assembly: GCA_963761985.1. Lineage (GTDB taxonomy): Bacteria > Actinomycetota > Acidimicrobiia > Spongiisociales > ZC4RG35 > JACCTH01. The sequence continues at coordinate 515,283 of CAVXIT010000013.1, forward strand.
CCGCTCGACATTTTCCAAACCGGTTCGGGGACTTCGACCAACACCAACGCCAATGAGGTTCTCGCTCGACGGGCTTCAGCGCTTCTCGAAAACGAGTCCGTTCATCCCAACGACCAGGTCAATTATGGGCAGTCGTCCAATGACGTGATACCGACGGCGATTCATGTCGCCGCGGTCGCTGGAATCAGAGAAGATCTCATCCCGGCTCTAGGCAAACTCGCCGCCGCCCTGGAAGGAAAGTCCACCGAGTTTGCTGACGTCGTGAAGTCCGGACGAACCCACCTCATGGATGCCACCCCGATCACGTTGGGTCAGGAGTTCGGGGGTTACGCCGCCCAAGTACGGAACGGAATCGCCCGTCTCGAGAAGGTCTTGCCCGAACTCGAAGAGCTCGCCCTCGGTGGCACTGCGGTCGGTACTGGCCTCAATGCTCCCGAAGGGTTCGCCCGGGAGACGATCGCCCTGATGGCCGAGTGGTCCGGTTTTCCATTTGTCGAGGCGCCCAACCATTTCGAAGCGCAGGGCGGGAAGGATGCCGCGGTGATGGCCTCCGGTGCACTCAAGACGGTCGCGACCTCTTTGTTCAAGATTGCCAACGACATCCGCTGGCTCGGCTCGGGCCCTTCTTCAGGTATTGGTGAGATCCAGATCCCCGATTTGCAACCGGGCTCTTCGATCATGCCCGGCAAGGTCAACCCGGTGATGTCGGAGATGATGATGATGGTGGCGGCCCAGGTCTTCGGCAACGATGCCGCAGTGACCTGGGCAGCGGCCAACGGCAACTTCGAGCTCAACGTGATGATGCCGGTCCTCGCTCACAACCTCCTGCAATCGATCGAACTCCTGGCCAACGCGGCCCGGGTCTTCAGCGACCGCTGCGTCGAGGGGATTTCAGCCAATGACGCCAGGATCAAGGAGTTGTTGGAGCGCAACGTCATCATCGTCACCGCCCTCAATCCTCACATCGGCTATGACAACGGCGCCATGGTGGCGAAGGAGGCGCTAGCCACCGGCCGCAGTGTCCGCGATCTTGTTCTCGAAAAGGGCCTTCTCACCGCCGAGGAGTTGGACCGCGCCTTCGATCTCCGCCGCCTGACCCAGGGCGGAATCGCTTAGTCGTCGCTGCTTCGTCGTCGACCGTGACATCAAGGACCGCCTTGGGTCCATCGCGCGGTTATTCGATAGCTCAAGTCGTCTAATTCGAACACAACGACAACCCGGTCTGGGCCCGTTGTCATGGATCTTGACTTCGAAGCCGATGAAGGGGGTGGCCGACTCGAGATGTACTTCGCCGGGTCGATACGAGATGACGATCGAGCCCCCCGGGGTTATGACGTCCTTGAACTCGTAGGGAATGGTGGTGGTAGTCGGCGCCAGTCGTCGTCGTTGGGCGCGACGGTGGTGGTGGTTGTCGGTGCGGCCGTGGTCGTCGTTGGGCGCGACCGTGGTGGTGGTTGTCGGCGCGGCGTCGTGGTCGTCGGTTGGGGCAATCGTGGTGGTGGTCGTGGGACGGACTGTCGTGGTGGTCGTGGGTCGGATGTCGTCGTGGTCGTGATGTGATCGTGGTGGAGCCGATCGGTACCGCCGTCGTTGTCGACGCGGCGGTGCTTGTGGACGGGCGGGAGCCTGCAGCCGCAGAGGTGCCCGTGATGGTCACCCCGGTTGATGTTGTCGAAGACTCGAAGGCAGCGAGAAGGTCAGAGCCGCTATCTGCGCTGTCGGCGGAGGGAAGCCTCGGAGAAGCTCGATAGGACAACGGCGAGTTCTCCAGTTTGGTTGTCGCCTCAGTGCCGACGCTCATTGAGGAGCCCGTGTTCGCCGTGTCAGCGGAATTGCCCGGCCAAAACAAAATGGCAAGAAAGAGGATGAACGAGGCAACCGCCCCGATATACGGAATTCGCTTCTCCATGCCATGCTCCTTGCCCAAGGAGGCAGTGTCCCTGTTGGGATGCCCCTAGCCCACTCGTCTTATCAGTCTATTAGGTGCCCGTTTGTATGGCTTCCTAATCGTCTGAATCGACTTCGGTAACGAAGCCTTCGCTAGTCCATTCAGCGCGGAGTCGGTATTTGGCGCCTCCTGATTCGAACTCGACCTCGACCCGATCGGGGCCGTCGTCATTGATCTCATAGGCAAAACCGGCCTGAGGAACAACGGATTCGAGTCGTACCTCGCTGGAGCGATAGGAAACGATCATCGACCCGCCAGCAGAGTTGACGGTCGACTGCTGCCAGGCGGCGGTTGTATTGGTCGTTGGGCTGGTTGTGTTCGTACCTGCGGTCGATGAGGTCGTCGAAGTGGATGTGGACGTCGCTTCCGTCGTGGGCTGTCGAAGGCACGACTGTGATCGACCCTGAGTTCGCGGTGGTCGTCGGAGCAGGCGCGATTACTCCCGTGAGTGGGCGATCAGTGACTTCTGAGCCTGCCGCATTGACCGCTACATACGCGACCGCCGTCGTCGCCAATGTCGCGAATAGCCAGAGCAGAAATCGAGAACTTCGCACGATCCCATTGTTCGCTGGTGCTAGTTGCTAGATCCTCAATGAAAGGTCTGGAAAACCTCAGGCTCTCCGTTCGCCGGGTTCGCAATTAGCCTGAATGGAATGGTCGCCGTCGTTCTGATCGAGGACGATCCGCATATCAGGAGGCTGGCGGCCGAGTCGCTGGCCAAGGATGGACATCATGTCGAAAGTGCGGCCGCGGCGATGGAAGGGCTGCAAATCGTCGTTTCGCAAAAGCCGGATGTCGTGGTCCTCGACCTCGGTCTTCCCGACCTCGACGGCGTCGAGTTGCTCCGAATGATTCGGGCGATCTCCAAGGTGCCCGTGATCGTGGCGACTGCCCGCGAAGGCGACAGTCACGTCGTGGCCGCCCTTGACAGCGGCGCCGATGATTACCTCGTCAAGCCTTACTCGGTGGCGCAGCTCGGAGCGCGCATCCGGGCGGTGCTCAGGCGCGCTGAAGGCCGCGACACGGAAGTCCCAGTCGTCGTGGGCGATCTGAGCGTCGACCGCCAGGCGCGCGAGGTGAGGCTCGGCGGCGCAGCCATCGAGCTCAGCCCGAAGGAGTTCGATCTTCTCTCCTTGCTGGCCGAACGTCTCGGCGAGGTGGTGACCAAGCGCGAACTGCTGGCGGAAGTGTGGCGTCAGCCCTACGGCGGAGGTGATCGCACCGTTGACGTCCATCTCTCCTCGCTGCGGCGCAAGCTCGGCGAGACCGCGCGGGAGCCCCGGTTCTTGCAAACAGTCCATGGAGTGGGCGTCAAGCTCGTCGATCCCGACGCCGAGTAGAAGTGCGGAAACGACTCGCCTGGATGGCGCTCGCTGTCACCTCGCTGGTGGTCATTGCCTTCACTGTGCCCCTGATGCTGCTCGTGCGCCGGCAAGCAACCGAGCGGGCTCAGGTCAACGCCGAGCGCGAAGCGCAAAATATTGCTGGCCTTCTGGCACTCTTGATCTCCGGCTCAGAAACCCTGGACCCGGCATCCATAGAAACCTCGCTCGGGCAACTGCCGAGTGGCGTGGCGGTCTATTTCCCGGGCGGCGAGGCGATTGGTGATGCCGGCTCGAATTCAACGGTTTCGCTTTCGAGCCGGCGCGGCATACCTATCTCGGGATTCGACGCCGACCGCAACTGGGAAGTGGGCATCCCGATCAGCACCCGGGCGGGAATTGTGGCGGTGGTCGCCACCGCGTCGGCTGCGGAACAATCGGCCGGGGTCGCCGTCGCCTCGCTGGTCCTCGGTGCGCTCGGGCTCCTGATCGTGGCGGTGGCTGTGATTGTCACTTTGCGCCTGGTGCGGGAGCTGATCCAACCAGTCGATCAGCTCGCGGTTGTCGCCCAACAACTCGGGGAGGGTGATCTCAAGTCCAGAGCCAGCGTGGACGGCCCACCTGAGCTTGCCGCGGTGGCAACTGCGCTGAATGACCTGGCTGCGCGTCTATCAGGTTTGATCGAAGCAGAGCGGGAGTCGCTGGCGGATCTATCCCATCGTCTCAGAACGCCTCTCACCAGCTTGCGGCTCCAAGCGGAGAACGTGCCCGAGGAGGAGGATCGGATGGCGCTCACCCAAGCAGTCGATCGGATGGAGTCGGCGGTAGACGGACTCATCCACGATGTTCGCCAGGGACGGCAGACGACAGGTAATGGGGACCTTGCGGCAGTCGTCCGGCGCCGGCTTCCGTTTTGGCAGGTGCTGGCCAGCGAGCAAGGACGACAGCTGGTCCAGTCGATTCCTCCAGGGGTCCACGTGGTTGCGGCTTCCGAAGATGACCTGGCCACCATGCTCGACGTGCTGGTGGGAAATGTGTTCTCGCATACCGATCCAGGGGTGCCGATGGCCGTCCAGGTTCAATCGCAGGACTCAACAGTGCAACTGTCGGTTGCCGACGGCGGCCCTGGGTTTCCGGCGGGGGTCGATCTGACCAAGCGTGGCGTGAGTGGCGCCGGTTCGACCGGCCTCGGCCTCGACATTGTCCGCAAAATCGCCATCGCCGCCGGGGGTGGGATTTCCACCCGCCGGGCGGCGATGGGAGGGGCCGAGGTAACAGTCGAACTGCCGCTGGCCACCCGGAGGGGGGAGTCTGAGCGCAGCGAGGGTGGGGGGCGTTTTCTCCTTAAAGATTCAGCCGTCAGCTACCCGATCCCGAGTTGTCGTCGTCGTCATCTCCGCCCGACCCTGAGCCAGACGTCGTCGTCGTCATCGTCATCTCCGCCCGAGCCGGAGCCTGAACCGGAGTTGTCGTCATCTCCGCCCGAGTTGTTGTCGTCGAGATCAGAGTCGACCTCAACCTTCAGCCCCGCCTCCGTATCGAGCTTGAACTTGATCTCGGATTCACCGTTGCCAAGCTCGATTTCGACTTTGTCGGAATCGTCCCGCACCTCGGTAACGGTCCAGCCTGCAGCCGGGTTGATCGAGACGATCGACACGAGGCCATTGTTGAAGCTGATGGTGACGGTGCCGGCGACACCCATGGCGTAGGTGATGTTGCCGTTGGGGATGTTTGAGGTCACGGCAGTTGTTGAAGTCGAGCCAGTCGTAGATGTCGAACCAGTGCTGCTGGTCGAGCTCGTGCTGGACGTGGAGCCGGTGCTCGACGTCGATCCCGTCGACGCGGTCGAGCCGGTGTTGTTGGTGTTGTCATCGTTGTCAACCTCAATCCGGACTCTCACAACACCATCTTCGAGCTCAGCGTTGAACTTGACCCTGCGGCCCTGACCGCGGAAGTCGGCCTCAACCTCACGGCCGGCCGCAACCTCGATTTCGGGGGTGTATCCGGTGTTCGGAATCACCGACAGAATCTGCAGCTGGGTGTCGGTGCGGAGCAGCACGACACTGCCAGCGGTGTCGACGGGGATGATCTGCTGTTGGCCGGCAGCGATGGCGACGTTTGTCTCCGATTGAGCAGGCGTGCTATCGGCCGCCGCCCATGCCAGTCCGGTGACGAGCAAGGCCAGGACTACTGCGGCGGCGACGATTGCGGTGCGGTTGCGCATGATTGGCATCTCCTTTTGATGTTGGAGAGATCATCTGCCAAACCCCCTCAGGGCTGCCTCACCCCGATATCAACAAAACCTCAGGACCAAGCTCTGGAATTTGGGCTCAGGAATTTGAGGCGCCGTTACCGCTCATCGCTTCGTCGAGCGTCGTCCAAGGGAGGAGGGCGCACTTGACCCGAACCGGGTAGCGGCGAACCCCCTGCAACGCATCGAGTTCACCGAGGTCGGATTCGGCGGTCTCGTCCTCGCCAGTCAGCGAGTCTCGAAAACGAAGGCTGAGCTCGGCGACCTCTCGACGGGTGAGCCCTTTGATCGCCTGACCCATCATGGAGCCAGACGATTGGCTGATCGAGCAGCCATGGCCTCTGACCGAAACCTCGTCGATTGAATCCTGAGCGAAGAGCAACTCGACGGTGACTTCGTCACCGCACAACGGGTTGACACCTTCGGCGAAGGCGTCGGGGTCAGGCAAAGGCGTTCGGTTGCGAGGATTGCGGTAGTGATCGAGGATCACTTCCCGATAGAGCTCTTCGAGGGCCATCTCAGATACCGAACAAGCGGGACGCCTCTTCTAGTCCCGAAACCAGGGCGTCGATGTCGTCGGTGTTGGTGTAGACCGAAATCGAGGCCCGGGCGGTAGCGGTCACGCCGAGCACTCTCATCAGCGGCTTGGCGCAATGATGTCCGGCGCGGATCGACACCTGGCGCTGGTCCAGGATGGTTGCCAGGTCATGGGGGTGGATGTCGCCCAGGGTGAAACTGATGGCACCGGCCCGATCTTCCCCTGAGATCGGACCCTGGATGCGAAGCCCGTCGATCTCCTGAAGGCGCTTGAGCGTGTAAGCGGTGAGCTCCGCGTCATGGGCAGCGACAGAATCCATTCCGAGCCCGTCGAGATAGTCGAAGGCCGCGGTCAACCCGACGGCTTCGATGATTGGCGGAGTTCCCGCCTCGAAGCGGTGGGGGATGCGCGCCCAGGTCGAATGGTCGAGCTCGACGTTTTGGATCATCTCGCCCCCGCCTTCGGTCGGCTCCATCTCCTCGAGCCGATCGCTCCGGCCCCAGAGAATGCCGATCCCGGTAGGACCGAGCAGCTTGTGCCCCGAGAAGGCGAGGAAATCAGCGCCCAGGTCGTTCACGTCGGTCGGCCGGTGGGGGACCAGTTGAGCCCCGTCGACAACGACGAGAGCTCCTGCGCTGTGCGCCGCGTCCGCAAGGATCCGAGTGGGAGGAATCGATCCGAGCACGTTGGACATTCCGGAAAATGCGACGATTCGGGGGCCGAGCTCAACCTTGCGGAAATAGTCGTCGAGATCAAGCTGCCCATCTTCGGTGATCCCCACGTACTCAAGAACCGCACCGCTCCGGCGAGCAACCATCTGCCAGGGAACGATGTTGGCGTGGTGTTCCATCACCGTGAGCAGGATGCGGTCGCCAGGGCGAAGGTGTTCCCCGCCCCAACCGGAGGCGACCATGTTCAGACCGGTGGTGGTTCCCCGGCAGATGATGACCTCTGCCGGGTTGCTGGCTCCGATGAACTGGGCGGCCCTTGTCCGGGAGTGTTCATACAGCTCGGTTGACTCCGTCGAAAGGCGATAGGCCCCGCGGTGGACATTGGCGTAGTTCGTCGCGGCGAAGCGGTGCATCGCGTCGAGCACCACGGCTGGTTTGAGCGCCGAAGCCGCCGAGTCGAGAAAATGGCCGGCGCCGGCAGCAAATGCGGGGAAGTCGTTTCTTACCTCGAGCATCACTCAACCGGCCCGTGTAGGTTCATTTGGATCCCGAGGCTGGATTCCCTCATAACCCTCGGTCTCGAGTCGAGCCGCCAGCTCTGGGCCCCCGGTTTCGACCAGGCGGCCGTCCAACAGAATATGGATCACATCCGGAGTCAAATAGTCGAGTAGCCGTTGATAGTGGGTGATGATCAGGAATCCCCGTTCGGGCCCGGTGAGCTTGCCAACACCCTCGGCCACGGTCCGCAAGGCATCGATGTCGAGCCCTGAGTCCGTCTCGTCCATGATCGCCAGCTCCGGTTCGAGGACTGCCATCTGGAGGACCTCGTTTCGTTTCCGCTCGCCACCCGAAAAGCCCTCGTTGAGAAAGCGGTCGGCAAAGGTTGCTGCCATGCCAAGTGATTTCATCGCGTCCATGACCTTGAGCCGCAGCTCGAGCACGGTGAGGTCGACCCCGGTCCGGTTGGTGAGGGCCTGGCGCAGGAACTGCACCACCGAAACGCCCGGAACCGCTTCCGGATTCTGAAACGCCAGGAACATGCCTTGTCGGCCCCGTTCATCGGGAGGCATCCCGGCGACGTCCGTGCCGCGATAGAGGATCCTGCCCTTCGTGACCCGGTACTGGGGGTGGCCCATCAGAACGTTCGCCAGGGTGCTCTTGCCCGAACCGTTGGGACCCATGATCGCCTGCACCTCGCCCTTCTCGTCAAGGACGAGATCGATCCCCTTCAGTATCTCCACCTCGCCCGCGGCGGCATGCAAATTCTCGATCTGAAGAAGAGGGGCGCTCACGAAAGGCCAGGCTAGGAAAACCTCTGTCCTAGAAAGCCGCCTGCGAACGATTCACAACGGCCTGATGTTGCTTTCTCTTGAAAAGCTCATTTGCCTTCGTCGAATATGAGAGTGCGCTTGACTGTCAGGTTGTGAGCGGGCAGAGATTCTCCGGACCCATCGCGGCGGGCCTCGCATTGCTTCTGCTCACCAGCCTATACCTCCTGACGTCACCTGACTCCCGGTTCGAAGCAGACGATGCTTACAACTACGCATCGATCATCGAATCCGGCGATCTCTCTGACATGATGTTTCCGAACCATCTCCTCTACCTGCCGGCGGTTAAGGCGACTTATGAGCCGCTTGAAAGCGCTGCTCCCTGGATTACGTTCGCTTTCCTTCATGGCAGCTATTGGGGCCTTCATTGGCGCCGTCGCTGTCGTCCTCTTTTATCTCGTAATGAGGGCATGGTTAAGAGCTTCGCAAACCCAAGCGATGGCTGGATCGGCCGCGCTAGGAGCTTCCTATGGATTCTGGCGTTACACGGCCGAAGCAGAGGTCTACGCACTGGCGTCAGTCATGGCCCTGTTACTACTCCTTGGTGCGGTCAAACTTCGACCGGGCTGGAGAGCGGTCACGATCGTCGCGCTCTTGGCAACGCTCGCCGTCCTGGCTCACTCTCTCAACGTGGCGCTGGTCTTTGTCCTTCCTTTTCTTTTGATCCAACTGGGATGGCAACGATCCAAGATCCTGCTCGCTGGAGCTCTCTTCGGAGTGGTGCTGGTTGCAGCCACCTATGGGGCCTATGCGATCGCACGCGGACAGGGAGGCGGCATGCTCTCCACCACCTACATCGACTTTTACACCCAAACCACCGGTTCCGCACCCGCTCCTGGTTTATCCGAGGTGCTCCGCGGAGTGGTGGCCTTGGGGTCGACGATCGTAGCTCCGAACTCACTGTTCTCATTGGAGTCGATTCGGGACGCGGTAGCAAAGGGGTTCCCACGAAACGCGAGTGACGATGAGTTCGCTATGGGTGCCACCGCTCCGGCCTGGATTAGATATTTGGGTCCGTTGACTATGACGAGTGCCTTGGCTGGCCTGGCCATGCTGATTTGGCGCATCCGCTCCAGCTCGGCTGTTCGCCTGGAAGAGTGGGTTCATATTGCTTGGATGGGTGGTGGCGTATCTGGCGATTCTCTTCTACGCGGGAGGTTTGGCCCACCCGGAGGTATGGCTCCTCGTCCTGCTCCCGATGTGGGCTCTCGCCGTGGGAGCCATGGAGCGTGCAAGGGTGAGCGGGGCAGTTCCCTGGATCGTGGTAGTAGCTCTGTTCATTAACAGTCTCGTGAGCGGGTTCTTTCCTCTCTACCTGGGCGAGAACCGGCACGCGATCCTTGGAGCTTGGTTTGTCGAAAACGCGAGTCCCGGCGATCTTGTGTTGACCGCTGACAGCGCTGGACTTGCCCGGTACTTAGGTTATAGGTCCGAGGCGCATGCTGCGCATATCGGTATCCACAGTGCAGAAGACGTCCCACTTATCGGCGACTTGATCGAACGCGGCGCGACGACAAGGGAGATCCTTGTCACGGTTCACGATCGAGGCCAGGTGTCCGGTCACAAGGCGATCACTGGAGTTGATGGGAGGCTGTTCGTGACGAGGGACATGTTTTCTCCTCCGTCATGGCTGGAAGCTGCCAATCCTGAGGCTGCCAAAGCCCTACGAGCTTTGGGGACACAAGTCGGCGACAGGTTCGAGGCCGTGCCAGGAACGATTTACCTCGTCCGAGTGACTGATTAACGGCACCAACTTGGCCAGGTGACTCACCTATCACAGGTCTCGGGCGACATTTACCAGTCGGTCTATCCCATCGTGATCGGCGAGGCGCCACCATTGCAGGTAGTACTTCTGGACTCCGGCCTCCGCCAAACGTCCGAAGGCATCGGCGACCTCGCCAACCACTCCGAATGGCACCTGGGCCTCACGCCATCGCTCGACCAGAGCAGGGACCGAAACGTTGCGGAACACGGCGGCATCGGTAAGCAGGCGGTCGAGCGAAGCTTGGTTTTCGGCCACGATCGCCGGGCCCATGACCGAGATTGTGATCTCGTGGGGGTTGCGTCCTGCGGCCTGGGCGGATTCACGCACGAGGTCGAAGCGTGTTTCGAGGTTCGTGTAGGGACCGCTCGAGACGTTGAATTCGTCGGCGAAACGGCCCGCCAGGCTCGGGGTTCTCTCGGTGCCGGTCCCTCCCACGATGATCCGGAGGCCGCTGGGGCACGGGTAGGAGACGGCACTCGTGCTGTAGAAATCTCCCTTATAGGGCTCGCCGGTGAAGGCGGCCCGCACATATCCAAGGGCGTCCTCGAGTCTGGCGAACCGCTCCTTCCGGGGGGGGAAGTCGATGCCATAGGCCTGGTGTTCGGCCTCCATCCATCCGGTCCCGAGACCGAGATCAAAGCGCCCGCCGCTCATCTCATCCAGCGTCGCCGCTGCCTTGACGATGAACGAAGGATGCCTAAAGGTGATGGGTGAGACCAGGACCGCCAACCGCACCCGGCTCGTTTCCCGAGCGATGCCTCCGAGACTGGAGAATGCCTCTGTCGCCGGCTGGGGGTCGCCTCCTCCTCGCCAGTAGTAATGGTCGGAGCGGGCGAAGGCTTCAAGTCCAGCGCGCTCGGCGGCCCGGGCTGCCCAGGAGAGATCGTCGTAGCCACCGCCGAGCTGTGGCTCGGTCATCAAAGCGAAGCGCATCAGTTCACCGTAGCTGGGGAACCATTGGGAGATCCCGCTCGTCACACAAACAACCAAGGAGATACATGCGCTCGGAACTCCGGGCCTCTTCGGGCGTCGAGTGGGACCATCACGCCTTCTCTACTGGCCCGGGAGCGAGAACGGCGGTTTGATGGTGATCCCGCTGCAAGGCCAGAAGGGCGGCCAATGGTGGAACGGTTCAGTTGCAATCGAATTAGAGGGGGTTCCCGGCTGGGTCCCATTACCGAGCTCGCTCCGAACGGTTACGAGATGCGCAACCTGGCGGTGGACGACCAGCTTTTGACAGTCTCAGACCCTTGGCGTGCAGTCGTTCGACCTCGGCACTTTCTCCGAGGGCGCCTGGGTAGCTTTCTCCTAGGTGGGGTAGGGGCCGAAGACCGATGCCAGTTGCGTGGTTCCCGCCTGAGAGGAGGCGCGCACCGAGTCGAGGGATTCGTTCCCGGTAGCGATCCCGCGGCGATAGGTCACCGATCGAAGCTAACCATGGCGACTGTGCTCGGTTACGGCGCGCTCATAGGCTTCCGCGAGGGAGGCAATCGCTGTAACCGGCTGGAACCTATCCAGCCAGAGGGCTCGTGCCGCTGCCGAGCCTGCGGCCACCGTCTCGTCCGAGGCCAGCAGATCGGCGGCCCGCTGCCATTCGCGATGGGGATCGAAGGTCCAGGAGCCAGGCTGAGCCCGCAACAGCTCTCCCACCGCTCCGATCGAAGATCCCATGACCGGTAAACCTGCTGCGAACGCTTCGAGGGCCGTGCGAGGTTGACCCTCGTACCAGATCGATGGCATGAGCAAAGCCCGCGACTTAAGCATCTCCCCGGCCAGGTCGCTTGACGACATCTGGCCGAGATAGCTGGAGCCGAGAGCCGAAGCAATGTCGGCCCGTAAAGGCCCGTCGCCGATGACCTTTAACGAGAGTCCCACCTCGGAGAAAACGCGCCGGTGCTTCACGAGCTGGGCTACGCCCTTTTCAGGGCTCAACCGCCCGACAAACACGAGTTCGCGGGAAGACACCGCAGGCTGTAGTCGAGGCCCGGGATCGGCGACGAAGTTGTCCTTCACGCTGATCCGCCCGCGCGGTACCCCGACTTCGGACAGAATCTTGGCTGCAAAGTCGCTAAGGGCAAGGAACAGGTCGACTTGCGAGTTCCACACCCGGCTCCTGCCGTTACGGA